>NZ_QHJK01000005.1:0-386016 GCF_003947475.1 Amycolatopsis sp. WAC 04197 | reverse complement strand
GTTCGTGTTTCCGGGTCAGGGTTCGCAGTGGGTGGGGATGGCGGAGGAGCTTGTGGTGGCTGCTCCGGTGTTCGCTGAGTCGATGGCTGAGTGTGAGACGGCTTTGTCGTCCTTTGTGGACTGGAAGTTGTCTGATGTGTTGTCGGATGCGGCTGCGTTGGAGCGGGTTGATGTGGTGCAGCCGGTGTTGTTTGCGGTGATGGTGTCGTTGGCGCGGTTGTGGCGGGCGTGTGGTGTGGAGCCTGCTGCGGTGGTGGGTCATTCGCAGGGTGAGATCGCGGCTGCGTGTGTGGCGGGTGCGTTGTCGTTGGATGATGCTGCGCGGGTTGTGTGTTTGCGGAGTAAGGCGATTTTGGCGTTGTCGGGACTCGGTGGCATGGTGTCGGTGGCCGCTTCGGAGGATCGTGTTCGGGAGTTGCTGCCTGAGGGTGTGTCGGTGGCGGCGGTGAACGGTCCTGCGGCGGTGGTGGTGTCCGGCGACGTTGCAGGCTTGGACGCGCTGATCAAGCGGTGTGAGTTGCTGGATGTGCGGGCGAAGCGGATCCCGGTGGACTATGCGTCGCATTCGGCTCATGTGGATGCGATCGAGCAGGACGTGGTGTCTGCGTTGGCGAGTATTTCGCCGCAGTCGCCGGTGATCCCGTTCTATTCGACGGTGACCGATGAGCCTCTGGAATTGGATGCGGCGTACTGGTTCCGGAACCTACGGGGGAAGGTGCAGTTCGCGGCGACGGTGGATCGGTTGCTGGAGGATGGTTTCCGGTTCTTCGTGGAGACGAGCCCGCATCCGGTGTTGGTTCCCGGTATCAGTGAAGATGCTGTCGCTCTGGGGAGTTTGCGTCGGGGTGAGGGTGGCGCGGAGCGGTTCGTCGCGTCGCTCGCGGAAGCCCACACGCAGGGCCTGAGCCCCTCGTGGTCCACCGTGCTGCCGCCGGCCGAACGGGTCGACCTGCCAACCTATGCCTTCCAGCACAAGCGGTTCTGGCTCGAAGCGGGCGCCGCGAGCGGGGACGCGTCGGCGTTCGGGCAGACGGTGGTCGACCACCCGCTGCTCGGCGCCGCCCTGCCGCTCGCGGACGGCGACGGCCTCGTCCTCACCGGCCGGATCTCGCCGGAAACCCAACCCTGGCTCGCCGATCACGCGGTCCTGGACACCGTGCTCCTGCCAGGTACAGGGTTCGTCGAACTCGCCTTTCGCGCGGGTCGCGAGGTGGGCTGCGACAGTATCGACGAACTGACTCTGGAAGCGCCGCTCGTCCTCGACGGGCCCGTGGCACTGCAGGTCTTGCTCGGGGAGCTCGACGAGCGTGGCCGCCGTGCCGTGTCCGTGCACTCACGGCCGGAGGACTCCACCGAACCGTGGATCCGCAACGCACAGGGAACGCTGTCCGCTGGCGCGCCCTCGACGGTGTCGCTCGCCGAGTGGCCGCCTCCCGGCGCCTCCGAGGTGCCGGTGTCCGATCTCTACGACCGTTTCGCCGAACTCGGCCTCGCCTACGGCCCGGTGTTCCAGGGGCTGCGCGCGGCGTGGCGTCAGGGTGACGATGTGTTCGCCGAGGTCGACCTGCCCGCGGGCGAGGAGGCGGACCGCTTCGGCGTGCACCCGGCCCTGCTCGACGCGGCCCTGCACACCCTCGGCCTCGGCGCCCGGGACGAAACCGTGCGTCTGCCGTTCACGTGGTCCGGCGTGACCCTCCACGCCACGGGCGCGTCGAAACTCCGGGTTCGGCTGACCCCGGCCCCCGACGGTGGCTCGCTCACCGTGGCCGACGAGACCGGCACCCCGGTGCTGACCGTCGGGGAACTGGGCCTGCGCCCGATCTCCCCGGCCCAGCTCGGACGCCACCGGGATTCGCTGTTCCGGCTCGACTGGGTCCCCGCTCCGGTGGGGTCGCCGTCGCCGGAAGAGCCGGTGGTGTGGCGCTGCCCCGAAGGCGAACTGCGGCCGGTCCTGGAGGAGGTCCTGAAGCGGATCCAAGCGGGTTCGACGGCCACGACCGTCGTGCTCACGTCGGGCGCGGTGGCGAGCGCGTCGCCGGATCCGGTGACGGCCGCGGTCTGGGGTCTGGTGCGGTCGGCCCAGGCCGAGCATCCGGGCCGGTTCGTGCTGATCGACGCGCGGACCGACGACGAGGTCCGGACCGCGCTGGCGACCGGGGAAGCGCAGGTCGCCGTCCACGACGGCAAACCGCTGGTACCGCGGCTCGCGCGGGTCGCGGCCGCCGACGCGGGTGAACCGGACTGGACGCCCGACGACGTCGTGCTGATCACCGGTGGCACCGGACGGCTCGGGCAGGCGCTGGCCCGGCATCTCGCCGTCCGGCACGGTGTTCGCGGACTGGTGCTGACCGGGCGGACGGGCACCGGCGCGGAAGACCTGATCGCGGACCTGGCGGAGCGGGGCACCCAGGTCACCGTCGCGGCTTGCGACGTCGCGGACCCGTCGGCGGTGCGCGTGCTGCTGGCCGCGCATCCGGTGACCGCGGTGGTGCACGCCGCCGCTGTGCTCGACGACGGGCTCGTCGACGGCCTGACCCCCGATCGGCTCGGCACCGTGCTGGCTCCGAAGGCCGATGGCGCCCGCGTGCTGCACGAACTCGCCGGGCCGGTCCGCAAGTTCGTCGTGTTCTCCTCGGCGGCCGGCGTGTTCGGCAACCCGGGGCAAGCGGGCTACGCCGCGGCGAACGCCTACGCCGACGCCCTCATGCTCCGGCGTCGCGCCGAGGGGCTGCCGGGTGTGTCCCTCGCCTGGGGTTTCTGGGCGGAACGCAGCAAGCTGACCGGCGAACTCGACGACACCGACGTCCGCCGGATGGCCCGCGCGGGTGTCACCGCGCTGTCCACGGAGGAAGGTCTGGCGCTGTTCGACGCCGCCGTGGCCGGCGCGGACGGGCTGCTCGTCCCCGCCAAAATCGACCTGACCGCTTTCCGGGGCCGCCCGGCCACCGAGATCCCGGCGCTGCTGCGCGGCCTGGTGCGCGTTCCCGTACGCCGGTCGGGGGAGACGTCGGGCACGGCCGAGGCGCTGAAACGGGACCTCGCCGGGAAACCGGAGGCCGAACGCGTCCGGCTGCTGCTGGAGGTGGTGCGGGTCCGGGTGGCGGCCGTGCTCGGGCACGAATCGGCCGACGCGATCGCCGAAGACCGCGGGTTCCTCGAACTGGGCTTCGACTCGCTGACCGCCGTGGAACTGCGCAACCGGCTCGCCGAGGCGACCGGCCTGCGGTTGCCGCCCACGCTCGTCTTCGACCGGCCCAACGCCGGAGCGCTCGCGGCCCACCTGGCGGCCGAACTGGCCACCGAGTCCGCCGGACCGGGCCTCGACGCCGAACTCGACCGGTTCGCCGCCGCGCTGACCGCGGCCGATCCCGGAGAGGCCGAACGGGCCCGGCTCAGCGCCCGGCTGCGGGCCCTTCTGGGCACGCTTCAAGGCGGGGAAGACCCGGCCGAGGAAATCGACGGAAAACTCGAATCGGCGGACGATGAGGAAATGTTCGCTTTCATCGACAATGTGCTTAAACCTTCTTGAGTGGTAAGAATGGTTTCGGCATGGGGCTCCCGGGTGTTGCGAAAGCCACTTTCGCAACCTTCAACGTTGCGAAAGCCACTTTCGCAACACACCCGAGGCGGTGGGGCTCACCAAGCCGCGTCGGCGGGGTAGCGAAGGCCTCCTTACCTACCTTCAGGGTAGGCAAGGAGGCCCTCGCCACCATCTGGGGCGACCGGCTCGCCTCGGGCATGTCGCGAAAGCCACTTTCGGGACGTCACATGTCTCGAAAGTGGCTTTCGCGACACCCGCCCGGCGTCCGCCTCACCCCCTGAAATAGCCCTGTTCGTCGCCTATTCCCTAAGGGGACGTAGGGGCGGCTAGGGGTTGTCCGCCTCTTCGCAGCTCACCTAGCTTTTCCTCGAGTGGCATTTCGTTTTTCCCGGCGCGAAGAGGTTGGCTACTGATGCTGAACGAGGAGAAGCTGCGCGACTACCTCAAGCGGGTGTCGGCCGACCTGCATCGGACCCGGGCCCGGCTGCGGGAGGCCGAGGCGCGGGAGCACGAGCCGATCGCGATCATCGGGATGGCCTGCCGGTACCCGGGCGGCGTCCGCGGCCCGGAGCAGCTCTGGGACCTCGTGGTCGCGGGCACCGACGCGGTGGGCGGCTTCCCCACCGACCGGGGCTGGGACGTCGAGGCCCTCTACGATCCCGACCCCGCGCGGCACGGCAAGACCTACACGCGTGAGGGCGGTTTCCTCTACGACGCCCACGAGTTCGACGCCGCGTTCTTCGGTATCAGCCCGCGCGAGGCGCTCACCGTCGACCCGCAGCAGCGTCTGCTGCTGGAGACCGCCTGGGAGGTCTTCGAACGCGCCGGGATCGACCCGCTTTCCGTGCGCGGCAGCCGGACCGGCGTGTTCGCCGGGGTGATGTACAACGACTACGGCTCCAGGCTCGACCCCCGAGCCGAGGAACTGCGCGAGTTCGAGGGCTACCTCGGCAACGGCAGCGCCGGGAGCGTCGCCTCCGGACGCGTCGCCTACACCTTCGGTCTCGAAGGCCCCGCCGTCACCATCGACACCGCGTGCTCGTCTTCGCTGGTCGCGCTGCACCTCGCCGCCGAGTCGCTCCGGCGCGGGGAATCCACGCTCGCGCTGGCGGGCGGGGTGACCGTGATGGCCTCGCCCGAGACCTTCGTGGAGTTCAGCCGTCAGCGTGGGATGGCGCCCGACGGCCGCTGCAAACCCTTCGCCGACGCGGCCGACGGCACCGGCTGGGCCGAGGGCGCCGGGATCCTGCTGCTCGAACGGCTTTCCGACGCCCGTCGCCACGGGCATCCGGTCCTCGCCGTGGTGCGCGGCACCGCGGTCAACCAGGACGGCGCGAGCAGCGGGCTCACCGCGCCGAACGGCCCGTCGCAGCAGCGGGTGATCCGGCAGGCGCTCGACAGCGCCGGCCTCGCGCCGCACCAGGTCGACGTCGTCGAGGCACACGGCACGGGGACGACGCTGGGCGACCCGATCGAGGCGCAGGCCCTGCTCGCCGCCTACGGACAGGAGCGCGTCCGTCCACTGTGGCTGGGGTCGCTGAAGTCGAACGTCGGGCACACCCAGGCGGCCGCCGGGGTCGGCGGCGTGATCAAGATGGTCCAGGCGATCCGGCACGGGATCGCCCCGATGACCCTGCACGTCGACACCCCGTCGTCCAAAGTGGACTGGGAAGCGGGTGCGGTCGAACTGCTCACCGAAGCCCGCCCTTGGCCGGAGACCGGGGAGCCGCGCCGCGCCGGGATCTCGTCGTTCGGGGTCAGCGGCACCAACGCGCACGTCATCGTCGAACAGGCGCCGGAGGCCGAATCCGCCGAGCGTGACGGCGAATCTCCGCTCGGCGACGGGGTGACAACGCTGCTCCTGTCCGCCCGGAGCGCCGAGGCTCTGCGCGCGCAGTCCGCCCGGCTGCGTGAGCACCTTCGCCAGACGGAATCCTTGACCGACATCGCTTTCTCGCTCGCGACCTCCCGTGCCGCGCTGGAGCACCGCGCTGTCGTCGTGGCCGATGCGGAAGCGTCGCTCGACGCCTTGGCTGCCGGGGCGCCTGCGGCGGGGCTGGTCGAAGGTATCGCTTTGCCGCCGGGCAAGGTCGCGTTCGTCTTTCCCGGGCAGGGCTCGCAGTGGGCCGGGATGGCGCTGGAGCTCAAAGACTCCTCACCGGTGTTCCAGGCCGCACTGCTCGACTGCGAGCGCGCTCTTACGTCCTTTGTGGACTGGAAGCTCACCGACGTGCTCGGCGACGCGACGGCGCTGGAGCGTGTCGACGTCGTGCAGCCCGCCCTCTTCGCGGTCAACGTGTCGCTGGCGGCGCTGTGGCGGGCGTGCGGGGTCGAACCCGACGCCGTGACCGGGCACAGCCAGGGCGAGATCGCGGCCGCGTACGTGTCCGGCGCCCTGTCGCTGGCCGACGCCGCCAAGGTCGTCGCCTTGCGGGCCAAGGCCATTCTCGCGCTGTCCGGTGCCGGGGGAATGGTGGCGGTCGCCCTCGGCCGCGACGACGTGCTCCCTCGGCTGGCGGAATGGGGTGACCGGGTCGCCGTGGCCGCGGTCAACGGACCCGCGTCGGTCGTGGTCTCCGGCGACCCCGAGGCACTCGACGGACTCGTCGCCGCCTGCGAGGCGGACGGTGTGCGTGCCCGCCGGATCCCGGTGGACTACGCCTCGCATTCACCGCAGGTGGACGTCCTGCGCGAGGAACTGCTCGGCCTGCTCGCCGGCGTCGAACACCGCGCGTCCACCGTGCCGTTCTACTCGACGGTGACCGGGGAACCCCTCGACACGGCCGGGCTGACCCCCGAGTACTGGTTCCGGAACCTGCGGGCCACCGTCCGGTTCGACCGGTCCGTCCAGCGGTTGCTCGACGACGGTCACCGGTTCTTCGTCGAAGCCAGCGCGCATCCGGTGCTGACCGGCAGCGTCACCGAAACCATCGAGGAACGGGGCGCCCACGCGGTCGCGCTCGGTTCGCTTCGCCGTGACGAGGGCGGCCTCCGCCGGTTCCTGACGTCGCTGGCCGAGGCGCACGTACGCGGCCTCCGGCCGGATTGGGCCGCGTTGTGGCCCAGCGCCACCAGGGTCGACCTGCCCACCTACGCCTTCCAGCGGGTGCCGTACTGGCTCGACGCCGCCGTCGCCCGGCAGGGCGGGACGGAGGCCGAACTGCGCTTCTGGGCGGCCGTCGACCAGGCCGACACCGGCGCGCTCGACGCCGCCGTCCCCGCCGGGGAGGGAGCCTGGGACGCGGTGCTTCCCGCGCTTTCGGCCTGGCGCCGCTCCGGTCTGGAAAAGTCCACAGTGGACGGCTGGCGGTACCGGATCGACTGGGTCCCCGCGACCGGGACATCCGCAGCCGCCCTCGACGGGACGTGGCTGCTGGTCGTCCCGCCCGGCCCGGTGCCGCCCGTCGCGGAGGCGCTCACCCGGCTCGGCGCCCGTGTCCTGCTCGCCGGCCCGGATGACGAACTGCCGAACGAGCCGGTCGACGGCGTGCTTTCCCTGCTGGCCCTCGACGAACGGCCGCATGCGGACCATCCGGTGGTACCCGCCGGTCTCGTCGCGACCACGGACCTCGCCCGAAAGCTCGACGGACTCGGCGCTCCACTGTGGATTGTCACTTCCGGCGCGGTCGCCGTCGGCCGGTCGGAGAGCCCGAACGCGCAGGCCCCGGTGTGGGGCCTCGGCCGGGCGATCGGCCTCGAACATCCCGAACGCTGGGGCGGCCTCGTCGACCTTCCGGAGGAACTCGACGAACGCGCCGCGGCCCGGCTCGCCGGGGTGCTCGCCAGTGGCCACGAAGACCAGGTCGCCGTCCGGTCGTCCGGGGTCTACCTGCGGCGGCTCGTGCGGGCGCCGCTCGGGGACGCCGTCGCGCCGGAATGGCGACCCCGTGGGACCGTCCTGGTCACCGGTGGCACCGGGGCGGTGGCCGCCCACGTCGCGCGATGGCTCGCCGGGAACGGAGCCGAACACCTGGTGCTCACCAGCAGGCGCGGGGCGGCGGCCGAGGGTGCGGCGGAATTGCGCGAGGAACTCGCCGGACTCGGAGCGCGGGTGACGTTCGCCGCCTGCGACGTCGCTGATCGCGAGGCACTGGCCGCGGTGCTGGCCGAGTATCCGCCGAACGCCGTCGTGCACACGGCGGGGGTCGGGACCACCGCGTCGCTCGCCGAGACCGGCCCGGCGGAACTCGCCGACGCGCTCGCCGCCAAGGCGGGCGGTGCCGCTCACCTCGACGAACTCCTCGAAGGCACCGAACTGGACGCCTTCGTACTCTTCTCCTCCAACGCGGGGGTCTGGGGTGGCGCCGGACAGGGTGCCTACGGTGCCGCGAACGCCGCCTTGGACGCGCTCGCCGAACGCCGTCGTGCCCGGGGCCTGCCCGCCACCTCGGTGGCGTGGGGTCTGTGGGGCGGCGGCAGCGGGCTGGCCGGCCAGGACGACGTCGACCGCTTGCGCCGTCTCGGATTGGCCGCGATGGACCCGGCGCTCGCCGTCTCCGCGCTTGTCCAGGCCGTTTCGCACGACGAGACCTTCGTCGCGGTCGCCGACGTCGACTGGGCGCGGTTCGCTCCCGGATTCGCCCTCGCCCGGCCTCGGCCGCTGCTGGACGCGCTGCCCGAAGTCCGCGAGGCGCTGTCCTCCGACACCGCCGGACCGGGCGGTTCCGAATTCGCCGCCGGACTGCTGGCCGCCCCCGAGGCCGACCGGGCCCGTATCGTGCTCGATCTGGTCCGCGCGCAGGCCGCCGCCGTCCTCGGCCACGGTGGCGCCGCCGCCGTCGAGCCGGACCGGGCCTTCCGCGACCTCGGTTTCGATTCCCTGACCGCGGTCGAGGTCCGCGACCGGCTGGCCGCCGCCACCGGGCTGCGGCTGCCCGCGACCCTGGTCTTCGACCATCCTTCGGCCTCGGCGCTGGCCGGGCATCTCGTCGCCGAACTGACCGGCGACGTCACCGGGACCCAGGCCGCCCCCGCCGTGGTGGTGACCGACGACGAGCCGATCGCGATCGTCGCGATGAGCTGCCGGTTCCCCGGCGGGATCACGGATCCGGAGAAGTTCTGGGAGTTCGTCGCGGACGGCGGGGACGCGATGGCCGCGTTCCCCGGCGACCGCGGCTGGGACCTCGACGCGCTCTACGACCCGGACCCCGCGCACCTCGGCACCACGTACGCCCGCGAAGGCGGCTTCCTCGACGACGCGGGCGGTTTCGACGCGGCGTTCTTCGGGATCTCGCCGCGTGAGGCGCTGGCGATGGATCCGCAGCAGCGGTTGCTGCTGGAGACGTCGTGGGAGGCGTTCGAACGGGCCGGGATCGACCCGGCGACCCTGCGGGGGAGCGCGACCGGCGTTTTCGTCGGCGCTTCCTTCCAGAACTACGGCTTGGACGCCACCGACGCGCCCGAAGGCACCGAGGGCTACTTCCTCACCGGGACCGCCACCGCCGTCGTCTCCGGCCGCCTCTCGTACACCTTCGGGCTGGAAGGCCCGGCGGTGACGATCGACACGGCGTGTTCGTCTTCGCTGGTGGCACTGCATCTCGCGGCGCAGGCGCTGCGGCGCGGCGAATGTTCGCTGGCGCTGGCCGGCGGGGTGACCGTGATGGCCAACCCGGCCGCATTCGTGGAGTTCAGCCGTCAGCGCGGGCTCGCGCCGGACGGGCGCTGCAAGGCGTTCGCCGACGCCGCCGACGGCACCGCGTGGTCCGAGGGTGCCGGAATCCTTCTGGTGGAACGGCTTTCCGACGCGCGCCGCCTCGGCCACCCCGTACTGGCGCTGGTGCGCGGTTCGGCGGTGAACCAGGACGGCGCGTCCAACGGGCTGAGCGCGCCGAACGGGCCGTCTCAGCAACGGGTGATCCGGCAGGCACTGGCGAACGCCGGTTTCGCACCGTCCGATGTGGACGCCGTAGAGGCACACGGCACCGGAACCAGCCTGGGCGACCCGATCGAGGCGCAGGCCCTGCTCGCCGCGTACGGCGGGGAGCGCGAGCACCCGCTGTGGCTCGGTTCGGTCAAGTCGAACCTGGGGCACACGCAGTCGGCGTCGGGTGTGGCGGGTGTGATCAAGATGGTGCAGGCGATCCGCCACGGTGTCCTGCCGCGGACCCTGCACGTCGACGCGCCCACCACGGAGGTGGACTGGACGGCGGGTGACGTCCGGCTGCTCACCGAACCGGTGGACTGGCCGGACACTGGACGTCCGCGCCGGGCGGGCGTCTCCTCCTTCGGGGTCAGCGGGACCAACGTGCACACGCTGATCGAAGAGGTCCCCGAGAGCGCGGCACCGCCCGCCGCCGGGGACACGTGGGTGCCGTGGGTGCTCTCGGCCAAGACCGAGGAAGCGTTGCGGGCGCAGGCTTCCCGCCTGCACGCGCGCCTGGAAGAGCACCCCGGGGACGACTCCGACATCGCGTACACGCTGGCGACCGCCCGTGCAGGGCTGGAGGTCCGGGCCGCCGTGACCGGGCCGGACCGGCTGCGCGAACTGGCGCTCCTCGCCGAGGGGACGCCGAGCGCGGCGGTGCTGCGCGGCGCGCTCACCGCCGGGGCGCCGGGGTTCCTGTTCACCGGTCAGGGCAGCCAGAAACCCGGGATGGGCGCCGAACTCGCGGCCCGCTTCCCGGTGTTCGCCGCCGCGTTCGACGAGGTGTGCGCCCATCTGGACCCGCGCCTCGGGCTATCGCTGCGCGAAGTCCTCGGAACCGAACGAGTGCACGAAACGGCGTTCGCGCAGTGTGCCCTGTTCGCCGTCGAGGTCGCGCTGTTCCGGCTGTTGGAGAGCTGGGGTGTCCGGCCGGCGATGCTGCTCGGGCATTCGGTCGGCGAGATCGCGGCCGCGCATGTCGCCGGGGTCCTGTCGCTCGCGGACGCGGCCACGATGGTCGAGGCGCGCGGCAGGCTCATGGGTGCCCTGCCGTCTCGCGGCGTGATGATCGCCTTGCAGGCCAACGAAGACGAGGTGACCTCGCTGCTCACCGAGCGCGTGTCGATCGCCGCCGTCAACGGCCCGGAAGCGGTGGTGCTGTCCGGGGACGAGGACGCCGTCACCGCCGTGGTGGACCGGTTCGCGGACCGCAAGAGCAAGCGGCTCGTGGTCAGCCACGCGTTCCACTCGCCGCTGATGGAACCGATGCTCGCGGACTTCCGCCGGGTCGTGTCCGGGCTCTCCTTCAGCGAGCCGCGGATCCCGGTCGTGTCCACGGTGACCGGCCGTCCCGATCCCGAAATCGCCTCGCCCGGGTACTGGGTGCGGCACGTCCGCGAGGCGGTGCGGTTCCACGACGCGATCCGGTTCGCCGAAGCCGAGGGTGTGCGCGCCTTCGTCGAACTCGGACCGGAGGGCGTCCTTTCCGCCATGGCGAAGGACTTCCTCGAAGACACCGTGCTGATCCCGACCCTGCGCGGGGAACGCCCCGAGGTCGCCGCGCTGGCGACCACGCTCGGCCGCCTGCACGTCCACGGCGTCGGGATCGACTGGGCGGGCGTGTTCGACGGCGTTCCGGCGAACCGGGTCACGCTGCCCACGTATCCCTTCGAGCACCAGCACTTCTGGCTGGCGAGCACCGGCGCGACGGCGGGCGACGCGGCCGCGTTCGGACTCGGCGAGGCCGGGCACGCGCTGCTCGGCGCCGCCGTGCCGGTGCCCGGCGGGAGCGGGATCTCGTTCACCGGAAGGCTTTCGCTGCGGACCCAGCCGTGGCTCGCGGAGCACGTCGTACTTGGTACGGCTCTGCTGCCCGGCACCGCGTTCGTCGATCTCGCGTTGCACGCCGGTGACCGTGCCGGCTGCGGAACCGTCGCCGAGCTGACCCTGGAGGCCCCGCTGGCGTTGCCGGAAAGCGGCGACGTCCGGCTGCACGTCACCGTCGGCGAGCCCGGCGAGGACGGCGAGCGCACGATCGAGATCCATTCCCGCCCCGGAGCCGCGGCCGACGACGAACCGTGGACGCGGCACGCCACCGGTCTCCTGGCCACCGGAACCCCTGTCGAGAACGGGAATCCGGACAGCTGGCCGCCGGAGGGCACCGAGATCCCGGTCGGGGATTTCTACGACCGGCTCGACGGCACCGGTTTCGAGTACGGGCCGTTGTTCCAGGGCCTGCGCGCGGCGTGGAAGGCCGGGGACGACGTCTACGCGGAGGTTTCGTTGCCCGAAGACCGGTTCCGTGACGCCGAAGGCTTCGGCGTCCACCCCGCGCTGCTGGACGCCGCGCTGCACGCGTCGAAGCTCCGGCTGGAGGGCGAGAGCGAGGGACCGTTCCTGCCGTTCACGTGGAAGGGTGTCTCGCTGGCCGCGACCGGTGCGCGGACGTTGCGGGTCCGGCTGTCCTCGTCCGCTCCGGACACGATCTCACTGCTCCTCACCGACGGCGAAGGCGCTCCGGTGGCCACGGTCGATTCCCTGGTCTTCCGTCGGATTTCGCCGGAGCAGCTGGGAAACCGGCAGGGGAGCAGCTCACTGTTCCACGTCGAGTGGACCGAGGTGCCTGCCGAGGAAGTGTCCGCAGAGGACGTCAGGGTCGGCACCGGAGAGTCCTATGTGGACGTCGCTGCCTTGCTTGCCGCCAAGACGCCGGAAGTCGCGCTGCTGGTCTGCCCGTCCGGGGAGACCGCCGAGGCGGTGCACGACGCGACCGCGTGGGCGTTGCGCCAGGTGCGGGACTGGCTCGCCGACGAGCGGCTGGACACGCACCGGCTCGTCCTGGTGACCGACGGCACCGACCTGGCGCAGGCCGCGGTACGGGGACTGTTCCGCTCTGCCTCGTCCGAGCACCCCGGCCGGTTCGGCATCGCCGAGACCACCGGGGATCCGGTCCGGGTGTCGGCCGACGATCCCGAACTGCGGCTGGAGAACGGCGCCGCGTACGCGCCGAGGCTGGTCCGCAAGACCGCCGCGGCGGCACCGGTCGCGCTCGATCCAGGCAAGACGGTGCTGGTCACCGGTGGTACGGGAGCGCTCGGCGCGTTGGTGGCCCGGCATCTGGTGGCCGCACGCGGCGTGACCCGGCTGCTGCTGGTCTCCCGGCGCGGGCTGGAAGCCGAGGGTGCCAAGGACCTGGTGGCCGACCTGACGGCCGCGGGTGCCGACGTCACCGTCGAAGCCTGCGACGTCGCCGACCGCGCGGCGCTGGAAGCGGCCCTCGCCGGGCACGAGCTGACCGCCGTCGTGCACACGGCCGGCGTGCTCGACGACGGTCTGGTCGACGCGTTGACCCCGGAGCGGCTGGCGAAGGTGCTGCGGCCGAAGGTCGACGCGGCGCTGAACCTGCACGAACTCGCGGGTGACGTCGACGAGTTCGTGCTGTTCTCCTCGGCGTCGGCCACGTTCGGCAATCCCGGCCAGGCGAACTACGCGGCGGCCAATGCGTTCCTCGACACGCTCGCCCGCCACCGTCACGCCCAAGGACGTCCGGCCACGTCGCTCGCCTGGGGACTGTGGGCGACCGACGGCGGCATGACGGGCGAACTGAGCGACACCGACCTGGCCAGGATGGGCCGCACCGGTATCGCCGCGCTGACCCCGGAAGCCGGGCTCGCCCTGTTCGACGCGGCCTCCGGCGCCGGACCGGTGGTGCTGCCGATGGCGCTGACGCCGTCCTCGCTCCGCGATGTGGAACCCGCGATGTTGCCTCCGTTGCTGCGGGGACTGGTGCGGGCTCCGTCCCGGCGCGCCGCGTCCACCCCCGCCGGTCCGTCGTTGCAGGACAGGCTTTCGGGCCTGACCGGCGCCGAACGCGACGACGCGGTGCTGGAGGTGGTGCGCGAGCAGGTCGCGGCCGCGCTCGGTCACGCGGGCGCCGGGGCGATCGATCCGGGCAAGGGCTTCGTCGAACTCGGGATGGATTCGCTCAGTGCGGTCGAACTGCGCAACCAGCTGTGCGCGCTGAGCGGGCTGAAACTCTCGACGACGGTGGTGTTCGACCACCCCAACCCGGCCGCGCTGGCCGGGCACCTCGCGGCCGAACTGCCCGCCGAAGGGGTGGCCACCACCGCGTCGGTGCACGCCGGGCTCGACCGGCTCGAAGCGCTGCTGGCCACCGCCGCCCCGGCGAACGGGGACCGCGCCGGGGTCACCGCGCGCCTGCGCACGCTGCTGGCGGCGTGGACCGGCGAGCCCGCCGCCGAGGCCGACGACTCGCTGGAGTCGGCCACCGCGGACGAACTGTTCGACCTGCTCGATCACGAACTCGGCGCGTCCTGAACCGCCTGACCTGGGAGACCCTTCCGTGGCGAACGAAGACAAGTACCTCGACTACCTCAAGCGCGCGACCGCCGACCTGCGGGAGACCCGGCGACGGCTGAAGGAGGCCGAGGACCGCGGCCACGAGCCGATCGCCATCATCGGGATGGCCTGCCGGTTTCCCGGTGGCGTGCGGTCGCCGGAGGATCTGTGGGAGCTGGTCGCCGAGGGCCGCGACGGGATCTCCGGGTTCCCCGCCGACCGCGGCTGGGACCTGTCCGCGCTGTACGACCCGACGGGGGAGAAGCCCGGTACCTCGTACTGCCGCGAGGGCGGTTTCCTTGACGGCGCGGGCGAATTCGACCCGGCCTTCTTCGGGATCTCGCCGAGGGAAGCGCTCGCCATGGACCCTCAGCAGCGGCTGCTGCTGGAGATCTCCTGGGAGACCTTCGAACGCGCGGGTATCGACCCCGGCTCGCTGCGGGGCAGCCGGACCGGGGTGTTCGCCGGGGTGATGTACCACGACTACGTCTCCCGGCTCGCTGCCATCCCGGAGGAACTCGAGGGCTACCTCGGCACCGGGAACTCGGGCAGCGTCGTGTCCGGGCGCGTCGCCTACACCTTCGGGCTGGAAGGCCCGGCGGTGACGATCGACACCGCTTGCTCGTCCTCGCTCGTCGCGCTGCATCTGGCCGCGCAGGCGCTGCGGCAGGGTGAATGCACGATGGCGCTCGCCGGTGGTGTCGCGGTGATGTCCACACCGGACACGTTCGTCGACTTCAGCCGTCAGCGCGGGCTCGCCGCGGACGGCCGCTGCAAGTCCTATTCGGACGGAGCGGACGGCACGTCGTGGGCCGAGGGCGTCGGGATGCTCCTGGTGGAGAAGCTCTCCGACGCGCGGCGGCTCGGCCACGAGGTGCTCGCCGTCGTCAGCGGTAGCGCGGTCAACCAGGACGGGGCGAGCAGCGGGCTCAGCGTGCCGAACGGCCCGTCGCAGCAGCGGGTCATCAGGCAGGCCCTGGAGAACGCGCGCCTTTCGGCGGGGCAGGTCGACGTCGTGGAGGGCCACGGCACCGGGACGACGCTGGGTGACCCGATCGAGGCGCAGGCGCTGCTCGCCACCTACGGCCGGGAGAAGTCCGCGGACCGGCCGTTGTGGCTGGGCTCGCTGAAGTCGAACATCGGGCACTCCCAGTCCGCCGCCGGGGTCGGCGGCGTGATCAAGATGGTGCAGGCGATCCGGCACGGGATCCTGCCGCGCACCCTGCACGCGGACGATCCTTCGTCCAAAGTGGACTGGTCGGCCGGTGCCGTCGAACTGCTCACCGAAGCGCGTGAGTGGCCGGAGACCGGGCAGCCGCGCCGCGCGGGCGTGTCCTCGTTCGGCGTCAGCGGCACCAACGCGCACACCATCATCGAGCAGGCTCCCGAGAGTGAAGAAGTCGCGGGCGTGCCGCCCATCGGCGCCGTGCCGGCGGTCCTGTCCGGCAAGACCGCGGACGCGCTGCGCGATCAGGTCGTGCGGCTGCGCTCGCATATCCTCGCCCGGCCGGAGCTGAGCGTCGCCGATGTCGCCGCTTCGCTCGCCACCACCCGCGTCCTGCACGAGCACCGGGGCGCGATCGTCGCGGCCGACCGGGACCAGCTGCTCGCCGGGCTGGACATCCTCGCCGCCGGCGCCACCACCGCCGGAGTCGCCCACGGTGTCGCCGCCGACGGCCGGACGGCGTTCCTGTTCACCGGCCAGGGCAGCCAGCGCCGCGGGATGGGCCGGGAGCTGGCTGAGCGGTTCCCGGTGTTCGCCGAGGCCTACGACGACGTCTGTGCCCGGTTCGAGCGGCCGATCAAGGAACTGTCCACCGAGGAACTGAACCAGACGGCGAACACGCAGTGCGCGTTGTTCGCCTTCGAGGTGGCGCTGTTCCGGCTGGTGGAGAGCTGGGGCGTCAAACCCGATTTCCTGGCGGGCCACTCGATCGGCGAGATCGCGGCGGCTCATGTCGCGGGCGTGTTCACGCTCGATGACGCTGTGAAACTGGTGTCGGCACGCGGTCGGCTGATGCAGGCGTTGCCCACCGGTGGCGCCATGGTGGCCTTGCAGGCGACCGAGGCCGAGGTCGTCCCGCTGCTGACCGACCGGGTGTCGCTGGCCGCGATCAACGGTCCGGAGTCGGTGGTCCTCTCCGGTGACGAAGACGCCGTCGCCGCCGTGGTGTCCCGCTTCGACGACCGCAAACACAAACGGCTCGCCGTGAGCCACGCTTTCCATTCGCCGCTGATGGATCCGATGCTCGACGACTTCCGCGCGGTCGCGGACAGTCTGTCGTATGCGGCACCGCGGATCCCGATCGCGTCGGGTGGTTTGGCGGAGGTGTCCACTTCGGACTATTGGGTCCGTCATGTCCGTGACGCGGTGCGGTTCCACGATTCGGTCAAGTTCCTGGAGGCCGAGGGTGTCACCCGGTTCCTGGAGATCGGGCCGGACGCCGTCCTCACCGCGATGGCCCAGGAGAGCACCGAGGACGCGGTCGTCGTCGCGGCCACACGCCGCAACCGCGCGGAGGACGTCACCCTGCTCGCCGCGGTCTCCACACTGCACGTCCACGGGGCGGCCGTCGACTGGACGCCGCTGCTCGCCGGAGCCCGCCGCGTCGACCTGCCCACGTACGCCTTCCAGCACCGTCGTTTCTGGCTGGACGGCCCGCTGAACGCCGAGGGCGACGCGGCGAGCCTTGGCCTCGGCGCCACCGACCATCCGCTGCTCGGCGCCGTCGTCACGATGGCGGACGCGCACGGCGTCCTGCTCACCGGGCGGCTTTCCCTCGCGGCGCAGCCGTGGCTGGCCGGGCACGTGGTCGCGGGGCATGTCCTGCTGCCGGGCACCGCCTTCGTCGATCTCGTGCTGCACGCCGGGGACAAGGTCGACTGCGGGGTCGTGGAGGAACTGACCCTGCGGGAACCGCTCGTCCTGCCCGAACACGACGCGCTCAGCCTTCAGCTGGTCGTCGGCGCGCCGGACGAGACCGGCAGGCGCACGGTCGGTGTCCACTCGCGCCCCGAGGCCGCCGACGCCGAATGGTCGTGCCACGCGACCGGTGTCCTCGCCCCCGGCTTCCCCGACACCGACTTCAGCCTCGCCGTTTGGCCGCCCGAAGGTGCCGAGCCGGTCGCGATCGACGGCCTGTACGGCGCGCTCGCCGAGGTCGGCCTCGACTACGGGCCCGCCTTCCAGTGCGTCCGCGCCGCCTGGACCCACGAATCGGCCGTCTACGCCGAAATCGAGCTCGCCGACGCCGAGAAGGCCGACGCGGCCCGGTTCGGGATCCATCCGGCCCTGCTCGACTCGGCTCTGCACGCCGCCGGCCTCGGCGCGCTGGACGCCACCGAGGCGCGGCTCCCGTTCTCGTGGTCCGGCGTGAGCCTGCGGGCTTTCGGGGCGACCACGATCCGCGTGCGCCTGACCCCGGCTGGACCGGACACGATCGCGCTGGTCGTCGCGGATCCGGAGGGACGGCCGGTGTTCACCGCCGACGGCCTCCTCGTCCGCGCGGTCCCGTCCGGCGCCCTCACCTCGCGAAACCCGGTGCGCGACGCGTTGTTCCGGGTGGACTGGCAGCCGCTCACCATCCCCGCCGAAGCCGCCGCGGAGCACGTCGTCGCCTCGTTCACCGGGTACACCGGCGACCTGCTCGGCGACGCCCACGCGGCCGCCGTCCGCGCGCTCGAACTGGTGCGTGCCGACGATGGCGGGCCGAAACTCGTCTTCCTGACCAGCGGTGCCGTCGGCGACGCCGTGCCGCATCCGGCGCAGGCCACCGTCTGGGGTCTCGTCCGCACCGCGCAGGAAGAGTTCCCGGACCGGTTCGTCCTCCTCGACAGCGACACCGAGCCCACGCCCGAACTCGTCGCGGCCGCCGTCGCCACCGGCGAACCCGAACTCCTGCTCCGCGAGGGCGTCCTGTCCGGTGCCCGGCTCGTCCGCGCCCCGCGTGCCTCCACGGAGCCCGGCGACATCTCCGGGACGGTGCTCGTCACCGGCGGCACCGGCGCGCTCGGCGCGGATCTCGCCCGGCACCTCGTCCGGTCGCGCGGTGTCCGGCGACTGCTGCTCACCAGCCGTCGAGGTGCGGCCGCACCCGGCGCGGACACCCTCACCCGCGAACTGACCGCGCTCGGCGCCGACGTCCGGATCGAAGCCTGCGACGCCGCCGACCGCGACGCACTCGCCGCCCTGCTGGCCGATCAGCCGATCACTCTCGCCGTGCACGCGGCGGGTGTCCTGGACGACGGCCTTCTCGGTGACCTGTCCCCGGAGCGCCTCACCGCCGTCCTGAGGTCCAAAGTGGACGCCGCCGTGCATCTGCACGAACTGCTCGGCGACACCGAACTCGTCCTGTTCTCTTCCGCCGCCGGGGTGTTCGGCAACGAAGGGCAGGCGAACTACGCAGCCGCGAACGCCTTCCTCGACGCCTTCGCCCGGCATCGCCACGCGAACGGACAGCCCGGCACGGCGCTGGCCTGGGGGATGTGGGCCGCCGGAATGGGCGACGCGCTCACTGCCCGCCCCGGCTTCCCCGCACTGTCCACAGAGGACGGGATGGCGCTCTTCGACGCCGCGACGGCGCTCGACGACGCCGCGCTCGTCCCGATCCGGCTCGATCTGCCCGCGTTGCGCGCTCGGCTCGGCGGTGACGTGCCACCGTTGTTCCGCGGCCTGATCCGGCCTGCCCGCCGCGCCGCCGTCACCGGTTCGGCGGGTGCGCTCGCCGACCGGCTGGCCGCGCTCACCCCGGCCGAACGGAGCCGGGAACTGCTGGAGATCGTGCGGACGCACGTCGCCATCGTGCTGGGCCACCTCGGTTCGGAGGCGATCGACGCCGGGAAACCGTTCCAGGAGCTCGGCTTCGACTCGCTGGCGGCGGTCGAACTGCGCAACCGGCTGACCGAGGTCACCGGCCTGCGGCTGGCCGCGACCCTCGTCTTCGACTACCCGACCCCGCTCGTGCTCGCCGAACACCTGCTGGAGGGACTCGCCGGGGGCGGGCTCGCCGAGGCGCCGGACGTGCCGGTGCGCACCGGTCCGGTCGACGAGCCGATCGCGATCATCGGCATGGCCTGCCGCTACCCGGGCGGTGTCACCTCCCCGGAAGAGCTGTGGGACCTGGTGGCCGCCGGCCGGGACGGGGTTTCGGAGTTCCCGGTCAACCGGGGCTGGGACGACGTCTACGACGCGGACCCCGGCAAGGTGGGCAAGAGCTACGCCCGCGAGGGCGGATTCCTGCACGACGCGGGCGAATTCGACGCTGCGTTCTTCGGGATCTCGCCGCGTGAGGCGCTGGCGATGGATCCGCAGCAGCGATTGCTGCTGGAGACGTCGTGGGAGGTCTTCGAACGCGCCGGGATCGATCCGCACGCGGTGCGGGGCAGCAAGACCGGCGTCTTCGCCGGGGTGATGTACCACGATTACGCGGCGCGGCTGAACTCCGTGCCGGAGGACGTCGAGGGCTACCTCGGCACGGGGAACTCGGGCAGTGTGATCTCGGGACGGCTGGCCTACACCTTCGGGCTGGAAGGCCCGGCGGTCAGCATCGACACGGCGTGTTCGTCGTCGCTGGTCGCGATGCACCTCGCCGGACAGGCGCTGCGGCAGGGCGAATGTTCGCTCGCGCTCGCGGGTGGTGTGACCGTGATGGCGACGCCGAACACCTTCGTCGAGTTCAGCCGTCAGCGCGGGATGGCCGCCGACGGCCGGTGCAAATCCTTCGCCGAGGCAGCGGACGGTACCGGCTGGGGTGAGGGCGTCGGCATGCTGCTGCTGGAGCGCCTGTCGGACGCCCGCCGCAACGGTCACCGGGTGCTGGCCGTGGTTCGCGGCTCGGCGGTGAACCAGGACGGCGCGTCGAACGGGTTGACGGCGCCGAATGGGCCGTCGCAGCAGCGGGTGATCCGTCAGGCTTTGGCTCAGGCGGGTCTGCGTCCGTCCGATGTGGACGCTGTCGAAGCGCACGGAACCGGGACCACTCTTGGTGACCCGATCGAGGCGCAGGCTCTGCTGGCCACGTACGGGCAGGATCGTGAAGAGCCGTTGTGGCTGGGTTCGGTGAAGTCGAACCTCGGTCACACCCAGGCCGCCGCCGGTGTCGCGGGCGTGATCAAGATGGTCGAGGCGATGCGGCACGGCGTGCTGCCCAAGACGCTGCACGTCGACGAGCCTTCATCCCATGTGGACTGGGCCGAGGGCGCGGTGTCCTTGGTGACGGAGTCGCGGGAGTGGCCGGACACCGGTCGTCCGCGTCGTGCCGGGGTGTCGTCGTTCGGGATCAGCGGGACCAACGCGCACACCATCATCGAGGCCGTCGAGCCGGATCCCCAGCCGTCCGGAAACCCGGATGTCCCGCCGTGGCCGCTGTCCGGCAAGACCGAGGAGGCGTTGCGAGCGCAGGCCGCCCGCCTCCACGACCACCTGCTGGCCACTCCCGAGGTGACCGCGGCGGACGTCGCGCTCGCGCTCACGGCGCGGGCGGACTTGGAGCATCGGGCCGCGCTTGTGGCCGGCGACCGCGACGGTCTCCTCGCCGCGCTGGACGCGCTCGCGCACGGTGAGACCGCCGAGGGGATCGTCCGGGGAATCGCCCGGCACACCGGCCGGACGGCGTTCCTGTTCACCGGTCAGGGCAGCCAGCGGCTCGGGATGGGGCTTGAGCTGGCCGAGCGTTTCCCGGTGTTCGCCGAGGCTTATGACGAGGTGTGCTCCCGCTTCGAGCAGCCGATCAAGGAGCTGACGGCTGAGGAGTTGAACCAGACCGCCAATACGCAGTGTGCGTTGTTCGCCCTCGAGGTGGCGCTGTTCCGGCTGGTGGAGAGCTGGGGTGTTCGGCCGGACTTCCTTGCCGGGCATTCGGTCGGGGAGATCGCGGCCGCCCACGTGGCCGGTGTGCTTTCCCTCGACGATGCGGTGACGCTGGTGTCGGCGCGCGGCCGGTTGATGCAGGCGCTGCCCACGGGCGGCGCGATGGTGGCGCTGAGGGCGACCGAAGCGGAGCTGACCCCGCTGCTGACGGAGCGGGTGTCGATCGCCGCTATCAACGGCCCGGAGTCGGTGGTGGTCTCGGGTGACGAGGACGCCGTCGCCGCTGTGGTCGAGGGCCGCAAGCACAAGCGACTTACCGTGAGTCATGCGTTCCACTCGCCGTTGATGGACCCGATGCTCGATGACTTCCGTACGGTGGTGGAGGGCCTGACGTTCGCGGCGCCGCGGATCCCGATCGTGTCCGGTGGTCTGGCGGAAGTGTCCACTTCGGACCATTGGGTCCGGCATGTCCGTGACGCGGTGCGGTTCCACGATTCCGTGAAGTTCCTGGAAGCCGAAGGCGTCACGCGGTTCCTGGAGATCGGACCCGACGGTGTCCTGACCGCGATGGCGCAGGACAGCCTGGAGGACGCGGTCGTCGTCCCCGCCCTGCGGCGCGACAAGCCCGAGGTGACGACCCTGCTGACGGCGGTCGCCGGTCTGCACGTCCACGGCGCCGACGTCGACTGGAGCCCGTTGTCCGCCGGGGCCCGCCGGGTGGATCTGCCCACGTATGCCTTCCAGCGCACGGAGTTCTGGCTCGACGCGGGGGCCGCGGCCGGCGATCTGACCGCGGCGGGACTGGCCGACGCCGGACATCCACTGCTCGGTGGCGCGGTGACCCTGCCGGACTCCGGCGGGACCGTGTTCACCGGCAGGCTGTCGCTCGCGGCCCAGCCCTGGCTCGCCGACCACGCCGTCGGGGAGACCGTGCTTCTGCCCGGTACCGCGTTCGTCGATCTGGCGCTCGCCGCCGGACGACGGCACGGCACCGTCGTCCTCGACGAACTCACCCTGGAGAGCCCGCTGGTCCTGCCGGAGCGCGGCGGTGTCGATCTGCGCGTGTGGGTCCGCGAACCGGACGACACCGGCGCGTGCGCGGTCAGCGTGCATTCCCGTGCCGACGACGAGCCCTGGATCCGCCATGCGGTCGGAACACTGACCGAGGACACCGGCGCCACGCCCGCCGACCTCACGTCATGGCCGCCCGCCGCGGAGGAGACCGACGTCGACGGGCTGTACGACGCGCTCGCCGACGCGGGCCTGAACTACGGCCCGGTCTTCCAAGGCGTCCGCGCGGCCTGGCTCGACGGCACGACGGTGTACGCCGAGATCGACCTCGACGAACGCCACCACGGCGACGCCGCGCGCTTCGGCCTGCACCCCGCGCTGTTGGACGCGGCCCTGCACACCGCCGGACTCGGCGCGCTGAGCACCGAAGGCGGGGCACGGCTGCCCTTCCTGTGGTCGGGTGTCTCGCTCACCGGCCTCGGCGCCACGAGCCTGCGCGTCCGGCTCACCGGGACCGGCGACACGCTCTCCCTGACGATCGCGGACGGGGCGGGCGCGCCGGTGGCGACCGTCGCCGGCCTGACCGTCCGCCAGGTCGACCCCGCCGCGTTCGGTGGTGGCGGCGACTCGCTGTTCCGGGTGGAGTGGGTGCCGGTCCGCGCCCGTGCCGCGGACACCGCGCCCGCCATGGTCGTCCGGTCCGAAGTGGACAGTGCGGTGGACGTGCACGACGCGACCGCGCAAACGCTTGCGGCGCTCCAATCCTGGCTCGCCGACGAAAGCAACGCCGACACCACCCTGGTCGTGCTGACCAGCGGCGCCGTGTCGGTGGCGGGGGAGGACACGCGTGATCTCGCCCGCGCCGCCGTCTGGGGGCTGGTGCGGTCGGCGCAGTCCGAGCATCCGGGCCGGTTCGTGCTCATCGACACCGACGGCGAAACAGTGGACCTGGCCGGAGCCGTCGCCACCGGCGAAGCGCAGCTCGCCATCCGCGACGGGAAGCTGTGGGCGCCGCGCCTGGTGAAGAGCGCGCCTTCCATCGCCACACCGCGTTTCGACCCGGAAGGGACGGTCCTGCTCACCGGGGCCACCGGCGCGCTGGGCCGATCGCTGGCCCGTCACCTGGTCTCCGCACACGGGGTGCGGCATCTGCTGCTGGTCAGCCGCAGCGGCGCCGCCGCCTCCGGTGCCACCGACCTGTTGGCGGAACTGACCGGGCTCGGTGCCTCCGCGGTCCTGGAGTCCTGCGACGTCGCCGACCGGGAAGCCCTCGCGGAGCTGCTGGCCGGAGTCGACCCCGAGCATCCGCTCACCGCGGTGGTGCACGCGGCCGGCGTCCTCGACGACGGTCTGATCGACAGCCTGACCCCCGAACGGTTCGACGCCGTCCTGCGGCCCAAGGCCGACGCGGCGCTGAACCTGCACGAACTGGCGGGCGACGCCGAGGAGTTCGTGCTGTTCTCCTCGGCGGCGGGCACGTTCGGCAACGCCGGACAGGCGAACTACGCCGCGGCGAACGCCTTCCTGGACGCCCTGGCGCAGCACCGGCTGGCCAACGGGCTCCCGGCCCGGTCCCTGG
This sequence comes from Amycolatopsis sp. WAC 04197, assembly GCF_003947475.1. Taxonomy (NCBI): domain Bacteria; kingdom Bacillati; phylum Actinomycetota; class Actinomycetes; order Pseudonocardiales; family Pseudonocardiaceae; genus Amycolatopsis; species Amycolatopsis sp. WAC 04197. Next base: position 362,855 of record NZ_QHJK01000005.1, on the reverse strand, counting down.
CCTGGGGCCTGTGGGACACCGACGACGGGATGGACGCCTCCGCCGCCGTCGCCAGGCTCACCGGTTCCGGGCTCACCACCGAAGAAGGGCTGCGCCTGTTCGACACCGCGGGTGACGGCGTCGTCCTGCCGATGAAGCTCGACCTCGCCGCGCTCCGTGCCGAACTCGGTTCCGACGTGCCGTCCCTGCTGCGCGGTCTGATCAAGGCGCCCGCGCGGCGCTCCGCCGGGGCGTCGGCGTGGAAACGTCAGCTCGCGGGACTGTCCGAAGAGGACCGTGACGCGCGTCTGCTCGAACTCGTGCGGACACAGGTCGCCGCGGTGCTGGGCTACTCCGGCCCGGAGGACGTGCCGTCGGACCGGGCGTTCACCGAGCTCGGCTTCGATTCGCTCACGTCGGTGGACCTGCGGAACCGGCTGAACTCCGCGACCGGTCTGCGCCTGCCCGCCACCCTCGTGTTCGATCACCCGAACTCCGACGCGGTCGTCTCCCGGCTGCGGGAGGAACTGTCCGGCACCACGGTCGCGGCCGCCGTCGTCACCACGGCACCGGTGGACGAACCGATCGCCATCGTCGGCATGGCCTGCCGGTTCCCCGGTGGTGTCCGTTCGCCGGAAGACCTCTGGCGGCTGGTGAGCGAAGGCCGCGACGGCATCACCCCGTTCCCGGCGGACCGGGGCTGGGACGTCGAAGGTCTGTACGACCCCGAGGCAAGCAGGCCCGGCACCTCCTGCACCCGCTACGGCGGATTCCTGCACGACGCCGGTGACTTCGATCCAGGGTTCTTCGGGATCTCGCCGCGTGAGGCGCTGGCGATGGACCCGCAGCAGCGATTGCTCCTGGAGACGTCCTGGGAAGCCTTCGAGCGCGCTGGGATCGACCCAGCCACCCTGCGCGGTTCCGCGACCGGCGTCTTCGCCGGGGCGATGTACCACGACTACGTTTCGCGGCTCACCGAGATCCCATCGGATCTGGAGGGCTACCTCGGCACGGGGAACTCGGGCAGTGTGATCTCGGGGCGCCTCGCCTACGCCTTCGGGCTGGAAGGCCCGGCGGTCAGCATCGACACGGCGTGCTCGTCCTCACTGGTCGCGATGCATCTCGCGGCGCAGGCGCTGCGGCAGGGCGAATGCGGCCTGGCGCTGGCCGGTGGCGTCGCGGTGATGTCCACTCCGGACACCTTCATCGAGTTCAGCCGCCAGCGCGGGATGGCGCCGGACGGCCGGATCAAGGCGTTCTCCGAGACCGCGGACGGCACGGCGTGGGGCGAGGGCGTCGGCATGCTGCTGCTGGAGCGCCTTTCGGACGCCCGTCGCAACGGACACCGGGTGCTGGCCGTGGTCCGTGGCACGGCGGTGAACCAGGACGGTGCGTCGAACGGGTTGACGGCGCCGAACGGGCCGTCGCAGCAGCGGGTGATCCGGCAGGCTTTGGCGCAGGCCGGCCTGCGACCGTCTGATGTGGACGCTGTCGAGGCGCACGGAACCGGGACCACGCTCGGCGATCCGATCGAGGCGCAGGCTCTGCTCGCCACCTATGGCCAGGATCGTGAGGAGCCGTTGTGGCTCGGCTCGGTGAAGTCGAACCTCGGCCACACCCAGGCCGCCGCCGGGGTGGCGAGCGTGATCAAGATGGTCGAGGCGATGCGCCACGGCGTGCTGCCCAAGACGCTGCACGTAGACGAGCCGTCGTCCCATGTGGACTGGACGGAAGGCGCCGTCTCCCTGCTCACCGAATCGCGGGAGTGGCCGGACACCGGTCGTCCGCGGAGGGCCGGGGTGTCGTCGTTCGGGATCAGCGGGACCAACTCGCATGTCGTCCTGGAAGCGGATGTCTCCGGGGACGCGGCACCGGCCGGACAGCCGGACGTACTCGCCTTCCTGTTGTCCGCCAAGACGCCGGACGCTCTGCGCGGGCAGGCCGCCAGGTTGCGTGCCCGGTTGCTGACCGGACACGAGCCCGAGCTCGCCGACGTCGCGCAAACGCTTGCCACACGGGGGCTTTTCGAGCACCGGGCGGTGGTCACCGCGGGCGACCGCGACGGACTGCTCGACGCGCTCGCCGCGCTGGCCGGGGGAGAACCGGGCGCCTTCGTCACCGGTCTCGCGAAACCGGGCGGGAAACTCGCGTTCCTCTTCACCGGTCAGGGCAGCCAGCGTGCCGGGATGGCCGACGAACTGTCGGCCGCGTTCCCCGTCTTCGCGCAAGCCTTCGACGAGATCTGCGAGCGTTTCGACGCTCTACTGGACCGTCCGCTGCGCGAAGCGCTCGCCGGTGATCTGGTCGACCGCACCGAATACACCCAGTGCGCGATGTTCGCCGTCGAGGTCGCGCTGTTCCGGCTCGTCGAAAGCCGCGGCGTGCGACCGGACTTCCTGGCCGGGCATTCGATCGGGGAACTGGCGGCGGCCCACGTCGCCGGGGTCTGGTCGCTGGAGGACGCCTGCACGGTGGTCGCCGCGCGCGGCAGGCTCATGCAGGCGCTGCCCCCGGGCGGCGCGATGATCGCCGTCCAGGCCACCGAGGAGGAGGTCCGGCCGCTGATCGACGACGAGACCGTGTCGATCGCCGCGATCAACGGCCCGGTGTCGGTCGTCGTCTCCGGTGCGGAGGCCGCCGTGACCGCGCTGGCCGCCGGGTTCGCCGAACGCGGCCGCAAGACCAAGCGGCTCACCGTGAGCCACGCGTTCCACTCGCCGCTCATGGACGGGATGCTCGGCGAATTCCGCGCCGTGCTCGACGGGATCTCCGCCGCCGAACCGCGGATCCCGCTGGTGTCCACGCTGACCGGGGAACCGCTGACCGGCGATCAGGCACGATCGAGCGAGTACTGGGTCCGGCACGTGCGGGACGCGGTCCGGTTCTGCGACGCGGTCCGAACCCTGGAGGCGCATGGTGTCCGGCGTTATCTGGAGCTCGGCCCGGACGCGCCGCTGACCGCCCTTGGCGAGCACTGCGTCACGAACGAGTCCACAGTGGACGCTCCGCTGTTCGTGCCATCGCTGCGGGCAGACCGGTCCGACGTCGAGTCGTTCGTCACCGCGCTCGCGCGGTTGCACGTCGACGGGGTCCGGGTCGACTGGGCGAAGGCGCTCCCCGGCCGGAAGATCGATCTGCCCACCTACGCCTTCCAACGCGAGCGGTTCTGGCTGCGGCCCGTCGCCCCCGCGGTGGGCGATGTCACCGGGCTGGGGCAGTCGCCCGCCGGGCATCCGCTGCTCGGCGCGGCGGTCGAGGCGCCGGACAGCGACGCGGTGCTGTTCACCGGCAGGCTGTCGGTGCAGGAGCAGCCGTGGCTGGCCGACCACGTCGTCGCCGGGACGACCCTCCTGCCGGGTACGGCGTTCGTCGAGCTCGCGTTGCGGGCCGGGGAGCTGACCGGCTGCGCGGCCGTCGACGAACTGACCCTGGAAGCGCCGCTGGTGCTGCCGGACCACGGTGGCACGGCACTGCGGATCGTCGCCGCCGCGCCGGACGAGACCGGCAGGCGCGCGCTGGACGTCTACTCCCGCCCCGACGACGGCGACTGGATCCGCCACGCCACCGGGACCGTGTCGCCTCTGGCGGCGGGCGCGCCGTTCGATCTGTCGGCCTGGGCGGCCGCCGATGCCGAGACCGTCGAAACCGACGGCCTCTACGACGGCTTGGCCGCCGCCGGGCTCGAGTACGGCCCGGTCTTCCAGGGACTCCGCTCCGCCCGCAGGCGAGGGGACGACATCTGGGCCGAGGTCGACCTCCCCGAGGACACCACGACCGAGGGTTTCGGCCTGCATCCGGCCTTGCTCGACGCCGCCTTGCATGCCCTGGGCTTCGCCGAAGGGGGTGAGCAGGAGGCCGACGTGGCGGCCGGACGCGTGCGGCTGCCGTTCGCCTGGTCCGGCGTCCGGCTCCACGCCTCCGGTGCGCGTGCCCTGCGGGTTCGGCTGTCCCCGGCGGGGGAGAACGCGGTCTCCCTGGCCGCGGCGGACGAGACCGGCAGGCTGGTGGCCACAGTGGACGCTCTGACGCTGCGCCCGGTCTCGCTGGAGCAACTCGGCGGGCGGCAGGGCAGCCACGAGTCGCTGTTCGGTCTGGAGTGGGCGCCGGTTCCGCTCGACCCCACCGCCGCCGTGGCCGCGAGCTGGGCGGTCGTCGGTGTCGACGACTACAAACTCGACGCCGCGCTCACGGCCGCCGGCTATCGCGGGCAGGTTCACGCGAATCTGGCCGAGGTGAGCGATCGAGTGCCCGAGCTGGTCTTCGTTTCGTGCGCGCCGGACCACCGTCAAGGGCTGGCCGCCGCCGCGCACACCGCCGCCCACCGCGCGCTGGAGCTGGTCCGTGCGTGGCTGGCCGAGGACCGGTTCGCCGGTTCCCGGCTGGTGCTGGTCACCGGCGGCGCCGTCGACGAACCGGCGCAGGCGGTGATCTGGGGCCTGATCCGCTCGGCGCAGTCCGAGCACCCCGGCCGGTTCGTGCTGGTCGACCTCGACGAACAGGACGCGTCGTATCGCGTGCTGCTGCCCGCCCTCGCTTCCGGCGAACCGCAGCTGGAGTTGCGCGAGGGAACGGTGAAGGCACCGCGGCTGGTCAAACCGGCCGTGACGCCGGTCGAAGGCAAGGTGCGGACCGACGGGGCCGTGCTGATCACCGGTGGCACCGGCGCGCTCGGCGCGGCACTGGCCCGGCATCTGGTCACCGCGCACGGGAAGACCCGGCTGGTGCTCGCCGGCCGCCGGGGCCCGGACGCGCCGGGCGCGGGCGAGCTGGCCGAAGAACTGCGAGGGTTGGGCGCCGAGGTCGCGGTGGTCGCTTGCGACGCGGCCGACCGTGAAGCGCTGCAACGTCTTCTTGCCGAGCATCCGGTGACCGGGGTCGTCCACGCCGCCGGCGTCCTCGACGACGTCGTCCTCGACGGCCTCACCCCGGAGCGGCTCGACGCCGTCCTGCGGCCGAAGGTCGACGCCGCGGTGAACCTGCACGAACTGGCGGGCGACGTCGACGAGTTCGTGCTGTTCTCCTCCGCGGCGGGCACCTTCGGCAATCCGGGGCAGGCGAACTACGCGGCGGCCAACGCGTTCCTCGACGCGCTCGCCCGGCATCGCCGTGCGCACGGGCTGCCGGCGACCTCGCTCGCCTGGGGGCTCTGGGCCGGCGACGGGATGGCGGGCGGCATGTCCGGACGCGATCTGGAACGGATGACGGCCTCCGGCGCGGGCGCACTGTCCACAGAGGAGGGACTGGCGCTGTTCGACCTCGCGGTGACGGCGGCCGAACCGGTGCTGTTGCCGATGCGGCTGGACCTCGCCGCGGTGCGGGCGGGCCTCGGCACCGACGTCCCGCCGCTGCTGCGCGGCCTGATCCGCGGTACCGGCAAACGTGTCGAGACCGCCGGTTCGCCGACCGGGGACGCGCTCAAGGCGGAGCTGGCCGGGATGACCGGGGAGGAACGCGCCGCGGCACTGCTGAACCTCGTCGCCACCCACGTCGCCGGTGTGCTCGGGCACGCCGGTCCCGAGCAGGTCGATCCGGACAAGGCGTTCACCGAACTCGGGTTCGACTCGCTCGCCGCGGTCGAACTGCGCAACCGCGTCAACGAGGCCACCGGTCTCCGGCTGCCCGCCACGCTGGTCTTCGACCATCCGACCACCGCCGCGGTGGCGGAACTGGTCGGCGCGGAGATCGTCGTGGACGACGCGCCACCGCCGCTGGGGGTGCTCGCGGAACTCGACCGGCTGGAGGCCGCGTTCGCCGGGGGAAGCCCGGACGACGCGATCCGCGGCAAGGTCAAGGACCGGCTGCGCGCCCTGCTCGCGGCGTGCGATCCGGGCGAGGGCACCGAATCCGTGGCGGATCGGCTCGAAGACGCCTCGGACGACGAAATGTTCGAATTCATCGGCAAGGAACTCGGGATCTCCTGACTTGGGGGCGGAAATGAAAGACACCGAGGACAAACTCCGGTACTTCCTCAAGCAGGTCACCGCGGATCTTCACGAGACCCGGAAGCGCCTGAAGGAGACCGAAGCCGCGGGCAGCGAACCGATCGCCATCGTCGGGATGGCCTGCCGCTATCCCGGCGGCATCGCCTCGCCCGAGGATCTGTGGCGGATGGTCGAAACCGGCGGCGACGGGATCAGCGGATTCCCGGTCGACCGCGGCTGGGACCTCGAAGCGCTGTACGACCCGGACCCGGACAAGCAGGGGACGAGTTACGTTTCGCAGGGCGGTTTCCTCCACGACGTCGCCGAGTTCGACCCGGCGTTCTTCGGGATCTCGCCGCGTGAGGCACTGGCGATGGATCCGCAGCAGCGGCTCCTGCTGGAGACGTCGTGGGAGGCCATCGAGCGGGCGGGTATCGATCCGGGTTCGCTCAAGGGCAGCCGGACCGGCGTGTTCGCCGGGCTGATGTACCACGACTACGTCTCCGGGCTGACCGAGATCCCCGACGAGGTCGGCGGCTACCTCGGCACCGGGAACTCCGGCAGCATCGCCTCCGGGCGGGTGTCGTACACCTTCGGGTTCGAGGGGCCGGCGCTCACCGTGGACACCGCGTGCTCGTCGTCGCTGGTGACCCTGCACCTCGCCGCACAGGCGTTGCGGCGGGGCGAGTGCGACCTCGCGCTGTCCGGCGGCGTGACGGTGATGTTCACCCCCGGGACGTTCGTGGAGTTCAGCCGTCAGCGCGGAATGGCGCCGGACGGCCGCTGCAAACCGTTCGCCGAAGAGGCGGACGGCACCGGCTGGTCCGAAGGTGTCGGGATGCTGCTGGTGGAACGGCTTTCCGACGCGCGGCGCAACGGCCATCCGGTACTGGCGGTCCTGCGCGGGTCGGCGGTGAACCAGGACGGCGCGTCGAACGGCCTGACCGCCCCGAACGGCCCGTCCCAGCAGCGGGTGATCCGCGAGGCGCTCGCCGACGCCCGGCTGACGACGGCGGACGTCGACGTCGTCGAGGCGCACGGGACCGGCACCACCCTGGGCGACCCGATCGAAGCGCAGGCGTTGCTCGCGACCTACGGCAAGGGCAGGCCGTCGGACCGGCCGCTGTGGCTCGGGTCGATCAAGTCGAACCTCGGGCACACGCAGGCCGCGGCGGGGGTCGCCGGGATCATCAAGATGGTGCAGGCACTGCGAAGCGGGACCCTGCCGCGCAGCCTGCACGCGGAGACCCCGTCGTCGCATGTGGACTGGAGCGCGGGCGCGGTCTCGTTGCTGGACGAAGCACGGCCGTGGCCGGAACTCGACCGTCCTCGCCGGGCCGCGGTGTCGTCGTTCGGCATCAGCGGTACCAACGCGCACGTCGTCCTCGAAGCGGCCCCGGCCGCCGAGGTCGAGCCTCGGCCGCCGGTGGTGACCGGTGCGACGCCGTGGCTTCTGTCGGCGCGGACGCCGGAAGCCTTGCGGGCGCGAGCTGCTCAGCTTCGGTCCTTTGTGGATCTTCCGGGCGCGGCCGCCACCCTGGCCGCGCGGCCGCTGTTCGCGCACCGGGCGGCCATCGTCGGTGATCCGCGCGCCGCGCTCGACGCGCTCGCCGCCGGAGAGCCGTCGAGCCTGCTGATCGAGGGCACGGCGCAGTCGGGTAAGGCTGTTTTCGTGTTTCCGGGTCAGGGTTCGCAGTGGGTGGGGATGGCGGAGGAGCTTGTGGTGGCTGCTCCGGTGTTCGCTGAGTCGATGGCTGAGTGTGAGACGGCTTTGTCGTCCTTTGTGGACTGGAAGTTGTCCGATGTGCTGTCCGATGCGGCTGCGTTGGAGCGGGTCGATGTGGTGCAGCCTGTGTTGTTTGCGGTGATGGTGTCGTTGGCGCGGTTGTGGCGGGCGTGTGGAGTCGAACCCGCAGCCGTGGTGGGGCATTCGCAGGGTGAGATCGCTGCGGCGTGTGTGGCGGGTGCGTTGTCGTTGGATGATGCTGCGCGAGTGGTTTGCCTGCGGAGTAAGGCCATTTTGGCGTTGTCGGGTCGTGGTGGCATGGTGTCGGTGGCCGCTTCGGAGGATCGTGTTCGGGAGTTGCTGCCTGAGGGTGTGTCGGTGGCGGCGGTGAACGGTCCCGCGGCGGTGGTGGTGTCCGGCGACGTTGCAGGCTTGGACGCGTTGGTCAAGCGGTGTGAGCTGCTGGACGTGCGCGCGAAGCGGATTCCGGTGGACTATGCGTCGCATTCGGCGCATGTGGATGCGATCGAGCAGGATGTGGTGTCTGCGTTGGCGGGTATTTCGCCGCAGTCGCCGGTGATCCCGTTCTATTCGACGGTGACCGATGAGCCTCTGGAATTGGATGCGGCGTACTGGTTCCGGAATCTGCGGGGGACGGTGCAGTTCGCGGCGACGGTGGATCGGTTGCTGGAGGATGGTTTCCGGTTCTTCGTGGAAACAAGCCCGCATCCGGTGCTGGTCCCCGGGATCAGTGAAGACGCTGTGGCGTTGGGGAGTTTGCGTCGGGGTGAGGGTGGCGCGGAGCGGTTCGTCGCGTCGCTGGCCGAAGCCCATGTGCACGGTCTGAGCCCGGCGTGGTCTTCGATCCTGCCCACGGCGGACTGGGTCGATCTGCCGACGTATCCGTTCCAGCGCAAGCGGTTCTGGCTGGAAGCCGGGACCGTCGCCGGGGACGCGTCGGCGTTCGGGCAGACAGTGGTGGACCATCCGCTGCTCGGCGCCGTCGTCGCGGTCCCCGGGACCGGCGGGCTGCTGTACACCGGCCGGATCTCGCTGGAAACGCATCCCTGGCTCGCCGATCACGCCGTGTCCGGGACCGTGCTCGTGCCCGGTACCGCGTTCGTGGAGCTCACGCTGGCCGCCGGCAGCCAGGTGGGCTGCACGATGCTCGACGAATTGACCCTCGAAGCCCCGCTCGTGCTCGAAGAAGGCACCGACGTCCGGCTCTCGGTCGAACTCGGCGACGCGGACGTCGACGGCCGTCGCGAGGTCGGCGTGTACTCCCGCCGCGGCGACGAACCCTGGACCCGGCACGCCAACGGCGTCCTGCTGCCCGAAACGGACGGCGTGCCCACCCCGCTCGCGGAATGGCCGCCTGCCGGGGCGGAACGCGTCGGCGTCGAGGCGCTGTACGACGAACTCGCGGACGCGGGCCTCGAATACGGCCCCGCGTTCCAAGGACTTCGCGCCGCTTGGCGTCGCGAGAACGAGGTCTTCGCCGAAATCGACCTTCCCGAAGCCCAGACCGGCGACGCTCCGGCCTTCGGTCTGCATCCCGCGTTGCTGGACGGCGCGCTCCACGGGATCGCGCTGGGGGTGCTTCCCGACGACGCCGAGGGGCTTCGGCTCCCGTTCGCGTTCTCCGGGGTACGGCTGTGGTCACGGGGTGCGACGGCGTTGCGGGTGCGGCTGCGGCCGGCTGCGGACGGGGTCGCGCTGACCGTCGCCGACGCCGAAGGCCTGCCGGTCGCCGACGTGGACGGTCTGCTGCTGCGGCCGGTGTCGGTGTCCGGGCTCGGTGGGTATCGCGAGTCCCTGTTCGGCCTGGACTGGGTGCCCGCGGGCGCGACCGAGCCGCACGACGCGACGGTGTGGCACTGCGAATCCGGGGATCTCCGCACCGTGCTGGGGGCGGCGCTCGAACGCGTCCGGACGTGGCTCGACGAACCGGGGGACGGCCCGCTCGTGGTGGCCACCCAAGGCGGGATCGCGACCGAACGCCCGGATCCGGTGGCGGCCGCGGTGTGGGGGCTCGTGCGCTCGGCGCAGTCGGAGCACCCCGGGCGGTTCGTGCTCGTGGACGGAGACGTCCCGGCCGCGCTGCCCGCCGGGGAGGCGCAGGTCGTGGTTCGCGACGGGGTCAGCTTCGTCCCGAGGCTCGTCCGCGTCCCCGAGCCCGGCCCGGCGCGGCTGTGGAGCGACGGCGACGTCGTGCTGATCACCGGTGGCACCGGCCTCCTCGGCGCGGCCGTCGCGAAACATCTGGTGGTGACACACGGCGTCCGTTCGCTGGTGCTGCTGAGCCGTTCCGGTGCTTCCGCGCCCGGCGCGGCGGCGTTGGCGGACGAACTCACCGGGCTGGGTGCCGAGGTCCGGATCCTGGCGTGCGACGCGGCCGACCGGGAGGCGCTGCGCCAGGTGCTGGCCGCGCATCCGGTGACCGGTGTCGTGCACGCCGCCGGTGTCCTCGACGACGGGCTGATCACCGCGCAGACCCCCGAACGGCTCGACCGGGTGCTCGCGCCGAAGGTGGACGCCGCGGTGAACCTGCACGAACTCTTGCCCGACGCCGCACCGTTCGTGATGTTCTCATCGGCGGCCGGGGTCTTCGGCAATCCGGGGCAGTCCGGTTACGCCGCGGCCAACGCGTTCGTGGACGCGCTGGTGGAACGCCGCCGGGCAGAAGGCGCCGCAGCGACGTCACTGGCGTGGGGCCTGTGGGCGACCACCAGTGCGATGACCGATTCCGCCGACGTCGAGCGGATGGCGCGGGCCGGGCTCGGCGGACTGTCCACTGAGGAGGGTCTGGAGCTGTTCGACGCCGCGCTCGCCACCGGGCGGCCGCTGACCGTCCCGATGCGGCTCGACCTCGCCGCGCTCCGCGCCGAGGAGGTCCCGCCGTTGCTGAGCGGACTCGTCCGCGCTCGTGCCCGGCGCGCGCCCGACGGCGGCGGCGCGTTCCGTGCCCGGCTCGCCGGACTCGACGCGGACGGCCGTGACGCGGAGATCCTGGAACTGGTGCGCGGTCAGGTCGCGGCCGTCCTCGGCCACGACGGTGCCGGCGCCATCGACGCCGACGTCGCCTTCCTCGAACTCGGCTTCGACTCGCTCACCGCCGTCGACCTGCGCAACCGGCTCGCGGCCTCGACCGGCCTGCGGCTCCCGCCGTCGCTGGTCTTCGACCACCCGACACCGCTCGCCGTCGCGGAACGGATCTCCGGTGACTTCTCGGCCGCCGACCGGCGGCCCGAAACACCGCCCGCGGCCACGAGCTTCTTCGGCGCGATGTTCGCCCGCGCGGTCGAACTCGGCGAGGTCGCTCAGTTCGTGGCGCTGGCCGCGCAGGCGTCGCGCTACCGGCCGTCATTCACCGTCGAAACCGCGCGGGAACAGAACCTGCAACCGGTCCGGCTCGCGAAAGGCCCGTCCGGCCCCGAACTCGTCTGCGTCCCCTCCCTCCTGGTCGGCTCGGGGGCGCACGAATACGCGCGGTTCGCGGCGTCGTTCCGGGACGTGCAGGACGTTTCCGTCGTTCCGGTGCCCGGCTTCGGGCACGGGCAGCCGCTGCCGGACTCGATCGAGGCGGTTCTCCACGCACAGGCGGACGCCATCCTCCGCGAAGGCGGCGACCCGGTGGTCCTGGTGGCCCACTCGTCGGGCGGCCCACTCGCGCACGCGCTGGCGAGGCATCTGGAGGAAGCGGGCGCCGCGCCCCGCGCGCTCGTGCTGATCGACGTCTACCCGCAGGACGAACACGCGCTGGACGGCATCCGCGACCGGCTCGCCGACGGCCTCGGGGACGACACGCGGCTCACCGCGATGGGTGCTTACCTGCGGCTGTTCGCCGACCACGTGCCCGCGGCGACCGGTGTGCCGACCTTGCTGGTGCGGGCGTCGGAGCCGCTCGAGGCGTGGCGCGACCGGGCCGGGTGGCAGTCCGACTGGGCTTTGCCGCATGACACGGTGGACGTCGAGGGAGATCACTTCACGATGCTGGAGCGGCATGCGGGGACGACCGCCGAGGCCGTTCGGGAGTGGCTGGGGCGGCTGCCGTAGCGACTGCGCGTGAAGGCCCCCTTCCCTCGGCTCAGCCGAAGAAAGAGGGCCTTCACGCGCTGGGGGAGCGGAAACCTTAGGCGCGGCTCCGCGGCTTCAAAGCCATCGCCGGCGTCACCGTCCGCACCTCGAAGTTCGCCACCGTGCTGTCCACCCGGTGGAAGAGATTGTCCGGACCGGAGAAGCACAACGACGTCACGCCCTGCTCCCGCAAGGTCGCGACCATCGACGGCCAGTCGATCGGCCGGTCGAAGGTGTCGAGCAACATCCGGCGCACCCCCGCCGCCGAGTCCAGGAGCGCACCGTCCTGGTCCGCGACCACCGGCAGTTCGGGGTCGCGGAGGGTGAAGCCGGACAGCACCTCCTCTTCGGCACGCCGACGCAAATCGCCGAAGAAGGTGGAGTGCACGGGCGGGCGCATGGTGTGCATCGAGTAGCCGCCGATCGCCCGGACTCGAGCCTTCACCCGTTCCAAGTCCTTCTCCCGCACCGAAAGCAGGTAGAAGCCCTTGTCGATGACGCCCGAAACGTCGTGGAACTCGTCCTTCAGTTCGGCCAGGACCTCGGCGAAACCCTCTTCCGGAGTCCGGACGAAACAGTGGGTCACGACGTCCGAGTAGTCGCTTTCGAAGTAGGACACCTCGCATCGCGAAAGCTCCGCGGTGAGCCGGACGGTCTCCTCGAACGACAGCACACCGGTGTACGAGGTCAACGCCTTCTGGCCGAAACTGGGACCGGCGCAGATCTCGGGTTTCACCCCGAGGGCGTCTTCGGCCCACTCCGCCAGGGAAAGACACGTCAGCATGAAGACGACCTGCGCGGCCTCGTCGTACACATCACCGTCTTCGCGGGCCGGGCCGAGCAGGCGACGGCCGAGGACGTCCTCGGCCGTCGCGAGCCGTTCCCGAGCCTTCCGGTTGATCATCAGGAACCGGCTCACGTCCCCGGATTTCGTCGGGGCCATTCCCGGGAAGATCAGGGCGGTGCGTTCGTCGGTCACGTCGCTCAGCCGGCCTTCGGTGAACTGGCCGATTCGGCGAGCGCCAGCTCCGTCATCCGCTTCTTGTCGGGTTTTCCGTTGCGGTTCAGCGGAAAACGGTCGACGACCCGGATGCGGTCCGGTCGCTCGAACTCCGGCAGCACCTCGGCGATACGCGTACGCCAGTGCCTGCCGTCGTGGCCGAGCGGGTCTTCGACGAAGAACGCCAGCTGACAGCCGCGCCGTTCGTCCGGCAGCGCGATGATCTTGACCGGGACCAGTGCTTCGGTGACCTTGTGCTCGATGATCTCCGGGTAGAGCGTGTGTCCCTTGCGGTGCACGGCGAACTTGCGGCCCACCACGAACAGATTGTCGTTCTCGTCCAGGTAACCGAAGTCGCCGGTGTGCCGCCAGCCCTGCTCCGCCGGCTCCAGCGAGCCGTCCGCGGCGAGGTAGCCCGCCATCATGTCGGGGCAGTGCATCACGATCTCGCCGGTCTGCCCGGCGGGCAGCGAGTTGCCTTCGTCGTCGAGGATCCGCAGTTCGTGCCCGGGGAGCGCGCGGCCGCAGCCGACCGGGTTCTCCGGCGTCGCGAACGCGAGGTTGCCCAGTTCCGTGCTGCCGTAGCTGTCCAGCAACGGGAGGCCGAACCACGCGACGTAGTCTTCGCTGAGTGTCGAGCCCAGGGGAGCGGCACCGCTGCAGAACATCCGCACGCCCGCGAGGTCGAGGCCGTAGCGGGGATTGCGCTTCACGATGTTGAGGATGCTCTGGTACGTCGACGGCGTGCCGTCGGTGACGGTCACCCCGCACTGGCCCGCCATCCGCAGCGCGCGGTCGATCCGCCGGTACGGCGCCACCACGAGCGAGCAGCGCACCAGCCACGCGATCAGCACCATCGACAGGCCGTACTGGTGGGAGAAGGGCAGCATCGGCATCAGCACGTCACCCGAGTGGTGGCCGACCTGGTCGGCGTTGCGCTGGAGGTTCTTGAGGAACCGCCCGCCGTTCTTGACCACGCCCTTGGGCACTCCGGTCGATCCGGAGGAGTACATGATCAGCCCGTCCGGCAGCTCGCACCACGGCTCCACCCGCAGCTCCGGATCGCGGGTGGTCTGGGACGCCCCGGCGACGAGCAATTCGTAGAGCAGGGTGTGCGGGCCGTCGGTGACCAACGGCGCGTCCTCGTCGACCAGGCTGATCTTGACCCCGGCCTGGTTGCAGACCCGCTGGGTTTCGGCGGCGTTCTCCTGCTGGTCGACGAGCACGATGCTCGCGCCGACATGCATCAGGGCCAGCAGGGTCGTCACGTAGGCGGCCGAGTTCCCGGCCTTCAGCATCACCCTGGTCGCGGGTGTCACGCCACGCTCCCGGAGGGACTCCGCCACCCCCAGCGCGCTGTGTTCGAGTTCGTCGAACGTCTGCAAGGAATCGAGGGCGAAGAGTCTCGCGGACATGGGATTCCCCTTTCTCTCACTCGGCGATCTTGGTGCGGCCAGACCACCGGAAGACGGCGACGACCTCATGACCGTCCTTTTGGAATTCCCCGTCATGGGAAAAGTGCTCGTAGCCTCCGTCGACGCAGATCTTCAAGTCCTGGTCCAGGTTCTCGACCTTCTGGTAGGACTCCAAATCCGCCGAACGCGCGCGGGATCCGGTGGGATCGATTCTGATGTGCACCACGGAAGGGCTCCTTTCACTGGGTGACGCGGAGGTCGGAAGGGCGCAAGGCGTCCGAGATGGCCCCGATCACGGCCGGGGCGTGGGTGTTCAGATAGAAATGCCCGCCGGGATACGTGGTCAGGGTGAACCGCCCGGACGTGTGGGTGGCCCAGTCGCGGACTTCGTCGACGGTCGCCTTCGGGTCGTTTTCGCCGACGTGGGCGTGGATCGGGGTCCGCAGTAGGGGGCCCGGCGTGTATCGGTAGGTCTCCGCGGCGGTGTAGTCCGTACGGATCGAGGGCAGCACCATTTCGAGGATCGCCTCGTCCTCGAAGATCTGGGCGTCGGTGCCGCCGAGTTCCTTCACGGCCGCGATGAGTCCCGCGTCGTCGCGCCGGTGGACCGTCTCGTCGCGAGCGCGGCTGGGCGCCACGCGGCCGGAGACGAACAACGCGTGGGGCCGCACGTCACCGGCTTCGAGGCGGCGGGCGACCTCGAAGCCGAGTGACGCGCCCATGCTGTGACCGAAAAGGACGGTCGGCCGGTCCAGCCACGGCAGGAGCGCCTCGGTGACACCGTCGGCCAGTTCGGCGATGGTGGCGAGCCCCGGTTCGTGACGCCGGTCCTGACGTCCGGGGTACTGGATCGCGAGTACGTCGGCGGCGGGGCTCAACGCCCTTGAGACCGGGAAGAAATAGCTCGCGGAACCTCCCGCGTGCGGGAAACAGACCAGACGGAAGGGCGCGTCGTCCGCGGGATGGAACCTGCGTACCCAGAGTCCTTCGTCGTTGCCTGCCACCCGGCCACCTCCTGCGTCGGCGACGGGCGGATCGCCCGTCCCACCGAGCGTGCGGGCGGCCGGTCCGGCCGGACAACCCCTACCGACCCGGCGTGGCCCCTATCGCGCCTCCTGAACGACCAGGGCGATCAGCGGGCGATGGAGACGGCGAAGGGGGTGAAACCGTTGCGGCGCAGGACATGGGGGACGACGAGGACCATGGCTTCGGTCGCGCGGGCGGTGGTGATGTCGCCGAGGTCCTCGATCCAGCCGGGATCCCAGCCCAGGTCGCCGAGGAGTCCCGCGACGGTTTTCTTGGCCTGTTCGTCGTTTCCGGACAGATAGGCGGTGGGCGGGATCCTCAGCGCGCCGGGGTCGGTCATGACCGTGAACAGCATGGTGTTGAGGGTCTTGACGACCTGGGTGGCGGGCAGGGCGGCCTGGAGCTGCTCGGCGAGACTGCCACCGGGGTAGCACAGATCGCCGGGCAGACCGTCGGCCGCGTCGTGGGTGGCGTTGGAGACGTCGACGAGGATCTTGCCCGCGAGTTCGGCTCGCAGGGCGGTGAGCCGCTCCAGTGTGGTGTCGCCGGGGGTCGCGTTGATGACGATGTCCGCGCCACCGGCGACGGTGGCGTGATCGCCGTTCCCGCGGCGGCCGAGAGTGACCTGGTGGCCCGATGCGGCCAGCGCGCGGGCGAGATTGGTGCCGACACGGCCGGCGCCCAGGATGCCGATGGTGGTCATGGCGTGGTGCTCCCTTGTGGACTGGTCAGAGCGGGGAAAGGACGTCGAGCGCGGCGGCGTGGACGCGGGGAGCGGCGGCGAGGAAGTCGCGGCTGCCCGCGTTCCAGGGCTTGCCGTCCAGGTCGGTGACGGTGCCTCCGGCCTCGGCGACCAGGAGGGCGCCGGCGACGAGACCGGAGCGGACGTCGGAGAACTGCCAGAAGGCGTCCATGCGCCCGGCGGCGACGTGGATGAGTTGCAGGGTGGCCGGAACGGACACGCGCACGACGAGGCCGGCGGTGAGCATGGCGGTCACCGATTCGCCGATCCGGCGGAAGGTGCCGGCGCTCTCGCCGGGCCTGGCCTGCCCGGTGCCGATCAGCGCGGCCTCCAGGTCGGCCTTCGCGGAGACGGCCAGGGGGCGGCCGTCTAGATGGGCGCCGCCACCGGCGGTGGCCGTGTACGTGTCGCCGCTCAGCGGAAGATGCACGACGGTGAGGATGGGCTGGTTGTCGCGCACCAGGGTGGCGGTGACGGCCCAGTCCGGCATGCCGTGGACGTGATTGATGTTGCCCTCGGCCGGATCGACGACCCACCACTCGCCGGGCGGGAGCGCTCCGCCCGCGAGTTCGTCCTCCGCCCACTGGGAACCCGGCCTCGCCGCCAGCAGCGGCTCACGCATGACGGCGAGGACCGCTTCGTCGTTCGCATGGATCTCGCCGACGACCTCCGCCAGGGTCACGCCCCGGGCGTGGGTCGTGTAGCGATCCCGCAAGGTCTTTCCCGCGTCCTTCACGATGGCGGTCACCGCGGGCAGCAAGGTCGTCCGGAGGTCGGTGGGCATGGCTGTACTCATGGCGTACTCCTTGGGATTCGGGCTTTTTCCAGCCCCGTGATTTCCAAAGTAGAGAGCCCGACCATTAACGACAAGTGCATGTTCAGCACTTATATAGTTACTGCCATGCAACTGGATTTGAACCTGCTCACCGCGCTCGACGCCCTGCTGGAAGAGGGGAGCGTGGCCGGGGCCGCGGCTCGGCTTCACGTCACCGCACCGGCGATGAGCCGCTCGCTGGGCCGCATCCGCAAAGCGACCGGCGACGAGATCCTGGTCCGCACCGGACGCCACATGACCCCCACCACCCGCGCGGTGGCCATGCGCACCGAGGTCCACGCCCTGGTGCGACAGGCGCACCAGTTGCTGTCGGCTCAGGCGGAACTCGACCTGGCGACGCTGGAGCGGGTGTTCACCGTCCGCTGGCACGACGCCCTCACCGCCGCCTGCGGAACCGCGCTGATCGCCGCGGTGCACCGCCAGGCCCCTGGTGTCCGGCTGCGTCTCACCGCCGAACCCGGCGACGACACGCCGGAGTTGCGTCGTGGCGAGGTCGACCTCGCCTCCGGCACCGGCCCGCCGTCCCTGCCCGACATCCGCCACCACCTCGTCGGCCACGACCGGCTCGCCGTCGCCGTCCGGCCGGGGCACCCACTCGCCGAACAGCCCATGACCGCCGAGAATTACGCGGCCGCCGAACACCTCACCGTCTCCCGGCGCGGGCGTCTGCGCGACCGGATCGACGACGTCCTCGCCACTCTCGGCCACGAGCGCCGTGTCATCGCCTCCGCCCCCACCACAGCCACCGCGCTCCAGCTCGCCCGTGACACCGACCTCGTGGTCACCCTGCCCGACGCGGTCACCCGGTCCGCCCGTGAGCAACTCGGCTTGATCACCCTGCCGCTACCGCTGCAACTGCCCGACGTGCCTCTGCACCTGCTCTGGCATCAGCGGCACCACAACGACCCCGCCCACGCCTGGCTGCGCGAAACGGCCACTGAAATCCTTCAAGACCTGCTCGCGCCGGGCTGATTCCGTCAGCAGCGCACCCGGTAGCGCAGGTGAAGCACTCGGTTGCCCTGAAGCACCGCCTCGGGATCCTCCAGCAGATGCTGCGCGTGGACCGACCCGAAGAAGCGCCTCCCGGACCCGAACACGACGGGTACGACGTCCATGCGCACCTCGTCGACCAGACCCGCGGCGAGCGCTTGGCCGCCGACGTCGCCGGCCGCGACCTCGACGACGCGGTCGCCCGCGAGCTCCTGCGCCTTGGCGACGGCCGCCTCGACGCCGTCGACGAAATGGAACGGGGCGCCGGGATCCCAGGCATCGGGCGCGGGCCGATGCGTCACGACGACCACGTGGTCGATCCCGCTCGGCGGCTTCCCGTCCCAGCCGTCGGTCAGGTCGAAGACACGGCGGCCGGCGATCGTCACCCCGATCTCGTCCCAGTACCGCCGGGTGTAGTCGTGGGACGCTCGCGACACCTTGAGCACGCCGCTCTCGTCCAGCGGGACGTCACCGCCGGTCAACCAGTCGAACAGCGGTCCGGGTTGGTCGTTCTCGTCCGCGACGAAACCGTCCACCGACACCGAGCCGTACATGACCACCTTGCCCACGGGCTCTCCTTTGCTTCGAGGGCCCCGAAACTAGCGCGCCGTGAGCCGCCGCGCTTGTAAGAAATCAATCGGCGGGCAGAGGCCAGCTGTCCAGCACATGGCCGGGATGTTCGCGGTGGAACCGTCGCCGGACCTCGATGTAGCGGGTCGGCGTGAGCCCGGTGAACGCCCGGAACTCGTGGCCGAAGTGGGCCTGGTCGAAATATCCGGCGTCATGGGCGAGTTCGCCCCAGTCGATCGGTTCGGCGGGGTCGATCCCGAACACGGTGGCGGTGAAACGGTAGGTGCGGGCGAGTCGCTTCGGCGTGACGCCGATGAGTTCCTTGAACCGCTGTGCCAGATGGGTGCCGCTGACCCCGGCCGCCGCGCTCAGGTCGCCGATCGCCACCGCGCCGCCGGTCGTCGCGATGGCGCCGCTCATCCGGCGGACCAGCTCCAGGCCGGAGGGCTCGCGCAGCCGTCGCCTCAGCTCCTCTTCGAGCAGCGCCAGCATCTCGTGCGGTCCGGGCGCCGAGGCCAGCCGGTCCCGCAGCTCGGCGACGGCGGACCGTCCCCAAACCTGCTCCAGCGTCACCGGCCGGTCGCACAGTTCGGCCGCGGGCATCGGCAGGAACGACGACGGCCCCCACGGCTTGAAGTGCACGCCGACGGACCGGCTGCGGCGTGGGTAGCCGAACTCGTACGCGCGGGTGGGCATGGTGATCACGCAGCCGTCGGCGTACCCGGCCGTCTCGATGTCGGCACCGGCGCGGATGCGGAACGGTGCCCCGAGATTGACGATGAGCAGCGCCGAGGGCGACGGCGGCAGCGTCAGCCGGGCGTACGGCGGCGTGCCCTCCAGGTAGTAGAGGTCGTCGATCAGCCCGTCCAGGGGCGGACGCGGCACTCTGGACACGTACTCCACGCGTCAAGCATCGCCGACGTTCGCCGGCATCGCCTTCTTTTCAGCCGAGATGGTCGTTCGCGCCGCTGACCCAGGCGACGTAGCGCTCGGCCGAGCGTCGCACCGCGGCTTTCGCGTCAGCCTGCAGAGTGGCGCCCGTCAGCGCGTAGAGCCGGTCGAACTCGTAGGGCTCCAGCCGGTCCAGGAGGCGCTCGACCAGACCGGCCGAGAGCGGGATCTGGTTGGGATAGCTGCGCATGAAGGTCACCCAGCCCGCCGCGGCCACCGGCACGATGGTGTCGCCCACCAGCAGCGAGCCGCCGTTCGCGGCGACATGGGCGACCGCGGCGCCGGGGAAGTGGCCGCCCGCTTCGACGAGCGTGACGCCGGGCAGGATCTCTTCGGTACCACGCCATTCGCGGATCACCGGATCTTCTCGCCGCACCCACCGCCGGTCGGCGGCGTGCACGAGGACCGGCACGTTCCCGAGGTGATGGCTCAGACTCACCTGCGAGCCGTACATATGCGGATGGCTCGCCACGATCGCGGCCGCCCCGCCGAGTTCGGCGATCTTGCCGAGCAGGGGCCCGTCGAGCGCGTTCGGCGGATCCCACAGCAGGTTGCCCTGATCGGTCTGGACGACGTAAGTCCATTGGCCGATCGAGAATTCCGGCTCGCGGTGCAGGCGGTGGATGCCGGGCTCGGGCTGCTCGTGGACCAGCTTGTGCGGATCCGCGGCGAGCTCTTCCGCGGTGGTCCAGGATTGGCCGGAAGCGCGGACGTACTGACGTTCGTCCGCGCAGATCCGGCAGATCCCGGCCGGAGGCGCGGCGGTGTCGGGGTGCTCGACGCCGCAGGTCGCACAGATCCAGATCGTCATGAGTCCAGGATGGAATCTCCAGTTCGCTGGAGGTCAAGACGTCCGGTCTACTCCTTGCGGCCGCTGACGGTCAAGCCGACGCCGAGCCCGACCATCGTGAGCCCGGCCGCGCCGCCGACCAGGTCCAGGCGCCGCGCCGAGCGGGCGAACCAGGACCGGACCGCTCCCGCCGCCACGCCCCAGACGGAATCCATCGCCAGGGCGATCGTGGCGAACACCGCGCCGAGGACCACCATCTGAAGGCCGGCCTGTCCGGCGGAGGGGTCGACGAACTGCGGCAGGATCGCCGCGAAGAACACCACGGTCTTGGGATTGGTGACGCCGACGATGAATCCCTGCAGCAGCGTGCGCCCGCCGCTGATCGGGGCCGCTTGCGCCTCGAATGCCTCCCGGAGCGCCCGGCGGTGCCGGATCGCCTGGACACCGAGGTAGATCAGGTACGCGGCACCGGCGAATTTGATCACGGTGTAGATCACGGCGGAGGCCTGGATGACGGCGCCCACCCCGATGGCGACGGCCGTGGCGGCGACGAAGCTGCCGAGCGCCCCGCCGACCACGGTCACCAGCGCGGTCCGCCGTCCGTACGCCAGGGCGCGGCTGATCGCGAACAGCACGGCGGGGCCGGGGATGAGGATCAGGACGAACGAGGCGAGCGCGAACGCGGCGAGGCGATCAGGGGACGGCATAGGGCCACGCTAGCCGAGCCGGGCCAGGCCCGAGGAGATGGCGGCGATCGCCGGACTGATCAACGGCGCCCCGTCCTGACCAGCGGCGGGCTATGCTCTTGCCCGGTCGAGACGCGCTCAAACTGGGAGGTGGGCAGTGTCGTCCGCTTCCACTGACCGGGTCGCCACGCCGCCACCGGCGGAGCTGACCAGCTATGTCGGGCGCCGTGACGAAGGCGCGGACGTGCGCCGTCTGCTCGGCAAAGCGCGGTTGGTGACGCTGAGCGGTCCTGGCGGGGTCGGCAAGACCAGGCTCGCGTGGCGGGTCGTCCGGGACGTCGCCCGCGCCTTTCCCGACGGGGTCGTGTTCGTGGAGTTGGCCGAGGTGCGCGACGGTGCGCTCGCGGCGAACCTGGTCGCCGATCGGCTCGGCCTGCACGACCGGTCGGGCCTCTCACCGATGCGGCAGGTGCTCGATCACCTCCGGAACCGTGCTCTGCTGCTGGTACTGGACAACTGTGAGCACCTCATCGACGCCTGTGCCGAATTCGTCGCCGCCGTGCTGACGGACTGTCCCAAGATCGTGGTGCTGGCCACCAGCCGGCAATCGTTCGCCGTCGCCGGCGAACATGTGCTGCCGGTGCCGCCTCTGCCGGTCGCGGACGCGGTGCGGCTGTTCCGGGAGCGCGCCGCGGCGGCGTGGCCCGAAGCCGCGGACGGTGCTTCGGTCAGCGAGGAGACGCTGACCGAGCTGTGCGACCGGTTGGACGGGCTGCCGCTGGCCATCGAGCTCGCCGCGGCGCGGATCCGATCGCTGTCCCCGTGCCAGATCCTCGATCGGCTGACCAGCAGGCTGACCTTGCTGACGTCGGGCCTGCGTACCGGACCGGAGCGGCACAAGACGTTGCGGGCCACCATCGACTGGAGCCACGATCTGTGCTCGCCGTCCGAACAATCCGTCTGGGCAAGGCTTTCGGTCTTCGTCGGATCCTTCGATCTCGAGGCCGCGCAACAGGTGTGCGCCTACGACGGCATCGGCGAGGAGAGTGTGCTGGAGCTGATCGAAGGCCTGCTGGACAAGTCGGTCCTGATCAGGCGCCAGCAGACCGACGGCGTCCGCTTCCAGATGCTGGAGTCGCTGCGCGAGTACGGCCAGGAACGCCTCGACCAGGCCGGTGACCGGGGTCGGGTGAGCCGGTTGCACCGCGACTGGATGGCCCGGCTGGTCGAGCAGGCCGACGACGAGTGGGTGAGCGGCCGTCAGCCGTACTGGATCGAGAGGCTCGGCCATGACCACGCGAACCTGCGGGCGGCGCTGTCGTGGTCGGTGTCCGAACCGGACGAGGCGGGCGCGGCGTTGCGGATGGCCGTCCGGCCCATCGAGTACTGGTTGCTGCGCGGTCTCGCGGGGGAGGCCGGAACATGGCTCGATCGCGCGCTGGCCGCGACGCCCGAGGAGCATCCCGACCGTGCGAGGGCGTTGTGCGCGTCCGCGCTTCATACGCTCTGGCAAGGGAATCAGGAGAAGATGGCGCGCTTGGTGAGCCAAGCCGAGTCTCTTGCGGAGAAGAACGCGGATGAGCCGTCGTGGGCCAGGGCCATGCATGTCCGGAGTTTCGCGGCCATGCTCGCGATCCGGCCCGAATCGGTGGATCTGGCCGCCGCGACCTGCGCGGCCTTCCGTGCGCTCGGTGAGACACGCGCGGAACTGCACCCCTTGTTCATCCACGGTGTGTCGGTCGCTTACCGCGACCGGGACCTCGACGCCGCGCGCCGGTCGCTTCAACGAATGTCCGAGCTGACGGGTGCCGACGGCGAGTCGTTCTATCGGGCGATGTCGTTGTTCGGACAGGCCATGGTCGAAGTCGCGTTCGGTGATGTCGCCGTGGCCGCCGAAGCGGCGACGGAAGCGCTGCGGCTCGACCTTCGCGTCGGCAACCAGCAGGGGATCGCCTACCGGACGGACGCACTGGCCTGGGTCGCCGACCGGCAGGGTGATCACGTACGCGCGGCCACTTTGTTCGGAATCGCCGCCACCCGCTGGGAACGGATCGGCCTCGCCCCGGAATTCGCCGCCTCCCTTCCGCATGCCAAGCACACCGCCGCGGCCCGTGCCGCGATCGGTGACACCCGATTCGACCGCGCCTTCGACGCAGGTCGCGCGATGCCTGCCGACGAGGCCGTGAACTACGCGCTCGGAGAACCGGCCCGGAAACCGGACGGAGTCACCGAAAAGAAGCTGACCACTCGCGAAACCGAGATCGCGAAGCTGGTCGCCAAGGGACTGACCAACCGGGACATCGCCGCGCGGCTGGTGATTTCCCAGCGCACCGTCGACAGCCACGTCGAACACATCCTCGCGAAGTTGGGCTTCGGTAACCGCACTCAGATCGCGGCTTGGGTGGCGGGGCACGGCAGATGAGTCTGAAGCGCTGCCCGCTGGGCGGCTACGCTCGGCTGGTGAAGGCGGAGAAGATCGATTGGGGCGGGCAGCGCGAAGGTGAGGCAACGAAGGCGGAACGCGCCTTCGCGATGTCGTTGGACACGCTGGTTCCCGGCTTGGATTACTGGCTGCATGCCGACGACGATGGCACCCCTTGGCTCCTGGTTTCCCAGGACATCGTCGAAGGCGACGCTGTACGCGACACGTTGCGGTTGGACTTCGACGCGCGTGGGATTCGCGGCGGCTGGAGCCCGGCGTGTCTCAATTGGGACGATGGAGTGCGGGCCGAGGAAGCCTTGATCGACCTGTCGGGGCCCGACGGTTTGCACTACCTTGCGGACAGGGCGCCGGTCGAGGACCTAGCTCGCCGTGCCGCGGCGTGGTTCACCGCGCCGAAGAGGGGGCGTTGGGCCGACTGACGCCACCGTCGCGATGTCACTTCAGGTCGGCGTCCGGTTGATCGCGATCAAATGACTGCTCAGCCCGAGCAATGAGGGTTCGTTCTCGACGGCTTTGGTGAAGTGGAGGACAACGTCCCGGTTCGCTGCCCTTGTCCTCGGCGGCCGAAGTGCTCCTTCGCGAGCCCGATACTGGTGGAGCAGCGGGTCTGTCCTGTTCCAGGGGTGCTCGCGATCTTTCCGTCTTATGGCGGCCGAGAGATCGAGCGGAAGAACTCTGGAGGCTCTTGAGCGGGCTTGCTTGTCCGGCTGTTGCCGGGAAACGGCGATGGGGTCAGGCATGCGGCGAAGTTGTCGGTCAGCGCGTGGCGTGTTGCCGGGAAGTGGCGACGGTTCTGGCGGCGGTGGTTGTGTGTGGTCGGTTCTGCGGTGCGGTCTGTTGTCGGGAAATGGCGGCGTGGCTCGGTTTTGCGAGGTGATTTCCGGCTGGTTGCCGGGAAACGGCAACGGGATCAGGCAAGCGGGCAAAGTTATCGGGCGGTCCGCGGCGTGTTGCCGAGAAGTGGCGGTGGTGATTGTGGGTGGTCGGTTCTGCGGTTCGGGCTGGCCAGTCCGTTGTCGGAAACTGGCGACGCGGCTCGGTTCGCGAAGTGATTCCCAGCCGGTTGCCGGAGAACGGCAACGGGATCAGGCAGGCGGTTGTGCTGTCGAGGCGGTTCGCAACATGACTGGCTCTGCATCGCCGGAAAACGGCGACGTCGACCTGCAGGAGCTACAGGGCAGGCTGGAGTCGACATCTTGTGCGGGTTCCTCACCGACATCGGGCGAGAGCTGGGAAAGCCGGTCCTCATGACATCGGAAGGCGGAAGCCCGGCCATCCGGTCCTCGGATTCGATCCGGAGCAAGACCGGGTCGTGTTGCTGACCGAACCGCTGTAAACAGGCAACAGGCGTCTTCCCTCGACACTGATCGGCTATCTTGCGGGCGTGGATATTCAGGTGATCGAGGGCGCGTTGGTCGAGGTACCGACGGACACCGCGACGGGGATGGACCGGCGTGCGTTCGGTGAGTTCGTCGGGCCGCGGGGCGAGTTGGCCTCGTACGCGTTCGGCTGGATCACCGGTGCCGATCCGCACGCCGCTCGCCTGTCGATCGGGATCGGCGCGGGCAACCCCGGTGGCGGAACCTTCCACGCCGTCGTCTTCCAGCACGAGGACGGACACGCGTTCTCGTTGACCAGTGACCCGTTCGAACGGGTACCGCAGGGCGGGCCGGACCTGACCGCGGACGAGGCACGCGCCCATGGGGACCTGCCGTTCGTCTGGGCGGTCGCCGACGAGGTCATGCGGCGCGATCGGCGGGCTTGGTGGATGCGGCACTGGCTTCTGCGCACCCTGTGCGTCCAGACCCGCGAGGTATTCGAGCGCCGCGAGCCGATTCTGCTTGTTGGGCACGACGCCGACGACGGCATGTGGCAGCTCATCGGCGCTTCCGACGCGGACGGCGGCACCGGCAAGGTCGGGCACCTGCACCACGCCATCGACGAAGACCCGACCCTGATCGACGTCCTCGACCTGCCACCCGGCGGCAGCGCGACACGAACGGGCGCCGGAAGTCCTTGGACCGGAAGCGCCTAGACCTTCTGCGCGTACCGCGCCGGCCGACCACTCTGACGGCTAACCGAAGATCCGGGCCCGCAGTTCTTTCACCGTCTGCACCGAAGCGATCAGGTCCAGGGTGTCGAAATGCAATGACCAGGCCGTCCCGGTCGCGGTCTTCACAGTCCGTTCGACCAGGCTGAAGGAGATCGGGCGCGGGTCGGCGCCGCCCAGCGCCACCGCGGTGCCGACCCACTCCCGGTATTCGGTGCCGTCCGCGGACACGGTGGCGCGCGGCTCGAGCGCGACGTCAAGGACCGCGCCGAACAACCGGTCCAGGTAAGCGGTCATGGCCCGGCGGCCGGAGATCGGCTCGGTCAGGCCGGGGCCCAGCAGGGTCGCCGTACCGTCCACCCCGGCGACCAGGATCCCCGCCGCTTCCCGGTTCCACGCCAGTTGCCGGATTCGCGGCGGCAAGGGGATCGCCGGGGCCGGATCGGTCGCCGACGCGGTGATCCCCTCGAAGAGGTTCCGCAGTGGGTTCGCCGGATCCTCCACCGGACGGAACATGGTGACCTGGTCCCAGAACCGCCTGCCGTCCTGCACCCGCGCCGGATCCTTGCCCGCGGCGGGATCGCCGAGGACGAGCCGGTGCATCGTCTTGAAGGAGACCGGTTTCCCCTTGACGGTGCCGGTGTTCAGCGCCTCGATGAAGACGACCCTGCCGTCGGGGTCGGAAATGACGGTCTCCGGAACGAAGACGTAGTCCGGCGCCAGCTTCAGCACGCCCTCGATCTGGCTCCTGATGCCCGCCCAGTCCCGGGGTGTCTCGAGCCCGCTGTCCCACAAGCGCGCCGTCCCGTCTTGGACGAACAGGTTCATGTACGCGTCGACATCCTGAGCGTTTCTTCCCCAGGCACGGTAGGCGTCCATGAACCGCTCCACGTTCGCGGGACGGTCAAGGGATTCAGCGTTCGCCGGGGGCGTGAGAACGACAAAGGACAGAACGGCCGCCGCGAGCGCGGGCAAGAGTCGTGAAACCTTCATGGCCGAAGGATCATCGAGACGGGAGCCCCTGTCGATTACGTCCGAGGTAAGCGAGCCGCGGGTAGGTTCTCCGTGTGGGGCTTGAAAAGAAAACGGTGCGCCGGGTGGTGATCGTCGCGTTCGACGACGCCCAGATCCTCGATGTGGCCTGTCCGAGCGGGGCACTGGAGATCGCGAACTCGCACGGCGCCGCGCCACCGTATGTCGTCGAGCTGGCGACGGTTCAGGGGCGGACGACACGGAGTTCGTCGGGGATCATGCTCGCGGGTGCCCGGCGGCTCGCCGAGGTGTCCGGGCGGGTGGACACGGTGATCGTGGTCGGTGGCGCGGGAACGGGCGCGGCCGCGGCGGACGAGCGTCTGCTGACGCAGGTGCGACGGCTGGCCGGACGGAGCAGGCGGATCGCCTCGGTGTGCACGGGTGCCTTCGTGCTGGCGGCCGCCGGGTTGCTCGACGACCGGCGGGTCACGACGCATTGGGGATACGGCGAGCTGCTTGCCGCCACTTTCCCGGCGGTCAAGGTGGATCCGGCCCCGCTCTACATCCGCGACGGCAACGTGTTCACCTCGGCCGGGGTCATCAGCGCGCTGGATCTCACGCTCGCGCTGATCGAGGACGACTGCGGTCCGACGCTGGCCCGCGAGGTCGCCCGCGAGCTGGTGACCTATCTGCACCGTCCGGGTGATCAGGCCCAGATCAGCACGTTCCTGGCCGTCCCACCGCCGGGTAACCGGGTCGTACGCGACCTCTTGGGGTACATCGCCGCGCATCTCGCCGAAGACCTGAGCCCGCCGGCGCTGGCGGCCCGCGCCGGGGTCACCACGCGGCACCTCACCCGGCTGTTCACCGCCCAACTGGGCAGCACCCCGGCCCGCACCGTGCGGACGGCGCGGACCGAAGCCGCCGCCCAGCTGGTGCGGTCCACCGCGTTGCCGCTGGCCGCGGTCGCGCGGCGATGCGGATTCGCCTCGGCGGAGACCCTGCGGACGGCTTTCCGCCAGTACTACGGGATCAGCGGGGACACACTTCGCAGGATGACGGACATGCCCCGCCCGATCGGCACCTGAGCTCCCCAGAATCGCGGCATGGAGAGTGCGAAGACCACCCGCAGGACAGTTCTCGCCGGAGTCGCGGCAGCCGCGGCGTTCGGCCTCGGCACCGGCACGGCTCAGGCGGAGACCAAGGGACCGAAGATCGGCATCCTGCTCTACGACGGGTTCAGCCTGCTGGATCCGACCGGACCGGCCGAGGTGCTGTCCCGGCTGCCCGGCGCCACGGTGACGATGATCGCCCAGGAACGCGGCCCGGTGCGCACGGACACCCGTGACGTCGCGGTGCTGGCGGAACGTTCGGTGGCCGAGGTGCACCGCCTGGACGTGGTGCTGGTCCCTGGTGCGGGCAACCGCGGCACGGGCGCCGCCATGGAGAACCAAGTCCTGCTCGACTGGATCCGCCGGATCCATCGGCACACGACGTGGACTACGTCGGTGTGCACGGGATCCTTGATCCTCGGCGCGGCCGGGCTGCTTCGCGAGCGGGCCACGACGTACTGGGCCTCGGCGGACTATCTGGAGAAGACCTTCGGCGTGCGTTACGTGCCCGAGCGCTACGTTCAGGTCGGCAAGGTCGTCACCGCGGCGGGCGTGTCCGCCGGGATCGACCTCGCCTTCCATCTCGCGTCCCTTTTGGCCGGTGAAGAGATCGCGCGCGGTATTCAGCTCGCCGTCGAATACGACCCGCAACCGCCTTTCGACTCGGGCAACGCCGCGAAGGCGAGCCCGGAACTCAAGGCGCTCGCGCTGAAACTGCTCGCGGATTCGCAGGTCTAACGGGGGCCGTCCGAGACCGGGCGCTCGGCATAATCCTTCAATACCAACGCGTTCGCCGCTTCCCTGACCGGGCGGGCCATCTGCTCCAGGACACGGTTGCGGCCAGGGAGGTAGGGCATCAGCTTGATCATCCGGGTGTTGAACCACGCGAAAGCCCGCGACTGCGGGATGATCCCGCGCAGCGCGGTCTTCGCCAGGGCTTGGTTCTTCTCGACGTACGGACGCATTTCCGTTTCGTAGCGGGAAAACGCCGTCGTGACGTCGCCCGAAGCCGCCAGCTCGCCCGCCAGGACGTACGCGCCGACGAGGGCCAGGCTCGTGCCCTGTCCCGAGGCGGGCGACGGGCAATAGCCCGCGTCACCTAGGAGGGTGACGCGCCCGGCCGAAAACCGGTCCATGCGGATCTGGCACACCGGGTCGAAGTAGAAGTCGCCCGCCTCGCGCATGGCGTCGAGCAACGCCGGGATCTCCCAGCCCAGTTCGGCGAACTGGCGGGCGACGAGGTTCTTCTGGCTTTCGACGTCCCGCCGGTCGTAGGGCAACGGCGGGGCGCTGAACCAGAACGCGGCCTTGGCGTCGTCGGCGCGCGCGGTGCTGTAGACGTTGACCATCTTGCCGGGCGCGGCCGAGTGCAGCAGTTCCCAGCGGTCGAGTTCGAAGGTGTTGGGCACGGTGGAGATCGAGATGTAGGCGTCGAACCGGTGCAGGAAGTCCTCTTCCGGCCCGAAAGCGAGTGCGCGGACGCCGGAGTGCAGCCCGTCGGCGCCGACGACCAGGTCGAACCGGCGCGGCGCTCCGTGCGCGAACGTCACGTCGACGCCGCCGGAACGCTGCGCCAGCCCGGTGATCCAGTCGCCGAAGACGTACTCGGTGTTCTCCCGCGTGGCGTCGTACAGGATCTTCGCCAGGTCGCCGCGGAGGATTTCGGTGTCGTCGCCGTGGCGGAAGCCGAAAGTGTCGGCGTCGAGCGTGGCGAGCTGCTTGCCTCGTTTGTTCACGAACGCGGCGCCTCGCATGTCGGTGCTCGCCGCGTGCACCTCGTCGAGCAGGCCCATCCGGCGGACGACGTCGACGGCGACGCCGCGGATGTCGACCTTGTAGCCGCCTTCACGCGGGCTCGGGGCCCGCTCGACGACGGTGGCGCTGAAGCCGTGGCGGTGCAGCCACCAGGCGAGGGCGGGCCCGGCGACGCCGGCACCGGAGATCAGGATGTTCTTCGTCATGTCCGGCAGCGTGGACGTGCCCGCTCACCGGTCACGAACCGAGCGCGAACCGCCGCTGACCGAGTTCGTGGATCGCCTGTTCGGGAGGCATTTCGCGGCCCCGGGCGAACGCGTCGGAGTAGGCATCGGCGCCGATGCGGGCCCGGACGCGGTCCATCACTCCGTCGACGTCGGCGTCCCCGGCGACGGGCGCGCCGCGCAGCCCGACCGCCACGCCGAGCAGGAACGCCGCCCGCTCGTCCTCGTCACGCGCGGCGAGGACCCCGGCCAGTCCTTCGATCGCCTGGGCCGCGCCGGGCAGATTCGCGTATTCCAGCGCGGTCGCGAGCGCTTCCTGGTGCAGTCCGGTCGCCGCGTCGAGGTCGCCGGCGGCGGCCATCGTCCAGCCGAAGCCAGTGTGGAGCCGGATCCGTGTCTCGCCGCCGGTCACCGGGCCGGTGTCCAGGCCGAGCGCGGCGGTGTACCAGCGCCGGGCCGTCGCCAGGTCGCCCTCGCGACGGGCGATCTCGCCCAGCCCGCCTCGGGCCCGCGCGAGCGTCAGCGGGTTGCCGCGCGCTTGGTCGGCGGCGGCTTCGTAGTCGGCTTTCGCGGCCTCGGTGTCACCCGCGCGCAGGACGCCGTCGGCGCGGCGGCAGAGCAGATCGGCGGCGTCTTCGAAGGAACCGAGCTCCGCGGCCAGACGCACGGATTCGTCCATCAGCTCGCGGAACCGGACGTGATCGCCGCGCCAGTCCGCGAACTCGGCGAGCTTCTCCAGCGTGCTCGCCGCGCCCCAGCGGTCACCCAGCTCGCGGAACCCGGCCAGTGACGCGGAGAAGTGTTCTTCAGCGTCGGCGATCCGGCCGTTGTACTGCGCGCCGAGGCCGTCGCTGATCCGCGCGAACGCCCGCGACCAGCGATCGTCGCCGATGAGCGCGGCGAGCCGTTCCCCCTCCTTCGCCTTGGGGTGCGGGGAAAACGCCCACAGCAGGAACAGGTACGGGTAGCGCAGCGGGCCGTCGAGCCGCCGCAGGATCGATTCGATCCCGACGTCGGCGGCCGACGCGTGGACCAGGCCGAGGACGTATTCCTCGGTCAGCCCCTGCGGCGGTTCGGGGCCGATGGCGGCGAGCGCGGCGTCCGCGAACGGTGTCGCCTCGCCGCGCAACCCACGCAGCCACCAGTACCAGGTCAGGGCCGCGATGAGCCGCAGGGCGAGGTCCGGGGCGGCGGTCACGCTCCAGCGCAAGGCGGCGTGCAGTTCGGCGTGCTCGGCGCTCAGCGCTTCCAGCGCCACCAGCTGGTCCGCGCCGCGCAGCTTCGGTTCGGACGTGAGGGCGAGATCGAGGAAGTACTGGGCGTGTTCGGCGCGCCGGTCCTCGCCGTGCTCGGCGCAGAACGCGCGGATGGTCTCCAGCATCCGGTACCGGCCGCCGTCGAACTCGACGAAGGACTTCTCGACCAGCCCGGCCAGCACGCCTTCCGCGTCCGGCACGGCGCAGACGCGTCCGACGGCGTCGAGCCTCGCGCCACCGGCGAACACCGCGAACCGGCCGGCGAGCCGCCGTTCTCGCGGATCGAGGAGGTCCCAGCTCCACTCGACGACGCCGCGCAGCGTCCGGTGCCGCGGTTCGGCGGTCCGCTCGCCGCGGGACAGCAGCCCGAACCGGTCGCCGAGCCGGGCGGCGACATCGGCGGCGGACAGGGTCCGCAACCGCGCGGCGGCGAGCTCGATCGCCAGCGGCAGACCGTCGAGCTCGGCGCAGATCCGGGTCACGGCGGCCGGGTCCGGCGTTCGATCGGGAGCGACGGCCGCGGCCCGCTCGGTGAACAACCGGGCGGCGGCGCCCGCGGGCAGGGGACCGACCGGTACCAGCGTTTCGCCGGTCAGGCCCAGCGCTTCGCGGCTCGTGACGAGCACCCGCAGGCCAGGGCACTCCGACAGCAGGCGCCGCACCAGCCGTGCGGCTTCTTCGACGACGTGTTCACAGTTGTCGAGGACGAGCAGCGGCGACCGGTCGGCGAGCCCGGCGACCAGGCGGTCGGCGGGATCCGAAACCGCTCCCGGCGTCAGGACGCCTTGTTCGCGCAGGCCCAGTGCGGCGAGGACGGCGGGCGCGACCTCGGTCGCCGCGGCGAGTTCGACGAAGCAGACTTCGCCGTCCTGCAAGGAAGTCGCTTCGACGGCGAGCCGCGTCTTGCCCGCTCCGCCGGGCCCCGTGAGCGTGACGAGCCGCGTGGTGCCGAGCGCGGCGACGAGCCGGCCGAGTTCGTCGCGGCCGACGAATCCCGTGAGCGGCACGGGAACCCGGCGGGCCGGTGTCCCTCGCAGGACGGCGGCGTGCGCGTCGGTGAGCTCCGCGGACGGGTCGGCGCCCAGTTCGTCGGCGAGGCGGCTGCGGGCCTCGGCGAATACGGCGAGCGCCTCGGCGGACCGGCCGCTGCCATGCAGGGCGCGGACGAGCTGGGCGGTGAGCCGTTCCCGCAGGGGATGTTCCCGCGCGAGCTCACGGAGTTCGGCGACGAGCTTTTCGTGCTGTGCCAAGGCAAGCCCGGCCTCGACACGGTCCTCGATCGCGGCCAGCCGCAGCTCGGCGAGCCGGGCCGCGCACGGTGTGTCGGCGAGCCCGTCGAGAGCGGGCCCGCGCCACAGCGCCAGGGCTTCGGTGAAGAGCGCGAGCTTCGTGTCCGCCTCGGCGGTCTCGCGTGCCTGGGCCGTGAGGCGCTCGAAACGGTGGAGGTCGACGTCCTGGGGATCCACGGCCAGCCGGTATCCGGCGGGGGTGAACTCGACGAGCCCGTCGGGCGCGCCGCCGTCCTTCAGCCGCCGCCGGAGCCGGGAGACCTGGGACTGCAGGGCTTCGGCGGCGCCCTCGGGCGGATGGTCGCCGTGCAGGCCGTCGATCAGCCGGTCGGCGCCGACGATCCGCCCGGCGTCGAGCGCGAGGAGGGCGAGCAGACCCCGAAGCTGCGGCCCGCCGAGCGCGACGGGCGTCCCGTCGGGACGGCGGGCTTCGACCGGCCCGAGGATGGCGAACTGCACGCCGTCGATTCTGGCCCACTCCGGCTCGTCGTGAGCGGGGACTCGGGGATTTGGGCGCTTCGGGCGGGGGCGTGAGTGGCCTATCCCTCAAGAAGTGCGCCACCTTCGCCCTACTGGTCGATAGAACCAACCGCGTCTCAGCTACCTGCGGCCGGGCGGTTTCGCGTGACCGCAGGGACGACACGCGTGATCAGACGGACGACACGCGTGTCCAGGCGGACGACTCGTGACGGGACCCGGCCGCGCTGATGTCGCGATCTTTGCCTTACCCCTCAATAACCGCCTTTATCACTTGCGACCCCTCTGAAATCTCTCAATGTCCCTTGTGGACACTTACTGAAGGTCGCCATGACTGGGAAACCGTGCAGCTGGGTCTCAATCAGACATTTCGCCCTCTAAGGTTGTCGCTCTAGGGCGGCCGTGGCCGCTGACGTTGCGAAAGCCACTTTCCCAACCTCCAAAGTTGCGAAAGTGGCTTTCGCAACACGCCGCCTTCGCCCTACCCCCCTTGTTAACGGCCGCGCCGAATCCGGCAACACACGGAAACCCGCCCGTCACGACCGGGCGGACGGGCGGAAACGAGGCGTTCGTACCTTCTGGCTCCCGTCCCCGGTGCCCTGGAGGAGACCTCGGTCATGACCATCGAAGAATCGGAGACCCGTGCCGCGCCCGCCGGTCTCGGCGCGACGAAGGAAACCCTCGAGGACTACACCCTCCGATTCGCGCCGAGGACGTACCGTCGCTGGACACCGGCGGTGGTCGGCGCTTCCGCGCTGGGCGGGATCGCCTACATGGCCGACTTCTCGATCGGCGCCGGTATCGGCCTGACCCACGGCACGGGCAACGCGCTGCTGGCGATCGCCCTGGCGGCGGTGATCATCTTCGTGACCGGATTCCCGCTGGCCTACTACGCCGCCCGGTACAACATCGACCTCGACCTGATCACCCGCGGTTCCGGTTTCGGCTACTACGGTTCGGTGCTCACCAGCGTCATCTTCGCCAGCTTCACCTTCATCTTCTTCGCGCTCGAAGGCTCGATCATGGCGCAGGGCCTGAAATACGCGATATCGCTGCCGTTGTGGCTCGGCTACCTCGTGTCCACCCTGGTCATCATCCCGCTGGTCGTCTACGGCATGAAGGTGCTGGCGAAGCTGCAGAGCTGGACGAATCCGCTGTGGCTGCTGCTGATGGTGGCGCCGCTCGTGTTCCTCGTCGTGAAGGATCCCGGTTCGGTCCAGCGGTGGCTGTCCTACGAAGGCGAGGGCGGCGCCGGGCTGAGCACGGCCGCGATCATGCTCGGTGCCGGTGTGTGCCTTTCGCTCATGGGGCAGATCGGCGAGCAGGTCGACTACCTGCGTTTCATGCCGCCGCGTACGGCGGAGAACCGGCGCGCCTGGTGGACCTCGATGGTGCTGGCCGGGCCGGGATGGGTGTTCTTCGGCGCGATCAAGCAGGCGATCGGCGTGTTCATGGCGGTCTACATCCTCGACGCGGTGGGCAAGGCGGCCGCCGTCGAGCCGATCGAGCAGTTCACCGGCGTGTTCACCGAAGTCATGCCGTCGTGGCTGGTGGTACCGCTGGCACTGGTCCTGGTGGTGCTCAGCCAGGTCAAGATCAACGTCACCAACGCCTATTCCGGGTCGCTGGCGTGGACGAACTCCTTCACCCGGATCACGAAACGCTATCCGGGCAGGCTGGTGTTCGTGCTGGTGAACCTGGCCATCGCGCTGACCCTGATGGAGGCGGACATGTTCAGCTTCCTCAACGGCATCTTGAGCTTCTACTCGAACTGCGCGATGGCATGGGTGGTCACCGTCGCCACCGACATCGCGATCAACAAGTTCGTGCTCGGGCTCTCGCCGAAACAGCCGGAGTTCCGGCGCGGCATGCTGTTCGCGGTCAACCCGGTCGGTGTCGTCGCGTTCCTGGGTTCCTCGCTCCTCTCGATCTCCGTCTACTTCGGACTCTTCGGCGCCGGCATCCGGCCGTACTCCCCGCTGGTCGCGGTGGTGGTCGCGATCGTGCTGACCCCGCTGATGGCGGTGCTCACCCGAGGGCGTTTCTACCTGCGCCGCACCGATGACGGCATCACCGAGCCGATCCTGGACGAAGACGGCAATCCGAGCGGCACCCACTACGACTGCGAGGTCTGCGGAGAGGCCTATGAGCGCCCCGACATGACAGCGTCCGCGACCGGCGGGACAATCTGTTCGTTGTGCCTGAGCACGGACCGCGCAGGGCATCACATCCTTCCCGCCGGGCCCTGATCGAGGGCGTCGACTTGCGGGTCCGGTGACCTCGTGTCACCAATGGACACGGCAAGCCACTGACCGGCGAGAGGACACGTGAACCCGGTGAACCTGACCCTCGTCGTCGTCCTCGGTGTCGTCAGCATCGTCCTGGTGGCCGCGTTCTCCGAGCGGCTCAACGTGGCCGCTCCGCTGAGCCTCGTGGTGGCCGGTATCGGGCTGAGCTTCCTGCCCGGCGTCCCGCATCCCGAGGTCGAGCCCGAGCTGATCCTCGCCGGAGTGCTCCCGCCGCTGCTGTATTCGGCGGCGGTGAACATGCCGGTGGTCGATTTCCGGCGGAACATCCGGCCGATCACCGGTCTCGCGGTGCTGCTCGTGGTGGGGACGACCCTGGGCGCGGGCTGGCTGTTCCACGAGCTGATCCCGGACATCGGCTGGCCCGCCGCGTTCGCGCTCGGCGCGGTCATCAGCCCGACCGACGCCGTCGCGGCGACGTCCGTGGGGCGTCGGCTCGGCCTCCCGCCCCGGCTGCTGACCGTGCTCGAAGGCGAAGGGCTGGTCAACGACGCCTCCGCGCTCGTCCTGCTGCGGTCGGCCGTCGCCGCGGTCGCCGGGTCGGTGTCCGTCTGGGGCATCGTGGGGGAGTTCTTCTTCGCGGTCGTCGTGGCGGTCGGGATCGGATTGCTCGTCGGGATCGTCAACGTCCGGGTGCGCGCGTTGCTGGGCAACGCCGTGCTCAACACCGCGATCTCGTTCGTGGTCCCCTTCATCGCGTTCCTGCCCGCCGAAGAGGCCGGAGCCTCGGGAGTGCTCGCGGTCGTCGTCGCCGGCCTGGTGGCCGGTCATCTCGCCCCGCGGCATCTGCGCGCGACGGACCGGCTCGCCGAGGCCGTCAACTGGCGCACCGCGGCCTTCCTGCTGGAAAGCGCGATGTTCCTGCTCATGGGACTCAGCGTCAAAACCCTCATCGACGAGGTGCACAAGGACGGTTCGAGCGTGTGGCGCGCACTCGCCATCGGACTGGCCGCGTCGGCACTCGTCATCGTCGCGCGCATCGTCTTCGTCGGGCCGCTGGTCGGCGGCCTGTACCGCGAGCAGCGGAAGGCCGCGCGGTTCAAGCCCCGGCTGGAGACGACACAGGCGGTGCTGCGGGGTGACCAGTCGAATCCCGCCGTCACCGAACGGCTGGACAAGGCGTCACCGAGGCGGGTGGCGCATTTCCGGAAACGGCTCGACCGTGCCGCCGCCGACGTCGAGTTCCGGCTCACCGAGACCTTGGGCTGGCGCGGTGGGGTGGTGCTCGGCTGGGCGGGGATGCGCGGCGCGATCACCCTCGCGGCGGCGCAGACCCTGCCGCAGGACACGCCGGACCGCGCCCTGCTGGTCCTGATCGCCTACGTGGTGGCGACCACGACGCTGCTGGTCCAGGGAATGACGCTGCCGGCGGTCATCCGCGCGGCGCGCGTGCCGTCGGAGGACCCGGGCCGGTTGCGGCGTGAATACGTTCGGCTCACCACCGAACTGGCCGACGCGGCGAAGTCCCTTTTGGACGATCCCGACCTGGAGGACCCGGGCAACGGGCCCTTCGGCGACCGGGTCGTGGACCGGGTGCGCTCGGACGTGCGCGTCCCGCCCGCCTCGCCGGGCGACCGCCCGGCCCCGGAACAGATCGAGCAGTACCTGAGGTTGCGCCTGCGGGTCCTGACCGAACAGTCCGAACGTCTCCAGCACGCCCGGTCGAGCGGCGCATACAGCTCCGAGGCGCTGAGCCGGGCCCAGACCGCCCTCGACGTCGAGATGGCCCGGCTCGAGCAGCTGGCGGACCGGCCGGTCTCCTGATCGCGGTCAGCTCTCGGTCTTGACGTACAGCCGCACGGTTCCGCCGCGGTGCGTGCGGAAGTAGTTCTGGAGTTGCGCGCTGCTCGCGACGCATCCGGCACTGGTGAAATCGTTCTCGCCCGTGCGCGGCAGTACGACGGGGCACTGCGCGAGATAGCTGAATTTGTCCGGCCACAGCACGAAGAACGTCGCGGATCCGGAACCCGTGCCGCCGTTGTTGCGGAAAACCGCGCTCATCGAGCAGGCGTTTTCGTTGCACGGCCCGTTCCACTGCGAGGAACGCACCTGGAAATCGGGCCGCGCCGGTGGCGTCGTCCGGACAGCCCGCTCCGGCGTGGTCCGGGTCGTGCGAGGTGTGCTCGTCACCGCGAGCGGCCGGGAAGCCGTGGTCTGGCTCGACGGGGACGGCGCGAGTCCCTTCAACGGATTGAACCTGTTACGGATCGTTGCGGCGCGAGGGGAAGACGAGCATCTCGCGCCATCCCAGGACGGCGCGTTCCCGCTGGTGAGAGGCGGTGTTTCGTTCCCGCTTCCCAAGTCGCGCCATTCGTCTTGCTTTCGGCAGGCCCGGCTGATGACCATGGAAATCGTCCAAGGAAAAGAGAAAGAGGGGGAACGACAGTGAGCAGGATGAAGCGATTCGCCGCTGTGGCGGCGTTGGTGGCCGCTTCCGCGGCCACGATGGGTGTCACCACCGCGAGTGCGACGGAAGGTCCGCGGGACGGCGAGCGGGCCTCGTGCGCCAAGACGAAGATCTGGCTCAACGACGACTGGGGCTGCGTGATCTCGTACGGCGACCGCATGAAGGTCGCTGACGACACCTGGGACGGGAACGGCACGCGCCTGCGCTGGACCAGCTCGTTGCCGAATTCGCACGGGAAGTTCAAAGGCTCCTGCAAGGACTACAACGGATCGGAGAACGGTTCCGAGGAGTGCGATTACCAGTTCCCGGAGGGGACGACCATCAATTACAAGCTGGAGCAGATCAGCGGCGGTGAGGTCGTCGACGAAACCGACGGCTGGGTCCAGGCCGTGGTTTGACCCGGCCGGACGGGCACCCGGCGGCGGACACGGCCGTTCGGGTGCCCGCCCGTCCGCGCGCGCCGAAGATGACAAAGGGTGATTCACCCGCCTTCTCTCGGGTACCCGAAGATCGAAAGCGGAACCGACGAGACAGGAGGCATCGTGCAAAGCTCAACGCTCCGGGACGTCACCGTCCGAGAAGGACCGTTCGCGTCGGTCTACTTCGACAACTCGCACGACACCGAGGACGCCGCCGCGCAATTGGAGCTGCGCTGGCGTTCGCTCCGCAAGCGGCTGGCCGACGAGGGTGCGCAGGAGCCGACGCTCACCGCCCTCGACGCCGCGGTGGCCGCCGCCCCGCCTTCGGAGGGCAAGGCGGGGCGGGCCCTGATCGCGGAGAGGGACGAGGTCGTACTCGACGAGGAACTCGTGGAGCCGCCGCTCCGTGAGGTCGCCCGTGTCGCGCCGCAGCCGTATCTCCTCCCGCTCCTGCGGCTCGCCCCGGCCGTCGTGCCGCACGTCGTCGTGGTCGCGGACCGGACGGGGGCCGATCTGTTCGCGTCGGGTGAGGACGGTGCCGAACAGCGGACCGTCCAGGGCGAGGACCACCCGGTGCACAAGGTGCGCGGTGGCGGATCGGCCTACTGGAACATCCAGCATCGGGTGGAGGCCGTGGCCGAACGCAACGCCGCGGAAGTCGCGCAGGAGGCGGTGAAGCTCGCCGATTCCGTCGGCGCCGAAGTGCTGGTGCTCGCGGGTGAGGTGCAGGCGCGAGCGCAGGTACGCGACGAACTCGCCCCGCGCGGCAAGGAGAAGGTCGTCGAGCTGGAGGAAGGCGGCCGGGCGGACGGAAGTGGCCCGGAGGCCCTCGAAGCCGAGGTACACCGGGTGCTGACCGAACACGCCGAACGCGGCCGCCAGGACGTGATCGACCGCTTCCGTGCCGAACAGGGGCGCGAGGGCGGCTTGGCGGCGGACGGGCTCGCGCGGACGACGGCCGCCCTGCGTTCGGGTGCGGTCGAGACCTTGCTGATCGACGCCGATTCGTTGGCCGATCGCCTGGTCTGGGTCTCCGGCGAACCGACCCAGGTCGCGGCCGCGAAGGAGGATCTCGAACTTTCCGGCGCGGAGACGCTGACCGAGTGCCGCGCGGACGAAGCGCTTCCGGTGGCCGTGCTGGCCGAAGGCGCGGACATCGTCCCCGTCAGCGGTGAGGGTCTGACGGAGGGCATCGGCGCGGTTCTTCGGTTCGCGGTCTGACCGGATCAGGACGTCGCGACGGCGTCGCGTGCCTTCTCTCCGCCGGCGACCGAGCTCTCCCTTGCGCAGTGCGCGCAGCAGAAGAAGCGATCCTCCACCTGGATGCCGTGGCCGACCACGCGGCAACCGCAGTGCTCGCAGATCGGAGCCAGCTGGTGGATCGCGCATTCGAAGGAGTCGAAGGTGTGCTTCGCTCCGTCGACGGTGTGGATCTCGAACGTCTTTTCGTAGTCGTTTCCGCAGACTTCGCAGTTCGTCATGCTGGAGGGCTACCCGGTGTATGGCGTCGGCAACCGTGAGGGTCAAGTCCGTGAAGGCCTCCTTGAGGGACCCAGAGTCCCTCAAGGAGGCCTTCACGGACCGAAGGGTCGCCACAGGCGCACCAGCAGTCACAGCAGTCACAGCGGCCGCGCGTGAAGGCCCCCTTCCCTCGGCTCAGCCGAGGAAACTCGACCTTCACGCCTTCCCAAGTACATGAAGGCCCCCTTCCTTGCGCCTAGGTACAGGAAGGGGGCCTTCACGTACCTCGGCCGTCACGCGCCGACGGCTGGAACACGTTCCCGCCGCGGAGTCCGGCTCACCGCCCACACACTGCCGACCACGACCGCCGCGGCACAAGCCGCCGTCGTGGAAGCGCACACCGGGAACACGACAGCCCACGTGGCGCTCACGCAGACCA
The DNA here is from genome assembly GCF_003947475.1 of Amycolatopsis sp. WAC 04197. Taxonomy (NCBI): domain Bacteria; kingdom Bacillati; phylum Actinomycetota; class Actinomycetes; order Pseudonocardiales; family Pseudonocardiaceae; genus Amycolatopsis; species Amycolatopsis sp. WAC 04197. The sequence goes on along the minus strand of NZ_QHJK01000005.1, from coordinate 323,537 downwards.
GGGCCCGCCGATCCACGCTCTCCTGGCCGCGCTGATCTCGCGTCAGGAAAACGGTGAGTGGGTACCCCTCCCGGTAGCGGAGGTGATTCGCGATGGACAGGCCAGGCCCGATCCGGTGGGTGCAGTACGTCTACGGGCGCAGACTGCCGGAGCGATACCGCGAATGGGTGCTGTACGACGCGACCTCGCGCACGTGGCTGCTGCGGTTCGCCCTCCGGATCTGTTTCGAGGCGTTGCCGTGGCTCACGATGGCGTTCGTGCTGCTGGTGACGCTCACGCCGTTACCCATTCCCGCCGTGCTGGGCGCGTTGATGCTGAGCCTGTTCCTGGGGCTGTTCTTCACGATGACCAGCGCCGACGAGCTGGCCGAGGTCCGGCTCGGCAAACACGGTTTCCCTCGTGGCACCGGAAAAGCGGCCAGATCCGCCCGGGGAGGCTCAGGCAGCTGGCCGTGACGACACGGTGGCGGCCGCAGCGGCCAGGGACAATTCCTCCCGCGATCGCACCGTCAAGATCGGTATCCCCGCGTTCCGGTCGCTGATGATCGCGTCCTGGGAGCGGTCGCTGGACAGATCGCCCTGTATCCCGAGCACGCCGAGTCCGCGCGCGACGGCCTCGGCGACCTCGGGCTGGTCCCAGCCGATGTCGCCGGTGAACACCAGTGCGTCCACGCGGTCGAGGCTCGCCGCCACGGCCGCGAGTTCGCGACGGACGCGATGTTCGAACACCGCCATGGTGAACCTGGCCGCGGCGTCGCCGGAACGACTGTCGCGGACCAGCTCCCGGGTGTCGTCCGAGGTCCCGGACAACCCCAGCAGCCCCGAGTGGTGATAGAGGCCGTCCTCGAGTTCGTCCAAGCTGACATGTCCTTCCCGCAGGAGCCACAACAGCATGCCGGGATCGACGCTACCGGACCTCTTCGCCATCATCGCGCCTTCGAGCGGGGTGAAGCCCATCGAGGTGTCGACGCTGCGGCCGCCGGAGACCGCGCACACCGAGCTGCCACCGGACAGATGCGCCACGAGCAGGCCGAGCCCGTCCGGCGGGCGGCCGAGCAGCTCGGCGGCGCGTCGGACCGCCCACGCGAACGAGTGCCCGTGGAACCCGTAACGGCGCAGGTCCCAGCGTTCACGCCAGCGCGCGGGCAGCGGGTACGTCCGCGCGACCTCGGGCAGCCCCTGATGGAAGGCGGTGTCCGGGCAGACGACGTGCGGCACGTCCGGCAGCAGCCCGGTCAGCAGCTCCAGAAGGGCTTCGGTGTTCGGAACATGTTCCGGCGCCAGGGATTTCGCCTTCGCGATCGCCTCCCGTACCCGGGCGTCCACCACGGCGGGCGCGACGAGCGCCGTCCCGCCGTGCACGAGCCGGTGCGCGACCGCGTCCACCCGCACGTCCTCGACGAACGACCGCACGTCTTCGGTCGCGTCCGACGGCGGTTTCCCGATTTCCGCCGAGTCGACGACGTCCTCGCCGTCGACCACGTGCAGCCGCAGACTGCCCGATCCGGGATTGACGGTCAGTATCCTCACGGGTGCCACCTCCAACCGGTGATCTCGGCCGGATCTTCACCGTCCTGATAGGACTGTCGCAGCACGGAATCCCGCCGCCGCACCAGTTCGCGGGCGAGATCCCCGCCCGCCGACGCCCAGCCCGCCGCCCGGCGGACGGCGTCGGCGGCGAGGTCGTGACGGGTCATCCGGTTGCTCGCGAGCAGGTCGAACGGGGTGGTCGTGGTGCCTTCCTCCAGGTAACCGTGGACATGGAAGCGGTCGGCGCGCGGACGTCCGTGCAGCACCTCGTGCACCGCGGACGGGTAGCCGTGGAAGGCGAACACCACCGGGGTGCCGTCGCCGAAGCAGTCGGCGAACGCCCCATCGGACATCCCGTTCGGGTGCCGGTCCGACGGGCAGAGGGAGAGCAGATCGACCACGTTCACCACCCGCACCCGCAGTTCCGGCGCCGTTTCCCGCAGCAGCTGGGCGGCGGCCAGGGTTTCCACGGTGGGAGTCGTTCCGGCGCAGGCGAGGACGACGTCGGCCGCGTCTTCGGTGTTGCCCGCCCACGACCATGCCCCGGCACCCGCCCGGCAGTGCGCCCTGGCCTCGTCGGGTGACAGCCACTGCGGGCCGCTCTGCTTACCGGCGACGACGACGTTGATCAGCCCGGTCGAGCCGAGACAGCGGTGCATCGTCTCCAGCAGCGTGTTCGCGTCCGGCGGGAGATAGATCCGGGAAGTGGTGGCCTTCTTGGTCAGCATCTGGTTGATGAATCCGGGCCCCTGATGGCTGTAGCCGTTGTGTTCCTGCCGCCAGCCGTCGCTGGTGAGCAGGTAGTTCAGGCTCGCCACCGGCGCGCGCCAGTCGACCTCGCCGGACATCTTGAGGAATTTGGCGTACTGGTTGACCATGCTGTCCACAATGGACACGAAGGCTTCGTAGCAGGGGAACAGGCCGTGCCGTCCGGTGAGGAGGTAACCCTGCAGCCAGCCTTGGCACAGGTGCTCCGAAAGCACTTCGTGCACTCGGCCGCGGGGGCCGAGGTGTTCGGTGTATCCCGTGACCTCGCGGTCGAATTGCCGCGGGGTCGCTTCGAGCAGCGCCCCCAGTTTGTTGGACTCCAGTTCGTCCGGGCAGACGACGCGGAACGTGCTCGGCGCGCGCCGGACGATCTCCGCCAGCCATTCGGCCAGCACTTCGGGGGCGCTGGCGTCGGCGGCGCCGGGTTCGTCGACGGCCACCGAGTACTTCGCCACCTCCGGAAGGGGCAGGTCACGGCGCAGCAGGCCGCCGTTGGCCTGCGGGACACGGCCGAGCCGCAATTCGGGAGCGGGTGGGACCGCGAGGATGTCCGCGGCCGGCACCCCGTTCTCGTCGAAGAGCTCCTCCGGCCGGTAGGACCGCAGCCAGCGTTCGAGTTCGGCGAGTTCACGCGGATCGTCCGCGGCGCCGGACAGGGGGACCTGATGGGCGTGGAAGGTACCTTCGAGCGGAGTCCCGTCCGGTGTGGTCGTCGGCAGACCCGCACCCTTGGTGTTCCGCAGGACGATCATCGGCGGCTCGTCCGTGTCGCGTTCGTGCGCTCGGGCCAGGGCTTCGGCCAGCGGTGTGTCCGGATCGTCGGCGTCGCGGACGTCCACGATGACCGGGCGCCAGCCGCAACCGGTGAAATAGGCGACGAGTTCGTCGTCCGACATCGCTTCATAGATTGTCGGTGACGCGATCTTGTAGCCGTTGAGATGCAGGATGGGCAACACCCTGCCGTCACCCGGGCCGCTGAATTTGGGGCTGTGCCACGCGGCGGCGGTCGGCCCCGTCTCGGCTTCCCCGTCACCGATCACGCAGGCGACCAGCAGGCCGGGATCGTCGAACGCGGCACCGAAAGCCGTCGCGAGGGCGTAGCCGAGTTCCCCGCCCTCGTGGATGACGCCGGGAACCTCGGGGGAGAGGTGGCTGGGGAAACCGCCGGGCCAGGAGAACCGTTGGACCAGGTCCGCGAGCCCACGCTCGTCGAGGGACAGCCGCGGATCGTATTCGGCGTGCGTCCCCTCCAGCCACAAATTGGCGTGGATGGCGGGCGCGCCGTGGCCGGGGCCGGTGATCAGCAGGGTCCGTTGCCCGGTTTCGGCGACGAGGCGATTCAACCCGGCGTACACGAGGGTCAGTCCGGGGCAGGTGCCCCAGTGCCCGAGCGGCCTCGGTTTCAGGTGTTCGGGCCGGAGCGGTTCGCGGAGCACGACGTTGTCCTTGAGATGGATCATCGCCGCGGCGAGGTAGTCGCACGCGCGCCGGTACCGCCGGAGCGTCCCGACCTCTGTTCCGCCAGGCACCCGGTCCTCCTTTCCGAGGGGTTTTCCGACGGGTACCCGACGACCGGACGGCTAACCGGGCGCGGACTCGCCCGGTGTGACCAGGCCTGATTCGTAAGCGAGGACCACGAGTTGCGCGCGGTCGCGGGCGTGGAGTTTGGTCATGGCGCGATTGACGTGCGTCTTCGCGGTCTGCGGGCTGATCACCATGTGGCCGGCGATCTCGTCGTTGGACAGGCCCCGCGCGACCAGGACCACCGCTTCGCGTTCGCGGTTGGTCAGTTCCTTCAGCCCGGAACCGCTGCCGCCGCCGAGCGGGACGGTGACGTACCGGTCGATCAGCTTGCGCGTGATCGACGGCGCGAGCAAGGCGTCACCGCGCGCGGCGACACGGACGGCGTGCAGGAAGTCTTCGGGCTCGATGTCCTTGACGAGGAAGCCCGCCGCGCCCGCGCGCAGCGCGTTGAAGACATATTCGTCCAAGCCGTAGTTGGTCAGGATGACGACGTGCACGCTTGCCAAGGCCGGGTCGGCGGCGATGCGCCGGGTCGCCTCGATGCCGTCCACGCCGGGCATCTGGATGTCGATGAGCGCGATGTCGGGCAGGTGTTTTCTGGCGAGTGTCACGCCTTGGCCCCCGTCGGAGGCTTCGGCCACGACCTCGATGTCGTCCTCGACGTCGAGCAGCGCGCGGAATCCGCTGCGGATCAGGGGCTGGTCGTCGACCAGCAGGACGCGGATCACGAGCGCTCCACGGGAAGTTCGGCCCGGACGGAGAAACCGCCCGTGTCTTTCGGTCCGGCGTCGAGACGGCCGCCGAGCGCGGTGACCCGTTCGCGCATCCCCAGCAGTCCGACACCGGGGATCGGTGTGGTGCCCGGGGTGGCCTTGCCGTCGTCCTCGACCTGGATCGTCAGAGTGTCGGGACGGTGGTCGATGCGCACCGACGCGGTTTTCGCCGCGGCGTGCCGGGCGATGTTGGTCAAGGATTCCTGGACGATCCGGTACGCGGTGCGGTCCACGGCCGCGGGCAGATCGTGTCGCCGCCCTTCGACGGTGAGCGTCGCGTCGAGACCGGCCGCCTGGGCCCGTTCCACCAGGTCGGGGACCCGGTCGAGTCCGTGCGGCGGGTTCGTGTCGTCGTCGCGCAGCGCCTCCAGGGTCGCCCGCAGCTCCCTGGTCGCCTCACGGCCTGCTTCGCGGATCGCCAGCAACGATTCCGGCACCGTCTCGCCCCGTTTGGTGGCCAGGTGGACGGCGACCTCGGCCTGAACCTTGATGACGGAGATCTGGTGGGTGAGCGAATCGTGCAGTTCCCGCGCGATGTGCAGCCGTTCCTCGTCGGCCCGGCGCCGCGCGGTCTCCTCACGGGTGCGCTCGGCCTCGTCGGCCCGCCGTTCGGCCTGTCGCAGCGCTTCACCCGCCGCGCCGGCGGCGATCAGCCAGGCCAGCTGCAGCGCGTCACGGCTCTGGGCGAAGGCATCGCTGACGGAAGAAGCGTTGGCGGAGGCCAAAAGCACGAGCGGGAGCGCGACGATCATGAGCACCGACCCCGCGACGGCGACGATCCGGTGTCCGGCGCGGACCGCGGCGTAGACCGCGACCAGGTAGGCGACGGCGGGCACGGTGAAACCCATGGCCTGATACCCCAGCGCGCACACCGCGGTCACGGCCAGGACCGTGAGGGGCACCCGGCGATGCGCGGCGAGCGCCAGGCCGCCGGCGACCAGCACCACGTAACCGAAGGGGTTCATGGTGGTGTCTTGATCGGACAGTGCCGTGACGAGCAGGACCACCGTCACCCCGACGGCGATCGCCCAGTCCCAGACCCTGTTCATGCGAGAACCCTAACCAGCCGTCCTCGCGCGCGACTCCTCCCCACGGACGATGCCGGGACTACCACGTACGCGGTAGTCCCGGGATTTCCACGACCGCGGCGGCAGTCCGGAATGCCTGCGTTCACCGGACGACGCGGGGCGGGTCCGGCGGACACGATCTGCGGACATCAGTCATCGAGCGAAGGAGTACCCCATGACCGTCCACTTGCTGTCCGCCGGCTACCTGACCCCCGGACGCGTCTGGTCCCTGATCGCCGCGCTGGTGGGGGTGATCGGGGTGGTCGCCGGCGGACTGGCCGTCGCGCGTAGCCGGTCCGGCGACACCCGGCGGGGAGCCGTCGTGGCGCTGGCGGCGGGGCTGCTCGGCATGGCGGGCGGCGTTTACGTGGTGGCCGCGGCGAAGGGCGGCCCTGGTACGGGCTACGGGATCGTCGGTGGGTTCCTCGCCTTGGTGGTCGGGCTGATCGCCGCGGCGCTGGGCGGGGTGGCTCTTTCGCGTTCCCGTCGCGCCGCCGAGGTCTAGATATATCAACCTGCGTTGATGTATCTTCGGCCGGTGGCGACCTTCGAGACGGCCGATCCGCCGCCGTTCGTACGGCTGGCGAGCGATCCGCTGCGCTGGCGGCTGCTGCGCGAGTTGTCGCACGGCGACCGCCGGGTGCGGGAGCTGGTCGACCTGGTCGGGCAGCCGCAGAACCTGGTGTCCTATCACCTGCGCAAGCTGCGGGCCGCGGAGCTGGTCAAGGCGCGGAGGAGCAGCTTCGACGGCCGCGATACCTACTACCACCTCGATCTGGGGCGGTGCGCGGACGCGCTCGCCGAGACGGGAAGCTCACTGCACCCCGCCCTGTCGCCGATCGGGGTGGAGGTGAAGCGGGCCGAGCCCCGCATCAAGGTGTTGTTCGTGTGCACCGGGAACAGCGGGCGCTCGCCGATGGCCGAGGCGCTGCTGCGGCACCGTGCCGGTTCGAGGGTCGAGGTGTCCAGCGCGGGCAGTCACCCGAAACCGCTGCATCCCGACGCCGTGCGCGTTCTCGCCGAACGCGGCATCGCCCTGACCCACGAACCGTCCCATGTGGACGATCTCCGGCGCAGGCGATTCCATTGGGTGATCAGTCTTTGCGACCGGGTCCGCGAGGTCTGCCCGGAGTTCCCCGGGCATCCGCACGTCGTCCACTGGAGCCTGCCGGATCCGGCCAAGGAACCCGAGAGCCGTTTGGCGTTCCGTCGGCTCGCCGACGAACTGGACCGCCGGATCGGGTTCCTGACCGCCCGGTTCGGCGGGAAATATCGCGATGATGAGGTGAACAGGACATGACTTCGGATTTGGTGAGTGTGCGGTACCTGGTCGACGACGTCGCGGCCGCCGTCGAGTTCTACACCGGACGCCTGGGTTTCGCCGTGCGTTCGAGCGCGTTGCCCGCGTTCGCCGACGTGGTGCGCGGGAATCTCCGGCTGCTGCTCAGCGGTCCGGCGAGTTCGGCGGGGCGGGCGCTGCCGGACGGTGCGAAACCGGCGCCGGGCGGGTGGAACCGCATCCATCTCGTCGTCGAGGACATCGACGCCGAAGTCGCGCGGTTGCGCGCGGACGGTGTCCCGTTCCGCAGTGACGTCGTGACCGGGCCGGGTGGCCGTCAGATCGTGTTCGACGACCCGGCGGGCAATCCGGTCGAACTGTTCCAGCCCGCTTCCCGGTGACGCCACACCGCGAGCCGAGCCTCGGCACCGTCCTGCGGGAATGGGGCCGGATCGGCTGCATCGGGTTCGGCGGGCCGCCCACCCATATCGCCCTGCTCCGCAAGTTGTGCGTGCAGCGCCGGGAGTGGTTGTCGGATCAGGAGTTCGAGGACGCCATCGCCGCTTGCAACCTGCTGCCCGGCCCGGCGTCGACGCAGCTCGCGATCTTCACCGCGTGGCGGGTCCGCGGCCGGGCGGGGGCGCTCGTCGGCGGCGCGGCGTTCATCGTCCCCGGTCTCATCGTGATTTTGGCGCTGGCCGCGCTGTTCCTCACGGGTTCCCCGCCGGCCTGGGTGCGCGGGGCCGGTGCGGGAGCGGGTGCGGCGGTCGCCGCCGTCGCGGTGCACGCGGGGGTCGGCCTGATCCCGGCGGGCTGGCGGCGCGCGGCCTCCACCGGTCGCGTGCGCTGGGCCCTGTACGTCCTGGCGGGTGTCGTGTCGGCCGCCGTGCTCGGCCCGTGGCTGGTGCTCGTCCTGCTGGGCTGCGGCGCGGTCGAACTGACCGTGAACCGCGCACGCCGCGGCGAGTCCAGTGCCGCGTTGTTCGCCGTTCCCGCCCAATCCTGGGCCGCGGCGGTCGCGGGCGCCGGTGTGTTCGCGTCCGTCGCGTGGGTCTCGCTCAAGGTCGGGATGCTGTCCTACGGCGGCGGCTTCGTGATCATCCCGCTCATGCAGGACGACGCGGTGAACACCTACCACTGGATGAGCGCGGGGGAGTTCCTCAACGCGGTCGCGCTGGGCCAGGTCACCCCCGGTCCGGTGGTGCAGACCGTCGCCGTCGTCGGCTACGCCGCGGCCGGGCTCACCGGCGGCATCCTGGCCTCGCTGGTCGCCTTCGCCCCGTCGTTCGTGTTCATCCTGTTCGGTGCCAAGCATTTCAACCGGTTGCGTGGCAACCCGAACGTCCGCGCGTTCCTCGACGGCGCCGGCCCGGCCGCGGTCGGCGCCATCCTCGGCTCGGCGATCCCGCTCGCGCTCAGCCTGACCCAGGGATGGCAGTACGCCGTGCTCGCCGGTGCCGGGGTCCTGCTGTTCGTGTTCCGGCGTGGCGTGGTGACCACGATCCTGGCCGCGGCGGCGGCCGGAACCGTGCTCGCGCTCGCCGGAGTGCTCCTGCCGAGCTGAGGATCAGCCCAGTCCCCGCGTGGTGACGACCCGCGCGTTGCCGTCGGACAGGTGGTACGACAGCCCGACCACGGCGGTCTTCCCGGCGTCGATCTGCTCGGAGAGCAGCCGGGAACGGTCGACCAGGAGGTCGACGGTGTGGCGGATGTGCTCGTCGATGATGTCGTCGTTGCTGGTGAGCCCGGCGGCGCGGGCGGCGAGGACGCTCGGGGTGACGCGCTCGATGACGTCACGGACGAAGCCGTTGGTGCCGAGGCCGTCCTTCAGTGCTTCGCGGGTCGCGGCGACGGCACCGCAGGAGTCGTGGCCGAGGACGACGACCAGCGGGCAGTCGAGGATGCTGACGGCGTACTCGATGCTGCCCAGCACCTCCGAACCGGCGACGTGGCCCGCGGTGCGGACGACGAACAGGTCGCCGAGCCCGCGGTCGAAGATGATCTCGGCGGCCAGTCGTGAGTCGGAGCAGCCGAAAAGCACCGCGAACGGGCTCTGCTCGGGGGCGGTTTCGGTGCGGCGGACGGCATCCTGGTTCGGGTGCTCCGGAGTACCGGCCACGAAACGCCGGTTGCCGGCGAGCAAAAGGTCGAAAGCCTCGGAAGGGGTCGGCGCGTCGCTCATGGGCCGGACATTACCGGGCGCCACCGGCTTCGGCAGGTGGGCCGCGTCACTGATCGAGCCGTCCGGACACGGCACGCATGGCGCGGCCGACGGCCCGGAGGTCGTCCGGCGCGATCACGTCCACGAAGTGCTCGCGGACGGTGCGGAGATTGTCCGGTGCCGCGCGGCGCAACGTCTCGTAGCCCTGGTCGGTGAGCCGGGCCCGGACGCCGCGGCCGTCGTCTGAGGTCGATTCCCGCTGGACCAGGCCGCGCGTCTCCAGCCCGTTGATGCGGTGCGAAAGGCGGCTGCGCGAGTAGTACGCGGATTTCGCGAGGTCCGCCATGCGCATCGACCGGCCGGTGGCTTCGGAAAGCCGCACCAGGAGTTCGAACTCGGCAAGGGAAAGCCCGTGCTCCTCGCGGAGCCGCCGGTCGAGCAGGTCGACGAACCGCACGGATCCTTCGATGAACGCCCGCCAGTCGCGCTGCTGTTCCGGGTCGAGCCAGTCGGTCACGGCGCACAGGGTAACAGTTGACGCCTTCAACCACTTCGGGCTAGTTTTGGTTGAAGACTTCAACTAGATGGGGAACACGATGACGAACGAAGCCTGGGTGATGCACGAGAAGGACGCGGAGGTCATCGAGCGGCCCGCGTTGCGGTTGCTGGCCGACGGTGAGCACACGGGCGGGCTCCTCGGCGCGAACCGGTTGTCGCTACGACCTGGGGAACCCGGGACGAAACCGCACTATCACCGGAAATCCGCGGAAGCGTTCTACGTCCTCGACGGGGCGTTGCGGATGCTGGTGGGCGACGAAACGATCACGGTCGGGCGCGGTGGGTACGTGGTGATCCCGCCGGGCGTCCGGCACGCGTTCGCCGCGCCGCCGGAGGTGGCCGCGGACGTCCTCATCACGCTGGCGCCCGGCGTCGACCGGTTCGGCTACTTCCGGGTCCTGCCCGAGATCCTGCGCGGAAACGTCGCACCCGAAGAGGTCGAGCGCCTTCACGAGCGGTACGACGTGCACTTCGTCGAGGCGCCCGAATGGGACACGGCTCAGCCGACGCCGTAGCGCTCGCGCACCTGGCCGACGTTCGGCACGCCGTTGAATCCGAGGTCGTTCGCCCCGACAACGATCGTCCCGTCGTTGTTCGTGTACTTCTGCGGGGTCGCCCAACCGTCCTCGAGATCGGGAGAAGCGGCGAAGGCGCGCAGGACGTCTTTCATCACCGCGATCGCCTTGCCCTTGTCGCCCGCCGCGATCCGCACGTCACCTCGCTGCCATCCACCGCCGAAGCCGTTGTCGCAGTCCCAGGTCGCGGAGATCACGCCGGGGACCGCCGTCGCCGCCGCGGCGAAGGCCTCTTCGCATTTCTCCGCGCTGGACGCGCACGCCGAGACGGGCAGGGTCAGCGCCATGACCGCGGTGACCGCCACAACCCGCGCACATCGCCTCATTCGGGCATTATGCGTGGATGCCCGGGCTGTGGTGTGAACAGCCCACTCCGTTCGGCGAGCAGGTTCGATGGGGAATCATGACGAACGACAGCGAGGTCCGGTCGCGGCCCCTGACGAGCTACGTCAGCCGGACGGACGACGAGGACGAGGTGCGGCGGCTGCTCGGCGTGGGCCGTCTGGTCACCTTGACCGGCGCCGGCGGCGTGGGCAAGACACGGCTGGCCGCCCAGGTGGCCAGTTCGCTCACCCGGGCCTTCCCCGGCGGCGTGGCGGTCGCCGGACTGGGTGAGCTGCGGGACGAACGGCTGGTCGCGCGCACGGTCGCCGACGCCTTGGGCCTGCACGACACGGCGGGACGCACCGACCTGGAGGCCGTCGTCTCGTATCTGCGGCCTCGGCGGTCGTTGCTGCTGCTGGACAACTGCGAGCACCTCCTCGACGGCAGCGCGGACCTGGTGACGGCGTTGCTGCGGGAGTGCCCGGACCTCGTCGTCCTGGCCACCAGCCGCTGCTCGCTGGGGCTGACCGGCGAGCACGTCCTGGCGATCCCGCCCCTGGCCGTGCCCGACGAAGAGGCCGGGACACCGGAAGTGGCGCTCACGTTCGGCGCGGTGCGGCTGTTCGCCGAGCGCGCCACCAGCGTCCTGCCCGCGTTCGAGGTCACCGAGAGCAACGCCGCGGACGTCGTCCGCCTGTGCCGTCGGCTCGACGGCCTGCCGCTGGCGATCGAACTCGCCGCGGCCCGGATCCGGGTCCTGTCGCCGTCGCAGATCGCCGACCGCGTCGAGATGAACTCGGGTGTGCTGGCCACCGGTCTCCGGATGCCGGTCGAGCGGCATCGGACGCTGCGCGCCACCATCGAGTGGAGTCATTCCCTGTGCACGGACATCGAGCGGATCGTCTGGGCACGCTGTTCGGTGTTCGCCGGCCAGTTCGACCTGTCCGCGGCGGAGGACGTCTGCGCCGGAGCCGGGCTCGACTCGCTCGCCGTGCTCGACGCGGTGGACGGTTTGGTGGACAAGTCGGTACTGGCGCGCATCGACGGCACGGACCCGGTCCACTACCGGATGCTTCGGCTGCTCCGCGAATTCGGTGGGCACCGGCTCGCCGAATCCGGTGACGAGCACGCCGTGGCGCGAAAGCATCGAGACCACTATGCCCGGCTGATCGACCAAGCCGCCGCCACGTGGTTCGGGCCGGGGCAGGACGAAGCCTACGAGCGCCTGACCGCGGCGCACGCCGACATCCGCGAGGCCCTGTCGTGGTCGCTCCGCACGCCCGGTGAAGGCGCGGTGGCCTTGGAGATGGCCACCGGCATGATCGAATACTGGGTGGCCCGCGGCGCGGCCTGGGAACTGCGGGACTGGATCGATCGCGCGCTCGAGGCGATGGCGCCGGAGACCCGGGGGCGGGCCCGCGGCCTGGCGATCGCGGCCCTGTGCGCCGCGCTGCACGCGGATCTGCCGCGAGCCCGGCAGCGGTTGGCCGCCGCCGAGGCGATCGAAGACGACGAGGCCGCGCCCTACATCGCTCACGCTCGGGCCTTCGTGAAGATGCTGGCCACCGAGCCGAATTCGATGGTGGACGCGGCGGAGGCCGTGCGGCTCTTCGGCGAACGCGGCGATGTACGGCGCCAGCTGCATCCGATGTTCCTGCAGGGCGTCGCGCTGGCTTACCGAGGAGACCTGCCGGGAGCGCGGGAGCTGCTGGGCTCGATGCGCCGTCTGTGCGAGGAGGCGGGGGAGGAGCGGTATCGCTCCATGGCCCTGTTCGGGCTGGGTGTCGCCGAAGTCTGCTTCGGCGGTGATCTCGACGCCGGGGAGCGATTCATCCGCTCCGCGCTGGAGATCGACCTCCGCGCTTCCGACGTGCTGTCCGCGGCCTACCGGGTGGACGGTCTGGCGTGGGTGTCGGCGAGGCGCGAGGAGTGGGTCCGGGCGGCGGAACTGTTCGGGACCGCCGCCACGCTCTGGGACCGCTGCAGCGCCGAGCCCGACGTGGCCGTCACCGCGGCGCACCGGATGTTCCACGACGCCACCCGGAACGCCTTGGGGGCGGAGAGGTTCGACTTGGCCTTCGCCGAGGGGCGGCGCCGGAATCCGCACGACGCCCTGGCCGGTCCCGAGGCTTCGTCCGTCGGCGAACCGGCCGATCTTCCGCCGCTGACGCCGCGCGAGTCGGAGATCGCGCGGCTGGTCGCGGCCGGGCTGAGCAACCGGGACATCGCGGCGAGACTGGTCATCGCCCGGCGCACGGTCGAGACGCATCTGCAGCACATCTCGCACAAGCTCGACTTCGCCAACCGGACCCAGCTGGCCGTCTGGGTCGAGCAACGGGACCGCGGACCGCTGTGACCCGCCGAGGTCACAGCGGTCGCGCCCCTTGCGTCAGCCGAGCGGGCAACTTCCCCGATATACGGCGATCTTCGGGTCGTTCGCCGGGAGCGGGCACAGGAACTGGTCGTACCTGGTGTCTTCGTCGACGAAGCGTTTCAGCCACGAAAGGCTGTACTTCGCGATGGTCACGTTCGGTTTCGTCGGCGCCATGTGACCGGCGCCGGCCAGCAGCATGTACGCCTTGTCCAGCGATTCGGGAAGGCTTTGGTAGAACGGCCGGGAATGCGAGCCGTCCGGGGCGATGAAATCGTTCTGGGCACTGACGACGAACGTGGGGACCTTCAAATCGGAGAACGTCGTGTTCGGGTTCCAGCCCGTCAACGGGATGGCGGCCTTCAGCGTGGGCGCTTTCTGAGCGGCGATCAACGATCCGCCGCCGCCCATCGAATGGCCCATGACGGCGAGCCTGCCCGGGTCGACGCGGTCCTTGGCCTGGCTCTTGTCCGTCACGTACCGCAGAGCCGCGAGCAGCTGATCGGACCGGACGTCCGGAGTGTCCCAGGTGCTCTTGGTGGAGAACGTGATGACGACGAATCCCTGGGACGCCAGACGCGGGCCGTACCAGGCGATCGCGCTCTCCGTTTCCAAGAAGCCGGGCGCGATCGCGATCGCGCCGAAAGTGCCCTGGCCGGTTTCGGTCGGGTAATGGATCGTCCCGCCGCCGAAACCTTGTCCGGCGGGGACTTTCTCGGTCGCGGTCTGGAACGATCCCCGGTCCGCCTCGATGCTGGCGTTCGTCGGAGCGGGGCCGCGGGCATAGGGATTCTCTTCGGCGTCAGCCGGTGCCGCCGCCACGAGCAGTGCGGTCACCGCACTGAGCACCGCGGCGCCCCATCGTGATCCACGCTTCATCGCGCATGTCCTCTCGGAAGAACCGTTCCGGAGCCGGAACGGTTTTCCAGATATAGCGGGGACCCGGCCGGGCGCGCGTCGTGGAAACTACTGAGAAGCGAAAAACTGTCACGTCGATAAGTCTTTCGGCCTCGTGAGTGATAAGGACGGTTAGAACCGTCCTAACCACTCACGAGGTGACGAGGCGGTCAGGTGCCGGCCCGGTTCCCGGTGGGGATGGTGATCGGGGTCGTCGTCGGTGAAGTGCCCTTGTTGAGGAACAACATCGCCAGCGCGCGCACCATCTGGTCGAACATGTAGAACCCGGCAGGCATGATCGGGATCAGCCCCTCGCGGAACGCGATGTAGGCCGGCCACGCGGTGCGGATGAGGGCCGCGGACGCGTAGTCGCGGCGCAGCCCGAGCCAGTCGCCGATCGCGTCGCTCAGCACGTAGCGCACGAATTCGTTCAGGAATCCCCGTGTGACGCCCAGATCGACCTGTGCGGTCAGCCCCAGCAGATCTTCCGCGAGCTCTTTTCCTTCGTGCGAAGGGGAAAGGATCGGGGTGAGCACCTGCGCCGACTGCGCGTAGGCGGCCGCCCACGACTTCGGGATGAACTCCTCCCGCACGCCGAGCAGATGGATGGCGACCTGCCACATGTGGAGGAAGGCGTCCTCGTCGGCGGCCGACATCGGGACCTTCCATTCGCGCAGCTTCCGGTGCACGTAGGTGCCGAGACTGTGGAAGGTCACCAGGATGTCGCCGTTGCTGATCGGGATCCGCTCGTCCGCGACGGCCTTCCAGTACGGCGACCGCGGCAGCAGATGCCGCACCGCGGCGTGCACCAGCCGCGTCTTGTTGGCGGTGACCACGAACTGGCCGTCGGGCTCGAAGGCGTTCAGGTCGCTCAGGTCGTAGCCGAAGGTGAACGTCTTGGCCGCGCGGTCCTGCATGTCGGCCCCGCCCGCGGACCAGTAGACCGATTTGGCCTCACGCGGGATGACCGTGCTCATGATGCCGCTGCCGAGGCCGTACAGCATGAACAGATAGGTGTCCTTGCGCCGGTTGAAATCGGCCGCGCGGCGCAGTTTCGCGGGGTCGGCCCAGGACGGCAACCGGTTGACACGCTGGAGGTGGCCCGCCAGATCGGCGGGCAGGCCGCCGGGGAGCGGATCGTTGTTGTCCACCCAGGACCGCAGCGCGGTGTTGACCGCGGGCACCTGGCCCGCTTCGAGAACCCCCGCCATGATGCGGTCGATCTCGTCGTCCCAGACCCACCAGGGGTCGGCCGCGGTACCGGTCTGAGTCGCGCCCCAGGCGGGGGCGACGCTCGCCGCGCCCACCAGGCCCAGTGCGACGCCGAGGGACAGGACGTTCCTCCTGCTGAGATCGCTCATTTACTTACCTAACTTCCTTGGTAGGTGCCGATGAGTGATTCACGATCGTTTTTCGTCCAGCTCGCGAAGCGAACCTTTGACCACCTTCCCGCCCGCGTTGCGCGGGAGTTCGGGGACCACCACGAGATCCTTGGGCATCTTGAACGAAGCGAGCCTGCCGTCGAGGAATTCGACCAGTTCGGCCAAGGACGGTTCGGGCTCCGTCGCGGCGACGAAAGCGACCGGCACCTGGCCCCAGCGCTCGTCGGGCCGTCCGATCACGGCGACCTCCCGCACCGACGGATGCGCGGAGATCGCGTTCTCCACTTCGGCGCAGTAGATGTTCTCGCCGCCGCTGATGATCATGTCCTTCTTGCGGTCGACCACCCAGATGAAACCGTCTTCGTCCTGCGAAACCAGATCGCCGGAATGGAACCAGCCACCGGCGAAGGCTTCCGCTGTCTCCTTGGGTTTCTTCCAATAGCCCTTCGTCACCGAGGGCCCGCGGTAGACGATCTCGCCCACTTCGCCCGGCGCGACGTCGTTCATGTCGTCGTCCACGACGCGGTATTGGAGCGTCGGGATCGGTTTGCCGACGGAGCCGAGTTTGCGCGTCGAGTCCTCGCCGCTGAGCACGCAGGTGATCGGGGAGGTCTCGGTCTGGCCGAACACGGCCACATTCAGGGCGCCGGGGAACTTCTCGGCCATGGCGAGCAGCGTCGCCCTCGACGCGGGAGCGGCACCCCAGCTGATGATCCGCAGTTTCAGCTTCCGTTCGGCGATGTCCGGCTGGGCGCAGAGCAGATCCCATTGCTGGGGAACGTTGAACACCACGGTGGCGCCTTCGCGTTCGTAGGCGTCGAGCACCGCTCGCGGATCGAAGGCGCCCAGCGGGTGGATCACGACCACCCCGCCGACCAGGAAATTCGCCACGATCGAACCCAGGCCCGCGATGTGGAAGAACGGCGCGGTCAGGAAGGCGACGTCGGTGTCGTCGAAGATCTTCATCGCCCGGATACAGGTGATCGCCTGCATCTGCAGGTTGCGATGGGACAGCATCACCCCTTTCGGCCTGCCGGTGGTGCCCGAGGTGTACATGATCAGCGCCGTCGATTCCTCGCTGACGTCGGGCAGTTCCAACGGTTCGTGCGCGGTCAGGAATCCCTCGTACTCCGTGCGCCCTTCGGCGTCGTCCGGCTCACCGATGACGAGCACGGTCCCGATCGACGCGGCGTTCGGCGCGGCGTCGAGCAGGGGGAGCAATCCCGCGTCGACGACGATGGCGGACGGCGTGCAGTCGGCCAGGATGTAGTCGAGCTCCGCCGCCGCGAGGCGGAAACTGAGCGGGACGGCCATGGCGCCCAGGCTGTTCGCCGCGAACACGGTCTCCACGAACCACGGATGGTTCAAGGTCAGCGTCGCCACGCGATCGCCCTCGGTGACACCTCGCGCGGCCAGGGCGGCGGCCAATTGCAACGACCGTTGTGAGAGTTCCGCCCAGGTGGTCGTCTCGCCGAGGTACCGCAGAGCCGGCCTGTCCGGTCGCATCATCGCGTGCGTGGCCGCGTGCGCCATCCAGTGGTGCCGGAAGGACGAGGCGGGAGCCGAAGCGGTCGACATGGCCATCCTCAGGTGTCGGAACGGGACCTCTCGCGTGGCCAGTATGCATGCCAAGCCGCCGGTTGAGAAGCGATAAGTTAATCGAAAATCACATCGCGACGCCGACCTGCCCGGCAGTTTCCGCTGGTGGTGATCCGGTTCGTGGTTGACTTCCCGGCATGAGCGCCGAGTCGACCGCGGCCGTCCGGCCGCGCCACCGCAAGCAGCAGATCGTCGACGCGGCCGGGCGGATCTTCAGCGAGCACGGCTACCACGCGGCGTCGATGGAGGAGATCGCCGCCGACGTGGGCATCACCGCGGCGGCCCTGTACCGGCACTTCCCGAACAAGTACGCGTTGTTCGCCGCGTGCGCGAACGTCATGGCCGACCGGCTCGTCGCCACGCTCGACGAGGTGGCGCCCGGCGCGCCGCTGGCGGACGTGCTCGCCGCCGTCACGCAGGGGACGGTCGTCCATCGCGCGTCCAGCGGCCTGTACCGCTGGGAATCCCGGTACCTCGAACGCGAGGACCGGCAGTCGCTCGCGCTGAAGTTCGGGCAGGTGGTGGACCGGGTCGCCGAGGCGGTGCGCCGGGAGTACCCGCTCCCCGACGAGGGCTTGCGGGCCGTCGCCGCCCTCGGCGTGATCGGCTCGATCACGATGCACCGCACCTCGATCGCCCAGCGCCGGGTCGAAGAGGTACTCGTCGAGTCCGCCCTGCGAGTGGTCGCGACCGATCCGGCGGCGGGTGCCGGGGGCGCGCACGCCGTCGAGTTGCCGTCCAATCCGGAGCCGCGCACCCGCCGTTTCGAGATCATCGCGGCGGCCATCCCGCTGTTCGAACGGGACGGGTTCGCCAACGTCACGAACGGCAGGATCGCCGAAGCCGTCGGGCTGGTGCCGTCCGCGCTCTACCGCTATTTCCCCGGCAAGGCCGACATCCTCGCCGCCGCCTGCCTGCAGGCCGCGGGAATCCTGGCCCAGGCGGTGGAACAGAACCTTCGCGGCGTCGAGGGCCCGGGCGACGCGCTGCTCGCGCTGGCGCGGACCTATGTCGCCTACAGCTTCGAGTACACCGCGCTCACCAGTGTCGCCAACGCCGAACTCGCGGGTCTGCCCGCGGCCCTGCAACGTCCTTTGGTCAGCGCGCAGCGCGAGCACATCGCCGTCTGGGAACGGCATTTGCGGTCGGCGCGGCCGGAGCTCGACCAGCGTCAGGCGAGGGTGCTCGTGCACGCCGGTTTCGGGGTGGTGGTCGAGGCGGGACGGAGGTTGCGCTGGGAGGACGTCCCCGCCAACCGTGACGCCGTCAGCGCCCTGCTCGTCGGTGCGTTGGGGATCTGACGCGCCGGCGGCTCAGGGCTCGCGGTGGCCGAGGCCGGCGGAGACCTGCCGGGCCGCGCGGCCGACGACGCGGTTCAGGCCGCGCATCCGGGCGGCGGGCATGTACGGCCGGGTCGCCGAAACACTGATGGCCCCGGCGATCGCGCCGGTGGCGTCCCGGATCGGCGCCGCGACACAGCGGATCCCCGGTTCGTTGTCCTCCAGGTCCATCGCCACCCCGGACTCCGCGTACTCGCGCATACGCGCCAGGAACGCGTCGACGTCTTCCGGGCGCACCCTGCCGGGTTCCACGGGTGTCTCGGCCAGGTAGAGGTCCCGCCATTCCGGCGCGGAGTCCAGCAGCAGCGCCATACCGACACCGGTGCGGGTCAACGGCATCCGGTGCCCGATCCGGGAACGCATCTCCGCGCCCCGTGAACCGGGCAGCTTGTCCAGGTACAGCACCGAATCCCCGTCGCGGACGGCCAGGTGCACGGTGTCGCGCAACTGCTCCGCCAGCTCCTCCAGCACCGGCCGGGCGACCACCGGCAGCGGACTGCCGTGCAGGGCCTGGAAACCCAGCTCGATCAAGGTGGGCCCGAGCGCGTAGCCGTCCCGGCCGCTGCGCAGGTAACCCTCGCTGACCAGCAGCTGGACCAGCCGGTGCGCGGTGCTGCGGCCCAGCCCGGTGTCCTCGACCAGGCCGCGGAGGTCGGTCGCGCCACTGGCGACCGCGCGGATCAGCGCGAGGCCGCGGGCGAGCGTCTGGGTGCCGGGCGGTGCCGTGTCGGACATACCGGAATCCTACATATAGGGACGGCGATCGCATTATCGGGAACGCGCCCGCACGATGTCGCTCGTGACCGACACCGAACCCGCCTTGATCGCGCTCGACTGGGGAACCTCCGGTCAGCGTGCCTGGCTGCTCGGCGCGGACGGCGGGATCCTGGCCGCCCGCGGCGCCGGGCGTGGACTGCTGACCACGACCGAGGACGTGGACCTCCGCGACCCGCGGGCCAGGGCGGCCGCCTACGAGTCCGCCTTCCGGAAGACCTGCGGAGACTGGCTCGCCGCGTTCCCCGGGCTGCCCGCCCTCGCCGCCGGCATGGTGGGCAGCGCGCAGGGCTGGACCGACTCCGGCTACCGCACCGTCCCGGCCGGACTCGACTTCCCGTCGCTCGTCCCCGTGTCGCATCGCGACGGGAAGCTCCATCTCGTGCCGGGACTGCGGATCCCGTCCGGCGTGCACCCCGGCGACGTGATCCGCGGCGAGGAAACGCAACTGGTCGGCGTGCTCGAAGCGCTCGGCGACCCCGGCGGACCGCTCACCGTGGTGCTCCCCGGTACGCACAGCAAATGGGTCCGCGTCGAGGACGGGGTCGTCACCGGATTCACCACCGCGATGACCGGCGAACTGTACGGATTGCTGATCGCGCACGGCATCCTCGCCCGCACAGCCGCTGATCCGGTCGCCGACGAAGAGGCGTTCTCGCGGGGCCTCGCCGCGGGACGGCGTTCGCGCGGGCTCGCCACCGAGGCGTTCGGCGCTCGCCCGCTCGTGCTCGACGGCGTCCTGGAACCGGAGTCGCTGCCCGACTACCTCTCCGGCGTCCTGATCGCCGACGAGGTCTCGCATCTGTTGCGTGACACCGACACCCGCGTGGTGCTGTGCGGCGCGGACGAACTCTGCCGTCGCTACGCCACCGCCCTCGCCGGAAGGGGAGTGGAGGCCATCGTGCTGTCCGAAGAGGTCACCGCCCGCGGGCTGTGGCGGATCGCGACGGCCGCCGGACTGCTCGAAGACCGTCTCGAAAGGACACTGAAACCGTGACCGGATTGATCGCGATCCTGCGCGGGGTGACCCCGGCCGAGGTCGTCGGCGTCGGCCGGGCGCTCGTCGACGCCGGATTCCCCGCCATCGAGGTACCACTGAACTCACCGGAACCGTTCGCGAGCGTCCGCCTGCTCGCCGACGCGTTCGGGGACCGGTGCGAGATCGGCGCGGGCACCGTGCTCACCACCGAAGACGTCGGCCGGGCGAAGGCGGCCGGGGCGCGGCTGATCGTGGCGCCCAACACCGATCGCGCGGTGATCGCCGCCGCCGTGGCCGAGGGGATGACGCCGTATCCCGGCGTCGCGACGCCGACCGAGGCGTTCGCCGCGCTGGCCGCGGGCGCCCGGTATCTCAAGCTGTTCCCCGCCGACGCGGTCGGGATCGGGGGCATGAAGGCGTGGCGCGCCGTGCTGCCGCGCGACGTCGGACTGCTGCCGGTCGGCGGGGTCGACGAAACGAACCTGGCGGCCTGGGCCGCCGCCGGGGCGGCCGGGGCGGGGCTCGGTTCCTGCCTCTACCGGCCGGGTGACACCGCCGGCGCGGTCGGCGTCCGTGCCCGCGCACTTTCCGAGATCTGGCACCAGGAATAGGAAAAAGAACCATGAAGATCGTGTCAATGACGACATACCAGGTGCCGCCGCGCTGGTCGTTCCTGAAGATCGAAACGGACGAGGGCGTCACCGGCTGGGGCGAACCGGTCCTGGAGGGCCGGGCCGCTTCGGTCGCGGCGACCGTCGAGGAGCTTTCCGACTACCTGATCGGCAAAGACCCCTCGCAGATCGAGGATCTGTGGACCGTCCTGTACCGCGGCGGGTTCTACCGGGGCGGCGGACTCCACATGAGCGCGCTGGCCGGTATCGACCAGGCCCTGTGGGACATCAAGGGCAAGGCGCTCGGTGTCCCGGTGCACGAACTGCTCGGCGGCCGGGTGCGCGAGGCGATCAAGGTGTATTCCTGGATCGGCGGCGACCGCCCGGCCGAGACCGCCCGCGCCGCGCGCGAGGTGGTGGACCGCGGGTTCAGCGCGGTGAAGATGAACGGGACCGAGGAACTGTCCTATCTGGACACCTGGGACAAGGTCGACCGCTGTGTGGCCAATGTGGACGCGGTGCGCCAAGCGGTCGGCCCGAACATCGGCATCGGGGTGGACTTCCATGGCCGCGTGCACAAACCGATGGCCAAGGTCCTGCTGCGCGAACTGGAGCCGTACCGGCTGATGTTCGTCGAAGAGCCGGTGCTTTCCGAGCACGTCGACGGATTCGCCGACGTCCTCCGCAACTCGCCGATCCCGATCGCGCTCGGCGAGCGGCTGTTCTCGCGGTGGGATTTCAAGACCGTGCTGGTGTCGGGCGCCGTCGACATCATCCAACCGGACCCGTCGCATTGCGGCGGCATCACCGAAGCCCGCAAGATCGCGCACATGGCCGAGGCGTACGACGTCGGCCTCGCGCTGCACTGCCCGCTCGGCCCGATCGCGCTGGCGGCCTGCCTGCAGATCGACGCGGGCTGCTACAACGCGACCATCCAGGAGCAGAGCCTCGGGATCCACTACAACACGAGGAACGATCTCCTCGACTACCTGGCGGATCCGTCGGTGTTCGCCTACGACGACGGCCAGGTCGCCATCCCCCGCGGGCCCGGGCTGGGCATCGAGATCAACGAGGAGTACGTCGCCGAACGGGCGGCCGAGGGGCATCGCTGGCGGAATCCGGTGTGGCGGCACGCCGACGGCTCCTTCGCGGAATGGTGAGCGCGATGACCACCGCCGTGCGTCCCACCAGGTTCCGGATGCTCATCGCGGTGATGCTGTTCATCACCGTCGTCATCAACTACCTCGATCGGTCGAACCTGTCGATCGCGATGCCCGCGATCGCCGGCGAGCTCGATCTGTCCAAAGCGGAACAGGGCATCCTCCTGTCGGCCTTCGGCTGGACCTACGCCGCGTTGCAACTGCCCGGCGGCTGGCTGGTCGACAAGATCCCGCCACGGTTGCTCTATCCGGGCTGCTTGATCCTTTGGTCGCTCGCGACGTTCTTCATGGGGATCATCGGCGGGTTCGTCGCGCTGATCGCGTTGCGGCTGATGGTCGGCGTCTTCGAGGCGCCCGCCTATCCGATCAACAGCAAGATCGCGACCGTCTGGTTCCCGGAACGCGAACGTGCCACGGCGATCGGCTTCTACACCTCGGGTCAGTTCATCGGCCTCGCCCTTTTGACGCCCGTGCTGTCCTGGCTGCAGACCGTGCTTTCGTGGCACTGGGTGTTCATCGCCACCGGTCTGGTCGGCATCCTCTGGGCCGTGCTCTGGTACGCGAAGTACCGCGAACCACGTGAGTCGCGGGCCAACGAGGCCGAGGTGGAGCTGATCCGGTCCGGCGGCGGCCTGGTGGACCTGCCGCGCGAGCGGCCGGAGCGGGCCCGCGTCACGCGCGCGGATCTGGCGACCGTACTGGGCAGCCGGAAGCTGTGGGGAATCTACTTCGGACAGTTCTGCCTGACCTCCACCCTCTGGTTCTTCCTCACCTGGTTCCCGACGTATCTCGTCGAGTACCGGGAAATGGACTACATCAAGTCCGGTTTCCTCGCGTCGCTGCCGTTCATCGCGGCATTGGTGGGCGTGCTGGTTTCCGGTGTCCTGTCGGACTTCCTGGTACGGCGCGGCGCTTCGCTCGGAGTGGCGCGCAAGGGCCCGATCATCGCCGGGCTGCTGCTGAGCACCGTGATGGTCACGGCCGGGTTCACCGACTCGACCACGATGGTCATCGTGATCCTGTCCATCGCCTTCTTCGGCAACGGGCTCGCGTCGATCACCTGGTCACTGGTCTCCGCGCTGGCGCCGCGGCGGCTGCTCGGGCTGACCGGCGGGATGTTCAACTTCATCGGGAACCTGTCGTCGATCGCCACGCCGATCGTCATCGGCCTGATCGTCACCGACGACAGTTTCGCGCCCGGCTTCGCCTACATGACGGTGATCACGGTCGCCGGGATCCTGTCCTACGTCTTCCTGGTCGGCAAGGTCGAGCGCGTGGCCGAGCGGGACGGCGTGGTCAGCGTGCGAACGCCAGGGTGATCCAGTTCGAGAACTCGCAGGCGAGGTGCATCCGGTGCTGGGTGACCATCGTGGGCATCGTGAGCCGCGGGAACTCGACGCAGAGGTGGGCGTGGAAGCCGTCGGCGTGGTCGCGGAACTCGTGCCGGACCCCGCCGATGGCCAGCCCCGACCCGGACCTGGCGACGCCCGACGCTTCGAGCGGGAACGCCGCGTCCCGGTGGGTGACGATCTCCGCGGTGTCGGTGTAGTCGACCAGGAACCGGGTCGCGAGCGGACTGCCGCCGGTCGTCTCGATGACCTCCTGCCGCCCGTCGGGGGCGGTGTCGATCAGGAAGTGGTCCGGGTTGGCGGCGATCATGCTGCGGGCGTAGTCGTCCCGGCCGGTGTCGTCGAACCAGGCGAGGAATTCGGCGGCGGTCCCTGCCCCGCGCACGAAGAGGTCGCAGGTGCTGGTGACCCGCCTGCCGCGGGAAAGGTGGGTGGACGTCCGCGCGACGGCGTCCGCCCGGCGGATGTCCCGGCCGAGGCGGCGGCGGATCTCGTCCGGGCCGAGGGCCAGTTTGGCGTCGGCGAAGGCCGTCCGCATCAGGGAGAGTTCGCCGGTCGGCGCCGGGAGGCCGATCTTCGCGGCGGCCTTGCCCATCCGCTTCGTCTCCCACGCGCGCACGTCTTCGCGTGAGACGGGGCGCCCGGCCAGCACGGCCTCGATCGTCGGTTCGGTAGTGGGCATCGGTGCCTCCGGATCGGTGAGCGGGTTGCGTCGCAGTGTTTAATGCTACTGAACGGTACTGTCAAGTGAGACGCGCCGCAGGTCACCCTGACCGGTGCGGAGGCTCGAACCCGGCGGTACTGTCCAGTGCCGTCGAACTGAGGTGCAAGGGGGCTCGCGGTGGAGGACAGGATCGGGCCCGCGCTGCGGCAGGCGCGGGAAGAACGCAAGCTGAGCCTGCGCAAGGTGGCGACCGCCGCCGGAATCTCGGCGAGCCTGCTCTCGCAAGTCGAGACGGGGCGGTCGCAGCCTTCGGTGAGCACGCTGTACGCGCTGGTCAGCCACCTCGGCATCTCGCTCGACGAACTGCTCGGCATCGGCGCGGGCACGCCCGCCGCCCCGGAGCGGCCGGTCGCGCCGACGTCTTCCGGGGTCGTCCAGCGCGCTGCGGACAACCCCGTCCTCGAGATGGCGAACGGCGTCCGGTGGGAGCGGCTCGCCGTCGGCGGCCAGACCGACGTCGACGCCCTTCTGGTCACCTATGAGCCCGGCGCGGCCAGTTCGGTCGACCGGAAACTGATGCGGCACAGCGGAACCGAGTACGCGTACCTGCTTTCGGGTGAGCTGACCCTGCTGCTCGACTTCGATCGGCATCTGCTCGCACCGGGCGACTCGCTGTGTTTCGACTCGACCCGTCCGCACATGTACCTCAATCACGGCACCGAACCCGCGCGCGGCGTGTGGTTCGTATCCGGCAGGCGCGACCTCGACCACACCCGCGAATGGGTGGAATCCCAGGTCGGAGGGCTCGCCGGCGAGAACCCGGTGCGACCGTCCAATGCCGTCGAGGCTCTGGCACTGCTGGGTGTCCCGTCCGTGAAGGGCGCTCGCGACTGAGGACTTCTCGTCCGCTGCCACTTGACGTCACTGCTCAAGTGTTCAATATTAGTGAACACTTGAGCAAGGCAAGGGCGACGGAGAGGAGATGCCGTGCTGATCGGATTCGCCGGCCTCGGCCGGATGGGGCTGCCGATGGCCCTCCGGCTCGTACGGGCGGGGCATACGGTCCTGGCCCATGACCCGGGTCTCGGCCGGGTTCCGGAGGGCGTCACGGCGGTCGGCTCGGCGGCCGGGCTCACCGAGGCGGAGCTGTCCATCAGCATGCTGCCGGACGGCGCGGCGACGCGGGATCTGGTGCTGACCGGGCTGGCCGGTGCCGGACGGGACCACCTGCACGTGGTCATGGGCACCGTCGGACCCGCGCTCGTGAAGGAACTGGCCCGGACCGGGCCGGTGGACGTCATCGACGCGCCGGTGTCCGGGAGCGTGTCGATGGCCGAGGCGGCGACGATCACCACCATGGTCGGCGGCACCGCGGAGCAGTTCGAACGGGTCCGCCCGATCCTCGCGGCGATGACGTCGGCACAGTTCCACACCGGTCCGGCCGGTTCGGGGTCCGCGGCGAAACTGGCGGTCAACGCCGTGCTCGCCACCCTCAGCCAAGGCGTCGCCGAGGGCTTGCTCATCGCCGAGGCGGGCGGGCTGGATCTCAAGGTCTTCTATGACGTTCTGCGCGCGAGCGCGGCGGGCGCGCCCTATGTCGGTTACAAGGAGGCGGCGTTCCTGGCCCCGGCGTCCGCCGGTGTCGCGGCCCCGATCTCGTTGATCCGCAAGGATCTCGGCCTCGCTCTCGAACTCGCCGCCGGACTCGTCCTGCCGGGGGCGGAAGCCGCCTACGCCGTGCTGGACGAGGCGACGGCGACAGGGCACGGCGAAGAAGACATGGCCCAGGTGCTCGCGGCGCTGCGGCTGCGCAACCGGCCGGTGACCAAGGAGGAAGCACGCTCATGACCAGCGGCGACGTCGAATCGACCATCCGCGCCCTCGAGGACGCCCGGTACGAGGCGGTGATCGCCGGTGATTTCGCCGCCTTCGCCGCGCACGCCCATCCCGAACTCGCGTACACCCATTCGAACGCGGTCACCGACACCCTTGAGTCCTATTTGGACAAGCTGCGTTCGGGTTTCTACGTCTACCACCGCATCGACCATCCCGTTGACCGGATCACGGTGGCCGGGGACACCGCGGCCGTGGTGGGACAGATGCACGCCGACATCACCGCGGGCGGGACGCGCAAGACCCTCGCGAACCGGTCCCTCGCCGTGTGGGTGCGCGAGGACGAGCGCTGGTTGCTGCTGGCGTATCAGCCCACCGTCCTGCCGGAGCCCGCGCGATGAACGCCTTCGTCTACGACGCGTTGCCCGCGCGGGTGGTGTTCGGTCCCGGTGTCGCGCGGACCGGGCTGCCGAACGAGGTCGACGCGTTCGGCGCCGGGCGGATCCTGCTCGTCGCGGCGGATTCGGAGGCGGACCTGGCGCGTGAACTGTGCGCCCCGTTCGCGGACCGGATCGCGGCGACGTTCTCGGGAGTCCGTCCGCACGTCCCGGTCGAGGTCGCCGAACGCGCCCGTGCGGCCGCGGCCGGAGCGGATCTCGTGCTGTGCGTCGGCGGGGGATCGACGACCGGGACGGCCAAGGCCGTCGCGCTCACCACCGGACTGCCGATCGTCGCCGTGCCCACCACGTACGCCGGATCCGAGGTCACCCCGGTGTGGGGACTGACGGAAGAGAGCCGCAAACGCACCGGCACCGACTCGCGGGTGCTGCCGCGGACGGTCGTCTACGATCCCGAACTCACCCTGACGCTGCCCGTGGACCTGTCCGTCGCGAGTGGACTGAACGCGATGGCGCACTGTGTCGAAGCGTTCTGGGCGCCCCGGCGGAATCCGGTGTCGAGCGCCATGGCCGAAGACGGGATCCGGCATCTCGCCGCCGGACTGCCCGCCGTCGCCGCCGACGCCGGCGACCTCGACGCGCGTACCGAGCTGCTGCTCGGCGCGTATCTCGCCGGCTCGGCGTTCGCGGTGGCGGGATCGGGGCTGCACCACAAGATCTGTCATGTCCTGGGCGGCGCCTTCGACCTCCCGCACGCGCGGACCCACGCGATCGTGCTCCCGTACGTCCTGGCGTTCAACGCGTCCGCCGCCCCCGAAGCGGCTTCCCGTATCGCTTCCGCGCTCGGCTTCGCCGACCCTGTCGAGGGATTGCGGCGGCTCGGCGAAAAGCTCGGCGTGCCTGCCGGTTTGCGGGAACTCGGCCTGCGAGAGGACTACGCCGACGTCGTGCTCGAAGACATCCTCGCGCTCGCTCCCGCCGACAACCCGCGTCCGGTCACCGCCGACGGCCTCGGTGCCCTGCTGCGTGCCGCCTGGGCCGGAACCGATCCCGCGAAGGAGATCCCATGAGCCCCGCTTCGGACCGCGAACAGGCCGTGACCGACGAGGTGCTGGCCAGTTTCGACGGGACCACCGATCCACGGCTGCGGCAGGTCATGCGGAGCCTCGTCCGCCACCTGCACGCCTTCGCCAGGGACGTCCGCCTGAGCGAACAGGAATGGGAGGCGGCCATCGGGTTCCTCACCCGCGCCGGGCAGATCACCGACGACCGCCGCCAGGAGTTCATCCTGCTGTCCGACGTCCTCGGCCTGTCCATGCTGACCGTCGCCATCAACGAGCCGAAGGTGCCCGGGGCGACCGAAGCGACGGTGTTCGGTCCCTTCTTCGTCGACGACTCACCGGAGATCCCGCTCGGCGGCGACATCGCGCGCGGTGCCGCCGGGACACCGTGCCATGTGTCGGGGCAGGTCCGCGACACCGACGGCACCCCGATCCCGGGCGCGCGGGTGGACGTCTGGGAAGCCGACGAGGACGGCTTCTACGACGTCCAGTACACCGATGACCGCACGGCGGGGCGGGGCTGGCTGCGCACCGGGCCGGACGGCGAATACCGGTTCTGGTCGGTCCTGCCGGCGCCCTATCCGATCCCGCACGACGGCCCCGTCGGCGATCTGCTGAAGGCGGCGGGCCGGGGGCCGATGCGGCCCGCGCATCTGCACTTCAAGGTCACCGCGCCGGGGCATCGGACGCTGATCACGCATATCTTCCTCGACGGCGACCCCTACCTGGACGACGATGCCGTGTTCGGCGTCAAGGAAGGTCTCGTCGTGGAGAGCGGGAAGCACCACGGCGGCACCGCTCCAGACGGCTCCCGGCCCGCAGGTGAATGGGCGAGCCTGACCTTCGATCTCGTGCTCGTCGCCGAGCCGGCCTGACCCCGCTTCCCCGCCCGGCGGCCCCCATCACGGTGGCCGTCCGGTTCCCCCTGCCCGGAAACCTCACTGTGGAGGCGCAAGATGCGAAGTACCCGATGGATCGTGTTGGGCGGGTGTTTCCTCGCGTATCTGTTCGACGCGCTGGAAATCGTCCTGCTGTCGTTGTCGCTCCCGGCGATCCGGCACGACATGGGCCTGTCCGCGACGCAAGCGGGTCTCCTCGCGACCGCGACGTTGCTGGGCATCGGGGTCAGCAGTGTCGCGGGCGGCTACGTGGCGGACAACTTCGGCCGGAAGAAGGCGCTGATCGCGTCGCTGGTCATCTTCGGGGTGTTCACCGCGGCTTTGGCGGTCGTGCCGAACTTCGCCGTGTTCCTGGTCCTGAGGTTCCTCGCCGGGATCGGGCTCGGCGCGGTGTGGAGCGTCGTGTCGGCGTACGTGGTCGAGACCTGGCCTTCGCGGCACCGGGGCCGCGCCGCCGCGTTCGTGATCAGTGCCTTCCCCGCCGGAGGCGCACTCGCCGCGGTGGTGTCCGGACAGTTCCTGCCGGACTGGCGGCTGATGTTCCTCGTCGCCGGAACCGCGGTGGCCGTGCCCGTACTCGTCGTGCTGGTGTTCTTCCGCGAGTCGGCCGACTGGGTCGCGCACAAGGTGCAGCGGACCGAGCACGCGGTCACCGTACGGGACGTGCTGAGCGGATCGCTGCGCCGGACCACCTTGCTGGGCACGCTCATGGCCGCGCTGGCGCTCACCGGCTATTGGGGCGCGACGACCTGGCTGCCGACCTATCTCACCGCCGAACGCGGTCTCCCCGCGGGCGACGTCGCCCTGTTCGTGACGATCCTGAACCTCGGAATGTTCCTGGGATACAACGGTTTCGGCATGCTCGCCGACCGGGTCGGCCGCCGGCGGACGATCATCCTGACCCTGCTCGGCGTCGCGCTCACGCTACCCGTCTACGCCTTCACCACGCATCAGACGAGTCTGCTGTGGCTAGGCCCGCTGTTCGGCGCGTTCACCGCCTTCTTCGGCATTTTCGGTTCCTATCTCGGCGAGCTGTTCCCCACGCGAGCCCGTGCGACAGGCGCGGGATTCTGCTTCAACGTCGGCCGCGGTATCTCCGCCTTCGCACCCTTCGGTCTGGCAGGGCTCGCTGGAGTCGTCGGCTTCAGCGGAGGACTCCTGGTGTGCGCCGGTTTCTTCGGGCTGGCCGCGCTGGCGACGTTGCTTCTTCCGCGAACCGGCGCCCACGAACCCGTCGCCGACCGGCTCGAAGTCGAGGCCGGTACATGAGCGGGACCATGAAAGCCGCCGTGTACCACGGAAACCGCGACCTCCGGATCGAGCGGGTCCCGATTCCGGAACCCCGCGCGGACGAGGTGCTCGTCGCCGTCCGGCGCAGCGGGATCTGCGGCACCGACGCGACCGAGTGGGCGGCCGGGCCGGTGATGGTGCCGCTGCACCGGCGGCATCCGGCCAGCGGTCACCTCGGGCCGATGATCCCCGGCCACGAGTTCGTCGGCGAGGTCGTCGACGGCCGTGCCGGGCTGCCCGGGGGCACACTCGTCGCGGCGGGCGCCGGAGTCTGGTGTGGACAGTGCGACCGCTGCGCGCTTGGCCGTACCAACATCTGCCGCGCCTACTACACCCTCGGCCTGAACGCGCCGGGCGGCCTTGCCGAGTACGTCGCGGCACCCGCCAAGACGTTGAGGCCGATTCCCGACAGGCTCCCACTCGACGCGGCGGGAATGGCGCAACCGCTGGCGGTCGGCCTGCACGCCGCCCGCCGCGCGGGAGTCCGCGACGGCGACTCCGTCGTGGTCATCGGCGCCGGTGCGATCGGCACCTTCGTCCTGGCCGGTCTCGGTCATCTGAGGCAAGCGGAGGTCACCGTGATCGACCTCCCCGGGACCAAACTCGAACGCGCCTCGAAGCTGGGCGCCCATCGCACGCTCTCCGCACGCGAGGACGTCGTCGACGCGGTCTTGGAGAGCACCGCGGGCCGGGGCGCCGACGTGGTGATCGAGGCGAGTGGCGCACCCGGGCAGTTCGAGACGGCGCTGAGGATGGTGGCCACCGGCGGACGCGTGCTGGCCGTCGGCCTGCCCAAGGAAAAACCCGCCGTGGATCTGTTCGCGCTCACCCTGCGCGAAGTCACCGTCGACTCGACCGTGGCCCACGTCTGCGACGAGGACCTGGTTCCGGCATTGGAGATCCTCGCCGAAGGCACGCTCGCGCCGCTGATGCTCCACTCCGTGATCGAGCTGGACGATCTGGTCGGCCGAGGCCTCGAACCGCTCGCCAGCGGACAGGTCGACGGCAAGATCCTGGTCGCGTTCGGAGAACCCCGATGACCTCGGCGGAGACCCCCGGCCTCACATTTCGCGCGGCCGCGTCGTCGGTAGGGCAGAAACATCCACTACCGCAAGGAGAACGCGATGAACGCGCGGCTCGACTACTTCGCCAACCCGGTCGGCGGAAAGTTCATGAGGCCCCTGATCTCGGCAGGAAAGGGGCTGGCCGACTCGCCGCTGTCGCTCACGATCCAGGAGCTGGTCCGGATGCGCGCGAGCCAGATCAACGGCTGCGCGGTGTGCCTGGACATCCACACCAAGGAAGCCGCCGCCGCAGGCGAAACGGACGTGCGGATCAACCTGGTCGCCGTCTGGCGCGAGGCGACGGTTTTCAGCGAGGCCGAACGTGCCGCGCTGGAGGTGACCGAGCAGGCCTGCCGTATGGCCGACGGCGGCGGAGTCAGCGATGAGGCGTGGGCGAACGCCGCCAAGCATTTCGACGAGGACCAGCTCGCCGCGCTGGTGGGAGTGATCTCGCTGATCAACGCCTTCAACCGGGTGAACGCCATCGTCCAGAACCCCGGCGGCGACTACCGGGTGGGGCAGTTCGCATGACCATGACCGAGACGGCACGCAATCGGGCGGCGTTCAGCCGCTTCCACGAAGCGACCAACACCGGCGACTTCGCCGTCATCGAGAAGACGATCGACGAGGTCGTCGCGCCGGACGTGGTGTTCCACGCGCCGGTACCGATGGAGACGACCGGAGCTCAGGCACTGAAACAAGTGTGGACGGTGCTGCTTCGCGCCTTCCCCGACCTGCGGGTCAAGGCCGAGGACGTACTCGCCGACGGGGACAGGATCGTCTGCCGGAACACCGTCACCGGTACCCATCAGGGCGAGTACCGGGGACTGCCCGCCACCGGGAAGACCGTTTCCTACAACGAGATCTTCATCCTCCGCTTCGCCGGAGGGCGGGTCGCCGAGATCTGGGGTGTGGTGGACGTCCTCACCCAGCTACGGCAACTCGGCGCCCTCGCGGCGTAGCGGTCAGGCTCCGGCCCAGGGCCGGAGCTTCTCCGGATTCCGCATCCCCCAGATGTGCTGGATGCGGTCCCCGGCGACGTGGAACGCGAAGACGGCGACGGTCTGTCCTGCCTGCTGGAGCACGAGTCCGGGCAGGCCGTTGACGTCCCGCTCCACCAGATCGAGGCCGGACGTCCACCGCGCCAACGTCATGAGATAGGAAGCGACCTCTTCGCTTCCTTCGAACGGATGCAAAGCCGCCCTGACAACCCCGCCACCGTCGCTGGCCGCCTTCACATCGGGATCGAGGAGACCGATGAGCGCTTGGATGTCCTGGGCCTCCCAAGCCTTCTTGAATTCCCTGACGAGATCGGCCTGCCGGGCGACCGGGGCAGGCGCGACCTGCGTCGCACGAATACGACGTCGTGCGGAGGACGCCAGCTGGCGGCAGGCGGCCGGGCTGCGGCCGACGATCTCCGCGACCTCGGCGAAGGCGTAACGGAACACGTCGTGCAGGACGAACGCGACCCGCTCGGCCGGGGTCAGCGATTCGAGCACGACGAGGAACGCCATGTTGATCGACTCGTCGAGGGTGATCCGGTCGGCCGGGTCGACGGCGGGCGGCCGCCCGGTCGTCCACTCGACATGTCCCGGCAGCGGTTCGGGAAGCCACTCTCCGACATAGCGTTCCCTCCGCGCGCGTGCCGACCCGAGGAGGTCCAGGCAGATCCGGCTGGCGACCGTCGTCAGCCAGGCTCCCGGGGACTCGATCGCTTCCCGCTGCGCGGAGGACAAGGCGTACCAACGGGTGTAGGTCTCCTGCACCACGTCCTCGGCCTCGGACAGGGAGCCGATCAGGCGATACGCGAGCCCGATCAGCTGGCGCCGCTCACTCACGATCGCCTTGAGTCCCGGATCGAGCGTCGGTTCGTTCATGGGTTTCGCCCCTTGGTCGCGTGTGGTGTCCCGGGTACGACGAGACACCGCCGCCGGATGTGAGGTCACCTCCGGCGGCGGCGGGCTAGGCCGTCACCGCGCGGGGGAAGTCCTTGCGCTTGATCTTGGCCCGGCGGCCGTCGGGATGGTGGAACACGACGCCCTCGGCCACGTGCCCGGGGGAAAACCGGCTTTCCAGCGTGTCGAGGAATTCCCGCAGTTCGTGGTAGCTGCGCGGCACTTCGGGCAACGCCGGTGCCTGGAGATCGAACGGGACGCACCGGTGCTCTTCCAGCCCGAGGGGATTGCCCTGGATACGAGGGCCCAGCGCCTCGCTCGGATGCTCCCCGTCCGGCCAGCCGGACACGTCGGTGTTCCCGGCCGCCGCGAGGATCCACTTGTCGTCGGCGGATTCGCTGTCGGTGTCCACGTACCAGCCGTCCACGATGCCCTGCTGCTTCTGCGCCTTGCTCGGGTTGCGGCGCCGCTCGACCCGGACCAGCTGTCCCGAGCGCACGGTCAGCCGGACGTTGGTGCCGTCGAGTTTCTCGGTTCCCACTCCGGCGCCGTCGAATACCCAGGCGCACTCGGCGCGAGGCTTGTCGATGACGTGGAAGCGCTCGTCGCGCTCGAAAAGCGTGGGGATCTTCTCCATGACTGTCTTGCCTTTCACGACGTGCCCGATGAGTTCTTCAGGAGTGATGACGCCGGCGGTCAGCCCGCCGGCGAGCGCCCGTATCAGCTCCGCCACGGAAACGTCGGCTTCGACGGCCACGTGCTTCAGTGCCTTCTTTTCTTCAGGGGAGATCCACGCGACCAGCCGTGACCACCCTTCAGGAGGCGTCCATCGGGCCAGTGCCGCCGGGTCCTTGCGCGGCCTGCCCCGTCCTCGTGCCTGCTCCACGGCTGAACCGTAGCCAGCCGCAGAGCCTTGTGTCAATTGGCATAACAGAAAATAATCGCCAGCTCAGAGCTCTCTTCCGCCGGAGTCAGTGCGCCCCGGCTTCCTCGAGGATCCGGGCGACGGCCGTCTGGCCCTTGGTCCGGGCGTGGGCGAGGGGAGTGACGCCCTGCTTGTCGGCAAGGTTCACATCGGCACCTGCGGCGACGAGTGCCCGGACCACCTCCTGATGGCGCGGCCCGCCGTCGCCGAGGATGACCGCTTCCAGCAACGCGGTCCAGCCGAGGTCGTTCACGTGGTCGACGTCGATCCCGCTGCCCGCCACCAGCCGCACGTACTCGGCGTGCCCGCGTTCGGAGGCGGGGATCAACGAGACCCCGCCGTACCGGTTGGTGATGGTGAGATCCGGCTTGGCTCCGAGCAGCAGCTTCGCCATCGGGACGCTTCCGGTG
Organism: Amycolatopsis sp. WAC 04197; assembly: GCF_003947475.1. Taxonomy (NCBI): domain Bacteria; kingdom Bacillati; phylum Actinomycetota; class Actinomycetes; order Pseudonocardiales; family Pseudonocardiaceae; genus Amycolatopsis; species Amycolatopsis sp. WAC 04197. The sequence continues at coordinate 290,078 of NZ_QHJK01000005.1, read as the reverse complement.
ACCCCCGTGACCAGCCACGGTGTGTCGTGTCGGCCGTCGAGCGCGTTCGGGTCGGCGCCCGCCTTGACGAGGATCTCGGCGACGTCGAGCCGGTTCTCGGTGACGGCGACGAGCAACGGGGTCCGGCCGCGATCGTCACGGGTCTCCAGGTCGGCACCGTCGTCGACGGCCTGCCGGACCCGGTTCGCGTCGGCTTCGAAGAGTTGGCTCACAGGGACTCCTTGACGGGGCGGCTGGGACGACGCGGGTGGCGTGGTGGTGGTGCTCGGTGCCGCCGGGGGTGGTGCGCTCGGTGCCTGCGGGGAGCAGGCACCGAGCACGAGGGCGGTGAGCAGGGCCACGATCGCCCGCTCACCGATCATCAGCGAAGTTCCCCGATGGCGCGCAGGCCCGCCGCGGCGAACTTCTCGTCGAGGTCGCCGCTGGGCGCGCCGCCGACACCGATCCCGGCGATCGGGCCGCCGTTCGCGGCGACCGGCACACCGCCGCCGAGGAAGAGCGTGCCCGGGATGTCGCGGATGGTCGGACCGTCGCCCTGGGCGTTCTTGGCCAGTGCGGAGGTCGGCTGTCCGAAGGAGACCGCGGTGAAGGCCTTCCGCTTGGCGGACTCCTCCGTCTGCGGCCCGGCGCCATCGCCCTTGAGCAGGACGCGGACGTCGCCCGACCGGTCGATCACGGCGACGGTGACCCGCTGGCCCTCCTTCTCGGCGGCGTCCAGCGCGGCCTGCGCGGCGCGGGTGGCGGCGTCGACGCCGAGCACGCTGGTCTGCACGACGGCCTGCGCGGCGGCGGGCGGCTGCGGTTTGCGGTCCTGCTGTGCCTGCGCCGCGCCCACGCCGGTGGCCAGCGCGACGGTCGCGAGGCCGGCCGTCATGCCCAGGACGAGACGAGTGCGGGGGAGCTTGGCGTTCATCGGATTTCCTTTGCGGTGAGGGGGTGTTTCGTTCTCCCTCGACTTTCCCGCCTGGCGGGCCGGGGCGAATCGGGAGAGCGGATATCGATCGGGCGCCGAGCGGTCGGTGCGGGCATCAACCGAACGATTGATGCGGAGCACCCCGCCTCCCCGCATACGATCATCGGCGAGGAAGGGAGGGCCGGAATGAAACCGCATCTGGGCGAGACCACAGGGCTGAACGCCGCGATGCACGCCGGGTTCTTCCTGCTGCTCGCCGCGTCCGTGGCACGGTTCGTCGCGGGGCACGGATTGAGCGGTGCCACCCCGTTGATCCTCGTGCTCACCGGCGCGCTCGCGCTGGTCTACGTGGCGGGCGTGCTGAGCTGGGAGGCGCTCGACCGGTGGCGTCCGGTGTGGCTGACGGCGGTGATCGCGGTCTGGCTGGCACTGGTGGTGGCCGCGCCGAGTTTCGCCTGGTGCGCCGTGCCGTTGTTCTTCGTCTGCCTGCAGATGCTGCGCCCGCGGATGATGATCGCGGTGGTCGTGCTCCTGACCGTCGCGACCATCCTCGCCCAGCTGAGGATCGCGGACGGGTTCGATCCGAGTATCGTGCTCGCGCCCATCGCGGTCGCGCTGATGGCCACGATGACGTTCCTGCAACTCGACCGGGACCGGCACGAACTGGGTCAGACCGTCGGGGAGCTCCTGCGCACCAGGATCGACCTCGCCGAGAGCCAGCGCGTGGCCGGGATGGTGGAGGAACGGGAACGGCTGGCGCGAGAGATCCATGACGTCCTCGCGCAGGGGCTGTCGAGTCTGCGGATGCTCCTGCAGGCGGCGCAGCGGTCGTGGGACACCGATCCGGAACTGGCCAAAGCCCACGTGTCCCGCGCCGTCGACGCGGCGGGGGACAACCTCGACGAAGCCCGCCGGTTCGTCAAAGGCCTCGGATCGCCGCGGCTGGAGAGCACCGACCTCGGCGAGACCCTGAGCGCGCTCGCCGAGCAGGTCACGTTCGCCGCCACGCATCCGGTGCGCTTCGAGACCAGCGGGGATCCGTATCCCCTGGAACCCGAAGTGGAGGCATGTCTGCTCCGGGTCGCGCAGAGCGCGCTGGCGAACGTCAGCGAGCACGCCAGGGCGACGAAGGCCGCCGTCACACTGACCTATCTGGCCGACAAGGTCGTCCTCGACATTCGTGACGACGGCGTCGGTTTCACCCCGGCTTCGACTCGCGCGAGCGGCTTGCGGGGGAACGGGTTGCGGATGATCGGTGAGCGGGTCGCCGAACTCGGTGGTGAGATGGTCGTCGAGAGCGCGCCGGGAGAGGGCACCGCGCTCGCCGTCGCCGTGCCCACCAGGGAGGTTCGATGACCGTCCGGGTGCTGATCGTCGACGACCATCCGGTCGTGCGGGCCGGTATCGCCGCGTTGCTGGCCGGTGAGCCCGGCTTCGAGGTGATCGGCGAATGCGCGAGCGCCGAAGAGGCCGTGCGCTTCGCGACCGCCCAGAAGCCGGACGTCGTGCTGATGGACCTGCAGCTCGGCGACGGTCCGGACGGCGTGAGCGCCACCGAACGTCTGACCGCCCTGCCGGATCCGCCGAAGGTGCTGGTGCTCACCACCTACGACGCCGAACTGGACATCACCAGGGCGGTGGCCGCCGGCGCCACCGGTTACCTGCTCAAGGCGGGACCGCCCGAGGACCTCTTCAAGGGCATCCACGCGGCCGCGCGTGGAGAGACCGCGTTGGCGCCGCAGGTCGCGGCCCGGCTGTTCGGGCACATGCGGGCTCCGGCGCCCGCGCTGAGCCCTCGTGAGACCGAGATCGTGCAATTGGTGGCGGAAGGGTTGATCAACCGGCAGATCGCCGCGCGCCTGTTCATCTCCGAAGCCACGGTGAAAACACACCTCGTCCACATCTACGACAAACTCGGTGTCGACAGCCGTGCCGGTGCGGTCGCCGTCGCCACGGAACGGAGGATCATCCGCAACTGAAGGCGGTGCCTGCCGGACCCCACGAGGTTCAGCGGCGCGGTTCGATCGTCATGTCGCCACGGGTCAGCGCGAGGATCGAGTCCCTGGCGAGGATGTCGTGCGGGAAGCCGAGTTCGATCGCGGAGGCCTCGCCGAGGCGGGCCAGGTGCGAGTCGGTGAACTCGACCTCCAGCGCGCCGAGGTTGTCCTCCAGCTGCTCGGTGGTGCGGGCGCCGATGATCGGTGCCGTCACGCCCGGGTTCCGCAGGGTCCAGGCCAGACCGACCTGGGCGGGGGTGTGGCCGAGTTCCGCGGCGACCTCCTTCACGACGTCCACGATGGCGAAGTTGCGCTCGGTGAGTGTGCCCAAGGCGAGGTTGAAGTCCTTGCGGGTGCCGTCTTCGGACGGCGTCGCGGACAGATCGGCTCGGCTGTACTTCCCGGTGAGCACGCCGCCGGCCAGCGGCGACCACGGGACCACGCCCAGTCCCATCTCGCGGGCCATGGGGATCAGGTCACGTTCCCCGGTGCGCTCGATCAGGTTGTACTCGATCTGCAGCGCGATCAGTGGCGACCAGCCGCGCAGGTCGGCGATCGCCTGCATCCGAGACACCTCCCAGGCCGGGGTGTTGGAGATCCCCACGTAGAGGACCTTGCCCTGCCGGACCAAATCGTCCATCCCGCGCAGGATCTCCTCGACCGGCGTCGTGAAATCCCACAGGTGCAGGTAAAGCAGATCGAGGTAGTCCGTGTCCAGTTGCCGCAGGCTGGCTTCCACCGACGCGAACAGGCTCTTGCGCTGGCCGCCGCCGGAATTCGGGTCGCCGGGGCGGCGCAGAGTCGTGTACTTCGTCGCCAGGACGAGGCTTTCGCGGCGGTCGCGGGCGAATTCGCCCAGCAGCCGCTCGGAGCTGCCGTTCGTGTAGGTGTTGGCGGTGTCGATGAAGTTGCCGCCGCGTTCGACGTAGCGGTCGAACAGCTTGCGTGCCTCGTCCTGCTCGGCGCCCCAGCCCCAGTCCGTGCCGAAGGTGGCCGCGCCCAGCGCCAGCGGGGAAACCCGCAGCCCGGACCGGCCCAGCAGCCGATAGGTGTCGAGGGTGAGCGACATCGGGTCCTCCTGTGCTCGTGTTCCGTTGCCGTAGACGAGTCTGCGACCGCCGCGAGCGGGGGATAAGGGAGAACACTTCCTGGGAACAGGGGTCCTACCCTGCCTGTTGGACCGGACATGACGACCTCCACCGTGGACACGACACAGGAGCTGGCCGCGTTCCTGCGGACCCGGCGTGAACGCCTGGACCCGGAGGAATTCGGCCTGCCGTCGCGCCGTCGGTCCCGGCGGACCCCGGGGCTGCGCCGCGAAGAGGTCGCCGAACTGGCGGCGGTCAGCGTCGACTACATCGTGCGGCTGGAACAGGCCCGTGGGCTGCGGCCGTCGGCCGAGGTCGTGGAGGCGCTGGCCAAGGCGCTGCGCTTGGCTCCGGACGAACGCGCCTACCTCTTCGATCTGGCCCGGCAGCGTCCCCGCAACGCCGGCAAGCCCGCCACCACCGCGGCACCGTCGCTGGCCCGGCTCGTCGCGGATCTTTCGCCGCTGCCCGCCATGCTGATGAACCACCGCTACGACATCCTGGTCTGGAACGACGAGATGGCGAGGCTGCTGGTGGACTTCGACACCCTGCCGCCGTCGCAGCGGAACGCGATGTGGTTGTGCCTCAAACACCCCGAGATCCGCGAGTTCTATGCGGATCGTGAACGTGTCGTGCGGGAGGGCATCGCCCATCTGCGCGCAGCCTGGGCCGCGCATCCGGACGACCAGGCACTGACCGAGCTGATCACCGAATTCACCGCCGACGAGGAATTCGCGCGACTGTGGGCAGAACGCGACGTCAAGGTCAACGTCCGCGGGCGCAAGGCGATGCGGCATCCCGAGGCCGGTGTGGTCGAACTGGACTACGAAGTGCTCATCCCGCTCGAGGATCAGGACCAGCGCTTGGTGATCTACCGCGCCACGACCGAAGAAAGCCGCTCGGCACTGGGCCGGTTGTTCGCCCTTCCCCGGCGGTAGGCAATTCGCGTACCGCGTCGATTTCCGGTGCCGGCGGTACGAAGAAACCCATGACCTGGTGCGTACACGGAAAGTGTATGAGCCGATCGCGTGATGCGCATAGGACGTCGGTTCGACGCATAGGTGACGGCTGATTTCGGTGGTACGGTCCATCGCGGTCGAGAAACCTCCAACGAGTGATCATTGCCTCGTGTCATTCAGTGATGGGCCTTCGGAAACAGAGAGTATGAGTCGTGGATTTCGACGCACTGATCGCCGAATTGCGGACCCTGCGGGACAATGTCGCCGGGGTGACCGACACGGTGATAGCCGCTGTCGACGGAATACCGATCGTCGCCGACGCGGCGAAGAACATCGACCCCGCGGAGGTTTCCGCGCTCGCCGCCGCGAATCTCGGGATCGCGCGCCAGGCGGCCGAAGTGACGGGCAAGGGCACGCTGCGGCAGACCGTCGTGTTCAGCAGTGACGGCTACATGGCCGTTTACGCCATCGACCGGATGGCGCTCATGGTCATCATGGGAGACCGGCAGCTGAATGTCGGCCGCCTTCTTTTCGAATGCCGCCCGGTCATCGATCGGATCAGCTCGATACTGGCCGCTTAGTCGTCAAACCAGGAAAGTGAGTCCGATGAACATCGAAAACGCGCTCAAGGAATGCATGTCGATCGCCGGGGCGGTCGGTGTCGCGCTGGTCGATTACGACAGCGGGATGTCGCTCGGCACCAGCGGGGGAGGTGATTGGCTCAATCTGGAGGTCGCGGCGGCGGGCAACACCGATGTCGTCAGGTCGAAGATGCGGGTCATGTCCGCGTTGTCGCTCAACGACAGCATCGAGGACATCCTCATCACGTTGCACCGCCAATATCATCTGATCCGGCTGCTGGATTCCGTGAACGCCAGGAGCTCTCTCTTCCTGTACCTGGTGCTGGACCGGGACCAGGCGAATCTCGCGCTGGCCCGGCACTATCTCAAGCGCGTCGAGACGGAGTTGCAGGTCTGAAGACGAACGGGGGAAGCCGGCGATGACCGGAGTCGCGTCCAGTCACCACGCACTCGTCGCCGGCTCGGCGCTCATCGGCGTTCTCGGCTCGTTGTTCCCGGCGGGGTTGAAGCTCGCCGGCGACCGGCTTGAGTTCGTGTTCGTCCTTCCGGACGGCCGTGAGGCCCTGGACGCCGAACCATCGGACCATCCGTTCGTCGCGGTGAAGGAACGGATCCGGCAGGGTGGCGGGATACCACCACCGCGGTTCTTCCTCGACACCGACGGCAGGTGGACCCGGCTGCACGTGGAGCTCGCCGGAACCGCGGTCCGGGCGGTGATCGTGCTGCCGGACGAGCTGACGGCGGGGGCGATCAACGCGCCGTTCCTCGGCCACTGGCAGAACCAGGTTCCCGGCGCCGTCCGGCTCGCGGTGGACGAGTTCGCCCGGATCCTCGCGCGGTGCCGTCATCGGGCCGGGGGACCGGAGCCACTGATCGATCTGGAACTGGTGTACGTGCCCATCCGGGACTTCGAGGCCGTGTTCGCTCGCGCCCACGAGCCGGTCCGGCCGTTCATCGCGCCGGTCCGTCCGGCGTTCAAGATGCGCTGGCACGCGGTGACACCCGCGCAGCGCAAGGCCTTCACCGCCGACCTGATCGATGTCACGAGCGCGGGCCGGTGGCTTCGCCGCAGGCCGACCGCGACGATCATGGGAGTCGAGCTGGAACTTCCGCCGAGGCACTGGCGCTAGGCCGCTCGCGTGTCCGTGAAGGCCTCCTTACCTACCTTCAGGGTAGGCAAGGAGGCCTTCACGGCATGCGTCAGGCGGTGACGAGCGAAAGACCGTAGTTCTGCAGGATCTCGTTCACCGGCTGGAACCAGGTCTCACCTCCGGAACCGCAGTTGCCCCAGCCGCCGGAGGTGACGCCCTGCGCCTGGTCGCCGGTGATGAAGGAACCGCCGGAGTCGCCGGGTTCGGCGCAGACGTTCGTGCGGGTCATCTGGTGGACGGCGCCCTGCGAGTAGTTGACCGTCTCGTTGTGCCCCAGCACGGTGCCGCAGTGCCAGTGCGTCGTCGAACCGGACCGGCACACCGAAGTGCCGACAGGCGCGACCCACGAACCGCGGACGAGCGCGTCGCTCACGGTGCCCCAGCCGAGGACGACCGGCGCCGTCCACCAGCCGTTGCCGATCCGGATGAACGCGTAATCGTTGCCGGGGAAGGAAGAACCGGCGAAACTGCCCATCGCCGAGCCGTCCCAGCCGACGACCGGGCTGCCGGTGCCGCCGCAGTGACCGGCGCTGACGAATCCGCCGTGGACGCTGAACCCGATCGAACAGCGGGTGTTCCCGTTGATGTAGTACGGGTCGCCGCCGACGGTACCGGCCGCGAACGGTTCGGCCTTGGGTGCGGTGACCACCGTGACTGGACCCGATTTCCTTGCCCTGGCCAGGAAGTCGTTGACGTCGGCGCCTTGCGCGCCCGGCCGCAGCGCGACCACGACGCTGCCGCTGCGCGGGTCCGCGCGCCAGCCGCTGACGGCGGCGGGGGCCGGCCGGGTCTTGGCCGACATGTCGATTTCGGCCTTGGCCGCGTCGAGCCGGGCCGCGCTGATCGCGACCGCGGTGGGTTCGGCGCCTGCCTCCCGGACCGCGGCCGCCGCCGCGGGATCGGTCACCCCGACGACGAGAGTGCCGCGCGCCGGATCGAACCAGGCGCCGCCGAACGCCGCGCCGGCGGCCCGCTGCGCGGCGGGCAGCACCCGCGAGGCGGTCATTTCCTGGGTGAGCCGGGTCGATGCCTGTGTGGCGGTGAGCCCCAGATCACGCTGCATCGCGGCGAGCATTCCGGGGGAAGCCTGCGCGACCGGGGCGAGGGCGGCGGAAGTGAGACTCGCGGTCAGGACGGCGGCGCCGCCGAGTGCCAGGGCGATTCTTCGACGCATGGTTACTCCTCCAAGGCTGGGGGAAAGAAACACACTGCCCGCCGAGTGTGGGGCCGTGACCGGCGAAAGAGCGAGGAATGTCCGGTCTTCTGTCCGGAATTCCCAAGAGCGAACGCCGCCGTTGAACGTCTACTTAGGACGGTTTGCCGATAGGCCCTCCGCGCGCTCTCGCGGCGGTTCCAGTACGTTGCGGGACATGACCGCGTCGCCGGAGGATGTGCCGGAGCAGGTGCTGCGCACCTCGATCGTCGAGCGGCTGTTCGCTCGTGAGGCCGACCCGCGGCCGCTGTTCACGCACCAGGACCACGGTGCCGGTGTGGACAGCACGGTCACCTGGACGGAGTTCGTCTCCCGGGTGCGAGTGGTCGCGGGCGCACTGCGCCTGGTCACACGGCCGGGTGATCGCGTCGCCGTGCTCACCGGCCAGGACCTGAATTACCCCTTGGCCTTCTTCGGCGCCCTCGCCGCCGGTCTGGTGGCCGTGCCGTTGATGGCGCCGGGCAGCGCTTCCCAGCGCGGCAGGCTCACCGGGGTGCTGGCGGACTGCGGCGCAAGGGTTTGGCTGACGTCTTCGGCAGCCGTCGCGAAAGTGCGCGAAGCCGGCGAGCCGGATCACCTGATCGTGGTGGACGAACTCTCCGGGCCGGGGATCGATCCGGTCCCCGTCGCGCCGGAAAGCCCCGCATATCTGCAGTACACCTCCGGATCGACCCGCGAGCCCGCCGGTGCCGTGATCCCGCACCGGGCGGTGGCCGCCGCCTGCTGGCAGGCGAGCCGGGCGTACGCCGTCGACGAGGGCACGACCTGTGCCGGATGGATCCCGTTCTTCCATGACATGGGCCTGATCCAGCTGTTGTGCCTGCCGGTTTACGCGGGAGCGCGATCGGTGTTCATGTCGCCCGCCGAATTCGTGCATCGCCCCGTGCGCTGGCTGCGGCAGCTCGCCGATCACCCGGCCGTGTTCACCGCCGCGCCGAACTTCGCGTTCGACCTGGCCGTCGAAGCCGCCGAAGAAGCAGGGGAAGACCTCGATCTCTCCGGTGTTCGGGTCGCGCTCAACGGCGCCGAACCGGTGCAGCCGCGGACGGTCGCGCGGTTCCTGGAGGCCTTCGGTCCGCGCGGATTCCGCGCCGAAGCGCACCGTCCGTCTTACGGTCTGGCCGAGGCCACTGTGTACGTCGCGAGCGCGGGCGCCGAAGGGCCGCGGAGCGCGAAGTTCGACAGAGAAGCCCTGGCACAGGGCCAAGCGATCGAGATTCCGGACGGCCAGGAACTCGTCTCGGTCGGGCGCCCGCTCGGCCAGCGGGTCCGGATCGTCGGCGACGGCGTGGCGCGACCCGACGGCCTCGTGGGGGAGATCTGGATCCACGGACCGAATGTCGCGTCGGGATACTGGGGCCGTGGTGACGCCGCCGCGTTCGGAGGCGAACTCGACGGCGTCGGCGGTTGGCTGCGCACCGGTGACCTCGGCGTGTTCCACCGCGGGGAGCTCTACATCACCGGCAGGCTCAAGGATCTCATCGTCATCGACGGCCGCAACTTCCACCCGCAGGACATCGAAGCCGTCGCGGGGGAGGCGCATCCGGCGATCCGCCGAGACCGCGTCGCCGCATTCGCCGTCTCGGACGAAAGGGGCGAAGGGGCGATGTTGGTAGCCGAATGGGCAAAGAACGCCGACGCGGATGTCAAAGAGGTGACGAGAGTGGTATTGCGCGCCGTTTCACGGGAACATGATCTGACGCTGCGATCTGTCCGTCTGGTTCCCTCCGGTGACCTTCCGCGCACTTCCAGTGGCAAGGTCGCGCGGGCCGCGGCGAGGGCGCGTTATAGTCGGCCCCGTGGGTGATCACCGCGCGGAGGTCGTGAAGGTCGTCAGTGAGACTTTTCGGCTTGATCCCGCCGAAATCGAGTCCGACGCGCCGCTCGAAGAGCTGGGTATCGACTCCAAGGGACGGATAAAACTCCTGTCGGCGCTGGAGATCTACCACGACGTGAGGATCGATCTGGACCAGCTCGACCGGTTCACCGACATCGGGTCGGTGGCCGAAGTGCTCGAAGAGGCACTCGGCGGTAAAGCCGACGGATCCGACGAAAGGCGCTGAAAAGAATGAGCGGGGGCTTCACCGCGGCGACCGATGCGCTTTCATCGGCGTCGAAGAACATCGGAAAGCTGACGGAGCAGTTGCTCGAAGACAACCCGGATCTGTCGAGCACTCCGGTGAACGCGGCCGGTTTCGGCCAGGCGCACGGCGACCACGCGAAGAAGTACACCGACGGGGTGGCGGCGTTGTGGGCGTCGGTCCAGGGGTACAGCACCACACTCGGCTCGTTCGGCACGAACCTCGGCACCGCGGGTACCGCGTACGGCACCAACGAGGACGAACAGAGGAACAAGATCACCAAGACGGGGATGCGCTAGTGGCCACCGAAACCACCTGGACCGACGTCAAGGCCGTCCTCGACGACCCGGCCGTTCCCGCCGAGCAGAAGACCAAGCTCATCGGCTCGTGGATGCGGACGCATCCGGCGCCCCCGCCGTGGACGGCGGACCAGGAGCCGGAGGAGATCAAGCAGAAGCGCAAGGAAGCCGAGAAGTACGCGGCGTCCTACAACGCCCTTCCGTTCCTGCCCTACGACGACGACCTCGACAAGGTCTACAACAGCGCGAAGGGCGCGGGCGATCAGGCCAGCTTCAACCGGAAGGCGGAGTCGAAGGCGGTCGACGAGGGCAACAAGAAACTCGACGCCACCAAGGAACCCACCGCCGAGGGTGCGGGGACCAAGACGTCGGACGAGATCTTCGACGCCGCCGCGCCCGCGCTCAAGGTCTTCGAAACCTTCGGCTCCCTGCTGGGAAAGCTCCCGGAAGACTGCCGGGGCACCACCCGCGCGCTCGACTTCGAGAAGGACATCAAGAAGCCGTTCGACGAGCAGCGCGGTATCAACTTCAAGAACTTCGTCGACGACGCCGCCCATTTCAAGACCGGCTCGAAGACGGTCCAGAAGACCATCGACGACACCGGTTCCCAGCTGAACACCCTCTACGGGACGTGGACCGGCGATGCGGCGGACGCCTCCTCGGACAACTACAACGAGAAGATCCTCCCCAAGGCCAAGAAGCTCGCCCAAACGCTGGACAACGCGAGCGAAGCGACGTTGCACACCAGCGCGGCGGTGTTCAAGCTGTGCAAGGGAAAGGCCGACACGGTCATCGATCTCTACAAGGAGATCGTCGGCAAAGCGGACTTCCCGATGGCGCAGAAGGTCGTCGCCATCGCCGCCGGAGAGAAGAGCGGCAAGGAGGACCTCGGCGCGATCGCGGGCTGGATGGACGTCAACTTCGGCTCCAACCTGGTCCAGCAGTTGAACAACGACGGCTGCTGCGACGACGACGAGTTCAAGAAGGCGGGCCAGAATCTCGCCAAGCAGTGGATCCAGCGGCAGTTCATCCCCGAGATGTGGACCATCATCTACGAGGGTTTCGCCAAGTCCTGCAAGGACACCAAGGAGTTCGTCGACCAGGCCTACGACGAACTCGACAAGGTGATGGGCAAGGTCAAGAACGAGTTCGAAGGCGCGGGTGACAAGGGCGGCGCCGGCGGCGCGGGCGGACCCGGCGGCACGGGCGGCGGGCCCGGTGGCCAGGGCCCGGACTTCACCGGTGGCCAGGGTGGCACCGGTGGCGGGCCCGGCGGTTCGGGAACCGGCGGCACCGGTGGCGGACCTGGCGGTGGCCCCGGCGGTTCGGGCCAGGGCCCGGACTTCACCGGCGGCACCGGTGGTGGGCCGGGCGGCGGCCCCGAGGGTGGCACCGGCGGTGGCCCCGGATCGGGTGGTTCCGGCCCCGGCGGTGGAACCGGCCCGGCGGCGCAGAAGCCCCCGCCGATCCCGGACGTGAACATCCCCGAGGGCGGAGGATCGCCTGGCGGTGGACCGGGCGGCGGCACCGGTGGTGGGCCGGACGAGAAGAAGGACCAGACGTCGCCATCGGGCTCGGCACCGCCGCCGTCGAACGGCGACGAGCAGAAGGCCGCCGCAGAAGAGGCGAAGAAGCAGGCAGCGGCGGCCGCCGAGAACGCGAAGAAGCAGGCTTCCGAGGCGCTGGGCAAACTCGGTGACGGCCCGACCGGTGGCGACCTCGGCGGCTCCGGCTCCGGTCCGGGCGGCGGAGGTACCGGCGGTGGTCCCGGCGGCAGTGGCAACACGGACGCCGCGGCCGACGCCAAGGCAGCGGCCGAGAAGGCCACTGAAGACGCGAAGAAGCAGGCCTCCGAAGCGCTGAACAAGCTGGGTGACGCCCCTGGCGGCATGGGCGACGGCGATTCCAAGGACGGCGACTCGAAGGATGCCGAGAAGTCCGCGGACGAGGCGAAGAAGAAGGCTTCGGAAGCCCTGGACAAGCTCGGCGAGGAGTTGCCCGGTGAAGGCGGCGACAAGCTGGCCAGTGACAAACCCGGTGAGGACGGCGACAAGGCCGAGGACGGCGAACGCGAGACTCTCAAGGTCAAGCAGGGCGACAAGACCTTCGAGATGACCGAGCCGGACAAAGACGGCGAGATGGAGATCAAGATCGGGGACGGTTCCGGGCCCGCCAAGGACTTCAAGCTCGACTGGACCGGCGACGGCGACGACTCCAAGCTGGGCTCCGCTCCCGGCTCGGACGACGGGAAGCCGGACAAGGACGGCGTCCACCGTCCGGGGCCGGACGGCAAGATCCACATCCAGGACGGCGATGTGAAGATCACCGCCGAGCGTCCCGACGGCCCGTCCGGGCCGACGGTCGTCACCGTCGACGACGGCACCGGCAAGCCGACCACGTACACCCTCGGCGAGGACAAACCCGCCACGGACAAGGCATCGCATCCGGCGACTCCCGTCACCGGGACGGTGCAGCCCGACGCCAAGCCGGCGTTCACCCCGCATGAGGGTGGCGGCGGGACAGTCCCCGACGGGATCCGCGGGGGCGACATCGGCGGTTCCGGTGGCGGCGGTGGTGGTTTCGGCGGAGGTGGTGCTTCCGCGCCGTCAGTGCCGTCCATGCCCTTCGAATCCGCCAGCCCCGCGGCCGGTCAGCCGCTGACCGAGGGCGTGCACACCGGTGGTGGGGCACAGCAGCCGCAGCATGTGGCCGCGGGTGCCCCGTCCGCTCCGATGAGCGGCACGGCGGGCCAGTCGTTCGGTGGCGGCGCGATGCCCCCGATGGGTGGCATGGGTGCCGGCGGAGCGGGCGGCCAGGGCGGCGGCGACCAGGAACGGACCAACCGCGCGTACCGGATCGAGGGCGAGGTGTTCGACCAGATCAACGAACCCACCGGCCGGATCACCGGGTCGTTGCTGGACGATGAGGATCAGTCGGTCACCCGCAAGCGGTGAGCCGGGGCAGGGGAGAACAGATGAGCGCCGAGGACACCGCCGCCATGAGGGCGACCCTGGACGGTCTCGTCCGCGAGCAGTCGGAGCGCCGGGCACTGCGGGATCAGCGGGCCGACGAGATCAAGGCCAGCTCGCAGGAGTTCATGACCAAACAGGTCCAGACCGCCCAGCGGTACGTCGAGCACCGGCGGGAATTGGGGCAGCGCAAGACGAAATCCGGTTGGAGCACCGACCGGTCGCACGCGCAGCCGGGGAACACGTCGGCGTTCGAAGACGACTCCGTGGACATGGCGGCTCCGTTCGGCTCGGAGCCGCCGCCTCCCGTCCCCACCGGACGGGACACGCCCCGGCGTGCTCCTCGCGCCCGCCCGGCACCGGCCGACGACGAGGACGACGCCTTCCTCAACAACCGTTGGCGCGACTGATCTCGCGCCGTCAGACGACGAGGCCGAGCACCAGCACGATCGGGAGACCGAGCGTCGTCGAGTACGCGTGCGACGTGAAGGAGCACATCGACGCGCTCGCTCCGGCGGCGAACCCCGACACCGCCGGGTACACGCGAGCGGTGCTGGACAGAGTGGGCTGAGCGCTTACGGGTTTGCCCCTGCCTCCGCAGGGTATTCGCCCCGGGTTAGGCAAGGCGGACCGGTATCAGGGCGGGATGGTTCATGGTCGACGTGAAGATGACGGTAGACACTTCTCCCGAGCGCGTGTTCGAGGTGCTCGCCGACGGGTGGACCTACGCGGCCTGGGTGGTGGGCGCCTCCCATATCCGTGACGTGGACAAGGGCTGGCCGGCGCGGGGAACGCGGATCCATCACTGCGTGGGGTCTTGGCCCGTCCTGCTCGACGACGTCACCAAGGTGCACGTCGTCGACCCGCCGCGGCTGCTCGAACTCGAGGCGCGAGCCTGGCCGTTCGGCACCGCCCGGATCCGGTTGGAACTGCGGGAAACCGAGCCGGGGACCACGGAGATCCTGATGTCCGAGCAGGCGACCCGCGGGCCGGGCCGGGTGTTGCCGGAGGTGGCGCAGGCGCTCTTCCTGGTGCCTCGGAACCGGGAATCCTTACGGCGTCTCGCGGATCTCGCGAAGGGGCGTGCCGCGGTTTAGCCGGCGGACTGGTCCTGGTGGCTCGGCCGACCGAACCGGATCCGGTCCCGCGGCGGGGCGAGGGGGCGGCTGTCACCGCGGCGCCCGGCGCGGATGGCGGCGAGGAGTTCGGTGATCGTGGCCGCCGGGCCGTGCCGCGGCCGCCAGCCGAGTTCCTCCCGTGCGCGTCGAGTGTCCACAAGGGACGCCCGGTCGGCCAGGCGCAACCAGGACGGGTGCAGGGGTTGCAGCCCCAGCCGCCAGCTCGGCCAGGCCAGTGTGGTCAGCAACTTCAGCGGTACGGGAATCCTGAGCCCGCCTGCCAGCTTGGCCAGATCGCGGCTTTTCAGCACCGGCTCACCGGCGAGGTTGAACGCCCCGGTCGCGCGGCGGTCGAGGATCGCCCGGATCGCTTCCGCCACATCGTCGGAGTGCACCACCTGCATCCGCAGCCCCGGCCACAAGGGCACCGGCAGCCAGTCGCCGCCGAGCGGCAACGGCGGCGCCAGCGGGCTGAGCAGCCATCCGGAGAACTCGGCCGCCGCGTCCGGCTGCACGACGCCGCACGGGCGGATCCGTGCCACCCCGATGTCCGGATAACGACGGCAGAACTCGTCCAGCTGCGTCTCGAAAGCCGCTTTTCCCGCGCTGTAGGCACTTTCGGCTAGCCCGCCACAGGGCCACTCCTCGTCAACCTCGCGCCAGCGGGCGGCCGGGGTGTAGGCGGCGACCGAGGACGCGCACACGATGTGCTCCACGCCGGCGTCGGCGGCCGCGCGCAGGACGTTCGCGCTGCCCGCGACGTTGGTGCGGCGCATCGCCGGATCGTCCGCGCGCGGGTGGATCGCCCAGGCGAGATGCACCACCGCGTCCGCGCCGCGGAAGATCCCGGTCAGTTCCTCCCAAGCGTCGTTCGCGCCGACGTCCTGAAGGACCCAGCGGGCCGACGAATAGGGCGCGGCGGTCGTATCGGGCCGGTGGCGTGCCACCCCGACCACTTCATGGCCTTCCAGAGCCCGGAGCAAGGCGGTCCCGATGTTCCCGCTGGCGCCGGTGACGACGATCTTCATCCGCGGTGTCCTCATCGGTAGACGGCGCGGTGCGCGGCACGCACCGTCGCCCGGTAGACGGAACCGGCCCAGCCGTCCCTGGCGAGGGCGGCCCTGGCGGCGTTCGACCCGGGCGCGCCGTGCACCGCCCCGCCGGGATGCGCCGACGCGGAGGCCAGGAAGAGCCGGTCGATCGGGGTGTCGGCCCGGCCGAGACCGGGGACTGGCCGGAAGAAGAGCTGTTGCTGGATCGCCGCGGTCCCGGCGTTGATCGAGCCTTCCACGAGGCTGTGGTTTCCCTTCTGCAGTTGGGCGGGCCCGGCGATCGCGCGGCCGGCGATCAGGTCGCGGAAGCCGGGCGCGTGCCTCTCGATGACCTCTTCCATCCGGTCGGCATGGCGCCGCAACCGGGAATCCGGCCAGGATTCGCCCCTCGGCACATGGGTGTAGGCCCAGGCCGATTCGGTTCCGGCCGGGGAGCGGGTCGGGTCGGCGGTGGTCATCTGCCCGAGCAGCAGGAAGGGGTCGTGGGGCACCCGTCCGCAGGCGAGATCGTTGGCGATGCCGGCGAGCCCGTCGAGATCCGCTCCGATGTGGACGGTCCCCGCCTGCCCGACTTCGGCGGCGCTCCACGGGATGGGTGAGGACAACGCCCAGTCCACCTTGATCGTGGCGTCGTCCCAGACGAACCGGTCCAGATCGGACACCAGCCGTGCGGGCAGATGCTCGGCACCGACGAGATCCCGGTACAGCACCGGAGCGGGGACGTCGGCGAGTACGGCCCGGCGGGCACGAACCGTCCGCCCGTCCGCGTCACGGACACCCACCGCCCGGCCGCCCGAGAGCGTCACTTCGGTGACCGGCGTACCGCAGACGATCTCGCCGCCCTTGGCGGTCAGGCGGTTCACCAGCGCGTCGGTCAGCCGTCCGGCCCCGCCCTCCGGGACCGGGAACCCGACGTCCTGGCCGAGCATGGTCAGCAGCCAGCCGAAGACACCGCTCCCGGCCTGGTCCGGGCCGAGATCGGTGTGCATCGCGTTGCCCGCGAGCAGCAGCCGGGCGCCCGCACCGTCGAATTTCTCCTTGCCGAGCCCGCGAGCGGTCAGCGTCAGCATCCTCGCCAGCCGGAGCGACTCCGCGGTGCCGAGCGTCTTGAACAGCCGCGCTCCCGACCGGACCGGTGGAAAGGGGCGCACGATCGCGTCCAGCAGCGGCTCGCGCAGACGCCGCCAGCTCGCGTGTTCGGCCCGCAGGTTGTCCGCGTCCCGTTCGTCGAACTCGGCGACGGAACGCGCGGTGCGTTCGAGGTCACGGGACTGCAGGACGTACCGGTCGTCGGGCAGCACATGCGCCAGCACCGCCGGGGCGTGCCGCCAGCGCAGGCCGTGCTCCTCCAGGCCCAGCCCGGCGAGCACCGGTGACGCCGCTCCGAGCGGGTAGAAGGCGCTGTAGACGTCGTTCCGGAAACCCGGCGCGGTGAGTTCTTCGGTCCGCACCGCGCCGCCGGGCTTCGGCGTCGCCTCGATGACCAGCGTCTCCCAGCCCGCGTCGGCCAGCAGGTTGGCCGCGACCAGCCCGTTCGGCCCCGACCCGACCACGACGGCGTCGACTTCCATGATCAGGGCATACCCCGGACGCGCGGATTCAATCCCTTCGGATGTTCACGAACGGAACCAGGCGATCCCGCGATAAGTGGAGCTGCCCGCGGCGAAGCCGTAGCCGATGATGACGGTCCCGCTCGCGTTGATGTGCTGGGCCACGATCGCCGTGAGCCCGGCAGGCGACGGAAGCGGGTGCGGTGTCGCGTCCGCGTCCCAGCGGACCGGCCGCACCGTGCCCTGGCCGGCGGATTCGCCGACGACCGTCCCGGCCTCGTCGATGTCGAAACACGTGGTGGCGTCGTCCGACGGCAAGGGCCGGAGCACGGTGGGGCGTCCGTCGGGATCCCAGCGCGCGCAGGTGCCGCGCCGGTCTGCGGTCACGCCCCAGCCGATCGCGACACCGCGCCCGGTGATCCGGACGAGCTGCCCCGCGGAGAACTCCGGGTCACCGGTCAGCAGGACCGTGCCGCCGTCGCGGTTCCACACGACACCGTCGCCGAGGATGGCGCCGGAGTCGGTGATCCCGCACGCCGTCGCGCGGCGCGGCGGGGGCAGTTTGCTGATCTTCCCCTCGGCCGTCCAGCGCACCGCGGTCCGGGTGCCCGTGCCGTTCTTGGCCGAGCCGACGACCTCGTCCAACCCGTTCAGGTCGTGGCCTTGTGTCTCGCCGTCGCCGGGAAGGGCGTCGAGTTCGACGGCCTCGCCGCCGGGCTCCCAGCGAAGCGCCCGCCAGCGATAGCCCGGCCACATCACGTTGCCCAGCACCGATCCGCGTGCGTTCACCCGGCACGCCGTACCGGAGACCGCGCCGTCGGGGAGTTCGAGCGCGAACACCCGGCCGTCGGGCCGCCAGTACACCGGCCGGAGGTGCTCGCCGACATAGAGCGAGCCCACCACGAGTCCCGCGGCGTTGATGCTGATGGCGCGGCCACCGGAACAGCCGTCGAGGATCGGAAAAGGCGTGGGGGCACCGTCGCCGTCCCACCACACCGGCCACGAACCCGACTCGCCCACGATCGTCCCCGCGTCGTTCACGCAGTACGCGCCGGTGCCCTCGCCTTCTGAGAGCGGCCGCAGATCGACCGCCGTGAAGCCGGGTCCCTCGGGCATCGGATCGGGCACGAGTGGGCAGCCTAGTGCGAGAGCGCACGCCATGGGGAAACTTGCACTGACCGGGTGACAAGGGCGCTCCACAATGGACCTGGCTACGGAGTCAGCACGATCCTGCCGAACACCTCGCCGTCGTCCATCTTCCGGTGCGCCAGAACGGCTTTCTCCAGTGGTAGCAGCTCGTGCACAATGGCGCGCAGTTCACCGCGCGCCGCCGCGGCGAACTGGTCCGCGCTCGCCGCGCGCCGATCCGGCTCGGGGATCGAGTCCGCGCTGAAGGCGGCGAACGACAAGGACTTCCGGAACGACGCCAGCAGTTTCGCGCCGAAGTCCGACGGCGGCATTCCCGCGACCACGCCGACGGCGACCAGGCGGCCGTTCGGATTCAGCCTGTCGAAGAAGGACGGCATGTCCACACCGGACACGATGTCGATGATCACGTCGTAACCCGCCGGGCCGTCGCCCGCGCCGGAACGGTCGAGGACGTGGGTCGCGCCCAGTTCGCGCAGGCGGTCGCCGCGTTCGGCCGAGGACGTCGTCACCGCCACGGCGCTCGCGCCACCGCGAGCAGCGAGCTGCACGGCCATGATCCCGATGCTGCCCGCCGCCCCGCGCACCAGCACCGATTCGCCCGCCGCGAAAGGGGCGTGGGCGAGCGCGAAACGGGCCACCATGCCGGAGGTGCCGAGCGCCACCGCGTCGGCGGCGGGCAGGTTCTCCGGCAGGGGCACGACCTTGTCGGCCGGGATGGCGACCTGTTCGACGTAACCGCCGCTTTCACCGGTGAACGCCCAGACGCGCCGCCCGGCCCAGCTCGGATCGACGCCGTCGCCGACCGCCGTGACTGTGCCCGCGACCTCGTTGCCGGGGATGTGTCCTTCCCGGAAACCGAAACCGGCGAGGGCACCGCTCCGGATCACGGTGTCGACGCCGCCGACGCCGATCGCTTCCACGCCGATCAGCACTTCCCCCTCGGCGGGCACGGGGGAGGGGAGGTCGATCACGGCGAGGCCCTCGGGGGCACCGAACGTCCGGATCTCGACTGCGCGCATTTTTCGTCTCCTGGTCGTCGATCACTGCCGCGGCGGACGTTAACGGACGCCCCCGTCCGTTTTGGCTAAAGTGAGAGTGGTGACCGATCGTTTGCCTCGGATCCCGCGCTCCGACGCCCTGGACAACCGCGAACGCATCCTCGAAGCCGCTCGCGCGCTGTTCGCCACCGAAGGCCTGAACGTGCCGCTGAGGGAGGTCGCGCGCCGCGCCGAAGTCGGCCCCGCCACGCTGTACCGCCATTTCCCGACCAAGGAGATCCTGGCGACGGAGGCCTTCGCCGACCAGATGCGCGCCTGTCAGATCGTCGTGGACGACGGGCTGGCCGACCCGGATCCGTGGCGTGGCTTCTGTTCCGTGATCGAGAAGATCTGCGAGCTGCACTCGCGCGACCGGGGTTTCACGGCCGCCTTCGTCTCGGCCTTCCCCAAGGCGATGGATTTCACCGCGGCCCGCGACCACGCGCTCAAGGCGATCGCCGAGCTGGCAGCCCGGGCCAAGGACGCCGGAAGACTGCGGCCCGACTTCGTCCTCGACGACCTGATCCTCATGCTCATGGCCAACAACGGGATCCAGGCCGCTTCGGCGGCCGCGCAGGTCGCGGCGTCCCGGCGGTTCGCCGCGCTCGTGATCCAGGCCTTCCGGGCCGTGCCGGAGCCGTCGCCGCTGCCGCCGGTGGCGCGGCTCGCCCTCGTGTTGCCGAGCCTGACGCGCTGAATCATCTCCGGCGGGCGACCCTGAGAAGATCCCTGTGCTCCCTTAGTACCAGGGAGGGAGGTGGACATCGTCCTCAAAGCCGATGTCCGGTGAGCCTGCCGCTTCGTAGTTTTGCCGGTATGAAACGAACTTCAGTGGTCATCGCCGTACTCTGCGCGGCAACGCTCGTTTCCCCGGCCGTCGCGTCCGCGGCGCCACCCCTGCACCGGACACTGCAGCGCGACGCCGACACGCTCGTGGCGAACGGTTCACCCGGCGTGCTCATGAAGGTGAGCACGGACAGGGGAAGCCTCAAGGTGCGCAGCGGTCACGGCGATCTGCGGACCAGGACCCCGATGCCGTGGAACGGCCACTTCCGGATCGCCAGTTTCAGCAAGACCTTCCTGTCCGCGACGATGCTCCAGCTCGTCGGTGAGGGACGGCTTTCCCTGGAGGACACCGTGGACCGGTGGCTGCCGGGGGTGGTGAGCGGGAACGGCAACGACGGCAAGGCCATCACCATCCGGCAGTTGCTGCAGCACACCAGCGGCCTGCACGACTACATGGCGGAACTCGACCTCTTCACCGAGAAGGGCTTCCTGCGTCACCGGTTCGACGAGCTCAGCGCGACGGAGGCGGTGAAACTGGCGGTCGGCAAGCCGCCGGAGTTCGCGCCGGGGACCAGCTGGGGCTACTCCAACACCAACTACGTGCTCGCCGGGCTGGTGACCGAGAAGGTGACCGGCCAAGACTGGCGGAGGGCGATCATCGACCGGATCGTCCGCCCGCTGGACCTGCGCGAGACCACCCTGCCCCATACGTCGCCGTTCATCCCCGCGCCGCACGCGCGCGGCTACGACCGGTTCGTCGTCGAGGGTTCGAACCCGCCGCTGCTCGGACGGCGGGTGGACGTGACGCTGATGAACCCGTCGATGGGCGGGGGAGCGGACGGTTCGATCAACAGCACCACCGAGGACGGCAACAAGTTCCTGCGGGCGCTGCTGGGCGGCAAGGTGCTCAAACCCGCGCTGCTGGCCGAAATGAAGAAGACCGTGCCCGCGCCGGGGCTCGGCGAGTACGGTCTCGGCCTCCAGAAGACGATCAGCTCCTGCGGCGTCTACTGGGGTCACGGCGGCTCGCTGCCCGGCTACCAGACGGGGAACGGTGTGACCGAGGACGGCAAGCGCAGCGTGATGGTCTCGCTGAACACCCTCACGCCGTACCTCCCCGGTGCGCCACTGCCGGAGGTGCATCCGGTCGAGCCGGTGATCGACCACGCCCTCTGCGGCCGCGCCCGATCCGCCTCGTGAGTGGCCGGGGGTGAAGGCTCCTTTCGCCGCATTAGACGCAGCGAAGGGAGCCTTCGCCCCACCACTCACGAGCCCCAAGATCTCGCGGCCTCCACCAGCGCCTCGACGCATTCCGCGACGGCGGGCCGCGTTTCCCCTTGCGGCTGCACGGCGTACAGCTGCCGGTGCAGGGCCGGTTCGAGCGGGGCGCACACCACGGTCGGCGGCGCGATCGTGGTGGCCATACCCGGCACCAGTGTGACCGCGCCCAGCCCGGCGACGACGGCGAACTGCGTACCGAAACCACTGACCGTATGCCGCACGATCGGCTCGATCCCGCGTTCGCGCAGGGTCTGGCGGATCCAGGCGTTCGCCAGGGTCGGGCGCGCCCACGCGACCCAGATCTCCTCCGCGAGCTCCTCGGCGCGCACCGAATCCGCCCCGGCCAGCGGATGTCCGGCCGGCAGCACGATCATCGCCGAGTCGTCGCGCAGTTCGGTCCAGCGGGTGGCGGGCGGCCGGGTGAGCGGCAGGTTCTCCCAGCTTTCGACGACCACGACGTCGAAGACGCCGTCGGCAAGCGCCGGAAGAGCCACTTCGGGTTCGACCTCGTGCAGCCGCGCCTCGATACCGGGATGACGGACGGCGAGCCCGGTGAGCGCGGGCGTGATGAACGTGTGCACGCCCGAGGGGATCGCGCCGATCTCGACGACGCCGGTCGTCTCCCCGGTCAAGGAGTCCAGGTCGGCGCGGGCGGCGCGGAGTTCGGCGAGCACCCGGTCCGAGCGCTGCGCCAGCAGCAGCCCCGCCGGAGTGAGCCGCACGCCACGCCCGTGCCGCACGAGCAGCCCGGTGCCCGCCTCCCGTTCCAGTTTGGTCAGCTGCTGGGAGATCGCCGACGGCGTCACGTGCAGCAGCTCGGCCGCCGCGGCGAGCGATCCCCGCCGCCACACCGCGTGCAGCATCCGCAGCCGTTCCACATTGGACAGATCGCCATTCATTAGCCGAGCTTAACCCTCGGGATAAGAGGATCTCGCTGGTCCTCGCGGTCGTCGTGCGATCGAATCGAAGACATGCGGCACAACCGAATCCTCATCGATCCACGGGTGCAAGGAGTGCTCGGAGCCCTCGCGATCGCCCTGTCCGCCCCGCTCGTCGCGCTGTCCGGTGTCAGCTCGACGACGGCGACGTTCTTCCGCTGCCTGTTCGCGTTGCCGATCCTGGTGATCCTGGCGCGGTCCCGTGAGCGAGGGCAGCGACCGACCCCGGCCGCGCGACGCCGGCATGTGCTGGCCGGTGTCCTGCTCGGGATCGACATGGTGCTCTGGAGCGAGGCGATCCTCTCCGTCGGCGCAGGCGTCGCCACGGCGCTGGTGAACGTCCAGGTGGTCCTCGTCCCGCTGGCCGGATTGCTGTGGTTCGGCGAACGACCGCCGCGGGCGTTCTGGTTGTCCATCCCGGTGATGCTGGCGGGGACGGCGCTGGCCGGGGGACTGGCGGACGGCGGTGCCGCGGGCAGCGACCCCTGGTACGGCACCGTCATGGCGGTGCTGGCGGGCGTGGCCTACGCCGGATACCTGATCCTGTTGCGCCGCGCCGGAACCGACGGCGGCGGCCGCACGACGATGCTCGCCACCGCGACCGCGGCGTCGGCGAGCGTGGGCGGTCTTTCGGGGCTGTTCGCCGGGAATCTCGACGTCACGCCGCCCGTTTCGGCGTTGCTGTGGCTGTTCGTGCTGGCCGTGACCGGGCAGGTGCTCGGCTGGCTCCTGATCGGGCGCGCGCTGTCCGCCCTGCCCGCGAGCGGCGGGTCCGCCGTGCTGATGCTGCAACCCGCCGCCGCGATCCTGTTCGGGGCCGCTCTGCTCGGCCAATGGCCGACACCGCCGCAACTGGCGGGCTGTGCGCTCGTCGTCGCGGCGGTGGGGGCCGTGTCGTTCCTCGGCGGCCGGTCGTCAGGGAACGACCAGGACCGGCCAGTGCCCGGTCCGGATGAGCTTGGTCGCGACCGAACCCGCGAACCGGTGACCGGCCTGCTGTGAGGCGCCGACCACGACGGTGTCGACCAGGCAGCGGTCGGCGGTGTCGCGCAGCGCGGTGTACGGATCGCCGAAGGTCCTCAGGAAGCTGACCGGCACTTCCAGCTCTTCGGCCGCCGCGCGGATCTGCTCGCGGATCTCTTCGTGGAGCCGCGTCGCCGTGTCGAGTTCCACCGTCGCCGCGACCGCGGGGCCGAGCGCCGGACGGCAGACGAAGGCGACGATCAGCCTGCCGCCCTCGCGCCGGGCCATGCCGAATGCGAAGGCGGCCGCCCGCATCGCCGTGTCGGAGCCGTCGACCCCGGCCAGGATGGCCCGCCCCGTGTGGTGCCGGGGCGGGCCGAAACGCTCCACAGTGGACTCGAAGGCGCCGTTCATCGCGCGACCGGGACTTCCGGCTCCGTCTCCACGTCGAGCGTGGTGCGCAGGGTGAGCGGCTTGAGCAGCAGTGCCGCGATCACCCCCACGACGCCCACCGCCGCGGAGATCAGGAAGATGTGCGCGGTCGCGTCGCCGTACACGGTGTGCACGATCGTCTGGACCTCCGGCGGCAGCGCCTTGAGGTTCAGCGCGCTGACGCCGCCCGTCGACGCACTCCCCGCCGGCACGTGCAGCGCGGTGGACAGGTCGGCGGTGACCCGGTTCGCGAGGACCGCGCCCAGCACCGAGACGCCGATGGTGCCGCCGAGCGACCGGAAGAACGTGACCGACGCGCTGGCCGCGCCCAGATCCCGCAGCGGCACGGTGTTCTGCACGGCGAGGACGAGGTTCTGCATCGTCATGCCGACCCCGATGCCGACCACCGCCATCGCGACACCCACCAGCCACAGCGGCGAGGCGTGGTCGACGGTGCCCAGCCCGAGGAAGCCGATCACGAGGGTGATCGTGCCCGCCACGATGTACGGCTTCATCCGTCCGGTGCGGCTGATCAGGCGTCCGGACACGGTCGAGGAGACGAGCACGCCGCCCATCAGCGGGATGGTCAGCAGACCGGCTTCGGTGGGGGAGTAGCCGCGGCCGATCTGGAAGTACTGGCCGAGGAACACCGCGCCGCCGAACATCGCCATCCCGACCGCGAGGCTCGCGACGATCGCCAGTGCCGGGGTGCGCTGGGTGATGATGTGCAGCGGGACGACGGGTTCGCGGACCTTGCGTTCCACCAGCACGGCGAGGACGAGGAGCACGACGCCGCCCGCCACCATGACGGCCGTCTGCCAGGACAGCCAGTCGAAGCCGTTGCCCACGAACGAGACCCAGATCAGCAGCACACTCACGCCCGCCGCGATGAGCCCGGCGCCGAGGTAGTCGACCTGGACGTCCTCCCGGCGCACGGTCTCCAGCTTCAGGGTCCGCTGCAGCACGATGAACGCCGCCACCGCGATCGGCACGCCGACGAAGAAGCACCAGCGCCAGCCGAGCCACGGCACGTCCACGATCAGGCCGCCGAGCAGCGGCCCGCCGACCGTGGCGACCGCCATGACCGCGCCGAGGTAACCGTTGTAGCGGCCGCGTTCACGCGGCGGGATGATCGCCGCGATCACGACCTGGACCAACGCCTGCAGGCCGCCGACGCCGATGCCCTGGAACGCGCGGGCGGCGATCAGCTGTCCGGTGTTCTGGCTGAACCCGCTGATCGTCGAGCCGATCACGAAGATCACGATCGCGATCTGCACCAGCGTCTTCTTGTTGAACAGGTCGGCGAGTTTGCCCCAGATGGGTGTGGTGGCCGTCGCCGCCAGCAGGGTGGCCGTGACCACCCACGTGTACTGCGTCTGCGTGCCGTTCAGCGAGCCGATGATCAGCGGCAGGGCGGTCGACACGACCGTCGAGCTGATCATCGCCACGAGCAGCGCGAGCAGCAGGCCGGACAGCGATTCGAGCACCTGCCGGTGTCCCATCGCCCCTGACGGTGCCTCGGTCTTCATGGCGTCCTTTCGAGCGGCGGTTGTTGCTCATTGTGCAAACTTGCACAGTGGGAACTTTATTCCCGTCGCTACGCTGTCCTGGTGGACACCCTCGACACGCTCCGCACCCGCAAGAAGGCGGCGACGCGGCAATCACTGCACGAGGCCGCGCTCCGGCTGGCGATGGAGCACGGTCTCGACGGTGTGACCGTCGAGGACATCGCCGACGCGGTGGGCGTGTCTCGGCGGACCTTCTCGAACTACTTCGCGAACAAAGAGGACGCGATCCTGCACGCCGACCGCGAACGCACCGGGCTGCTGGTGTCGCTGGTCGAGGGCAGGCCGCTCGGCGAAATACCCTGGCAGGCGCTGCGTGCGGCGTGCCGGGAGCTGTACCGCGCGCATCCCGTGCCCGACCGCGAATGGGTGGCGCAGCTGCGGCTGCTGCGGCGGCATCCGTCACTGCTCGCGCGGCAGGCGGGCGATCAGTTCGCCCTCGAACGCGACCTGATCGCGGTGTTGCTGGCCAGGGGCCACGGCCTCGACCAGGAGCTGGCCAGGCTCACCGCGGCGACCTTCCTCGCCACGTTGCGGACGGGGAACGTGCTGTGGCTGGAAGGCTCCGAGGAACAGCCCCTGCCCGAGGTCGTCGACCGGTTGCTGGGCCGCGTTCAGCTGCGCTGACCGAGGGCGTACGCGGTCGTCACCACCGTGGTGGCCGCGCGGACGAAGGCGGCGACGGCCGGTGAGCGGGAGTCCTGCGGCCACATCACGGCGAGCGTCGTGGGCTCCAGATCGTCGACGGGCAGGTACGTGATGCCCGCCCGCCGGTAGCGATCCGCCACCGAGACCGGCAAGAAGCAGACGATGGCGCCGAGTTCGACCAGTTTGAAGATCTGCGTGAGATCCGAGACGGGACCGTGGGGTGCGGCGCTGGTGGGCGGCTCGGCGGAGGCACCCTGGCCGGCTGGGGCGCCGTCGGGGAGGAGCCGGCCTTCGAGATCCGCGAGGGTCAGCCGCGACCGGGCCGCCAGCGGATCGTTCGCCGCCAGCGCCACGAGCCGGGGTTCGGTCAGCAGCGGCTCGAAGTCCAGGCGGCGCGCGTCGAACGGGGACGGCACGAGCGCCACGTCCGCCCGCCCGTCACGCAGTTGCGACGGTTGTTCGCCCCGGCCGCCGAGGACCAGCTCGATCGGCAGGGCGCCTTCTTCGGCTTCGTAGGCCTCGATGATCTTCGGCAGCAAGCCGGCGTCGTGGTCGGCCTTCAACGCCAGGCGCAGCCGGGGATCGGGGCGGCCCGCCTGCCGTGCCCGCCGCTCCGCCGCGGCGACCGCTTCGAGCGCGGTCCTCGCGTCCCGCAGGAAGACCTCGCCCGCGCTCGTCAACGTGACCTGTCGGGTGGTGCGTTCGAGCAGCCGGACGTCCAGTCGTCGTTCGAGGTCCCGGATCGCCCTGGACAGCGGCGGCTGCGCCATCGAAAGCCGCTCGGCGGCCCGGCCGAAATGCAGCTCCTCCGCGACCGCGACGAAGTACTTGAGCTGCCGCGTCTCCAGGTCACTCATATCCCCAGGGTATCAATGGCGACCGAGGTGATCCTTCAGCTCGACGGCCGTCGTGGCTTGACTGGGTGATGTCGAAAATCCCCTATCACCTCGGAGTCTTCATGATCGTCGTCACCGCGCCGACCGGACAGATCGGCAGCCGGGTGCTCGGCACCCTTCTCGAAAGTGGCGAACCGATCCGCGTGATCGCCCGCGATCCCGCCCGGCTGCCCGACCACGTCCGCGAGCGCGTCGAGGTCGTCAAGGGCTCGCACAGCGACGCCGCTGTCGTCGACGAAGCCTTCGCCGGCGCCGACACCGTTTTCTGGCTGGTCGCCGCGGATCGCCGTGCCGAAAGCCTCGAAGCCGCCTATCTGGACTTCACCCGGCCGGCTTGCGCGGCCATCGGGAAGCACGGCGTGTCACGGGTCGTCGGCATCTCGGCGCTCGGCCGCGGCTTCGCGGAGAACACCGGATACCTGTCGGCCTCGCACGCCATGGACGACCTGATCGCGGGCACGGGCGTGGCCTACCGCGCGCTGACGATGCCCACGTTCATGGACAACATCCTGTGGCAGGCCGGATCGATCGGCGAGGACGGTGTCTTCTTCGGCCCGCTTTCCGGCGACCTCAAAGCGCCGACCTGCGCCACCCGCGACATCGCCGACGTGGCGGCCGGATGGCTGCTCGACCGGTCGTGGCAGGGTGTCGCCGACGTTCCGGTCCTGGGCCCGGAAGACCTGTCCCAGAACGATCTCGCGGAGATCATGTCCGACGTCCTCGGGCGCCCGGTTCGCTATCAGCGGGTGCCCATGGACGCCTTCCGCGCGACGCAGCTAGAACACGGCTGGTCCGAGGCGATGGCACAGGGAATGGTCGACATGATGGCCGCGAAGGAGGCGGGGATCGACAACGCCGAACCGCGAACCCCGGAGGCCACCACGCCGACCACCTTCCGTCAGTGGTGCGAGGAGGTACTCAAAGCCTCGTGATTGGTAATGACGGTTCTAACCGTCCTTGGCACTCACGAGCATTTTCGCGGCCACCGCCGCCCCGTCGGTCCGGATCGTGTCCGCCACGGCCTTCGCCCGCGCGCCGGTCGCGGGGGAGAGGGCCGTGGTGAGCGCGGCGGTCAGGGATTCGACGGTCGGCAGCGGATCCTGGTGTGCCACACCGATTCCGAGTTCCGCCACCCGCCCGGCCCAGAACGGCTGGTCCGCGATCCGGGGGACGACCACCTGGGGCGCGCCCGCCCGGGAGGCCGTCGTCGTGGTGCCCGCGCCACCGTGGTGCACGACGGCGGCCACCCGGCGGAACAGCGCCTGCTGATTGACCTCGCCGACGACGAAACAGTCGTCGGCGTCGTCGATCGAAGCCAGACCCGCCCAGCCGCGGGCGAGCAGGATCCGCCGTCCCAGTCCGCGGGCGGACTCGATGGCGACCCGGGCGATGTCCTTCGGCGCGTAGGCGGCCATGCTGCCGAAGCCCACGTACACCGGTGGCTCGCCGGCCTGAAGGAATTCCTCCAGATCGGCCGGGAGCGGGCGATCGTCGGGCCGGATCCACGCTCCCGTCGGGACGAGATCGAGATCCGTCATCCCTTCCGACGGGCACAGAACCGGGTCCGCCGCCAGCCACGGCGAGCCGGTGAAGACGTGATCGCGGACGTTGTCCACCGGCGGCAGCCCGATCGCCGCCCGGTGGCTGTTGAGCGCCCCGCCGTACAAGGCGTCGACGCGTTCGGCGTCCTGCCGCCACAGCACCCGGTTGTCGGTCTCGCCCTCCGGCGACGGCGTGCCCGGCCGCACCCCCGGGGCGAAATGCCGCGACGGCAGCCCGAAGGTGTGGAAACACGCGTACACGTAAGGAATTCCGAGTTTCTCCGCGACGTCCCGCGCGCCGGCGGGCAGCAGACCGGTCGCGAGGATCGCGTCGCACCCCCCTTCTTCCGCCGCGGCGGAAAGCGTTTCGAACCGGGCGGCCACCAGCGCCGGGGCGAGCTTCAACGCGTCTTCCCCCGTCGGCGGTTTCGGTCCGGCGACCACCGAATGCACCGTCGGGCCGAGCGGCACCGAAGGCACACCGGCCTGCTCCAGCAATTTCACGAATTCCTCGTCCGGCGGCGCGCACACCAGCGCCTCCGCACCGAGTTTCCGTACTTCGACCGCGAGCGCCACCAAGGGTTCGACATCCCCGCGTGACCCCCACGTCGTCAGCAAAACACGCACTTCGCGACTCCCATTTCCACAGCCATCGGCCTTCGGCGGGCAATTCTGGGGGATGACCGGGGCCTTGCCGCAAGCCCCCATGTCCGCTATAAGTTGAAGGGGGCGGGGAAATGTTCGCCTTGTTAGTCCACTCTGGACGCCTTCTTCAGATCGAGCCCGTGCGCAGCGCGAAGGCGACGGCGTGCGTGCGGTTGTGCAGGCCGTACCGCGACATCACGCGGTGGAGGACGTTCTTCACCGTGCTCTCCGAATAGGCGAGTTTGGCCGCGATCTCCTCCGTGCCATGGCCGTCGGCGAGCAGACGGAGCACCTCGCGTTCCCGGTCGGACAGCCCGGACAACGCGAGCCCGTTGGGGACCAGCAGGTCCTCCTGGATCCGTTCGAGCTGGGAGAGCAGGCTGCCCTGCAGCCGTGGCGGCAGCGCGCCCGCGCCCTGGCTGACCGCGAGGATCGTCCGCACGAGGTGCTCGCCGTCGAGGTCGCGTCGTGGCAGCAGCGCGGCCATGCCGCATTCGATGGCCGTCATCAGGACCTGGACCGGGAAATGGTCGGTGACGATCACGCACCTCGGTGGTGCCGGGAGCGACGACGCGGCGCGAACCTGGCGCAGGAAGGCGAAAACCCCGTCGCCGATCGAGTCGCCGACGGTCACGACGACTTCGGCGGACCCGAGGTCGGCGTCGGACAGCACGTCCAGCCGCTCGTCGGCGCCGAGGATGCTCGTCGTGCCCAGCCCGGCCAGCAGATCCGGGGCGTGGACGGCGACTCTGACGCGGTCGGTCCTCCTGCTGATCTTCTCCCCGTGCATCATGAACGAAGTCCCCCCGAAGCGCCCGGATAACGATGTTAGTAGCTCTTGCGGTACTTAGAAGCTATAACGTTACAACGTTGCATGTCAACGCGGCAACGTCACAGGGCAAGACGCCCGAGAGGCGGGAAAGGTTCAGTGCGACGGCGATCGGCCGGTCACCCGGTCGTGAGGTCGTCCAGTTCGGCCGAGATCAACAGATCGGGGTCGAATTTCATTCCAGTGAAATGGCCGGCGAGTTCGAGCGAGAGCACGCCGTGCAGGCGGGTCCAGAACGCGAGCGCGCGGTGGAGGGTCGCGGACGGGGCCGGATCGTCGCCCGCCCAGTCACGGTGGCCGTCCAGGTGCTTGTCGAACGGGGTTTCCGGGCCGTCCACGGGGATCGCGCGGCACGCTTCGAGCAGCACGGCCATGACCTCGCTCGAAATGGCGGTGGTGTCTTCGGGCGCGTGGTAGCCGGGGACGGGTGTGCCGTAGATGAGGAAATAGCGCTGCGGGTCGCTCCGGGCCCAGTCCTGGATGGTGACGGCGAGCCCGGCCAGATCGGCACCGCCGTCGAACGCCGCCCGGACGGTGTCGGCGAGGCTCCGGTACGCGTCGCGGATGAGCGCGGTGATCAGGTCGTCGCGGCTGGCGAAGTAGCGGTACAGGGCCGGACCGCTCATGCCCACCTGTTTCGCGATCGCGTTGAGCGACAGCGCGGGGACCCCGGCGGTGGCGATCTGCTCCCACGCGTGCTGTTTGATCTCCGCGCGCACCTGGTCGCGATAGCGCTCCCGCGGGCTCTGCCCGTCCGCGTTGGTCATCGGCCCTCCCGCTCCGTCGGCCCGAAGGGTAGCAGCGCCAATTCGGCCGAAGCCTGTTCCCGCCACGCGGCGAACGACGGCCCGGGGGAGAGTTCCACCGCCAGGGTCAGGCATTCCCTCGCCTCGTCGAACGCGCCGGCCTCCCGCCAGGCCCGTCCCTCGCGGATCGCGCTGAGCACTTCCAGCCCGCTGAAACCGCCTTCCCAAGCGAGCCACCGGCTGGTGCGGTACTGGCCCGCCGCTTCCCGCCATTCGGCGAGATCGGCGAGCACATCGCCGATGGCGCGCAGGGTCAGGGTCTTCAGCAGCCGATGGAAATCGGGATACGTGTCGCCCGCCAGCCGTTCGGCGTCGGAGAGCACGGCCCGGTGCACGGCGAGCGCCTCGGTGTGCCGTCCGGCGTTGAGCAACGCGCGCCCGTACATGTTCCGCGCCGTGGTCTGCCCGTCCCAGAACGGCAGTTCGTGCGCCAGTTCGTACCCGCGCTTCGCGAACTCGAACGCTTCTTCGGCCTGCCCGGTCGACCGCAGCACCCCGCCGAGATAGATGCATGCCCACGTCCGCTCGACCTGATCGCCGATCCGGACGGCGATGTCCAGCGCGCGGCGGTGCTCCGCCACCGCACTCTTGTCGTCACCGAGACAAACGCTCGCGGCCCAGCCGACGAAGTTGAGCAGTTTCGCCTCGGCCAGGGCGTCGCCGAGCGCGCTCGCCGCGGCGGCACCGAGCGAGAAGATCTCCCACCACGGCCGCTGGGCACTCCGTCCGTCGGAGTACCAGTGCAACGCGATGGCGAGGTCGCGGACCTCCCGATGCCGTCCCTTTCGCGCCCCCAGCCGATGCGCGGCGACCCAGTTCTCGCCTTCGACGTCCAGCCAGCGGGCGGCCTCGTCCCGCGAGCCGAACCGGCCGGTGTCGGATGCCTTGGGATAGAACAACCTGGCCGCTTCGGCCGCTTTGCCGAGCAGGTGGACGAGCACGATGTCGCGCGCGGCGGGGTCTTCCTCCGCCTCGAACCGTTCCTCCGCGAACAGGCGGATCAGGTCGTGGAACTGGTGCCGTTCCGGTTCCGCCGTGGTCTGCAGGAGGCTGGCGTCGACGAGTTCGTCGAGATGATCGCGGACGTCGGCGGGGGCCGCGCCGGAGACGACGATCGCGAGCTCCAGGCCGAAATCCGCGCCGGGTACGGTCGCCAGCCGCCGGAACAGCCGTCGTGCCTCGGCCGAGACCGCGCGATACGAGAGGTCGAAGGCCGAGCGCAGTTGCAGATCGCCCGCCGCGAGCGCGCGCAGCCGGGTGCTTTCGTCGCGCAGCCGGTCGGCGAGCTGGGCGAGGGACCACTGCGGCCGGGTGGCGAGCCGGTTGCCCGCGATCCGGACCGCGAGCGGCAGGAATCCGCACAATTCGACGAGTTCGCGCGCCGCGGCGGGCTCCGCGCGGATCCGGTCGGCGCCGACGATCTTGGCGAGCAGTCCGGTCGCGCCGTCGTCCGACAGCGGTTCGAGCCCCAGCCAGCGGGCGCCTTCGAGTCCGGCGAGCGTGCGGCGGCAGGTGATCAGGGTGAGGGAGCCGGGTCCGGCGACCAGCAGCGGACGGATCTGTGCTTCGTCGGCGGCGTTGTCCAGCAGTAGCAGGACCTTCCGTCCTTCGAGCAGCATCCGCAGCAACGCCGACCGTTCGGCTTCGGAGGCGGGCACCTGTCCCGGCGCGACGTCCAGCGCGCGCAGCAGCCGGTCGAGCGCGGCCCGGGCGCTGAGCGGTTCCTCGTCCATCCCGCGCAGGTCCACCGCGTAGCCGCCGTCCGGGAACTCCGCCCGCCACAGATCCGCCGCGGTCACCGCGAGCGCGGTCTTCCCGACCCCGGCCTGTCCGACGATCGCGACCACCCCACCGCCCTTGGCGACTTTCGCGGAAAGCTGGTCCAGCTCGTTCTCTCGGCCGGACAGATCCGCGGTGGGCGCGGGCAGCGCGCAGGTCGCCGCGACCTGGGCGGCCAGCGCCGGATTCCGGCGCCGCCCCTGTTCGGCGACGGTCAGGAAGAACTCGCGGTCACGGCCGGTCAGGCCGAGCGCGTCGGCCAGCACCTCGGCGGAACGTCGCTGGGCGGCCCGCGCGCGGCCGCGTTCCAGCTCGCGCAGGGCGCGGACACTGATCCCGGAGGCCTCGGCCAGCCGCTCCTGTGTCCATCCCGCGGCCCGCCGGTGTTCGAGCAGGAGCTTGCCGAACACCGACCGCGTCTCGTTCGCCTCCACCGCGGTCCATTCAACCGGCAGGCTTGCGATGACGGAAAGCTGCCCCCTGCTTCCGCTTGTCCCGCCTTCTCCGCGGCCGGTTACCTGGAAGGCATGTCGACGATCATGACGACGCCCGTCCGCCCGGTCGTCCGGACCGGGGAGCGGCGGGAGATCCGGGTCGCCGTGCACGCGGGTGATCCGCTCGTCCTGGCGGGGTTGCGCAGCGCGCTCGGCGGCGGCCCCGGCATCAGCTTGCGCGAAGACCCGGCGAAGGCCGACGTCCTCGTCGCGGTGGCGGGCGACGACCCGCGGCACATCCCGGTCGGGCCCGCCCGGCTGGTGCTGGTGGCCGATCACCCCAACCAGGCCGAGCTGTGGGCCGCGGTGGAGCGCGGGCTCGCCGTCGTCGTCGCGCGTTCCGAGGCGACGCCGGCGCGGTTGCTGCGCGCGGTCGCCGACGCCCACGCCGGCCGGGGCGATCTGCCCGCCGAGCAGCTCGGCAGTCTGTTGCGCGGGATTTCGCGGCTGCACAAGGAAGTTCTCCAGCCGCGCGAGCTCACGCTCAGTGGGTTGTCGCCCCGCGAGACCGAAGTGCTCCGGTTGCTCGCGGAGGGATTCGACACCGGCGAGATCGCCCGGAGGGTGGCCTACTCCGACCGGACCGTGAAGAACATCCTGCACGGCCTGCTCAGCCGGTTCAATCTGCGCAACCGCACCCATGTCGTGGCGTACGCGCTCCGCGAAGGTCTCATCTGAGCGCCTTCAGATGACCCCTTCCCGGATCGCGTAGGCCACCGCGTGCGACCGGTTCCGCAACCTCAGCCGGTCGGTGACGGCGTAGATGACGTTCTTCACCGTCCGTTCCGAATAGGCGAGTTCGGTCGCGATCTCCTGGGTGTCGAACCCGTCCGCCATCAGGCGGAGGACGTCGATCTCCCGCGAGGACAGCGCGGCGCCCGCCGGTCCGTCCGGTGCGAGCGGTTCCCGGTGGAGCCGCTCGGCCTGGTCGGCCAGCCTGCCGAGGAGCTCGCGCGGCGGATCCACGGCGCGCGACGCGGCGCCGCGGACGCTGTCGGCCACGCGGGAGTCGGTCATCGCCGACCGCGGCAGGATGGCGACCACCTTGCACACCACCGCCGCCGTGAGGCCGCCCTCATCGATCCGGTCGGTCACCAGCACGATCGGCTTGCCGAGTTCGGCGGCGACCGCGCGCAACGCGGTGACCGCGTCGGCCGAAAGCCGGTCGAAGGCGGCGACGACGACATCGGTTTCGGCCCGTGCCCGGCCTGCGGTCACCACCACGGACGCGCGTGTCTCGAGAAGGTCGACCATGCCGGCCTTCGTGATGGGGTCCAGGGCGCAGACGCTCACCCGAACTGTTCGCATGTGTCCGTCTTCCGTCCACTGTGGATCTTCGTTTTGTCAAGGGCCGCAAGGACAAAAAGCGTTGCCCGCATACGCGAGCGGACCTCTTGTACGGTGGGAACCGGGTAGCGGCCCGCCTCGGGTGACCCCCACATCCGGCGGCGGGTCGCTTCCTTTTCACCCGGCTCGCGGCGATTCTCGCCCGCCGTGAACGATACCGGCAACGCGTTCGGCCGTGTCCTGCTTTCCCGGTCAGCCGAGACTGGGCAAAGGGGCAAAAGTGCCTTTGACCTGCGAAGACGCCACTTTGGCATCATTTTGGCGCCAACTTGCCCTTGCGGTGGCGCCATCGTGGTGCCATGATGGCATCATGGACTTGACGCCCTTTGTGGACACCGTTCGCCGGGAACTCGCCGTCGCCGCCGAGGCGGGCGGAGCCGAGGCGAGCGCGCTCGCCGAACGCCTGACCGCGCCGCTCGCGTCGGCCATTCGTCTCGCGCTGCTGGACGCGTTGTCCGCCGCGTCGGACGAGATCACCCGTGACCTCGCGCCGGGTTCGGTCGAGGTCCGGCTGCGTGCCGGGGAAGCCAGCTTCGCCGTCACGCTTCCCGCGGTCGAACAGGCCGCACCTACCGCTCCTGCCGCACCTGTCGCGCCGGAGCCGCCACTGCCGGACGAGGAAGGGGCCACGGCCCGGATCAACTTCCGGCTCCCGGAAAACCTCAAGACACGCGTCGAGGAAGCGGCGGCCGCGCAGGGTCGTTCGGTCAACGCGTGGCTCGTGCGAGCCGCGTCCGCGGCGTTGCAGCCGACGGAGCGGGCCACGCCGCCCGCCCCGATGAGCGGCGGCCATCGCGGCGTCCAGCGTTACACCGGCTGGGTCAGCTAGACCTCCCGGACCAGCACAAACACCGATCACACCACCTCTGAGGGGACAACCATGCCTTCTTTCGCCACCCCGGAACCCATTCTCGCGGACCTCGAACCGGTCGTCGGCAACGTCCGGATCGTCGCCGGGGACCGCACCGACACGGTCGTCGAAGTCGCCCCGCTCGACGAGAACAACGAATCCGACGTCGACGCCGCGAAGCGCACCGTCGTCGAATTCTCCGGCGGCACCTTGACCGTCCGCGCGCCGAAGATGCGCCTGCTCGACTTCTCCAGGCGGACGAGGTCGATCGACGTGACCATCGAACTGCCCGCCGGCTCCCGGGTGCAGGGGAGCACCGGCCCCGGCGACCTGACCGTGGCCGGGCGGATCGGCGCCTGCCGCTACAAATCCGGCACCGGGCACATCCGGCTGGACCGTACCGGTGAGCTGAAACTGCACACCGCGTCCGGGAACATCGTCGTCGAGCACGCCGACGGCAACGCCGACATCAGCACGAGTTCCGGCCGCGTGCAGGTCGGCGCGATCGACGGCACCGCGGTGGTCAAGAACTCCAACGGGCCCACCACCGTCGGGACCGTCGCCGACTCGATCCGCCTCCGCTCGGCCAACGGCGACATCACCGTCGACAAGGCCGAAAGCGGTGTCGAAGCCAAGACCGCCAACGGATCCGTCCGTGTCCTCGACGCGGCCAGGGGCACGCTCACCCTCGAAACGTCGCTGGGGGACGTCGAAATCGGCATCCGCGAGGGCAGTGCGGCCTGGCTCGACGTGAACACCGGCTTCGGCCGCGTCCTCAACGACATGACCGCCTCCACCGCGCCCGGCGACGCGACCGACAAGGTCGAAGTCCACGCCGGTACCGCCGTCGGCGACATCATCGTCCACCGTTCCTGAAGGGAATCCCGATGCGAAACCCGGCCATTTCCGCGACCGGACTGCGCAAGTCCTACGGCGACAAGGTCGTCCTGGACGGCATAGACCTGCATGTCCCGTCCGGCACCGTCTTCTCCTTGCTCGGCCCCAACGGCGCGGGCAAGACCACCACGGTCAACATCCTGTCCACTTTGGTCACTCCGGACGCCGGTGGCGCGACCATCGCCGGAGCCGACCTGGCCACCGACCCGGACGGTGTCCGCGCCGCGATCGGCCTCACCGGCCAGTTCTCCGCGGTGGACAATCTGCTCACCGGCGAGGAAAACCTGTTCCTGATGGCGGATCTGCACCATCTGCCGCGTCGCGAGGGCCGCAGACGTGCCGCCGAACTCCTGGAACGCTTCGAGCTGACCGACGCCGCGAAGAAGACGCCATCGACGTTTTCGGGTGGCATGCGCCGCAAACTCGACCTGGCGATGACGCTGATCGGCGACCCCAAGGTCATCTTCCTCGACGAACCGACCACCGGCCTCGACCCGCGCAGCCGCCGCACGATGTGGCAGATCATCCGCGACCTCGTCGACGGCGGGGTGACGATCTTCCTCACGACGCAGTACCTGGAGGAGGCGGATCAGCTGGCCGACCGGGTCGCCGTACTCGACGGCGGCCGGATCGTCGCGCTCGGCACACCCGACGAACTGAAGCGACGCGTGCCCGGCGGGCACATGCAACTGAAGTTCCCCGACGCGGTCTCGTTGCGTGACGCGACTCGTGTGCTTCAGGTGTCCACTTCGGACGACGAAGCCCTGGCCCTTCGCGTGCCGACTGACGGCACCGTCGCCGCCCTGCGCGCCGTCCTGGACCGGCTCGACGACGAAGCCGTCGCCGTCGACAGCCTCACCGTGCACACGCCCGACCTTGACGACGTGTTCCTCAGCCTCACCGGTCACCGGACCGAAGCGACCAAGGAGATGGCCCGATGAGCAGCCTCGCCCTTTCGGTGCGCGACTCGACGACCATGCTGCGCCGCAACATCCGGCATATGCAACGGTATCCGTCGCTCACCATCATGCTGATCGGCCAGCCGATCGTGTTCCTGCTGCTGTTCGTCTACGTTTTCGGCGGCACACTCGGGAACGGTCTCGGCGGCGGAGGCGGCCGGGCCGAGTACGTCGGCTATGTCACGCCCGCCATCCTGCTCGTCACCGTGTGCAGTGCCGCTCTCGGCACCGCGATCTCGGTGGCGACGGACATGACCGAGGGCATCATCGCGCGGTTCCGCACGATGGCGATCAGCAAGGCCTCGGTCCTGACCGGGCACGTCGTCGGCGCGTTCATCCAGACGGCGTTCGCGCTCGCCGTGGTCTTCGGGGTCACGCTCCTCATCGGCTTCTCCCCGACGGCGGGGGTCGGCGAATGGTTCGCCGTCGTCGGTGTGCTGCTGTTGCTGACCATCGCGCTCACGTGGCTTTCGGTGGCGCTTGGCCTGGCGGCCAAGAGCGTGGAAACGGCCAGCAACACACCGATGATCTTCATGTTGCTGCCGTTCCTCGGCAGTGGATTCGTGCCGACCGATTCGATGCCGGCCTGGCTGCGCTGGTTCGCCGATTACCAGCCGTTCACGCCGGTCATCGAGACCATTCGCGGTCTGCTGCTCGGGACTCCGATCGGCAACAGTGGCTGGTTCGCGATCGGCTGGTGCGTCCTGCTCTCGGTCGTCGGGTATGTGTGGTCGAAGTCCTTGTTCGCCAAGGAACGTGACCGCTGATCTTGGGTTACCACTGGGGGTCGCCCCGGGCCAGGCTTCTTCCGGTCCGGGGCGCTTGGCTTTCGCATTTAGTCGACTAACCGCGTGGACCTCTTCGCATTTAGTCGACTAAATGCGAGTCGCTCAGGGTGATGTGGTGTTGGCGACTGTTTCACCCTTCAGTGTTGTCGGTGCAAGTTTGCTTGTTGCTTAAAATTACGAACACGTGTTCGGTTGATTTGCAGTATTATTGAGGGGTGTCCGAGACCTTCCTCCCCGAGTTGCCGCAGGAACTGTGGCGTGCCGGCAAGCTGGAGCTTGCGCATGGCGTGCAGCAGTTCTTGCAGGTGATTCGCATGGCCACTGCCGGGTTGGGGCAGTTTCTGGCGGAGATCGAGAATCGTGGCGTCAAAGACTTATACGGGCATGGCAGTACGGCGAGCTGGTTCGCGGAGATCGCGGGCTTGTCGCGCGGCGAAGCGGGCGCGGTGGTGAAAAGGGCGCTCGCCCTGAATCCCACCCGGGCTCTGGATGGCACGGAAGTTCCGCCGGTCGCACCGGCGACTGCCGCGGTGGCGGCTCAGGGGTTGGTCGGGGATGAGCGGATCGATCAGATCCTGGAGATCTTGAAGAACCTCCCTGCCGATATTTCTGCCGAGGATCGGGAGAGTGCGGAGAAGATCCTCGCTGACCTTGCCCCGAGTGCCGGCCCTCGGCAGCTCGCCAAGGCCGAGGCGAAACTGCAGGGCTGGCTCAACCCTGACGGCAACGAACCCAAGGACCCCGAACCCAAAGAGCCACGCCGCGAAATCACCCTAGAGCGCCGCAAGGACGGGTTCTGGAAACTGACCGGCCTCCTCGACGACGAGACCGGCACCCGGACCGCCGCCGCCTTGGAAGCGCATGCCCAGCCACGCCCGGTCGATGAGTTCGGCCAGGCGGATCTGCGGATGAAGTGCGAACGCCTGGGAGACGCCTGGGCCGAACTCTTGGACCTGGCGATCGCCTGCCCCGACCAACCGGGGACCAGCGGCTACCGGACTTTGGTGCACGTGACCATCGGACTCGAGGAACTCAAATCCGGTCTCGGGACCGCATGCCTGGACTTCGTGGGGACGATGACGGCGCGGGAAGCCCGGCTCGCCGCTTGCGATTGCCTCATGTTGCCGGTCGTGATGAGCGCCTCGGGTGAGCCGCTAGATATGGGACGCCTGAGACGGTTCGTCACCCCAGGCCAACGACGCGCACTCAACATCCGCGACGGTGGTTGCGCGTTTCCGGGATGTCATCGGAAACCCAAGAACTGCCACGCCCACCACATTCACCACTGGGCAGACGGAGGGCCGACCGATCTTCGGAATCTCGTCCTCCTGTGTGGCTTCCATCATCGCCTGATTCACCATGGTGACTGGCAAGTCCGGATGGCGGCCGATGGGTTACCGGAGTTCATCCCACCCCAATACCGAGATCCGCTCCGACATCCCCGGCGTAACACGCTGCATCACGTCTGACCATCGAGTAGCCCGCCAGCCACCCAGGCGACGGGCCCCTCGGCGTGCCCGCCACCTGAAATGCCCCCGCGGGCTGAACACCTCCAACCGAATACGGAGCCCCCGCACAGCCAACCGGGATTTCCTCGGCATCAGGAAGATGCGGATCGCCACGCGGTCGTGACATCGGATCAGCAGGCGAAATCGTGCCGCGTCCCGCGTACCAGGAACTCCGCGCCGAGAGCCTCGCGCACCCGGTCCATGTCGCGGGCGGTGTTGGCGGTGGTCATGTACGGCAGGAGCGGCGCGGTGGCCGAGGAACCGCATGTCGCGGCGACGGCGGCGACTCGCCGGGCCTCGGTCGTGACGTCGGCCGAGTTCCGGGCGTACCTCGGAATGTTGGTCAGCAGCACACACCGCGGCGCTTCTCCGGACGCGTGCTCGACAGGCGCGAGATCGCGATCTCGATGGTCTTCCCGCCAGGGTTGCGGTAGTCCAGCGGGACCTCGATGACGCCGCATTCCAGGCCGAGACCCGCCGCCTCTTCGGGGCACGGCCCCCATTTCGGCGGGGGCGCCGCCGATGCGATCGCAGGGTCGCCGTGGCGGCCAAGACGGCGACGAGCACGGGGACGAGTCTCGCTCCACTTCGGATGGTCATCGGCGCGGCTCCCAGCGGAAGAGCCGCGTCGCGAGGACGACGGCGACGACGACCCACGCGAGGGTCGGGGCGAGCAGGAGCAGCGAATCGGTGAGTGCCACGCCGCCGTTCCAGGCGTTGACGGCGAGTTCGGTGGCCGAACCCCCGGGCAGCAGGCGTTTGAGCAGCGTCAGCTCGTCGGTGCCGGAGATGCCGACCCAGCTCGCCACCGCGATCACGCCGAGGCTGACCGGCAGGGTGGTCACCTGCGCGTGTTCGGGGGAGTTGGTCAGACCCGCGGTGGCCAGGCCGAGTCCGATCATCATGGCGACGCTGGCGAGCACCGCCGCCACCAGCAGGCCGACGTTGGCGGGCGTGTCGGTGACGACGCCCAGCACGGTCATGATCACGGCCACCTGGACGAGTGAGATGACCGTGACCGGCAGGACCAGCCCGGCCAGGATGGACGCGTCCCCGGCCGCGGTGGAGCGCAGTCGTTTGAGGAACAGGTTCTGCCGTCGTGAGGCAAGCGTGGTCACCGCGCTGGTGTAGAGACCGAACGCGCAGACGGTGAACATCACGATCGCCGCGATGTAGCCGAGGCTGCCGATTTCGGCGAAGACCTCGTGCTGATAGACGAAGAACGCGGAAATGGCTAGGGGCATCACGAAGCTGGTGATTAGGACCGACCGGTTCCGGAAGATCTGGATCAGTTCGCTACGGGCTATCGAGAGCATGACAACTCAGTCCTTCAGTCGTTTTCGATGGCGCGGAACACGTCGTCGAGGCGGGTCGGTCCCGCTTCGAGGTCCGGTAGTTCGATCGCGTGGTCCTGCGCCCACCGGAGCAGGGTGTGCAGGTCCTTCTGCAGCCCGAAGGTCTCGATGACGAACTTCCCGTCGTGTTCCCGCTTGCCCTGCACCGGCAGCGCGGGAGCCGGGGACGGCAGCGAGAACCGGATCACCGAGGGCAGCGTCCGCGTCAGTTCGGCGACCGTGCCCTCCCGGTGGAACGTGCCCCGGTGCATCAGGCCGATGCGGTCGGCGCGCTGCTGTGCCTCTTCCAGGTAATGCGTGGTGAGCACGATCGTCGAGCCGTCCTCGCGCAGGTTGTCGACCGCGTCCCACAGCGCGTCCCGCGACTGGATGTCCAGCCCGGTGGTCGGCTCGTCCAGGAACACCAGCCGCGGCGAGCCGTACACCGCGGTCGCGAAGTCGAGCCGCCGCTTCTCACCGCCCGAAAGCTGGGACACCTTCGTGTCGGCCTTGCGGGTCAGGTCCACGATGCCGAGCACCCGTTCGAGCCGGTCCGTGCGGCGGGTCAGCGCCCCGATCAGGCGAATCGACTCCTTCACCGTCAGATCCGGTGAGAAACCGCTCTCCTGCAACATGACGCCCATCTCGGGGCGGACGGCCGCGCGGTCCCGCGGGCTCTTCCCGAGCACCCGGACGGTGCCCGACGTCGGATTCCGGTGTCCTTCCAGGGTTTCCAAGGTCGAGGTCTTCCCGGCCCCGTTCGTGCCCAGCAGGGCGTAGAACTCGCCTTGCCGGACCTGGAAGGACAGATCCTTCACGGCGTGGAAGTCGCCGTATTTCACGTTCAGACGGTCAACGTCGATCGCTGTCATACCTCGATCTCAGCCGCTCGGACACACCCCGGCCAGTGCGGCCACGTCACGAGGAAACCATGACGTGGTGTCACTGTTGCCCCCGCCGAAGGAGAGCCGATACTGGACTCATGTCTGATGTGGACACCGAGCCGGCGAACGGGCAGCTGCGCAAGCTGAACCTCACCATGTTCGTCCCGCTGCTCGTCGTCGGCGGGGTGATCGTGGTCGCCTCGGATTCGCGGACCTGGTGGCACGCGGTCGTCCTGAGCGTGGGTGTGCTGGCGGCCTTGGTCGCCTTCGTGCGCTGGGCGGCGGGCGAGGTCCTGCGGGTCGCGATCCCGTGCCTGGTGATCACGGCGGCCGTGTGGCCGTTCTCGGTGTTGCTCGTCGGTGGCAGTTCGGCGTTCTTCGGAGTCTTCCTCGTGGGCTCCCTGGTCGTGCCGCAACTGCCGCGCCATCGAATCGCGGCGGCCGTCGCGCTCGTCGGGTACATCGCCGTGGTGGGCGCGCTGAGACTGCTGGTCTCGCACGAGGACGTGCCCGGTGAGCTGGTCAGTTTTGTGTTCGTCCCGGCCGCGATCACCGCTGTCGTGCTCGGCCTGATGTTCCCCAACAAGCGGTTCTACGACGTCGTCAAGGAACTCGAGGAGTCGCGCGAGCGGGAGGCGGAACTGGCCGTGATCAGGGAACGTGTCCGGTTCGCGAGCG
Source organism: Amycolatopsis sp. WAC 04197 (assembly GCF_003947475.1). Lineage (NCBI taxonomy): Bacteria > Bacillati > Actinomycetota > Actinomycetes > Pseudonocardiales > Pseudonocardiaceae > Amycolatopsis > Amycolatopsis sp. WAC 04197. The sequence continues at coordinate 248,073 of NZ_QHJK01000005.1, read as the reverse complement.
ATCTGCACGACATCCAAGGCCACACGCTGCACGTCGTGAAACTCAAGACGGCGCTCGCCACGAAACTGGTGGACATCGACGCCGGGCGGGCCAAACAGGAACTGGCGGAGATCCACGCGCTCGTGGCCGACACGATCACTCAGACGAAGGAACTCGCCTACGCCCAGCGCCGGCTCAACCTCTCCGCCGAACTGGAGAACGCCAGGAACCTCTTCGAGGCCGCGGGGATCCGCGTGCGCGTCGACCGGGAGGCGGACGTCGATCCGGCGGCGGGCAGGCTGCTCGGCCAGGTCCTGCGCGAGACCACGACCAACATCCTGCGCCACGCGCAGGCGACCCGTGTGCGGATCACCCTGTCGGAATGGAGCATCAGTATCGTCAACGACGGCGCCCCGCGAACGCCACTGCCCGAACTGCGCGGGCTGGCCGCGCTCGAACAACGCGTCGTCGCCGACGGCGGGGAACTGACGGTGGAACAGGAAGACGGGCGGTTCGTGACGGCGGCGTCCTTCCCGGCCCTGGAGGCACGATGACCACGGTGGTGCTCGCCGACGACGAAGCCTTGCTGCGCAAGGCGATGGCCGCGCTGCTCCCGCTCGAAGGCGAGATCACCGTCCTGGCCGAGGCGGAGAACGGCGAAGAAGCGGTCGAGGCCACCCTGCGGCACGAGCCCGACGTCCTCGTCATCGACCTCGAAATGCCCGGTGTGGACGGGCTCGGCGCGGTCGCGGAGATCCGGCGCACCCGGCCGGACCAGGTCATCCTCATGCTGACCCGGCACGCGAAACCCGGCGTGCTCCGCAAGGCACTCAAACTCGGCGTCCAGGGCTTCGTCAGCAAGGCCGCCGACCCGTCGCACATCACGTTCGTCATCGCCACGCTGCACCAGGGAAAACGCTGGATCGACCCGGACGTCTCCGCGCTCGCCGTCGTCGACGACTGTCCGCTCACCGAGCGGGAGCTGGAGGTGTTGCGGGTGACCGGCGAGGGCTATTCGGTCGCCGAGATCGCCGGACGGCTCCACCTCGCGCAGGGCACCGTGCGCAACTATCTCTCCAACGCCATGCAGAAGACCCAGACGCAGACCCGGCACGAGGCCGCCCGGTACGCTCGCGAGCACGACTGGCTCTAACGCGCCCGCACGTGGGCGCGTTCACCCTGCGGTCCGAACAGGACGAGGGTTTCGACGGCGTGCCCGTCGGCCGAGCCGAGCCAATGCGGGAGCGCGGTGTCGAATTCGGCGGCTTCGCCCGGCGGGAGGACCATGTCGCGGTCGCCGACCACCAGCCGCAACCGTCCATTGAGGACATACACCCATTCGTAGCCGCCGTGGGTCTGCGGCGTGGGTTCCGCCGGCGCGTCCCGGCTGGGGATGAGCATCTTGAACGCCTGCACCCCGCCCGCGCGCCGGGTGAGCGGGAGGAACGTCATGCCGTGGCGGTGAATCGGCTGCAGATGGATCCGCGGATCACCGGTCCGGGGAGCGCCGACGAGGTCGTCGAGCGGTACGCCGTGCACCCGGGCGAGGGGGAGCAGCAGTTCGAGCGTCGGCCGCCGCCCGCCGCTTTCCAGCCGTGACAGGGTGCTTTCCGAGATCCCGGTCGCCGCCGACAGTTCGGCGAGGGTCAGGCCGCGGTGTTTGCGCAGCGCTCGCAACCGCGGGCCGACCGCGTCGAGCACCTCGTCCGTTCCGTCCATGCCCTCGATCTTGCCAGGTCGGCAAGTTTTCGTGCCAAACCGGCGGACCGGCGGCGAAGGTGGCGTCATTGATCGATGGCGCCACCGGGCGCTGAAACGGAGATCCCCATGTTCCACCGAGCCGCCGCGTTCGTCGCGGCCCTCGTCCTGCTGACGGCCTGCGGTTCACCCCCGGCCACCGCCACCCCGCCCCCTGGGTTCCGGCACGAATTCGCCGACGTCGACGGGGTGAGGATGCATTACGTCACCGGCGGCAAGGGCGCGCCGCTCGTGCTGCTGCACGGCTGGCCGCAGACCTGGTACGGCTGGCACCGGGTGATGCCCGCGCTGGCCGAACACTTCACGGTGTACGCCCTCGACCTGCCCGGTCTCGGTGACAGCGACGGCTCGCCACCCGGCTACGACAAGGCGACCCTCGCCCGCTACGTGCACGGCCTCGTCGCCGGACGGCTGGGCCTGCGCGACGCCCGGATCGCCGGCCACGACCTCGGCGCCGCCGTCGCCTTCCAATACGCCGCGCAATTCCCCGGCGATCTCACCAAACTCGCCTATCTCGATCTGCCGCTGCCGGGACCCGCGCTCGACGCGACGGCCTACCGGAACCTGAGCTGGCATATCGCGTTCCACTCGCAGAAGACGATTCCCGAAGCCGTCGTCGGCGACGACGTGCGCGAGTACCTGTCCCTGTTCTATCCCCAGGTCGCCTACTCGGGAACGGCCTTCGGCGGTCCCGGCGCGCCGCCACCGTTCGACGACACGGAGATCGACGAGTACGCCCGCACCTACTCCAGGCCGGAGGTCCTGCACGGCGGCTTCGAGCTCTACCGGACGCTCGGGCAGGACGCGACCGCGAACGCCGGCGCGAAACCCATCGCCACGCCGACTTTGCTGATGACAGCGGAAGGATTGCTCGAACCGCAGAAGGCCACGTTGGCGCCGCGCGTCGCGAATTTGGCCCGCGCGGTCGAGGTGCCGAAAGCGGGACATTGGCTCGCCGAAGAGAATCCGGCGTTCGTCAGTGCCGAACTGATCGGCTTCCTGAAGTAGGTTGCCCGAGATCGAGAACCTTTGCGATGCTTCGCGCATGTCGACGCTGGAAGTCCTCAACCACCCGTTCCGCGAGCAGTTCGAGGTCTTCCTCGACGAGCACCGTCGTGTCCTGGACGAATCCCTGGAAGGGCTGACCGAGGAACAGGCCCGCCGGTCGCTCGTCCCCTCCCGGACGACCCTGCTCGGTCTGGTGAAACACGCGACCTTCGTCGAAAAGGTGTGGTTCGTCGAAGGCATCACCTGCCGTCCGCGGACCGAGATCGGTCTCCCCGAGACGCCCGACGAATCGTTCATCCTCACCGAAGAGGACACGATCGCCTCCGTGCGGCAGGCGTACCGCGAAGCTTGCGAGGTGTCCCGCAAGGCCGCGGCCGCCCTCGACCTGGACGACCTGCTCCACGGGAACCGCCGCGGCCCGCTCCCGCTGCGCTGGGTGTACCTGCACATGCTGCGGGAACTCGCCCAGCACGGTGGGCACGCGGACATCCTGCGGGAACAGATCTTGAGTTCCTAGCGAACGACGATGCCGGAGAGCGGTGGCTCCCCGGCATCGTCGTTTCGTTCGTCAGGAACGGGTCAGCGTGACGCCGTACTTGTTCGCCGCGTCCACGACGGGCTGGTAGTAGGAGTACGAGCCGGTGGCGTTCGCACCTTCGTTGTAGCCGCAGTCGTGGCCGTCGGCGGGGCCGCCGGAGGTCATGCCCTGCGCGGTGTTGCCCGCGATGTAGGCGCCGCCGCTGTCACCGCCCTCGGTGCAGACGGTCGACTTCGCCAGCCCGGTGGTGGCGACGCTTTCGCCGCTGTAGCGCACGGTCTGGTTGTACGCGGTGATCTTGCCGCAGGTCCAGCCGGTGGTGTTGCCCGCCTTGCACAGCGTGGTGCCGACCGGCGCCTTCGAGCTGCCGGTGATCCGCACCGTGGTGCCCATGCGGGTGTCCACGTAGCCGCGGCCGGTGTCTTCGGTGTCGATGTCCATCAGGCCCATGTCGGTCGACGGGAACTGGGTGGCGACACCGCGGCCGATGTGGACGCCGTTGCGGTTGAGGATGTCCGGGTTGCCTTCGACGCAGTGCCCGGCGGTGAGCAGCACGTTGTTGCCGCTGCTGGTGGTGCCGGGGAAGCCGAGCGAGCAGTTGGTGCCCGGGTCGAGGTCCATGATCTGGCCGGGGATGACGTCGGCCTGCGTGGTGTTCCCGTTGGCGACACCGGTCTGGACCGCGACACCCGGCATGGCGGTGAGCCGGCGCACGAGGGCGCTGTCGGCGCCCGGCTGCACGGTGACGACGACCTGGTCGGCCGCGAGTTCCGGACCCCAGGACTGGACCTGGGTGACGTCCTTGCCGATCACCGTGCCGACCTTGGCGGACAGGGCGTTCAGCGCGTTCTCGCCGCGGGCGCCGGTGCGCGGGGTCAGCCCGGCCGAGCGAAGCTCCTTCGCGGAACCGGCGTCGGCGTTCACCACGAGCGCGCCGGCGTTGTCGAAGTAGGCGCCGTCGGTGTGGAGGCCACGATTTCTGACGTTGTCCAGCGACGCGATCAGGTTCTTCTCATGGTCCAGCTTCTGGGCGGCCTGAAGCGGGCTGACCTTGAGCTGGGCGGCGAGCGTCTCGAGCATCGTCTGGTCGTAGGACGTGACCGGCGCGGCGGTCGCCGGGACGGCGAGCGCGCCGATTCCGGCACAGACGCTGAAGAGGGTGAGCATGACGGGTCCGCGAATTCGCATGCGAATTTCCTTCGATAAGGAGGGAACGACGAACCGCCGGAATATGTTCGGAAAGCGCAGGGGACCGGGCGGTTCATCTCGACGTGACGCACAGTACGAGCGCCCGTACGCCATGTCGTAGCGCCGAAAGTAGGATCCGTGATCGCGGACCTACTTTCGTATGCGGAAAGCGCGAATCGCCCGCGTATTCAATTGCGCGGAAGTGTCATTGTCCCAATGGTGTCAGCGAGGTAGGCGTCCAGCGCGGCGGCACCGGAGAGCAGGGCGCGTCCCCTCGCCGCGAGCCGGGCGTGCCAGTCGCGCAGCGTCGACTCGAGCGGAACGACGCCGCCCGCCGAGCGGACCTGGTCGAGCACCGGCGCGATCCGCTCCAGGAGATAGCCACCCCGCCTGAGCTGATGGGTCAGCTTCGCGTCGCGGACGTCGGCCGCGTTGTAGACGCGGTAGCCCGTCCTCGGGTCACGCTCGGGACGGAGGAGGCCCGCCCGTTCCCACTCGCGCAGGGTGGCGGGCCGGACGCCGAGTTTCCGGGACAGCGGGCCGACGAACACCTCGCCCCGTTCCTGCGGCACGGGTTCGAGATCGCGGAGCGCGGCCGTGACGGCCTGGAGGGTGCGGCGGTCGTCGAGCAGTTGCGCGTGGCTTTCGTCGACGAGCCGGAGCGCCTCCTCGACGTCGTCCTGATTGACCGCCCGCATGATCGACGCCGCCGTCGCGTGACCGTGTCCCGGCACCAGGGCGAGGAAGGCACGCAGGGCTCGCGCGTGCAGCGGCGTATAGGTGCGATAGCCCTGCGGCCCGCGTTCGGCGGCGGGGAGGATGCCGTCCGCCTCGTAGTTGCGGACCGCCTGTGCGGACAGGCCGTGCTCGCGCGCGAGGTCGACCGGCCTGAGCCGCTCACGGGTTCGAAGGTTCCGGCCCACCGCCCCACGATATTCGGTCTACCGGTCGCGCGCGGATTCCGCCCGCCGCTCGTACCGGGCGCGGGCCAGCCGATAGGCCGTTTCGAGCAGTTCGCGAGTGGCCGTTTCGGTGTTCGACGCCGGGTTCACCACCGCCAGCCAGCCCGCGTTCCCGTACACGGGATGGGCGATCAGGACGTCGGTGTCGGCGGGGTTCTGGCCAAGATCGCGGGCGAACTCCTTCTTGCCGGCGTGGATGTTCACGCGGAAGGTGTCCGGGCGGTCCAGCCGCGAGGTCTCGTCGCCGGGGTAGTTCTTGGTCACGATGGTCGCGAAGGGCTGGACGTTGGTCGGGACGACGCCGTCGGGGGAGTAGTAGAAGAACGCGTCGCCCCAGCTGAGCTCCGGCCATTCGTCACCCGGCCCCGGGGTGAGGGTCAGGACGCCGTCGAGGCCCGAGACGAGGCCGATGATCTCTTCGATGGTCATGTGCTCAAGCGTGGCATTAAAGTGCTTGTGGAGGGTTCGAGCGCGGTTTCGACGGAGTGAAGGTGTCAAGTCTCAAATCGATGCGCACCGCGGAGGTCGCCCGCCTGGCGGGGTACTCCGTCCAGCAGGTGCGCAACCTCGAACGCGACGGCGTGCTCCCGGCGGCGTCGCGGACGGCTTCGGGCTACCGGAGCTACGGCGAGATCCACCTCCGGTCCGCGCTGGCCTATCGCGCGCTCGCCGCCGCGGTGGGGCCGGTCGAGGCCAAGAAGATCGTCCGCGCCGTGCACCGGGATCCGCTCCCCGAGGTCCTCGCGCGCCTCGACGCGGCCCACGCCGGGCTCGACGCCGAACGCGCGGATCTCCGGGACGCCAGGGAAGCCGTCCGGGTGATCTCCGGGGAACCGATCGAAGACGTGCGCGGCTCGGACTCGATGAGCGTCTCCGAACTCGCGTCGGCGCTCGGCGTGCGCCCGTCGACCCTGCGGCACTGGGACACGGAACGGCTCGTCGTGCCCGGCCGCGATCAGCGGGGGACGCGGCGGTACACGCCGTCCCAGGTGCGGGACGCGCGGATCGTGCACCAGCTGCGGCTGGCGGGCTACCGTGTCGCGCCCCTGCGCGCGCTGATGCCGGAATTGCGACGATCCCGGCGGCTGGAGGACGTCGCTGCCGCGCTCGCCGCCAGGGACGCCGGGATCACGGCCCGCTCGCGGGCGCTCTTCGACGGCACGGCCGCGCTTTCCCGCCTCGTGAGTGGCGAGGACCGGGTCAGGCGCTGGGAGTCCGTTCCCGCAGGGTCGTGAGCGCCTTGTCGGCGTGGACGTCGAATTTCAGCTCGCTCTTGATCACCGCGAGGATCCGGCGGTCGGTGTCGATCACGAAGGTGCGCCGCTTGGCGTGCAGCGGGCTGAAGCGGCGCCAGACGCCGAAGAGTTTGGCGACTTCTCCGTCCACATCGGACAGAAGTGGGTAGTCGAATCCGTGCAGGGTGGAGAATTGCCGCTGCTTGGTGATCCCGTCCGGGCTGATCCCGACGCGGTGGGCGCCGACCTCGCGGAACTCCGCGGCAAGATCGCGGAAGTGGCAGCTCTCGGCCGTGCAGCCCCCGGTCATCGCGGCGGGGTAGAAGAACAGCACGACCGGGCCGGTGGCCAGGAACTCCGACAGCGTGCGGTCCTGGCCGGTGTCGTCGGGCAGGGTGAAGTCCGGGACGAGGTCTCCTTGATCCATGTCCGGTATTCGGAGCCGCGGGCGCGCCGGATCGGTTCCGGCGCGAATTCGATCCGTGGCCGGGGCGCGAAACGGATATCGTCGCGGCATGTCCTCTCGCAAAGTGGGAACCCAGCGCGCCTTCGACGCGGCCGCCGCCGATTTCGCCGCACTCGGGCGGCATCTGTGGGAACCGATCGGTGCGGCCACGGTGGCCGCCGCCGGGCTCGCCGAGGGAGATCGTGTCCTCGACGCCTGCTGCGGCACCGGGGCTTCGGCGATTCCGGCGGCGCACGCGGTCGGCGCAGGAGGTGTGGTGGACGCGCTCGACCTCTCCGGGCCGATGATCGGCGAGCTGCGCCGTCTTGCGGCAGGCTTGCCGCAGTTGCGCGCGCACGAGGCCGACGCGACGGCGTGGGACACCGGCGGCTACGACGTCGTGCAGTCCGCGCTCGGCATCTTCTTCTTCCCCGACATGACGGACGGGACCGAGCGCCTGATCGCCAGGGCCCGCTCCGGCGGCCGGGCCGTCTTCACGATCTGGTGCGGCGGGGCCATGGTGGCCGCGGGCCGTCATCTCGGCCGGGCGGTCGCGGCGGTGACCGAGTCCGCGCCGCCGCCGGAGCGTGAACCGAGCCTGATCGATCGCATCGACCAGGCGGGTCCTTACGCCGCGTGGCTTTCCGAGCGGAATCTGTCCGATGTGGACGTCGTGGTCAACGAACTGCGGCTGACCATGACGCCGGAGATCGCCTGGCTGGTCGTCATCGGCTCCGGCTTCCGGGGTCTGCTCGACGGCCTGGAGCCCGACGTCGTCGAGCGGGTGCGCGAGCGCTATCTCGAGTCCTTGCGCGCCGACGGGCTGACCGAACTCGACGCCACCACCCTGATCGGCTCCGGCACCGTCCGCTGACGGGCGCGGCCCTTTCGGTGTACAGTCGTTCACTCAAACCGGGGTGAACGGCGGGACACGGGTGCGATCAGACAACGACTCCTCTGTTCGGGGCCGCGGGCAAGGGCCGTTCGGCTCCTGGCTGCTCGGCCCGCTCGCTCAGGACCCGGCCGTCTTGCGCCGTCGCGTCCAGGGGTTGCTCACCGGGACGCTGATCGCGACCAACGTCATCGGCGCGCTGGTCGTGGTCGGGCTGGCGGCGCTGCTCATGCCCGCTCCCGGCATGTCCGGCGAACTCATCCGGGTGACCGCGATCGCGGTCCCGGTGTACGTGGTCTCCGCCGTGGTGGTGGGTGCGCTGTGGGGCACCCGCGGCGCGCTGCGGACGTTGAGGTGGGCGGCCGAGGGCCGGACGCCGACCGACGAAGAACGCGCGTCGAGCCTCCGGGTCCCGCTGCGCCTGACGCTGGTCCAGGCGGTGTTGTGGGGTATCGCGACCGTGGTGTTCGGCGTGCTGGCCGCGCTGGTGCAGCCGCGGGTCGTGCTCACCGAACTGCTCGTCGTCGCGTTCGCGGGAGTGGTCGTCTGTGCGATCGCCTACCTGGCCGGGGAATTCATCCTCCGGCCGTACGCGGCGCTGGCGTTGTCCGGCACGGCGCCGGCGCGGCCGCTCAGCGGCGGGGTGAACCTGCGGATGCTGCTGTTCTGGTGCCTCGGCACCGGGGTGCCGGTGGCGGGGCTGGTGGTCACGGCGGTGCTGGCGTGGGCGCGCGGCGACGTGTCGACGACGAAACTCGCCGTCTCGGTGATCGCCCTGGGGCTGGTGGTGCTCGTCTTCGGACTGCTGGTGACGGTGTTCACCGCCCGCGCCGTGGTGAACCCGATCCGGTCGGTGCAGCACGCGCTGGGCCGGGTCCGTGCCGGTGACTTCACCGTCGAGATCCCGGTCTACGACGGCACCGAACTCGGTCTGCTGCAAGCGGGTTTCAACGGGATGGCCGCCGGTCTCGCCGAACGCGAACGTTTGCGGGACCTGTTCGGCAGGCATGTCGGCGAGGACGTCGCGAGCGAGGCGATGCGCACGTCGGCCGAACTCGGCGGCACGGTCCGGACGGTGTCGGTGCTCTTCGTCGACCTGATCGGCTCGACCGCGCTGGCCGCGAGCCGTCCGCCCGAGGAGGTCGTCGGCCTGCTCAACCGGTTCTTCGCGGTGGTGGTCGACGAGGTCGACCGCAACCACGGGCTGGTCAACAAGTTCGTCGGCGACGCCGCGCTCGCGATCTTCGGCGCGCCGGTGCGGCTGGAGGACCACGCGACCCTCGCGCTGTCCGCGGGACGGGCGATCGCGCGCAGGCTGGCGGCGGAGGTGCCGGAATGCCCGGCCGGGATCGGCGTGGCGACGGGTGCGGTGGTCGCCGGGAACGTCGGCGACCCGCGGCGGTTCGAGTACACGGTGATCGGCGATCCGGTGAACGAAGCGGCCAGGCTCACCGAGCTGGCGAAGAACGTCGAAGCCCGGCTGCTCGCTTCGTGGACGGCGATCGAGTCGGCCGCCGAAGCCGAAGCCGCGCAGTGGAAGGCGACGGAGGACGTCACCTTGCGGGGCCGGTCCCGGCCCACCACGCTCGCGACACCCGTGGCGGATTCACAGCCTTTGTGAAGGCGCCGTGAATCTTGCGCGGTAGCCCGGACTCCGCCGGTGGTGGACCGTGAACGATCACAGCGGCTCCTTCGCGCCTGGTGAGGGCGTTGTCCCCGCCGCCGGGGCGGCGCACGGTGATCTCCCCACCCCCGTGTCAAAGGAGACATCTGTGAAGAGCCTTTCGAGGGCCGTGCTGGCGACCGGAGCCGCCGTCTTCGCGCTGAGCATGCTGCCCGCCACCGCGTTGGCGCAGTCCGGCGACGGGGACCGGCCCAGCGGCCTGATCAAGACCCAGACCCACACTCAAGTGCGGGAGATCGCGCCGGTGGCCGGGACCGCGACGACGGTCGCCGCGACGGCCGCGTCCAAGCAGCTGAACTACACCCAGCAGGTGCAGCAGTACAACCAATGGTGCTGGGCCGCCGACGGTTCGAGCATCGAGCGGTCGCTGGGCGGCACCGCCACCCAGGCCCAGTTCTGCGCCGCGGGCAAGGGAACCTCGGCCGGGTACTGCCCGAACCAGCCGGCCCAGATCTACGAGATCGTCCGCGGTTTCCGCGGCACCGGCTTCTCCGCGCAGGACGCGGGCGGCCCGATCGGCTTCAGCTCGGTCGTCAGCCAGATCGACTCCGGGATCCTGAACCTGACGGGTATCTACTGGACCTCCGGCGGTGGCCACGCCGAGGTGATCTACGGCTACGACTCGGCGAACCAGTCGATCATGGTCGGCGACCCGTGGCCCACCTACCAGCGCTACCAGACCTGGAACTACAACCAGTACCGCAGCAACGGCCAGTTCCGCTGGAACGACACCATCGTCAACATCCGGAAGGGCTGAGGCGCGGTCATGAACACGATCTGCCGGAAGTTCGCCGGTTGTCTCGCGGTGGCCGTCGCGACGCTGCTGCCCGCCACGCCACCCGCCTCGGCGAGCGAGCGCGTCGTCCCGCCCTCGGACGGCGACCTCGCGGCGGCCGTGCGTGTCGCCGGGCAGCCGGACGCGATCGGACTCGCGAGATCGAACTTCCGGCAGGTCGACCACATCGAACCGCAGCGGATCACCATGGCGGAGAAGGGAATCCCCGTCTACACCCTCAACCCCGACTTCGTCAGGGGTGTCGAGGGGGCACCGGCGGGCATGCTCAGATCCGTCGCCGTGACGGCCACCGCGGATTCCGGGCAGAAGGCCACCCTGCAGGCGATGCCCGAAGGACCGGGGAAGTGGGTCGCCGCGAGCGTGTTCTCCGGGAACGACGAAGAGACCCTGAGCGCGCGGCTGAAGCCCGGTGCGGTCCTGCTCAACGAACCCCAGATCAACGGCTGGTACGAACTGGGGCCCGACGGTGTGGTGCTGCTGCAGGCGAGCCTGCCGCAGTCGCCGGTGGGGAAGTTCGTCCCGCTTTCCGACTACCAGCGGGCAGTGCACGGCCGCTACGCCGACAAGCTGCCGGGATCGGACTACCAGCGCGGCGGCGGGATCGGCTTCGCACAGCCGGTGGCCCCGCCCGCCGAAACGGGGATTCCGGCCGGGATCGTCGCCGGCCTGATCACCGCCGGGGTCGCCGGGGTGGGTGTCGTGCTGGTCGCGGTGTGGCGGCGGCGCCGCCTCACTCCCAGATGAGGTCGATCCCCGCGATGCCGACGTCGAGTTCCTCGAAGTAGGCACTGACCGTCGCACCCGGTCCGGGATGCAGCGGCTCGCTGACCACGGGGGCGAGTTCTTCGCGCTCCCGCACGGTTTTGACGCATCGCGCCGGGAGCGCGCCGCCGTCGAAACGCATGCGGAGCAGATACGCCGACATGCGCGACCGTACCGTCCGGTGGAAGCAGGTCGAACGGACCGATGCGGCCAGCCGCAGGGTGAACGCGAAGGTGTGCGTTTCCCCTTCGGCCAGGCTGCGGTCGAAGAGGAGCTCGAAGACCATCCCCGGTGATGTGGCGCTTCGGCGCACTCTGCCTCTTCGGCAGCCGTCGGTGGCGAAGACGGTCGTGGCCTCCATGTCGGTGCCGGGTTCGTCTTGATGGGTCACCACGAAACCGTCCGCGCCGGGCTCCCGTGCCCGCACCACCATGGTCGAGGTGATCTCCGAGATCCGTCCTTCGCCGGTCATGGTGAGCACGTCGACGACGGTGACGACGTCGAGCTTCGCGTTGCCCTCCGTGCCGGGAGACGCGCTCAGCTCGTCCAGCAGCGAACAGGTCTCGGCCCAGCTCTGCCGCAGTTCGGCGACCGAGGGCCTGCGGTCGTCGCCGGGGGAACGTCGTTGCGGGCCGATCAGGACGATGAGGCTGTCCGGCGGCAGGCCCAGCACGGCTTCGAGCGCGCGGACGATGTCGAGCGAGCGCGGCGTCGACGGATGGCGGAGCCCGCGCTGCCAGTAGCTCAAGGTCGATTCGGCCACGGAAACGCCGCGTGCCGCCAGATGCGCGCGGATCCGGGACAGGGAAAGGCCGCGATGCTCCACCGCCTCGGAGAGCGCGCGATGGAACGAGCCGGTTCTGACCTCGCGTTCCTGGTACATGGGCACCCCCACCGACGCCGGATTGGCGCAAAGCATGCGCAGTCCGGCGCCGGTCGGCAACCGCCTAAGGTCGAAAACCGGACTTTCAGGCGAATTCGAGCCGCAGGCTTTCGAGGCCGCGCAGCGTCACCTGCTTCACCCAGACCGGATCGGCGGCCCGGTGGAAGGCGCGGCCGGCGCCGAGCAGCGCCTCGAAGACGATCCGGCCCTCCAAGCGCGCGAGCGGGGCGCCGAGACAGAAGTGGATGCCCTGTCCCAGCGCGAGATGCCTCGGCGAGGGGCGATCCACGTCGAAGCGGTCCGGGTTCTCGTGCGTGCGCGGGTCGCGGTTGGCCGCTCCGAGCAGTACGACCGCCTGAGCGCCTTTGCCGACGACCTCGTCACCGATCGTCGTGTCCCGCAGGGCGAGCCGGGTCGTCAGCTGGACGGGGGAGTCGTACCGGAGCATCTCCTCGACCGCGTTCGGGATCTTCGACCGGTCCTCGGCCAGTTTCCGGTGCTGCTCCGGATGGTTCAGCAGCGCGAGGATCCCGTTGCCGATCAGGTTGGTCGTCGTCTCGTGCCCGGCGACCAGCAGGAGCATCGCGGTGATCACCAGTTCGCCTTCGCTGAGCCGGTCGCCCTCGTCGGAGACCGACACCAGATCGGAGAACAGGTCGCCGGTCGGCCGCTTCCGCCGCTCCTTGGCTAGCTCACGGAAGTAGGCGACGAACTCACGCCGGGCCGCGACGGCCGCCGCGACGGTCTCCTTCGCGATGAGGAAGGACGGGTCGAGTGCGCGCCCCATGGCGTGCGACCACCCCTCGAAACGCCCGCGGTCGGCGAGGGGCACCCCGAGCATCTCGCTGATGACGACGACCGGCAGCGGCTTCGCGATCTCGGTCATCAGGTCGAATTCGCCCCTTTCGAGCGCTTTCGCCACGAGCTCCTTCGCCAGCTCCTCGATCCTCGGGGCGAGCTGCTCGATCATCCTCGGCGTGAACGCCTTGGAAACCAGCCGCCGTAGCCGCGTGTGATCGGGCGGGTCGAGCGCGAGGAACGACCGGACCACCCGGCCCTGCTCGTCCACTGGCTCGTTCTCGTGCGGATCCGGCAGCACCTCCGGCTCCCCATGGCCGAACGCGGGGTTCTTGAGCAGGGCGGACGCCTCTTCGAACCCGCTGACCACGAAGAATCCGTCGGCGGCCGCGAAGACCGGGCCGCGGTCGAAGACCTGACGGTAGAACGGGTACGGATCGGTCCTGGTCTCCGGCGTGAGCAGGTTCTCGAGCATGAGCCGATCCTATGCTCAGCCGTCGAGGATCTCCGTCGGTTTCGCGAAGCGGTACCCCAGCGCGCGCAACGAGTTCACCAGGTCCCGCAGGCCACCCTCGCCGAGGAACGGGTGGTAGAAGAAGCTCGCGACGTTGTCGCGGACGACGAGCGCGCTCTGCGCGTCGGCGAGCATGTCGACGGCGGTGCGGGAGGCGTGCTGGTTGAACGCGACGGGCGCCACGTTGCCGATGTTCTCGGGGACGACGTTCGCGCCGTAGACGTCGCGCACCGGGTACGGGAAGAACTGGCCGTACACCTGTTCCGTGGTGGCGGTGGCCGTCGAACCGCATCGCCCGCCGGGGCAGAAGCCCGCGTAGTAACTGCCGCGGTCGTAGCGTGCCTGGAAGATCTCGGTGACCCGCTGATAGTCCACGGCCGAACCGCCGTAGTGCGGGAACTCGAACAGCGTCGGCTCCGGGAGGCCCACGCGCCGGAACTCGCCGAGCCCGGTCGCGACGCGGTCGTCGAACCATTCGGCGGAATCCTCGGGCATCGGGCCGTCCAGCCGGACCGTACCCGCACCGTCCACACTGGACTTGTAGAACTCGAAATCGCTCGCGCTGACCCCGTCGTACGGGTTCGGGCCGCTATCGCTTTGATGACTGTAGCCGTGCATGACGAGCGTCGCGCCGGCCTGGACGGCCTCCTTGAGCACCGCGACCAGGTCCGGCGAGTCCACCAGCCGCGCGGACGTCGGGACGCCGTCGTTGGCCCGGCCTTGGGGATCCGAGTAGTACGGGTACACCGCGAGGGAGAACGGAATCTTCTCCCGGACGAGGAAATCCGTGACGCGGCGGAGCTCTTCCGGTTTCGTCCGCGGGCCGACGTCCTCGAGCCGGATCAGCGCGCGGTGCCGGTCCGGCGCCTGCGGGGACAGGGCACCGAGCAGGATGTCGGCGGCCGCGAGGTAACGGTCCTGCGCTCCGGCGTAGGCGTACGGCACCTCGGCCACGTACGTGAACTGTCCTGATTGGACGGCCCAGGGTGACGGCTTGCCGCCGGGAGCGCTCGCCTCGGCCAGGATCTGGACCCGCGTCCGATCACGGACGTCGATCGCGACGACCCCGGTGCCCGAACGGGGATCGCGGCGCAGGGGAGTGCCTTTGTAGGTGACGGTGGTGGGGTTGTCGTCGCGGTAGCCCTCCGCGCGCCAGCCCGCGTCCGCGCGCAGTTGCCAGATGTTGGCGCCGATCCAGACCACCGGGACACGCGCGGCCGCGACGTCGTTCAGGAACGCCTTCGGCAGCGCCGCGTCGGAAACCGAGCCGACGTACACGATCGACTGGAAGGCGTCCGCCTGCCGCGGCCGGTAGTCGGCGGCGGGCCGCAGTTCCCAAGCGGTGCCACGGGAAACCAGGTTCGCGGTGAACATCGCGTACGCCTCGGCCGTCCGGATCTCTTCGGGCGGTGAGACGGTGCCGTCCTTCTTGCGCCCGTCGTCGTAGAGCACGAGGGTCTTCCTGGCCGGATCCCCGCCGGGGCCGGGCAGCCCCGCTTTTCCCGCGCTGGGAAGGCGATCGGCCAGCGACACCGGAGCCGCGGCCGGCGACGCCGTGACCGGATCCTTCTTCGTCACCTGGACCAGGACGACCACGACGACGGTGACGGCGACGACCGCGACGACCGCCAGCCGGAACCAAGCGGGCAGGCGAAAGCGCTGCCCGCCGTTGTCCTTCGTCATCGGGTCAGACCTCGGCCGGTTCGTTCACGGAGGCGGGCCGGAACGGGGCGGGCGGATCCGCGGCCAGGCCGAGGAGATACGCGAGGGCTTGCTCGGTCCGTTCGGCGGCGGCACCGTCGCCGAACGGGTTGCCCTTGCTCATCATCCGGGTGCGCGCCGCGGGGTCGTCCAGCAGCAGGCTCGCGGTCGACACGATCTTGTCGTGGTCCGTCCCGACGAGCAGGGCGCAGCCCGCGTTCACGGCCTCCATACGCTCGGTGACGTCGCGGAGCACCAGGACCGGGACGCCGAAGGTCGGGGCCTCTTCCTGGATACCACCGGAATCCGAGAGCACGAGTGTGCTGGCGGCCAAGGTCGCCGCCAGTTCGGGATACGGCAGCGAACCGGTGATCAGCGCGCCCGGCGAGTCCGCCAGTTCCGCGCGGACGAGATCGCGCACCTCCGGATTCGGATGCGCGGGAAGCACCACCCGTAGTTCCGGATCGGTGGCCATCAACCGGGCCACCGCGCGCAGGACCCGGCGCATCGGCTCGCCCCAGGATTCGCGGCGGTGGAGCGTGACCAGCATCAGTTTGACCGCGCCGCGGGTGGCGTTTTCCAGCAGCGTCGCCAATTCCGGATCGTGCACGGTGGTGGAGCCGTCCGTCACCGTGAGGATCGCGTCGACGACGGTGTTCCCGGCGACGAGCACGTTCTCCTCGGGCACGCCTTCGGCCAGCAGGTTCGCGGCGGCGTCGGGAGTGGGGGCGAGGTGGAGCGCGGCCGCCTGGGTCACCAGTTTCCGGTTGAGTTCCTCGGGGAACGGGGCGCCGAGGTCGAACGAACGGAGGCCCGCTTCCAGGTGCACGACGGGGACACGGAGCCAGAACGCGGTGAGCGCTCCGGCCAAGGTGGTCGTCGTGTCCCCCTGGACGATCACGGCGGTGGGCGGCCGCCGGCCGGCCACTTCTTCCAAACCGGTGAGAAGTCCGGAAAGGAGTTCCGGCTGGGAGCCCGTTCGCCGATTCACCGTCAGATTTTCATCCGCCGTCAATCCGAAGGTCGCCAAGGCCTGGCCGACCATTTCGGGATGCTGTCCGGTGGCGATGAGTACGGGCCGCATCCGCCCGCCGGAAGCCAATGCCCTGGCCACCGGAGCCAGTTTCACGGCCTCCGGCCGGGTTCCCACGACGAGCCAGATTTCGGGCATGACGTCGGTCTCGTTCTGTGCGTTACGCACCTGGTCCTTCTTCCGGGGTCGCGCTTCGGTACGGCGTGAATTCGTCAGTGAAGTCACGAAAGAGTGGTGGGTGAGGCGAGGATCACTAACTGATGGTCACCTTTATGGGGGATCCGTCGCTCCCGAACGTTAACACAAGCGGGGTAACGTACCCACTCGAAAGGCTGAATATCGCTTACCAGGGTGACCCGCGACTCGCCGTTGAAAACTGTGAGTAGATGTTTGTGGTGGCCCGCCGCCCGGAGGAAAAGACATGTCGATGGTGCCGGTGGGCCCGGTCAAGGTTTCCGCGCTCGGAATCGGCGCGACCATGGCGGGCGCGACGGTGAGCACCGTGCTCGCGCTCGTGATCGGGGTGGTCGCGGTGCTCCTCATGGCGCGTTCGCTGCATCTTCGCCTGAAGGACTGATGGCGAGCCCGGCCTTCGCCGCGACCATGATGCTGTTGCTCCTATGGTGGCCGGCGCACAATCTCCTGCTCGCGGCGTTCGCGTGGCGCACCGGCCGTCCGCGCCGGTCCGTCGCGGCGCGCGGAGAGGGGCTGGAGTTCTGGATCGTCATCCCGGCGCTCAACGAGGAACGCGTGGTCGGCAACACCGTCCGGAACGCGCTTTCGCTTGGCACGGAACGGAATCCGGTGCGGGTGCTGGTGATCGACGACGGTTCGGACGACGGCACGCCCCGCGTTCTCCGTGAGGTGGCCGACCCCCGGCTGCACGTCCTGCGCCGTGAGCTCCCGCAGGCGCGGAAGGGCAAAGGCGAGGCGTTGAACGCCGGCTACCGCTACATCCTCCGGCTGTGCGAGGCCGAGGGGAGTGTGGCGCGCACGATCGTCGGCATCATCGACGGTGACGGGCGGGGCAGTCCCGGGATGCTGCGTGAGGTGGCCGACGTATTCGGCGACCGCGGCGTCGGCGCCGTGCAATGCCGGGTGCGGATCCACAATCGGCGCAGTGTGCTCGCGCTGTTGCAGGATCTGGAGTTCGGCGCGGTCGCCGACGCGTCCCAAAGCCTGCGCGATCTCGCGGGCAGTGTCGGAATGGGCGGGAACGGGCAATTCACGCGACTCGGCGTGCTGCGGCGCTTCGATCCGGCTCCGTGGTCGGACTGCCTGGTCGAGGATCTCGAACTCGGGCTGAGGCTGCACGTCGCCGGTATCCGGATGCGTTACGTGAAATCGGCGTGGGTCACGCAACAGGGTCTCGTCGATCTGCGCCGACTGCTGCGGCAACGCACGCGATGGGCACAAGGCAATTTGCAATGTGCGAGACATTTGCGGGAATTGCTGGCCTCACGACATGTGGGCAGTATCGGTCTCCTGGATTTCCTCGCCTATCTCGTGACCCCGTGGTTGACCGTGCCGTTGTCCTTGGTGGTTTCCCTGTTGTTCGTGGGCACGCTCGTCGCTTCCTGGTCGGGGGTCACGCTGGGCGGCCTGATCGCGCCGCCTTCGGCATTGCCCGGCGCCGCCTTGATCGGCGTGGCCGTGTTGCTGGTGCCGGGGGTGGTGTGGGCGATCGTGCACCGGCTGCGGCTCGGTGAGGAACCGCTGCACCGCTGTCTGCTCGCGGGTCTGCTCTATCCGGGATTCCTGGTGCTCGGTGTGGTCGCGACCTGGCGCGCGCTGTTCCGGGTGGTCGCCCGCCGCAACAGCTGGACCAAGACGGAACGGTTGAGCGAGGAGCCGCCTGAGAAGGTGTCCGTGTGACCGTCGACGCGCTTGCGAGCCAGTTCTTGCCCGATTTCGGGCAAGAACTGGCATTTCGCTAGCCGGATGTGCATGATGAGCTCCGTGGAGGACGCGGACATCGTCGAGCAGGTGGCCTTGTCGACAGGTTTGTCGACGGCCATCGCCGCCCGTGTCGTCGAGGACGTCCTGGCGTACTACCGGCAGCCCGCCGAGCAGTTCGTCCGGTCCAGGCATGCCCAGTTGCAGGCGGAGGGCAGGAAGAACCCCGAGATCTTCCCCCAGATCGCCGGTGAGCTGAGCCGCCGTCTCGTCGCGCCTCCCGACCTGTCCGAGCGGCAACTGCGCCGCATCGTCTACGGCTGACGGACCACGCCCGTCCGTTTTCTTTGTGAGGTTGACTCGTCATGTGCGGAATCGTCGGCTACATCGGCGGCCAGAACGCCGCTCCGATCCTGATCGAGGGGCTGACGCGGCTGGAGTACCGCGGCTACGACTCGGCCGGGATCTCCGTCCTCGGCGGTAAGGGCGCCCAGGTGCACCGCATCGTGGGGCGGGTGCGGAACCTGACGGCCGCGCTGCCGAAGCGGCTCGCGGGCAAGGTCGGCATCGGGCACACGCGGTGGGCGACGCACGGTCCCGCGACCGAGGCGAACGCCCATCCGCACGTCTCCGAAGACGGCCGGATCTCCGTGGTGCACAACGGGATCATCGACAACGCCGACGCGCTGCGGGAGCAGCTCACCCAGGCGGGGGTGACGCTGTCGTCGGAGACCGACACCGAGGTGCTCGCCCACCTCATCGCGCGGTCGGGTGCGAAGACGCTGGAAGACGCCGTCGTCGAGGCCGTGTCGCGCGTCACCGGCACCTACGCGATCGCCGTGACCGACACCGAGCACCCCGACCGCGTCGTGGTCGCGCGGAACGGATCGCCGCTGATCATCGGCGTCGGCGACCGGGAGATGTTCGTCGCCAGCGACCTGTCCGCGCTGGTCCGGCACACCTCGCAGGTGGTGCACCTCGACGACGGCGAGTTCGCCAGCGTCTCCGCCACCGGATACCGCACCTTCACCGTCGACGAGAGCGACACCGGCAAGGCCGCGACCGCGATCGACATCCAGGCCGACGATCTCGACCTCGGCGGCCACCAGCACTACATGTACAAGGAGATCCAGGAGCAGCCGGAATGCCTGGAGCGGATGATCCGGGGCCGTCTCGACGACCGGTTCGGCGTGTCCCGTTTGGACGGTCTGAACCTGACTCCCCGTGATCTGCGCGGGTTCGCGCGCGTGAAGATCCTCGGCTGCGGTTCGGCGTACTACGCGGGCCAGATCGGCGCCACCATGATCGAGGACCTGGCGCGGGTCCCGGCCGACGCGGAGGCGGCGTCCGAGTTCCGCTACCGCAACCCCATCATCGAAGCGGACACCCTCTACATCGCGGTCAGCCAGTCCGGCGAGACCGCGGACACCGCGTTCGCCGTCGAAGAGGTCAAGCGCAAGGGCGGCCGGGTGGTCGGCCTCGTGAACGTCGTCGGCTCGACGATCGCGCGGGCCTGCGACGGCGGCCTGTACCTGCACGCCGGTCCGGAGATCGCGGTCGCTTCGACCAAGGCGCTCACCAACATGGCCGTCGGCTTCGCGATGATCGCGCTGGCCCTCGGCCGCGTCCGGGACCTGTCCAACGCGGACGGGCAGCGTATCGTCGCGGCGTTGCGGGCGCTGCCGAAGCAGGTCGCGGCGATCGTCGAAGCCGAGTCCCAGATCGCCGAGCACGCCAAGATCTGCGCCGACGCGCGCAGCCTGTTCTTCATCGGCCGGGTCCGTGGCTTCCCGGTGGCGCGGGAGGGCGCGCAGAAGTTCAAGGAGATCTCGTACCGGCACGCGGAGGCCTACCAGACCTCGGAACTCAAGCACGGCCCGCTCGCGCTGATCGACGAGGAGCTGCCGACGGTCGCGATCGTGCCGTCCGACGACCTCGCCGACCGGAACCTGGCCGCGATGCAGCAGATCAAGGCGCGCAAGGGGCAAGTCCTGGCAATCACGCACGACGACGTGGACTTCGGCGACCTCGACGTGCCCCGGTTCGTGGTGCCGCGTTCGGAGCCGGAACTCGACCCGATCCTGCTCACGATCCCGCTGCAGCTGCTGGCCTACCACGCCGCGCTGCTCCTCGGCCACGACATCGACAAGCCCCGGAACCTCGCGAAGTCCGTCACCGTGGAATGATTTCCGCCCTCAGCGATCGAGGGAGTCCGCGATGAGGCAATACCTGCTCGCCGTCCAGCTCGACGAAAGCGAGCGGGACGCGCCCGAGGACGAGGTCCGGGCGATGCTCGCCAGGACGGGCAAGGTCACCGACGAGATGAAGGCCGCCGGGTCGTGGGTCTTCGTCGGCGGGCTCGAGCATTCGGACGTCTCCACGGTCGTCCGGCCCGCCGGCGGCACGACCACGATCACCGACGGCCCGTTCGCCGAGACGAAGGAGCAGCTCGGCGGATTCTGGGTGATCCAGGTCGAGGACCTCGACCAGGCGCTCGCGTGGGCGCGGAAATGCGCGCTGGCCTGCGGACAGCCGATCGAGGTGCGGCCGTTCGGCGACCCGTCGCTCCGGCAGTGACGGACTTCGCCGGGATCTACCGGGCGGAGTACGGCCGGTGCGTCGCCACCCTGACGCGCCTCCTCGGCGACATCTCGCTCGCCGAGGAGGCGGTTCAGGACGCGTTCGCGACCGCGGTCGAGAAGTGGGAGAAGACGCCGCCCAATCCGGGCGCGTGGATCGTGACCACCGCCCGCAACCGCGCGATCGACCGGCTGCGCCGGGAATCCACCCGCGAGGCACGGCACGCCCAGGCGTTGCTCCTGCACGCGCCGGACGAGCCGCGGGAGACGGGGCCGGTCCGCGACGACCAGCTCCGCATGATCTTCACCTGCTGCCATCCGGCGCTTTCGCCGCCCGCACGGGCGGCGCTCACCCTGCGCCTGCTCGGCGGGCTGGAGGTGGGGGAGATCGCGCGGGCGTACCTCGTCCCGGAAACGACCGTCTCCCAGCGGATCGTCCGCGCGAAGAAGAAGATCCGCGACGCGGGCATCCCGTACCGGGTGCCGGGGGAGGGCGAACTGCCCGAGCGGCTGGATTCCGTCCTCACCGTGCTCTACCTCGTGTTCAACGAGGGGTACACGTCCACGTCGGGTGAGCTGCTGCGGACGGACCTCTGCCTGGAGGCGATCCGGCTCGCGCGGGCGCTCGCCGAGCTGATGCCCGGCGAGCCGGAGGTGACCGGGCTGCTGGCGCTGCTCCTGCTCACCGAAGCGCGGCGGCCGGCGCGGGTGGGGCCGTCCGGTGAGCTGGTGGTGCTCGCGGAGCAGGACCGGTCGTTGTGGAACCGGGAACTGATCGCCGAAGGCCACGAGCTGGTGCGGCATTGCCTGCGTCTGGACCGGCCTGGCCCGTATCAGGTGCAGGCCGCGATCAACGCCGTGCACACGGACGGCGAAGCCACCGACTGGACGCAGGTGCTGGCGCTCTACGACCAGCTGTGGCGGCTCGCCCCGTCGCCGGTCGTCGCGCTCAACCGCGCGGTCGCCGTCGCCGAGGTGCACGGCCCGGCGGCGGCGCTGGCCGGCATCGAGGAACTGGACCTGCCGGGCTATCACCATCTGCCGGCCACGCGGGCGAATCTGCTGTCCCGCCTCGGCCGGACCGCGGAAGCCGTCGCCGCCTACGACGAGGCGATCGCCTTGGCCACCAACGAGACCGAACGGGCTTTCCTGCGGGCCAAACGGGCAGTCCTGTCGTAGTTTCGGGCAACACTCTGTCCTCAATGGACGGAGGGGTTCCGTTGTCGGACCGGCGGGAAACCAACTATTGTCGCCATGACCGCTCGTCCGCCACGGCAGGAGGTGACCGTTGTACGCCGAAGAGCGGCAGCGCGCCATCCTCAAGCAGGCCAGGCGGAACGGCCGTGTCGACGTGGCGACGCTCGCGGCGGCCTTCGAGATCACCAGCGAGACCGTCCGCCGTGACCTGACGGCGCTGGAACGCAGCGGTGTGGTGCGGCGGGTGCACGGCGGCGCGATCCCCGTCGAACGGCAGGGTATCGAGCCGGGCCTCGACGCCCGTGACGCGGTGATGACCGCGGAGAAGGACCGTATCGCCGCAGCGGCCCTGGAGCAGCTCCCCGACGGGGGCGCGATCCTGCTCGACGCGGGCACCACGGTGGGCAGGCTGGCGAACCTCGTCCCCTCGGACCGTGAACTGACCGTGGTCACCCCTTCGCTGCCGAACGCGTGCGCGCTCGCGAACCGGCCCGGCGTCACGCTGATGCTGGTCGGTGGGAGGCTGCGCGGCCACACCATGGCGTCGGTCGACGGCTGGGCGCTCGACGCACTCAAGGACACCTACGTCGACGTCGCTTTCCTCGGTACCAGCGGTCTTTCCGTCGAGCGGGGGCTCACCACCCCGGACACCGCCGAGGCGATGGTGAAGCGCGCGGCCATCGCGTCCGCGCGGCGGACGGTGCTGCTGGCCGATCACACCAAGATCGGTGACGACCACTTCGCCCGGTTCGGGGACCTCTGCGACGTCGACACCCTGATCACCGATTGCGGTGCCGAACCGCGGGAACTCGACGAGATCGGCCAGGCAGGCGTCAAGGTGATCATCGTTTGAAGCGTACGGGCGAGCGGCTCGCCGGATACCTGATGACAGCGCCGTTCTACGTCCTCTTCGGCGTGTTCGGCCTTTTCCCGCTGCTCTACACCGCGTGGGTGGCGCTGCATCACTGGCATCTGGTCAACGGTGACACCGGGTTCGCCGGCCTCGACAACTTCGGAGTCCTGCTTCAGGATCCGCATTTCTACAACGCGCTCTTCAACACGGTCAGCATCTTCGTCCTTTCGACCGTCCCGCAACTGTTCGCCGCGCTCGGGCTCGCCGCCCTGCTCGACCGTCCCCTGCGGGCGAGGACCCTGTGGCGGGCCAGTGTGCTGTTGCCCAACGTCGTCTCGGTGGTCGCGGTGGCGCTGGTGTTCAGCCAGCTGTTCGCGGAGGACTACGGCGTCGTCAACTGGGTGCTGGGCCTGGTGGGGCTCGATCCGGTGGATTGGCGGTCGGACCGGTTCGCGTCGCATGTGGCGGTGAGCGCGATGGTGATGTGGCGCTGGACCGGCTACAACGCCCTGCTTTACCTGGCGGCCATGCAGTCCGTGCCGCAGGAACGGTACGACGCCGCGATGCTCGACGGCGCCTCGCGCTGGCGGAGCTTCTGGTCGATCACGGTGCCCGCGATCCGGCCGACGATCGCCTTCACCGTCGTCGTCTCGACCATCGGCGGGTTGCAGTTGTTCGCCGAGCCGCAGCTGCTCGACGAAACCGGCGTCAACGGCACAGGTGGCGCGGACCGGCAGTTCCAAACGCTGGCCATGTACTTGTACGAGAAGGGCTTCGGTGAGTTCGACGCCGGGTACGCGGCGGCCATCGCGTGGCTGCTGTTCCTGTTCTCGGCGGTGTTCGCGCTGGTCAATTTCTCGCTCGTGCGCCGGATGCGGGGCGGTGAGTGACCGTGGCGGCGAGAGAACGGACCGGTTTCGTCGTCTACGGGCTGCTGCTCGCCGTCGTCGTCGCGTCGATTTTCCCGTTGTATTGGTCGTTCGTAGTGTCCTCGAAGGACAATTCCGCCCTCGGGGAGACGACGCCACCGCTGGTGCCCGGCGGCAACCTGATCGAGAACGTCGAGCGGGTCTTCGGGACCGTCGACTTTTGGCTGGCGATGCAGAACTCGCTGATCGTCGCCGGCACGGTGACCGTTTCGAACGTGCTGCTCTCCAGCATGGCCGGATTCGCCTTCGCGCGGCTGCGGTTCCCCGGTCGCGACTCGCTGTTCCTGGTCGTCATCGGCACCGCCATGGTGCCCGCGCAACTCGGTGTCATCCCGCTGTACCTGGTGGTCGGCGAACTCGGCTGGTACGGACGGCTGGAGGCGGTGATCGTGCCGGGACTGGTCGGCGCGTTCAGCGTGTTCTGGATGCGGCAGGCGTGCGAGGAGGCGATCCCCGGGGAACTGCTGGACGCCGGCCGCGTCGACGGCTGCTCGACGGTGCGGCTGTTCTGGAACGTCGCCATGCCCGCCATCCGCCCTCAGGCCGCGGTGCTTGGGATGTTGACGTTCATGACCGCGTGGAACGACTTCTTCTGGCCCCTGATCGTGCTCGACCCCAATGCGCATCCGACCGTCCAGGTCGCGTTGTCGCGGCTGGCCAGTGGGTACTTCACGGATTACTCGCTGATGCTTACTGCGGCGACCATCGGGGTGCTGCCTGTGGTCGGGTTGTTCATCGTGTTGGCGAGGAAAGTGGTTGATGGGGTTATGCGGGGGGCTCCGCGGGGCTGAGGTTTGGGTTCTTGGCTGGGGTGTTGCCGTATTTCGGCAACTTGGCTGTGCTTGATGCTGTGGTCGGTTTTCGGCGACGGCTGGTCGCCGAAGTGGCGTCGTTGCGTTATGCGGGGCGCTTCCAGGGGTGGTTCGGGAAGACGACGCGTCCGGGTTCTCGGCGCCGTGGCCATTTTTCGGCGACTTAGCCGGTGTCGGTCGTGTCCTCGGTGCTGTCGTCGCTATTCGGCGACGGGACTTGGGCAGGGAGGTGGTCGGGTTCGCGACGCCGCGTCGTGCCGTTGCCGTTTTCCGGCGAGGGCTCAGAATGGTGGTGCTTCGTCGCGGGGTTCGTGCAGCGGCGGTGGCGAGCTGTCGTAGCGCTGCCCCGTGGGCGTGGTGATCGTGAGAGTCCCGTCAGAACCCAACCGGTAGTTCCACCCAGGCTCGTCCTTCAACCGATGATCACGGCGGCACAGGTCGATCAGCTCGGTATCCGACGTATGGCCGCCGTGTTGCCATGGCAGGGAATGGTCGAGGTCGCAAGCCTGGGCCACACGGTGGCAGCCGGGTCTTCGGCATTCTCTGTCTCGCACCCGAACGAATTCGTCGAGTCCGGCGGTGGGTCGGTAGCGGTTGCGGCCGAGGTCGAGGACCTGTCCTGAGAGTGGGTCGGTGATGATCCGCCGCAGCACCGTGTTCGACCCACCAGCGATTTCCCGGGCAAGCGAGGCAGGGATGTGGCCGTGTCCGGCCATCTCGGCGGGATCGTCGTTCAGCCCGAGGTAGGTGTTCAGGTCCATGTAGAGGAACACCTCCGACCGTTCACTCTTCCCGCCCTGACCGCCCAGCAGAAGATCAAGGGCGACATCCGCACGTAACTGATCCAGAGTGCGGGTCTCCCCACCGGCTCGCAGGGCACGGGCTTCACGATCGATCCGCGTGTAGGCGGCGGCCACCTTCTCGGCCGGCCCGTCTTCGACCTCGATGGACGCCACCCCGGTGTCGCCCTGCCGCACCGTCACGCGACGTCCGCCGCGGTTCCGTTCGGCACGGCGGGAGGCGCCGTCACGGTCGGCCATCATCGCCGCATGATTCGCCGCTTTCCGGATCTGATCCGAATTCCGATCCGGGATCCGATCCTCCAGGACCGCGTCCACCGCACGGGCGTCCTCGTCCGAGAGCCAAGCGGTAGCCGTGGCGACTTTCATCGCCCCATAGCCACCCACCTTCCCCTGATCGAGCAACCCCAACGTGCGCGGCAGCCGAGTCGTCAACGCCTCAGCCGTCGAGACCAGCCCGGCAGCATGACCATCCACAACGGACAGAGCGAACGCGACTTCCTGTACGACACTGGAGGCTCCATCTCGATGACGGCTCAATCGACCCAGAGCGCGGAACCGAATTGCCTCCAAGCGTGCGATGCCCTCCGACGCCGCGATGGCGGCATCCACGGCATCCTGATCCCCCAATGAATCCAGCGAAGCATTGACCTCCTTGAACAAATCCGACGAGGTGATTTCCTTCAAACGCGCCACAGTGGCGTTGAGAGTGTCCACACGCAGAACGTACAACCGACCACCGACAGTTTCCGGCGACGGCGGAAGCAACCGCTAAAGACCGTTGCGCGCCACCACATCCGCATAGAACAGAGCGCTGTCCTTGAGCACCCGTTCCTGAGTCTCGAAGTCGACGTGCACGAGACCGAACCGCTGCGTGTACCCCATGGCCCACTCGAAGTTGTCCAGCAGCGACCAGGCCATGTAGCCGCGGACGTCGGCGCCGCGCTCGATCGCGGCGTGTACGGCGGCGAGGTGGTCGGCGAAGTACTGTACGCGTTTCTTGTCGTGTACGCGGCCTTCGACGACTTCGTCCTCGAAGGCCGCACCGTTCTCGGCGATCACGAGCGGCAGGCCGTCACAATGTCCTTGCAGCCACAGCAAAAGTTCGGTGAAGCACTCCGGCCGCTGCTCCCAGCCGAGCGAGGTCAGCTCGCCGCGGGGCGGCTGGACGTCCATCCCGCGCAGGCCGGGCAGGGGGCAGTTGCTGTCGGCTTCGGGATCTTCGAGCGGCATCGCGCGGGCGGGCGCGTAGTAGTTGACGCCCAGAACATCCAGCGGCTGCGCGATGATCTCCAGATCACCGTCGGCGATCGCCGGTTCCAGGGTGCCGAGATGCGCCAGGTCCGCCAGCAGCTCGGGCGGATAGCCGCGGCCCAGCAGGGGGTCGAGGAAGAACCTGTTGTGCAGGAAGTCGAATTTGCGCGCGGCCTCGCGGTGCGCGGCGTCGTCCACATCGGTCAGCACCGGCGCGAAGTTGAGCACGATGGACACTTCTTGCTCGCCGCCATCGGACCGCAACGCCTGTGCGGCCTTGCCGTGCGCGAGCAGGAGATTGTGTCCGGCGACGAGCGCCGCGCCCTCGTCCTGGATGCCCGGGGCGTGATCTCCGTTGCCGTAGCCGATGAAGGCGGCGCAGAACGGTTCGTTGATCGTGGTCCACTGCCGCACGCGATCACCGAGTGCTTTGTGGACGGTCAGCGCGTAGTCCGCGAAATTGTCCGCGAGCTCGCGATTCGGCCAGCCGCCTTCCGCTTGCAGCGCCTCGGGCAGGTCCCAATGGTAGAGCGTCACCATCGGGGTGATCCCGTGTTCCAGCAACGTGTCGACAAGACGGTCGTAGAAGGCGAGCCCGCGTGGCTCGACCGTGCGGCCGTCCGGCATGACCCGCGACCAAGCGACGGAGAACCGGTAGTACGGCACACCGAGTTCGCTCAGCAGGCGGACGTCCTCGCGGTAACGCCGATAGTGATCGCAAGCCGGATCGCCGGTGGCCAGGCCGGATCTCACGGTGAAAGTGTCCCAAATGGACGGTCCGCGACCATCCGCCGTCGTCGACCCCTCGATCTGGTACGCCGCCGTGGCCGTACCCCACCGGAACCCGTCCGGAAACCCCAGTGTCACGCCGTCCCCGCTCAGTTGGCGGCCGCGGCGCGGCCTTCGGTGGCGGCCTGGTTCCAAGCCTCGTCGAGCGATTGCTTCCCCTCTTCGACGCGGCCGAGTGCGTGCCCGTACACCGGCCGCACCTCACCGTCGCGCAGCCCGCGGTAGTTCGGCCGCAACGCCTCGGCGGACGCGGCGAAGATCTCGCCGATCGGCGCACCGCTGAAATACGGGCTGGTGTGGGAAAGCACGGCACTGTCCTGGTAGGCGCCCAGCGCGCTCGGCAGCAATCCGCTCTCCAGGAAGATCCGTTTCTGCTGTTCGGGGGCGGTGAGCCAGACGGCGAGGTCGTAGGCCTCCTTGCGGTGCGCGCCCTGCTTCGGGACGGTCAGGAACGAACCGCCCCAGTTGCCCGCCTTGCCCGGAACCGAGGTGACGTCCCATTTTCCGGCCAGCTCCGGGCCGCCCGCCTCCTGGATCTGGGTGAGCATCCAGGCGGGACAGGTGATGGCGGCGAACCGGCTCTGCTTGATCGCCACCGTCCACGGCTGGGTGAAGGTGGTGACCGCCGCGGTCTCTTTCTTCAGCGCCATCCCGCCCGCGAGCTCGAAGGCCTTGCGCACGTTGGGATTCGTGTCGGCGATGAACTTGTCGTCCTTGGAGAAGTAGTTCTCCTGCGCCTGGTTGAGCATCGCCGTGTAGACGGTGCCCGCCGAGTCGGCGAACTTGACGTCGTCCGGTGCCTTGGCGCTGAACCGTTCCCCGGTCTCGGCGAACTTCTCCCAGGTCGGCCACAGCGCGGCCACCTGGTCGCGGTCGGTCGGCAGCCCGGCGTTCGCGAACAGGTCACGGCGGTAGCAGAGCGCGAGACTGCCCATGTCGGTGCCGAGGCCCATCACGAACTTCCCGCCCTCGGCGGTGCCCTGATCCCATTTCCAAGCAGGCCAGTGCTCGCGGAGACCCTGCGCGCCGAACTCGGACAGATCGCTGAACTTGTCCGTCGACTGGCGGAACTTGGGAAGGTACTGCTCTTCGATCGCCACCACGTCGGCACTGCCGCGTCCGGCGCCGAGCCCGGTGGCCAGCTGCCGGTGGTGCGTCTCGAAGTCGGCGACCCGGCCTTCGACGGTGATGCCCGGATGGGCCTTTTCGTAGTCGTCGAAGAGTTTTTCGTACCCGAACTCGCCGAAGGTGGCGACGGTGAGCTTGATCGGGCCGCCGGTTTCCGGCGTGCCGGAACAGCCGGCGAGCAGCAGCACGAGGGCCGTCAATCCGGCCAGTACGCGGGTCATGGTTCTCCTCGATCGTGCGGTCACGCGAGTCGTCTCGGCAGCTGATCGCCGACGGTCAGCCGGGAATCGGCGTGCAGTTTGGTCAGCACCCTGGACACCAGCGACTGCACCGTCCTCCTCGGAAGGCTCAGCTCCGCGGCGATCTCCGGGTTGGACAGTTTCGCCGCCACCAGCCGCGCGACCCGAAGTTCGAGCGGCGACAGAGCCCCGCTGTGCCGGGGACCCCGTTCCGCGCGGCTCAAGACGCCGTAGCGGCGCAGCCTGCTTTCCGCGCGGCGGATGCTCCAGGTGGCACCGACCGGCCCGAGCACTTCGCACGCCTCGGTGAGCGAACGGGTCGCCTCTTCGAGGTACCCGGCGCGGCCGAGCAGTTCGGCGGCGTCTTCCAGGGCGGCCGCCAGTTCGATGGGACGACGGACCTCGCGGTAGTGATCGGCCGCGGCCCGCATGCCTTCGGGATCGCCGTCGAGCAGCGCCCGGCACCGCAGGGCGGCGGCGGTCGCCCTCGCCGGCACGGTCTCCTGGCTCGCCTCTTCGGCGCAGACGGCGAGCGCTTCCTGCGCGACGGCGTCGTTCCCGGCGGCGATCGCGACGCGGACGACGTCGGGAAGCCATTGGTGGCGCAGCATCATCCGGGCGTAATCGGGGCGCAGCACCGGTGCGAACAGCCGCAGCGCGTCGTCGAGCTCGCCGCGTTGTTCGGCGGCCATCGCCTGTGCCGCCAGGTAGAAGTCGCAGCTCTCGCGTTCGGACGAGTTCGACGGCGAATGCGCCTCGGCCGCTTCCAGATGAGCTCGGACGGCGACGCGTTCGTCGCGATGGCCCGCGATGAGCGCAGCGACCCCGTGCAGCAGCAGGGCGGCGGCACCCGGCTCGCGCACGCCGTAGAAGGTGATCGCCGGACCGTCCTCGGTGACCGAGTCCAGCTCCGCCAGCGCCTCGTCCCAGCGCCCGGTCCAGTAGTAGTGCACGGCCGCCGAGACCTGCGGACCGGTCGGCAGACCGTGCCGCGCCGCGGTCTCGTACCCGGCGTGCAGCGTGGCGTCGGCCTCGGCGAGCCGGTCGAGGTTCTGCAAGGTGAAGAGCCGGTTGTCGAGCAGATCGAACCGCAGCGTCGCCAGGTCCGCCTCGTGGCCCGCGGTCTCCAGCGCGGCGTCGATCGCGGTCAGCGCCCGGTCGTGCTCCCGGCGGATCGAGTGCACCAGCCACAACGTCTGCTGCGCGTGCGCGGCGGGGTAGCGCTCACCCGCTTCGGTCGCCTCGGTGTGCAGGCCTCGCGCGATCCGTTCGGTCTCGTCGAGATCTGACAGGTCTCCACGGCGGAAGTTGGCGAGCAGCGTCCGGGTGCTGGTGCGCCAGAGTTCCGGGATCGACGGATCGTCCGCGGTGTCACCGAGCGCCTCGATCGCGCCGGGCGTGTCGCCCCGGCGGTAGCGCAGCGCGGCCAGGAAATGCCGCATCTGCGCCAGATCCGCCTTGTCCACGACGGTCTTCACCGCCTCCTCGGCTTCGGCCTCGGGGGTGAGTTCGAGCCGGAACAGCACGCGGACCAGCGCGGCGATCAGCGTCTCCCGTTGCTCACGGGTGGGCACCGCGCTGTCGAGCGCGCCGCGCAGCAGGTCGGCCGCGATATGCGGGGCGCGGTTGGACACCGCGACGTGGTTCGCGGTGAGCCAGCCCGCCAGCCACGGGTCGAACGGCACCGGTCCGGCGGCCAGCTGTTCGGCGACCCGTTTGACCGGCGCGCCCGCCCGCGCGAGCGATTCGGCGGCGCACCGGTGCAGCCCGGCCCGGACCGGTTCGTCGATGGCGCCGTAGAGCGCCTGCCGCTGGAACGGATGGTGGAAGGCGAGTTTGTCGCCGGCGTACTCGATGACGCCCGCGGTGATGGCGGGCTCCAGCTCCTGCAGCACCTCGAGCGGGCTCTTGCCCGCCAGCGTGGCGATGTCCTCGACGGCGAACTCCGCGCCCAGCAGGGAGGCGGTGCGCAGGATCTCGGTCGTGGCGGGGTCGAGGGTCTCCAACGTCCTGGCCACGGCCGCGAGCAGCGACCGTGGCGCGTTCTCGGTGCCGTCCAGCGTCACCTCGGCCACACCCGCCGTGATCCGCACCGCGCCGCTCCGGACCAGGTCGTGCGCGACTTCCCTGGCGTAGAGCGGATTCCCGGCCGCCCGCCGGATCAGCGGGCGCAGGCTCGGCCCGAGCTTCGCCGCGAGGATCGTCTCGAACACGGCGGCGATGTCGTCGTCGGTCAGCACCTCGACCGGCATGATCTCGCCGTCCCTCGCTTCGACCCCGCGACGCAGCTGGGCCAGATCCCGGCGGCCGTGCCCGGTGCGCGTGGCGGCGACCAGCAGCAACGGCAGCTGGCGGGTGGCGGCGGCCAGCCGCTGCCACAACAGCACACTGGCCTCGTCCGCCCAGTGGAGGTCGTCGATCACCAGGACCAGCGGGCCCGCCGCGCAGGTCTCGTCGACCAGGGTCAGCAATTTGTCCACAGTGGACAAGATCGGGTCGGTCGGGCCCCAGTCCCCGTGCGCGGGTTCGGCGTGCAGCTCACCGGCCAGCTTGGCCTTGGCCGGATCCGCCGCGCCGTGGTGCACGCCGAGGCATTCCATGATCACCTGCAGCGGGAACCGTTGCTGCAGCTCGTCGGCCGCGGTCCAGGCGAGCTGGCACCCGCGCGCCGCGGCACCGGCCAGCCCGGCGATCAGCAGCTCCGATTTGCCGATACCCGGTTCGCCTTCGAGCCAGACCGGGCGGCCACGGCCGGCGAGCACGTCGGTGACGAAGCCGTCCAGCCGCTCGACCTGCCGGGTACGGCCGGGCAGGTGGCCGTGTCCGCCGCGCTCGATCGCCTTGGCCACCGGCGGCGGCACGACGCGGACCGGCACCGGTTTCGGCGCGGTGACGGGCTTTTCGCTGCCGTCGAGGATGCGCTGGTGCAGATCCCGCAGCGGGGCGCCGGGTTCGACGCCGAGTTCGTCGCGGAGGATCCGTCTCGCCTCGCGATACGCGCCGAGCGCCTCGATCTGGCGCCCGCTGGCGTACAGGGCGCGCATGAGCGTCTCGTGCAGGGATTCGCGCAACGGATGCCGCTGCACCAACGCGGTCAGCTCGGCCACCACTTCACGGTGGTCGCCGATGCCGAGCAAGGCGGTGGCGCGCAGTTCGGCGGCGGTGAGCTGGAGTTCGGCGAGCCGGACGCGTTCCGCTTCGGCGAACGGGCCCGGCACGCCGGAGTAGGCCTCGCCGCGCCAGAGACCGAGCGCGGAGGTGAGCCGCGCGGCCGCGCTGCGCTGATCGGCGTGTGCCGCTTTGGCGGCCGCGACGTCCTTTTCGAACCGGTGGACGTCGAGCGCTTCACCCTCCAGCCGCAGCGAGTAACTCGATCCGGACGAACGCAGGATTCCGTGCGCGTCCCCGCCCGCCTTGCGGATCGCCCCGCGCAGGCCGGAGACGTAGGTGTGGACACTGCCGGTGGCGCTGGCGGGCGCCGACCCACCCCAGACGTCCGAGATCAGCTCGCCGAGGGAGATCGCCTGGCCGCGCCGCGTCGCCAGGGTGGCGAAGACCGCGCGCTGGCGGGCGGGCCCGAGCTTCAGCTCGACGTCGTCGAGCCAGGCACGAGGCGGCCCGAGCAGCTCGACGCGCAGCCCGTTCGTCACGCCGGCTCCATTTCTCGTCTTACAGCGAAAGTGGCCGGATCACTGATGTGTGTCCCCGCAGTTTAGGACGTCCTCGGTGCGCTCGGGTTGCGCACCCGGGCGAGTGCGTGCAGCGGAGTGCACCAGGGCTGGGTGGGCCAGGAGGGCGCGGCGGCCGAGCCGGGCAGCAGCAGCGCGGCGAGCTCGCCGGTCAGCTCCTCGTGCTGCTCCTCGGTGAGATTCCGTTGGTGGGAAAGCACATCGAGTAGTTCGACGGCGGTCCCGGCGGACAGCGCGCGGACGTTGTCGAGGACCCAGCGGGGGATCCAGGGCGCGGTCAGCTCGTCGCCCGCCTGGAGCAGCTGTTCGGCGACACGATCCGCGGGCGCGCCGGAGTCCGCCATGGTCGTGGCGATCTCCTGGTGCAGCACGGCGCGGATGGCGGGCGGCGTGTTCGAGGCGAACACCGCTCGAACGAGCGGAACGCGGAAGCGCAGGCGGTCTCCCTCGGCTTCGAGAACGTGCGCGGCGAGCGCCTCCTCGACCGCCCCGGCGAGCGACCGCGGTTCGCGGCCGGTGACGCCCGCCAGATCCGCGACGGTGAACGACGAGCCGAGCAGCGCGGCGGAGTTCAGCGTTCGCTTGCCCGGCACGGAAAGCGTGGCGAGATGATCCTCCACCACGGCGGCGAGCCTGCCGTGCGGCGCGGTGTCCGGCTCGTGGCCGTCGGCGAACTCGGCGAACAACTCGCGCAGATAGCCGGCGTTCCCGGCGGTGTACTCGGCGGCGAACCGGAGGAAATCCTCGCCTGGAGCCCTGGCCAGGGTCTCTTCGGCGAGCGCGGCGACGGCCGGGCCGTCGAACGGCGGCAGCGGGACGATCTCGCCGTCGAACTCCGAGCGGAGGACGTCGAGCGTGCGGCGCCGGGGGAGCGGGCGCGCCGAGCCGATCAGCAGCAGCGGCAGGTGCGCGGTGAGCCGGTGAAGCCGCTGCCAGGCGAGCAGGCTTTCCTCGTCGGCCCAGTGCAGATCTTCGAAGACGAGCACCTGAGGCCCGTCTTCGCACAGTTCGGTGACCGTTTTGCCGAGATCGTCGAGCGCCGCGGCGCCGAGGCAGTCGGCGATGAGGCTCATCGGGACCGCGCCGCTCAGCTCGTCGGCCACCACCCAGCGTGTCCTGTTCCTGGCCGTGGCCAGCGCCTCGGCCAGGAACGCGCTCTTGCCGCCGCCCGCTTCGCCGTCCAGCCAGACCGTTCCGCCGCGGCCTTCGTCCAGCAGCGCGGAGAGGTGCCGTCGCAGGCGGCCGAGCTCGAACTCCCGGCCGACGAAAGCGGACGGCCGGGCGGGGACGGCGTGCGTCCGATCGGGACGTTCCGGCCGGCCGTGCAGTGCCGGATCGTCGTCCAGGATCCGCCGCCGCAGGTCCAGCAGCTCCGGGCCGGGTTCGAGGCCGGACCGCTCGATGATCGTCTCGCGGGCGCGGTCGAACGCGGCCAGGGCCTCGGCCTGCCTCCCGGACCGGAACAACGCGGTGATCAGCATGCGGTGCAGGCCTTCGCGCAGCGGATGACGCTCGACCAACACGGCGAGCTCGTCCACGAGTTCGCGATGCTCGCCGAGCCGCAGCGCGACCTCGGCCTGACGTTCGAGCGCGCTCAGGCGAAGTTCGTTCAGCCGGGCACGCTGGGTCTCGGCGAACGGGCCGGGGATCCCGTCGAGCGCGGAGCCCCGCCACTGCCCGAGCGCGGACCGCAGCGACTCCAGCTCCCGCTGGTGCGCGCCATCGAGCCGGTGCGCGCGGGCACGATCCAGCTCGGCTTCGAAGACGTGGACGTCGACCTGCTGCTTCGGCAGGTCTAGGCGGTAGCCGGCGCGGCTGGCGACGAGGGGTTCGCCGGCAGGCTCCAGCGCGCGGCGCAGCGCCGAGACGTAGGTGTACACGATGCCGGTGGCGCTGTCCGGAGGCCGCTCGCCCCAGACGGCGTCGATGATCTCCCGGCGGGAGACGAACCGGCCGGCGTGCAGCGCGAGCGTGGCGAACACCGCCTGCCGCTGGGCAGGACCCAGCGCGATCTCGCCGTCGCCGTGGCGGGCGGGGGAACCGCCCAGCAGCCGCACCGTCAGCGAGGAAACCTCGTCCATGACCTGCCGCCTGCGCTTCCGACCGCCGAAAAAGAGTGTCCCGCCCGGCGAAAAGCCTAGTGGCGCCGATGTGGGTTTCGCAATCAATCGGACACTCACCGTGTGGGTTTGGCCGGCCATGACCGGATTTCGCCGTCCCTTGGACTATCGGATGTCCGTTCATGTGGTTTTCCGCCGCCCGGACGGGTGACGGGCGAGTGGGCAAAGCCGGGCGTTCGCAGGGGCAAAGAGTCGTCCGGCGCTGGTGGCGGGCATACGTGGCTGTGCATGCTGTGCCGGTGAGCCAGGATCAGGAGCTGTTCGCCGGTGATGTCCTGCTCAGTCTCGCCCAGAACGGCAGGCTGGTCGTCGACGCCGACGTGGCGGAAGCCCGCGTCGCCGAACTTCGCCGGACGCTGGCGTACGGCTACGCCCTCCTCGCCGACCCGGACTACACCGGCCCCGAGGGCAGGCTCCGCGAGCTCCTGGACGAGCTGCCCAAGTACGTCGAGGCGTTTCAGCAGGCCACGAAGTCCTTCACGCCTCGTTGAGGTCTCGTGGAGACTTCGTGAAGAGCTCCTTCGCAGACTGTGTCCCATCCATCCGACTGGGGCCGCGGACAAGCGGAGGGGACGAAGTGGACACGGAAACCCGACAGATCACCGTGGCGGTGCACGCGCCCGATCCGATCACCACGGCGGGCCTGGCCAGCCAGCTGGGCACGCAGCAGGGGATCGACATCCGGGACTGGGAGCGGCGCGCCGAGACCGATGTACTGGTGTTCGCCGCCGAATGCCTGACGCCGGAGATCGTGCTCTGGCTGCGGAGGCTCGCCGCCGAGGACGGCAAACCGGTGGTGCTCGTGGTGAGCCAGATCAGCGAAGCGGAGCTCGTGCCCGCCATCGAATGCCGGGTGGTGGCGGTCCTGCCGCGGTCGGCCACGACCGGCGAACGGCTGGCGCACGCGGTCCGCGCGGCGGCCACCGGCGGCGGGGTGCTCCCGCCGAGCCTGCTCGGCGAACTGCTCAAACACGTCGAACGCCTGCAGCGCGAGGTGCTCGACCCGATGGGCGTCAACACCGCCGGGCTCACCACGCGGGAGATCGACGTGCTGCGGCTGATGGCCGAGGGCAAGGACACCGTGGAGATCGCCGGTGAGCTCAGCTACTCGGAACGCAGCGTGAAGCACATCATCCAGGGCATCACCGGACGGCTGAAGCTGAAGAACCGTCCGCATGCCGTCGCGTACGCCGTACGGGCCGGGGTGATCTAGCCTCACGGTTCGCCAGGCGTTCGGCGACGACGGCCAGTTCGAGCGGCTGGTCTCGTTCGCGGGCCAGCCAGAGGCATTCGTCGGCGGGTTCCTCACCGAGGCAGGCCCGGACCAAGTGACGATGCAGCAACACGCGTCCCGTCGGCATCGCGGCGGCGAGTGCGTTCAGCGCGTCGAGCGCCTGCTTCGCCGACGCCCGGTCGTTCCTCCGCAACGCGAGCTCGGCGAGATCGGCCCAGGCGATGTCCGTGCCGACGGCGAGCCCGCGGGTCGCCGCGTGGAGGCGCCGGGTGGCCCGGTCGGTTTCACCCACCGCGATGTCGACGCGGGCTTCGGCGATGTCGAGCAGATGAGCCAGCGTCGGGGCCGTGGCGCGGGCGGCGGTCAGCAGTCGCTGTGCCTCGGTGGGCCGCCCCTGTGACAGCAGGACCGACACCGTCGACAGATACATCGCGGACGCGCCGATGTCATGGCCGGGCCCGGAACGGCCGGCCAGGCTTCGGTGCGCGAAGTCGATCGCCAGAGCGGGCCGTCCGCGCATGGCGGCGAGCAGCGAACGTTCGCTGTCCCGCAGGCCGGATTCGGGGAAGGCCTCGTCGGCGAGCAGCTTTTCCGCGCGTGCTCGCTCACCCAGCACCAGCAACGCGGCGACGTACGAGGTGATCTGGTCGTTCAGGTGTCGCGGTACCGTCCTCGACGGCCACCACTCGCGCTCGGTCAGATTCGCGCCGAACCGCGCGGAACGGCCGTCCCAGAGCTCGGCCAGGCCGCCGTAGAGCTCGCCCAGCCAGGAATCGTTCCCCGCCAACAGTTCGGCCGCTTCCGTCCACCGGTCCCGCAGGCACAGCGCGATCGCGCGCGAGACCATCGAGTCGGCTTCCACGCGTGCCATCCTGAGCGGCCGGGACGGTGGCGACGTGCCGGGCGGCCGGGGTCGGCCCGTATGGACGCGGGGTCCGCCCGAAAGCCGTCAGACGGCCAGCGGGCCGAAGACGAGGGTGCCCGGTGCCTCCGCGTCGTCACCCGCCCAGAACTCCAGCCACAGCGCGGCGAACTCGTCCCGGGACAGCATCCCGTCGCCGTCGGAGTCCAGCAGCGGGAAGGTGGCGTCGGTGTCGGTGGGGCGGCCGTTCCACACCTCGATCATCTGGTGGTACTCCGCCGCGGAGATCAGGCCGTCGCGGTTCTCGTCGACCGCTTCGAACATCGCGTCGGCCGTGGCGGTCACGGCCTCCGGCGTGTCCGGGAGCTTGTCGACCACCATCAGCACTTCGTCCAGGGTGACCTTGTTGTCGCGGTTCAGATCCGAGGCCGCCAGCAACGTCGTCCACCAGCTCAGCATGATGCCGGTCAGCCGCCGTTCGTCACCCGGCCCGCGCCGCCGCGCCCAGCGGTCGGCCAGGGCCTGGAAGTCCTGCTCTTCAAGGAAACCGTCGCCGTCGACGTCCATCGCGGCGAAGACCCCCGACACCTTGCGCCGCTGCAAGTCGCTTGCCATGCGTCCGAACGATAGAACCGGACGCAGTAGCGGAACAGCGGCCATTCAGGGGCACGGGGAACCACGATCGGGGGACCATCGGGCACGATGGGTGGATGGTGGAGATCAGCTTCCTGACCGAGTCCGATCGCGCCTCCTGGGAAGCGCTGGCCCGCGACAACGACGCGTACTTCGCCGTGGAACGGGACGACGACGCCTACGACCGGACCTGGCGGCGCCTGGTCGACGACGGGCAGCCGATCGGGATCACCGCACGGCTGGACGGCGAGCCGGTCGGCTTCGCGCATTATCTGTTCCACGCGGGGGTCTGGGGAGCGCAGCGGTGTTATCTGGCGGACCTGTTCGTCGACGCGGGCGCCCGGCGGCGGGGTGTCGCGGCCGCGATGATCGCGTGGGTGGCGCGGGACGCCGATGAACGCGGTTTCCCCCGCCTGTACTGGAACACGCTGGAGGATTCCCCGGCCCGCGGGCTGTACGACAAGGTGGCCGAGGTCAACGAAGGACTGGTCGTGTACAGCTACCTCCGACGAGGTGTACGGAACGCTCCGCAAGGGTGAGACAACGGCCGAGCCGCGGCAGTGTGGTGGTCGCCGCGCCGTTTCCGTTGGCTGCGAACGGGACATGCCGATTCCGCCCGGGGGAACGCCGGCGATACGCGTACCGTGTGTACCCGTCAGGAGGTGGAGCATGACAGCCGGAATCGAGCGGGCGGCGCACGCCTACTGCCGGGTCTGCCACCCGGATCCCGGCCTCGGCGAGCCGGTCACCGCGCTCTGCGGCGCCACTCATCCGTATTGGGGCCGTCGTGAGCGGCCGGTGAACAACTGCCCGGCCTGTGCGGCGGTCGTCGCCAGGACGGAGTACCCCTGCGGCCACACGGGCGCCGGAAGGTGACGTGGCGGGCGCCACAGCGAATACGCCGTTTTCGCGGCCGGGAGCCGGGTATCCGTCGCGCAACGGACAACGAAGGAGGCTCCGATGAACGACAAGGCCGAGAACAAGATCGACGAACTCAAGGGCAAGGCCAAGGAGGCCGCCGGGAACGCCACGGACAACGAGCAGTGGCAGGCGGAAGGCAAGGCCGAGCAGGGCAAGGCCAACGTCAAGCAGGCGGGCGAGAAGATCAAGGACGCGGTGAAGGGCGTCCGGGACTGACCTCGTGACCGCCGGGGCCCTCCTGCCGAGGCGGGCCCCGGTACGGTCCGGGGCATGGAGTTGCGGGATTTCGACGGCGTCAAGGTACGGCGGCCTTCGGTCGAGCGCGAAGACCTCGAAAGTGAACCAGCCGTCTTCAGCGGCTACTTCGATTTCGACACCGTCCATCTCGACGGCGGTGAGCAGGACGGCGTTCGCGGTGGCGGCGAGATCGCGCACTCCCTCGTCTCGGAAGTGAGCTTGGCGAACGCCAGGCTCGACAGGCTGACGCTCTCCGACGTGGTCCTCGAAGGCGTCGACCTGTCCAACGCGGCGATCCGCGATCTGTCGGCCCGCCGGGTCGAAATCCTGCGCTGCCGGGCGATCGGGCTCGGCGTGGCGATCACCGCCGCCACCGATCTGTACGTCGAGAACGCGCGGTTCGACTACGCGTCGGTGACGGTCGAACGGGTGAAGGGCGCGGTCGTGTTCTCCGGATGTTCGTTCCGGGAGACGGTGTTCTCCGGCGACCTCTCCCGGCTGACCCTCGTCGACTGCGATTTCACCGAAACCGAATTCGCGGCCACCTCCGCGGTGGACTGCGACCTCCGCGGCTCGCGCCTGTCCGGCGTCCGCGGTCTGCTGACCCTGCGCGGCGCGAAGATCACCGATGAGCAGGCCGTCTCGGTGGCCGGGATTCTCGCGGCCGAGAGCGGCCTTTCGGTTCAGCCTTCGGGATAGAAGACGAAGAGCGTGCATCCGGTCGCCGACGCGGGCACGTGCCAGGAGCCGGCCGGAGCGTGCAGGAACGTTCCCGCCGGATAGTCGCGCGCGCCGTCGTTGAAGGTGCCGGAGACGACGAACACCTCTTCGGGGCCCGGTTCATGGACGTCGCGGTGCGGCCACGAGGTGCCGGGATCCATTTCCAGCAGGTTCGCGTGCGCGCCGTCCGTGCCCGTCCACAGTGGACGAAGGCGGATGCCGGGGAAGAGCTCGCGCACGGGGGATTCCTTGACGGAGACGGAAGTGTAGCCCTCTTGGGCGAGGATCTCTGGGTGCATGACCCCATGCTGCCGGGACCGCCGGGCCGTCGGACAGTGTCAGGGAAGACACCATGGGGTACTTTCCTGCCATGCATCGGGTGAGGGCACTGGTGCGGCCGGTGCAGTCGACGTTCGAGCTCGGGATCGCCGCCGAGGTCTTCGGCACGGAGCGGGCCGGGGTGCCGCGGTACTACGAATTCGACGTCTGCGCGGAGGAACCCGGCCCGGTGCCGACCACGGCCGGGTACGCGATGTCCGTGACACGGGGCCTTTCCGCGCTGGCGGACGCCGACACCGTGCTCATCCCCGGCTGGTCCCCGGTGGAGGCACCGCTGTCGGCGCCCGTGCGCCGGGCGCTCCTGCGCGCGCACGCCAGGGGAGCGCGGCTCGTCACGATCTGCTCCGGTGTTTTCGCGCTGGCCCGTACCGGGCTGCTCGACGGCAGGTCGGCGACCACGCATTGGGCGCGCGCCGCTCAGCTGCGGGAGGAGTTCCCGCTGATCAAGGTGGAACCGGACGTGCTCTACGTGGACCACGGCGACGTCGCCACGAGCGCCGGGGCGGGCGCGGGGATCGACCTCTGCCTGCACCTCGTCCGGCGTGACCACGGTGCCGCGCACGCCGCCCTCGTCGCCCGGCACATGGTGATGCCGCCGCATCGCGACGGCGGGCAGGCGCAGTTCGTCCCGGCCCCGCCGCCCGGCGACGAGCTGGACGGTCTCCTTGAGTGGGCGGGCACCCGCCTCGGGACGCCGTTGTCGGTGGGCGATCTGGCCGCATACCTCAACGTTTCGCCGCGCACGCTGGCCAGGCGCTTCGCCGATCAGCTCGGCACGACGCCGGGTGCGTGGCTGCTGACCCGCCGGGTGACCGAGGCGCGCACCCTGCTGGAGGAGACCGGCCTGCCGGTGGACGTGATCGCGGCCCGCGTCGGGCTGGCGTCGGCCGTGAACCTCCGCCGCCGCTTCCGCGATCAGGTCGGTACGACGCCGGGCGCGTACCGGCGCGCGTTCCGGGGACCGGTTTCGCCTTGAGCGGAACGGCGTACGCGGGCCCCGGCCCGGATGTCACGATGACCGTATGGCGGACATCCTCCCTTTCCAGCAGAAGCGTCCCGAGCCGGAACCGCTGTGGCGTGACGTGCTGGGCCGGAGCCTGCGCGCCGCGCGGGAGGAACAGGGCGGCCGCCTCGTCGACGTCGCCGAACGCGCCGGGATCTCGCCGCAGTACCTCTCCGAGATCGAGCGCGGCCGGAAGGAGCCGTCGAGCGAGATGATCGCCGCGGTCACCGGCGCGCTCGGGCTCGACCTGGCGGACCTGCTCTTCGGGATCGCGGGCACGATCAGCCGGGGCGGCAGCACGGGCCTCGCGGTCGGACGGCGTCCGCGAGG
The DNA here is from genome assembly GCF_003947475.1 of Amycolatopsis sp. WAC 04197. Classification (NCBI taxonomy): domain Bacteria; kingdom Bacillati; phylum Actinomycetota; class Actinomycetes; order Pseudonocardiales; family Pseudonocardiaceae; genus Amycolatopsis; species Amycolatopsis sp. WAC 04197. The sequence goes on along the minus strand of NZ_QHJK01000005.1, from coordinate 207,333 downwards.
GCCCGTGCTCATGGCCGCCTAAGCACGTTCGTCGAGGACGCGGTCCGCCAGCCCGTAGGCGACGGCGCCCGCCGCGTCGAACACGCGGTCCCGGTCGGTGTCGTGACGCAGATCCGAGACAGCGCGGCCGGTGTGGGCGGAAAGGATCTCCTCCAGCTGCGTCCGCACCCGCACGACCTCGTCGGCCTGCAGGATGAGGTCCGGGATCGTGCCGCGACCCTGCGCCGCGGGCTGATGCAGCACCACCCGCGTGTGCGGCAGCACGAACCGGTGCCCCGCCTCGCCCGCCGCCAGCAGGATCGCGCCCGCCGCGACGGCCTGGCCGACACAGGTCGTCGCCACCGGCGCCTTGATGAAGCGCATGGTGTCGTACAGCGCGAGCATCGCCGACGGGTCGCCGCCCTCGGTGTTGATGTAGAGGTTGATCTCCTGCTCGGGGTTGTCCGCCTCCAGGTACAGCAGCTGCGTGATCAGGGCGTTCGCCACCCCGGAGTCGATCGCGGTCCCGAGGTAGATGATCCGCTCCGACAACAGATGCGAGTAGACGTCCATGATCCGCTCGCCGGCGGGACTGCGGGAGATGACGTTGGGGATGGTGTAGGTGCTCATGCGCCCGCACCCCTTTCCGTGCCGAGGCCGAGTTTGTGGGTGCGGACGGGGACGACCTGGTCGAGGCTTTCGACGATGTGGTCGATGAAGCCGTATTCGCGGGCCTGCTCGGTGGTGAACCAGCGATCGTGCAGCGAATCGGCGAAGATCCGGTCGATGGGCTGCCCGGTGTCGTCGGCGATGAGCCCGAGCACGGTGTCCCGCGTGTAGCGCAGATCGTCCGCCTGCACCTCGACCTCGACGGCCGAGCCGCCGATACCCGCCGAACCCTGGTGCATCAGGATCCGCGCGTGCGGCAGGGCGAACCGTTTGCCCGGGGTGCCCGCCGAGAGCAGGAACTGCCCGGCACTGCACGCCAGCCCCAGCGCGAGAGTCGCGACGTCGCACGGCACGAGCCGCATCACGTCCCGGATCGCCAGCATCGACGGGACCGATCCGCCCGGCGAGTGGATCCACAACGCGATGTCCTTGCGCGGATCCTCGCTCGCCAGTGACAGCAGCTGGGTGGTGAGGACCGTCCCGTTGTCGTCGTCGAGCGGGCCGTCGAGGACCAGCACACGCTGGCTGAAGAACCGTTCCCGTTGCCGTTGGTCGAAGAGTGGCTGCTTCTCGTTGTCGCTCATGCCCCGACCATGCCGCCGTCGCCCGGCCGGCCGCCGGTTTCTCTGCTGTGAGCGGATCAGCCCACAGCAGGGCGTTTCGCCGGGACGAACCACACGGTGACGGTCAGGAGCATGGCGAAGACGATGACGACGAGGTCGAGGGTGAGCCCCGGTTGCAGGGCAAGGCCCAGGTACTCCGCCTCACCCAGCGCCTTCAGCAGAAGCAGGCTGAGAAGCGCCAGACCGCCGCCGATGGTGATCATGACCTGCCCACGCCGGACGTTGGCGAGCAGGAGCCCGCCGCCGGCCACCGAAAACACACCCGACAAGACGAAGGTGACCTGGCAGAGCAGCAGTGGCACCCAATGCCCGTCCAACAGGTACGCGTGGTGGACCAGCATCGCGTCCGCCAGCACGAAGAAACCGAAGAGCATGCTCGCCACCCCGGCCAGCACCGCGAAGACCGACGGCGGTGTCAGGCCGGGACGCGTCGGCGGGATCGGCACCGGCGTTTCGATCCCGCTCGCGGCCTGGGCCAGCAATGGGAACGCGTGGTCCGGCAGCATGCGCGCGTGCGGCGCTTTCGCCAGCAGCCCGCGCAGCACGTCCGCGAGCGGGCGGGGCGTCCGGTCGATGGCGGGCTGTTCGTTGACGACGGCGTACAGCGTGGCCGCGACGTTGGCCCGCTGGAAGAAGTTCCCGCCTTCGCTCGCGCTGAGCAGTGTCACGCCGAGCGACCAGAGGTCGGAATGCGGTGTGCCGTCGTGCCCGGCGATCGTTTCGGGGGCGAGGAAGGCCGGTGTGCCCGCCGGATCCAGTGCCTTGGCGATTCCGAAGCCGGTCAGCTTCACAGTGCCGTCGGGACCCACCAGGATGTTCGCGGGCCGCACGTCCCCGTGCACGACGCCCGCCGTATGCGCGGCGGCGAGCGCGCCGAGCACCTTGCCGCCGATGTCGGCCACGAACCGCGGCGGCAGCGGGCCCGCGGACGCGAGGTCCTCCAGGATCCGCCCCTCCACCGGATCCATCACGATGAACGCGCTTCCGTCCGCCACCACGACATCGCGGACGGGCACCACCGACGGGTGATCCACCGTGACGAGGGCTTCCTCCTTCAGTCGCTCCACACGAGCGGGCTCGTGCGTGGGAAGCGGCAGCTCCTTGATCGTGACCCGCGGCCCGTCCGGCCCGTCCTCGCCGCGCCACAGCACGGCCGTCCCGTCGCCACCCAGCTTCTCGAGCAGGATGTAGCGCTCGGCGATCGTGCTGGAAACTGCCGTCACAGTGGGGCTCCTCGAATCGTGAAGGGTCTCCGAGGCACGCTAACCAGGGCTCATGACAAAACGATGAAATGGCCGTTCATCCATAAAGGACCGGTGCGGCTGGATATATTCACAGTCATGCTGACCTTGGCGGCGCTGGTCGAGGACCCGGCCCTGGAACTGCGGGTGGTCGTCCCCGGCCGCGACGGGGCGCTGGCCGGGCAGGTGCTGTGGGTGCACAACACCGAGCTCCCGGACCCGGGACCGTACGTGCGCGAGCACGAGGTCGTGCTGACCAACGGCCTGTGGCTGGACCGGGTCGATCCGGCGGATTTCGTCGCGAGGGTGGTCGGCGCCGGAGCGGCGGGGATCATCTTCGGCCTGCGCGTGGAACAACGCGAGACCCCTGCCGCGCTCGCCGACGCCTGCCGGGAAGCCGGGTTGCCGTTGCTGGAGATCTCGGTGGCGGTGCCGTTCACGGCGGTCACCCGCGCGGCCGCGGCGATCCAGGCCACTGACCGGCAGAACGCGCTGATGTCGTTGGTGCGCCGAGGCGACGAGCTGACGTCGGCGCTGTCGAGGGGAGCGGGCGCGTCCGGGGTGCTCGCGGTCCTCCGCCGTGAGCACGAACTCCCGCTGGCGGTCGTGGACCGGATGGGCCGGGAACTGGCCTCCGCCGGCGCCGAACTGGACGCCGGGCAGACGCGCGCCGCGGCCGAGGCACTGGCCGGGCATCCGCCGCCGCTGGAGGCGGATCTCGGCGCGGGCACGCGGGCGGCGTTGTTCCCCGTCGGCGCCATCGGGGACGCCGACGCGGCGCTGCTGTGCCTGCGTCCCGCGGCGGAGCTGACGCGCGGGGAGCGGGACGCGCTGGAGCAGACCGCCCGCTACCTCAGCCTGGAGGTGGCCAGGCACCAGGCGGTGCAGGCGATCGAGATGCGGTTCGCCGTCGAACTGCTGGACATGGTGCTCTCCGGCGCGCAGCGTGCCGCGGAAGTGCCCGGCAGGCTGCGGGCTTTCGGGGTCGATCCGGACGGGCCGCTGGCGGTGATCGCGCTGGCGTTCGCGGGGGATGGAGCCGCGACCCCGCCGGGGATGGCCGAGGCCGTGACGGACTTCCTCCTGGCGGACGGGCTGCCCGCGGTCGTGGCGGCGGGCAGCCAGGACGTCGTCGCGGTACTGCCGTTCCGTTCGGGAAGGCAGTCGCCCGCGGCCTTCGCGCCGCGGCTGGCGGCGGCGGTGTCGCACCGGCTTTCCGGTGGGCGCGTGGTCGTCGGGCTCGCCGACCCCGCACCGGACGCGGCCGAACTGCGGATGCCGTTGTCGCGCAGCCGCGAAGCCTGCCGCGTGCTCCGGGGCAGGCGCGGCGGGCCGATCGCGGCGAGTTTCGCCGAGCTGGGCAGCTACCGGCTGCTGCTGGAGTCGCACGACGAGCAGTGGCGGCACACCTTCGCCGACGCCCTGCTCGGACCGTTGCGTGAGCACGACCGCGTCCGCGACGGTGAACTGGAGACGACCCTGCGGGCGTTCCTCGACCACGACGGCCAGTGGGCGGCCACCGCCGCGGCGTTGTTCGTGCACGTCAACACCTTGCGCAACCGGCTGGCCAAGGTCACCGAGCTGACCGGCCGCGACGTCGGGCGGACCGCGGACCGGGTCGACCTGTTCCTGGCGCTCGAAGCGGCTCAGTCCGGATAAATGGCTGGGTCGACTTCGAGGCGCCGTAACGGTTCCACGGGCAAGGTGGGGTCGGCCAGCGCCGCGGCCGCCACGTCGCGGCAGCGGGCGAACCGGACGTCACCGAGCCCGAGTCCGAACTCGATGAGCGAGCGCACGGCCTCCAGCCGACCCGGCCTGCCCGAAAGGAACGGGTGCAGGCACAGGTTGAACAGGCACCGATAACGGCGCATCGCGTCCAGCTCGGCGCGCCACATCTCCAGCACCTGCGTCGGTGAGGTGATCACCGAGCCGATCTGCGGCGCGGGAAGGAACGCGTACTGCTCCCAATCGTCGAGCGACCAGTGCACCGGCAGCTCGGCGATCCGGCCGGCCCCGGTCTCGATCAGATACGGCCGGTCGTCGGCCATCAGCGACGAGTCGTAGCTCAGCCCGTGTTCGGCCACCAGCGCCGGAGTGTCCCAAGTGGACTCCCAGCCCGCCGCGCGATGACCGCTGATCTCGATGCCCTGTGCGGCGAACACCGCCATGCCCCGTTCGAAATCGGCGCGCTGCTCGGCCGCGGTCATCGCGGTCGGCGGCCGGTGGCTGTAGGAATGGTGGGCCACCTCGTGTCCCCGTTCCACGATCGCGGCGGCGAGGCCGGGCCGCTGTTCGGCGACCCAGCCCGGCACGAAGAACGTCGCGGGCACGGCCAGTTCGTCGAGCAGGTCGAGGACGCGCGGCACCCCGACCCTGGGCCCGTACGCCTGATGGGACATGGTCGACAGGTGGTCCGCGTAACCCCGTCCTCGGGCAAGGATCGGGGATTCCGCGTCGACGTCGAAGGTCAGGGTCGCGACCGCGGCCGCGCCGCCGTGCCAGCTTGCTTCCGTCACGCCTGCCGACTCTCCCGCCAACGGCGCGCGTTCGCCACCGTGACCGTCGGGGAGACCATCGCCCGGTCGAACTCGGCCAGCGGTTCCGCCGCCGCGACACGGGCGGGCAGATCGGGGTTGGCCAGCGCGCCGTGCCCGATCGACAGCAGGTCCGCGTGCCCGCCGGTGAGGACCTCGTGGGCCTGCGTGAGGTCGTGCATCCCGCCGTTGGCGATCACCGGCAGCCCAGTGACCTGCCGGGCGAGCGCGGTGATCGTGCCGCCGTCGGCCAGCTTCGCCGTCTCCAGCCAGTTCCGGCCCTCGCTGGCGATGTGGAGGTACTGCGCGCCCGCCTCGGCGACCGCGGCGAAGATCACCTCGGCGTCGGCGCGGCCGCCAGGCCAGCGATAGGTGAAGTCGTTGACCTTGGTCTGCGACAACCGCACGCCGGTCACCAGCTCCGGCACGGCCCCGGCGACGGCGGTCACGACCTGCGCGGTCAGCCGGATCCGGTTCGCGACCGGGCCGCCGTAGGAGTCGGTGCGCTGATTGGTGTAGTCGGTGAGGAACTGGTCGAGCAGGTATCCGTTGGCCGCGTGCACCTCGACGCCGTCGAAGCCGGCCTGGCGGGCACGCACGGCCGCGGCCGCGAAGCCGTCGATGACGTCGTCGATCTCGGCGGTGGTCAGCTCGCGGGGCACCGGCCACGGCCCGGAACCGCCGTACGCGCGCATCTTCTCCCCGCGCGGCTGGACGGCCGACGGACCGACGGTGTTCGGGTGGCCCTGCGCGATGGCCCCGGCGTGCATGAGCTGCGCGATCATCCGGCCGCCCGCCGCGCGGACCCCGGCGGTGACCACCCGCCAGCCCGCGACGTGTTCGTCCCGCGCGAGGCCGGGCTGGTTGAGGTATCCCTGGCTGGCCGCGCTGTCGGGGTAGGTGCCTTCGCTGAACACCAGCCCGAAGCCGCCGCGGGCGAATTCGGCGTAGTAGTCGGCCATTTCGCCGGTCGGGGTGCCGTCGGGCCGCGCGGAGACGCGGGACATCGGGGCGACGGCGTAGCGGTTGCGCAGCGCGAGACCGCCGAGGGTGGCCGGGGTGAGCGCGGGGTGTTCGACGGTGGTCGTCATGACCGGATTCCTCCATTGTGGACGGTTTCGATGGCGAGCGGGGAAAGTCCGGCTTCACTGATCCGGACGAGGTCTTGCGGGCAGGCGGAGACCACGACGACGCAGTCCATCTCGGCCCGCAGGGTCACCGCGTCGCCGGGGCGCGAGTTCGCGGTGAGCCAGTTCAGGCGTCCGTCCTCACCGACCGGGACGCGCATGAAGACGTTGATCGGCTGCGGGGTCGGGCCGGTGAAGCTCAGGCCCTCCGCTGCCAGCGCCTCTTGCAGATTCGCCGCGCAGGACCGATGACCTGGCGCGCCCAGCGCGGTGTACCGGGCCGGGTCACACGCCGGGATGAGCATGTCGTGTTCGCCGGGGGAGGTGTCTTCGACCAACGTCAGGATCGGGCGGCGCAGGTCGGTCAGGAAGGCCTCGCCGACGGCGGGGAACAGCCTGTTGACCCCGGCGCGGGTGTGCGCCGCGCTGTGGTGCTCGGCCAGTTCGGCCTCGCCGCCGTCGCGGAAGGCGAACACGTCCCCGACCTGTCCGCCGTCGACGTCGATCACGCGGATCAGGTCTCCGGCCGCTACGCGGACTGCCTTGGCGGTGCCTGGTGGCACTTCCGTTCTGCTCATGCCCCCAGCAAACAGGGATGGCCCGTCCGCTCGCCATGGAGAAACCTCCATGATCAAGCACTCCAGATAGACAAACATCCAAGTGTTACTCGTCGAACCCTGGAGGTAGTGAAGGCCTCCTTCCCTACCCTGAAGGTAGGGAAGGAGGCCTTCACGGACCGGCCCCCAATGAGATCGCAGACGCGCTGCCGAAAGTAGTTTCGACTTTGACCACTTTCGCGAAGCCGGGTTAGTGTTCGCCGATGGAAGACGTGGACGCGGCCGGACTGGACTTCTGGTCGTTCGTGGCGCTGGCGAACCGGCGGCTCGCGCAGGAGTACGGCTTCCGTCACCAGCTGGCGACCGAGGTGCTGCTGACCCTCAATCGCGCCTCCGACCTGGTGACTTACGATCTCGAAGCCGCGGTGCACCGGCCGCGCGGACGGTCCTGGTCGGCGTTCCGGCTGCTGTTCGTGGTCTGGCTCGCCGGACCGCTCGAACCGACCAGCGCCGCCCGGCTGACCGGGATGAGCCGGGCCGCGGTGTCGAATCTGGTCAAGACGCTGGTCGCCGAGGGGATGCTTGACCGGGCCCCGGACGAGCGAGACGGACGTTCGGTGCGGTTGTCGCTCACCGAGGCGGGGCAAGAGGAGATGGTCTCGGTCTTCCGCGAGCACAACGAACGCGAATTCGGCTGGACGAACGCGTTGACCGAGACCGAACAGCGCATCCTCGTGATGCTGCTGGGCAAGCTGATCACCAGCCGCGCCGAGTTCGGCACCCGGAGCCGCAAGTAGGCCTTCCCGTCGCCAGGAAGACCGGACTACGCTGCCCGATGGATAGTAAAAGTGTGAACTAAATCGGCGAGGAGGAGACCATGGTGGACGGCGGACGGATTCCCGCGCTCTTCGCCGGGCTGTGCGACGACGCCGCGGTGTTCCCGCCGGGCCTGGCCCCACTACCGGACGCCGTCGCCGCACACGACGAGCACCTCGATGCCTGGTACGCCGGCCTCGTCGGGCCCTTGGTCATCGCCGCGACCGCGCTCGGCGACCTCGCCGAGGTGCTGGACGGCCGGGAGACCCCGCTGCCGGTCTCGGTCACCCTGCCCGGCGGACCCGCGCAGCTCGACGGAGTGAACGAGGCCGTCGCCAAGCTCCCGGTGAAGCTCGAAGCGCTCGAGATCGCCGTCCCGGACGGGATGGGCCCGGACGAGGTGCTCGCCGCGCTTTCCCGGGCCACCGCGCCGGTCTTCGTCGAGATCCCGCGTGACGAGCGGCGCGTCCCGCTGCTGACAGCCCTTTCCGGCACCGGTCACCAAGCGAAGTTCCGCACCGGCGGCGTCCGCGCCGACCTGTACCCCGACGAAGCCGAACTCGCCGCCGCCGTCCGCGCGGCGGTCGCGGCGGGGGTGCCGTTCAAAGCCACCGCGGGGCTGCACCACGCCCTCCGCAACACCGATCCGGAGACCGGCTTCGAACAGCACGGTTTCCTCAACCTGATGCTCGCCACCGACGCCGTCCTCACCGACGGCGACGCCGAAGCCGTTCTCGCCGAACGAGACGGTGCCGTCATCGCCGAGCGGCTCCGCGCACTGGACGCGGATCGCGTCGCCGCCCTCCGCGCGGGCTTCACGTCGTTCGGCACCTGCAGCATCACCGACCCCCTGACCGAACTGGCCGGACTCGGCCTGCTCGAGGCGCCCCGAGGAGAGGCATGACCACGATCGACATCCCCGCAGGCTCCCTGTTCGGGATCGACAACCTGCCGTACGGCGTGTTCTCCGTCGACGGTGATTCCCCGCGCGTCGGCGTGCGCGTCGGCGATTCCGTCGTCGATCTGGCCGCGGCGCTCGGCGACGACGTGCTCGCCGCGCCGACGCTGAACCCGTTCATGGCGCAGGGATACGACCGCTGGGTGGCGGTCCGCGAGCGGATCCGCGACCTGGTCTCCGGCGAACTCCCCGACGGCGCGGTCCACGCGATCGGACGGGTGACACTGCATCTGCCGATCGAGGTCGCCGATTACGTCGACTTCTACGCCTCCGAACACCACGCCTCGAACGTCGGCAGGCTGTTCCGCCCCGACGCGGAACCGTTGCTGCCCAACTGGAAGCACCTCCCGGTCGGTTACCACGGCCGCTCCGGCACGGTCCTGGTCTCCGGTACGGACATCGTGCGCCCGAACGGTCAGCGCAAGGCCCCGGCCGACACGGCGCCGGTGTTCGGGCCGAGCGCGCGGCTCGACATCGAGGCGGAGATGGGGTTCGTCGTCGGCACCGGGACGCCGCTGAACACCCCGATCACGCCGGACGACTTCCCCCGCCACGTCTTCGGCGCGGTCCTGCTCAACGACTGGTCGGCCCGCGACATCCAGGCGTGGGAGTACGTCCCGCTGGGCCCGCACCTCGGCAAGAGCTTCGCGACCTCGATCTCCCCGTGGGTGGTGCCGATCCTGGCGCTGGAAGCCGCGCGGATCCCGCTGCCGGGGCAGACCGATCCGGAACCGCTGCCGTACCTGCGGGAGAGCGAGCCGTGGGGGCTCGACATCGACCTCGTCATCGAATGGAACGGCGAGGAGGTCAGCCGCCCGCCGTTCCGCGAGATGTACTGGTCACCCGCGCAGATGCTCGCGCACCTGACGGTCAACGGCGCCTCGTCGCGCACGGGTGACCTGTACGGCTCCGGGACGATCTCCGGACCGGAGAAGCGCCAGCGCGGCGCGTTCCTCGAATTGTCCTGGGGCGGCAAGGAACCGCTCACGGTCAAGGGGGAGGAGCGCACCTTCCTGCAGGACGGCGACGAGGTCGTGATCACCGGCACCGCGCCCGGCGCGAACGGCTCGCGGATCGGGTTCGGCGAGGTGCGGGGACGCGTGCTGCCCGCACGGTGACTCAGCCACCGGCGATCCCGTTCGGCGGCGGAGCGTCGTTCGCCGCCGAGTCGTTCGCCTCGATGGGGGCGTCGCCGAGGTCGGTCACCAGCACCGGGGTCAGATCCTTGCCGACGCCTCCCTTGAGTTCGACCACGGACATCCCGGAAATGCCCAGGTGGTTGTCGCCGGTGTAGCGGAACGGCGCCAGGCCCGGTCCCGCGAAGGTCTTCCCGGACTGCTGGAGGACTTCGACGATCCGTTCCCGCGTCAGGTCCTTTCCGGCCGCCCGCAACGCCTGGACGAACGTGTACGCCTGCGCCATCCCGTAGATGCGGTAGTTCGTCAGGTCGCCGCCCTTGCCGTTCGCCTTCCAGACGTTCTGCCACAGCTTCGTCCACGCGTTGTCCGGTGCGTCGACGCCGGGCAGGTATTCGGTGGTGAGCACGCCGTCGATGAGTGACGCGCCGTTGGTCACCTTGCCCTCGGAGAACCGCGCGAGCAGGGAGCCGACGAGCGCGGGATCGGAGCCGACGTTGCTGTAGAACCACTTCGGCTTGAACCCGATCTTCAGCGAGGCCAGCTGCGAAAGCGCGGTGTACGACGGAACGGTGAAGCCCAGCACCAGATCCACGCCCGCGGCTTTGAGTTTCGCGATCTGCGGCGCGATGTCGGTGTTGCCCGGCGAGTACTTCGCGACTTCCACGATCTGCTCGCCGAGGTAGCGCCGCGCGCCCTTTTCGCCGTCGCGGCCGAAGTCGTCGTCCTGGAGGAACAGGCCGATCTTGGCGTTCGGCAGGTTCTTGCGCACCCAGTCGCCGATGATCTTGCCCTCGATCTCGTAGTCCGGCTGCCAGCCGAAGGTGAACGGCGCCTTCTTCGGGTCGTCGCCCCAGCGCAGCGAACCCGACGACACGAACAGGTCCGGCACCTTCGAGTTGTTCAGGAAGTCGACGACGGCGCTGTGCGTCGGCGTGCCGAGGCCGCCGACCATCGCGAAGATCTCTTCCTTGAGCACCAGTTCGTTGGTGACGGCGCTGGTCGTGGTCGGGTTGTAGCCGTCGTCCTTCACCACGAACTCGATCTTGCGGCCGTGGACGCCGCCGTTCGCGTTCACGTAGTCGTAGTACGCCTGATGTCCGCCGGGGATCTCGCTGTAGCCCGGCGCGGCGACGCCCGTCAGCGGGAAATGCGCCCCGATCTTGATGGTCGTGTCGGTGACGCCGACCGTCGAACCCTTCTGGTCGCCCTCGGGTCTGCCGCCCGCGCCGCAGGCGGCGGTGACCGTCACGGCCAGGAAGACGGCCACGGCCTTGGTCCAGCGTTTCATGAACTTCGCCTCCAGTGGATGAGTTTCCGCAGCCCGCCGGCGAGGCCCGCCGGTGCGAGCAGCACGATCAGGACGGTGACCAGGCCGTAGAGCAACGGCGCCAGATGCGCGGCCTGCACGTCCGACAGGCCGAGATCCGTTCCCGCGCCGGTCACCAGCGGCGGCAGGAAGGTCAGCAGCGCGGCGCCGGCGAGCGCTCCGGTGAGGCTTCCGAGACCGCCGAGCACCACCGCGGACACCAGCAGCAGCGACAGTGTCAGCGCGAAACCGCTCGGCGCGGCCAACCTTGCGGACAACGCCATCAGCGCCCCCGCCAGGCCCGCGCATCCCGCACTGACCACGAACGCCCGCACCCGGGCGCGGCCGAGGTCGATCCCGGCCAGCTCGGCGGCCACGTCCTCGTCGCGGACCGCCCGCCAGTCGCGTCCGACGCGACCGCGCGAGAGGTTCGCCAGCAGGACGAACACGGCGATCACCGCGAACCACGAAAGGTAAGCGAGGTAACGGATCGACGTGAGGTCCTGGCCGGTGACGAAGTACGCGGCGTCCGCCAGCCAGCCGGGGATTTCCGGCATCCGTACCGGCAACCCCTGCTCGCCGCCGAGCGCTTCGCCGAAGAACAACGGGATCCCGGGGACGGCGACGGCGAGCGCGAGCGTCGCCCCGGCGAGATACGGCCCGTGCAGCCTGGCGGCGGCGACACCCACGAGCGCCCCGACCGCGAGGGTGATCACCATCGCCAGGAGCAAGATCACCAGTAGCGGCAAGGCATCCGATTGCAGCAGGAGCGCCGTCGAGTAGGCGCCGACGGCCATCAGCGCGCCGTGTCCCAACGAGAGCTGCCCGTTGAGTCCGGTAAGGACGGTCAGACCGCCCGCCGCGATCGCGAGATACGCCATCGTGGTGAACTGCGCGGTGAGGTACGGCCCGGAGTTCTCCAGCACGAGCACGACGACGACCAACGCGGCGAGCGCGCTCAGGAGATGACGTCGCAGCACGTCAGACCCTCCGTTCGCGGACGCTCGTGAACAGGCCGCCGGGTTTCAGGAGCAGCACCACCATGAGCAGCGCCAGCGCGGCGAGAGGCACCAGCTCCGCGCCGACGTAGCCGCTCACCAGACTCAGCGACAGGCCGAGGACGACGCCGCCGACGACCGCGCCGACCGGGCTGTCCAACCCGCCGAGCACCGCGGCGACGAAGCCGTACACCACCACACCGTCCATATAGGACGGATGGACGAGGCCGCCGCCGGCGATCAGCAGACCCGACAGCGAACCGGCGAGCGCGGCCAGCGCCCAGCCGAGGGTGAGCATCCGCCCGACCCGCACGCCGAGCAGGCGGGCCCCCTCCCGGTCGAAGGCCGCGGCCCGCATCCGCAGGCCCAGATCGGTACCGCGGAAGAGCACCACGAGCCCGATCAGCACCACGCCGACGGCGGCGATGGTGAACACGCCGAACCCGGTCAGCGCGATCGTCGTGCCGCCGACCTGGAAACCGGTGAGCCCGAACGGCGCCGGGAACGACCGGTACCGCGAGCCGAACACCAGCGCCGCCAGCGCGTGCAGCACGATGAACAGCCCGAGTGTCAGGATGACGGCGTTGATCTCGGGTTTCCCCGAAACGAACCGGATCACGAACCGTTCCACGAGCGCGCCGAGCACCAGGCCTGAGAGCAGGGCGACGGCGAAACCCGCCCAGTACGACCAGCCCGCGTCGATCAGGACGAGCGCGACATACGTGGTGATCATCGCCATCGGCGCCTGCGCGAAGTTCACGATCCGCGTCGCCCGCCAGATCAGCACGAGCGCCAGCGCGAACGCGGCGTAGACCACGCCCAGCGTCAGGCCGGTGAGCGCGGTGGTGAGCAGTTGCTGCACGAAGCTCCCTTTCAGAATCCGAGGTAGGCGTGCCGGAGCGCGTCGTCCGCGACGAGCGCGGCCGCGTCCCGCCGGACGACGACCCGCCCGAGGTTGAGCACGACGCCGTGATCGGCGATGGACAGCGCGCTGCGCGCGTTCTGCTCGACCAGTACGACGGCCAGTCCTTCTTCGTGGACGAGATCGCGCAGCAGCCCGAAGATCCGCGCCACGATCCTGGGCGCGAGCCCCAAGGATGGTTCGTCGAGCAGCAGCACCTTCGGCCGGGAGAGCAGTGCGCGGCCGATGACCAGCATTTGCCGCTCTCCGCCGGAAAGGACGTGCGCGAGACCGTTCTTGCGCTCGGCGAGTACGGGGAAGAGGTCGTAGATCCGGCGCAGATCGGCCGTCTTCACCCGGCCGCGGGCACCGAGCGCGCCGAGCCGCAGGTTCTCCTCGACGGTCAGTTCGGCCAGTACGCCGCGGCCTTCGGGAACATGCGCGAGACCCAGCGCGGGAAGATCCTCTGTGGACACTCGGCTCAGATCCCTGCCGTCGAGGGAAAGGTGGCCGTCCGAGGGGCGGACGAGGCCGGAGATCGTGCGCAGCAACGTGGTCTTGCCCGCCCCGTTCGCACCGAGCACCGCGGTGATCTCGCCTTCGGCGGCCGAAAGGCTCACGGAATCGAGTGCGCGCACCGGGCCGTAGCTCGCCGAGAGTCGCTCAACGGTCAGCACCGGCCACCTCCTCGCCGAGGTAGGCCGCCTGGACCGCCGGATCGGCGCGGATCTCGTCCGGGGTGCCGCGGGCGATGACCCTGCCGAAGTCCAGCACCACGATCTCGTCGCAGACCCCCATCACCAGATCCATATGGTGCTCGACGAGCATCACCGACATGCGCTCGGTCAGGCCGCGGACCAGCGCGCCGATCTCGTCGATCTCCGCCGACGACAGGCCGCCCGCCGGTTCGTCGAGCAACAGCAGGTCGGGTTCGCTCACCAGCGCTCGTGCCAAAGCGACCCTTTTCCTTACCGGGTAAGGAAGACTGGTGGGGTAGCGCTGGGCGACGTCGGCGATGCCGAAGTCCTCCAGTTGCTTCATCGCCCGCTCGGTCAGGGCCTTCTCGTCCTTCGTCAGCCCCAGCAACGAAGACCAGAAGCCGGATTTCGCGTGCCTGCCCGCGCCCACGAGGACGTTCTCCAGCACGGTCATCCGGTCGAACAGGCCGAGTTCCTGCAGGCCGCGTGCGATGCCGAGGCCGGCGAGGTGATGCGGGCGCAGCCGCCGCAATTCCGTGCCGCGCCAGGACAGCGTGCCGGTGTCCGGGCGGACGAAACCGCAGGCGACGTTGAACAGCGTGGTCTTGCCGGCCCCGTTCGGGCCGATCACCCCGAGCACCCGGCCCGGCGCGACGGTCAGGGAGACGTCCGACAACGCGACGAGACCACCGAAGGTCACCGATACGCCGGACATCTCGAAGGTCGACAGGGTCACGCAAGAACTCCCAACGGCGGAAGGGGGCCCCGGCGCGGGTGCGCCGGGGCCGAGGACACTCAGGCGTGCGGACACGTGTCCCGGTAGTCGCTGATCGCGCGGTCGTCCGGGGCGGGGCAGAGGAACTGCTCGTAGCGGGTGTCGTTGTCCACGAACCGCTTCAGCCACGAGATCGTGTACTTGGCCATGGTCGTGTTCGCCGTGTTCGGGAAGAAGTGGCTGGCGTTGTCCAGCTCCATGTACGCCTTCTCCGCCGACGCGGGAATGCTGGTGTAGAACGGGATCGAGTGCGAGGCCACCGGCGCGACCGTGTCGGATTCACCGCCGATGATGAACGTCGGCACCTTCAGCGAGGACCACGACTTCTGCGTGTTCCACGGCGCGAGCGGCACCGCCGCCTGCAGCGACGGCCGGTCCTGTGCGGCTTCGAGCGAACCGCCGCCGCCCATCGAATGCCCGGCCACGGCGAGCCGGGAGGTGTCGATGCGCGAGCGGACGGTGCTGCGCTGGGTCAGGTAGTCGAGCGCGGCCAGCAGTTGGTCGCCGCGGCTGTCGGGCTGGTCGTAGATGGTGTTGGTGTCGATCGTGAACACGACGAATCCTTGCGACGCCAGCCGCGGGCCGATCCACGCGATACTCGACTGCGTCGCGGTGAATCCCGGCGAGATGGCGACCGCGCCGAACGTGCCCTGCGCGGTGCTGGTGGGGTAGTAGATCGTTCCGCCGCCGAAGCCGGTGACGGCCAGGCTCGACACGGAAGTCTGCGACACCGCAAAGGAGCCGCGGGAGGCTTCGATGCTGCTTTCCGTCGGGTCCGGTCCTCGTTCGTAGGGGTTCTCGGCGGCGTAGGCCGTGGGGGCGACAGTGAGTGCCGCGACGGTGGCCAGTCCACAAAGGATCCGGGTCGTACTACGCATGGTGCCGTCTCCGTTCGCCGTTGAACACAGTCCGTGGTGATGGACTCTGACAAACGGACGGAGGCGCCTGCATCGGTGAAATCGCCGGTCTTGGTCCGCGGTCGCCCCCGCCGGGCCGGGCGCCCGTACGATCGGCGATCGTGAATCCCTCAGCCGAGGACATAGTCCGCGCGGCGGCCCGGTGGATCGATCGCGGCGTCCGCGTCGACACCTCCGCCTTCGCCCAGGATCTGGGCATCTCGCGCAGCACCCTGTTCCGTCGCGTCGGAAACCGGGAAGACCTGCTCGGTGATGCCCTCTACTACCTGTCCGAGCGCACCCTGACGGCCGCCGCGCGCACCTGGGAGCGCGAAGAGGGCGACGTGGTGCGCAACGCGGCCGGCGAACTGCGCTGTCTCGCGATCATGCGGGAGTACCGGTCGGTGCTGGCGGCGAGCGCCGGGTTCCGCCGCTTCCTCGACGACGAGCCGGTGCTGGCGATCAGGCTGCTCACCGACCCGGACGGCCGCGTCCAGCCGAGGGTGATCGCCGCGCACGTCGAGCTCCTGCGCCGCGACGTCGACGCGGGCGGCTTCGAGCCCAGCGTCGGGCTGGACAGCCTCTGCTACGCCATCGTGCGGCTGGGGGAGGCGTTCCTGTATTCGGACGTCCTCGCCTCCCGGACGCCCGATCTCGACGCGGCATCGACGCTGCTCGGAGCGCTGGTGGAGGGACGGGTGCCGAGCAAGACCTTGTGAAACACTTGCGTCTGGTGTTTCATCGAGAGGGATCTCGAGGAGGCACGGATGCCTGTGTACCCGTTGCGGGGCAGGGACGACCTCTTCGGCGGGCTGCGCTCGGCCGCCGGGCGCGCCGTGCTGATCCGCGGCACGGAGGGGCTGGGCAAGTCGGCCCTGCTCGCCGAGCTGCGCGCCACCCTCGGCGTCCGGCTCGTCGGGGTGCGGGGTCTGCGGGCGGAAAGCACGCTGCCGTACGGCGCCCTGCAGCGGATGTTCGGCGCGTCGGTCTCCAGCGGCGCGGAAGCGCGGGACCGGCTCGGCGCCGTCTCGGCTCCGACGATCTGCTGGGTCGACGACGCGCACTGGATCGACCAGGAGTCCTTGGCGGCACTGGGTTTCGCCGCCCGGCGCTTGGCGGGGGCACCGGTCGGAATGGTGCTCGCTTCGCGATCCGGGTCGGACGAGTTCGACTCCGTCGAGCTGCCACCGTTGAGTGAATCCGCCGCCGATCAGGTGCTGCGCGACCGTGGCGTTCCGGCCGGGGTACGCCCGCAGCTGGTCGAACTGGGCGACGGGAATCCCGCCGATCTGGTCGCGCTGGCGGCGTCGCTGACGTCCGCGCAGGCGGCCGGACGGGAGCCGGTTTCGCCGATCCTGCGGGGGCGCCTGCCTCGGTACACGGCCGAGCTCGAGGCGATGCCGCGCGACGAGCGGCTGCGTTTTCTCGGCACCTGTATGGACTTTTCCGCGCGGAAGGCGACTTGGTACGCGGCGGCGTCACCGGCCGACCGGCGGGCGGCGCACGCGCGGCTGGCCTCGGTCGAGGAGGGGCCGGACGCGCTCTGGCATCGCGCGATGGCGACGGCCACGCCGTCCGAGCCACTCGCGGACGCGCTCGCCGCGGCACCCGCGATGGATCACGCGGCGGCGGCACGGCATCTCGAACGCGCCGCCGCGCTGACCGCCGATCCGGGTGTGCGAGCGGCCCGGCTGCTGGCGGCGGCGGACGCGGCGTGGCAGGCGGGCAGACCGGGGTGGGCGCGTCTGCTGCTGTCCAGGGTCGAGGCCGAACCGGGCGCGGTCGCGTTGCTGCACGGGGAGATCGAGCTGCGCGACGGCGATCCCGCCGTCGCCACCCATGAACTCGGCACGGCGGCGCGGCTGCTGCCCGATCCGACCGCCGCGCTGCTGCTGGCGGGCGAGGCGCGGAGACTCGGCGGCGACCTGGGTGGCTACCGGGCTTTGGCGCGGACGGTCCCGGCCGGAGAAGGGCTGGCGTTCGCACATTTCCGGGGTTTGGCGTCGGTTTACGCCGGACGGCACGACGCCGCCGTCGTCCCGCTGGAGGAAGCCGTCGCCAAGGGGATGGCCGACACCGACGTCGCTGGAGCCGTCTGGGCCGCCGAAGCGGCCTTCGCCCGCGGGCATGCCGAACAGGCGCACGAGTACGCGGCGGCCGCGGTGAGCCGCGCGCGGCTCGGCAAACGCCACGCAGAACTGCCGTGGGCACTGGTCTACCTCGCGCTTTCGGCCATCGCGCTCGACCGGATCCCGTGTGCGCGGGCTGCGTCCCGCGACGGCCTGCGCGCGCCCCACAACCTGCGGATGGAGCATCTGACGCTGCTGGGGCTGGCCGCCGCGCTCCTCGGCGACCGGGCGCCGGAACTGGACGAGGCGGCCGAGGGCATCGCCGAACGTGGCCTCGGCAGGCCCGCCGCCGTCGCCGCGTGGGCGTACGCCTGCTTGGACCTGGCCGAGGACCGGCCCGACGACGCGCTGAGCAGGCTCGAAGATCTCGCTTCGGGCGTCTCCGGCGACCAGCCGGTGATCCGCGTGCTGGCCACACCGCAACTCGTCGAGGCGGCCGTCTGCGCCGGACGTCCCGAACGCGCCCGTGCCGCGCTGGAGGTGTTCGATCGCTGGACGCTGGCCGGAGCGGAACCCTGCTGGCTCGCGTTGAGCCACCGCTGTCACGCGCTGATGGCGTCGGATCCCGGTGTGGCGGAACGACATTTCCAGTCGGCCATCGAGGCGCACCGGCGGGCGGGCGGCGCGGTGGAACTCGCCAGGACCAGGTTCGCGTACGCCACCTTGCTGCGGCGGCATCGCCGGACCCGTGACGCCCGCGACCAGTTCCGCGATGCCTTGCGCGGCTTCGAAAACGTCGGCGCGACCCGCTTCGCCGAACGTGCCCGAGCCGGGTTGCGGGCGGCGGGCGAGACCGTCGACGCTCCGCACCGGTCGCTCGCCGGCCTCACGCCGCAACAGGACGCCATCACCCGGCTGGTGGCGGCGGGGGAGACGAACAAGGAGATCGCGCGGCGGCTGGTGATCAGCCACCGGACGGTGGACCACCACCTGCGGAACATCTTCACGGCACTGGGGGTGCGGTCCCGCGTGGAGCTCGCGCGCCGCGTCGCCGCCGGCGAGTGACGCCGCCCGTGACTCGCGTGATCAGAGGCGCGACTCGCGTGATTGGAGGCGTAACACGTGAGTTTCGCCTTCAATCACGCGAAATACGTCCCTGATCACGCGAGTCACGCTTCCGCTCACGCCGCACCCTGGTGTCCACAGTGGTCACTTCCCGGACAGCATGCGCCTGCTTTGTGTCGGTAAGTACGGTTTCGCGGGGAGTCGTGAGTGGTAAAGAGGGTTAGAACGACCATCGCCACTCACGACCCCCCGGGCAAAACTGCGCAAAGTGCCCAAAGCGGACACTCTAATCTCAGCGAGCGTCCTTTTGGACAGTCTGAGGGAGGCGCACCCCACTGACGAGCTCACGTCACGGGCAGGCGAGGACAGGTGCCTGCGGACGGCCACCGCCGTGCAGGTCGCTCAGCGGAACCCTGGCCAGACCGAGGATCGCCTGCGCGGTCGCGCGCGGGGCGGTCGTCGCGTTCAGACCGGTGGCGTCGTAGGCGATCGCGCCGCGATCGGCCTCGGCGCCGGCGCAGCCGGTCTGCAACGACCGCAGGAATTCCCGCGCCCTGACCGCGGCGGCGGGACGCTGACCGGCCAGCGCTTCCGCGGCGAGGCCGGTGCTGTTGGCGTTGGGCGCGTTCGTGCCGAAGCCGAAGCCGCCGTTCGCGTGCTGCTTCGTGACCAGCCACGAGATGCCCTCGCGGGCGTTCACCGGGTCACCGGTGGCACGCAAGGCCTGGACGACCGTCGCGGTCGCGTCGACGTCGCTCGTGCACGTCGCTTCGCCGAAGTTCTGCGGGAAACCGCCGTCCGCGCACTGGGTGCCCGCGAGGAAAGTCACGGCCGACGCCGGGGCGCCGCCAGGGGTGCGGTCCAGCGCCAGGAGGGCGAGCGACTGCGAGAGAGCGTTGGAGTAGTCGCCGTACTCGGATCGGTCGGAGAACCGGCCGGACGGCGTGAGCAGCGAGAGCAAGCCCGCCTTCAGGTCGACGCCGCCGAACGACGCCGGGTCCTTGCCCCGGATCTGCGCGGCCAGCATCAGTTTGGCGTGCGCGCCCGCGTAGGCCTCGGTGCCGCTCCCGACGTAGCCGGTGGTGACCTCCGGTTTCGCGAGCCAGGCGATCGCCTTGCCCGCGTTCGTGTCCGACACCCCGGCCGCGGCGAACGCGAAGATCGCGTCGATCGTCAGGCCCTGATCGGGGAACTTCTGGCCGCCGAAGTCGGCCTCGAACCGTTCGCCGTCGGTCATCTGCCTGGCGAGCCAGCCCGCGGCGGCGTCGGCCTTGTTCCGGGTGGCCGCGGCCGCCGCCGGGGCGGTGACCAGCCCGATGCCGCACAGCAGGGCGACAGCGAAAACCAAACGTCTCATGAGAACCCTTTCCCGCATTTCCACGACAGGAGTCGGTGACATCGCGCGACGTGGGTGACCGGGCTCGCCTGGAAGGCATACCGTTGCGGGACAGCGCCGGACTCTCACCGGACTTCCCCCACGACCGCGCGAGAAGACTCTCACCCCGGTCGGGTGCGGGATACCGCCGGGTGCCGATGTGATCCTGGCAACCGACCTGGTCAGCGGTACCTGCCTGAGGTGAACGGGTGTTAACCTCGGCTGGCTCGACAACAGAACACCGCCGCCCGTGACGGGGAAGCCGGTCGAAATCCGGCGCTGTCGCGCAACCGTGGGCCCTTCGCAGGGCGAGCCGGGATACCGAACGGGCGGACGAACGAACCACTGTCGCGATAAACAGGGGTGACTGCGGCGTCCCGCCTTGTCCTCCGCCATGCCGCAAGGAGGAGTCATGCGCCGCGGGTACCTGGCCGCGTCGGCGTTCGCCGTCATCGTCGCCATGATCGCCGCACCGCTCAGCGGGACGGCGACGGCGGCGAACGATCCCGGTGCCGCGAAGGCGAATGCCCGCTGGCTCGCGACGAAGCTGAAGCCGGACGGCACACTCGACAACCCCAGCGGCGGCTCACTGCCCGACCACGGCCTGATGCTCGACGTGCTCTTCGCGATGTACGCCGCGGGCGAGGGCGCGCGGGCCGAGCCGATCGTGAAGTTCCTCGACGACCAGGGCCACGCCACCGACTACTTCACCTGGGACGGGCTCGCTCCCGGCGCGGGCTACGACAAGATCATCGTCGGCGGCGCCGTGGCGAAGACGCTGGTCGCCGCCCAGGTGTCCGGCAGGAATCCCCGGGCGTTCGACGGCTACGACCTGGTCGCCGAAACCCATGCGGCCATCATGCGCAAGGGCCCCGACAAGGGCCGGGTCAGCGATTACGCCAAGGATCCCGCTCTCGCCGACGCGGTGAGCAACAACGCGAACATGTTCGGCCAGGCGCTCGGCGTGATCGGGCTCGCCGTGGCGGGAGAGAACGACCGGATCGCCATCGACAGGCTGCTGACCCAGCAGTGTTCCGAGGGCTACTTCCGCGTCCTCTTCTCCTACATCCCGACCAAGGAGACCGGCGACCACGTCACCCCGGACGGCCGCAAGGTCTCGACCTGCGACGAGGGAAAACCGCTCGGTCTTTCCCCGACCGACGGTGACGCCACCGGGCTCGCCCTCTCGGCGATGCTGGCCGCGAAGAAGGCGGGCGCGGCCGGTCTCGACGCCCCGATCGCCAAAACCGTCTCCTGGCTCAAGGCGAACCAGACACCCGGCGGCGGCTGGGGTGGCGGCGTCGGCACCGAAGCGCCGAACACCAACAGCACCGGCCTGATCGTCCAAGCGCTCGTCGACGCCGGCGGCGCGGACGCGGCGGTGGACAAAGGCGTGCGGTACCTCAAATCCGCGCAGGTGACCGCCGCGGCCGACGCCGGGAACAAGCTCGCGGGCGAACTCGGCGCGATCGCCTACGATCCGGCTTCCTACGAGGCCGCGCGTTCCTCCGGCATCAGCGGCGTCGACACCTGGATCCGCGCGAGTGCCCAGGCTTCGCTCGGGTTGTCGCAAATCGGTTTCCACTCGCTCGCGAAGGGCGAAGTCCTGCCGCCGGCCACCGGCGTCCCGGAAACCCCGGCTCCTGTGACGCAGCCGCACAAACCGAAGAGCACACCGCCGAAACCCAAGAAGTTCGTCACACCCAGGGCGTCCACCGGCGCCCGGGTGTCGACGGTGGCGGCGACGCCCGCCCCGGCCACCGCGCCCGCGGCCGTCCGCCTCGGGGCCTACCTGACGAACCGGCTCGTCGGCGGCGACCACGTCGAGGTCACCGAGGACGGCAAGACCTACGTCGACTACGACGCCACCGCCGACGTGGTGCTGGCCTTGCGGGCGTTGGACCAGCAACCGGACGCGGTCGCCCGCGCTTCGCAGTTCTTGTTGAAGCCGGAAGCCGTGCAGGCCTATGCCCACGGAGCGCCGTACGAACAGGGCGAGGCGTCGTACGCCGAACCGCTCGCGAAACTCGTGCTTGTCGCCGAATTCGCGAAGTCGGACGTCGCCGGGCCTTTGCGCGCCGATCTGGTGAAACTGCGTGGTGCCGACGGGGAGTTCACCGACACCGGATCGTTCGCCGACGCCGATCGGACGGTCGAGCGGCACGTTTGGGCGGTGCTCGCCACCGCCGCCGACCCCGGCCCCGCGGTCGAACTGCTCCTTTCCCGCCAATGCGCGGACGGCACCTTCCCGAAGCACCTCGACACCGCGGAATGCGGTTCCGGCGACCTCGCCGCGACGGCCGCCGCGGTCACCGCGCTGGTCGCCCGGCCGCACACGGACGCCGCGCCGCCGACCAAACGCCCGGACGGCTGGACCGAGCGGCGCGTGTCGGCGTTCGTCTCCGCCGTGGACGCGCTCGGCGTCCGGCCCACCGGCGAGGGCCTGGTGACCGGAGAAGGCGGCGAGGTGGACATCGCGCTCAGCGCCACCGTCGCCGCCGCGCGGCAGACCGCCGGGCTCGACGCGAGCGGAACCGCGCGTTCGCTGGGCAAACTGGTCCAGGCCGACGGCGGGTTCGCCAAGGGAGCCGGGGGAGAGACCGATTTCCCGACCAGTTCGACCGCCGCCCAAGGGGTTGCGGGCCGGTCCTGGCTCACCGCCGCGGATTCGCCGCTGTCACCCGCGATCCGGCTGCCGCTGACCGCCGGCACCGATACGCCGGCGCTGGCCGCCGCCCAATCCGACGACCAGCCGGCCTGGGTGATCTGGGGGATCGCGGGGCTGGCCGTGCTGTTCCTCTCCGCCGCGATCGCGCTCGTCTTCGTACTTCGTCGTTTCACCAAGAAAAGGGGGTAACACCATGAAGAGACTGCTCGCCGTCACGACCGTCCTCATCGGACTGATCGGACTGTCCGCCGCACCCGCGAACGCGGTCGACACCACCAAAGGCTACGCCGGGATCTGCACCGGTGCCGACGCGCGCACCGGGGTCACGGTCGTGATCGACTTCCAGGAACTGGCCGCGCCGACGATCACCCGCTGCTCGCCCAACGCCACGCCGGGCACCGCCCGCACCGGGATCAAGGCGTTGCAGGACGCGGGGATCGCGGTCGCCGGCACCGCGCGCTGGGGACTCGCTTTCGTCTGCCGTCTGGAAGGACGCCCGTCCGCGACGGAGACGCTCCCGCTGACGACCAACCCGAACTACAAGGAAGCGTGCGTCACCACCCCGCCCGCGGGCGCGTACTGGGGTTACTGGAACGCCGACGGCTCCGGTTCCACCTGGACCTACAGCAGCTCGGGCGCCCTCAACCGCAACGTCGTCCCGGGCGGTTTCGAGGGCTGGTCGTTCTCGCTGAACAAGTCCGCGACCACCAACCCGCCGCCCGGCGTCACGCCGAGGAACCCGGCCATCCCGTGAAAAGGGTCCTTCCCGCGGTGGCGGCGGTCTTCCTGATCGCCGCCACGGCGCCGTCCGCGCAGGCGGTCGACAAGAGCAAGGGATATCCGGGGTTCTGCAAGGACGCCACCGGCGTCACCGTCGTCGTCGACTTCCAGCAGCTCGGCGGCACGACCATCGTGCGCTGCAATCCCCAGACCACCCGCGGCACCGGGCTGGACGCGCTCAAGGGCGCCGGTTTCCAGATCGCCGGGGTCCAGCGCTGGGGTGAGTCGTTCGTCTGCCGGGTCGAGAACCGCCCGTCCGCGGCCGAGAACGTCCCCATCACCGGCCGCGGTGACTACCGTGAGCCGTGCGTCGACACGCCGCCGGCTCAGGCCTATTGGTCCTACTGGCACGCCTCGAACAACTGCGCCTGGGACTACAGCCAGTGGGGCGTCAAGAACCGCGACTTCATCCCCGGCGGTTTCGAAGGCTGGTCGTTCTCCTTGAACGCCACCACCCAGAGCAACCCGGTCCCGCGGGTCTCCGCCGTACGCCCGGGTACCGAGAGCCAGCCCTGTGTGCCACGCGAGGAGGCGAAGCCGGTCACCGGTGACCCTGGCGAGCGCCAGCAGCGACCGCCGTCGGGGAACGGACAGCAGGCCGACGGACCTCAGCCGACAACAGGCGCGGGAGAGGCTCCGGCCGCGGGTCCGAGTTCCGGCGCACTGCCGCCGCCCAAACCGCGCCCGAGTGCTTCGGCGCGGGCGAGGGCGCAGGATCCGTCGATGAACGTCGCGTTCACCGGCGGTGAGAACGCCGAGGACGTCAACGCGGTGATCGACCGTGAGTCCGGAGCGGGCGGCTGGGCGCCCTGGGCCGCGGGAGCCGCGGTGCTCGCGTTGTGCGTCGCGGGATTCGTGATGGCACGCAGACGCAAACGCGCACAAGGAGTTTGATGACGTCCTACTTCCTGCCGCGCGATCTGCACCCGGCCGCGTGGTGGGTGTGGGCGCTCGGACTCGCCGTCGCGGCGACCCGCACGACGAACCCGTGGCTGCTGCTGACCATCGTGGCGGTCGCGGGGTACGTCGTCGTGGCCCGCCGCAGTGAGGCGCCGTGGGCGCTGGCGTTCCGGCTCTACCTGTACCTCGGCGCGTTCATCGTCGCGATCCGGGTGTTCTTCCGCGTCGTGTTCGGCGGCGGCGAGGGGTCCACGATCATCGTGCGGTTGCCTGAGATCCCGCTGCCGGAATGGGCGGCGGGTATCCGGCTCTTCGGCGACGTCTCCGCGGAATCGTTGCTGGGCGGGCTCTACGACGGCATGCGGCTGGCGGCGATGGTGATCTGCCTCGGCGCGGCCAACGCGCTCGCGAACCCGAAACGGCTGCTCAAGGCGATGCCGCCGGCGCTGTACGAGGTGGGCACGGCGGTGATCGTCGCGCTGTCGGTGTTCCCGCAGCTCGCCGAGAGCGTGCTGCGGGTCCGGCGGGCACGCAGGCTGCGCGGCGGTTCGGGGAAGAAGAAGGTGAAGGCGCTGCACACCATCCTCATCCCGGTACTGGAGGACGCGCTTTCCCGCTCGCTGCAGCTCGCCGCGTCGATGGACTCACGTGGCTACGGCCGCGCGGGAACGGTCGAAGCGCGGGCCAGGCTCATCACGGGCACGCTGATGATCGTCGGCCTGCTCGGCGTCTGCGTCGGTGTTTACGCCACTTTGGACGGTTCGACGCCGCGATACCTGGCCGCACCGGTGCTTTCCGCGGGCGTCGTGGTCGGCCTGATCGGATTCTGGTCGGCGGGCAAACGCGTCCGGCGCACGCGCTACCGGCCGGATCGCTGGCAGCCGCCGGAAATCGTCGTCGCCGTCAGCGGGGTCGCCGTCGCGGCGATCCTGTTCACGACGTCGGAGGTGAACCCGATGAACATGAACCCGTCGCTGATCGGCCTGTCCTGGCCGTCGCTGTCGTGGGTGCCGTTGCTCGGGGTGCTGATCGGCGTGCTGCCCGCGTTCCTCACCCCGGCCCCCGAACCTCCTTACGCCGCACTGGAAGAAGAAGTGCACGCATGATCGAACTGGACCACGTTTCCTTCACCTATCACGACCGCGCCGAACCGGTGCTGTCCGACGTGACGCTGTCCATCGGTGAAGGCGAACTCGTGCTGTTCGCGGGCCGGACCGGGGCGGGCAAGTCGACGCTGCTCGGCACGATCAACGGTCTCGTCCCGCATTTCACCGGCGGTCACCTCGAAGGCACGGTGTCCGTCGACGGCGTGACGACGCGGTCCCGGCCGCCGCGCGAGTTCGCGCATCTGGTCGGCGTCGTCGGTCAGGATCCGCTCGCGGGCTTCGTCACCGACACGGTCGAGGACGAACTCGCGTACGGCATGGAGCAACTCGGCCTGAGCCCGCAGGTGATGCGACGCCGGGTGGAGGAGACCCTCGACCTCCTCGGCATCGCGGAACTGCGAAGGCGCGCGCTGAGGACGCTGTCCGGCGGGCAGCAGCAACGGGTGGCGATCGGCGCGGTGCTCACCACCCACCCCAAGGTGCTGGTGCTGGACGAGCCGACGTCGGCGCTGGACCCGACCGCGGCCGAGGAGGTGCTCGCGACACTGGCCAGGCTGGTGGAGGACCTCGGCACGACGGTGCTGATGGCCGAGCACCGGATGGAACGCGTGATCCCGTTCGCGGACCGGATGATCCACGTGCCGGGTACCGGGGAAGTGATCGACGGAACGCCGCCGGAGGTGCTGAAGGACATGCCCATCGCGCCGCCGATCGTCCACTTGGGACGGTTGGCGGGCTGGGATCCGCTGCCGATGTCGGTCCGTGATGCCCGGCGGCGCGCTTCTTCGCTGACGTTGGGTGCTCCGCCCGCGCGAAGCACGACCGTGGGCGAAGAACTGCTGGCCGCGTCCGGTGTCGTCGTGCGCTACGGGCCGAAGGTCGCGGTGCGGGAGGTCGACCTGACCCTGCGCGCCGGCGAGGTGCTGGCGATGATGGGGCGCAACGGTTCCGGCAAGTCGTCGTTGCTGTGGGCGGTGCAGGGTTCCGGCCCGCGGCAAGGCGGCAAGGTCACCGTCGAGGGCAAGGACCCGAAGACGCTGAGCAGTGCCGCGGCCCGGGCCCTGGTGGGGATGGTGCCGCAGACCGCGAGCGATCTGCTGTACCTGCAGACCGTCGCCGGCGAATGCGAAGCAGCCGACGCGGAATCGGATGCGGAGCCGGGGAAGTGCCGGGAACTGCTCGACAGACTCGCTCCGGGTATCGATCCCGCGTCGCATCCCCGTGATCTCTCGGAGGGGCAGCGTCTCGCGCTCGTGCTCGCGGTCCAGTTGTCGGCCGCCCCGCGGATCATGCTGCTGGACGAACCGACCCGCGGTCTCGACTACACCGCGAAGGCGGCGCTGGCGCGGATGATCGGTTCACTGACGGCCGAGGGAAAGGCGATCGTCGTGGCCACCCACGACGTCGAATTCGTCGCGACGATCGCGGACCGCGTGCTCGTGATGGCGGAAGGGGAGGTCGTCTCGGACGGCCCGACCGGTGAGGTGCTCGGCGGCTCCCCGGCGTTCGCCACGCAGATCGCGAAGATCCTCGGCGAGCCCTGGCTCACCGTCGACGAGGTCCGGTCCGCGCTTCCGCAGGAGGTCTCGTGACCGCGGCGGTCCGGCTCGGCCCCCGCTCGGCGACGGTGCTCGGGCTGGCGTCGCTGGCCGGGCTGATGATGTTCGTCTGGCCGCTGCTGGTCCGTGTCGAGCCGCAGTCGATGCAGCACGGCCCGGACGCGCCGTTCGTGTTCATCGGGATCCTGCCGATCCTGATCGTCATCGTGCTGGCCGAGATGTCCGAAGGGGGTATGGATTCCAAGGCCCTCGCGATGCTCGGCGTGCTGTCCGCGGTGAACGCCGCCCTGCGGCCACTCGGCGCGGGGACGGCGGGTATCGAGACCGTGTTCTTCCTGCTGGTGCTGGCCGGCCGGGTGCTCGGCCCCGGCTTCGGTTTCGTGCTGGGCTGCACGTCGATGTTCGCTTCGGCGCTGCTGACCGCCGGAGTGGGGCCGTGGCTGCCGTTCCAAATGATGTGCTCGGCGTGGATCGGGATGGGCGCCGGGCTGCTGCCCCGCCGCGTCACCGGCAAGGCGGAGATCGCGATGCTGGTGGCGTACGGGATCTTCGTCGCGTACGTCTTCGGATTCCTGATGAACCTGTGGTTCTGGCCGTTCATCACCGACGCCGAAGTGCCGTACCACGACGGGCACATCTCCTACGTACCCGGCGCTCCGCTGCTGGAGAACCTGCACCGCTTCGCCGTGTTCACCCTGCTGACCTCGACGGCGGGCTGGGACACCGGCCGCGCGATCACCAACACGGTGGCGATCCTGGTGCTGGGGCCCGCCGTGCTGGCGACGTTGCGCCGGGCTTCGCGGAAGGCGTCTTACGGCGTGATCCCCTCGTTCACCGATGGGCCCGCTTCCGGCGCAGGACGTGGAAGGACACGGCGAACGCCACTCCCACGGCCACGATGATCGCGGCGAAGACGGGATGCATGTCGCGCAAAGTGCCGATCAGGACGAGCGCGACCGGGACGATCGCGAGCATCGCGAACTGGCCGACGACCATGATCGGTACGGCCCAGGCCGAGACGATGACGGCACGCGGGGCGCGGCGGACGGTGGTTTCGCGGTCGAGCGTCTGGGTGGACATCGGTTCCTCCGAGGTGTGTGGTGCGGTCAGCAGTGGGATTCGGCGGTGGCTTTGAGGTCCTTCAGCCAGGCTTCGAGGCCCCAGCCGAGGAATTTGGTGGCGGTGGGCACATCGGCCTCGACCTGAGCACCGGACCAGTTCTCCTCGGTGCGGACGAGTACCCCGCCCTTGACCTCGGTGAAGTTCCAGACGTGGATCCCGTTGTCGATGCCGAGGCCCTCGCCGACCGCGGGACCGCTCCAGCGGAGGCATTTGCCGCGCTGGATCTGGCGGACGGTCGAGGTGATCGACAGCGTCGTGGCCGGGGTCGTGGCCGTGGCCGGCGCCGGCGTGGTCCAGTGGAACCGGGAGTTCTTCCGCAGCGGGCCGTGATCCAGCCGTTCGCTGCTCAGCACCGGCTCCTGCCAGGACGGCCAGCGTTCGACATCGGTCTGCAGGCGCCAGATCTTGCTCAGTGGTGCCTTGATCAGGGCCTCGGTCCGGTAGTGGATCGGGGCCTTCGTGTCGATGGTCTTGCCTTGGCACGAAAGCGGGGCGGGGGACGCGGTGGCGGCGTGAGCGGGGGCCACGGCACCGCCCAGCAGGCCGATCGCCAGCGGGAGGGCGAGTGCGGCTGTGCGATAGAGCGACTTCATCGGGACTCCTTGTTAGCATCAATTGCGATAGTTAGAAGCTATAACCACAACAGCGTGAGTGTCAATAGGGAAAGTGATATCCTCTAACCAAACGGAGGGGAGTGGCTGGTGGAGACCTCGCGTGAGCGGTATCGGGCGCAGGTGCGTGCGGAGATCAAGCGGCACGCGTGGGAGCAGCTGGCCACGACGGGGGTGTCCGCGCTTTCCCTCAACGCGATCGCCAAGCACGTCGGCATGAGCGGTCCCGCGCTGTACCGGTACTTCCCGAGTCGCGACGACCTGATCACGGACCTTGTCCGCGACGCGTATCGAAGCCTTGCCGACGCCGTCCAGGCGGCAGCCAGCGTGACTGAAGTCGCCTACGCGATAAGGGAATGGGCGCTGGCGGACCCGCAGCGATATCTGTTCGTCTATGGGACGCCGATCCCTGGCTATCACGCGCCTGGTGACACCACGGAGATCTCGGACAAGATCATGGCCGTGCTGCTCGAGGTGTACGTGGCGGAGCCGGATGACGGCCGGGCGTTCCGTCGTGCCGTTACCTTCTGGGTCCGTGTTCATGGCGTTCTTTCGCTCGAGCTCGCCGGACATTTCGCCGGCATGGGGTTCGATCCCGCCCTGCTGTTCGCCGCCGAGGTCGACGGCTTGCTCAGGTGAGCGCACTCGCCGGGGCGTGATCGAGTGACGATTCGCCAGTCGTTCGCCGCACATGTCGCGAAAGCCACTTTCGGGACGTCAGACGTCGCGAAAGTGGCTTTCGCGACGTTTCGCGTGAGGGTCGCCGGGCGCGGCCACTGTCCATAAAGGACGGTTCCCGCTGAGCGGGGCATCCTTGGCCGCTTTCGGCGCTGTACGGTGGTTTCCGCGTTCGCTGTGCTAGCTTCCGGGAATGCGCGGAGGATCCCGGATTCGTACGCTCGCGGTGCTCTCGTCGATGCTCCTGGCTTCGCTGATCGGCCCCGGTGCCGTCGCGAACGCGTCCGGCGGGCACGGCTGTGAATGCGCCACCCCGTCGATCGACCGATTGCAGCAATGGCTCGCCTCCGGTGAGGGCACCACACTGCCGCCGACCGGCAGCCTGCTCGTCCGCGAACGCGGCGGTTACGCGGCCAAGGTGACCTTCCTGAACGCCGAATGGCACGTTGTCGTCGTCTGGCTGGGGAATCAGTTCGAGGCGCAGGCGGATCTGTCGAAATCCGCCGGTTTCTGGATGACCTACAGCGCGACCGACGACCTCTACGTCCAGCTGCGTCCCGCTTCGCATTGGAGCGGCGGAGACAAGTGGCTCACGAAGGTGCCGTCGACCGGCGGGAAGCTGGTGAAGAAGTTCTTCAGCTTCAAGCCCGCCGCCTGGACGACGTTGCCCGAACTGGGTACGCCCGGCTACTCCTTCGCCTCGGCGCTCACCGAGGCGCGGGGCCTGGTCTTCGTCGGCAAGACCCCGAACAAGCTCGACTTCCGCGGCCTCTCGATCGACCGGTACCGGCCACCCTGTCTCTGAACGCTCCTCGGATTTCACCTGTCCGGAGCGACGGCTATCGCGCACCGTGCCCGATTTGTCCTGTACGGTGAACTTTCAGCCGCCTCCGCACGACCGATCCGAGGAGTACCCCTGATGAGCCTGTTCGACTCGCTGAAGGAAAAGGCCGCCGAACTGCTGGGCGGCGCGGGCGACAAGGTCGGCGAACTGACCGGTGTCGACCTTTCCGGCGCCGCCGACCAGGTCACCCAGGCGACCGGCGGGCTGGCCGAGACCGGTCAGGGCCTCGCCGAGAGTGCCACCACGGCGGGTCAGGACGCCGTCGACTCGGCCACCGCGGCCGGTCAGGGCGTCGTCGACTCCACCGGCGCGCTCGGTGACGCCGCCACCGGACTGGCGGGCGGCGTGATCGACCCGAACGCCCGGGGCTGACCGCCCCCGGACTCCCCGGTATCCCGCGGATACCGGGGAGTTCGTCATTTCTCCGGTGGGACGACGTCCGTTTTTCGGCGAGACGATCTTCGTTTTTCCTTGTCCCGCAAGGGAATTATCGCCGTCCGGGTGGATGACGAAACGGTTGTGGTAACCCGTCCACGGCCGCGAAGCTCGGTCGGTGATCGTCAACCGACTGAAGCCCGTCGGCCTGTGCGCCGGGCTCACCGTGCCCGCCCTTCTCCTGCGCTTCACCGGCACGGATCCGGGCGCGCCGACCGGGCTGCTGCTGTTCGGGCTCGCCGTCGTGGCGGCCTCGTTCCTGCTCGCCTGGGCGGCCGAAGCCGCGCAAGTGGACATCTCCGGCGGCCTCGCGATCGCCGTGCTGGCCGTCATCGCGGTCCTTCCCGAGTACGCGGTGGACCTGTACTTCGCCTACACGGCGGGCTCGAATCCCGAGTACATCGCCTACGCCGCGGCGAACATGACCGGCTCCAACCGGCTGCTGCTCGGCCTCGGGTGGTCCACCGTCGTGCTGGTCGCGCTCGCCGTCGCGAAGAAACGCCGCGGCGCCACCGTCCGCGAGCTGATCCTCGACGCGCCGTACCGGATCGAGCTCGGCTTCCTCGCGATCGCCTCGATCGTCGCGTTCGTCATCCCCGGAACCGGGCAGATCTCGCTGGTCCTCGGCTTCGCGTTGCTCGGTTTCTTCGTGTTCTACCTTTGGAAGGTCTCCCGCGCCGAACCGGGTGAACCCGAACTGGTCGGTCCGGCCGCCACCTTGGGCGCGCTGCCCCGGCGGTCCCGCCGGACCCTCGTGGCCGCGCTGTTCGTGTTCGCGGCCGTGGTGATCCTCGCGAGCGCGGAACCGTTCGCGCACAACCTGATCGCCGTCGGGACGGAACTCGGTGTCGACCGGTTCCTGCTCGTGCAGTGGCTCGCGCCGCTGGCGTCGGAGGCGCCGGAGTTCATCGTCGCGATCCTCTTCGCGCTGCGTGGCAAGGGCGACGCGGCGCTCGGCACCCTGCTTTCCAGCAAGGTCAACCAATGGACGTTGCTCGTCGGCAGCCTGCCGATCGCCTACGTCCTCGGCGGGGGAGGCCCGGCACTGCGCCTGGACGGTCGTCAGATCGAGGAATTCCTCCTCACCGCGACCCAGACCTTGCTGGGAGTCGCCGCTCTGCTCGCGTTGCGTTTCCCTCGCTGGGCCGCCTGGACGCTGCTCGGCCTGTTCGCGGTGCAGTTCGTGCTGCCCGATCAGACCGCGCGCTACGTCCTGTGCGGGGTCTACGCGCTCATCGCGCTCGCTGCCCTGATCCGCAACCGCCGCCATCTCCTGCCGACCCTGGCCGCCCCGTTCCGCCGGGCCCCCTATGCCTCCGGGAGTAGTCGCGAGGAGCGGATTTCGGCCTGAGAGCAGAGGTTTCCACGGGTTCGCGCGCTTAGCGTCCAGGTATGACCAAACGAAGGAAAGTACTCGCCGCGGGCCTGGCGATCCTGCTCCTGGCGGACGGCGGGCCACCGGCCTCGGCGACCCCGGCGCCGCGGATCGACTGGCACGACTGCCGGACCGGGCCGGAAGACGAGACGGGACGACGGCTCGCCGCCGCCGGGGCGACCTGCGGTGAGGTCGTCGTGCCGCTGGACCACGCCGACCCGGGTGGCAGAACCCTTTCGGTGGCCGTCGCGCGCCGTCCCGCGAGTGACCCCGCGCGCCGACTGGGCACCCTGGTGGTCAACACCGGCGGACCCGGCCCGTCCCGCGACGGGGTGGCACTGCTGGTCAATGGGCTGCCGCCGGAGGTCCCGTCCGGTGCGGCGGCGCTCGCGGCGCGGTACGACCTCGTCGGGATCGACCCGAGATTCTTCGGGCTCAGTTCTCCACTGGAATGCGGCTGGCCCACCGGGCGATACCTGCAGAGCGCTCAGCTGGCTAGCCCGGACCGGGCCTCCTTCGACCGCAGCGTGCTGGTCGCGCGGGAGCTCGCGCGAAGCTGCGCGGACCGGGGCGATCTTCTCGCACACGCCTCCACCCGCGACATGGCGCGGGATCTGGACCTCGTGCGAGCCGCCCTCGGGGAATCGAAGATCTCCTACCTGGGCTGGTCTTTCGGCAGCCATCTCGGCTCGGTCTACCGCGGGCTCTTTCCCCGGCGCACCGAGCGGATGGTGCTCGACAGCGCCGCCGCGCCCGGGGCCGCCGGTCCCGCGCTCACCAGGGAGACCGCGCCGGCGGACGCCGCGGCCTTGCGCGACTGGGCGCGGTGGGCCGCCCGCCGGGACGCACACCTTCATCTCGGCGCCACCGCGGAAGAGGTACTGGCCACGGTGGACCGGATCGCCCGCGCCGCCGCCCGCGCGTCCTTGCGCGTCGGCGAGCACCGGATCGACGCCGCGATGATTCCCGGCCTGCTTCTCACCGTCGACGACAGCGACGCGTTCTACGCGGAGTTCAGTGCCCAGATCGCCGTGCTGCGTGACGCCGCCCGCGGTCTCGCTGTGACACCGGCACCTACGCAGGAGTGGAAACTGTCCCTGTACACGGATCCGAACGTCGAGCCGTCCTTCGGGTTCAGCGCCACGGTCGCCAACCAGTGCGCGGACCGCGCCGCCTCCCGCGATCCCGAAAGCTACTACCGGGACATCGTGGCGCACCGGGCCGCCGAGCCCCTGTTCGGGCCGCTGGCCCGCCACATCACGCCATGCGCGTTCTGGCCCGTTCCGCCCGCGGAGCCACCCGTCCCGGTCGGGGACGACCGGCCCGCCCTGCTCGTGGGCGCCTCGGGGGATCCGGTCACGCCGTACGCCGGGCAACTGGCGCTGCGCCGCGCTCTGACCGGATCCCGGATGGTCACGCTGGACGGCGCCTTCCGGCACGGGGTCTATCTCTTCGACCCGGCGTCCTGCGTCACCGACATCGTCGAGTCGTATCTGCTCGGCGGAGCCCTGCCCCGGACCGACGTCACCTGTGCCCGTCACCGCTCGCCGGGCCGGACCACTCCCGCTTCGTAGGCGAGGACCACCGCCTGCACCCGATCCCGCACCCGCAGCTTGGCCAGGATGTTGCCCACGTGGGTCTTCACCGTTCCCGGCGCGACCACCAGCCGCTCGGCGATCTCGGCGTTGGACCAGCCGCGGGCCATCGCGGCCAGCACTTCGCGCTCACGTCCGGTCAGCGTCGCCACCGACCTGGCCGCGCCGGGATCGAGCGGGGGCGCCAGCCGGTCCAGCAGCCTGCGGGTGGTGGAGGGGGCGATCACCGAGTCCCCGTCGTGCACCGTCCGGATGCCGGCCAGCAGCTCCTCGGGGGTGGCGTCCTTGAGCAGGAAACCGCTCGCCCCGGCCCGGATCGCGGCCAGCGCGTGCTCGTCGAGGTCGTACGTCGTGAGCATGAGGACCTTGGGCGCGTCAGGCAGGGCGAGCACCCGTCGGGTGGCCTCGATACCGTCGAGCACCGGCATCCGGACGTCCATCAGGACCAGATCGGGATTCAGGCGCCGGGTGTGGTCGACCGCGGCGAGCCCGTCACCCGCCTCACCGACGACGGTCAGATCGACCTGGGACTCGATGACCATCCGGAAGCCTGCCCGGACCAAGGCCTGGTCGTCGACCAGCAGGACACGGACCGGTGGGGCGGTCACGCCGGTCCGTCCCGCAGGACGCCGATCAGCCGCCGGAGATCGCCCAGCGCCTTCCGCGCGCAGTCGCCGATGGTGACGAGGGCGGACCGTCCGGCCTCCGGTGTGGCCGCGTACCGGCCGCCGTCGGCCTGCGCGATCACGACGGCGAGCGAATGGGCGACGATGTCGTGCATCTCGCGCGCGATCCGTTCCCGCTCCGCGAGGACCGCGAGCCTCGCCTGCTGACGGCTGTGGGACAGCCGGACCCGGCGCAACGTCCCGGTCGCCCACGCGGCCATCACGGTGCTGGCCAGGAAGGCGCCGACGAGCAGATGCGCGGCCGTGGACGACGGCAGCATCGGCCAGCTCAGCCCGCCCAGCACCGCGCCGAGGAGTCCTGCCGCCAGCGCGGCGCCACCGGCTCGCCGCGGTCCGTAGGCCGCCGCGGCGTGCACCGCCAACGGTACGGCGAGATCGGCGGGCAAGGCACCGACGCCGTCCCTGATCGTGAGCCACTGGACGCCCGCGACTCCCAGCACCACTGTCGCGCAGACCACGGTATTGCGGCGTCGTAAGGCGAGCGGAAGCGCGAGAAGCAGGGAGAACAGGAAATACGCGGCCTCCGCCCGGACGAAGAGTCCGAAAAGGACACAGCATCCCGCGAGGAGCAGCGCGATCAGGACGTCGACGAGCGACTCGTGTCCGCGCAGCCAGGAGTCGAGCCTTTCACCGAGCACGTCGTCACCTTATGGCCGCGGCGCCGCCGTCACTTCGCCGCGGGGACTGAAACCGCCTACGCCCACCGGGCTAGCCCGAACGGAGCAAGGAAAGGCGGTGGAAATCCCGTATGCCGAAACCCTTCGTCCCGCTAATCTGGCGGAAACGACATATCTGCGGGGGAGCGGACCATGGCCGTGATCTGGATAGTGCTCGGGATACTCCTGCTGGTGATCAGCGTCGCCGTGATCACCGATGTACGCGATCGCGGACGGGGCGGGACGCGCAAGATCATGTTGCCCGGCTGGGCCTCACGGCGCGCCGATTACACGGAGAACGACCTCGTCCACGGTCGCTGGTCGGAAAAGTCGCCACGTGAACAGGACGAAGAACTTCAGCGCCGGTACAAATCGGGCGACGAATAAGGAATCAAGCGGCGGGCCTGGTCCAGCGCCAGGCGGCGTGCAGGGCGGTGATCAGCGCCTCGTCGTCGGCGAAGGTGGGTTCTTCCCCGACCGGTATCCAAGTGCGGTCGACGATTTCCCCCTCGGTCCGCCGGACGACCGAGATCCCGGGGTAGGACAAGGCCGCGCGGCCGCCGTCGTCGGCCACGTGGCGGTGTTCCCAGCGCAGCTGGACAACGCGATCAGCGCTCATCGACCACAACTTTCCGTACTTGCGTACCCGGTAAGTCGTCTGTCGAGGCCTGTGCGTTTCACGTCCGCCTTGTGATCTGTGTCCTTCGCACTGCGGATTCCCATGTCGGATTCGATTCTTTTCGTGAATTCCGTGGAGGGTGACCCCGATCACAAAGGGCTCTCCGATCGTGAGAACATGAGGGCCAGGCTGCCGGATCCCGGAGGGTGAATGCTCCGCAGAATGCGTCGCTGGCTCGAATTGCTCAGTCTCGGCGGGTTGGCGGTGGCCGGCTTCGCCGTCGGAATCGCGGAACAGCTCGGCTTGCTCGACAAAGTCGCGCCGAAAGGCGTCACCACCCTGACCCTGATCATGGTCAGCGGGGTGGTCGTGGTGCTGCTCGTCGAACTGACCCCGTTGCGCGCGCTGGAAGACATCCGGGACCGGCTCGCCGGTCTCGACATCGACACCATCGCCACGAGCCTCCGCCGCTCGCACTACGGCGGCGTGGTCGAAGTGCACAAACGCTTTCCGGACGACGAGTTCGCGGCACACGTCGCGAAGGCCAAACAGGTGACGATCCTGAACACCTGGATCCCCAACCTGCAGCGCTTGGAAAAGGAACTCGAAGCCGCGATCGTCGACCGGCGCGCCGAGGTGCGGATCATGCTGCTGCATCCGAACTCGATGCTGGTGGGACTACGGGAGGCGGCGTTGGGCCGCAGCGGCGGCGCGGGCAACCCCTTCGTGAGCACGGGGATCGCGGAGTGCCTGGAGATACTCTCCCGGCTGCACCGGCGGCTGGCGAAGCGTCAGGCCAACCTGAAGGTGCGGGTCTTCAACTCGCAGGCCTCGGTTTCGGTGTACCGGGCCGACGGGCGCTACCTGGTCAGCATGTTCCTGCACGGCCAGCTGGCGGTCAATTCGCCGCAGTTCCAGATCGAGGGCACGCACGACACCGTGCTCGGCGAACAGATCCAGCGCGAGCTCGACACGTTGTGGGACATCGGCCGCGACGTCGACCTCGCCGACTGGAACCGAAGCATCGACATGATCCGTTTCTGAGCAAGAGGTGTACTGATGCGCGAGCTCGACGAGTTCGAAGACGGTTTGATCGAGCGGTTCCGGAACCATCCGGCGCTGCGGGGCGTCACCGACCTGTCAGGGGAGGAGCTGCAAGCGGTCCTGCTGCAGCGCCGGTTCCTGTCGCTGGCGTTCACCATGGCCTACGACCTGGCGATCGACCTGCTCACCGACGAGCAGTCCAAACGGATCGCCCGCGTCATCGTCCGCGAGGAGTACCCGGACAACACCTCACCCGGCAGCACACCTTCGCACCGCGAGGATCTGATGACGGACATCCTCGCCCTGGGCGTCCCGCGCGAAGTGCTCGTGCGGTCGCGGAAGTCGCTGGCCACGGCGGCCTGCCTCGACACCACCATGGAGCTGATCTCCTCGGCGGGCGATTCGAAGCACGCCGACGTCGAACTGCTGACCATCCTGCGGTTCTGGGGCGAGGTGCTGGTCTCGGTCGAGTACGGCGAACTCTGGCGCCGGATCGGCCCGGTGCTCGGCGACAGATCCGTCTTCTACTACCCGCACCACGTGCACGACGCGAAGTCGCGCCCGCTCGCCGCCGCGTCCCCGCTCTCGCTGACGCATTCCGACCAGCTCGGGCTGCGGCTCGTGCAGCTGATCGACTCCAGCGAGGCGCGTGAGCGGTTCAGGGAGACGGAGGAAGCGGTCGTCGCGGTCAAGACGGCTTTCTACGACCAGTTCCTGCCCGCCTCGTGAGTGGTAAGGACGGCTCCGAAGTACGTGAAGGCCTCCTTCCCTACCTTCAGGGTAGGCAAGGAGGCCTTCACGGACTTCAGTCGAGCAAGGTCACGAGTCACTCGGCAACGAGGCCGGCGAACCGGCCCAGCGTCTCCTCGCGCCCCAGCGCCTGGGTGATCGAGTGCAGGTCCGGGCTCCGGGTCGAGCCCGTGATCGCGATCCGGATGATCTGCGAAGCCTCGCGGATGGAGCCAGGGAAGCCTTCGGGGTTCTTCTTGAACTCCTTGGCGTTCTTCGCGAAGCCGTGCTTCGCGGCCACGTCGCGGATCTGCTGGAACCACTCCTGGCCGTCGTCGAGCTGCTGGTAGTTCTCGACGAAGTCCCGCGCCACGGCCTGGACGACCGCGCGGTCGACGCCGAGCGCGGTGATCCGCTCGTCGTCGGGGCTCGCGACGGCGGCGTGCAGCTGCGGGAAGAAGAAGCCGTAGACGGCGCGGAACTCGCTCCACTTCTTCAGGTCCTTGCGCGGGTTCTCGGCGCCGTCACGTTCGACGGCGAGCGCCCGGAGCGCGAGGTCCGGCTCGGCGTCCAGGACGGTCCGCAGCTCGGGGTCGAACCGCTCCGCCCAGCCCCGGACCTCCTCGAGGATCTCGGCGCCGGTCAGCGTGGCGATGTGGTCGGCCGAGATGTCGTCGAGTTTGACCAGGTCGACCAGCGGGCCGGCGACCCCGCATTCGTCGAGGTTGATCGGCTCGGCCAGCGCCTGGTCGAGCGGCAGCTCGGCGAGACGGCCGTTGGCGAGGCCGCGCAGGTAGTACAGGACGGCCTTGGTCGGGTAGCCGGACTCGATGTAGAAGTCGACGCTCGCTTCCGGGTCCTTGCGCTTCGACAGCTTGCGCTTGCTGCCGCCCTCCTGCTTCATCAGCGGCGCGATGTGCGCGTACGTGATCGGCTCGAAGCCGAGCGCGTCGAACAGCTGCTGGTGCACCGGAACCGACGAGATCCACTCGTCGCCGCGGATGACCAGGTTGACCCGCATGAGGTGATCGTCGACGGCGTGCGCGAAGTGGTAGGTCGGCAGCCGCGGGCTCTGGTCGGAGCTCTTGAGGATGACGACGTCGTTGCGGTTGGCCTCGGCCTCCAGCGGGCCGCGGATGGCGTCGGTGAACCGGGCGCGGGCGCCGGTGTCGTCCGGCGCGCGGAACCGCACGACGTACGGGTCGCCGGCGTCGAGCTTGGCCTGCACGTCGGCGGGGTCGGCGTCGCGCCAGATGGCCCACGAGCCGTAGTAGCCGGTCGGCAGCTTCGTCGCCTGCTGCCGGGCGGTGATCGCGGCGAGCTCGTCCTTCGTCGCGAAGTCGAGGTACGCGCGGCCGGAGCGGAGCAGGTGACGGACGTAGGTCAGGTAGATCTGCTCGCGCTCGGACTGCTGGTACGGGCCGTAGTCACCGCCGCGGTGGATGTCCTCGTCGGCGGCGAGGTCGAAGTAGGCGAAACCGCGCTCGAACTGCTCGATGGCGCCTTCGACCTCGCGGGAGCGGTCGGTGTCCTCGACCCGGACGAGGTAGCGGCCGCCGCTGCGGCGGGCGACGTCCTGGTCGATGGTGGCGACGTAGACCCCGCCGATGTGGACGAACCCGGTCGGCGAAGGGCCGAACCGGGTGACCAGGGCGCCCTCGGGCAGCTCGCGGGCGGGGTAACGCTGTTCCCAGTGCTCGGGCTCGGGCAGGTCGGCGGGGAAGAGGGCGTCGATGACTGCTCGGTCCAGCATGGCGGTTCAGATCTCCCGGCGTCGTGGTGCATGGCGGTTTTCGCCACCGAAGAGCCTAACCGTCCGGCCTCCGGGCCTGGTGAGGGTGGTCCCGAAGCCGGATCGAGACGTGCTTTTCCGTCGGTGCTCCCCGGTAAAATGGGCTTGCCGGACATTCGGGGAGGAAATCGGTGACCACCGATAGCTCGCTTCGTGAAGAACCCCAGCTCACCATCCGACCGAAACCCTCGGCGTTCTTTCTGCGCCGTCGCTTTCTCCGCACTTTCGGGCCCGCGCTGGCCCTGGCCGTGACCGGCCTGATCGCCCTGCTCATGAGCGGGACGATCGTGGTGCCGTTCCAGCAGACGCTCGTCCTGCGCGGCAAGATGGGCTCCAAATCGGATCTCTTCGAGGACGCGAAGATCCAGGAAATCCTGATGCGCCACCACATCCGCGTCCACGTGACCAGGGCGGGCTCGCGGGACGTCGCCACCCACGACCTCAGCCAGTACGACTTCGTGTTCATGTCGGGCGAGCCCGCCGCGAGTCTCGTCCGGCGGTCGAGGGCCGACCAATGGACGGGCAGCGCGCGGCAGCCGTTCACCAGCCCGATCGTCCTCGCCACGTATCGCCGCTACGCGGAAACGCTGGCGAGCAACAAGATCGCCACGAAACCGGAGGGCGAACAGGAACCGCTGTACTACAGGCTGGACACCGAGAAGTTCATCGAGACCCTGCGAAAAGGGCAGACCTGGGACTCGCTCGGCATCAGGCGCTTCGGCGCGGAGAACGGCAACAGGGTGCTCGCCCAGACCTCGAACATCTGCGACTCCAACTCGGGCGCGACGTACCTGATCCTGCTGGCGTTCCTGGAGAACGGCCGCCAGGTCCCGGTCGTCGACCCGCGTCCGGCCGGGGCTCCCGCGGGGCCGCCGAACCTCACGGCCGCGAAGGAATTGGCCAACCGGGTGAAACCGCTCGTGGCGGCTCAAGGCTTCCCGTCGGCGGATCTGTCGGAGTCGTACGCGAATCTGGCCGAGGGGGACAAGCCGATCGTCGTCATCTACGAGCATCAATACCTCGCCATGCAGTTGCGGGCCAAGGCGCAGAGCGGACGGCCGGACCCAGACCGGGTCCTGCTGTACCCGAAGGACGACATCCTGACGAAACCCCAGTTCCTGGCGCTGAAACCGGAAGCGGAACGGCTCGGCGAGCTGATCACCTTCGATCCGGAGCTGCAGCGCCGCGCGATGGAGCTCGGTTTCGGCGTCGCGACCCCCGCGGGCAGCACGAAAAGCACGCGGCTGTACGAGTTCCTCCGCGAACAGGGGCTGCCGGCGCCGGAGATCGCCACCGACGACAGCACCACGCCGTTGCCGGACAACCCGGTGCTGGAAGAGATGATCAAGACGGTCGGGGACTGCCCGTGAAGCGGCTCGTCGCGATCCTGTGCTGCCTGCTCCTGGTGGTCGCCGCCTGTACGAGCGGTGGGCAGAAGGTGAAGCTGCGCGTGCTGGCCAGTTCGGAGCTGGCCGATCTCGGGCCGATTCTCGACGACCTTCGCGCGGAAACGGGAATCGAACTGGAAATGGATTTCCGGGGAACGATCGACGCCGCGGCCGCCCTCACTCCGGGAAAGGCCGCGCACGATCTCGCCTGGCTTTCCACCGACCGGTATTTCCAGCTCAAACACCGGCAGTCGGGGGACAAGGGGGAACGGCCGCTCGCGACCAAGACCATGGTGTCGCCGGTCATCGTCGGGATCACCCCGGCGAAGGCGGCGGAACTGCGCCGAGGCAAACCGGACGGCAAGCTCTCATGGGCGGATCTGGCGGACGCGGCGGCCGGCGGCGGCTTCCGGTTCGCGATGGCGGATCCGGCCAAATCGACCAGCGGGCTCACTTCACTCGTCGGGGTGGCGACGGCAGCCGCGGGCACCGGCGCTGCGCTGCGCCTCCAGGACGTGAAATGCGACAAACTCCAGGGCTTCCGCACCGGGCACACGCTGACGGCGGACACTTCGGCCGCCGTGGCCGATCGGTTCGCCGAGCGCCAGGACGTGGACGCGATCATCGGGTACGAGTCCACCTTGCTCTCCCTGAACGCGAGCGGCAGGCTCAAAACCCCGTTGGAGCTGGTGTATCCGCGCGACGGCATCGTCCAGTCCGACTACCCGGTCCTGCTGCTCGACCCGGCCAAACGGGAGGCGTACGACAAGGTCGTCTCCTGGCTCAGAAGCCCGGCGACGCAGAAGAAACTGATGGAGCGGACCCTTCGCCGTCCGATCACCGGCGAGGTGGGGCTCGATCCGAGGCTGCCGGCCTCGATCGGGAACTCGCTGTACTTCCCGGACGAACAGGCCGTCGTGGACAAACTCCTCGACGACTACGCGGCGTCCGCTTCCCGCGCGCCGGGGCGCGTGATCTTCGTGCTGGACTTCTCCGGTTCGATGAAGGGGCCGCGGATCGCCGCGCTCCGCGCGACCTTCGCCGGGCTGAGCGGCGGTCCGGACGGCGGGTTCGACCGCTTCCACCGCGGCGAGCGGCTGACGGTCCTCCGGTTCGGCGGGAAGATACTGGGGG
The DNA here is from genome assembly GCF_003947475.1 of Amycolatopsis sp. WAC 04197. NCBI lineage: Bacteria > Bacillati > Actinomycetota > Actinomycetes > Pseudonocardiales > Pseudonocardiaceae > Amycolatopsis > Amycolatopsis sp. WAC 04197. The sequence goes on along the minus strand of NZ_QHJK01000005.1, from coordinate 165,886 downwards.
ACAAGGAGTTCACCATCGACGGACCCGGTGATCTCGACGCGCTGCGGGCCTTCATCGCGGCCGACGAGTTCGACGGCAACACCGCGGTCTGGTCCGCGCTCGGCGAGGCGTACGCGAAGGCGGGTATCCATCGTGGTGCCGAGCCCGGCGGAGACGTCTCGATCGTGCTGATGACCGACGGGGAGAGCAACACCGGCCCCGGTCTCGAAGAATTCCTGCGCGCGCCAAGGGATCCGGGCGTGCACACGTACACCATCCGGTTCGGCGAGGCGAATCCCGCCGAGTTGGAGCGCGCGGCCGTGGCCACCGGTGGCCGGATGGTCGACGCGAACACGACATCGCTGCTCGACGCCTTCAAGGAGATCCGTGGCTGCCGATAATCTGTGGTGGGACGTCTGGGGGCTGTGGCTCGCGGTCTGGGTGCTGACCGTGGTCGCCTTCCTCGTCGCGATCGTCGTTTTCGTGAAGCACTGGCGCCGTGCGCGGTCCGACGGCGATCAGGGCATGATCCGGGGTATCGGCTTCTACCTGCACACGAAATCCGTGATGGGCCTCTACCAGTTGCATCGCTACAACGAGGCGCTGGAACAGGAGGTCGAGAAACGGAAAAGCCGAGGCTGGCGGTTCTGGGGTTCGGGCGGATTCGGCCCGCTGAAAGGGGAATCGGAGCGCACCGACACCGACGAGGAGTTCCGGCGGTACATCCGCAAGGCCGAACCGATCACGGTGATCGGCATCGTGACGAAGGTGCTGGAGAAGCACCACGACATCATCTACGTCGATTTGACGAAGCAGGAACTGGCCCACAACCGGGCACTGGTGAAGGAACTCGGCTGGGCCGACGGCCCCGAGAGCACCCGGCAGGTCAAAACCAGGTTGCGCGGCGTCGAGGCGTTCATCTCCGTGAAGGGCCTGTTCCGTAAACGCTCCCAGACCGACACCGAGACGGTTTTCGTGGCACCGTACGGGAATCCGGACGATCCGGAGCGGAGCAGGCGGATCCGGTTCACCTGCGTGACCAGCGATCTGCGGGACTCCGCGCCCGCCGGCGCGTTCCGGGCGCGTTGTCTCGGCAAGGTCGAGGACTGGGACCCCGAGACCGGGGAACTCGTCGTCCATCCCATCGCGATCTTCAAATAGCCGGCTGCTCCACTCGCGTCGCCCGGTTGACACGAGTGGAGCAGTCGAAAGCCACACGTCGTCCGTGGCGCTTCGCACTGTCGATGCCGGGGCCCGAACCTGCACGATTTCGGTATCCAACACCGCAGGTTCGAGGGAGATCTTCCATGAAGACCACTGTTGCCGACGATATCCGCAGCTTCTTCGCCGACTCCGCCATCGATGTCACCGTGGCCGGGCAGGCCGAGGTCGAACTCGTGATCGACCGCTTCGACAACTGGAAGAACGCGTCAAGCGGAGGCGCCTTCGGTTGCTTCACCGGTGCCTGCTGCCTCATGGCCTGAGTGATCGGCGCAGAAGCAACCGACGCCCTTCGCGATCCAGTCCCGGCCCGCCCACTCGGGGTGGCGTTCGATCATCAGCGCTTCGACCTCCGCTGCGATGGTCTCTTCGGGGAGTGCCGAATCACGCCGCTTCCAGGTCTCGTCGCGCAGCAGTTCGAGGTACTCGCGGACGTCGGTGAGGATCCGGCGTCCGGAGACGTCGCCGTGGCCAGGGACGACGAGGTCCGGTCCGGCGGCGGCCAGCCGTTCCAGCACTTCGATCCAGCGCCGTCCCGAGACATCGGTGTCGTACGGCGGGAACCACGGGAAGATCGAGAACTGACCGGTCTCGACCAGGTCCCCGGTGAACAGCACGCCCGCGTCGGGCACGGTCACCACCTGATCGCCCTTGCTGTGGGCGCGTCCGGTGGCCGCCAGGCGCACGACCCGCCCGCCGAGGTCGAGGTCGTACTCGTCGTCGTAGACCACGTCCGGGGTGACGAGGTCGACGCCGTCCAGCGCCCGCGCGACCGGGGTGCCGAGGCCGCGGAACATCTCGAGGTAGCCAGGTCCTTTGTGGACCAGATCCGCGGCTTGGGCGCTGTTGACGAGATAGGTCGCCTCGTCCGCGAAGACCTGTGCGCCGAAAGCGTGTTCGGGATGGAAATGCGTCGTGGTCAGGTACAGCCTGCGGCCGCGGGCGTGTTCGGCCACGAAGGCGAGCACCTTCTCGGCGTTGCGAGGACCGAGTCCCGTGTCGACGACGAGCACCGAATGCGAGCCGCCGATGACGCCGATGTTGGGGACGAGGTCGACGCCGAGATTCGGGATCACCACGACGTCGCGGGCGATCTCCCCGGCCTGGGCGGGCTCGACGGCGGGTTCGTGGGTGAGTGGTTCGAAGGGCATGCCCCCACTGTCGTGCCGGCTTTCGGGCGCCGTCCAAGACCGATCTCCACGCGCCGATACCTGATGGGTATCATCGCCGGTGATGGAGCTTCGTCTGCTGCGTTATTTCGTGGCCGTCGCCGAGGAACGGCACTTCGGCCGGGCCGCCGCGCGGCTGCACATGACCCAGCCGCCGCTGAGCCGGGCCATCCGGCAGCTGGAGAACGACCTGGGGGTCGTCCTGCTGCTCCGGTCGGCCGCGGGCGTCGAGCCCACGGCCGCCGGAACCACCCTGTACGCCGAGGCCCGCACCCTGCTGGACCAGGTCGAAAGCGCCCGCGCGCGGGTGATCGAGACGGCGGGCCCCGCGACGCTCACCGTCGGCACCCTGGCCGACGGCGCGGGGGAGGCGGGCATCCGCCTGGCCGCGGCGTTCCGGCGTCGGCATCCCGAAGTCTCGATCCGCTTCCGGGAGGCGGATTTCACCGATCCCACCACCGGCCTCCGCGCCGGGCTGGCCGACGTCGCGCTGACCCGCTCGCCGTTCGACGAAACCGGTCTCACCGTGCGGGTCCTGCGTTCGGATCCGGTCGGGCTGGTGCTGCGCACCGGCGACCCGCTCGCCGATCGCGCGACACTGCGGCTGGCCGATGTCGCCGGTCGGCCGTGGTTCCAGCTGCCGGAGGGCACGGATCCACGGTGGCGCGAGTACTGGAACGGGGCGACGCCCGTGGGCGAGCGGCCGTCCGGACCGGTGGTCCGCACGGTCGGCGAATGCCTGCAAGCCGTCCTGTGGAACGGATCGGCGGGTATCGCGCCGCTCGGGCACGCCCTGCCGGACGGCCTCACCTGGGTGCCGCTGGCCGACATGCCACCGAGCCCGCTGGTCGTCGCGTGGGTGACCGAACGGGAGAACCCGCTGATCCGCTCGTTCGCGCGGATCGCGGCCGACGGGGTGTGAAAGTGACGGCGAGGGGGCATTTCCCCGGCATGCCGGACTCATCTTCAGAACCCGACGAGGCGACCATCGACGCCGTCGGAAAACTGGTCTTCGCCCTCGAAACGGTCGAACAGGCGCGTGGCCACCTGTACGCCTTCCACCACCTCACCGGAACCGCCGACTTCGCGCTCGGCGAGGCCGTCGAAGCCCTCCGGAAGGCCGGGCACGCCGAGTGGGCGGAGCGGATCCAGACCGAGCTGGTCGGGCTCAACGTGCTGCCCGAGCGGTGGACGTTCCAGCTGATCGAGGAGTACGACGAGGGTTACTACGCGGCCTATCGCGACATGACGCGCGACGTGACCGGTGACCTGACCGGCGGGCGGCGGCACCTGCACGAAGAACGGATCAAGCGCCGGCGGCGGACCGAGGGACGGCCGGGACACGAGATGGGGCGGCCTTCGAGCGGCTGACTCCGCTCACAGCTTCTCCAGTGCCTCGGGCTTGTGGACCGCTTCGCCGCCGCTCTTGTCGCTGCGGACGAGGTACTGCGGTTCCTCCTCGGACGCGCGAACGGTGCGGCCGCCCGCTTCGGTGTCGGAAGTGATCTCCTTCAGGACTTCGCCTTCGGCCTGCCCGCCGTGGCTGTTCCAGCGGACCTTGTCGCCTTTGCGGAATCGCTTGCTCATCGCACTCCTTCTCGTCGTGGACGGTCCGACGCCGGCCAGACGTAGGGCAGGTCGTCGGGGACGTCCGGGAAACTCGCCCGGTAGTGCCCCGGCTCCTTGCGGACGAGCGCGGACTGATGGCTGCGGTGGAAATCCGCGTCGCCGAGCCAGGGCGGCAGCTCCTTCGCGTCGGCGAGCCGGTCCTGGGTGCGGACCTCGTCGAGTCCGGTGGCGCGGAGCAGGTCGAGCCGCAGTGTTTGGCGGCAGGTGTCCTGGCGGCCGGTCTCGCACCAGATGTCGCAGATGTCGAAGCCGTACCGGACGAGCGCCTCCTCGTAGCCGGCCCACATCGCCGCGGCCGGATGATGCCGCCAGCCGTATCCCGGCACCGTCAGCGCGCGCAGCACCTGGATGGTTTCCACCCGCTGTTTACCGAGCCTCCGCTGGTCGAGGACGGAGGCGGAGGCCCGGAAATCAGCGCACGGGAGAAACGTCTGCACACCGGCGGCTTCCCCCGTCGGCGCGGATCCAAACCGCTCAGAAGATCGACCAGCCGGTCAGGGTGGTGAACCGGTCGAGCGCCGCGACACCCGCGACGGAGTTGCCGCGCGGGTCCAGGCCGGGGCTCCAGACGCAGATCGCGCACCGGCCGGGGACGATCGCGACGATGCCGCCGCCGACCCCGCTCTTGCCAGGAAGCCCGACACGGTAGGCGAATTCGCCCGCCGCGTCGTAGGTGCCGCAGGTCAGCATCACCGCGTTGACCCGCTTGGCGGCGCTCTGTTCGAGCAGGCGGCTGCCGTCGTTGCGCACGCCGTGGCGGGCGAGGAACACCGCCGCCCGTGCGACGTCGCCACAGCTCATCGCGATCGAGCATTGGCGCATGTACTGGTCGAGGACGGCGGGCACCGGATGACGCATGTTCCGGTACGACGCCATGAAATACGCGAGGGCGCGGTTGCGGTCGGCGTGCGCGGCCTCCGACGCGGCGACCTCGGCGTCGATCCGGATGCCGCCGCGCCCGCTTTCCTCCCGGAGGAACCGGAGCAGGGTTTCCGCCGCGTCGCCGTGATGCGCCAATTCGTCGGTCACCACGAGGGCACCGGCGTTGATGAACGGATTGCGGGGGATTCCGTCCTCGTTCTCGAGCTGGACCAGCGAGTTGAACGGGTTTCCGGACGGCTCGCGGCCCACCCTTTCCCACACCCCGTCGCCATGGGAGAGCGCGAGCGCCAAGGTGAAGACCTTGGACATGCTCTGGATGGAGAACGGCACCTCCCAGTCGCCGACGCCGTGCAGCCCACCGTCCACTTCGGCCACCGCCATGCCGAACCGGCCGGGTTCGACCCTGGCCAGGGCGGGGATGTAGTCCGCGACGGAGCCGCGGCCGATCTCCGGCGCGACGTCGTCGGCGATCCGGTCCAGCAGCGCTGCGAGGTCCACGGCCGTAGCGTAGAAGCGCCCCTTCGCGCGCGACGATCGGGGTTCGCGGGTGAATTTGTCAAATCGAAAAAGGAAATTCCCGTTAAACCGGCAGAGTGACGTCCCGCACACCTTAAGTCTTCCTTAGCAATGTTGGTGACGTGCCGCACACGCTCTAGCGTCTGGCAACCATGGATTCCTCGCTGCTCACCGAAAAAGGTGAAAGCTATTCAAAAGCACTGGGCAACCGCCAAGTGCAGATGATCGCCATCGGCGGCGCGATCGGCGTCGGGCTGTTCCTCGGTGCCGGTGGCAAGCTCCACCAGGTCGGGCCGTCGCTGGTCCTGTCGTACGCGCTCTGCGGTATCGCCGCGTACTTCGTGATGCGCGCCCTCGGTGAGCTCGTGCTCCACGAGCCGTCTTCCGGCAGCTTCGTCACCTACGCCCGCAAGTTCATCGGGCCGTGGGCGGGTTTCGCCTCCGGCTGGATGTACTGGGTGAACTGGGCGATGACCGGCATCGCGGAGATCACCGCGGTGGCGATCTACGTGCACAAATGGCTGCCCGACGTGCCGCAGTGGATCACCGCGCTGGTCGCGCTCGGCGTCCTGCTGGCGGTGAACCTGCTTTCGGTGAAACTGTTCGGCGAGCTGGAATTCTGGTTCTCGGTGGTCAAGGTGCTGGCCATCGTCGTCTTCCTGGTCACCGCCCTCGGGCTGGTGCTCACCAGCGCCGACATCGGCGGCACCACCGCGGGCGTGCACAACCTGACCGCCCACAGTGGATTCTTCCCGGCCGGTGTCGGCATCGCGCTGATGACCCTGCAGGCGGTCATCTTCGCCTACTCCGCGATCGAGGTCGTCGGCATCGCGGCCGGCGAGACGAAGGACGCCCGCAAGGTGCTGCCGAAGGCGATCAACGGTGTCGTCTGGCGGATCGGCGTGTTCTACGTGGGATCCGTGCTGCTGCTGGCGATGCTCCTGCCGTGGCCGTTCTACAACGGTGGTGAGAGCCCGTTCGTCACCGTGTTCAGCCGCCTCGGGATCCCGGGGATCGGCGACGTGATGAACGCCGTCGTGCTCACCGCCGCGCTGTCGAGCTGCAACTCCGGGCTCTACTCGACCGGCCGCATCCTGCGCGCGCTCGCGGACAAGGGTGAGGCGCCGAAGTTCGTCGGCCGGATGAGCAGCCGTCACGTGCCCTACGGCGGCATCCTGTTCACATCCGGCGCTTATGTGCTGGGCGTGGTGCTCAACTACCTGGTGCCGAAGGACGCCTTCGACATCGCGATCGCCATCGCGTCGCTCGGCGTGATCACCACCTGGGCGACGCTGATCTTCTGCCAGCTGCGGCTGCGCCAGGCGGCGCTGCGCGGCGAGCTGGAACGGCCGTCCTACCGGATGCCGTGGGCGCCCTACAGCGGCTGGGCGACGCTCGGCTTCCTCGCGCTGGTGGTGGTCTTGATGGGCTTCTCCGACGGCGCCGAGAAGACCGCCTTCTACTCGATCCCGGTGCTGGTCGTGGTGCTGGCGGTCGGCTGGCGGATCGTCGGGAAACGGCAACGGCAAGAGGTGCGCTGACCGTCGTCGCCCTCGCAGTACATGAAGGCCCCCTTCCTTGCGCTAGACGCAAGGAAGGGGGCCTTCATGTACTTGGGGAAGGATGGAGGGCGAGTTTCCTCGGCTGAACCGAGTGAAGGAGGCCTTCGCGCGCCACCACTGCGACCGCTGTGGTTGGTGTCGCAGGTGGGGCACACGTGGCGATCGCGTAGTCCGTGAAGGCCTCCTTGCCTTCAGGGTAGGCAAGGAGGCCTTCACGGACCTGCCGCCATATTCAGCAGCCACCTGAGAAACCCTTGGCGCTGACACCCCGCGTTTCGTCCTCTGAATGCGCGATCGCATTCAGAGGACGAAACGCGGGCGTTCAGCTGGACGTCGGGAAGTGGAAACCGGCGGTGGAATGCGGCCACCGCGTGGTGACGACCTTCGCCCGCGTGTAGAACCGCACGCCGGCCGGGCCGTGGATCGGGCTGTCGCCGATGAGGGAGTCCTTCCACCCGCCGAAGGAGTAGTACGACATCGGCACCGGGATGGGCACGTTCACCCCGATCATCCCGACCTTCACCTCCCGCTGGAACCGCCGCGCCGCCTCGCCGCTGCCGGTGAAGACCGCGGTCCCGTTGCCGTACGGGTTCGCGTTGATCAGCGCGATCGCTTCGTCCAGTGTGGACACGCGGACGATCCCGAGCACCGGCCCGAAGATCTCGTCGCGGTAGGCGGCCATCTCCGTGGTCACATGGTCCAAAAGGGACGGTCCGACGAAGAACCCGTCCTCGTGCCCGGCGACCCGCAGCTCCCGCCCGTCGACGACCACGGTCGCGCCCTGCTCCGCCCCGCGGGCGACGGAGTCGATCACCCGCCGCCGCGCGGCCTCCGTGACCACCGGGCCCATGTCGTTGCCCGCCTCGTGGCCGGGCCCGACCTTGATCTCGGCGGCCTTGCGCTTGAGTACCTCGATCAGCCCGTCCCCGGCCGACCCCACGGCGACACCGATGGAGATCGCCATGCAACGCTGCCCGGCGGAACCGAACGCCGCCGCCGTGAGGTGGTTCGCGGCGTACTCCAGGTCCGCGTCGGGCAGGACGACGGCGTGGTTCTTGGCCCCGCCCAGCGCCTGCACGCGTTTGCCGGTGGCCGTCGCGCGTTCGTGGACGTACTTGGCGATCGGGGTCGACCCGACAAACGACACGGCGGCGATATCGGGATGCTCCAGGATCGCGTCGACCGCGACCTTGTCCCCGTTGACCACGTTGAACACGCCGTCGGGCAGCCCCGCCTCGGCATACAGTTCGGCGACCAGCCGGGACGCGGACGGGACCCGCTCGCTCGGCTTGAGGACGAACGTGTTGCCCGTCGCGATGGCGATCGGATGCATCCACAACGGCACCATGATCGGGAAGTTGAACGGCGTGATCCCGGCGACGACGCCGAGCGGCTGCCGGAAGTCGTGCACGTCCACGTCCCGCGAGACCTGGTCGGAGAAGCCGCCTTTGAGCGCGTCGGCGATCCCGCAGGCGTACTCGACGATCTCGCGGCCGCGGACGATCTCGCCGCGCGCGTCGTCGATCACCTTGCCGTGTTCGGCGGAGATGATCCTGGCGAGCTCGTCCTCGTGTTTCACCAGCAGCTCGCGGAAGGCGAACATCACCTTCGTCCGCTGTGACAGCGACGAATCGCCCCATGTCTCGAAGGCCTTGGCCGCGGCGGCCACTGCGGTGTCCACATCGGACGGTTCCGCGAGCAGCACCTCCGCCCGCGCCTGTCCCACGGCCGGGTCGTACACCGGGGCCGTGCGGGTGGAGCCCGCCGTGGTCGCGACGCCGTTGATCCAGTGGTCGATGGTCTTCACGCGTTGTCCTCCACAGGTGTTCACAGCAGTCCGACGGCCGTGTCGACGGCCTTGGCGACGTCGCCGTCGTGCGGGTACAGCAGGGACCGGCCGACCACGAGGCCCTGCACGGTCGGCAGCGCGAGCGCCCGCTGCCAGGCGGCGAACGCGGCGTCGGGGTCCTTGACCTCGCCGCCCAGCAGGACCGCGGGCAAGGTCGAGGCGGCCAGCACGCGCTCCATGTCCTTCACCACCGGGAGCTTCAGCCAGGTGTAGGCCGACGAGCGGCCGAGGGCGGAGGCGATGGTGATCGAGCGGATCACGGCGTCGGGGGAGAGGTCGTTGCGGAGACGACCGTCGACCCAGTCCGACAGGAACGGCTCGACCATCGCGATCAGCTTGCGGTCGGAGAGGTCGTTGACCGCCTTCGCGGTGTTCTCGAGGACGCTCGGCGTCGCCGGATCGGAGAGACAGATCCTGGTGAGCGTCTTGCCGCCGTCGAAACGCATCCGTTCGATCGTTTCGGCGTCGTAGCAGGCGAACCGGTCGTCGATCTCGAAACTCGATCCCGCCAGTCCGGTGCGGTTCATCGAGCCGATGACGGTCTTGCCGTCGAGCACGCCGAGTAACAGCAGATCGTCGATGATGTCCGGCGTCGCCAGCACGCCGGTGACCCCGGGCCGTTCCAGCGCCAGGCCGAGGCGGTCGAGCAGTTCGCCGCGGTCGGCCATCGCGAGCGGGTCGGAGCCGACGCCGTTCGCGCCGCGAGCCGGATGGTCCGCGGCGATGATCATCGTGCGGCCCTTGTCGTTGAACGGCGACTTCGCCCGGACCCGGGTGGCGGCCGCCACCGCGACGGCTCCCGGATCTCGCACTCGCGCAGCGACTATCCGGCGCACTGTGTCCGACACGTTCGTACCTCCCGGCTCGCGTGGTCCTTCGACCATCGCAAGCACCCGGAGACTTTGTCAAGACATATGGACATAAGGTCATAGTCGTCGAGCGCGGTAGGCTCCGCGCATGAAACCCTGGGTGCCCGGCGAGATCGTGGTGGATCCGAACGGCCCGGAACCGCTGTACTCCCAGGTCGCCCGGCAGATCGGCGCCGCCATCGAAGACGGCAGGCTGCCCAACGGTGCCCGGCTGGACAACGAGCTGGACCTGGCGGCGCGGCTGCACCTGTCGCGGCCGACCATCCGTCAGGCGATCCAGTCACTGGTCAATCAGGGCCTGCTGGTCCGCAAGCGCGGTGTCGGCACGCAGGTCGTCCGCACCAAGGTGGCCCGGCCGCTGCGGTTGAGCAGCCTCTTCGACGACCTCAGTGAGCTGGGGGACAAGCCGGAATCCGTCGTCCTCGTGAACCAGGTCGAGCCCGCGGGCGAGGAGGCGATCGAACAGCTCGAAACGCCGGGCCTGACCCACGTCCGCCGGCTGAAGCGGGTGCGCTCGATCGGAGGCGAACCGCTGGCGATCATGAACAACTACCTGCCCGACGGCCTCCTCGATCCGTCGGACGAGGAACTGCGGGACAAGGGGCTCTACCAGCTACTGCGCTCGGCGGGTGTCCGGCTGCACGCCGCCCAGCAGAACGTCGGTGCCCGGCAGGCGACCGAGGAGGACGCCGCACTACTCGACGAGCAGCCGGGCGCGGCGCTGCTCACCATGCGCCGCACCACCTACGACGAGTCCGGCAAGGTCGTGGAATACGGATGGCACGTCTACCGCGCCTCGCGCTATTCGTTCAACCTCTCACTGACCAACAACGTTTGACGGTTCGCGTTCCAGGTCGGTCTCCAACGCGTCGTAAACCGAAGGACGGAACCGGCGCAGCCAGCCGGCGAGCGCGAGCCCGGCCAGGGCGACGACCAGGAGCAGCCACGGCAGGAGCGGGACGACGCCGTTGCTCGACCCGGCGAGCGTCGGGAAGTTGACGATCGCCAACGTCACGATGAGCCCGAGGCCCACCGCGCCCAGCCCGGGCGCGATCAGCGTCTTCACGACCCGCCGGTCCCGCGTCCGGCGGAAGTAGACCAGGATCGCCACGGCCGCGAACAACTGCAGGGTGAGGATGCCGAGGGTGCCGAAGCCGGTCATGCTCGCGGTGAGGTCGGCGACCGGGTCGAGCCCGGCGAGGCGGAACGCCAACGCCACCACCGACCCGAAGAGCAACTGGACGATCGAGGCGTAGCGCGGCGCGCCGTTGCGCGGGCTGGTCTTGCCGAGCACACGCGGCAGCACGCCGACCCGGCCCAGCGCGTACAGATAGCGGGTGGCCGAATTGTGCAGTGCCAGCAGCGCCGCGAACAGACTGACCACCAGAAGCAGCAACATGACCTTCGTCAGCGGGCCGCCGAGGTACTCCTGGGCGACCGAAAGCACGAGATCCCCGCTCGACAGATGCGCGGCGGCCACGTCCTGCGCCTGTTCGGCGCCGATCGCGCTGACCACCGCCCAAGTCGTGAACGCGGCGAACACCCCGATGAACCCGATGGCGATGTAGGTCGCCCGCGGGATCGTCCGCTTGGGGTCCCTGGCCTCCTCGCCGAACAGCGCCGTCGCCTCGAAACCGATGAAAGCGTTGGCGGCGAACAACAACGCCAGCCCGCCGGCACCTTGGAACATGACGGACGGGCTGAACGCGGCGAACGAGAAGCCGTGCCGGAACAGCACGCTGAAGTCCATGATCAGCAGGATCGACACTTCGAGGATCAGCGAGGCGCCCAGCACCTTCGCGCTGACCGCGATCCCGCGACGGCTGAGCAAAAGGACCAGCGCGACCGAAAGCGCGCTCCAGAACAGCCAATCGAGTTTCAGGCCGAAGACGTCGTCGATCGCCGTGGAGGTGAAGAATCCGCTCGTCCCGATCGCTCCGGCGACGAAACAGTTGTAGCCGAGCATCGCGATGAAACCGGCGACGAGACCCGGTGTCCGGCCCAATCCCTTGACCACGAAGGCGTAAAAGCCGCCCGCGCTCGTGAGGACCCGCGACATCTGCGCGTAGCCGACCGCGAACAGCAGCAGGACGACCGTCGCCAGCAGGAACGCCGCGACCATGCCGCCGCCGTTCCCGACCGCGATGCCGATGGCCGCGATCACGATCATCCCGGTCAACGGCGCGACCGCCGCGAGCACGAGGAAGACGATGCCTGGCACGCCCAGGACGTTCTTGGCGAGCGACGTGTCGTCTCGGCTCATGCGCTGCTCCTCATCTCCGCTGGACGGCCAGTATGGGAGCGAAGGTGGGCTGGGGCTTTGCCTTTGCGTGCGCGGCGCTTGTTCGGCAGCGCCCGGTCGTGAGTGGCGAGGTCGTTCTATTGAGGGGTAAGTCGAATGTGGCGTGATCGAACCCTGCCACGCGGAATTCGGGGTGACTCGCGGGGACGACTGCGCGCCCGATTGATGTCATGATGTCCGGTCCCCGCGCGGGTCGTGAGTGGTAAAGAGGGTTAGAACGACCATTGCCACTCACGACCGGGGTTCGGGAAAGGAAGGCCATCCGTGCGGCTTGTCCAGGATCTCGATCGTCGCCTGGTCGACCAGAAAATACTGTCCGCCATCTTCACGCGGGTTCGTGTAGGCGGCGGTCGCGATCAGACGGTCGAAGTCGGCCATCACAGCGATGGGATAGCCGCCGTCGAAGATCTCACCGTGCGCCGCCGTCGCGACGGTCCCGGATTCGTACCAGGTGACGAAATACTGCGCCGGGCCGGTTTCGAAGACACGCAGTGTCGCCTCTTTCTGGCGGACACCGGCGAAATCGCCGGAAACTCCGGTCCAGATCATCGTCGTCTTGTCCGCGTAATGCTGCTCCAGCACGTTCCCCGAGCCGTAGTGGAAGTTCGCGCGCAGCCCGACGAGGTCGGTGCTGAGCCGATGGGTTCCGGTCACGGGGAAGAAGCGGACGTCGAGTTGCACGGGCTGAACCTCCGGATCGCTGGTATCCGCAGGTTTAGCAGCCCGTCGCACCTCGATCGTTGTCCGGCGAAGCGATCCTGTTGTCGATGAACGCGAGGATCAGTCGAACATGCCGGGCTGGTAGTCGCCCGCCGGCGTCCGGGCGATGACGTTGAGCCGGTTGTACGCGTTGATCGCGGCGATCAACGCGATCAGGGCGCCGATCTGCTCGTCGTCGTAGTGCTTGCGCACCTGCGCCCAGGTGTCGTCGCTGACGCCGTGGTGTGCGTCGGCGATCCGGGTGCCCTCCTCGGTGAGCGCGAGGGCCGCGCGCTCGGCCTCGGTGAACACGTTCGCCTCCCGCCAGGCGGCGACCAGGTTGAGCCGGACCGAGGTCTCACCGGCGTGCGCGGCGTCCTTGCTGTGCATGTCGGTGCAGAAGCCGCAGCCGTTGATCTGGCTGGCGCGCAGCTTCACCAGTTCCTGGGTCGCGTGCGGCAGCGAGGACTCCTCGATCGGGCGGTTCGCGGCGCCGAGACGCTTGACGTACTTGAGGACGACTTCGTTCTCGAACAGGTTGACGCGCGGTTCCATGATCTTCCCTCTCGGTCGATTGCTGCCTACATGACGAGCCGGACGGAGAGGTTGTGACAGCTTTCGGAGTGACGCCGGTCACGCAGGTCGAAGCCTCGCCCAGCACGCACATCTGAACGCATCAAATGCGTGAAAGTGCGCTAACAGAGCATTGACGTTGCACAAAACTGCACCTAACGTGACAGCTATTGCGCACAACTGGCACGGATGGGGAGTTCATGAGCGGGACCTTCATGGCGGCGGAGATCGCGAGCCAGCCCGGCCGCTGGCGGGACGCGGCGGCGCTGGCCTCGGCGAACAGTGAGCTGCTGCCGCCGCCGGGCGCGCGGGTCGCGATCGTCGGCTGCGGCACGTCGTGGTTCATCGGCCAGGCGTACGCCGTCCTTCGCGAGTCCGCCGGGCTCGGCGAGACCGACGCCTTCGCCGCGTCGGAGTTCCCGGAAGGCCGCGGTTACGACCATGTCGTGGCGCTGACCAGGTCGGGTACGACGACCGAGGTGCACGCCCTGCTGGCGAAACTGCGGGGCCGGACGCCGACCATCGCGATCACCGGGGTGCCCCGCGAGATCGAGGCCGCCGCGGACACGATCGTCGACCTGTCCGTCGTCGACGAGCGCTCGGTCGTGCAGACCCGCTTCGCCACGACGGCGCTGGCGATGCTGCGCGCGCACCTCGGCGAGGACCTGACCGCGGTCGCCGACCAGGCCGAGCGCGTGCTCGCCGAACCACTGCCCGACGAGCTCATCGGGGCCGAGCAGTTCAGCTTCCTCGGCACCGGCTGGTCCGTCGGCATCGCGAACGAGGCCGCGCTCAAGTTCCGCGAGGCGTGCCTGCTGTGGACGGAGTCGTACCCGGCGTGGGACTACCGGCACGGGCCGATCAGCATCAGCGAACCCGGCCGTGTGACCTGGATGTTCGGGCAGGCGCCGGAGGGGCTGGCCGACGACGTCGCCCGCGCGGGCGGCCTGTTCGTCGAGAGCGGCCTGGACCCGCTGGCGGACCTGGTCCGCGCGCAGCGTGTCGCCGGGGCGATCGCCGCCCGCAAGGGGCTCGACCCGGACAACCCCCGCAGCCTTACTCGCTCCGTCGTCCTGACCTGAGGCTGCCGTGATCGTCACCGTCACGCCCAACACCGCGCTGGACGTCACGTACACAGTGGACGGTCTGCGGGCCGGTGACGTGCACCGGGTTCGGGAGGTGCGGCACCGGGCGGGCGGCAAGGGCGTCAACGTCGCCCGGGTGCTGCACACGCTCGGCGCCGACGTCCGCGCGCTCTTCACGGCGGGCGGCGCGACGGGCGCCGCCGTCGTGGGCGATCTCGCGGCGGCGGGAATCCCCGCCACGGCGGTTCCGATCGGCGGCGAGACCCGGCGCACCATCACGGTTCTCGCGGACGACGGATCGGTCACGTTGTTGAACGAGCCAGGGCCCCGGCTCACCGGAAACGAGTGGCAAACGTTTGCCGAGGCCGTCCGGGCCCGTAAGCCCGACGTCCTCGTCTGCTCGGGCAGCCTTCCTCCCGGGGCCGGGGGATACGCCGGGCTGTTCGGCGACGCACCGTCCATCTTGGACACATCCGGTGAGGCGCTGCTCGCCGGGCTGGCCGGGAAACCGTCCGTCGTCAAACCGAACGCCGACGAATTGCGCGAGGTCACCGGCCTGCGGGATCCGGTGGCCGCCGCGGCCGAACTGCGCAAGGCCGGGGCGGGCGCCGTCGTCGTGTCGCTGGGTGCCGAAGGACTGCTGGCGGTGACCGGTTCCGGCACCTGGCACGCGGCACCGTCCACTGTGCTCACTGGCAACACCACCGGCGCCGGCGACGCCGTCGTCGCCGCGCTGGCACTGGGGCTGAGCCGCGCCGAATCCTGGCAGGACATCCTGCGCCGCGCCGTCGCGCTGTCCGGGGCGGCCGTGCTCGGCCCGCTCGCCGGAGACGTCGACCTCGCGCACTACCGAGCCGAACAGGGGCTGGTCGCCGTGCGCGCCCGCCCGGACTAGGAGAACAGTCATGCCTCTGGTGGGAACCGGGGAGATCGTCGGAGCCGCCGTCGCGGCCCGGCGCGGCTGCGGCGCGTTCAACGCGATCCAGCTCGAACACATCACCGCGATCATCGACGGCGCCGCCGCGGCGGAAGCGCCGGTGATCGTGCAGCTGAGCCAGAACGCCGTGAAATACCACGGCTCGCTGGCGCCGGTCGGGACAGCGGCCCTCGCCGCGGCCAGAGGGGCCGCGACACCGGTCGCGGTGCATCTCGACCACGCGGAATCGGCCGATCTGGTCCGCGAGGCGGTCGCGCTCGGCTTCGGCTCCGTCATGTTCGACGCGTCCAAACTGGACTACACCGACAACGTGCGCGCCACGCGGGAAGTCGCCGCGTACTGCCACGACCACGGAGTGTGGGTGGAGGCCGAACTCGGCGAGGTCGGTGGCAAGGACGGCGTCCACGCGCCCGGCGCGCGCACCGATCCCGACGAGGCGGCGGAGTTCGTCGCGTCCACCGGGATCGACGCGCTGGCGGTGGCGGTGGGCAGTTCGCACGCCATGCTCACCCGTGACGCCGCGCTGGACTTCGAGCTGATCGCGCGGCTGCGGGAGAAAGTGCCGGTGCCGTTGGTGCTGCACGGATCGTCCGGCGTGCCCGACGATGGGCTGGCCGAGGCCGTACGAGCCGGGATGACGAAGATCAATATCGCCACCCAGCTCAACAAGGTGTTCACCGCGGCCGCGGCGGAGGACTGGCGCGCGCATCCTGAGCGGGTCGACCCGCGGAAATACCTCGGTGCCGGGCGTGCCGCGGTCGCCGTCGAGGTGCGGCGACTGCTGGGAGTGCTCAAGCTTGATCATGTTGAACCGGTCAAGGTGACGATTGAGCAGAGTTTGCGCGATTGAGTGTTGACATGTGCGTGAAACCTCACAAAACTGCGCAAGAACAAGCAGAACTTGTGTGATCTTCGATCCAGGTGGTGGCGGATGCGGGTAGGCAGGCTCACGGCATTGACGGCAGGGGCGGCGCTCCTGCTCGCGGGATGCGGCGGCGGGGACACGGCGGCCGGTGGCACCGGCGAGAACGCGCTCCCAGGCGTCGATCAGTTCCTCAACGCGCCCTGTCCGGAGGCGGGGGTGAAACCCGCGACGGACAAGGAATTCACGTACTGGTCCATGTGGACGGCCGACGAGCCGCAGGGCAAGGTCCTCCAGAAGGCCTTCAAATGCTTCCAGGAGAAGACCGGCGTCAAGGTCGACGTGCAGTGGCTGGGCCGCAAGGCCTACACCCAGAACCTGGTGCCCGCGCTGAACACCGACGCCGTGCCGGACCTGTTCGACCAGGACGTCAGCAAGGTCGGCGCGGCGGTCATGACGCCGGGCGGCACGCAGAGCGTCGACGACGTGTTCGCGATGAAGGTCGGCGAGGGCGACAAGACCGTGAAGGACGTGCTTTCGCCCAGCTCGTACGACTTCCTGCAGAACAAGGACCGCGAGGGCCACAACTTCATGGTCCCGTACACGATCCAGTCGAGCGCCTGGTGGTTCAACAAGGACACCGCGGGCGACATCCAGCAGCCGAAGACGATGGACGAGCTGATCGGCCTGTTCGACAAGGCGAAGTCCGACGGCAAGGCCGCGATCAGCCTCGACGGCGACATCCCGTTCTACAACATGTACTTCTACACCCAGCTCGCCGAGCGCTACGTCGGCGCGGGCGGGCTGTACAAGGCCGCGACCGACAAGACCGGTCAGGCGTGGAAGACCGACCCCGGTTTCCTCAAAGCCGCCACCGAAACCGCGAAGCTGCCCAAGTACTTCATCGACGGCTGGGACGCGGCGAAGTTCCCGCAGGTGCAGCAGCGCTGGGCCGACGGCGACTCCCGGTTCCTCTACGTCGGCAGCTGGGCGCCGAGCGAGACCCGCGAGTACCTGGACAAGCAGGGCGCCGGAGCGAAGATCAACTACGGCTCCTTCCAGTTCCCGATGCCCGAAGGCGCCACGCACGACACCGTCGAGCAGATGTCGATCGGTTTCTCGGTGACCAAGAAGGCCAAGCACGCCGAAGCGGCCAAGGCGTTCATCGCCTACTTCCTCAACAAGGACCTGCTCGCCGGGATCCCCGTGGTGGCCGACAACCTCGTGCCGCGGGCGGACCTCGCCGTGCCGGACGACCTGAAGCAGGTCAAGGCCGCGCTGGACGACCCGAAGAAGGAGCACGTCCTGCAGTACGACGGGATCGACGGTATCGCCGGCGGCAAGTGGCAGACCGACGTCTTCGACCCCGCCGACATCGCGCTGTTGAAGGGCCAGATCACCCCGCAGCAGTTCGTCGACCAGCTCGCCGCCAAGGGTGCCGAATTCTGGAAGAACCAGGGCTGATGGCGACAGTCACGACTCCGGCGAAACCGCCGGCGCGGGCCGTGAAGGCCGGGGCGCACCTGAGTCGCAAGAAACGGCTGTTCTGGCCGTTCGCCGCGCCGGCGCTGGTGCTGTACCTGGCCTTCCTGGTCCTGCCGACGATCGCGACCGTCGTGCTGAGCTTCACCAGCTGGGCCGGGGCGGGGGACACGCCGGAACCCAACGGCGTCACCAACTACACGCAGATGTGGGCGAGTGACTCGTTCCAGTACGCCTTCCGCAACACGCTGATCTACGTGTTCCTCGGCGGCATCGGCACGTTCGCGCTGGCCTTCCTGTTCACCATGGTGCTGCGGGACATGAAGGGCGGCAAGATCGTCCGCGCCATCCTGTTCTTCCCGAACATCGTGGCGCCGGTGGCGCTCGGCATGTTCCTCGGCTTCGTCTTCAAGTACCAGCCGGGGAAACAGGGACTGGCGAACTACGTGCTGGAAAGCCTCGGCGCGGACGCGGCGAAGTTCCTCGCACCGTCCAATGTGACCGGTGTGGTGACGGCTTCACTGATCTGGGCCAGCTCGGGTTTCTACATCACCATCCTGATGGCCGCGGTCGACCGCATCCCGCCGTACCTCTACGAGGACGCGGAGCTGGGCGGCGCGTCGCCGTGGCAGAAGTTCAAGAACATCACGCTGCCGATGACCTGGGACGTCGTAGGTGTCGCGGGGGTGCTGTGGACGATCAACGCGCTCAAGATCTTCGAGCTGGTGTTCGTGCTGGCCGGTCCGGGCACCTACGCCCCGCCCAACGAGGCGTGGACGCTCGGGATCTACGTGTTCGACCGGACCTTCGGCTCGAACGGCACCCCGGACTTCGGTGCCGCCTGTGCCTGCGCGGTGGCGATGATCGTGCTGGTGTCCGTGCTCGTCGTCCTGCTCCGCCGGCTGATGCGCCGTGACGCGATCCAGTTCTGAGGGAGATCCCATGTCCGTCACCGACGTCGAGGCGCCCGCGCGGCGAGCGGCGAAACCGGTGCGCAAGCCGCCACGCAAACCACGTCCGGCGCCCGGCTCCAAACGGTTCAGCCCGTTGCGCGTCCTGGGTTCCACGATCGTGTGGCTGTTCACCGCAGGCAACATCCTGGTGCTGTACTGGCTGCTCACGGCGTCGTTCAAGACACCGGTGGAGATCTTCACCAAGCCGTTCGACCTGCCGTATCAGTGGTTCAAGGTCGGCAAGCCGTTCCGGAACTTCATCTACGCCTGGAACAACGCCGGTTTCGGCGAGGCCGTGCTGACCACCGTGGTCCTGGTCGGGTTGGCGACGGTCGTCACGGTCGCCGTTTCGGCGCCCTGCGCGTACGCCCTGACCAGGCTCGGCGTCCGCGGCGCCGGGCCGATGACGAACGTCGTCGCGATCGGCATGGGCGTGCCGTTCCAGACCGTGATCATCCCGCTGTTCGTGGTGCTCAGCAAAGTGCACCTGGACAACGAATACGGTCTGTTCGTGCTGTACGTGGCGTTGTCGATCCCGTTCACGGTCTTCCTGATGACCGGGTTCTTCCGGTCGCTGCCGGACGAACTGGAGGAGGCGGCCGCGCTGGACGGCGCGTCGCCGATGCGCACGTTCTTCTCGGTCATGCTGCCGCTCACCCGGGGCGGCATGATCACCGCGCTGACGCTGAACGCCATCGGGCTGTGGAACGAGACGCTGCTGGCGATCGTGTTCCTCAAGGACCAGGCGCATTTCACGCTGTCGCGTGCGCTCTTCACCTTCTACGGGGCGGCGAGCTACCAGTCGGAGTACGGCGGCCTGATCGCCGGTGTGGCGATCGTCGTGCTCCCGATGCTCGTGCTCTACCTCGTGCTCGCCCGCCGGATCATCACCGGCCTGACCCTCGGCGCCGGAAAGTAGGACCTGATGGCCACCGTGACCTTCTCCGACACCACCCGGTTCTACGCCGGGGTGGACCGTCCCGCGGTCGACGGCCTCGACCTCGAGGTCGCCGACGGCGAGTTCCTGGTGCTGGTCGGCCCGTCCGGCTGCGGGAAGTCGACCACGCTGCGGATGCTCGCCGGGCTGGAAGGCGTCGACGACGGCTCCATCCACATCGGCGACCGCGACGTCACCGAACTGCCGCCGAAGGACCGGGACATCGCCATGGTGTTCCAGAACTACGCGCTCTACCCGCATATGACGGTGGGGGAGAACATCGGCTTCCACCTGAAGCTGGCCAAGATGCCCAAGGCCGAACGCGACCGCAAGGTGCGCGAGGCCGCGGCCGTGCTCGACCTGACCGAGTACCTGGACCGCAAACCCGCGAAACTGTCCGGCGGTCAGCGGCAGCGGGTCGCGATGGGGCGGGCGATCGTGCGCGAGCCCAGTGTGTTCCTGATGGACGAGCCACTGTCCAACTTGGACGCCAAACTCCGCGTGCAGACCCGCACCCAGATCGCGTCACTGCAGCGGCGGCTGGGCATCACCACGCTCTACGTCACGCACGACCAGGTCGAGGCGATGACCATGGGAGACCGGGTCGCCGTACTGAAGGACGGGATCCTTCAGCAATGCGACACACCGGTCGGGTTGTTCGCCAAGCCGGTCAACGTGTTCGTCGCCGGGTTCATCGGCTCGCCCGCGATGAACCTGCTGGAGACCACTGTGGACAGTGATGGGGCCGTCGCCGGTGGGACGCGGCTTCCGCTGACCCCGGCGCAACGTTCGGCACTGACCGGGCCCGGTATCGTCGTCGGCGTCCGGCCCGAGGGCTGGACGATCGGCGACGGCGGTTTCGAGGCCATCGTCGAGGTCGTCGAAGAGCTGGGCAGCGACCAGTACCTCTACTGCCGTGACGGCGATCGTGTGCTGACCGTCCGCACCCCGGGTATGGCCCCGTGGCAGCGCGGCGAGCCGATCTCCCTGACCCCGCAACCGGGTGCGGTGCACCTGTTCGACGCCGCGACCGGTGACAGGCTCCCGGACGCATGACCAGCCTGTATCGCACCGGGCTGGTGCTCCCGGCCGCCGAACTGGGGCCGGAGAACCCGTTGCCCCCGCTCCGGAAACCGGAGGCGGTGGCGAAGGTGTCCAATGTGGACGAGCTGCCGCCGGACCTGGCGGAGAACATCGGCTACGGCCGCCTGGACACCACGCTGCCGTGCCTGCTGCAGGACGGTTACTCCCGCGAGCGCACCGACCGTGAACTTCCGGCGGTGGTGCTGGAGAACGACAAACTCCGCGCCACCGTGCTGCCGTCGCTGGGTGGACGGCTGTACTCACTGGTCCACAAGCCGTCCGGACGCGAGCTGCTCTACCGCAACCCGGTGTTCCAGCCCGCGAACCTCGCCCTGCGGGACGCGTGGTTCGCCGGCGGTGTCGAGTGGAACCTCGGCAGCACCGGGCATACGACGCTGACCTGCGAGCCGATGTTCGCCGCGGAGATCGAGGGCCCGGACGGCACGCCGGTGCTGCGTTTGTGGGAGTGGGAACGCACCCGCGACCTGCCGTACCAGGTCGACTTCTGGCTGCCGGAAGGGGCGGAGCAGCTGCTCGTGGCGGTGCGGGTGCGCAACCCGCATCCCTACGACGTCCCCGTGTACTGGTGGTCGAACATCGCGGTGCCGCAGAACGAGGGCACGAGGGTGCTGGCGCCCGCGACGCAGGCCTGGCATTACGGCTATTCGGGACGGCTCGATCTGGTCGACGTGCCCGGCGAGCTGACGTATCCGGCGCGGGCGGAGGCCGCGGCGGACTACTTCTTCGAGGTGACCGGGCGACCGTGGGTCGCGGCCGTCGAAGCCGACGGGACCGGGCTCGCTCAGCTGTCCACCAGCCGGTTGCGCGGCCGGAAGCTGTTCCTGTGGGGCGAATCCACCGGCGGACGTCGCTGGCAGGAGTGGCTGGCGCCGGACGCCGGTGGCTATCTGGAGATCCAGGCCGGGCTGGCCCGCACCCAGCTGGAGCACCTGCGCTTGCCGCCGGGGGAGAGCTGGGACTGGCTGGAGGCCTATGGCCCGGTCGCCGCCGATCCGGCCGCGGTGCACGGTGACGACTGGACGGCGGCTCGTGAAGCCGTCGCCGCCGGTCTGCCGTCCGCGGAGACCATGGACGAGCGCCACGACGCGTGGCGGAAGATCGCCGACGTCACCCCGGAATCCTTCCTGGCCACCGGTTCCGGCTGGGGCGCGCTGGAGAACCGGCGTGCGCCCATGTGCCTGCCCGGCACGCCGTTCCCGGACGAATCGCTGGGGCCGGACCAGGAGCCGTGGCTCGCGTTGCTCGACGGGACGCCGCCGGACGGCGATCCGCTCGCCGTCCCTCCGGCGACACTGGTGAACCGCTACTGGGCGGATCTCATGGAGTACGCCCCGAAGAACTGGCTGACCTGGTATCACCGCGGCGTCGCGCACTGGGCGGCCGGACGGCAGTCGGACGCGGTCCGCGCCTGGCGCGAGTCCGTGTCGGCGGCCGAGAACCCTTGGGCGCTGCGGAATCTCGCGATCGCCACGGCCGGGCACGAGGCCGCCTGGCTGTACCGGCGGGCGGTCGCCCTCGCGCCGTCACTGCGTCCCCTGGTCGTCGAGGCCATCGCGGCGCAGCTCGCCGCGGGGCTCCCGGACGAAGCGAGTGCGCTGCTGGACGGGCTGCCCGTGGAAGGGCGGATCGCCCTCCTGACCGCTCGGACCCGGCTCGCGCTCGGCGACACCGCCGGGGCCAAGGCCGTGTACGACAGCGGTTTCGAGGTCGCGAACATCAGGGAAGGGGAAACGTCTTTGTCCGACACCTGGGCGGCGGTTTCCGACGAACCGCTGCCGGAACAGCACGACTTCCGGATGAAGTGACCGGCCGGGCCACTCGACCGGCGTGCCGCTCGCGGCGGACAACCGCGATGCAGCATACTGCTCGAAACAGTGGCCAACAGCGCACCGGTATGCGCGATAGGCCGCAGCGAGCTAGGAGTGGCGCCGATGGCCCGGCACGAACGGCTGAGCACCCTGCTGGACCTGTTGGGGCAGCGGGAGAAGATCGACGTCGAGGACGTGGCCGAGGAGCTGAACGTCTCCGCCGCCACGATCCGGCGCGACCTCGATCACCTGGCGGAGCAGCAGTTGCTCACCCGCACCCGAGGTGGCGCGGTGGCCAACGACCTCGCCTACGACCTGCCGTTGCGCTACAAGACCGCGCGGCACGTGCCCGAGAAGCAGCGGATCAGTGTCGCCGCGGCGGCGCTGGTCGCGCAGGGCATGGTGGTCGGCCTCAACGGCGGGACGACGACGGCCGGTGTCGCGCGCTCGCTGGCCACCCGGTCCGATCTGGCCGGACGCGGTGATTCGCCGGGGCTGACGGTGGTCACCAACGCGCTGAACATCGCGCACGAACTCGCGGTCCGGCCACATGTGAAGATCGTGGTCACCGGTGGTGTCGCGCGTCCGCAGTCGTTCGAGCTCAGCGGTCCGCTGGCCACGCGCGTGCTCAGCGAACTGACGATCGACCTGCTGTTCCTCGGGGTCGACGCGTTCGATGCCGACGCCGGCGCCTTCGCCCACCACGAGGGCGAGGCGAGTATCAACCGGCTGATGGTCGAACGGGCGGAACGCGTCGTCGCGGTCGCCGACGGTTCGAAGCTGGGCCGCCGCGCGTTCGCGCGGATCTGCGCGACGCCGCAGGTGCACGCGCTGGTGACCGATTCGAATGCGGACCCGAAGGTGCTGCGGGCGTTCGAGGCCGCCGGGGTCGAGGTCCAGGCGGTCTGACCGCTCCGGTCCCGAGTGTCATGAAAGGGTCGTTCAGGACATCTTTTGTCCTGAACGACCCTTTCATGACATCCGGGGCACGCACACCTGTTGCCGCATAAGGATCTTGCCCCGACCCGACGAAAGTCGGCAGCACCGCTTCGGCGGATGACTTTGCGCGAACCGTGCGCTATACAGAGACCCTATTGCGTATTCATGCGCGAAAGGTGTCTCGAATGAGCAGAGTTGCGCAATCCCTGAGTTGTTTGGCCGCAGTGGCCCTTCTCGGGCTTTCCCCGGTCGCCGCCCACGCCGACCCGGCCGGGGCGGCGTCCGGGAAGCTGGGCGATTTGACCGGGATCTCGGCCGAAGGTCCCACCGTCACGCTGAAATCGGGAAGTGCCGCGGTACGCGTCGGCTTCCCGGCCGAAGGCGCCGTCCGGGTCTGGCTGGCGCCGGACGGCACGTTCACCGATCCCGCCGGGAGCAAGATCGTGCTGCCGCGCACCGGTGCCCCGGTGACGCCCAAGACGGCCGACAAGGGGGACTACTGGGCGGTTTCCACGGCCAAGGCGACATTGCGGGCGTACAAGCATCCGCTGCGGCTCGCGTTGTACGACGGCGCGGACCGCAAGCGGCTCTGGGAGGAGTCGGCGCCGCTGTCCTGGACCGACAAACAGACCACGCAGACCCTGGCGCGGACGGCGACCGAGCAGTTCGTCGGCGGCGGCGAGCAGAACGGCCGTTTCAGTCACCGCGACCAGACGATCCGGATCTTCGCCGACTACAACTGGAACGACGGCGGAGCCCCGAATTCGCAGCCGTTCTATGCCTCCACGGCGGGATACGGCGTGCTGCGCAACACCTTCGCGCAAGGCACCTACGCCTTCACCGAGCCGGTGCGCACCACGCACGACGAACGCCGCTTCGACGCGACATACGTCGTCGGTGACGGGCTCAAGGACGTCATCACCGGCTACACCGATCTGGTCGGGAAGCCTTTCCTGCCACCGCTCTACGGGCTCGAACACGGTGACGCCGACTGCTATCTGCACAACGCCAACCGCGGCGAACGCCACACGCTGGACGCGGTGAAGATCGCGGAGGGCTACACCGAGCACGGCATGCCCAACGGCTGGATGCTCGTCAACGACGGCTACGGCTGCGGCTACGAAAACCTCCAGCAGACGGGCGAAGGCCTGCGCAAGAACAACATGCAGCTCGGTCTGTGGACCGAGAACGGCGTGCCGAACCAGGTCGAAGAGGTCAAGGCCGGGGTGCGGGTCCGCAAACTCGACGTCGCGTGGGTTGGCCCGGGCTACCAGTTCGCGCTGGACGCCTGCGACACCGCGCACAAGGGCATCGAGGACAACAGCGACGCGCGCGGCTTCGTCTGGACACCGGTCAGCTGGGCCGGTGCGCAGCGCTGCGGCGTGCTATGGAGCGGTGACCAGGCCGGTTCCTACGACTACATCAAGTGGCAGATCCCGACCTACGCCGGCGCCACGACGTCGGGGATCGCGTACAACACCGGCGACATCGACGGCATCTTCGGCGGCAGCCCGCAGACCTACGTCCGCGACCTGCAGTGGAAGGCATTCCTGCCGGTCTCGATGACGATGGACGGCTGGGCCGCGTCGGACAAGCAGCCGTGGCGGTACGGCGAGCCGTACACCTCGATCAACCGCAAGTACCTGCTGCTCAAAGAGCGGCTGCTGCCCTACACCTACAGCCATTCGGTGGAGGCGCACGAATCCGGCGTCGGCCAGGTCCGCCCGCTGGCGCTCGAATACCCCGACGACCCGAACGTGTGGGGCGAGAAGGCGAAGTACGAGTTCCTGTCCGGCAAGGATTTCCTCGTCGCGCCGGTGTACGAGAACTCCACCGTCCGCAATGGCATCTACCTGCCGAAGGGCACCTGGGTCGACTACTGGAGCGGCAAGACCTACACCGGTCCGACCACTGTGGACGGTTACGACGCGCCGCTCGACACACTGCCGTTGTTCGTCCGCGCCGGTGCCGTGGTGCCGATGTGGGCCGAGGGCACGAAGTCGTGGCAGACGCGGGACAAGGGCGTGCTCGATCTCGACGTCTACCCGCAGGGCAAGGGTTCGTTCACGCTCACCGAGGACGACGGCGTGACCAGGGCGTACAAGAACGGCGACCAGGCGAAGCAGACCTTCACCGTGGACGCGCCGACGTCGGGGCTCGGCACGGTGACGGTCGGGATCGGGGCCAGTTCCGGTTCCTACGCCGGCAAACCTGCGGCGCGGAACTACCAGCTGACCGTCCACACGGGAAGCAAGCCCGCGACCGTACTGGCCGGGAACTCCGTCCTGCGGCAGTACGGCAGCAAGGCCGAACTGGACGCGGCGCCGTCGGGCTGGTGGTTCGATCCGGCCACCGGTGGGGTCGCGCGGGTCAAGACCGGCAAGATCGGCGCCGGTGACCGTCAGGACGTCCGGTTGTTCGGCACGAGCGCGGTCGGCGGGATCTTCCCCGAGGACCGCAACGGCTCGGTCACCCTGTCCGTCCCGGCGGTCGCCGGTCCCGGACAGACCGCGACGGGCACGCTGAGCTTCACCAACGGGACGCCGCTGCCGGTCCGGGACGTCACGTTCTCGTTGCCCGCCAATGGTTTCCGTGCCGAGGTGCCCACCGGCCCGCGACTGGTGATGCCCGGCGCGACCGTGCGTGTCCCGGTGAAGGTGACGCCGGACGCGGGCATCAAACCGGACGACTACCAGCTCACCGCGTCGGCGTCGTACAAGGCGCGGCTCGGGGAGAACCGGGTCATCGACTCGGTGACGGTCACCGTCCCGCATGGTTCGCTGGCCGCGGCCTACGGCAACGTCGGCGTGACCGACGCGGCCCACGTCGCGGTGGGGGACATCGACGGCGGCGGCAGCAGTTTCCGGGCGGAGGGCCTCGCCGAGGCGGGGCTCAAACCGGGCGCGGGCTTCTCGGCGCTCGGTGCGCAGCTGACGTGGCCGCAGACCGGTTCGGGACAGAAGGACAACGTCCTCGCGTCCGGCCAGACCATCGCGGTGCGCGGTACCGGGGCGAAACTCGTGCTGACCGGAACCGGTACCGGCACGGCGAAGGGCACTGTCGTCGTCCGCTATGCCGACGGCAGTACCAGCCAGGCCGAACTCGGCTTCCCCAACTGGTGCTGTGCCGATCCCGCCCAGTACGGCGCGACGACGGTGGCGACGGTGATGGGCAAGAACACCCGCACCGGGGCCGCGTATCCGACCACGCCGTACCGGGTGTTCGCGAACTCCGTCCCGCTGACCGCGGGCAAGGAGGTCGTCGCGGTGACCTTGCCGTCGAACAGCGCGATGCACGTCTTCGCGGCGGGCATCGGCTGAGTCCTCGTGAGTGGTGAGGACGTTGGAACCGTCCTCACCGCTCGCGAGTCAGGCGGCCACGGGAGTCCACAAAGCGTCGATGGCGCGCTCCGCCTCGGCCTGGCTCTCGTCGGCCAGCGGGATGAGGTCCGCCATCGCCGGGTTGACCTTCGCCATGGTCAGCTCGGCGGTGACGAACCTCGGCTCGAGGCCGGTCAGCGAAAGACCGTGGGGGATCCAGGACTGCGCGTGGTCCCAGCCCTCGCGGGGCGTGCCCGCGCCGTATCCGCCGCCGCGCGCGGCGAGGACGATGAAATCGCGTCCGCCCAGGAGGCCCTCCCTGGTCTCCATGTCGATCGACAGCCCGGGCGCGATCAGGTGGTCCACCCAGGCCTTGACCGTGCTCGGCGGGCCGAAGTTGTACAGCGGCAGGCCCAGCACGATCGTGTCGGCCGCCTTGACCTCGTCGACGAGCTCCTTGATGAGCCGCCAGGCCGCGGCCTGCTCCGGGGTGTGCTGCTCCGGCGGCACCGTCCTGGCGACGTTGGTGACCGCGTCCAGATGCGGCAGCGGGTCGGCGCCCAGGTCGCGATAGGTGACGGTGCCCTCCGGATGCGCCGCACGCCAGGCCGCGGCCGCCCGTGCGGTGAGGCGACGGCTGGTCGAGTGCTCGCCCGTGATGCTGGAGTCGATGTGCAGCAGGTTCGTCATACGTACTATCTTGCATAGATAGTTTGTGTAACGCAAACCATTGATGCTGTGGTGGTCATCATGTGGGAACGTACACTTGACGAGTGTCCGAACTCCCGGTCGTGAACCAGCCCCCGCATCGCTGCGGCGCGCTGCTCGACCACGTCACCCGCCGCATCCGGCTGCGCAGCGAGTCCGTCCTGGCCCCGCTCGGCCTGCGCCCCCGGCATCTCGTCGCGCTGACCGTGCTGCGCGACCTCGGCGGCTGTTCGCAGCAGGACCTCGCGAAGACGCTGGAGATGGACGGCACGAACGTCGTCGGGCTGCTGAACGACCTCGAATCCGCGAATCTCGTCGAACGCAGGCGCTCACCGGAGGACCGGCGGCGGCATATCGTCGAACTCACCGACGTCGGTGCCAAGCAGCTCGTCAAGGCCGAGTTCGCCCTCGCCGGAGTCGAGGACGAGGTGCTCGGCGCGCTCGACAACGGCCAGCGCGAAACGCTGTACAACCTGCTGTACCAGGCGGCGGGTCACGCCGAGGCCGCCGCCTGCGTCGAATCCGTGCACATCGACGACTGCTAGCCGAACAGGTCGTGAAGCTGCTCCGTGGCTTCAGCGCCGTACATGACGCTTCCGACGGGAACCTCGCTCCCCACGGCCTCGATCACGCGTGCCGTCCAAACAGGACCGAACGCACCGCACAGCTCGATCAGCTGCGCCCCTTCGCCGACCAGTCGCCGGGCCGCGGCGACGACCTGGTCCACGCGGCCGACCCCGATCAGCACCGTCAGGCATTCCCCACTGTCCACACGGGACACATCCCGGGCTGGGTCGCAGCCGTCGGCCAGATACACGAAACCCCACTGTCGCATGACGATTCTCCTTCGTTCTCGAACACCGTGAGGTAATCGCGAACCGACGGGCGCCGTCCACGAGGCGGATCCGAACGGCCGTCCGGTGTCACCGAACAGAAGAGGTCGGGCGGACGGCGCGGAAATCCGTTGTGGGCGCCGTCATACCAGCGCCGCGATCCGCTCCGAAGATTCGTGCGCCGGATCCCATACGAGCGCGTGCCGGACGGCAGGCGCTTCCCGCAGCGGCAGCCGTCGCAGACCTTCGGCCGGTTCTTCCTCGGGGCGCAAGGCGACGACGTCGCCGCCGTACCGCAGTTCGGCGACGAACAGCGACCGCCGGGGCGGCCCGGAACGTACGCGAGCCGGCCGCCAGCCCGCCGCCGCGCAGTCCGCGAGCAGCGCGTCGTGATACCCCGGGGCCCGGTCCCGTTCGTACAGAAGGAGGTCCAGCCCGGCCAGGTCCTCCCAGTCGACGGAGTCCAGCCGAGCCAACGGGTGGGTGTCCGCGACCAGCACCCCGAGCGGCCGCTCGCTCACGACGGCGACCCGCAGGCCGTCCACGTCTTCCGGAAGGGCGAGCAGCCCGGCGTCGAGCGCTCCGCGGCGGAGGTGTTCGAGCTGCCGTGCCGCGGAGAGGTCGTCGATCTCCGCGGCCTCCGCGTACAGGGCGGAAAGCACGGCCGCCGGCGCGCCCGGCGTCACGCCGATGCGGAGCGGCCGGCCCACGGTGTCGCGGACGGCCCGCGCGCCGAGGTCGGCCTCCTCCAGCATCCGCCGGGCGTGGGGGAGCAGCGCCAGCGCGGCGGCGGTGGGCGTCATCCCCGCCTGGGTGCGGACGAACAGTGTCGCGTCCAGTTCTCGTTCCAACGCGATGATCTGCTGGCTGAGCGACGACGCCCGGATGCCGAGGCGCTCCGCCGCGCGGGTCAGATGCCCTTCCTCCACCACGGCACACAGATATCGAAGACGTCGTAACCCCACAGCCGCACATTAGCCCCGGACCGGGCAGAATCTACGGAGTGAGTGAATGGCGCAACACCACGCACGACTGGACCGGTTCCGTGGATCTCGACCATCTGGCGCGCATCCGCCGGAACCCTGGGGAGTTCGCTCCTGGTGTCGGGCATACCGTTGTCACCGTCCATCCCGACGGCTCGATCTCCGTGGCGGACGACGGGCGGGGCACCGACACCCGCGCCGACGGCCACGGCGACTTCGTGAAGAAGCCGGTCATGTCGACCAAGGATCTGCGTTTCTTCGATTCCCCTGAGGCGCAACGGCTCTCCGACGGTCGTCCGCGCCGCAGTGTCCCGGTCACCGACCTTTCGCCGATCCCCGACGACGGTACGACCGGCACGACGGTGCGTTTCCTGCCAGGGGAGGAGATCGGCCCCGTGCGGCTGCCGGAGGTCGGCGAGTGGCCTTACCTGAGTGTGGAGGTGGTCCGATGAGAAAGCGCCTGACGGTGGCGGCTTCGCTCCTGGTCCTGCTTGCCGGGTGCTCCGCCGAGCAGGAGCAGCCGCCCGCCAAACCCGTCTACGACCTCCCCGCGCGGGAGGTCCGCCCGGACGAGACCGCGCTGCACCTGCCGCCCGCGCGCAACGGGGAGACCGAGTTCTCCCTCATCGGGCTGGCCGCCGGGTTGCCCAGTCTCACCGGCAGCCACGCCGAATTCGAAGCGAAGGGGCAGTTCGTCCGGCTCCGGCTGGTGGTCACGGGCAGGGGCCTGTCCGGTATCCTCTTCGACACCCGGCGCCAGCAGCTGGTCACCGATTCCGGTGCGGTGATCGCGGTCGACAACCAGGCGATGACGATCAAACGGCAGCCGGACAAGTTCGAGCTGGGACGCGGTGTGCGGGTCGAGTTCGACCTCTACTTCGACCTTCCCAAGGAAGCGAAACCCGTGCTGCTGCGGGCTTTCGGCGGTCCGACGCTGACCGACATGAAGAACCTCACGGGCACCGAAATCAAGCTGGCATGAGAAGGGCCCCGCCGCGGAAGCGACGGGGCCCTTCTCGAAAAGGCGTCAGACGCCCAGGTCGCCACCGAGATAGGCGGCCCGCACCTGCGGGTCGTCCAGCAGCTCGGCACCGCGGGCGCTCTTGACCACTTCACCGGTCTCCAGCACGTACGCGCGGTCGGAGAGCTTCAGCGCCTGCTGCGCGTTCTGCTCCACCAGCAGGACCGTGGTCCCGCGCTTGTTGATCTCGCGGATGATGTCGAAGATCTGCGCGATCAGCATCGGCGCCAGGCCCATGGACGGCTCGTCGAGCAGCAGCACCTTGGGCTTGGTCATCAGCGCGCGGCCGATGGCGATCATCTGCTGCTCGCCACCGGACATCGTGCCGCCGAACTGGGTCTTGCGCTCGTTCAGCCGCGGGAACAGCTCGTAGACCTCGTCGAGGTCGGCCTTCAGGTCGTCCTTGCGGGTGTAGGCACCCATCAGGAGGTTCTCCTGCACCGTCATACCGGGGAACACACCCCGGCCTTCCGGTGACTGGCCGATCCCGAGCTCGACCCGCTTGTGGCCGGGCGTCTTCGAGATGTCCTGTCCGTCGAAGAGGATCCGGCCGCTGGTCAGCGGACGCAGGCCCGAGATCGTCTTCAGCGTCGTGGTCTTGCCGGCGCCGTTGGCCCCGATGAGCGAAACGATCTCGCCCTCGCCGACCTCGATGCTCATTCCCTTGAGCGCGGCGATCTTCCCGTAGTGGACGTTGATGTCCTGAACCTCAAGAAGCATCTTCCGCCACCCCCAGGTAAGCCTCGATCACCTTCTGGTTGTTCTGCACCTCGTGGGGGAGCCCTTCTGCGATCTTCTGGCCGAAGTCGAGCACGGCCAGCCGGTCGGCGATCTGCATGACCAGGCCCATGTCGTGCTCGATGAGCAGCACGGTGCGGCCGTCGTCGCGGATCTTGCGGATCAGTTGCTGCAGCGAGTTCTTCTCCGCCGGGTTCATGCCGGCGGCGGGCTCGTCGAGCAGCAGCAGCTTCGGGTCGGTCGCGAGCGCACGCGCGATCTCCAGCCGGCGCTGGTCGCCGTAGGAGAGGTTCTTCGCGGTGTTGTGCTCGACCCGGCCGATGCCGACGAAGTCCAGCAGTTCCCTCGCCAGCTCGCGGCCCCGCTTTTCCTCCTTGCGGTGGATGGGCAGGCCCAGCGTCGCCGAGATCGCGCCGGTCTTGTGGTGCGAGTCCGCACCGACCATGACGTTCTCGAGCGCCGACATGTTGTGGAACAGCCGGATGTTCTGGAACGTGCGGGCGATCCCGGCCTGGTTGACCTTGAACCGCTTCATCCCGTCGATCCGGGTGTCGCCGAAACGCACCTGGCCTTCGGTCGGCCGGTAGACGCCGGTGATCACGTTGAAGACCGTGGTCTTGCCCGCGCCGTTCGGGCCGATCAGGGCGAAGATCTCACCCTGGTTGATGGTGAGGTTGACTTCCTTCAACGCCGTGACACCGCCGAAGCGCATCGTCACGTTGTCGAATTCGAGCAGCGCGCTCATTTCGTCACCTCCGCCGAAGCCTCGGAATCCGGACCCGCGACTTCGGCGCCCATGGCACCCATCCCGCCCGTTCCTTCTCGTAGTTCCGCCTTGCGCTGCCGCGACGGCAGCAGCCCCTCCGGCCGCAGCGCCATCATCAGCACCAGCACGCCACCGAAGATCAGGATGCGGTACTCGGACAGGAACCGGAACCGCTCCGGGAGCCAGGCGACCAGGAAGGCACCGAGCATGACGCCGGGCAGATTGCCCGCGCCGCCGAGCACCACGGCCGCGAGGATGGTCGCGGACAGGATGAACGGGAAGTTGTTCGGCTCGATGAAGACGGCCTTGCTGGCGTAGACCACACCGGCCATACCGCCGAGCATGGCGCCGATGGCGAACGCCAGCAGCTTGAACTTGAACGTCGGGACACCCATCAGCTCGGCGGCGTCCTCGTCCTCGCGGATGGCCGCCCACGCCCGCCCGACCCGGCTCTTGTGCAGCCGCACCGAGAAGATGATCGCGATCACGATCGCCGCGAGGATCAGGTAGTAGTACGGCGCCGGGTCGAGCAGGAACTCGGTCCCGAAGATGGGCTCCGGGTGCGGGATGTTGGTGATACCGCGGGCGCCGCCGATGGCGTCGGTGTTGGTCGCGGTGATCCGGACGATCTCACCGAAGCCGAGGGTCACGATGGCCAGATAGTCACCGCGCAACCGGAGCGTCGGAGCACCGAGGATCACCCCTGACATCGCCGCCAGGAAGATGCCGAGCACGAGCGTGCCCCAGAACCCCCAGCCGTGCAGGGTGCCCATCACGGCGAGCGTGTACGCGCCGATCGCGAAGAACGCGACGAACCCGAGGTCCAGCATGCCCGCGTGGCCGACCACGATGTTCAGGCCGATCGCCAGCAGGATGTACACCCCGACCGGGAAGATCAGGACCGTGGTCCAGTCCGATTCCGGCGACATGAACGACCCGATCGCGGGCGCGGGCAGGATCAGCGCGCCGATGATCAGGGCGATGTACACGCCATAGCGTTGCCAATGCGGAGCGCGTGCCCACCAATCCCGCATACCGTCCACGGGGTGGAAGCCGGCGCGCGTCGGCTTTCCGTTCTCTGGGGACTTTTCAGCCACTTCTTCGTTGCCCTTCATGCGCGTGCCCGCTGCAGCGATTCACCGAGGATGCCGGTGGGACGGAACATCAGGACGAGCACCAGTACCACGAAGGCGGTGACGTCCTTCCAAGCCGAACCGAAGAAGATGGAACTCCAGTTCTCCACCAAACCGAGCACGATGCCACCCAGCAGGGCGCCGCGCAGGTTGCCGATACCTCCCAGCACGGCCGCGGTGAACGCCTTGATGCCGAGGAGGAACCCGATGCGGTAGTCGGTGTTCTCGTACTCCATCACGTACAGCGCGGCGGCGACACCGGCCATCGCGCCGCCGAGCAGGAAGGTGAGGCGCACGATCTTGTCGATGCTGACGCCCATCAGCACGGCGGCTTCGGGATCCTGCGCGGTGGCGCGGATACCTCGGCCGATGCGGGTACGGCTGACCAGCTGGTCGAGGACGACCATCATGATCACGGCACCGACGACGACGAACACGTGGTCCGTGCGCACGACGCCGTTGCCGATGTGGAACAGCGGTTCGTGCGGGATGAACCGTGGCGCGTTCTGTTGCACACGACCGGATTTGTCGGTGATCCATTCGATGATCTCCAGACCGAACAGCTCCTGGAGGAACAGCGAGGCGCCGATGGCGGAGATCAGGGCGGCGAGCCGGGTCGCGCCTTTCTTGCGGAGCGGCCGGTAGGCCACTTGCTCCAGCAGGACCGCCGCGCCGCCGGACACGGCGGCCGAAGCGATGATGATCAGCAGCAGTACCGCGATCATCCCGAACACGCCGAGCGTGATCGGGGCGGTGCCGCCCGCGATGGTGATCAGGACGAACAGGGACGTGACCGTCCCGATCATGAAGATCTCGGAATGTGCGAAGTTGATGAGCCGGAGCACGCCGTAGACCATTGTGTAGCCGAGGGCGATGAGGGCGTAGATGCTTCCGGCGACCAGTCCGCCGATGGTGCTACCGAGGAACTGGGCTTGCAGATCTTGAAGCATGACGTGGATGCCTTACGGGACGGGGCGAGGATTTCTTTCGCCACATTTGCGGGAAGCGGGGGTGCTGTGCCCGCACAGCGCCCCCGCTTCCGTTAGGTGTTCCTATCTGCTCCGTCAGCCGTTGAGCTTGGCTTCGGTCGAGACGCCGAGGTTCTTCAGGACGCCACCGGTGACCTGGTAGATGTTGATCGCGTCCGTCGACGGTTCGCCGTTCTCCTTGAACTTGATCTGCTTGGAGGCACCCTTGAAGTCGATCGTCTTCAGGGCTTCGTTGATCTTCTCCGAGGTGTTGGCGCCGGACTTGACCGCGTTGATGATGGCGGTCGCGGCGTCGTAACCCTCGCTCGAGTAGATCGCCGGGTCCACGTTGAACGCGGCCTTGTACTTGGTGCTGAACTCGTCGGTGGAGCCGGCGTCCGGGATGTTGCACGGGCAGCCGACGACGGCCTTCTCGGCGGCCGCGGCACCGGCACCGCTGATCAGCTGGGCGTCGAGCGAACCGTCACCGGTCGCGAAGGTGGCGGTCACCTGGCTGTCACGCAGCTGCTTGAGCAGACGGCCACCCTGGGCGTAGTAGCCACCGAAGAGGATGATGTCCGGGTTCGCGGCCTTGACCTTCTGGACGGTCGAGGAGTAGTCCGACGCGTCCTTGGCGAACTTGTCGCGCTCGGTCGGGACGTTCTTCTCCTTCAAGGTCTTCTCGAAGTTGTCGGCCAGGCCGACGCTGTATTCCTGGTCGTCCGAGATGATGTAGGCCTTCTTGGGCGACTTCGCCGTGACGAGGAAGTTGGCGATCGCCGGTCCCTGGCTGGCGTCGCTCGCGACGACGCGGTGCCAGTACTTCCATCCGTTCGAGGAGAGGCCCGCGTTGGTGGCCGAGGGCGAGACACTCGGGATCTTGTTCTGCTCCAGCTGACCGCCGATGGCCTTCGACTCACCGGAGAACGCCGGGCCGATCAGGGCGGTGATCTTGTCCTGGCCGACGGCCGTCGCGATCAGCGACGTCGCCTGCTCGGGCTTGCCCTGGCTGTCGTATTCCTTGAGCTCCAGCTTGATCGCCGGGTTCGTCTTGTTGTACTCGTCGATAGCGAGCTTGGCGCCGTTGCGGGGCGGGATCACGATCCCGGAGTTCTCACCGGTGAGGTCACCCATGAACCCGATCTTCAGCGTGCTGCTGTCACCGCTGCCGGACGAGCTGCTGCCGCCTGCACAGCCCGCCAGCGCCAGCGACGCAGCCGCCGCGACGGCGAAAACCCGTCCAAAACGCACTCCTGACACCGACTACCTCCCATGACCAACCAGCCGCCGGTAGGCGTTGCCCCCGACACAGGGGCTAGGTTAGGGCAGGAAGATATCCCCCTACGCCATGATCTGCCCAGACGCCCATCACTCTGTGTCCACATCGTGACGGTCGAAACCAGAACGAATTGCACGAAAAGGCGAATGTTGCCGGTTGGCGAGTCTTCGCTGGTCACGCTGGGGATTCACCGCTACCACGTCGATCATGCTCGTGGGTAATGATCCTGTTTCGGCCGCGTATCTTGCGCTTTTTCAGCTCCTTCGAGGGCGGCCGTTCGTCGTAGCAATGCTGCCCCAAAGGGCGTCAACGGTGCCCCCTCTTCCTTCGGTGCCATGACAACCGATGGTTGTCGTCGCGGTCCGAACGGCTGTTGGATCTCGCCCCTGACCTCGGGATTGACTGTTCCCATGACGACGAGTACCGAAGCGATCGAAGGCGTGGCGGCAGGAGTTCCGTTCGTGGCGTTGCCGCCGTCGGACGGTGGCCGTCCGGCGCCACTGGTGCTGACCTGGCATCTGCTGGGCGCGCCGTTCAGCGAGGCGGCCATGGCGGCGGCACTGCCGATGCGGGACCTGCACGCGTGGCGGGTGCACCTGGGGTTGCCGCTGACCGGGAAACGGTTCCCCGAAGGCGGTTTCGAGGGCTTCTTCCGGCTGGCGAGCGAGGACAACGTGCTCAACGTCGTCGAACCGCTCACCAGGCAGGTCGAGGCGGAGTTCCCGGCGGCGGTGGCGGAACTGCGCTCCCGCTTGTCCATTGAGGACGGTCCGGTGGGGCTGGTCGGCGGTTCGCAGGGCGGCGGGGTCGCGCTGCAGATGCTGACCCACCCCGAGATCGACGTGGCGGCCGCCGCGCTGGTGAACCCGGTGACCCAGCTGGCGCCGGTGATCGCGGCGAACGAGCGGGTCTACGACGTGACTTATCCCTGGTCGGACCGATCCCGCGCGGTCGCGAACGAGTACGACTACGTGCGGCGGGCGGACGAACTGACCGCGCCGATCCTGCTCGTCATCGGAGAGGAGGACGACGTCTCGATCACCGAACCGGCCGAAGCCCTGCACAAGGCGCTGGGGGAGCGGCGATCCGAGCTCGTCACGATCCCGGGGATGGCGCACGAATTCGCCGAGGCCCCCGGCCTCGAACCCGCTCCGCAGACCGAACACGCGAAGCTGGTCGACGCCGAGCTCACGCGCTGGTTCGCCCGGCACCTAGCTGTCTGAGGTCGTCGTCCGGCAGCCACGATCGGTCCGGATCGTAGGCGCACCAACCTTCTTCGTGGCTGGTCCGGCCCGCGAGCGCCAGCAGGCGCCGCAGGGCCGGGCCTTCGCCGCGGCGCCACACCACCGACCACGGGAACAGCGGCGACGGCTCGAACGGCAGGACCCGCAGATTCAGGTCGGACGCGAGGTCCATGTCCGCGCCGGCGAGAGTGACCCGCTGCTTTCCGTAGCGTGTCTGTTCCAGTGTGTGCCGGAGGTCGTAGCTGACCCCGGAGTCGTCGATCGGGACGTCGAATTCTTTGCATAGCCGTTGCAAATAAGAAAGCCATTCGACCGGGCCGCCCAATTGCGGAATCCAGATGCCCTCGTGCCGGAGATCGGACAATTTCAGGACATCGTTGTGCGCGAGCGGGTGTTCCGGCGCGAGAAGGGCGACCAGCGGTTCGAGCCGGACGAGCCGGTGTTCGAGTTCGGCGGGCACTTCCCGGCCGAGGTCCGCGACGCGGCCGAACGCGAGGTCGATCTCGCCGCGGACCAGCGGGTCGAGGGCGTTGGCCAGCCCGCGTCCGGCGACGCGCTCGACCGCCAGCGCCGGATCCCGCTGGGCGATGCGCCGCAACATGTACATGGGGGAGAGGCGCGGATCGATGACGTCGAGGCGGGGCGGGCGGTCCTGCAGGCCCATCGCGGCGACGGCGGCGTCGGCCGCGCGGGTCAGCTCGCGCGCGTGCGGGAGGAAACGGTCGCCGTCGGCGGTCAGCTCGACGGATCTGTTGGTGCGCCGGAAGAGCTGGACCGACAGGGCGTCCTCGAGCTTCCGGACCCGCTTCGACAGCGCTTGCTGGGTGAGGAACAGGGATTCTGCCGCGCGACCGAAATGGCCGTGGTCGGCGGTCGCGACGAACGCGCGCACCTGGGCAGTGTCGAGATCCACGTCGTTCAAAGTACGTGAAGGCCCCCTTACCTACCCTCAAGGTAGTGAAGGGGGCCTTCACGTACTTCCGGCGGCCACCCGCGGCGGTCGCCTATGTCATGAAAGGGCCGTTCAGGACGAAAAACGTCCTGAACGGCCCTTTCATGACACTTCGGGACGGCTCAGGCGCCCGGCGGCCGCTCCCGCACCACACAGGTCAGCCGCGCCGTGCACGACCGGCGCCCCTGGTCGTCGGTCAGCACGATCTCGGCGGTCACGGTCCCGCGTCCGACGTGCACCGGCGTCGCGACACCGGTCACCCGCCCGGACCGGACCGCCCGGTGGTGCGTGCACGAAAGCTCCAGCCCCATCGTCGCCTTGTCGGTGCCGGCGTTGAGCGCGCAGACCATCGAACCGAGCGCTTCCGCGACGACGGCGTTCGCGCCGCCGTGGAGGAGGCCATAGGGCTGGAGGTTGCCCTCTACCGGGATGCTGCCCACGACGCGTTCGGGACCGAATTCGCTGATCTCGAGCCCGAGCTTGTCGTTGAGCTGCTGTCCGGCGAAGGCCGGGTCGATCCCGGCGAAGGTTTCGAGGGCTTGTTCGGTCACGCAGAGCTCCTTAAACATTCGTGAACCCGCGACCACGATCGCGTCGCCAGGGCGCACGTTATCGAGTTTTTCTCACGTCCTGCCCAAGGGCGCCCTGCCGCCCCGATCGCGGGGCCTCCGGCCAGGCGGGTTCCTGCGCCAAGGGGGTCTGAGCAGCTCCGCCGACAGGCCGCAACAGACACGACAGGTAGGACTGTCAGACCCTCACCCTAGACTCGCTCCCGTGAGCCCGAGTGAGAACACGACCGTTGCCAACGCCACACCCGCCACCGCACAGGCCGAGCGGCCCAAACTGCTGCTGATCGACGGCCATTCGATGGCGTATCGCGCCTTCTTCGCGCTGCCCGCGGAGAACTTCAAGACGAAGACCGGGCAGACGACGAACGCCGTCTTCGGGTTCACCTCGATGCTCATCAACCTGCTGCGCGACGAGGCGCCGACCCATCTGGCGGTGGCGTTCGACCTCTCCCGCAAGACGTTCCGGTCGGAGACGTTCGCGGAGTACAAGGCCAACCGCAGCAGCACCCCGGACGAGTTCAAGGGCCAGGTCGGGCTGGTCGAGGACGTGCTCAAGGTCCTCGGCATCCCGGCGCTGACCAAGGAGAACTACGAAGCCGACGACATCATCGCCACGCTCACGACACAGGCGACCGCCGAAGGTTTCGACGTCCTCATCTGTACGGGCGACCGTGACGCGCTCCAGCTGGTGACCGACCAGGTCACCGTGCTGTACCCGAAGCGCGGCGTGTCGGAGATGACCCGGTTCACCCCGGAGGCGGTCGAGGAGAAGTACGGCCTCACGCCGGCGCAGTACCCGGACTTCGCCGCGCTGCGTGGCGACCCCTCGGACAACCTGCCCAGCATCCCCGGGGTGGGGGAGAAGACGGCCGCGAAGTGGATCCGGCAGTTCGGCTCCTTCAACGAGCTGATCGACCGGGTCGACGAGGTCAAGGGCAAGGTCGGCGACGCGCTGCGCGAGCACCTCGGCGCGGTCATGCTGAACCGCCAGCTCACCGAGCTGATCCGCGACGTCGAGCTGGAGCTCGGCCCGACGATGCTCGAACTGCGCCCGTGGGACCGCGAGGCCGTGCACGCGCTGTTCGACGAGCTCGAGTTCCGCGTCCTGCGAGACCGGCTCTTCGCCACTCTGCAGAGCGCCGAACCCGAGGCCGAGGAAGGTTTCGAGGTCAGCGGCTCCAAGCTCGCGCCGGGCGCCCTCACGGAATGGCTGTCCGCGCACACCGGCACGGACAAGCCGGTCGGCCTGGCGTTCCGCACCACCGGTGCCTCGGTCCGCTCGGACCTGAAGGCCATCACCTTCGCGGCCGCGGACGGCGAAGGCGCGTACGTCGACGTCACCGCGATGGACGCCGAGGACGACAAGGCGCTCACGGCCTGGCTCGCCGACGAGAAGATCCAGAAGATCGGCCACGAGCTCAAGGTCCCCCTGCACGCCGTCAAGGCACGCGGCTGGACGTTCGCCGGGCTCGTCATGGACACCGCGCTCGCGGCGTACCTGGTCCGCCCCGGCCAGCGCACCTTCGAACTCGACGACCTCGCCCTGCGGTACCTGCACCGTGAGCTGCGGTCCGAGGCCGACACCGGGGACGGGCAGCTTTCGCTGCTCGACGGTGGCGCCGAGGACATGGAGCAGAAGGAGATCCAGGCCGAGCTGGTCAAGGCCCGCGCGGTCTTCGAGCTCGCCGGCGCGCTGACCAAGGAACTCGAAGAACTGGGTGGCGCGCAGCTGCTCGCCGAGCTCGAACTGCCGCTGCTGCAGGTGATCACCGGGCTGGAAGCGGCGGGTATCGCGGTCGACATCGAGCACTTGACTGACCTGGAAGCGCATTACCTCAGCCGGGTGACGCAGGCCGCGGAGGAGGCGTACGCGGTCATCGGCAAGCAGGTCAACCTCGGCTCGCCGAAGCAGCTGCAGGTCATCCTGTTCGACGAGCTCGGCATGCCGAAGACCAAGCGCACCAAGACCGGCTACACCACCGACGCCGAGGCGCTGCAGAGCCTCTTCGAGAAGACCGAGCACCCGTTCCTGCAGCATCTGCTGGAGCACCGGGACGCGACCCGCCTGCGCACCACGGTCGAGGGCCTGATCAAGTCGGTCGCCGACGACGGCCGCATCCACACCACGCTGCTGCAGACGATCGC
Organism: Amycolatopsis sp. WAC 04197; assembly: GCF_003947475.1. NCBI lineage: Bacteria > Bacillati > Actinomycetota > Actinomycetes > Pseudonocardiales > Pseudonocardiaceae > Amycolatopsis > Amycolatopsis sp. WAC 04197. Next base: position 125,870 of record NZ_QHJK01000005.1, on the reverse strand, counting down.
CGCCACCGGACGGCTCTCGTCGGTCGACCCGAACCTCCAGAACATCCCGATCCGCACCGAAGAAGGCCGCCGCATCCGCGACGCGTTCGTCGTCGGCGACGGGTACGCCGAGCTGATGACGGCGGACTACAGCCAGATCGAAATGCGGATCATGGCGCACCTTTCGCAGGACGAGGGCCTGATCCAGGCCTTCAACAGCGGCGAGGATCTGCACACTTTCGTGGCGTCGCGCGCGTTCTCGCTGCCGCCGGAGGAGATCACGCCGGAGCTGCGGTTCCGGGTCAAGGCGATGTCGTACGGCCTGGCGTACGGGCTTTCGGCGTACGGCCTTTCGCAGCAATTGCGGATCTCCACCGAAGAAGCCAAAGAGCAGATGGAGGCGTACTTCTCCCGTTTCGGCGGCGTGCGCGATTACCTCCATTCGGTCGTGGGTGACGCGGCGAAGGTCGGCTACACCGAGACGATCTTCGGCCGCCGCCGTTATCTGCCGGACCTCAACAGCGACAACCGGCAGCGCCGGGAAATGGCCGAACGGATGGCGCTCAACGCGCCCATCCAGGGCAGCGCGGCCGACATCATCAAGGTCGCCATGCTCAACGTGCACAAGGCGCTGACCGAGGCGAAATTGAAGAGCCGCGTGCTGCTGCAGGTCCACGACGAGCTCGTCCTCGAGGTCGCCGACGGCGAACGCGAGCAGCTGGAAGCGTTGGTGCGCCAGGGAATGGGTTCGGCGTACGAGCTGGCCGTCCCGCTCGAGGTCTCCGTCGGATACGGGCGGTCCTGGAACGACGCCGCGCATTAGCATTACGCCTCGTGAGTGGTAATGACGGTTCCGACCGTCATTACCACTCACGATCGGTAGGGTCTTTCGCGTGACTTCCGAGCGCAGACGCTGGCGGGTGCGGCTGCGCGATCGTCGTGGGCGGATCCTGGGCGCCGGGACCATGCTCGACTGCGAACACCTCCTCACCTGCGCTCACGTGATCGAAGGCCTCGACGGTGTCACGGTGGATTTCGTGGCGCTTCCCGGTGTGGAGTCCGGAATCGCCACGATCGTCGCGCAGGCGGCGCCCATCGGGGACGACGGCGGGGACATCGCGTTGCTCCGGTTGCGTGAACCCGAGGAACAGATCTCCGGCGCCCCGCTTCACCGGACAGCCCTCGAAGACGGCCAGCGCGTCCGGGCGTACGGCTTCCCCTGCGGTTCGGACGGCATGTGGTCGCTGGCCACCGTCGTCGGCGACGGCGGGCACGGCCTCGAACGCGTCCAGTTGCACCGCGATCCCGACGCCGAGCCGATCACCCACGGCTTCAGCGGTTCGGCGGTGATCGCCGACAAGACCGGCCACGTCGTCGGCATGGTCGCGACCCGGTACGCGACCGAGGCCGCCCGCGTCTCCTGGATGATCCCGGTCGAGACCATGCTCGGATACCTGCCGGAACTGCGCAGCTGGGCCGAAGGCAGCCCCGCGATCGACCCGGGTTTCGTGCAGTATCCGGAGCCGCCCGCGCTCGATCCTCGGTTCGCGCGCGAATTCGCCCGCTGGCTCGGCGGGCACGGCCGGGCCGACGTCCGGGTGATCATCATGGGGAAGGACGATTCCGCCGTCGCGGCCTCCTTGCGGCGCGCCGTCGTGCTCGCCGACCGGGAACGCGGCGCCGGCCGGACCGCGACGGGACCGACGGTGCCGCCGGTGGGCAGTGTCGCGCTCGCCGTGGACGCGATCGGCAAGACCGCCGACGAAGTGCGCCGCCGTATCTCCGACCGGCTCGACGTCGCCGCGGATTCGCCGGCCGGCCGTCAGGGTTCCGGGCGCACCGTGGTCGTCTACGGGGTCGACGAAGCCGCCGAACCCGACGAACTCGTCGGTGAGGTGCTCGTGCCGCTGGCCCAGCGCGCGCACGAACTCGGGCTGCGGCTCGCGCTGGCGTTCCGCGAGGCGACCTCACCGGGGGTGAGCGTGGTCCGGTCGAGCACGGACGTGCTGCCCGCGGACGAGGACGACATCGAGGGCCGGCTCGCCCTCCTGGAAACCCGGTTGGGTGAACTCGCCAAGCTGGAGAAGGACAATGCGAGCGACGCGCCCCGCTTCTCCGCCGCCCCGCACGTTCATCCGAAGGAGCGGCGGCTGCGCGGCGCGTTGACACAACTGCGTTCGGCGGAGCGCGACGGTGACACGGAGTGGGTGAAACGGCAGCTTCCGGTCTGTGAGCGTGCGGTGGCCAAGACCGTCGACCGTGCTCGCGACCTGCGCCGCCTCCTCGACGAAAACCTCGCCCGGCGCGCGGAACTGCGTGCCCGGCTCGACGCGTACGGGGAGATGGCCCGTAACGGCGGGCTCGTCGAGGACGTCGAACTGGATGCCGCCTACGCCCCCGCCTGGCGGATGCTCTTCGAAGGACCGTGCGACCTGGCGGCCGCGGCGGCCGCCGTCGAGCGGTACGCGGACACCGTACGGAAACGGATCGACGGATGACGGCCTGCGGACAGGACGGCTGCCCGGGTGTGCTCGGCAAGACCGGCTTCTGCAAGATCTGCGGATTGCCGCCCGGCACTCCGGAGGAGCCACGGGAGAAACCCACCCTGGTGATCCCCGGCCCCGGTGAGCTGCCGACCAGGATCACCAGCACGGTGGTCACGCGCGCCCAGCGGATCGCGGGTCACGCCGGCGCGGACGATCGGGTCCCGCTGCCGGTCGTCGAACTCCCGGAGGTCGCGGGCCGCCTGCTCACCGAGCCGCATGTCCCGGAGGAGGAACGGTTCTGCGGCAAGCACGGATGCACGTCCACCCCGGTCGGCCGCTCGGTCGGTGGCGGACCCGCGCCCGCCGAGGGGTTCTGCCCGGTGTGCCGGACGCCGTTCTCCTTCTCGCCCAAGCTCGCGGCGGGCGACGTGGTCGACGGCCGCTACCACGTGCTTGGCTGTGTCGCCCGTGGCGGGCTCGGGTTCGTCTATCTGGCAACGGATTCCGGGCTCGGCGACCGGTACGTCGCGCTCAAGGGCCTGATCAACACGAACAACACCGCCGCCGTCCGGATCGCGGAGACCGAGAGCCAGGTGCTCACCGCGCTGGACCACCCGAACATCGTCCGGATCCTCGACGTCGTGGAGCACGACGACTTCCGCTACATCGTGATGGAGTTCGTCGACGGCCTTTCCCTGCGGGAGGTCAAGAACCGCGGCCGGGCCGGGCTGGACTCCAGCGAGGGACGGCTGCTGGTCGAGCACGTCGTGGCGTACGGGCGCGAGATCCTGACCGCGCTCGACTACCTGCACGGCGAAGGCCTGCTGTACTGCGACATGAAGCCGGACAACGTGATCCACGGCGAGAAGCGGATCAAGCTCATCGATTTCGGCGCCATCCGCAAGATCGACGACGACGAAAGCCCGATCGTCGGCACCGAGCACTACCAGGTGACCCCGCGGGAACGGGCGACCCACGGTCTCACCGTCCGGTCCGACATCCACACCGTCGGTGTGACCTTGCGGGAACTCTTCCAGGCCAGCGACGGCTGGTCGGTCACCACCGACGCGCGCGGCGTCCGGTTCGGCATCGAGTCGTTCCTCCGCGTCCTCGACCGGGCGACCGCGCCGTTCGAACAGCGATTCGCGACCGCGCGCGAAATGCTGGTCCAGCTCGACGGCGTCCTCGGTGAGATCCTTTCCTTGCGGGACAAGCAGTCCCGGCCCGGCGCGTCGACGTTGTTCGCCGAAGGGGCGGTGCTGCTCGACGCCGGGCTCGGTCAGGCGCCGCCGCTTGAGCACTGGACGCGCGGCACACCCGTCTCGCTCGGCGCGCGGCCGTCTGCCGACGAGATCGCCCTCGGGCTGCCGGTGCCGCGTGAGGATCCGGACGACCCCCAGGCGAACTTCCTCCGTGCCGTCCGCGCGCCCGACGCGGCGCGTCTGCTGAAGAAACTCGACAAGGTGCCCGGTTCGCCGGAGGTCGGCTTCCGCCGGTGCCGGGCGCAGCTGGAACTCGGGGCGGTCATCGAGGGCACGCTGGCGGTGGCGGAGGCCGAACGGCTGCTGGGGGAGCGCGCCGCCCACGACTGGCGGGTGGCGTGGCATCGAGGTCTGCTCGCGCTCGGCGAGGGCGATTTCGCCGCGGCCAAGGAGAAGTTCACCGCCGTGTACCGCGACATCCCCGGCGAGGAGCCGCCGAAACTCGCACTGGGGCTCTGCGAGGAGCACCTCAACGGCGCGGCCGCCGCCGAGCGGTATTACGACGCCCTGTGGGTGCGGGACCGGGCGCAGGTCAGTGCGGCGTTCGGGCTCGCGCGGGTCCGCCTGTCACGAGGCAACCGTGCGGCCGCCGTCGGGATTCTCGACCAGGTCCCGGAATTCTCGCGCTACGACGAGGCGGCGCGGATCGCCGGGGTGCGGGTGCTGTCCGCGCCGATGCCGGAGACGGGTGACCTCCCGTCATCCGCGGAACTCGACGACGCGGTCGTCCGGCTGACCGCGTTGGACCTCGACGGCGACGCACTCGACCGGCTCGTGACGGCGGTGCGGGAAACCGGGCTGGCGGGGGTGCTGCTCGGGCAGGACGGGATCACCGACGGCGAGATCCTGCGCGCGGACGAGACGGGTGCCCGCACCGTGCTGGACAGGTCGTACCGGCGGCTCGCCCATCACGCGCCCTCGCCGGAAGCGCACGACGTGCTGATCGATCTCGCGAACTCGGTGAGACCGGTGACGTTGGTGTGAAAGGGGAGAGATGAGCGGGGAGCCGGGTCTGGGCCTCGAAGTGCACCAGAACAAGTTCCTGGCCGAGGGGGACCGGGCGATGACCGCGATCGTCCGGGTCGTCTCCCGCGGCGGTGAAGCGTCCGCCGCCAGGACGGCCGCCGAGGTCCTGATGATCGACTGCTCCAGTTCGATGCGCTTTCCCAGCACCAAGATCGGCGAGGCCCGGCGCGCGGCCGCGGCGGCCATCGACGTCCTCCCCGACGGCGTGCGGTTCGCCGTCATCCAAGGAACCGACCGCGCGAAGATGATCTACCCGGCCGAGGACGGCCTGGTGACCGCTTCCGACCGGACCAGGGCGGAGGCGCGTGCCGCCGTCGAGCATCTCGCGGCCGTCGGCGGTACCGCGATGGGTGCCTGGCTGGCCAAGGCACGCGACCTCTTCGACGGCGTGCCCGACGCCGTCCGCCACGCCATCCTCCTCACCGACGGTCGCAACGATTCCCAGACCAGGGCCGATCTGATGACCGTGCTGAACAGCTGCGAAGGCCGCTTCGTCTGCGACGCCAGGGGGATCGGCGACGGCTGGGAGCCCGCGGAACTCACCCAGATCGGCCGGGTCCTGCGCGGGAACGTCGATTCCGTCGTCGAGGACGACAAGCTCGCCGACGATTTCCGGCAGCTGGTCGAGAGCGCGATGACGAAGGTGCTGCCCGAGGTCCGGCTGCGGATCGGCACCATGCCGTTCAGCAGGCTGCGGTCGATCAAGCAGGTGTTCCCCGACGAGTACGACCTCACCGACCGGTGCCGGGAGGTCGGCGTCCGCGAGCAGGAGTTGTCGCTCGGTTCGTTCGCGAGCGACGAGACACGGGACTACCAGCTGATCCTGGATCTCGACCCGGACCTCGAACCCAGCCACGGACAGGACCGCCAGCTGGCGTGGACGGAACTCGTCCCGGTGCCGGGAGCCACGGTCGAGGAGGACGCGCTGGCCATCGCGGGGCGGTGGACACGCGATCCGATCCCGCCGACCCTGATTCACCCGATGGTCTCGAAGTACGCCGCGCAGGCCGATCTCGGCGAGGCGCTGACCGCGGGCGGCGACGCCTACGCGGCAGGCGACCAGGCCGGAGCCGAACGGGACTGGGGGCGCGCGGTCGCCCTGGCCACCGCAGCGGGTGACGAAGAAACCCTCAGCCGTCTCTCCGGGGTCGTGGAGATCGTCGACGCGGAGAAAGGCGTGGTGCGGTTGCGCCCCGACGCGACCCGCAGCCACGCGTTGCACGTCGTCATCCCGTCGAGGGTTTCGGAAATCGCCCTTCCGCAGGAAGATCGGCCGATGCCCGACGGAACACCGGTCGCCTGCCCGGCCTGCCCCGCGCTCTCACCCGTCGGGGCGAACTTCTGCGTCGGCTGTGGAAGACCGTTCGGCGAGGTCGTTTCGTGACGGCCACCCGGGTACGGCTGGTCCGGCTCCGCACCGCGTTGCTGGCGCTCACCCTCGCGGTACTGGTCGTCTCGCTGTGGGCGTTCCAGAACGTCCAGAACACGGCGGAGACCGTCCGCGACCGCACCGCCCAGGCGGTGCTCGAAGTGACCGCCGCACGGGCCGCGCTGGTGGCCGCCGACGCCGCCGCGATCGCGAGTTTCGCCTCCGGTGAGGCGAAACTCGCCGGGCCGGGGCAGGAGTACGCGAACCAGTTGGCGCTGGCCAGCCAGAGCCTCGCGCGGGTCGCGGAGTTCAACCAGGCGGGTGAAGCGGGCGGCAACGCGCTGCAGGTGATCGAAAGCCAGGTCGCGGCCTACTCGGGCTCCATCGGACAGGCCGACGTGCACTTCCGCCAGCCGGACGCCGCCGTGCTGGGCGCGGTCGATCTCTGGCACGCCTCGCGGCTGCTGCACGCGTCGGGCGGGGTCCTGGAAGAACTGGAAGTGTTGCAGGGCAGGCAACGTGAGGCGCTGGACCGGCAGCTGTCGGACACCGGGATGAGCCTCGCGATGCTCCCGCTGTGGCTGCTGCCGGTGCTGGCGTTGCTGGTGCTGCTGGTCTTCACCCAGCTGTACCTGCGGAAGCGTTTCCGGCGCGTGGCGAACCTCCCGCTGCTCGCGGCGACCGTGCTGATCGCCGCCATCGGCGTCGCCCTGGTGCTCACCCTGATCAGCCGCGACCGGCTGGAGTCGGTCGGGGAGCGGCTCGACGGGGTCGCCGTCGCGCGGTCTCAGCAGATCAAGGCGGCCGACGACGCCGGTCAGCGGCAGCTCGCCGACCTGCTGACCGGGTACTGCGACGAGGGGCAGGGATGCGGGGTGACCGTCGACGAATTCCGCGTGCGGGCACGGCAGTCCACGACGGTGGCGACGGACAACACCCGGGTGGCCACGGCGGGCGCGAAGGCGGTGGCGGCCGACGCCTCCGCCGCGGCCGAATCCGGCGGACGGGAGTTCCTGATCCCGGCGGGCACCCTGCTCGCGGGCGGGCTCGTCCTGCTCGGGCTGCACGCCCGGATCGACGAATACCGGTATCGCCCGTGAAGCGCCTGATCGCCGTGCTGACGGCGCTGTCACTGGTCGCGGGCGGCTGTTCGGCGTCGGCGGAGGACGAACCGGTCGTCGTCCTCGCGTCCTGGACCGGCGGCGAGGAGACGGCCTTCCGTCAGGTGCTGGACGCGTTCAAGGCCGACACCGGGATCGGTTACCTCTACGAAGGCACCCGGGCGGTCGACCAGGTGCTCGCTTCGGACGTCCAGCGCGGTACGCCGCCGGACGTGGCCGTCCTGCCCAACGCCGGAGTGCTGGCGAAATACCGGAAGTCGGGTGACCTGCTGCCGCTCGACGACGACCTTTCCGCCGCCGTGACGCGGTCTTTCAGCTCGCAGTGGGTCACCCTGCAGAAAATCGGCACAGAGAAGCTGTACGCGGTCGCGGTGAAGGCCGATCTCAAGAGCCTGATCTGGTACGACCCGGCGCGGATGACCGGGATCCGCCCGACGACGTTCGCCGCGCTCCGCGAATACTCCGCCGGAGTGACGGCGGCCGGCGGCACGCCCTGGTGTGTCGGGATGGGGGCCCCGCCCACCTCGGGCTGGCCGGGAACCGACTGGATCGAAGACATCCTGCTGCATTCGGCGGGGCCGGAGAAGTACCGGCAGTGGGCGTCCGGCGGGCTGCCGTGGACCTCACCCGAGGTCAAACAGGCTTGGCTGGACTGGGGTTCCGTGCTCGAACCCACCGCGATCCGCGGCGGTACCGCGGCCGCGCTGCTGACCGATTTCGGCGACGCGGGCAAGGCCATGTTCACCGACCCGCCGGGCTGCGCGCTCGAACACCAGGCGTCGTTCATCATGAGCCGCTACCAGAACTTCAAACGCCCCGACGGGACCTTTCCCAAGCCGGGCACCGATTTCGACTTCCTCTCCTTCCCCGGCCGCGACGTGTCCGAGGTCGCGGCCGACCTCGCCGGGATGTTCCAGGACACCCCGCAGGCGCGCAAGCTGATGGAGTTCCTCGCTTCGGAGAAGGCACAGCGGATCTGGCCGTCGATCCCGCGCGCGAACGCCTTTTCCGCCAATCGGAAGCTCGGTCTCGACGTCTATCCGGATCAGGTGAGCCGGAGGGTCGCGGACACGATCACTTCGGCGTCCGCGCTGTGCTTCGACGCCTCGGACCTGATGCCCGCGACGATGACCGGCGCGTTCCACCGGGCCGTCCTGGAATACCTGAGCAACCGGGACCGGCTGGACATCCTGCTGAAACAACTCGACGACGTCCGAGAAAACATCCAGCAGGGCGAATGGTTCGAAATCCCCTGTGGACAGTGAGGAGTATCGGTGAACGACCTGGCACGATTCCCGCTCGAAGGCGGTGGTTCGGTGATCGTCGAGATCGACCCGGTCCCCGGCACCGCCCGGGTCTCCCGGCGGGACGACCTGATCGAGGACACCAAGGGGTCCTTCGAAGCGGCACTCGCGAACGTCAAGGACGCGGCCGCGGCGGCACTGGACGCCTTCCGGTCGATGACCAGGGGACCGGACGAGGTCGAACTCAAGTTCGGCGTCAAGCTGACCGCGCAAGCGGGCGCCGTCATCGCGAAAACGGGGCTGGAGGGGAACTTCGAGGTCAAGCTGAAGTGGGTCCGGGAGACGGAAGACGCGTGATCGGAGCCGAAACTCGCGTGATCGGAGCCGGAACACGCTCCGTCACGCGAGATCCGCCTTCAATCACGCGTGATCCGTCCCCGATCACGCGAAATCCGGGTTCAAGCACGCGAGACCCGGACTAGCGCCCGAGGCCCCGGATCAGCACCATCACCGATTCCCGCACGTCGGCCCTGGTCCGTTTCGGCTGGAACACCTGCCAGTCGAGCGCGACCACCAGCATCGTGCCGAACAACCCCGCCGCGGCGGTCTGGATCTGGACGCCGTCGGGCAGCCGCCCGGCGGCGTCCAGCCGGTGGAGTTGTTCGCGCACGATCGAAATGATCTCCTCGCGCAGCAGCGTCAGCGTTTCGTGCCAGGTGCCGGGCGTACGCCACATCTCGCTCACCAGGATCTGCGAGAAACCGGGGTATTCGGCGATGAACTCCAGCGCACCGTCCACTTGCGACTCGATGACGTCCATCGGGTCGCCGTCGCCGGTCGCCGCGCGCAGGCGCTCCGCGAGCACGCCGACGCCGTAGCGCAGCAGTGCGTCGACAAGACCGTCCTTGCTGCCGAAGTTGTAGTAGACGGTGCCTTTCGCGACCTTCGCCTCGGCCGCGATGTCGTCCACCGTCAGCCCCACGAGGCCACGGCTGGCGGACAACCGCAGCGTCGCTTCGAACAGCTTCTGCTTCGTCGCCTCACCCCGGGGACTCACAACGCCAGCTCGGGTTTCAGCGCCGAAACCGTCCAGGTGCGCCGTTTCCGCGCCGCCAGTGTCGAGACCAGGATCCCGCCGACGAGATACGCGACAAGGACACCGATGTCACCGAGGATCTCCATCGAGGCGCCACTGTAGAGCAGGTGCCGGAACCCGTCGATCGCGTAACCCATCGGCAGCACGATGTGCAACGGGTACAACGCGTCCGGGATCGTCTGCCACGGGAACGTGCCGCCCGCGCTCACCAGCTGGAGCACCAGCAGCACCAGGCCGAGGAACTTCCCGACGGCGCCGAAGAACGCGTTGAGCGCGTGCACCACCGACGTGAAGGTCAGCGACACCAGCACCGCGAACCCGATCGCGCCGAGCGGATGCGCGACGTCGATGCCGACCAGCCAGGTCACCGCGCCGAACAGCACGATCACCTGCGCGATCCCGAGCAGCGCCGAGGACAGCCAGCCGCCGAGCGCGACCTTGAACGGTGACGCGCCGGCGGTCAGCGCGCGGGTCGAAAGCGGGCGCAGCAACAGGAACAGCACGAACGCGCCGATCCAGGTCGCGAGCGAGATGAAGAACGGGGCGAGACCCGCGCCGTAGGTCCCGGCCGAGGCGACACCGGAGGAGTTGACCGCCACCGGGTCCGCGATGGTGTTGGCGGTCGCCGCCCGGGTGGGGTCGTCCGGGTTCGGGATCTCCTTCAGCCCGGCCGCGAGCCCGTCGCGCAGTTGCACCGCGCCGTCGGCGAGCTGGTTCGTGCCGTTGACCGCGGTCTTCTCGCCGTCGTTCAGCTTCGCGGCGCCGTCGCGGATCTGCGCCGACGCGTCGGCCGCCTGCGCGATGCCGCTGGTGAGCTGCGGGGTGGCCGAGGCCAGCTGGTGCGCGCCGTCGGACACCTGCCGGGCGCCGGACGCGAGCTGGATCAGCTGGCTGTTCGCGCCCTGGATCTTCGTGTTCGCCTGGTCGACCGGCGACCGGAGGGTGTCGAGGCGGCTCAGGATCTCCTGCACCTTCGCCTCGGGGACTTCGGCGGCACGCAGATCCTGCGCGAGCTGGGTGCGGTAACCGTCGAGTTTGGTCTGGATGTCGCCGGAAGCCGTCGCCGCGAGCGAGGCGGCGTCGGCGACCTTCTGGTTCCCGTCGGCGACCTGACCGGCGCCGTCGGCGAGCTTCTGGGTCTGCGCGGGGAGCTGGGCGGTACTGGACTTCAGGGTGCCGAGGCCGGTCGCCAGCTGGGAGCTGCCCGACGCGAGCTGGTTGGCGCCGTCGGCCAGCTGCTGCTGCCCGGTCTTGAGCTTGCCGGCGCCGTCGGCGAGCTGCGAAGCACCCGTCGAGGCCTCCTGGATCTTGCCGTAGATCGTGGAGAAGCCGACCAGGAACTTGTCCGCCGCCTCGCTGCCGACCTTCTCCGCGATCGTCTTGCGGACCTGCTCGGCGACCTGTTTCGCGATGGTGCCGGACAGATAGTTGTTCGCGTCGTTGGTGGTCAGCGTGATCGTCGCCTGCTGGGGCTGGAAGTTGCCCGAGGACAGCAGCGCGGTGGAGAAGTCGCGCGGGATGCCGATCGCGAACGAGTACTTGTCGTCGCGGACGCCCTTCGCGGCCTCGTCCTGGGACACCTCGTGCCACTGGAACGTGCCGGATTTGACCAGTTCGTCGGTGACCTCACGGCCGACGTTGCGTTCCACGCCGGCCGAGTCCTTCGCGCCGGTGTCGGAGGTGAAGACGGCTGCGGGCAGCTTGTCCAGGCGCGAGTACGGGTCGTAGTTCGCGTAGAGGTAGAAGGACGCGTAGAGCAGCGGCACCAGGACGAGCGCGGCCATGGCGAGCTTCGGCAGGGTGCCACTGCTCAGCCGGCGCAGCTCGTTGGCGGCGATCCGGACGGGATTCATTCCTGGTCTCCTGAAGTCTCTTCGATCTCAGCGGTTTCGACCGGCGCGCAGCGCACGGGGTCGGGCTGCTCGAGGGCGCCGCAGCGCGCGGGCTTCTCCGGCAGGGCCGAAACCGGGGTGGTGGCGGTCAGCACGATGACGGCGAGGCCGCGCTCGGCGTGCTCGCGGGCGAGCCGCGCCCAGCTGTCGACGTCGCTGGTGTGCCGGTCCGGGGTGTCGAGCACGAGGACGCCGACGCCCTCACGGCTCGCGGCGAGCGCGGTGAGCAGCCGGGTGCGCGTCACGGGTTCGATGTTCTCGAAGCGGGTGGTGGCGAAGGCGGCGGCGTCGTGCTCGGCCAGCCAGCTCGCGACGGCGGCCTTGTTCGCCGGGCGCTTCGCGAGTTCGAGTTCCTCCCCGACGACGACCTGCAGCGACAACGCGCCATCCGGCTCGCTCACCCCGGGGGAGTCGACGATCGCCACGACCTTGTGCGGATCCCCGCCCTCGACGGTCACCGTCCCGGTGGCGGGCTTCAGCCTGCCTGCCAGCGCCAGCCCGAAGGCGGTGACGCCGACCCCTGGCTCGCCGTGCACTATCGCCAGCTCACCACCCGAAACGGTGAGCGAAGTGGGCGACAGCAACGTGCCGTGGGGTCCGGTCACGGACACCCTGTCGGCTTGAACCCGCACGAAGAACTCCCAGGTCGGTGACTCGCGGAACTTTTAAACTGACTGGTCAGTTCAAAAGTTAGCCCTGACCTGGGAGGTGCACAACCTTGGGGGGCTCACGTCACACACAAGAGTGACGAAACCTCCGCAAACCGGACGACTAACGCAGGGCCGAAGCCGGATGGACCTCCCAGGACGTCCACAGTGGACGATAACCCTGCCGGTGCCAGAACACCGAGGAGAGCGGGTTGGTCGGGTTGTAGTAGAGGTAGGTGCCGTCCGCGCCGTCGGCGGCGAACTCCTTGTGCACCACCGACATCAGTGTGCGGCCGAGCCCGCTTCCGCGCAGGCCGGGCAGGGTGACGACGTTGTAGACGTAGCCCCAGCGGCCGTGGGGGAGCAGTTCGGCCTCGGCCGAGCCGGGCGAGGAGGTGATCCACGCGCCGTGCGCGAACGCCGCGATGCGGGCGTCGCGTTCGGCCAGCCACAGCAGCGGGAGATCCTTGTCGAGCGCGCGTTCCAGCGCCGGGGCGAGCAGTTGCGCGGCGTTCGGGCGGTGCCGGGTGGCGACCTGGCCGATGTAGTCGTGGGTCGACACGGCCATCGCGAGCACGGTGTCGAAGTCGTCGCGCCGGGCCCGGCGGACGGCGACACCCTCGGCGGCCGGGGCGTCCCGATGGCCGCCGGTACGCACCGCGAGCGCGGACATCGGCACCAGCCCGTGGTCGAGGAAGGCGCGGATCGCCTCGGCGTCGCGGCTCGGCCAGTTGACCACGCATGACGAGTCCTCGCCGGGGGATTCGGCGTCCATCCACGTCCGCCACGCGCGCAGGAGCACGTCCATGCCCTCGGTGCCGGTGTCCCCGATGAACGGGAACAGCTGGCGCACGTCGGCGGCCGACCACAGCAGGGGGACGTCGTCCGGCCCGTGCAGCTGACGTTGCACCACCCCGGTGACCTGGACGCCGGCCGCGGTGGCCGCGTCCACGCGTTCGCCGACGACCGGGGCCGGTGCCGCCTCGGGCAGGAACCCGTCGATCGACGCGAACCGGGCGCGGTGCGCGTCGAACAAGGTCTTCTCGATTTCCATCCCGTCCCCAGGGTCGGCCGCGCCGGGATCCGCTACCGAAGGGCCGCGGCCGGGGCGGCCGCCCACGTCGTCCACAGAGGACGATAACCCTGCCGGTGCCAGAACACCGGGGACAGCGGATTCGCCGGATTGTACGAGACGAAGGTACCGCGCAGCGACGGCGAGAACAGCTCGTCGTGCACGACGGCGGTCAGCGCGCGCCCGATCCCGCGTCCCCGCGCGGCCGCGGTGACCGCGAGCGTTCCGACGTAGCCCCATTCGCCCGGCGGCAGGCGTCCGGCGAGCGCGTCTCCGGGGATCGGGGAGCGCTTTCCGCCGGTCACCATCCCGACCGTGAGACCTTCCTCCTCGGCGATCCAGACCCGGCCGCCGAACTGCAGGCCGCGCCGGACCTCTTCGGCGAGCAGGGCTTGGGCGCCGGGCCGGACGACACCGTGGCCGACGAGCGAGGTGTAGCGAAGTTCTTCGAACCGAAGCCCGACGATCTCCTCCAGATCGCCCCGCGTCGACGCGCGGATGGTCACGCCGGGTACGGAATGAGCTTCCCCTGCCGCGGGCGCGCGGACGGCCAGCGCCAGTTGCGGCGCGAGCCCGTGGTCGAGCAGGGCCCGTGAGACCGCGACGTCACGGCTGGGCCAGGTGACCGTGCACGACGAATCCGGTTCGGCGTCGGCGAGCGCGATTCGCTCGCGCCAGGCGGAAAGCAACGCGCTCATGCCCGCGACGGCGTCGAGGGGAAGGACGGCGGAGAGGATCTGCAGATGCGCGGGGCTCCAGAGCCGTTGCCAGGAACCCGCCGCGAACCGCACGTGCGTGATCGTCCCGCTGGCGCCGCCTGCTTCGAGGGGTTCGCCCGGAGGGAGCGGGGGAGGCGGCGGAAGCAACGGGTCGAGCGCGGCGAACCGCGCCCGCTGCCGTTCCGCCGCCGGGGTCATCCCCGCTGGGTGCAGAAGATCGCGGTGCCGGGGAAGAGCTTGCCGCGCAACGGGCTCCACTGTCCCCAGGTGCGGGTGTGCCCTTCCGGCCAAGCGGGCTCGATGAGATCAGTGAGCGCGAAGCCGGCGTCGGAGAGCGCGCGGACGTAGTCGCCGAGGGTGCGGTGGTACTCGACGTACGTCGCGACGCCCTCTTCGTCGACCTCGACGTAAGGCGTGCGGTCGAAATACGGCTGGGTGACCGTGAGGCCCTGCGGGCCGGGGTCGTCGGGGAAGATCCAGCGCATCGGATGGGTCACCGAGAACACCCAGCGGGCACCCGGCCGGAGCACTCGGTGGACTTCGGCGAAGACGACGTCCACCGACGCCACGAACGGCACCGCGCCGAAGGCCGAGCACGCCGCGTCGAAACTCGCGTCGGCGAACGGGAGCGACTCGGCCGTCGCCTGCACGAGCGGGACGGGCGTGCCGGTCCGCTCATTGCCTTCCCGCGCGTGCCGCAGCATGCCCGCCGACAGATCGGTCGCCACCGCCTCGGCGCCCTGCGCGGCGAGCCAGCGCGAGCAGGCCGCCTGCCCGCAGCCGACTTCGAGAATCCGCTTGCCGTCGACTTCACCCAGAAGCGCGACGTCGGCCTCGCGGACGCCTTCCGGGCACCAGACGAAGTCCGCGTCGCCGAGGAACCCGCCGTGGGTCGCCTGATAGTCGTCGGCGTCGGCGTCCCACCACGCCAGGTTCGCGGCGGTCGCTTCCGGCGCCGAGACCGCCCGGTAGGCGACCCCCGCGGTGCCGAGCCGCTCCTCGGCCTGTGCGTGCCGATCGGGCTCGGTGACGGACTGCTGGCTCAAACCGATATCCTTTCCCCAGGTCAGGGCTTCGCGGCACAGCCTATCCGCCCGCCGTGATCGTGGGGGCGACCCTGATTGTGCCGTGTACAGGGGGCCGCGTAGGATATCTGTTAGCGCAGTGGGTTCGCGCTACTCTTTCCCCCGGTTCGCTCAGCGTCCGGGTCAGGGGGTCGCGTACCGGATGCGGTGATGCTCGCGGTCGTTCCCTGTGGACGTTTGCTTATGCGGTCGCCTCATGTCGGAAGCCCATGGTGCCCTAACTGCAAACCCACTACTTCCCATCCACCGGAGCAACCCGCCTAATGACGACCGACACCGCCACCGCCCCGACCGCCCCCACCGGGCCCCAGCAAGTCGCTATCAACGACATCGGGTCGGAGGAAGACTTCCTCGCTGCGATCGACAAGACGATCAAGTACTTCAACGATGGCGACATCGTCGAAGGAACCATCGTCAAGGTCGACCGTGACGAGGTCCTGCTCGACATCGGCTACAAGACCGAGGGTGTCATCCCCTCGCGCGAGCTCTCCATCAAGCACGATGTCGACCCGGCTGAGGTTGTCACCGTCGGCGATGAGGTCGAAGCCCTGGTTCTCCAGAAGGAGGACAAGGAAGGCCGTCTGATCCTGTCCAAGAAGCGTGCGCAGTACGAGCGCGCCTGGGGCACGATCGAGGAGCTCAAGGAGAAGGACGAGCCCGTCAAGGGCACCGTCATCGAGGTCGTCAAGGGCGGCCTCATCCTGGACATCGGCCTCCGCGGCTTCCTGCCCGCGTCGCTGGTCGAGATGCGCCGCGTGCGCGACCTGCAGCCGTACGTCGGCCGCGAGCTCGAGGCGAAGATCATCGAGCTGGACAAGAACCGCAACAACGTGGTCCTGTCCCGCCGCGCCTACCTGGAGCAGACCCAGTCCGAGGTGCGCAGCGAGTTCCTCAACGCGCTCGCCAAGGGCCAGGTCCGCAAGGGTGTCGTGTCGTCCATCGTCAACTTCGGTGCCTTCGTGGACCTGGGTGGCGTCGACGGCCTGGTGCACGTCTCCGAGCTGTCCTGGAAGCACATCGACCACCCGTCCGAGGTCGTCGAGGTCGGCCAGGAGGTCACGGTCGAGGTTCTGGACGTCGACATGGACCGCGAGCGCGTCTCGCTGTCGCTGAAGGCGACCCAGGAAGACCCGTGGCGTCAGTTCGCCCGCACCCACGCGATCGGCCAGATCGTGCCGGGCAAGGTCACCAAGCTCGTCCCGTTCGGTGCGTTCGTGCGCGTCGAGGAGGGCATCGAGGGCCTGGTGCACATCTCCGAGCTGGCCGAGCGCCACGTGGAGATCCCGGAGCAGGTCGTCCAGGTCAACGGCGACGTGATGGTCAAGGTCATCGACATCGACCTCGAGCGTCGTCGCATCTCGCTGTCGCTGAAGCAGGCGAACGAGGGCGTCACGCCGGAGACCGAGTTCGACCCGACCCAGTACGGCATGGCCGCCGAGTACGACGCCGAGGGCAACTACATCTACCCCGAAGGCTTCGACCCGGACACCCAGGAGTGGCAGGAAGGCTTCGACAAGCAGCGTGAGGAGTGGGAGCGTCAGTACGCCGAAGCTCACACCCGCTACGAGGCTCACATGAAGCAGGTCGTCAAGGCCGCCGAGGCCGACGCGGAAGCCGCGGCCGACGCCGCGACCGGTGTCACCTCCGGCGACTCGGGCGAGCAGAGCTACACCTCCGCTCCGGCCGAGGCCAAGAGCGGTGGCACGCTCGCCAGCGACGAGCAGCTCGCGGCTCTCCGCGAGAAGCTGTCGGGCGGCGCGTGATCCAGGCGCTCAGCCAGTAGCTGACAGACAGCGGCCCCGGTCCACACGGACCGGGGCCGCTTTCTTTTGCCCGCATTTCGTCCTCTGAATGCGATCCTTGCACGCGCAACTACCGCATCCAGAGGACTGAATGCGGTAGGGGGGAGAAGAAGCGTCAGGAAGTGGCGGGCCGGACGGCCGGCACCCAGATGCGTTCGAGCGCCGCGGCGCGAGCCTTGCGGCGGAGTCCGGCGAAGCTGTGCTTGGCCGGGACCAGGAGCGCGCTCAGCCAGGTACGCCGATATTCGGCGAGGGCCTCGGCCACGGGACGATGGAGGACACAGTGCACCAGGCCCGGCGTACCGAGCCGGTGCCTTCCGACGTGCTTGCCGTCTGCCATCTTTCCTCCGTGTGGGCGACCTTCGCCGCGCACGGTACGCAATGAAGCCCCTGATGCGGCGTAACCGCCCGGCGTGTCACCCGTAAAGGTTGAGTCTCGCGTCACTATCAACTTGCCTTTTACACCCTTCTGTGCCGGATGTGCCTCTCTCGTCACCCTGTGCGAAGTCTGGACAGGTTAGTAAACGAGACGGTATCGTTTACAAACATGAGCGAACCTCTTGTCATCGTGGGCGCTGGCCCGACCGGCCTCGCGCTCGCCGTTCACCTGTTCATGCATGACGTCGACGTCCGGCTGGTGGACGCCGCCCCCGGGCCGGTCACCACGTCCCGCGCCCTCGGCCTGCAGCCCCGTGGCGTCGAAGTGCTGGAACGGATCGGCGCGCTGGGCGATCTGCGCAGCCGGTCCCGGTCGCTGCTCAACATGTACTACAACGACGGCCCGCGCACGGTGCTGAAACTGCAGGTCGGCAAGGCCGCCGCGATGCTGCCGAAACCCACGTTGCTGATCTCTCAGGCCGAGGTCGAAGGCGCGTTGCGGGCGCGGCTCGCCGAGGTGGGCGGCAAGGTCGAATGGGGCACCAAGGTGACCGGCGCCCGGCAGCGCGCGGACGGGGTGACCGTCGCCGTGGACACCGACGAGCGCGAGATCGAAGCCTCGTGGCTCATCGGCTGCGACGGCGCGCACAGCGCGGTCCGCCGGATCGCCGGTATCGGCTTCTCCGGGCGGAAACTGATCGAGCGGCTGCTGATGGCCGATGTACGCGCGAACTGGCCGTTCGACCACGACGGCAGTGTCACCTGGATGGACACCGGGCGGATGTTGTCGGTGACCGCGTTGCCGGACAACGCCTGGCGGGTGTTCACCGAGCCGCTTCCCGGCCTGCCGGAAGGACTCTCGACCGAGCAGATCGGCGAGGAGGTGCTGAGCGAATTCTGCCGCCGGAGCGGGCTGTCGCGGGACACCGTCACCGAGGTGCGGTGGAGTTCGGAGTTCCGCATCCACCGCAGACTCGCGGACCGGTACCGGCAAGGCAGGCTTCTGCTCGCGGGCGACGCGGCGCATATCCAGAGCCCGACCGGCGGGCAGGGGCAGAACACCGGACTGGGGGACGCCGAGAACCTGGCCTGGAAGCTCACCCTGGTCGCTCGCGGTCTGGCTGGGGAGGAACTGATCGACACCTACGAGGGCGAGCGGCGGCCCCTCGCCCGCAAGGTGCTGGCCGCGACCAGCGGCGCGGTGGACATCATGCTGCCCGACCGGCCGTGGAAACGACTGGTGCGCGACCGGCTGGTGATGCCGGCGATCCGGTCGACCGCGGTGCAGCGCCGGCTGTGGCTGGTCGCGTCCCAGCTGGACACCACCTACCGAGGCGGGCCGCTGGCGCCGGGCGCGAGCCGGTGGGCCCGCAAACCCCGGCCGGGGGACCGGGTGCCGGACCTGAGGTGCCGACGGACGGACGGCGTCGAGACGACGTTGCACGCGGCGATATCCGGGCGCTGGACGGTCGTGGCAGGCGACGCCGGACAGGCAGCCCGGCACACCGAGGCGGTCGCCGGGCAACTCGGTGCCGATCTGGTCGGCACCTTGGTGTGCAAGGGATCGCGCGACGTGCTGCTGGTCAGGCCGGACGGGCACCTGGCTTGGCGCGGGCTTCCGGCACCGGACAAGATGGCCGCGTGGCTGAACGACATGCGGTGGACAGGGTAGGCGGGCGCCCCCGTGATCCGGGCAACGACGTGGCGATCTTGGACGCCGCGCTGGATCTGCTGATCGAGGACGGGTTCGGCGGCGCCAGCATCGAGGCGATCGCCAAACGGGCCGGTGTCGCGAAGATGACCGTGTACCGGCGGTGGAAGTCCAAGGAGGACTTGTTCCTGGCGGCACTGGAGCACGCGCGTCCACCCGAGGGCGCGAACGCGGAGTCGATCGGCGAACTCGTCGTCACGGTCGCGCGCTTGTTGAGCCAGAACAGGTTCCGGATGTTGATGGCCAGGGTCGTCGGCGCGTCGGTGGATCATCCGAACCTGGTCGGCGCCTACGTCGAGCGGTACCTCCGGCCGCGGTTGTCCGGTCTCGCCGAGCTCGCCAGGGACGCGGTCGGGAAGGGCGAGTTCCCCGAGGGCACCGATCCGGCCGTGATCGAGGACGTGTTCGCCGGGGCGATCGGATTCGTGCTGCTGCGCGGGGAAGTGGCCGAAGCCGAGATCGCCGGCAGGCTGCGGGGCATGTTGCGGCACCTCGGCCGCCGGGAGGACCTTCATCTAGGCTGATCGACATGCTGCGTGTGGGCCTGACCGGCGGGATCGGCGCCGGAAAATCGACGGTGGCGAACCGGCTTTCCGAGCACGGCGCCGTCCTCATCGACTCCGACAAGATCGCCAGGGAGGTCGTCGAACCGGGGACGCCGGGGCTCGCCGAACTCGTGGAGGCGTTCGGGGAAGACATCCTGGGCTCCGACGGTGCGCTCGATCGGCCCGCCCTCGCCGCGAAGGCGTTCGCCGACGAGGACTCGCGCAAGCGGCTGAACTCGATCGTTCATCCGAGGGTCGGCGCCAGGACGGCCGAGCTGATGGCGGCCGCCGCGCCGGACGCGATCATCGTCCACGACATCCCGCTGCTGGTCGAAGGCGGGCTGGCGCCGATGTACCACCTCGTCGTCATGGTCGACGCGCCGGAGGAGGTCCGGGTCCGCCGCCTGGTCGAGGCACGGGGCATGGCCGAACCGGACGCGCGCGCCAGGATCAAGGCGCAGGCCACGACCGATCAGCGCCGGGCGGTGGCCGACGTGTGGTTCGACAACAGCGGAGCGCCCGACATCGTGCTCGCCGAAGTCGACGCACTGTGGGCGGATCGGCTGACCCCGTTCGAGGCGAACGTGCGGCTCCGCAAGCCGCGGGCGCCGATGTCGCCGAAGATCTCGCCGTACGACGAGACGTGGCCCGTGCAGGCCGAGCGGGCGCTCGCGCGGATCCGCGTGGTGGCGGGCGACAACGCCGTGCGGATCGATCACATCGGCTCGACGTCCGTCCCGGGGCTGCCCGCCAAGGACATCCTCGACCTCCAGCTGACCGTGTCCACTTTGGACAAGGCCGACGAGCTGGCCCAGGCACTTTCCGACGCGGGGTTCCCGCGCGCGGAAGGGGAGTGGTACGACGACGCGCACGGTGAAGAGGGCACCTGGCCCAAGCGGTTCCACTTCGGCGGCGATCCCCGGCGCCCGGTCAACCTGCACGTCCGCTCGCAGGAGACCCCTGCCTGGCGGCTCGCGCTGCTGTTCCCGGAATGGCTGCGGCAGAACCCCGGCGAACGCGACGCCTATGCGGCCGTCAAGAACGCCATGGCCGCGAAGCACGCAGGCGACGGGACCGTCGAGCAGTACACCGACGAGAAGCAGGTCTGGGTCGACGCCGCCTTCACCCGCGCCGACGCCTGGGCGAAGTCGACCGGCTGGACCCCGTAGGCGCCGGCTCGATCAGACCCGGAATTCCCGTAGCGCGGGCCAAGCCTCGGCCCAGGTTGCGGTGTGACCGGTGACCAGCCAGATCGGCATCCCGCGGCTCACGTTGCGCACACCGGTCGCGTTGTCCACGCGCGAGACGATCCTGGCGTCGGTGAAGGACCGGAGCAGCCGCGCCGGATCCGGCCCGACGAACAGGACGCTGTCCGCGGTCTCGGGTGGATGCCCGAAGTACCAGAACCCGCGGCTCGGGCTGTACACGGCGGGCAGCCCGTAGTCGGCGCCGTACCGGTCCAGCGCTCCGGCCTGCCAATAGCCTGCCGTGACGAGGGTGGTGCGCTCCCGCTGTTCCGGCGGGAGCCGGTGATAGGCGTCGGCGACCGAACGGGCGAGGTCCGGCCAGCCGATCTCCTCCAGCGCGTACGCCGGGCGCGGTACGTCACGCCCTTCCGCGAGCCAGGCGGACGGCCACACCGGCAGCGCGTACGGGAGGGTGTACAACGCGGAAAGCAGGAACACCGGCCAGGTCGGGATCCAGCGAAACCACAGTGACGGCTTCAACTGTCCGAAGTGGACGGCGGCACCCGCCCACAGGACGCCGAACATGCCCGCCGCGTAGTAGTACCTGCCGTTGGACAGGATGAACAGCGCGATCACGCCGACGGCCGTCCAGCCGAGGAACAGGTAGGGGCGCAGCCTGGACGAGAACAGCAGGACCCAGAGTCCGTAAAGGACGCCGACGACGCCGATGCCGAGCCCGGCCCCGGTGAGCAGGGCGGGCAGGAACCCGGCACGCCCGCTCCAGCCGCCGGTGGTCTCGTGCGCGATGACGTCGCCCATCTCCAGCTGCGGCCAGCCGTTCGCGGCCTGCCACCAGAGCGTCGGCACCATCGACAGCGCGGCGATCCCCGCGCCTGCCCAGAGTTTGGGCCTGCGCAAGAGATCCCGCGGCCCGAAGAGCAGGATCGCGATCCCGGCGGCGACCCAGAACGTCGCGATGAGGAGCTTGACGTTCAGCGCGACGGCGGTCGCCGCGCCCAGCCACAGCAGCAGGTTGTCGTCACGCGTCCGCATCCACCGGACGAGCAGCCACGCGATGAGCGTCCACAGCGCTGGGTCGATCGTCGACGTCGCCAGGTAGTGCCCGCTGCCGAGGAACTGCCCGCAGATCGCGTACGCGGCGGCGGCACGGGTCTGCGCCCGGCGGTCCCCGCCCATCTCGTAGGCGATGAGCCCGGTGAACACGACACCGGCGGCCGTCGCGAGGACGGCGGGCAGGCGGAAGACGAAGACGTTGCCCGGCGCGAGCGTGTCCATCGCCAGCGCCAGGAAGGGCAGCACCGGCGGCTGATCCGCGTAACCCCAGGCCAGCCGCTTGCCCGCGGAGAGGAAGTACAGTTCGTCGCCGAAGTAGCCGTAGCGCCACGCCGTCGCCAGCAGGACCGCCGCGGCCGCGGCGGCGAGCAGCGCCACCGGGAGCCGGGCGAACGCCGCACTGGACACGGTCGGTGTTTCGGCCGCGTGGGCGGCTTCCATCCATTCCTCGCAGATCTTTCGGGTGCCGGTCCTCTCGCACCTTACGTGCCGACGGCGTGGCGCGTCGGGCGTGAGAGGACCGCTGGAGCATCAGAACCCCCAGTCCGTGAGTTTCGGCCATACCGTGTCCCAGGTCCCGTTCCGGCCGGTGGCCAACCAGATCTTCATGCCCTGACTCGTGTTCGTGATCCCAGCCCGGTTGTCGAGCACACCGACCTCACGGATCCGCGTGAAGTACGGCACAAGCCCCGAAGGGTCGTTCCCGACGAACAGGACGTCCCGTGCCGATTCCGGCGGTCTCGGCAGCGTGGCGTAGCCGCGGTTGGGACTCGACGGCGACGGGAGCCCGAGCTCCGGTCCGTAATGGTCGATCGCGCTCGCCTGCCAGTACTTCGCCGCCACGATCCCGGTTCGGGCCGGATCGGGCGCCGTCCGGTACGCCCTCGCCACCGACTCCGTGATCTCCCGCCAGCCGATCTCCTCGACGGCGAACACCGGACGGGCCCACTCCGGGGCACTCGCCAGCTCCGCCCTCGGGAGGATCGGGAGCGATTGCGGGATGGCGATCAGCGCGGCGACGACGTACACCGGCCACGTGGCCAGCCAACGCCAGTACTTCGACGCCTGCCCCGCTTCGATCTCCACCGCCGCGGCCGCGAACAGCGGGGCGAACATCCCCGCCGCGTAGTAGTAGCGCCCGTTCGCCAGCAGGAAGAGGGCGAGGACGCCGAGCGCGGTCCAGCCGAGGAAACGGTACGGCCGCAGCCGTTCGGACCGCAGCAGCCGCCACAGGCCGTAGCCGAGCATGATCATCCCCACCGGAACCCCGGCGCTGAGCACCAGCGTCGGGATGAACGTGGCCCGCCCACCCCAGCCCGCCGAGACCTCTTGGGAGATCGCCGCGCCCATGGTCAGTTGCGGCCATCCGTTCGCCGCCTGCCAGACGAGCGTCGGCGCGATCATCGCGGCGGCGATCAACGCGCCGAACCAAAGCGCCGGACGGCGGACGAGGTATCGGGGGTCGAACATCGCCGCGGCGACCAGTGCGACGGCCCAGAAGCCCCCGATGAGGAACTTCGTGTTCAGCGCGAATCCGGTGACCACCCCGCTCCAGAGCAGAAGCCGGTCTTCGCGGGTCCGCGTCCACCGGACGAGCAGCCACAGCAGGAGTGTCCACAGGAACGGGTCGATCGTGCTGGTCGCCAGGTAATGCCCGCTGCCCAGCATCTGGAGGGACACCGCGAAGGTCACCGCCGCGATCGTCTGCGCTTTGCGGCCACCGCCCAGTTCCCTGGCGATGAGCGCGGTCAGCACGACACCGGCGACCATCGCCAGCATCGCCGGGATCCGCAGGACGAATGGCGAATCGGCGCCGAATCCGTCCATCAGCCGGGCCAGCAGCGGCAACAACGGCGGCTGGTCGGCATACCCCCAGTCCAGATGCCGACCGGCCGCCAAGAAGTACAACTCGTCGCCGAAATAGCCGTAGCGACCGGCCGTCGCCGCGAGAACCGCCCCCATCGCCCCGGCGACCGCCAGCACCGGTGCCCTCGCGAACGGCGCGACTTCCGCGTGTTCTCGGAGCCCCTCGGTCTTGATGACCACGGGTATCCGCCCCCCTCTCGATCGGTTACTCCGTGATCGAGAGTTCCGCAAAGGCGCCCTTCCGGGTATCCATCAGCCGGTCGGAATCCGCCTCGCCCAAGGGATGAGTGAAGATCAATCGAACGATGGATGCCGGCCGCTCAGTGCCGCCGCCAGCCGAGGGTGATGTCCTTTGTGGACAGCCATCCGCGCAGGTCGTGGCCGTGGGTGGCCAGTCCGTCGACGGTCGCGTGGCTGACATCGAGCGCGCGTTCGCCGTCGGCGGGGGAGAGCAGCCCGGCGGTGACCGCGGCGAGGAGTTCGTCGGTGTCGATCACCTGGACGGACTTCTTGTCCCGCAGCACGAGATCGAGATAGAGGTCGGTGGCCACCCAGACGCCGCCCTCGCGGCGGATGTCGACGACGTCGAGGTAGAAGTCCTGATCGCGTTCGTGACCGGGGTTGAACCAGAAATCGGTGATCCGCAGGCCGAGATCCGGCAACAGCCAGGACTCGAGGTAGTGGAACTGCGCCCGCCCCGGCGTCGGCCGCGCCATGTAGAGGCCGAAGGGCTCTTCGCGGTATTCGTCGACGTCCCTCACGACGCCCTTGGGGTCGGTGTTGGTCTTCGCGGCGGGGTCGAAGTACTCGACCTTCGGCGGATGCAGCGCGGTCATGCGCCCATCTTGGAAGGAGCCGACGCCCGCGAACACCGCCCAACCGGGTGGACGATCACCGGTTTCGCGGTTCCGGGGGAGTGGAGCCGCCTGGCCGGATAAGGTGCGCTGGTTCCGCCATAAGGGTGAGTGGGAGTCGACGTATGTTCGGGATCATCAGGCCGTGCCGTCACCGGCTTTCCGCAGGTCTGCACGCGGACTGGCTCGCCCATCTCTGCGGTCTTTGCCTGGCGCTGCGCGACGAACACGGACAACTCGCCCGAATGGTGACGAACTACGACGGCCTGATCATCTCGGCGCTCGTCGAAGCGCAGTCACCCCGTGCGGAGGGGCGGCGCGACGCCGGCCCTTGCCCGCTTCGGGCGATGAAGGGGACATCGGTCGCGAAAGGCGGCGGTGCTCAGCTCGCGGCCGCTGTCTCCTTGGTGCTGGCGTCGGCCAAGATCAGTGACCACGTCGAGGACCGCGACGGCGCCTTCGCGCGGCGTTCCGTCGCTCTCGCCGCGAGGCGGGTCGCGACGCGCTGGGCGGACCAGGGGAGCCGCACGGGCAGCCGGATCGGCTTCGACACGGCGGTCTTGACCGAGGCCGTCGACCGGCAGGGCGAGATCGAACGTGCCCTCCACCTGGGTGATTCGGCCGTCCTCGCGACCGAACCGGCCGAACTGGCGACCGCGGCCGCGTTCGCGCACACCGCGGTCATCGCGGGCCGCCCGGAGAACGCCGCGCCGCTGGCCGAGGCCGGACGCCTGTTCGGCAGGGCCGCTCACCTGCTCGACGCCGTCGAAGACCTCGCCGAAGACGAGGCCGCCGGCGCGTGGAACCCGCTGACCGCCACCGGCACCGACCTCGCCGAAGCACGACGGTTGTGCGACGACGCCGTGCTCGGTGTCGAACTCGCCCTTCGCGAAGTGAAGTTCGACCAGCCGAAGCTGGTTCACGCCCTGCTGGTGCACGAACTGCGGCAGGCGGTGCGACGGTCCTTCGGGCACAACCTCACCGGTCACGGGCACGGCCCCCAGCAGCCGCCGCCGGGCTGGATCGGCCCCGGACCCCGGCCGCAACAGCATCCCCACCAGCCGTATCAGCAGCAGCCCTATCCCCAGCCGCCTTATCCCCAGCAGCCCTATCCGCAGGGTGGGCACCAGGCGCCGCCACCGAGGCCGGTTCCGCCGCAGGGCGCACCCGGTGGCGGAGGGCCGCCGCAGGAGCCGCCGAAGAAGAAGCGGAAGCACGGCGACGGGCCTGTCGATGGCCAGGGTGGTTGCTGCTGGACGCCGAAGTTCCGGGTGCCCGCCCAGCCGAGGGGGTTCTTCCTCGGTTGCACGGTGGCCACCTACATGTGCTGTTCGTGCCAGTTCTGCTGCCGGGACCCGTTCCCCGGGGCGTGGAGCGGGAAGCCGCACGAGGCAGTGTGCAACAACTGCGACGGTTGTGACTGCTGTAACTGTTGTGACTGTTCCTGCTGATCCCGACCAGGCGAAACGGAAACTGTCGGACCCTGCGCCTACTCTGGTTCCCGTGGCTTTCGCATCCGAACACCCCGTGCTCGCCCAGTCGGACTTCCGCCCCGTCACGGACATCCCCCGGACGGGCGGCCGGTTCGAGGTGGTCAGCGAGTACAAGCCCGCCGGTGACCAGCCGGCGGCCATCGACGAGCTCGAACGCCGGATCAACGCGGGCGAGAAGGACGTCGTGCTGCTCGGTGCCACGGGTACCGGCAAGTCGGCGACGACGGCTTGGCTGATCGAGCGCGTCCAGCGCCCGACGCTGGTGATGGCGCCGAACAAGACGCTCGCCGCGCAGCTGGCGAACGAGCTGAGGGAGCTGTTCCCGAACAACGCGGTCGAATACTTCGTCAGTTACTACGACTACTACCAGCCCGAGGCGTACATCGCGCAGACGGACACCTACATCGAGAAGGACTCGTCGATCAACGACGACGTCGAGCGGCTGCGGCACTCGGCGACGATGAACCTGCTGTCCCGGCGCGACGTCATCGTGGTCGCGAGTGTCTCGTGCATCTACGGCCTCGGCACGCCGCAGTCGTACCTGGACCGGTCGACGAAGCTGAAGGTCGGCGAGCAGCTCGATCGTGACGTCTTCCTCCGCGCGCTGGTGGACGTGCAGTACACCCGCAACGACATCGCCTTCGCGCGCGGCACCTTCCGCGCCCGCGGCGACACGGTCGAGATCATCCCGGCGTACGAAGAGCTGGCGATCCGCGTCGAGTTCTTCGGCGACGAGATCGAGAAGCTCTACTACCTGCACCCGCTCACCGGCGACATCGTGAAAGAGGTCGACGAGGTCCGCATCTTCCCGGCCACGCACTACGTCGCGGGCCCGGAGCGGATGGAGAAGGCCATCCGCGGTATCGAGGCCGAGCTGGAGGAGCGGCTGGCCGAGCTGGAGAAGCAGGGCAAGCTGCTCGAGGCGCAGCGGCTGCGGATGCGCACCGCGTACGACATCGAGATGATGCGCCAGGTCGGGTTCTGCTCCGGTATCGAGAACTACTCGCGGCATATCGACGGCCGTTCGGCGGGCTCCGCGCCCGCCACGCTCATCGACTACTTCCCGGACGACTTCCTGCTGGTCATCGACGAGTCGCACCAGACCGTCCCGCAGATCGGCGGCATGTTCGAAGGCGACATGTCGCGGAAGCGGAACCTGGTCGACTTCGGGTTCCGGCTGCCCAGCGCGGTCGACAACCGGCCGTTGACCTGGGAGGAGTTCAGCGACCGGATCGGGCAGACGGTGTACCTGTCGGCGACGCCGGGGCCGTACGAGATGGGGCAGGCGGGCGGCGAGTTCGTCGAGCAGGTCATCCGGCCCACCGGCCTGGTCGACCCGAAGGTCGTCGTGAAGCCGACCGAGGGCCAGATCGACGACCTGGTGCACGAGATCCGCGAGCGGGCCGAGAAGGACGAGCGCGTCCTGGTCACCACGCTGACCAAGAAGATGGCCGAGGACCTCACCGACTATCTGCTGGAGCTGGGCATCCGGGTGCGGTACCTGCACTCCGAGGTGGACACACTGCGCCGGGTCGAGCTGCTGCGGCAGCTGCGTGCGGGCGATTTCGACGTACTGGTCGGCATCAACCTGCTCCGTGAGGGTCTCGACCTGCCCGAGGTTTCGCTGGTCGCGATCCTCGACGCGGACAAGGAGGGCTTCCTCCGCAGTGGCACGTCGCTGATCCAGACGATCGGCCGCGCGGCGCGAAACGTGTCGGGCGAGGTGCACATGTACGCCGACAAGATCACCGACTCGATGCAGCACGCCATCGACGAGACCGATCGCCGCCGCGCCAAGCAGGTCGCGTACAACGAGGAGCGGGGCGTCGATCCGCAGCCGCTGCGGAAGAAGATCGCCGACATCCTGGACCGCGTCTACAGCGAGGCCGAGGACACGGAGTCGGTCGCCGTCGGTGGTTCGGGCCGGAACTCCTCGCGGGGCAAGAAGCCCGAGCAGGGCGACCGCGTCCGCAGCTCCGGGATGCTCGCGGACAAGGACGTCGCCGGGATGCCGCGCGCCGAACTGGCCGACCTCATCCAGCAGATGACCGACCAGATGATGCAGGCCGCGCGCGACCTGCAGTTCGAGCTGG
This sequence comes from Amycolatopsis sp. WAC 04197, assembly GCF_003947475.1. Taxonomy (NCBI): domain Bacteria; kingdom Bacillati; phylum Actinomycetota; class Actinomycetes; order Pseudonocardiales; family Pseudonocardiaceae; genus Amycolatopsis; species Amycolatopsis sp. WAC 04197. The sequence continues at coordinate 97,869 of NZ_QHJK01000005.1, read as the reverse complement.
CGGCCCGGCTGCGGGACGAAGTCTCGGACCTCAAGAAGGAGCTCCGGGGCATGGACGCGGCCGGCATCAAGTAACCCCGCGTTTCGTCCTCTGAACGCGATCCTTGCGTGTGCAAGTACCGCATTCAGAGGACGAAACGCGTGGCGGGGTCAGAGGCGACGGCGTTCGAGCATGGTCAGGTCGGCGTCGAAGTCCGGGAAACCGGCGGGCACCGAACGTGTGCTGACACCCGGTGAGACCGGGGGCAGACCGGCCCATCGCCGCACGGTGTTCGTCGCTTCGGCGGCCTGCTCCGGGGGAAGCTGCGCGATCCGGGCGCCGTGGTTGCCGCCCGGCACCGTGTAGCTGTAGGAGTCCTTCGTGCCGAAGCCGAGCTTGAACGGCTCGGCACCCCACGGGTCGTTGCCGCCGTAGACGAACATCAGCCGCTTCCCGCGCGACTTCACCCAGAAGTCGATGTCCGGCATCGCGAGATGGTCGAACCGCGGGATGTCGACCGACTTCGGCACGAACGTCCGTGACACGTTGGAGCCCGGATAGCGGAGCAGATCCCGGAGATAGCCTTCGTAGGACTCGGGCGCGCCGAGCTGGTAGGCGGCCTGGAAGTAGTACGGGACGTAGACCTCGAGGTTCTGGTCGGAGTAGGTGTTGAGGCTCTCGACGCGTTCGAACCAGGCGTAGACCTCGGACGCCGGGGCGCCCGCCTTCGGGATCGTCGCGCAGTCCGACTGCCGCTGGTACTGCCAGAAGGCGAAGTACGAGTCGATCACCGAGATCTCCAGCGACACGTCGGCCGAGCCGACGGTCTTGAACGTGTAGCCGTTCTTGGCCGCGTCGGCGGCGGCGAGCGCCGCGAACTCGGAACGCCGGGTCAGCACGTCACGCTGGATCGCCTTCAGGGCCGAACGGCAGGCCGGATCGTTGCCGACGTTCGCCAGGAACCGGTTGTAGCGGTCGTGCTCGTTGATGACGTCGTTGGGCGCGACGTACGGGATCGTCGCGTCGACGTCGTCCGGGAAAAACCTACGGAAGTAGGTCGCCGTCATACCGCCCTTGCTGCCGCCGGTCGCGAGCCACTTGCCCGGGTAGAGCCGCTTGAACGCCTCGACGGCGCGGTGCTGATCGGCGGCGGCCTGCCAGATCGTCAGCTGCTTGCCCCAGTTCGGCTGGTCCGGTCGAGACGGGGTGAAGAAGCGGTATTCCATCGACAGCTGGTTGCCGTCGACGATCTGTGTCGGCTCCGAGCGGTTGGGCGATTGCGACACGTTGTACCCGCTCGTGTACACCACGGTCGGCGAGCGGAATTCCTTGTGCAGCAACGTGAAACGCTGCTGAAAGGTGCCGCCCTCCGGCCTGCGGTGATCGACGGGCTGGGTGTAGGTGAGTTTGAAGAACCGGTAGCCGGTCGGCGCCGGATTCTCCGAGACGACGGTCAGCCCGGGGATCCGCCCGAGCGCCTCCTTGATGTCTTCGGGTGCCGCCTGCGCGGCCGGGGTCAGCCCGGCCAGTGCGAGAACGGTGATCGCCAGAACCGACCACGCGGCCGTGAGCTTCCGCATCCATGCCCTCCCCATCGGGACCTGTTGAGCGGTCGGATACTCACAGAGTCACCGCCGGTGGGCAATCGCCTATCCGGTCGAGCCGCGCAGCACCCGGTCGACATAGGCCTTGATGGCCGCGCGGGCTTCGGGGGAGCTCCACAGTTCGAGGACGTGGGCGTCGTCGCCGGTGCGGTGTTCGGCGATCCGCTCGTGGAACGGCCGGTGCAGCTGCGCCTTCGTGTGCGCGTACGCGGCCGCCGGGATCTCGGCGAGTTTCCGGGCGACCTCCACCGCCCGCTCGACGACGTCCCCGGGCGCGGTCACCTCGTTCACCAGGCCGAGCCGGAGCGCGTCCGCCGGAAGATGGGTCTCACCGAGGAACGCGAGCTCGGCCAGGACGTCCGCGCCGAACCCGGACCGCAGGATCTCCAACGCCGCCAACGGGAACGGCACGCCGACGAGCAGTTCGGTGATCCCGATCCGGCCGGGGCCGTCGGCGAGGACACGGCGGTCGCAGGCGGCGGCGAGTACCGCCCCGCCGGCGATCGCGTGTCCGTTGACGGCCGCGACCACCGGACCGGGGAAACCGAACACCGAGAGGAACGCGTCCGACAGCGCGGGCAGGAAGTCCTCGAGATAACCCGTGCCGCCGTCGTGCACCCGCCGCAGGTCGACACCCGCGGAGAAGATGCCGCCGGTGCCGGTCAGCACGACCCCTCGATAGCCGCCGAGCTGCACGTCTTCGAGCCGGAGGGTCAGTTCCTGGCAGAACTCCGTGTCGAGGGTGTTCGCCTTGCCGTGCTGCAGGGTGACGACGGCGATCCCGCCTTCGTCGTCCACGCGGATCGAGGAGGTGGCCATGGGCCGACCGTACCGGAGCCCGCGGGGATCTACAGTGGACCGCTCAATCCTTGAGGCGCACGGTGACCGTCGGGCTGAAGGACCGTTTGCGGTTCCAGCCGGTCTCGGCGCCGATGCTCAGCTGGATGGCGCGGTCGGCGGGCGCCCAGTAGCCGGTGCGGACGAAGTAGGCGTCCATCGAGCACAGCCTGCTGCACGACTTGCGGTTGCAGATGGTCTCCCAGCCCCACTGCCTGCCGCTCTCCTCGACGCCGTTGCGCCGGACGAACAGATGCGGATTGCCGATCTCGCGGCAGTAGGCGCTGCCTTCGGAGATGTAGAGGACCCCGTCGATCTTGTAGAACCGATTGTTGTCGAGAAGCGTCACCTGGCCCGAGACGGCGAATCCGACCCGGCCGCCCTTGCCGGCGTTCATGGTCCAATCGAGAGAGAATTCTTGGACCGGAGTCTCGACTGACTGGGTCATGGTGACGTCCCCGCTTTCTTCTCGCGTCGGCACCTTCGCACTGAAGATAAGGATTTCCCGGAGGTCCGGCGAAGGTGAATGGGAACTTTTCACCCAATGAGTCGATGATCGGAAAACCGATGTTCTCATGCGCATGAAACACCGGTTACCGGCGCTAATGGGTGAAGGTCGCCACGGCCAGTGAAAACCGGGGCCCACCAGGGAAGAGGATTTCGTCTTCCCGGTGGACCCCGGTCGTTTGTTCAGTGCGAAAACGCTCTCAGCTGGTGATGTCCTTCGTCGCGAACCGGCGGCCGGCGAGAAGGAAGAACACCGTGCCGTACAACGCCGCCGACAACATGCCGTTGGCCATGTTCGTCCAGTCGATGTCGGTCGAGATCAGATCCATCCACGAGAACGCGAAATGCGTCGGCAGATAGTCCCGCAGCCCTTCGAGCGCGGTGATCTGGTCGAGGATCTGCGAGACGATCGCGACGATCACCGCACCGCCGACGGCACCCAGCGGGGCGTCGGTGGCGACCGAGAGCAGCATCGCCAGCCCGGCCACCCATGCCAGCTGCAGGATGATGTAGATCGTCGCCAGCCCCATCGCGACGAGGCTGTCGCCGAACGACACCGCGTCCCCGGTCGGGCTGATCGCGTCGCCCGCGCCGTACCAGATGACGCCGACCACCAACGACACCAGCGGCAACAGGATCAGCGCGACCGCGGAGAGGATGCCGGAGACGATCGCCTTCTGCCGCAGTACCCGATGCCGGGGGACCGGCATCGCGAGCAGGTATTTCAGGCTCGACCACGACGCCTCGCTCGCGATCGTGTCGCCGTAGAACAACGCCACGATCATCGGCAGCAGGAACGTCCCGGACACGAACAGTGCGAGCACCACGAAGTTCGGCGCGCTCGCGGTGGCGAGGTCGACGAACCCGCCGCTGCGGCGGTTCGGGTTGGCCTGCCCGATCTCGAACGCGATCACCAGGATGAACGGCAGCAGCGCGACGAACCCCAGCATCAGCTGGGTCCGCCGCCGTTTGAGCTGCCGTTTCAGTTCGACGCCCAGCCGCAGCGTCCGGTCGGCGCGGTAGCCCGCCACCGCCCCGTCCGGGCCGACCTCGGTCGGTTCGTGCGACGCGACCTCGGTCAGCTCCAGCAGTGCCGCCGGATCGGTGTGCACGCCGTGATCCGCCCGGGTCGCCGGGCCGGAACCATTGGTCTTACTCACCCTTCGAGTCCTCTCCGACCAGCTGCAGGAACGCGTCTTCCAGCCGCCGCCGCGGCCCGGCCTGCTCGACCGCGACCCCGGCACGCACCAGGACGGCGACCGCCTCGGCGCGCGCGAGACCGTCGAGATCCGCGTGGACCAGTTCCCCGTCGACGTCGACGCCGGAAATGCCGCCGACCTTTCGCAGCGCTTCGGCCGCTTCGGCGGGCTTGTCGACGCGGAACGTCGCCTCGCCGCTGGACGCGGCCAGTTCGCCGACCTCACCCGAGGCGACCAGCATGCCGCGGTGCATCACGACCACGTGCGTACAGGTCTGCTCGACCTCGGCCAGCAGGTGGCTCGAAACCACCACGGTGCGCCCGGTCGCCGCGTAGCGCTGGAGCACCTCGCGCATCTGGTGGATCTGTGGCGGGTCGAGCCCGTTGGTCGGTTCGTCGAGCACCATGAGCTCCGGCAGGCCGAGCATCGCCTGGGCGATCGCGAGCCGCTGCCGCATGCCCTGGCTGTAGGTGCGGACCCGCCGGTTCACCGCGTCGCCGAGCCCGGCGATCTCCAGTGCTTCGGCGAAATGCGCCTTGTCCTCCGGGCGGCCCGTGCTCGCCCAGTACAGCTCCAGGTTCTCCTTGCCGGACAAGTGCGGAAGGAAGCCCGAACCCTCCACAAAGGACCCGATCCGGGACAGCACCGGCGCGCCGGGCGCGATCAGATGGCCGAACACACGGATGGTGCCCGCGGTCGGCGTGATGAGCCCCATCAGCATGCGCAGGGTCGTCGTCTTGCCCGCGCCGTTCGGCCCGAGCAGGCCGAGCACCTGGCCGGGTTCGACCCGGAACGACAGATCCTTGACCGCGACGAACCCACCCGCGTAGGCCTTTCGCAGGCCTTCGATCACCAGCGGCGTCTTCGCCAGGCTCTCGTCGACGTCGTGCGCGCGACGGCGGCGGAACGCGGCGATCACCGTGATCGCGATACCGGCGAGCAGTGTCCCGGCGATCCCGAGCAGCTGCGCGGTGGGCGCGCCCGCACCGACGGAGTTGCCGTGGACGACCGGGACGGCGAGCCGTCCACCGTCGGCCAGTCCGATGCGGAACACCGCGGGTTCGACCGGTGTCGCGAACGCCTGGTCCGTCGTGCCGACGACCAGCCGGAGCGTGTGCCCGGCCTCCAGTGGCCGCACGATGCCCGGCAGGGTCACCGTCACCTCGACCGGGCTGCCGTCGGCGGGCAGGCCGGAGACGCGGAACGGTGCGACGGCGTTGGCCGGAAGCGTGCGGACACCTTCCGAGTTGACGTCGTAGAGCTTCGCGAACAGGACCGCTTCCTTCTGCGGCGCGGCGGCGGACGGATCCGCGGAGACCTGCAGCCGGACCGTCGAGGAACCGGCCGCGATCGTCTGCGCGTCGAGCGGCGGCGTCGCGAACTGCGCGGCCTGCCCCGGCGGGTCCAGGCTGAACAGTCCGGAAAGCCGCGACGAACCGGCCACCGCGCCGTTCAATCCGGGGATCCCGCTCACCGCGGCGGGATTGCCGCCCGCGGGCCGGACGACGGGCTGCGCCGGACCGGCCAAAGTGAACTGCCGTCGCTCGGTGGGGTCGCCGGTCGCTCCCGGGTACGCCGGGGCGCTGACGGTCCGGACCGAAGGGGCGCCGTTGGCTCGCAGCGTGCCCTGGATGTCATAACTGAACCCGGTGCCGGGATCGGATCCCTGCCCGGTGAGGGAGAACTTGAGGAAGTCCGCGATCTGCGCGCGCAGCTTCTGCCCGGGCTTCCCGCCGTCGTGGCCGCCGGTGTACCAGATCGTGCGGACCTTGCCGCCCGCGGCGGAGATCTGCCGGGCGGTCGCGTCGGACTGGTCCAAGCCGAACAGAGTGTCGCTTTCGCCCTGCACGAGCAGCGTCGGCACGGTGATCTTGTCCGTCACGGACGCGGGGGAGACCCGGCGGAGCAGGTCGACGGTCTTCTGGCTCGCCTTTCCGGTGGTGGCGAGTTCGGTGTAGGCCTGGCAGACGTCGGCGGTGAACCGTCCACAAGGGTCGGCGGGGCCGGACGGCGGGCGCTGTCCGTTCGGGCCACCGAGCGGCAGCGACTGCGCCGCGGCCCCTGCCGCGCCCGTTCCCTGTGCCGCACCGGATTCGCTCGTCTCGTCACCGGCTTCAGGCGCGTCGTTGGCGGGGGAGCCGGTCTGCGCGGCGCCGGAACCGGCCGAGAAGAAGATGCCTGCCCAGGACTTCTTGAAGACGCCGTCCGCGGTGAACGCGCCGGCGGCCGGGGTCGTGGCGTTCGGCGCGGCCGGGGCGGCGGCGTTCGGGAAGAGACCCTGGGCGAGGTCGTTGTAGGTGATCACCGGCGCGATCGCGTCGACCCGCTTGTCCGTCCCGGCGAGCAGGAGGGAAAGCGCGCCGCCGTACGAAGCGCCGGAGACGGCCACCTTCGGGTCGCCGTTCTCGCTGAGGACCTCGGGCCGCGCGGCCAGGGTGTCGATCAGCTTCCGGGCGTCGGCGACCTCGCGGTCGGGGTCGTTCAGCGCGATCTTCCCGGTGCTGCGGCCGAAACCGCGCGCGGACCAGGTCAGCACGACGAAGCCCTTGTCGGCGAGTTCGCGGGCTTCGGTGGCGACGCTGTTCTTGTCACCGCCGAAACCGTGGGCGAGCAGCACGGCCGGAGCCGGGGTCCGCTCGGGCAAATACGTGGTCGTGTCGATCTTGACGACCTCGGACGAGCCGGGGGTTTCGGGCAGATCGAGGGTCGCGTCCTGGGTTTCGACAGCGGACGGGGCGGGCTCGCTGTTCGTCCACACGACGGCCGCGGCGGCCAGGACCACCACGACCGCGGCGAGCGCGGTGAGTTTCGCGCCTCGCGTGCGAGGGAGCGGGATTCGGGGCACGGAATGACCGTATTTCACCGAACCTGAGAGTCGCTCTTCCGGCACACACGGACCACACAAGTGAGCGGAGTGTGACGGGAGTTACGCCATCATCTTGGTGACAAGGGCAACCTTAACTGGCGTCATGCGTACAGACAGGTCAAACTGGACCAGCTGTGAGGGGAGTATTCCTTCGCGGCGGTGTCGTCAGCACGGTGGCCTTCGCGGGCCCCCGGCACCGTCGGCCGGTTTCGCACCGGCGGAAGAGACCTCCGGTTAGTTGCTGCTGTGCACTATCCGGAGGGTTGGTTACATGTCTGTTCCCCTGTGGCTATGGATCGCCACGGTCGGCGGTCTGCTCGCGTTGATCGCGCTCGACCTGGTCATCGTCGATCGCAAGCCACATGAGGTCACCACCGGCGAAGCCGCCAGGTGGGTCGTCTTCTACGTCGCGGTGGCCGTCGCCTTCGGCATCGGCGTCTGGGTCTTCGCCGGACACGACCCCGGGGTCCAGTTCTTCACCGGGTACATCACCGAGTACTCGCTGAGCGTGGACAACCTGTTCATCTTCATGATCATCATGACGTCGTTCAAGGTGCCCGCGATCCACCAGCACCGCGTGCTGCTGATCGGCATCCTGCTCGCGCTCGCCATGCGCAGCGTGTTCATCGCCGTGGGCGCCGCGCTGATCGCGCAGTTCGTCTGGGTCTTCTTCCTCTTCGGTGCCGTCCTCATCTGGACCGCGATCAGCATGGTCCGCAACAAGGACGAAGAAGAGGAGTACGAGGAGAACGCCCTCACCCGCTGGGTGCGCAAGCTCTTCCCGGTCACCGAGGAGTGGCACGGCCACAAGTCCTTCGTGAAGAAGGACGGCAAGCGCTGGATCACCCCGATGTTCCTGGTGATCGTCGCCATCGGCAGCGCGGACCTGCTGTTCGCCGTCGACTCGATCCCCGCCATCTTCGGTATCACGCAGGAGGCCTTCCTGGTCTTCACCGCCAACGCGTTCGCGCTGATGGGCCTGCGCCAGCTGTACTTCCTGCTCGGTGGCCTGGTGACCAAGCTGGTGTACCTGTCCTACGGCCTCGCGGTGATCCTCGCCTTCATCGGCGCCAAGCTGTTCCTGCACGCGCTGCACGAGTACCACGTCGTCCCGGACTGGCTGGACATCAACAACTGGGTCTCCCTGGGTGTCATCGTCGTGGTCCTGACCGTGACGACGCTGGCCAGCCTCGCGAAGGCGAAGAAGTTGGAAGCCGCTGAGCAGGAGTCTTCAATCAGTAGTTAGAGCTGCTAAGGATCGGGTACCGTCGGGGCCGTGCGTCCCGTTGACATCGAAGCCCTGACGGTCCCCGGCATCCTCGCGCTGCACGGCGACCTGCTGCTCACCGCGGTGAGCAGGCCTGATCTGAAGACGAACAGCTACCGCTCCGGCCTGCGCAGGGTCGACCTGGGCGGTGGCGGGGAAGGACCCTGGACCCACGGGGCCAAGGACTCCGCCCCCGCCGTCTCGCCGGACGGCCGGTGGGTCGCGTTCCTCCGCGCGGGAGAGGGCTCCGGGCGTGTGGCCAAGCCGCAGGTGCACGTGATGCCCGCGGCCGGCGGCGACGCGAAGCGGATCACCGATCTCCCCCTCGGCGCGGGCGCGCCGGTCTGGGCGCCGGACTCCCGCCGCGTCGCCTTCGTCGCCCGAGTGCCGGAAGCCGGCCGCTACGGCACCGAGAACGCGGACGGCGAAACGCCGGAGCCGGGTGAAGAAGCGCCGCGGCACATCAAGAACCTCTTCTACCGCGTCGACGACGCCGGATTCCTCAACGACCGTCCACAACGTCTGTTCGTCGTGGACACCGCGGCCGCGCTGGACGAGGAAGCACCCGCCGAGCTCACGCCGCTGACCGACGACCGGGCCGACGTCGACCATCCTTCGTGGACGGACGACGGCGAGCACGTCCTGTTCACCGCCCCGCGTGACTGGGCCGCCGAGGACACCGTCCGCTCGGACGTCTACGCCGTACCCGCGGGCGGTGGCGAACCCCGGCTGCTGGTCCGGTCACTGGGCACGGCGGACCGCCCGGTCGTCGCGCCGGACGGTTCGATCCTCTTCTACGGCACCGAGTTCTCCGGCCAGGAGGAGATCGCCCGCAACACCGGGCTCTGGCAGGCGCCCTGGCCCTCCGGTGCCGAGCCGTCGGCCCCGCGGCGGCTGACCGACGTCGAGACGGTGGACTGCGACAACGCGGCGAGCGCTCCGGTCGTCGTCGGCGACGAGGTCCTCGTCGTGGTCCGCACCCGCGGCGCCGCCGAACTGCGCGCCGTGCCCCTCGACGCCGAACTGGCCGAGCTGAAGTCGTTGCGGCACCTGGCGGGCGAGCGCACCGTGGTGAAGTCCTTCGCCGTCGACGGCGACCGGATCGTCGCGGTGATCGGCACGCCCGAGAGTTCCGGCGACGTCGTCCTGCTGTCGGACGGGGAGCCGCGTGTGCTCACCGACTACTCGAAGGCGTTGCGGGACACCGGGATCCTGCCGCTGGAGGAGCTGGACACGACCGCCCCCGACGGCTATCCGGTCCACGGCTGGATCGTCCGGCCCGAGGGCGACGGGCCGCATCCGGTGGTCCTGATGGTCCACGGTGGACCGTTCGCGCCGTACGAATGGAAGGTCTTCGACGAGGCGCAGGTGCTCGCCGCCGCGGGCTACGCCGTCGTACTGGGGAACCCGCGCGGTTCCGCCGGCTACGGCGAAAGCCACGGACGGAGCATCGTCCACGGTTTCGGCACCGTGGACGCGGACGATCTGCTGGCCTTGCTGGACGAAGCGCTCAAATTGCCCAATCTGGACAGTGATCGCGTCGGCGTCATGGGCGGCTCGTATGGCGGCTTCATGACCAGCTGGCTCGCCGCACACCACGGCGGCCGGTTCCGCGCCGCGTGGAGCGAGCGCGCGGTCAACGCCTGGGACTCGTTCGTCGGCAGTTCCGACATCGGCTGGTTCTTCGCCGGCGGTTACGTCGGTGACGACCCCGAGGAGCAGCGCAAGCGCAGCCCGTTGACCTACGCGGGGAAGATCGACATCCCGTTCATGGTCGTGCACTCCGAGCAGGACTGGCGCTGCCCGCTGGAGCAGGCGCAGCGGATGTACGTGGCCTTGCGGCAGAACGGCGTCGCGGCCGAGTTCCTGCTGTTCCCCGGCGAGGGACACGAACTCACGCGGTCGGGTCTGCCCCGGCACCGGGTGCAGCGGTTCGACGCCGTGCTTGAGTGGTGGGGCCGCCACCTCTGATCTCTCGGGTCACCGGATGCCATGAAAGGTCCTTTCCTTGCAAATTTCGCAAGGAAAGGACCTTTCATGGCATCGGTCAGCTCAGCAGCGTGTAGTTCAGCTCTTCGCAGACCCGGCCCAGCGGGACGTCCAGCCCCGGATGGTCCAGGGGGAGCAGCACGTCGGGCGCGACCGGCAGCGAGTTCCCGGCGGGCGGGTCCCACAGCGCGAGCGCGGGGCCGCCGGAGTCCATGGACGACCGGTACCAGACGCCGTCGAGGTCGCCGAACGCGGCGCGGATGGCGCGGGCCCAGGCCTGGGTGATCTTCTTCGGGCCGCTGGAGATCTCCTGCGAGGCGCCGACGCGGGTCGGCCACAGGCCGGCGAGGTCGAGCAGCCGCAGCGTGCGGGTCGGCCGGACGACCACCAGCCGAGGGCCGCGGGATTTGCGGTCGACCGTCGACGTGGTCTGGAAGACCTCCGCGATGCTGGTGCGCACGGTGAGCCCGAAGTACAGGACGCCGTTGCCGGGGTCGGTGACCGGGCGACCGCCGCGACCGGGGGTCTGCGGGTCGAAGCGGCCGTGCGGGAGCGGGCCGCTGTAGCGGAACGAATTCCACTGCTGGGGGTGGTTGCCGTGCGCGGTGAAGATCCTGACCAGCCTGGTGCCGGGGTGCACCGTCACCACGTCGTTGGTGCGATGCAGCTCCTTGACCAGGACAGAGCGTGCGGGCGGCAGGGGGAGCCGGGCCATACCTCGGGAGTCGTCCGTCCTTGTCGGGTGATCTTGCTCGGTGGGGTCAGCCTACGGCCTACCCCCGACTGAAATTCCGTCGTCGGGCAAGGATCTCAGAACGGCGAGCCCAGCGTGGCCACCAGTCTCGCGACGTGCTCGGGATCGCCGCCGGAGAGAAGCCATTGACGCGGGGTGGCGGGATGCTCGTTGATCACCAGATCGGCCTGCGGGGTGCTCATGAACGCGGCGACGACGAGGGCGGGCTGGTCCTCGGGAACGGCACGCAGCACGACCTCCAGACCGGGCAGCACCCCGGAGCCGGCGAACTGCCAGGCGGGCAGCCGCCAGCCCTGGTCCTTCCAGCCGGTGAGCCTGCCCTCCTTCAGGCGGTGCCGGATACGGCTGTCGTCCACGCCCAGCGTTTTCGCCGCTTCCAGCACGCTGAGCGCCGAATCGGCGAGCACGGCGTGCGCGGCGACCGTCCGGGCACGGAAGTCCGGCTCGTCCTCGCCACGAGGGGAGAGGTCCAGGCCGACGTCGGTGAGTGCGGCCCGCTGGTCCGCCGAGAAGTAGTGCGACGGGTCGGGGTTCGGTGGGGTCAGCCTCCGCGCCGCGTCCTCGACGAGGTTCAGGAACTCGTTGGCGTCGACCTTCAGGCCCGCCTTGGCGAGAACGTTCTCGAGCGCTATCGACATAGCGCCCAGGGTAACGCGTCTGTGCGGGTTCGTGCGGTCTCATCTCGATTTCGTGGGTGAATTCACCAGAGATGAACACAGAGCGCACGGAATCCAACACGTGCAGTAGGGAATATCGCCATAGTGTGCCCGGAACGGGCGAGCTTGTCCAGGACTTCGGCTTGACAGGTCGTAAGCGGGAATTTACCGTCCGAAAGGTAAACGATTTCTTCCCACCGCTTCGGAGAACCCGGCTGGTGTGGGGCCGGCTTGGGGGAACAAGGGGGTGGGGCGTTCCTGGGCGGCCGGTGCGAACCGGTCGCCCAGGCACGTCGTGTACCCGGGTCAGTCGCGACGTGAGCTCCGGCGCACGATCAGCTTCGCCTGCAGTGTGGTCGTCGTGGCCTTGCGCGTGCTGTCGCCGATGCGGGCGAGCAGCAGTTCGGCGGCGACGCGGCCCACCTCGTTCGCGGGCTGCGCGACCACCGTCAGCGGGGGATCGATCAGCGTCGTCCACGGCGCGTCGTCGAACGACACGATCCCGATGTCCTGTCCCGATCGCAGACCGCGTGAGGCCAGTGCCTCCAGGACGCCGATCGCCATCGTGCTGTTGCCGATCAGCAGCGCGTCCGGCGGTTCGGGCTCGTCGAGCAGGCTGAGCGCGGCGAGCCTGCCGCCCTCGGCGCGGAACTCGGCCCGCCGGGTGAGCGCGTTCCCCTCGCCGACGGCGTCGGTGTAGCCGGCCAGCCGGTCCTCGGCCGTGCGCACCCCGGGCGGCCCGCTGACGCAGGCGACCCGCCGGTAGCCGCCGTCGAGCAGATGCCGGGTCGCGTCGCGGGCGGCGAGCCGGGTGTCGACCAGCACCTGGTCGCCGGTGTTCTCCAGCAGCGGCCGGTCGACGGCGACCACGGGTGTGCCGCGTTCGGTCAGCCGGTCGACGTTGGTGGCCCGGCCGGTGGGGGAGAGCACCACGCCGGCGACCCGCTCCTGGAGCGCGACGTCGATGTAGCGCCGCTCCTTCTCCTCGTTGTCGTCGGCGTTGCACAACACCACCGAGTAGCCCGCGGTCTGCGCGATGTCCTCCACGCCCCGGGCGATCGCGGTGAAGAAGGGGTTCTCCACGTCGGAGATGATGAGCGCGAGGACCGCGGTCTCCTGACGGCGCAGATTCCTCGCGAGACCGTTCGGGTGATAGCCCAATTCCGCGGCGGCGGCCTGCACCCGTGCCGCGAGTACCGGGTCCACAGTGGACTTCCCGTTCAGCGTCCTCGACACGGTCGCCGTCGAGACACCGGCCTTCGCCGCCACGTCGTTGATGGTGGCCACCGTGACCTCCCCTTCTGCAGGTGTATTGACACCTTCGCACGGGAAGAATAGCTTGACCGACAATCGTTACCATCCGCTGATCGCGCTACTCGCGTGCGGGAGTTCGGAGGGGTCGTGGGGGAACCGGGCCTGGTGCTCGGCGTCGACATCGGCACTTCGAGTTCCAAAGGTGTCCTCGTCGATTCCCGGGGCGCCGTGGTGGCGCGGGCTTCCCGGCCGCACGAGACCTCCAGGCCCCGTCCCGGCTGGTTCGAACACGACGCGGAAACCGTGTGGTGGCAAGACTTCCTCTCACTGGCGAGAGAGCTTTCGACGGGCGCGGAGGATCATCCCATCATCGGGGTGTCGGTCAGCGGGATCGGGCCGGTGCTGCTACCCGCCGACGCTTCCGGGAAACCGTTGCGCCCCGCGATCCTTTACGGCGTCGACACCCGCGCATTCGACGAAATCCGCGAATTGAACCGGGAATTCGGCGAAGAATCCATTGTGGAACGCGGCGGGAGCGCGCTCGGCTCGCAGGCCGTCGGGCCGAAATGGCGCTGGCTGGCCAAGAACGAGCCGGACGTGTTCGAACGGGCGAAGCTCTTCTTGATGGCGAGTTCGTTCCTCGTCCTGCGCCTGACCGGCGAGTACGTCCTCGACCATCATTCCGCGAGCCAATGCGATCCGATGTACGACCTGCGCGAGGCCCGCTGGGCGGCCGACCGGGTCGCCGCGATCGCCCCCGGCATCGACCTGCCCAGGCTCGCGTGGCCGACCGAGGTGGTCGGCTCGGTCACCGCCGAGGCGGCGGCGGAAACCGGCCTGCCGCAAGGGATCCCGGTGACGGCGGGCACGGTGGACGCCTGGGCCGAGGCGACCAGCGTCGGGGTCACCGCGCCCGGCGACACGATGCTCATGTACGGCACCACGATGTTCCTGGTCCAGATGCTCTCCGATCCGCGCCCCGGCCAGGGGTTGTGGACGACCCGCGGCGCTTTCCCCGGTACCTATTCGCTCGCGGCGGGGATGGCGACGTCCGGTGCGATCACCGACTGGCTGCGAGAGCTCTTCGGCGGCGAGTTCGGCGAACTGGCCGCGGCGGCGGGCGAGGTCCTGGCGGGCAGTCGCGGATTGCTGATGCTGCCGTACTTCGCGGGAGAACGGACACCGGTGCCGGATCCGGACGCGAGGGGCGTTATCGCCGGGCTCACCACTTCCCACGATCGTGCCGAGCTGTACCGCGCGGCGCTGGAAGGAACGGCGTACGGGGTGCGGCACAACCTGGAAGCCATGCGGGAGGCCGGTGGCGGCACGGGCCGCTTCGTCGCCGTCGGCGGTGGGACACAAGGCGGTGTGTGGACGCGGATCGTCAGCGACGTCGCTCGGATCGACCAGGAGATCCCCGCGGAGACCATCGGTGCCGCGTTCGGGAACGCCGTTCTCGCGTCCGTCGCCCTGGGCCGGGAACCGGATGTCGAAGCCTGGAACCCCGTCGCCGAAATCGTCCGTCCGGGCGCGGACGCCGATGTCTACGACGAGTTCTATCCGCATTACCGCGCGCTGTACGAGTCCACAGTGGACATCGCTCACTTCCTGGCGCGGAAGAACTCGCTCGCCTTCAGCCCGGAGAACTCCCGGCAATCCCGGCTCAAGTGAGCTTGGTCGGCGTAGCCCGCCGAGAACGCCAGCGAGGCGAGATCCGGGGCTGATCCCGCGAGACCGATGGCGCGCTGGAACCGGCTGACCCGCAGGTAGGTCGCCGGACCGTAGCCCACCGCGAGGGTGAACCGCCGCCGCAGCTGCCGCTCCCCGGTGGTGAACGGCGCCAACGCGGCGGACACCCTGGGCGGCCCGTCGTCCAGTCTGGCGATCAGCTCCGAGACCTCCCGGTCGGCCCGTCCGGCACGGCGCCGCGCGACGACGTCGGTCAGCGAAGCGGCGCCGGAGAGCACCTGCTCGGCCAGCAGTTCGCCTTCCTTGCCCCAGAGGTCGGCGAGGGGGACACGCTGATCACGCAACTCGTCGGCGCCGAGCCCCAGGACCTCGCCGGCCCTGCCCGGGACGAACCGGACGCCGCGTGCCCGTTCGCCGGTCTCCCAGGTCCAGGGCGCCGTGTCCGGCCCGGCGACGAAGACCTCGCCGCCGCATTCCACGAGGTCCACGCAGCAGTCGGGCACGATCCGCTTCGGCGCTCCGCCCGCTTCCTCCCACAGGCAGCGCACCACGTCGTCCAGGCCGGGCGCCGTCGTCTCCCGATACACGGTTTGTCATGATGCCCCGGGGCCACGACAGAATCAGGCCGCGTCCGACACGGGCTCGTCGATTGAGGCGGTGTCACTCAAAGTGAGCTATTCGGCTCACTGTGTTTACGCCGATCGCCCCATGACCAGGCACTCCCCACTCACTGGGACACCCAAAAGGGTGAATATCGGGTTTCTTCCCGATAACGGCTAACGCGGAGTCACCTTCGAGCGAGAAGTAGTCGACGCACTCGACGGAAGTGCGCTCGGACGAGAGAAGACCTCTCCATGGGTGTTCCCACCGCGACCCCTCCGGCATCGGCGCCGGAGCAGGGTGCCCCCGGCAGGCTGAAGCCGCTGGGGACCGTCGTGGTCGTGCTCGGGGTGGTGGCCGTCGCCGTCACTCTGACCAGTTACATGCTGCCGAAGGCTTCACGCCCGGTGCAGAGCCCGCCCGCGCCGCGGGTCGAGCAGGCCGCGGCCGCCGTGCGCACCGTGATCCACTCGGTCGTCTACGAACTTTCCGGTGCGAAGGGCGCCCAGAACGTCACCTATGTCGCGCAGGGTTCCGAACTCCTGCAGAAGACCGACGTGCTGACGCCGTGGAGTACCACCTTCGAGCGCGAGAGCCAGGAAGGCCGCGACGAGTTCTACAGCCTCTCCGCGCAGGGTTCGGGCAGCGGCGCGTTGCGGTGCCGGATCCTCGTCGACGGCGAGGTCGTCAGCGACCGCACCGCCCCTGCCCCTGGTGCACCGGTGACCTGCACGTCTTAAGGCAGGATCATCCGGGTGACGGATGGTGCGATCGAGTTCGGCCCGGTGCTCGCCGTGGTCCTGGCCGTGCTGGCGATCTTCGGCGCGGCGGTGGTGCAATTCGGGCGGCTGGGACAGGGCAAGGCGGTGCTGTTCGCGGCCGCGCGCGCCGTCGTCCAGCTCGCCGCCGTGTCGCTGGTGATCGTCGGGATCCTGAAATCGGGCTGGCTGACCGGCGGTTTCGTGCTGCTGATGTTCACCATCGCGGCGGTCACCTCCGCACGGAGGATCGGCGTGGCGAAGGATCTCGCGTGGGTCGCGCTCGCCATCGCGTCCGGGGTGGTCCCGGTGCTGACGCTCGTGCTCGCGACCGGGGTGGTCCCATGGCGGCCGATCGCCGTCGTGCCGATCGCCGGGATCGTCATCGGCGGCGCGATGTCCGCGACCTCGCAGGCGGCGAGGCGGGCTCTGGACGAACTCGTGTCCCGGCACGGCGAGTACGAAGCCGCGCTGGCACTGGGTTTCCTTCCCCGCCCGGCCGCGCTGGAGATCTGCCGCCCCTCGGCGGGGCACGCGCTGATCCCCGCGCTCGACCAGACCCGGACCGTCGGCCTGGTGACCCTGCCCGGCGCCTACGTCGGTGTCCTCCTCGGTGGCGCCGGGCCGGTGCAGGCCGGGGTGACGCAGGTGCTCGTGCTGATCGGGCTGCTGGCCGCCGAGGCGGTCGCGGTCCTGGTCGTCGTGCACCTGGTCGCGGCGGGCCGGATCAGCCGAAAGGCGACTGAAGATGCGACGTGTCGTTGAACCGCCGCACCATCCAGTTCTCGCCAGACACCACCAGATGGGAGATCGAGCCGTTGTCCGCGCCGAGGAAGGCGAACCGGTTCTTCGCACCGCTCGCCTGAGCGAAGACCTCGCCGATGACACCGCCGTGGGTGAACACGGCGATCCTGCGGTCCGGGTTGGCCGCCGCGAGCCTGCCGATGGCCGCCTTGATCCGCCCGCCGAACGACTCCATCGTCTCCGCGCCGGGGATGACGTCCCAGCGCTGTTCGCGCCACAGCTCTTCGACGATCGGATGACCTTCGTGGGTGTAGCGCCGGAAGAGGCCGTTCTCCCAGTCTCCGAGGTGGATCTCCCGCAGGTCCGGCTCGACCTCCGGGGTGAGCCCGAGCTTCGCCGCCAGCGGTGCCGCGGTCTGCGGCGTCCGGCGCAGCGTCGTCACGTACAGCGCGGAGATCCGCTCGTCCGCCAGGCGGCGGCCCACCCGCTCGGCGTGGTCCCTGCCCTCCGGCGCGAGATCCGGATCGGCCTGCCCGTCGACGAGTTCGAACGGGTTGTCGCCCTTCGCCGGGGCCGATTCACCGTGGCGGACAAGGAAGATCTCGGTCGCGCCCGGCGGAGGTGAGAACCGGTGCTGGCGGTATTCGACTTCCTGCTCAGGGGTACTCATACCCCGGACCCTACCCAGGTCGTGTCCGGTGAGTCTTGTTCGCAGTCTTCGCGCCCAGGCGGTCCCTGACGGCACGGGCGGATGCGGCCGAGTACGACCCGGTACGAGGCCGATCCGCCCGTACCATCAGGAACCACCTGGATCACGAAGCCCATCGAACAAGACTCACCGGACACGACCTTCAGCCGAGCTGTTTGTCCACGAAACACCAGCGCCACGTCTCGCCGGGCTCGTGGCTGCGCATCACCGGATGCAGGGTGTCGTGGAAATGTTCGGTCGCGTGTTTGCCCGGCGAGGAGTCGCAGCAGGCGACGTTCCCGCATTTGACGCATTCACGCAGGTGCACCCAGGTCATCCCGTTCTCGACGCAGACCGCGCACACGTCGGGGGAGCTGGGCTCGACCGGCGGCCAGTTCTTGGTCAGATGTTTGCAGGATCCCGCCGTCGCGGCGGGGGTGCGCAGTTCCCGATCGGAGTCCGGCACGGTCTCCTCCTCCCTGTCCAGCATGGATTCCTCGATGTCGAGGCGTTCGAGGATCCGGCGCAGGACGTCATCATCGGCCATTCCGGAGTCGCGCGCCTCCAGGAACTTCTCGCGTTCGACTTCGAGCAGCCTCAGCCGCAGCCGCCGGTACGCGTCGCTCGGTGTTTCGGTCAGCGCGCTCTGCCTGCCGAGTTCCTCCCACGCCGAGTCCGAGCGGTGCTGGAGCCGGCTGCGCAGCCGCTCGACGATGTCTTCCGGATCCTCGGGGGTCCGGATCTTCTCCAGCTCTTCGAGCGCGGCCCTCGTCATGTCGTGGAGCACGGCCGCCTCCTGCAGCGCGTCCTCGGCCGGATCGGGCGGCGGCAGTTTCAGCCGGCGGACCAGCACCGGCAGCGTCGTCCCGTGCAGCAGCAGTGTTCCCGCCACCACCACGAACGCGACCAGCACCAGCACGGCCCGCTGCGGGGTGTCCGCCGGCAGCACGAACGCCGCCGCGAGCGTGACGACGCCGCGCATCCCCGCCCAGGCGATCACGGCCGAGTACCGCCACGGCCAAGCGTGTCGGCGGAACACCCGGCGCGCCAGGCCGATCCCCGCCATCCAGACGATCCGGGTGACGATCGTCGCGGCCAGCGTGGCGGCGCAGATCAGGATCAGTTCCAGCGCGGTCAGCCCGCTGTCGCCGACCTCGGTCATGATCCGGCGGACCTGCAGCCCGATCAGCAGGAAGACGATGTTCTCCAGCAGGAACTGGATGGTCTGCCAGTTCAGCCTGCTGGCCAGCCGCGAGCGGCCGGAAAGCATGCTCGGTGCCTTGTGCCCGAGGATCAGCCCAGCGACGACCACGGAGATCACGCCGGAACCATGGATCGCCTCGGCGGCCAGATAGGCGACGAACGGCACCACCAGCGAAAGCGCGGTGTCGGTGACCGGATCCTCGAGCCGGGTACGGATCAGCGCGGCGAGCGCGCCGACAGCGAACCCGATCACCAGGCCGCCGCCCGCGGCCAGGAGGAAATCGCCGCCGACCTGCAGCAGGCTGACCGAACCCGCGATGGCTGCGATGGCGGTCCGCAACGCGACCAGCGCGGCCGCGTCGTTGAACAGGCTTTCGCCCTCCAGCAGCCGGGTCAGCTTGCGCGGCATCCCGACCTTGCGGGCGACGGCGGTGGCCGCGACCGCGTCCGGCGGCGCGACCACCGCGCCGATCGCGAGCCCGGCGGCCAGCGGCAGACCGGGGATCACCAGCCACGCCACGACCCCGACCGCGGCCGTGGTGAAGATGACGAGCCCCACCGACAACAGCAGGATCGGCCCGCGGTTGCGGCGGAAGTCGATGAGCGACGTGCGGATCGCGGTGGCGTACAGCAGCGGGGGCAGCAACCCCAGCAGCACGACCTCCGGGTCCAGTTCGTACTCCGGGACGCCCGGCACGTACGAGGCGACGACCCCGACCGCGATCAGGCACAGCGGCGCCGACCAGTCGAGTTTCCGCGCCGCGGCGGTGACCAGGAGGACGGCCACCACCAGTGCCACGAGTTCTACCGCGATCTCCACGCCGCTCATCATCACCCGGGAGGCTCAGGGCGCGCGCACCGAGGCCCGGCTACCGCTCTTCGAAACGCACCAGATTGCCCGCCGGATCGCGGAAAGAGCAGTCGAAGGCGCCGTAGGACTGCCGGACCGGTTCCTGGACGACGTCGGCACCCGTCGCCTGGATACGGTCGAAGGTGTCGATCAGGTCGGGGGTGGACAGCACGATGATCCCGTGGACGCCCTTGGCCATCAGTTCGGCGATCGTCGCGCGCTCCTCGTCGGTGAGCTCCTGATCGGCCGCGAGCGGCCGGAGCACGAGCGACGTCCCCGGCTGCCCCGGCGGGCCGACCGTGGCCTGGAGCGGGCCCTCGTCCCGCACTTCGAAGCCCAGGATGTCGCGATAGAAGGAAACCGAAGCCCCGAGATCGTCCGCGGGTAGGTAAGACGCCTGAATCGAGAGGGTCATACGACTCAAGGTAGGTCGGCGCGCGGCGGCGTCGCTTCTCGATTCCTGATCGGTCGCATGACCTGTTTGACGACGCAGCCGGGCATGCCCCGGCCGTCTTCCGCGGCCTGCTTGCGGTACGCGCTCGGCGAGATGCCGACCAGTTCGGAGAACCGCGTGCTGAACGTGCCCAGCGACGAGAAACCGACGTCGAAGCAGACCTCGGTGACCGACATGTCCCCGCGCCGCAACAGCATCATGGCCCGCTCGATCCGGCGGGTCATCAGATAGCTGTAGGGCGATTCGCCGTACGCGGCCCGGAACTCGCGGCTCAGATGCCCGGCGGAGACGTGCACGCCGCGCGCCAGGGCTTCGACGTCCAGTGGCTGCGCGTAGTCGCGATCGATCCGGTCGCGGACGCGGCGCAGCATCGCGAGATCCCGCAGGCGCGGGTCGGGTTTGCCGGTCACCCGGAAAGCGTAACCCACGCCAGACGCCGAAAGGCCCCCTTCACCGGGCGGCGAAGGGGGCCTTCTCAGGCGACTCCCGGACTAGAGGGTGATCTTGTCGACGTTGGGACCGCCGTTCGCCGTGGTGGCGACGGCCTTGATCTTGTTGACTCCAGCCGCCAACGTCACCTTGACGGTTCTCGTCGTCCAGTTCGGCCAGGCCCCGGTGCCGCCGAAGCCGACGCCGGACGCGCTGATCGAGCCGTTGACGGAGAAGTCGAGCGGCCGGTTCGCCGTCGTGCCGTTGGCGTACCGGACGACGACGTCGTAGGTGCCCGCGGCGGGCACGTTCACCGTCCACTCGACCGAGCTGCCCGCCACGTTGTCGTAGTTGACGAACCCGGTGCCGGTGAACCCGGCGTGGTTGGACTCCACCGCGCCCTGGTCGATCGTGGCGTCCTCCGCCTGGTAGTCGACCGGGTCGCTCGGGCCGGAGCCGTCGGCCGGAACGGTCTGCGTCCCGGTGTTCCAGCCCAAGACCCGCACCGAAGGCTTCGAGCCCTTGAGGTCGGCTGTGCGGTACTTCGCGGTCAGCGTGGTCGTTTCACCAGGCCAGAGGCTGACCGCGTTGTCGTTCCACTCCACCGGCAGCACCGGCTTGCCCGCGGCGTCCACGACCTTCGAGTCGACGTAGAACGCCGGGAGCTTGCCGCCCGAGGTGTTCTTCAGCGTCACGGTGGTCGTGGTGGTGCCGTCGGCACCGGCGACCGACTTCGCCGTCGCGCTGACGGCGGCCTGGCCGAGGTTCTTCAGCCCGGTCAGATCGGCGTAGCCCGACTGGGGTGTGTAGTACCAGTCGCTGCCGCCCCAGTTCAGCGTGTCGGCCTTGGTGGAGAGCCAGTACACGTTGCGGCTGACCTCCTTGCCGGACGAGTCGGTGAGGACGAGCTTCGCGAGGTAGGTGCTCGACAGCCCGCTCACCGCCGGGACGGTGACCGCGGTGGCCTTGGCGCCCAGCGCGCCGACCGACAGCCCGGTCTTGGTGTTGCTGTACTTCTCGGTGCCGTCGAGGTTGTACAGCTTCGTGGTCGCCGTCAGCCCGCTCACCGCGTTCGACGTCTGGTTGATCACCACGACCGAGCGATTGTCGTGCGAGTACTGGATGTGCAGCGGCTCGTTGGCCTTCTTCGCCCCGTAGTAGGCGCCGTTCTGGTCCATGTAGGCGTCGAACAGCTGCCAGTGCAGCGAGGTCCACGGGCTGTTGAGCATCCAGTAGATCAACCCGGTCGACGGGTTGGTCGAGTCGGTGTAGTTGCGCGAGTGCGACTCGAATTCGGCGCGGACGTTCTCGTACTGCGCGAGCTGCGCTTTCCGCACGAAGTCGTTCAGGTCGGCGGGTGCGCCGTAGCGCTTGGTGAGCGCGTTCCCGAACAGCTTCAGGTTCCCGAAGGTCTCCGAGGACGAGCGGTGGTACTGCGCGGCCGACGGATCCTTCCACATCGTTTCCAGCTCAGCGGGCGACATCATCCGCTTCAACGTGTCCATCGTCGGGATGTCGACGCCCGCGCTGGTCTCGGAGTTGAAGCTCCACGCGCCGCCGCGCTCCTTTTGCGACTTGTCGTACCAGTAGACGGGCGGGACGTAGTCGTACGGACCGTTCATCTTCATCCCCGAAGCACCCGTGATCGGGGACGGCCGCTTCGACGCGGACGGGATGACCGGCGGCAGGAAGTCGGCGGCCTTCATCGCGTCGAGGTAGCCCTGCTCGATCCGCTTGTCCGGCGCGAAGTCGGAGCCGATGTGGAACGAGATGACGCTCGGGTGGTCACGCAGGCGCTCGGCCTCGGAGAACATCGACGCCTTGGCGATCGGGTAGTCCGACTCGACCCACGGCTCGCCCTTCTCCTCGCCGTTGACCTGGCCTTCCCACTTGTCGCAGCATTCCCAGCCGGGCATGGTCAGCACGCCGAGGTCGTCGGCGAGGTCGAAGAACTCGTCCGGCTCGATGTGGCCTTCCAGCCGGACGGTGTTGAGCCCGAGGTTCAGGACGTACTTGAGCTTGTCGGCCGCCGCGGTCTCGTTCCAGCGCAGGAACAGGTCCGGCGTGTAGCCGCCACCGCGGATCAGCAGCGGTTTGCCGTTGACGCTGTACTGCCGCGCGCCGCTGGAGTTCAGCGGCGCCTTGACGTCGCGGACACCGAACTTCGACTTCGAGGCGTCCGACGGCGTGCCGCCGACATTCGCGGTGAGGTCGAGTTCGTATCGGTGCTGTCCGCCCATTCCGGCGGGCCACCACAGGTTGGGCTTGTCGAGACCGACGATGGGGAAGGTGACGGTCTTGCGTTCCTTCGCGGCCAGCGAGACGGTCTGGCTGACCGGCTTGCCCGCGACCGTGCCGGCGACGGTGGTCTGCACCGCGCCCGCCGAGTCGTTGCGGACGTCGGCCTTCACCGTGAGGTCGGCGTGGTCGAGCGACGAGTTCAGCTTCTGGACGACGTGGGCGCTGCGCAGCGCGACCGGGCCGCCGCGCCGGACGAGGACGTCGCGCACGATGCCCATGTTCTGGTCCGGCGGGGTCTGTGCCCAGTCGATCCAGCCCATCGAGAGGTCGTTGTTGGGGTCGTTGGGGTAGACCTTGAACGCGACACTGTTGACGCCCTGGCGCACGTGCTCGGTGATGTCCAGGTCGTGGCGGGTGTAGGCGCCGTTGACCTGGTCCTTCGTCGCGATCCGGGTGCCGTTGACCCAGACGTCGGCCTTGGAGAGCACGCCGCTGAAGTCGAGGTACGTGCGCTTCGAGGTGTCCTCGACGTTCAGATCCGTGCGGTACCACCACGGCACCGCGAACTGCGCGGTCGGGACGTTCTTCATGTTCGTCGAATAGAACGGGTCGGCGTACTTGCCGTTCTGCAGCAATCCGGCGTAGACCGTCGAACGCGACGACACCGGGTACCAGCCGGCGGTGGGGAAGCCCGGCTTCGACACCGCCGAATCATCGCTGACCTGCGCCGAAGACTGGATCACGAAGCCGGGGATCGGGGTGGCGTCGCCTGCAGCACCGACGGACAGCGGGGCGGTCACCTCCGCGCCGGTGGCGACGGGGGCGGTGGTCACCCCGCAGACCGCGGCGGCCAGCGCGGTGACGGTCATGGCCAGTAACGGGATCCGGGTTCTCTTCTGCCGAAAACTCACGAGCGCGCCTCCTCGGGCACACGGCGGCGGACCTGGGCGGAAATCGTTAAGAAAGTTCCCTAACAATGTTGGGGGAGATAGTAGCCGTCACTTCGCGCGGGGAACAGACCCTTGCACCGGACTCAGCCGACGGGCGCCACGTAGAGCCACTGCCCGTCGACGCGGACGAAGTGGCTGTTCTCGTGCATGCTGTCCGCCCGGCGATCCTGGCGGTAGTGGGCCCGGAACTCCACGGTGCCCTCGTTCTCCAGCAGTCCGCCGCCGGACTTGCCGAGGATCTCCAGGAACGTCCAGCGCTGCCCCGGGTCGAGTTCGAGATCGGCGGGCCGCGTCTTCGGGTGCCAGGTCTTCGTGAGGTACGCGGTGTTGCCGACGGCGAACGCGCTGAACCGCGACCGCATCAGGAGTTCGGCGGTCGGCGCGGTCGTGGCGCCCCGATGGAAGCGGCCGCAGCAAACGCCGTAGGGCTCGCCGAGACCGCAGGGACAACGGGAATCGTCGGTGATCACAGGCACGCCGCCGATTGTGTCATCGTGCCGTCGCGGAGCTTTCGAGGTCTCGGGCCTGCTTGAGCCACCCGGTGAAGAGGTCGGCGTCGATGTCGTCGACCGCGCGAAGCTTGACGTGCGCCATCTCCCGCGCGCTCGGCTCCAGCCTGCCGGACTCGTCGTCGACGTGCTGCCCCTTCCAGAGCGCGAAAGTGACGTACGACGAGTACGCCTTCACCAGGCAGACGAGGTTCTTGCCGACGGCTTCGCCGGCGCTCCAGGTCGGGGAGGCGTGGTACATCGCCTCGATGGAGCCCGGCAGGGCGGCGTTGACGATCGGCCGCAGCGCGACGGCGACTTCACGCAGGTTCTCGGGCAGAGCGGCGATGTAGTCGTCGACGTTCGCGAACTTGGCCATGACTGGATCCCTTCGGTCGGTGTGCTGCGCTCAGCAAACCGGCCGAAGGGTCAAGTTGTCAAGACAAAAAAATTAGTCGGTGGGTTTGAACTTCTGACCTCGTGTTTCCAGGGCTTCGCGGATGATGCGGAGCGCTTTGGGGCCGACGCCGTGCAGGCTCGCGAGCTCGGCTTCGGTGGCGCGGGTGAAGTGCTCCAGCCGGGTGTAGCCGGCGCCGGTGAAGGCGCGCGTCGCCGGTTTGCCGATGCCGGACGGCAGGTCGGTCTGTTCGTCCATGGGTCCTCTTCGATCAGTGGCCGGTCCTGGTCGCCTCCATTGTGGATCGCCGGTGGCGGGTCAAGGCGAGGGGAACTCGACGGCGACCTCGACCGCGGTCTCCAGCGTCGTTTCGCTCGGCCGCCCGGTCGCGGGGGCCGCTTCGGCGATCACGACGAGCCTCTTGGCCAGACGGGAGTCGTAGTTCTCGCCGGTGAAGCGGCTACCGGGTGGAGCTTCGCCGAAGAGGAGGACGTTGCCGGTGCCGTCCTTGTCGATGAGCCGCTTCAGGTCGCTCGCCTCGCCCGCCTTCGGCATCTTCACCCACGCGACGGAGACGTCGATGGTGTTGCCGGCGCCGTCGTCGAGGGTGACCAGCATGCGGTCGAGATCGACGCAAGGGTGGCGCAGGAAGAAACGCTGGACCTCGCCGAAGGAATGCGGTCCGCATTTGAGTTCCCGCTTGGCTTGCTTTTTGAGCCTGCGCCAGCCCAGTCGTTGCCAGGCTTCGGAATGGCGCCCCTTTTGCGCGGACTTCTTGCTGGAGCTTTTGCCTTTGAGGGCTTGGCTCGCGGCGGAATCGAGGGAGGTGGCGGTGCTTCCGCCGATGCCGATACTCGCACCGCCGACGGCCAATGCGCCTCCGGTGACCACGGCCGCCGCCGCGATGGCCGCACCTTTTTTCGGTTTGTCGTCACCGAACGGACGCGGTTTGCCGTTTATCGTTCTGACCATGTTCCGTCCCCTCCCAAGTCCGGACGGACGATCTTGCTCTGGGTGTCGCGGCAGCAACGAGGACTTTCGTGCGAATACGCCCGAATGGCGCAGTAGATCTTCGTGAACCCGCCGGTGATGAACAGTTCCAGCTCGGACGGCTTGTGTCGCGCGCATCTTGATAATGCTGCGTCAGTGAGTGAGCCAGGCTCGTGGGGCGCTCGCGTCGACTATGAAGGCGGCTACGGGAGCTGCGGGCATGCCGAGGGGCCCGTCGCCTGGGTGGCTGGCGGGCTCTTCGGGGTTCAGGCGTGATGCAGGGTGTTGCGTCGGGGTTTTCGGAGCGGGTCTCGGTATTGGGGTGGGATGAACTCCGGTAACCCATCAGCGGCCATGCGTACTTCCCAGTCACCGTGGTGAATCAGCCGATGATGGAAACCGCAGAGCAACACGAGGTTCCGGAGATCGGTGGGTCCTCCGTCTGCCCAGTGGTGAATGTGATGGGCATGGCAATTCTTCGGTTTCCGATGGCAGCCGGGGGAAGGCACAGCCTCCGTCGCGGATGTTGAGTGCTCGGCGTTGGCCTGGGGTGACGAACCGTCTCAGCCGTCCCATACCCAAGGGTTCACCCGAGGTGCCCATCACGACCGGCAGCATGAGGCAATCGCAGGCGGCGAGCCGGGCTTCCCGCGCGGTCATCGTCCCCACGAAGTCGAGACACGCGGTCCCGAGACCCGACTTCAGCTCCTCAAGCCCGACGGTGACATGCACCAAAGTCCGGTAGCCGCTGGTGCCGGGCTGGTCGGGGCAGGCGATGGCCAGGTCGAGGAGTTCGGCCCAGGCGTCGCCCAGGCGTTCGCACTTCATCCGCAGCTCCGCTTGGCCGAATTCGTCGACGGGGCGTGGCTGGGCGTGTGCTTCCAGTGCGGCGGCGGTGCGGGCGCCGGTCTCGTCGTCGAGGAGGCCGGTGAGTTTCCAGAACCCGTCTTTGCGGCGTTCCAGGGTGATTTCGCGGCGTGGTTCTTTGGGTTCGTTGCCGTCGGGGTTGAGCAAGCCCTGCAGGTTCGCCTCGGCCTTGGCGAGCTGCCGGGGACCGGCACTCGGAGCAAGCTCGGCGAGGATCTTCTCCGCACCCGCCCGATCCTCGGCCGAAATGTCGGCCGGGAGGTTTTTCAGGATCTCCAGGATCTGGTCGATCCGCTCATCCCCGACCAGTCCCTGAGCGGCGACCGCGGCGGTGGCGGGAGCAACGGGTGGAACTTCGGTGCCATCCAAAGCGCGGGTGGGGTTCAAGGCGATCGCGCGCTTCACCACCGCACTGGCCTCGCCGCGTGATAGCCCCGCGATCTCCGCATACCAGCTCGCCGTACTCCCATGCCCGTACAGATCTTTGGGGCCCCGAGACTCGATCTCCGCCAGGAACTGCCCCAGACAGGCGGTCGCGATCCGGATCACCTGCAACGTCTGCTGCACGCCATGGGCAAGCTCCAGCTTGCCGGCACGCCACAGTTCCTGCGGCAACTCGGGGAGGAAGGTCTCGGACACGACTCCATAATACCCGAAGAAATCGAACGCATGTTCGTAATTTTAAGCAACCAGCAAACCTGCACCAACAACACTGAAGAGTGAAACGGCCGCCGACCCCCAATCGCTCTGTGGAGGCAACCCTCGCATTTAATCGACTAAATGCGCCCAGCCTCAGGCGTCAACGCCCAGTATGAAGGCCGCGCAACCAAAAGACCCTCGCATTTAGTCGACTAAATGCGGGGCATCGAGCAAAGCGAGTAGCCGACCGAACGCGAACAGCAGTCGCCTAACATCCACACTATGACGACAAGCACCACGGAAACCGGCACCACGACCACAGTCGAACTGACCCGCTTCAAGGTCCCCGCCGACCGCGCGGACGAACTCCTCCAGGCCCGTCCCGCGATGATCGCCGACTTCCGGGCCGACAGGGAGGGCTTCCTCGACGCCCAGCTGATCCGGGTCGACGACGAGACCTGGCTCGACGTCGTGTGGTGGCGTTCCTCCGAGGACTTCGCGACGTCCAGGGAGAAGGGTGCCAACCTGCCCGGGATCAAAGCCTTCTTCGCGCCGATCGCCGAGCTGGTCTCAGCCGAGGAGGGTGTCACGGGCGACCACATTCCGGGACGGGAAATATCGCCGACGACAGTCCGTTGACCAGGGGGAACGAGCAAGGTCACGGAAGGGATCGGCGATGAGCACAAGCTTGGACACGTTCACGCGGGACTGGCAGAGCTGGAAGACCCAGCGCGAGCGCGATCTCGCCGATCCGCTCGGCTGGCTCGCCCTGGTCTCGCTCGACTGGCTGGAGGACAAGCCGCGCGCGTACGAGGGGCTGCCCGGGCTGTGGTGGCAGGACGCCGACGCCGCGTACCTCGACCCGCAGGGCGCGGACCTCTCGCACGACGGCGAACGCGTCACCGGTGTCCGTCGTTTCGAGCTGGTCAACAGCGGCGCGACCACCCGCATCGTCTCCGGTGACATCGAGATCGAGGTGGCGCGTCGTGGCGGGTATCTGATCCGGACGCACGACCCGAAGGCACCGGTGCTCAATGCTTTCCGCGGCGTCCCGGCGTACGAGCCCGACGCGGCCTGGGTGCTCTCCGGAACCTTCGAGCCCTTCGACGAACCGCGGCCGACGACGGTCGGAGCGGTCGTCGAAGGGCTCAGTCACGTCTACGTCTCCCCGGGCATCGTGCGTTTCGAGCACGACGGCGCGGAGCACACGCTCACCGCGTTCAACGGCAAGAAGGACGGCCTGCTCATCCTGTTCACCGACGCCACGAGCGGTGTCACGACTTACGCGGCGAACCGGTCGCTCGCGGTCCCCGAGCCCGCCGAGGACGGATCGGTCGTCCTCGACTTCACCCGAGCGACGAATCTGCCCTGCGCGTTCACGGATTTCGCCACGTGCCCGTTGCCGCCGGCGGGCAACGATCTGCCGTTCGCGGTGGAAGCGGGGGAGAAGCTGCCCTACGAACGCTCACACTGAACCGTCGCGAGCGACGTCATCGCCTCCTGTTCGCGCTGAGCCAGCTCGGACAGGACGGCGGACGCGTCGTCGAGCGGTCGGGCGTCGCCGGTTTCCCCTGCCTGTGTGCACAAGTGCGCGACTTTGGTCCACAGTGGAACGATCTCGCGATACTTCTCATACGCGCTGAGGAGACCGGCGTCGTCGACGAGGGTCGTGCACTCTTCGAGGAAGTCGCGGTAGATCCGGCGGAAGAGCGCGCCGCCGGTGCCCGCCCGTTCCATCAGGATGGCGGCCTGCGGCAGGTCGCGGGCCGGATCGTCGCTGCGGTCCAGCCATTTCCGCACCTGGACGGCGGCCTTGCCGATGCCGCGGTACCCGAGGTTCGCGATGGGCGGGTCGAGGAATTCCGCCGCGTTCGCCCGGACCGCGGCCCGGATCGCATCCGGAAGTG
Organism: Amycolatopsis sp. WAC 04197; assembly: GCF_003947475.1. Lineage (NCBI taxonomy): Bacteria > Bacillati > Actinomycetota > Actinomycetes > Pseudonocardiales > Pseudonocardiaceae > Amycolatopsis > Amycolatopsis sp. WAC 04197. Next base: position 69,063 of record NZ_QHJK01000005.1, on the reverse strand, counting down.
GCCTGACAGGCGCATCGGCGGCGATGGTGAACGAACGATTCTTCGCGGTCATCGGGCCCTTCTCCGCGCGAGCGCGTTCCAGGCTCTCCAAGGATGTCGACACCGATCCACCCTGCTGTGCCGTGTCGACGACGTAGGCTCTCTCGTCGTCATAGCCGTACAACGCGACGAAGTGCCCTCCAAAGTGGACCTTCGAAGTGAAGTACTCCAGGTGGTACGAGTCGAGTTGCAGGCCGACGGGCACCCCGGCGTCGATCTCTTCGGCCACGTTCCGCCACGCCGTGCGCACCGACGACGTTTCCTTGACCCGCAAGGCCAGTCCGAGCCGGTCGGTCAGCTTCCGGGTGATCTCGGCGGGTTTGGCACGCCCGCCGAGGAAGGGGAACGGCAGGTTCTTCCCGTCCCAGTAGATGAACCCCAGGCCTTCGCCGAGGCCGAACAGCATCGGCTCGGACAGTTCGATCCCGGCGTGCCGCAGGAGGACGTCGAGTGTGCTGGTCTCGCAGTGCTCCCCGCCCGTGGTCTTGATTCCGTCGAGGATCACGAGGCCACCGGCCAGGCGATCTCGGTGCGGTACGCCTCGGGCGCGACCGACGGTCCGGGCGCCACCAGGTACAACTCCTCGGCAGGCCCCGCGGGGACGCGGTCGCGTTCGGCGATCCAGCGGCCGAGTGATCGGTACGCGGTCTCGACGTCTTCGTAACGACCCTCGTGAATCGTCGCCACGAGCAGGCCGCCGGGAAGCTCGGCGGCGCCGATGTCGCCGTCGTCCCGAACCGGCCCGTCCACGGGTACGAACAGTTCGATCGTCAATTCGTCGGGATCCGCGGCGAGGTAACGGGTTCCGGGCGGGCCGGACGGCCTGACCCCCTGAGCGTCGAGCGCCGCGAACAGCCGTGCGTACGCGGGGCCGATCAGCTCGGCCAGGCCGTTCAGCGGAGTCCGGATCGCCAGGCGGGCGATCTGCTGCGGTGCGCGCACGCGTTCGTAGACGTGCAGCCACCGCGTCGGTTCGGCGAGCACGGAGTCGAGTTCGTCGCTGATCGCCGCGAGTTCCGCCGCCCGCGCCGCCACCCGGTCGTGATGCCGTTTGATCGCGGCCCGCACCTCGTGCGGGTCGCCCGCGTCCAGGATCCCGGCGATCTCGGCCAGTGGCACTTCCAGCTCCCGAAGCCGCCGGATCAAACCCGCGCGGGCGAACTGGTCGAGCGAATACCGGCGGTACCCGGTGGCGGGATCGATGACGGCGGGTACCAGCAGCCCGATCCGGTCGTAGTTCCGCAGCGCGCGGACCGACAGCCTGGTGGCGTGCGCGAACACGCCGATCGGCATCAAGGTCGTCATGGGACCAGCCTGAACCCTCTCCCGGGGAGAGGGTCAAGCCGGTACCTCACCCCAGTGACAGCCGATCGAGATCCGGGGCGGACGCGTGGTCGTTGCCCAGCTCGATCGTGTTCGCCCCCGCCTTCAGTTCGACCGGCAAAGACGTCGTGAGCTGGGTGTTGTTGCCGGCACCGTCGACCTTGACCTCGATCGGCGTGCCGCCGTTGACCGTGACGAAGTACGAGCGCGGCCCGTTGACGGTGAAGTCGAGGTAGAGGGTGTAGCGCCTGGTCTCGGGCACGGTGACGCCGTCGAAGCGCACGGACGAGCCCGGGTCGCCGCCGATGTTGCGCACCTTCTGACCACCGGAGCACACGCCGCAGTTCGTGACGCCCGCGTCGCCGACGTCGTTCGCCGAGTCCTCGGCCTCGCGCATGAAGACCCGGTCCGCCGGGCGTGGGCTCACCCGGACCGGTTTGCTCACCGATTTCGCTCGTCCGAGCAGGTCGAACGACGCGGTGACCGGGACGTCGGCCGCGGTGACGCCTTCGGGCGAGACGAGCGTCCATGAGGCTTGCAGTTCGTCGCCGACGCGCATGGACTCCGCCGTCGCCGGAGCGCCCCGCAAGGTCCAGCCCGCCGGGACGACCGGTGCCAGGGAGACCTTCCCGATCGCGTCGTCGGCGTCGAGCCGCAGCTTCGCGGTCACCTGCAAGGACTGTTGTCCTGGCGAGAGCCATTGGACGCCACCGGGTTCGACGGTCAGAGTCGTCTTCGGCGTGTAGGACGGCGGCGGCAGGGGAGCGATCGCGATCCGGTCGAGGCCAGGCCCCGAGCGTGCGTTGCTGAACACCTTGACCGTGTTGGCGCCGGCGTTCAGCGCGACGGGGATCGCCGTCGACGCCACGACTCCCGGCGTTCCGGCGCCGATCGCGGTCTCGACGGGGGCACCGCCGTTGACGCTCACCGCCACGGACGTCGCGGGCCCGCCCGTGGTGTCGAGCTGAAGCCGGTGGGTTCCGGCTTCAGCGGCCATCACCTCCGGATAGGTGACCGAGCTGCGCGGGCCGCCGCCGAGGCCGGTGACCTGGAACGTTCCGGAGCAGGACGAGCAGTGGCCGAGGTGGGCGCGGCCGTCGTGATCGTTGCGGAAGGCCTCGGCCTCCAGCGGAACCTGCACGCCCGATACCGAACTCGGGTAGCTGTACGCCACCTTGATCTCGTCGATGGCCAACTGCCGGTAGAACGGTTTCGCCTGCGGTCCCGACCAGGTGTTCAGCACCTCGAGTTTGATGAACCGGGTCTGCCGTTCGCCGAAGTCGATGAACTGCACGCCGCGGGCGCTCGGCATCGCGCCGGTGCGGACCGGCTCACCCCAGTTCCGCCCGTCGTCGCTGACGTAGAGGCGATAGTCTTGGATCCGGGCCGAGTCCTCCGGCCTGCCGAAAGATTCGCGCGCGTGGGTCGGCGACATCTCGCGCTGATTCACCGCGAGGTAGGCCGCGGTCCGCCGCCTGCCGAGGTCCAAGGTCACCGAGACCGGCTGCTTGCCGTCGGCGTCCCAGTAGTTCTCGAAGTTCCCGTCGACGAGGTTCGACGCCGGATGCCCGGCGCGCGAGGACGAAGCGGTCGCCTTGATCGTGCGGGAGTCGTGGAAGTACCGCTGCCCGGCCGTCTCCACCTTGAACACCGTGTCGTAGGTGTCCCAGTCCTTGATGTCCACAATGGTCAGATGACCGCCGGATTGACTGAACCGCAGCTGCTTCCCGGTGCGCACGTCGGACACCCTGGTCACTTTGTAACCGTTGTCGCGCAAGCGGAGCAGATCGGTGCGAGGCCGGGTGACGACGTGGAGGTACTGCGTTCCGGCACCGGGCTCGACGGTGATCACACCGTGCGCGCCGTCGTTCCAGAACCCGGGTTGCATCCCGCCGTACATGTACCCGCCGCCCTCTTTGCCCTGTAGGGAGGACTTGATCGGCGGTACCCAGCTCGCCATGAAGTTGTTGTACGCCTCTTGATGTGGCGGGAACTTCCCGTTCACCATCGGGGTTTCGGCCATCAGCGACTTCATCGACGAACCCGCGTTGGTGATGTAGCGCCCGGTGGACAGCCGGAAGTCGACGGCCTGATCCGTGCCGTCGTACCACCAGCCACCGTTGGTCGGCAGTTTGTAGTCGGCTTCGGTGAGCCTCGGCATCGGGGTGAACGCGGCCTGCGGATAGTCGTACGGCGGCGTGATGCCCGTCTTCTGTTCGTTGCTGACCGTGTCCATGATCGGGGTGTCCTCGTTGTTGTTGCTCAGCAACCAGGACGGGCGCTTCTCGCGGATCTGTTCGTAGAGCTTGTTCTTTTCCCAGTACTCGTTGTCGTTGTCGATCCAGAACCCGGCGAGGTCCGCGTAGCGGTCCATGACCTCGTGGAAGAGGTCGTAGCTGTACTCGCCGAAACCCGGGCGGGTGGTGAGGTCGACCTGTTTGCCCTTGTAGACGGAGTACGCGGCGGAATTCAGTGACTCGACACCCGTCTCCTTGTGCCACTGGGGATCGTCGGTCATGTAGAGGATCGTCCGGACGCCCTTCGCGTTGCCTGCCTTGACGAGTTCGCCGAGGAGGTCGCGACGGGTGGAGCAGCTGCCCGGGATCGCCGACGGCCATGGCCGCGCGTAGCCCAGCCTGCTGTGGAAGGTGGCCAGCACGATGTAGGAGGCGCCGAGTTTGCGGGCCTCGTCCACCCAGTAGTCGGCGCTCCAGCCGCCGTCGGTGACCGCGCGTTCCCAAGCGGCGCAGTCGGTCTGGCGTGGCGCGGTGAACATGCCCCAGTGGAGGAAGAGTCCGGCGGTGGCCTCGCGCAGCCACTTCTGGCGGGGATGATGCACTTCCGCGCTCGCCGCGGTCGTGGTGAGCAGGCTCGCCAGCAGGGCGAGGACCAGGGCGAGCCAGGCGGTGCGGTGAACTCTCATGACCATCCGCTCTCATCCAGGGCATGGTTACCGAGAGATCCGATGATTGCGCCAGAAAACGCGGTGGTCAAGCCCCGATGAGCGGAACATCGGTGAAGTCATCAGAGGTATTTCACGACCAGGGCCCTCTCGTCTGCAGTACGAGAGGGCCCTGTCGGGACTCAGATGTTGAAGCCCGGATGGGTCGCGAAGGCGTTGTCGATCACGAGGTTCCCGCGCTGGCGGGCTCGTTCACGCAACGCCGAGGTCGTGCGGGCGCCCTGGGCGTAGAACCACCACAGGTAGAGCGCGCCGTACATCCAGGCGCCCTCGTAACCCCAGGTGGAGTCGGCGCCGCTCTTGCCGGCGCCGAACACCGAACCCGCCGGGAAGTTCGCGTTGTGCGGCTTCCCGCCCTGATGGCGCGATTCGTGGATCAGCGTCTCGGCGCGGCCGGGAACGTCCTTGGAGTACCAGAAACCCAGGTACAACTCGATCCGGTCGTCGACGAACGCCCCTTTGAACGAGCGTGCGATGGCGCTGCCGTCGCCGCAAAGCGAGCGGAGGTCGTCGCAATTGTCGCGGACGTAGCGGCGTGCCCAGTTCAGCATCGCGCCGGAATAGGCGTCGTTCTGGTAGTCCTGTGCCGAATAGGTCAGGAGGTAGCACGCGTTGAACGTCCGGGCCAGCGGCTTGTCGGTGTTGCACGCGTCTTCCCAGCCGAAGCCGTCGTCCCAGTAGTCCTTGTTGCCCGCGAAACCGTAGGTGTTCCAGAAATAGTCGATGTAGGTCTGATTGCAGATCGAGGCACCGTAGAAATTGTCCCCGGTCACGTTCTTGTCAGGCACGGTGTAGCTGCAAGTGGCCATCGGAGATCACCTGTCTGTAGAAGGAATTTCGTTCTGGTTCAGGAGCGCGGCGGCTCGGGCGGTGGCACGTCGTCGGTCCGCGAGTCCTTCACGTACCGGCCGCCGACGGCCTGCGGGACACCGCGGACGTCGACCCGCCGGATGTTCAGCAGTCGCTCGTCCTCGGTACCGCTGAGCTCCTCGCGCACTCGCGCGGTGAGTTCGGTGTCCCCGGTCTCGGCGATGGCCTGGACCGCCGCGCGCCGCACCGTGAACACCTCGTGCCGGACCTGCCGCAGCAGCAGCTCCTTCGCCGCGCTGTCTCCGGCGGATGCCAAGCGCGCCAACGCTTCCACGGCGGTGGTGCGGATGATCACCTCTTCGCCGACCGTGCTGATCCCGTGTGCGGGGTCGTCGGAACGCTCCGGCGGGATCGGCTGGCGCAGCACGTTTTCGAGCGCCGGGACGGCGGCGGCGTGCCGGAGATCGGTGAGCAACTGGACCAGGCCCCACCGCTCGAGGTACTGCTCCTCGGACAGGGCGTCGTACTGCGCGCCGAGCGCCGGGACGACGTCGTCCGCCCGCTCGCGAAGCCGGTCGAGGCTTCGCTGGTAGTTGCGCTCGGCGTCCTCGCCGGACGCGGCCATGGTTTCGGCGGCCTGGGTGACCAGTTCGCCGATTTCGCTGTTCGAGAAGCTTCCCAGGCCCGAACTGCCAGGGCCCGCTTCGAGGTTGTCGCCACCCGGGCCCAAGGACGGGGTGTCGGGATTGCGTGGGGTCGGCATGAGGTTCTCCTTCGCAGCGGCGGTGATGCTGACGGAAGGAAGGAACGCGATCCCGGGTGGCAGATACCTGGATTTCCGAAAAATCGCCCGATGGGGCAGATCGGGATTTTCACCGCGGGAATCCGAAAAGGATTTTGCTCACCAAAAATGCGGCGGACGGCGAAAAGCCTTCACGGATTCCCGCTCGTGGTCAATGACGGACGTCGATGACGACGCGGTTCGGAGAGGTCAGTGTGAACACGGTGACCGCGGTCCTCGACCGGACACCGAGACCGATGGACAAGGTGCCTTCGTAGTCGCCGGTGACCGCGACCGCCATGACGTTGCGCAGATTCCGGGTCCTGAACTTCTGCGGACCGGGATAGGTGGGATTCCCGGCGTCGTCGTGCGCGGCGGCCGGGGTCGCGGTGACCGCGATGAAGAATTCCCCGGTGAGCCAGACGATCTCGCCCGAGCCGTCGGCGATCAACTCGTCGACGAGGTCGTAGCGGATGGCGGGTGCCGGGCCTGCGGTCAGGTCGAGCACGATCCGGTCGAACCCGGTGTTCTGGCCGGTGCGGATCCCCGTCATCGTGGGGATCGCCTGTGCCGCGACGGAAGCGGGCGCGGCCGCGGCGATGGCGCCGGTCAGCATGAGGGAGGTGGCGGCGAGCGCTCCGAGCGCGCGCCGGAGGTTGATGGCCATGGCGATGACCTCCTGCCGGAGAGCTGATTTCGAAAAGACGCCTGGATCGCCGGTGTGGTTGGTATTCTTGGCCTTATCGTTACTGATCGCCGTATAGTCGTCGAGCGATCTCGAAGTCGGCGGGGAAATGGTTTTTCACTCGCTCCGCGAGTAGGTTGAGATAACGGAGATCGCTTTTCGCGGAGGCGATGAGATGCGTGAATCTTCGATCGTCCTCTCGATAGCAGTCCTCCTGAGAATCGAAGACGCACTGCACGTCGGTGGTGCGCCCGCCCCAGCACAGCGCGCCGAGAAGGTATTGCTCGACAACGAGGTTGTAGTCCTCAAGTGGCGCGAGCCGTTGCCAGGCCGCCTGATTCTCGGCCGACTCCACCATGCGGACGGCGAGGTCGGCGTAGTGGCGGAGAAGGGGAACCGCCGTGCCGCCGACGATTCCGGTGCACAGCGCGGCTTCCCTGGTGTAGTCGCGGAATTCCTCCGGCAGGAAGCCGCCGGTGCTCCGGATCGCCGCGGCGACGGCCGACGGCCGGTAGTAGCCGGCATCGGAAGCCGGTGCGTGCTCGGGATTCTGCGCGACGATCTCCCCGTCGAGCCCGTCCGCGGGGAAACCCGGCCAGAGGAACACGTCGTTGTCGATGTGCAGGAACGGCTCGCGCTGCTCCCGGTACGCGTGCAACTTCCCGAGCGCCCACCAGGACGGGTCCTGCCCGGCGAGTCCGTTCAACGACAGGGAAACGTCGTCGAAGGGCAGCCGCAACCGGGTGACGAGCAGTTCGTATCCCCGGTCGTCGGTCACCAACGCGGTTGTGGGGAAGAGGCGGGACGCGAGGCGGAACGACAGGATCCAGGACAGCGCGTGGAAGAAGTCGCTGGGCCAATGCCTGCCGTGCCGGCGCCGGTACGGAGTACTCCAAAACGACCAGACCGCCCGGCGGATCGGGTGCGCGGCCTTGTCACCCGGACGGACCACGCGGACCGGTGGGGGACGCCAGCCGGGCTCGATGACCTCGCCGTATGCGGCGTTCCGGGGAATCCCGGGCGCGAGCAGACGGCCGCCGATGGCGACCGCTGTGCCGGAGTCGTATCCGTAGTACGGCATCGCGGAATGGTTCGGGCCGGGGTGGTCGAACGTTACGGCCGGCGACGGAAACCGCTGAGGTAGAGCACGGCGACCACGGTTGTCGTGCCGAGAGTCGTCACGACAAAGGATCCGGTGACCAGATAGAGGCCGCCCACGCCGGTAAGTGAAGCTTTGATCAGCTTCACGATTACGTCGTGCTCGTTGTCAGAGGCTTTCTTGACCATTTGTCGAACCCTCCGCATGTGGTGTACTAGTACACCGTAGGCGCGACGACCGGCGAAACCTTCGCCGGTTCTGATCTTTCACGGTCAGGAGGAGTTTCTTGTCGTCGAGGGTGGGCTCTCCGATCGTCGGCCGTTGTCCTGCCGCGTCGCGAATTGTCGATCATCGCCGTGATTCATGGAGGGCGTAGTGACAATCCAGCTGGAGGGCGAGTGTCTTGGCGGCACGAGTCCGGTCGCCGCGGTCGAGGCCGCGCTGCGCTGGCTCGCGGTCCGTAAGGACGGTCGACCGCTCAGATTCCTGCGTTACGCGATCGAAGACCCGGCGAGTGAGTCGGCCGCCGTCCTCGGTTGCCTGGTGCGGCCGACGGCGTCGATGGCCACGGCTGCCCCGGAAGTGCGGGCGCTCGCCGTCTGGGGATTGATCCTCGATGAGGTCGCGAGGATCGGGTCGGCCACCGAGTCTCGGCGCCGCAACACTTTGAGTGCCGCGTTCCGGATAGGGGAGCGTGAGTGGAAGTCGACCCTGGATGACCGCTTCGGTCAATTGAGGGACCTGCGCGGTGTCTTCGGGGATCCGCCGCCGACCACGACGACGCCGATGCACAAGGCCTGGCGGCGGGCGGTGAGCGACAAGCTCGCCCCTTGCGTGGCAACGAATCTCGCGATACTGGCGGTCGATGGCGAAGCCTGGCGGCCTTATGTGGAGATCGCTCGGGCCGCCTCGTCGGAGCCTCGATCATCCGGTAGCCGGACGCCCTCGGGCGGGGCGCAGCCTGTGTTCCTGGAACGCCTGCTGGTGGCCGTGGAAATGCGACGCCGGACGGCCCATCGCCGGCTGACGGTGAGAAACGTCGTCGCTCGCGAGGATGGAGTGGGTGGCTATATGGCGCGGGCTTTGACGGGGTGGACCGGGGATCTGGCGTCTATTCCCGTCAAAGCGATCTTCGGTTGCCATGTCGAGACTTCACCGGGTGTCCAGCCGGGAGATCCGATGATCGTGGACCTTCGCTTTCCGAGACCACTGCGCAAAGGGGAGCGGCACGAGTTCATCTCGCTCGCTTGCGAAGAGGACCCGGACGAAGAGCGGTATTGGATCAATGTCGACGTCGACCATCATGGGATCGCACCGGGCGTCGTCGATGGAGAGGGCAAGGTGACAGGTGGTCTGAGCATCAGCATCACGTTCGACGACTGCGTTCCGGAGGCTTGTTGGTGGTACGCGGAGCAGACCGACTACGAACGTCTGGTCCGGCCTCCTGTCGGTGATCGGCACCTGCTCGAGATTCGGCGAGGCGTCGTCGAGCACACGTTTCTGGAACCTTGTCACCCGCGGGAGGAATACGGCATCGCTTTCCGCTGGCCTCAGTCCTGAGCGAAGCGGGCCGCGAATCGACGAGGCCCGCTCCGGCCGCTGGTGGCTAATTGCCGGTGTTGCCGCCGCCGCTGCCCTTGCCGTCGTCGCCGTGGATCGTCATCGAAACCTCCTTGGTGCTTTGAGTACGCGGCGTAACTTATCGGCACTGTGGGTGACAGTTGAGGAAGGGGGCGCTCGGCGCGGAGAGCCACTCCCACTAGAGTGGCGGTGGCTTTTCCCTGGAGCGCCTACGGTTCAGGGAGCCGAACATGTCCGATGAAGAGGATTTACAGCCTCTGCTCAAGTACGCCCGGGAAGGCTGCGTCGGCCTCTCGGTCGTGGTTGTCGTGGCAGAGATGAAGGCCGGCCGGGGCGCGACCTTCACCGAGATGACCACGGCGCTGCTGTCCGTGGTCGGCAAGCTGATCGACCGCGGCGCGGTTCCCGGCGATCTGGTCGACGGGGAACCCTCCTTCGTGGCGTGGTCGGGGTCGAAGAGCGAGATTCTCGGGCGGCTGGCCTGCGAGATCAAGACGTTGGGAGAGATACCGGCGACCGGGGAAGTTTGCTGGATCCACGACCCTGCGCCGAGCCGAGGCCTGTAACAACGAGGCGGGTCGGCTCGACTGACTCACGAATTCGGGTGTCGCGGACGAGGGGTGAGCAGATGGAATGTGTGCGATGTGGTCTGACGGTCGGCCTCGGCTGTGCCTGTTCGGCAGAACGTCGCCCTCGTCGGAAATCGGCCAAGCCCGCGAGTTCACGACGCGAGGCTTCGTCCACGGTGTCTCTTCGCTCGTTCCGGGAACTACGTGACTTGTTCGGGCAAGGCAGGGTCGCTTGGAGTGATCTCGACGCTGCCGAACGTTCCGCGCTCACGGCGGAACAGCGTCGTCGACTGTTGGACCTCGAGAACGACGTGCTCCATCGCAGTGATCAAGACATCCACGGTTCTACCTCGGTGCCGACGCGATCCGGCGGCTTGCCGACCCTCGGCCGACGCGGCTGACATACGAAAATGGGGCGGCCTCTTGGGTGAGGCCGCCCCATTCCGTAGATGCTTTCAGGTCACCAGCCGCGTTCGCGCCACTCCGCCAGCTGCCCCCGCTGCTCACCCAGCGTCGAGTCGTCCCCGTGTCCCGGGTAGAACCACGTCTCGTCCGGCAGCTCGCCGAAGATCCGCGTCTCGACATCGTCCAGCAGCGACGTGAAGTCCGAAGGCGAACCCGTCTTCCCGACACCGCCGGGGAACAGCGAGTCGCCGGTGAAAAGGTGCGGGTGTCCGTTCGGGTCGCGGTACAGCAGCGCGATGGAGCCGGGCGTGTGGCCGCGGAGGTGGATCACCTCGAGGGTGATCTGCCCGACCTTGAGCGTGTCGCCGTGTTCGACGAGGAAGTCCGGCGGGATCGGCAGCGGCTCGGCGTCCAGCGGGTGGGCGGCGGTGTTCGCGCCGTTCGCGCCGGCGACGGCGCCGAGGGCCTGCCAGTGGTCCTGGTGCTGGTGGGTGGTCACGACGGTCCTCAGCGCGGGCCGGTCGGGGCCGTGGCCGATGAGGTCGGAGATCCGTTCCGGGTCGTTCGCGGCGTCGATCAGCAGCGCCTCGTTCTCGGCGCGGCAGACCAGCAGATACGCGTTGTTGTCCATCGGGCCGACCGACAGCTTCGTGATGGTGAGCGCGTCCAGGGTGCGACGGGCGGCGTCGCCGCCGGGGTCGACGTGCCCGGTGTAGGTCTCGACGATGTTCACACCGCACACGGTAGTCGTTCGCCTGCAATCGGTTCCACCCGCACAGGCGGCGCACAGGCGCACGACGTAGGCTCGCCTCGCCCCGCCATCCGAACCACAGGACGCTCGTGCCCGACGCCTCGCCGCGCGCCCCGCGCAAGATCAGCTGGGACGTCCTTCGCGTTGTCGCCGTCTTCGCGGTCATGCTCGGACACGTCACCCATCAGGGGGCGCTTCTGCATCCGGAACTGGTGGGTTACCCCTTTCGGGTAACGGCTCAGTTCGGTGCGGCCATCCTTCTGGTGATCTCCGCCTTCTTCGTGTGCGCGAGCCTGCGCAAAGGACGCCCTGGGCGGTGGCTGTGGAGCCGGGTCGCGCGGCTGGTGCCCGCGTACCTGGTGGCGGTCACCGTCACCTACGTCGTCGCCCGGTACGCGACGATCCGGTTCAGCGGCCTGCCGTTCCCGCCCGGCCTGTCCGGATTCCTGTTCGGCGTTCCGCAGGGCCCGCCGACCGACCCGTCGCCCTGGTACATCCCCACCGGCGCCGATCTGCTCGGCAACCTGGGCATGGTCCAGGAATGGGGCTGGCGTTACGAGCTCTTCTACTACCTCGACGGGGCCTACTGGACGCTGCCGGTGCAGCTCATCGCCTTCACCGCCGCGGCCCTGCTGTGGCCACGCCGGTGGCGTACGCACCGGCTCACGGTCGCGCTGCTCTGGGCGCTGATCCTGGTCCCGCTCTTCCTCCGGTTCGTCGTGTTCGACCCGGCTTCCACGCCGAAGCTCGTGGAGACCTTCTACTACGGCCTCGGCCTGCACCGTGTGCACGTCTTCGCCATCGGCATCGCGATCTGGCTGTGGGCGAAACGACGGCTGGCGCACTGGCATCTCGCGCTGTTCGTGCTCGCCGCCTGCGCCGCGCAGGACCTGCAGGTCTTCCCGTTCCACCAGGCCCTGCCGAACGATCCGGAGCGCTGGCCCTCGGCCATCGGGTTCGCGATCATGTTGCTGCTGGTGTGCCTGGCCGCGCGCGGGCCGGACTGGCGGTTCCCCGGGCTCGCCAGGATCGCCCCGGCTGTCACCTGGCTCGCGGGCATCTCGTATGGTCTTTATCTGGTGCACCAGGAACTCGGTTACATCCTGGCCCGTGCCCTGCTGAACGTCGGCGTCCCCGGCTGGCTGCGGCTCCCCATCGTGCTGGCCGCCGCCGTCCTCGGGGGCTGGGCGATCACCGCTGGCGTGGAACGGCCGGTCCACCGGTGGCTCACCGCTCGCCGGGATCGACGCGATAAGCCTGGAAAACCGCAGGTCAAGGACTCGGAACCAGTTTCTGTCGGTGGTGCCTCGTAGCATGGAAGCGGCCGCCCGTGCAGCTATCGACCGGGCCGGCGACCGCAGCTGAGAATGAAACCTGAAGGGACCCTGGCGTGGCTGATCGCCTCGTTGTTCGCGGCGCCCGCGAGCACAACCTCCGCGGTGTGGATCTCGACCTGCCCCGCGACAGCCTGATCGTGTTCACCGGTCTGTCCGGGTCCGGGAAGTCGAGCCTCGCCTTCGACACCATCTTCGCCGAAGGCCAGCGCCGCTACGTCGAGTCGCTGTCGGCGTACGCGCGCCAGTTCCTCGGCCAGATGGACAAGCCGGACGTCGACTTCATCGAGGGCCTTTCGCCCGCGGTGTCGATCGACCAGAAGTCCACCTCGCGCAACCCGCGTTCGACCGTCGGCACCATCACCGAGGTCTACGACTACCTGCGCCTGCTCTACGCCCGCGCCGGCAAGGCGCACTGCCCGCAGTGCGGCGAGGCGATCAGCAAGCAGACCCCGCAGCAGATCGTCGACCAGGTGCTCGCGATGGAGGAGGGCACCCGCTTCCAGGTGCTCGCGCCGGTCGTGCGCGGGCGCAAGGGGGAGTACCTCGACCTCTTCGAGAACCTGCAGCAGCAGGGCTACGCGCGTGTCGTGGTGGACGGGACGATCCACCCGCTCACCGACCCGCCGAAGCTGAAGAAGCAGGAAAAGCACCAGATCGCCGTCATCATCGACAGGCTTTCGGTGAAGACGAGCTCACGGCAGCGCCTCACCGACTCGGTCGAGACGGCGCTCCGGCTGGCCGACGGCCTGATCGAGCTGGAGTTCGTGGACCTGCCGGAGAACGATCCGCATCGCGTACGCGGTTTCTCCGAGAACCTGGCCTGTCCCAACGGCCACCCGCTGGCGATCGAAGACCTCGAGCCGCGGTCGTTCTCGTTCAACGCCCCGTACGGCGCCTGCCCCGACTGCACCGGTATCGGCGTCCGCAAGGAGGTCGACCCGGAGCTCGTGGTCCCGGACGACGAGCTGTCCCTCGGCGAGGGCGCCATCGCGCCGTGGGCGGGCGGCCAGAGCGCGGACTACTTCATCCGCCTGCTCGAATCGCTGTCCGAGACCATCGGCTTCCGGATGGACACGCCGTGGCGCAAACTGCCGGCGAAGGTGCAGAAGGCCGTCCTGCACGGCGTCGACGAGCAGGTCCACGTCCGCTACAAGAACCGCTACGGCCGCCAGCGTTCGTACTACGCGAGCTTCGAGGGTGTCATCCCGTTCCTCGAGCGGCGCCAGGAGCAGACCGAGTCCGAGTACATGCGCGAGCGGTACGAGGGCTACATGCGCGAAGTGCCGTGCCCGGCCTGTCAGGGCACGCGGCTCAAGCCGGAGATCCTCGCCGTCACCCTGGAGCACAAGACCCAGGGCGACCGGTCGATCGCCGAGGTCTGCGCCCTCTCGATCGCCGAGGCGTCGCAGTTCCTGGACGAGCTGGAGCTCGGCAAACGCGAGCAGGTCATCGCCGGCGCGGTGCTCAAGGAGATCCAGGCGCGGCTGCGCTTCCTCCTCGACGTCGGCCTCAACTACCTCTCGCTCGACCGCGCCTCCGGGACGCTGTCCGGCGGCGAGGCGCAGCGCATCCGGCTCGCCACGCAGATCGGTTCCGGTCTGGTCGGCGTGCTGTACGTGCTGGACGAGCCGTCGATCGGGCTGCACCAGCGGGACAACCACCGCTTGATCGAGACGCTGGTCCGCCTGCGCGACCTGGGCAACACGCTGATCGTCGTCGAGCACGACGAGGACACCATCCGCTCCAGCGACTGGGTGGTCGACATCGGCCCGGGCGCCGGCGAGCACGGTGGCCACATCGTCCACAGTGGACCGTACAAGAAGATCCTGCGGAACAAGGAATCGATCACCGGCGCGTACCTTTCGGGCCGCACCAAGATCGAGGTCCCGGCCATCCGGCGCCCGATCGACAAGAAGCGTCAGCTGACCGTCGTCGGCGCGCGCGAGCACAACCTGCGCGGGCTCGACGTGTCGTTCCCGCTCGGCTGCCTCGTGTCGGTCACCGGTGTCTCGGGTTCCGGGAAGTCCACGCTGGTCAACGACATCCTCGCGACCGTGCTGGCGAACAAGCTCAACGGCGCGCGTCAGGTCCCCGGCCGGCACACCCGCGTGAACGGGCTGGCCAACGTGGACAAGCTGGTCCGCGTCGACCAGTCGCCGATCGGTCGCACCCCGCGGTCCAACCCGGCGACGTACACCGGCGTCTGGGACCACGTGCGCAAGCTGTTCGCCGCGACCACCGAGGCGAAGGTGCGCGGCTACCAGCAGGGCCGGTTCTCGTTCAACGTCAAGGGCGGCCGGTGCGAGGCCTGCGCCGGTGACGGCACGATCAAGATCGAGATGAACTTCCTGCCGGACGTCTACGTCCCGTGCGAGGTCTGCAAGGGCGACCGGTACAACCGCGAGACCCTCGAGGTGCACTACAAGGGCAAGACCGTCTCCGACGTGCTGAACATGCCGATCGAGGAAGCGGCCGAGTTCTTCGAGCCGATCAAGGCGATCCACCGGCACCTGGCCACCCTCGTCGACGTCGGTCTCGGCTACGTCCGGCTCGGGCAGCCCGCGCCGACCCTGTCCGGCGGTGAGGCGCAGCGCGTCAAGCTGGCCAGCGAGTTGCAGAAGCGGTCCACCGGCAAGACGGTCTACATCCTCGACGAGCCGACGACCGGTCTGCACTTCGAGGACATCAGCAAGCTGATCGGCGTGATCAACGGGCTGGTGGACAAGGGCAACACGGTGATCGTCATCGAGCACAACCTCGACGTCATCAAGACCTCGGACTGGATCATCGACATGGGTCCGGAGGGCGGTTCCGGCGGTGGCACCGTGATCGCGGAGGGCACTCCGGAGCACGTCGCCTCGGTTGAGGAGAGCTACACCGGTCAGTTCCTGAAGACCGTTCTCGCGTAGGGCTCGTGAGTGGCAAGGACGGTTCTAACCGTCCTTGCCACTCACGAGGTCCAGCACGGGCGAAGCGGGCCCGTAGTAGAAGGCGCGCAGCCGATACGAGGCGCCCTCTTCGCCCGGCATGGTGGCGAGCCCGGCCGACGTCGTCCCCGGATCGGACACCTCGATCGGCACGAACCCGTCCGCACCGGGTTTCTTGATCTCCACCAGGAAACCGTCCTCGTCACTGGAGCGATCGGCCCAGCTGAACCGCACCATCTCCTCCGGTGCGGGCTCGGCCTTGAACGACGCCGGGGCGGCCGATCGATCGCCGGCCCGCAGCGGCACGGCGGGGCCGGAAGCGGCGGGGGTCGCGGGCCCGGAAACCGTCACGGCGTCCGAAACGGCACCGTAGAACGGCCGGATCCGGTAGTAGAACCGCGTTTCCGGCATCAGGTCCGGATGCCGGAAGGTCGTCTGCCGCGGCGGCACGAACTGCAGGATCGTGTATTCGCCGCGCGGATCGGTCGTGTACTCGACGATCCGCCCCGCAGCGGCCGGGTCGTCGTCGGGCCAGCTCAGGTCGACGTTCACCGGATTCGTCAGCGTCGCGGTGAAACCGGGCTCCTCGCCACATCCCGACACGAAAGCGACCGCCAGCAGAACGGCCGCGAGTTTCCCTGGCACGCCGAGACCCTCCCGGGAATCAGGCGGCGGCGGAATCCGGAGGCGCCAGCATACGAGCGCCTCCGGTGATCGACAAGACCTCGGTTGAACCACTTCCGCCGGTCATCCGTGTGGGAGGCAAGAGGAGGCGGCCATGGAGAACCGAGGAGAGGCCGGTGCCGATGCACAGTTCGATCGCGGCGCGCGCCGAACGATCCACTCTGCCCCTGCGGGTTGCAGTACTGTCCTCGCCGACCCAGAAGACCGTCGGGAGGACGCGAGTGGCGATCGGAGGCTGGCGGCCCAAAAAGGCCAAAGGCGAGGACTTGGTCAGGCACTTGTACGCCGAACACGGGCGAAGCCTGCTGGCGTACGCGACAAGGCTGACCGGGGACCGCGCGGCCGCGGAGGACGTCGTGCAGGAGACCTTGGTCCGGGCCTGGAAACATGCCGAAGACCTGGAGAACGACGCGAAGGGATCGGTGCGGGGCTGGCTGCTCACGGTCGCCCGGAACATCATCACCGACCGCGCGCGGGCCAGGGCGGCCCGGCCACCGGAAGTGGCGGAGCCGGCGGAAGGCGTGCCCACCCCGGCGGTGGAGCGGGACCACGCGCAAGGCGTCGTGGACTCGATGGCCGTGCTCGGAGCCATGGACGGCCTGTCCACGGAACATCGTGAGGTACTGGTGGAGATCTATTACCGGGGCCGGACGGTGGCCGAAGCGGCGAAATCCCTGGGCGTGGCGCCGGGTACCGTTAAGTCGAGATCTTATTACGCGTTACGGGCGCTCAGAGCCGTGATGTCCGGACCCGGGAAGGAGGTAGCGCGATGAGTGCGGTGGGACACGACCAGGGCCAGCTCGCCGCCTACGTCCTCGGCGGCCTGACTCAGGCGGAAGCGGCCACGTTCGAAACACATTTGGCGAACTGCCCGACGTGCCGTCGTGAGGTGCGCGAGCTGTCGGAGCTGCGCCACCACCTCGACGAGGTGCCGCCGGAGGCGTTCCTCGACGGACCGCCCGACGGGGGAGATCTGCTGCTGCAGCGCACGCTGCGTCAAGTGCGCGAAGAAGAGGGCACTCAGGAGCGCAAACCGCGGCGGCTTCTCGCCGTCGCCGGTGCGGCCGTGCTGGTCGTGGTGGCGCTCGGCGCGGGTGTGCTGGTCGGACGGCAGACGTCGCCCGAACCGTCGACGGTGGCCTTGCCGGTGCCGACGGCGACCGCTCCGGTGCCCGGCACCCGCGACCTCGCGGCGACCAACCGGGACACGGGTGTGCAACTGGCGGTCCGGGTGGTTCCGGCCGCGGGCTGGGTGCGGCTGCACGCCAAGGCGACAGGTGTCCGCGAAGGCGAGAAGTGCGCGCTCATCGTGGTGACGAAGAGCGGAGAGCGGGTCAACGCCGGCAGCTGGCTCGTTTCGGAGAAGGGACAGCGTGAGGGCACCGGTGTCGACGGTTCCGCGTTGGTCGCCCCCGGCGACGTGGCCTCGGTCGACGTCGTGACGATGGACGGCCGGAACCTGGTGTCGGCGCAGGTATGACGGGTTCGCACACGGGTCGCGGAGGCGGTTGGTACCGCTTCCGCGACACGTGGGTGCTGCCCGCCTCGCCCAAGGCGGTCTTCGACGCGGTCGTCGACTTGGCCGCGTACCCGCTGTGGTGGCGCGACGTGCGTTCGGTCAGCCGGGTCGACGAGGACACCGCCGAACTCGTCTGCCGCTCCAGGCTGCCGTACGCGCTGACCGTGCGGATGCACCGAGACCGCCAGGACGAGCGCGAGGGACGGCTGCGGGTGCTGCTCAGCGGTGACCTCGAAGGGACGCTGGCCGGTGCCCTGATCGCGGTGGGAAGCGGTACGAGACTGGAGATCACGCAGGAGGTCGAGGCGCGGAAACCGTTGCTGCGCAAGCTCGATCGGGTCGCCAGGCCGGTCTTCCGGATCAACCACGCGCTCATGATGCGGCGGGGGCAACACGGTTTGCGGGGATATCTGGGGCGCTAGGCTCACGCCATGCGTGTCGCCACCGTGCAGCCGTTCACCGTCCCCGCCGACCTCGCCGCGAACATCACCGAACACGCCAGGCTCCTCCGGAGCGCGGACGCCGATCTCTGCGTGTTCCCCGAACTCTCCCTGACCGGTCTGGAATTCGAGGCGCTCGCCGCCGACCCGGGGCTCTGGCTGACTCCGGACGACCCACGCCTCGAACCGCTCCGGGAGGCTTGCCGGGCGAGCGCCGTCCACGCCGTCATCGGCCTGCCCCTGGTGGAGGACGGCCGCCGGCACATCGGTTCGCTCGTCCTCGGCCCCGGCGGGGAAACCGTTGCCACCTATGCGAAACGGAACCTGCACGACAGTGAGGACGAGCTCTTCGAACCGGGCACGCGGCAGGTGATCGTCGAGGTCGGCGGCAGGCGCCTCGGTCTGGCGATCTGCCTCGACGCCGCGAACCCGGACCACTCGCGGGAACTCGCCGAGGCGGGCGCCGACGTCTACGTCCTCAGCGCGCTCTTCAGCGAGGGCCAGGAAGACCGGTTGCTCGATCAGGTCGGCGTCGCGGCCGGATACGGGATGTGGGTGGTGCTTTCCCAGTACTCCGGCAAGACCGGCGGGATGGCCGCGTTCGGCGGCAGCGGGGTCTGGAGACCCGGAGGCGCCGCCGAGGTGCGTCTCGGCGGCGAGGTCTCCGAGTGGGCTTACGCGACGATCGCTTCCTGAACCTTCCGGGCGCGAAGGAGCACTGTCGCGGCGAAAACAGCGAGAGCGAGCAGCCCCGCGCTCAACGCATACGCGGCTCGATAGCCGCTAGTCAGCGCTTCGGGCATCGCGGCTCCCTCGGCCAGCAGTGATCCGGTGCGTGAGGCGGCGGTGGTCGCGAGCACGGCGGTCCCGATCGCCGCGCCGATCTGCTGCGTGGTGTTGATCAGCCCCGAGGCGACCCCGGCGTCGGCGGGGGAGACGTCGGACATCGCCTGCCCCATCAGTGCCGGCATCGCCGCGCCGAACCCGACGCCCATCAGCACGAGCGCGGGCAGGACGTCCGTCGCGTAGTTGCCTTCGGCCTGGACGGTGGCGAGGAAACCGAGCGCCAGCGCGACCAGCGAGAGCCCGCCGACGAGGACCGTCCGTGCCCCGAAGCGGTGGTTCAGCCGCTCGGCGAAGACCAGCGACATCACCGCGATCGAAAGCGGGGCGGGCAGGAACGCGAATCCGGTGCTCAACGCGTCGAGCCGGAGCACGCGCTGCAGGTAGAGCGCGGTGATGAACTGGAAGCCGAACAATCCGGCCACCATCAGGACCATCACCGTGTTCGCCCCGGACACCGCGCGGAGGCGGAAGATCCGCAGCGGCAGCAACGGCCGGCGTGCCTTCGCCTGCCGGAGCACGAACCCGGCGAGCAGGACCAGCGACACCGCGAGCAGGCCGAGCGTGCGGACGTCGGCCCAGGTGTACTCCTCGGCCTTGACGATCGTGTAGACCAGCAGCATCAGGCCTCCGGTGACCAGTCCGGCGCCGGTGACGTCCGTGCCGTCGCGCAGGCCGGGGCCTCGATCGTCCGCGAGCAGCCGGACGGCGAGCGCCAGTGCGATCGCGCCGATCGGGAGATTGACGAAGAACGTCCAGTGCCAGTCGAGCAGCTGGGTCAGCGTTCCGCCCGCGATGAGCCCGATCGACGATCCGGCGGCCTGGGTGAAGCTGTAGACGCCGATGGCCTTCGCCCGTGCCCGCGGTTCCGGGTAGAGCGTGGTGATCATGCCGAGTACGACGGCCGACGCCAGCGCGCCACCGGCGCCCTGCAGGAAGCGGAATCCGATGAGCTGCGCCTGGTCCTGTGCGATTCCGCAGAGCAGTGAGGCGAGCGTGAACAGGCCGAGCCCGGCGAGGAAGACCCGTTTCCGGCCGATCAGGTCGCCCAATCTGCCGGACAACAGGAGCAGCCCGGCGAAGGCGATCAGGTAGGCGTTGACGACCCAGGCCAGCGTCGAGGGCGTGAAGCCGAGGTCGTTCTGGATCGCGGGCAACGCGACGGCGACGATCGAACCGTCGAGGACGACCATCAGCGAGACGGCGCAGAGCACGGCCAGTGCGAGGGCGCGCTGAGACACAGATAACCCCTTTTTCCCAGGTGATGCCTTGGTGCATCACTTGTAACAGCGCCCATCTTGTGTGACTCTGTTCCTCGCCGGAAGGAGGCACTTTCATGTCCCAGGGGAACAGCGATGTGACCGCGCAGGCCAGGGTCGTCGATCCCGAAAAACTCGAGGTGTGCACCGTGCTCGAGGTGATCAACCGGATCAGCGGCAAGTGGGCGATCGGCATCCTGCTGGAGGCCACGCGCGGTCCCGTGCGGTTCACCGAGCTGGAGCGCTCGGTGGAGGGGATCAGCAGGCGGATGCTCACCCTGACGTTGCGGAACCTCGAACGCGACGGCCTGCTCGAGCGCACCGTGTATCCGACGGTGCCGCCGAAGGTGGAGTACGAGGCCACTGCGATGGCGAAGGAGCTGTACGCGTCGCTGAGCGGCCTGCTGAGCTGGGCCGAGCGTCACCGCGACTCGATCGCCGCGTCCCGTGTGGTCTACGACGAGAAGGTCAGCGCCTGACGTCCGCCGCGTGCACGGCGCGCTGGACGTGCGAGCACAGCATGGCGAAGTACATCTTGTGGAACGGCAGGTCCGTGCTGTTCTTCGCGGACCAGCTCTCCCAGAGCCCGCCCGGCCGCAGATAGCGTGACGTGTACGCGGTCGTGAGGTCGGAATCGATGTGGTGCAGGGCCGCGAGCGCCCATTCCTGGTCGTAGCGCAGATCCGGCCGCGCGAGGTAATGGTCCAAATAGGACACGAGGATCTCGGCGTCGGCGATCGTGCCGAACCGGGCGAGCGCGAAACAGTAGCCCTGCCCGGCGAAGACCAGCCCGCTTTCCAGGAACAGTTCCCGGATACGGCCGCGCCACGCGGTGCGGCGGTCGACGCCGATCAGCCAGGCCGCGGTGATCCGCGGCCGCCAGTCCGCCGCGAGCAGTTCGCCGAGTTCGTCGTCGGTGATGGTCCGCGCGTCCTCCACGAGGTCGCGCAGGAACCGCTCGCGTTCGGGGTCGGTCATCATCCCGTCGAAGTTGCCGTGCAGCAGCTTCGAGTACCGCGAGAGCACGTAGCGGTCGATGGCGTCCGGCATGCCGTTCAGCTTCCCAGAAAAGAGGAACCGCGGTGCGAGGACGGGGGCCCCTCGCACCGCGGTTCCGGTCGGTCGCCGGGCGCTACGCGTGCGCCACGGCCTTCTCCCTGTCGCCGTCGGGATCCTTCGGCGTGTCGGAATGGTCGTCGATCAGGGTGGCTTCGTCGAACGGAGCCTGGCCGCTGAAGACCCGGTTGGCCTGATCCCGGTCGAACTCCTTGGTCCACGTTCCGACCAGGACGGTCGCGACGGCGTTGCCCGCGAAGTTGGTCAGCGCGCGGGCCTCGGACATGAACCGGTCGATGCCGAGGATGAACCCGACGCCGTCGACCAGTTCCGGCCGGTGCGACTGGAGACCTCCCGCGAGGGTGGCGATCCCGGCACCGCTGACGCCCGCCGCGCCCTTCGACGCGATGATCATGAACAGCAGCAAGGAGATCTGCTCGCCGACGCCCAGCGGCTGGTCCTGCGCGCTGGCGATGAACAGCGTCGCCATCGTCAGGTAGATGGCCGTGCCGTCGAGGTTGAACGAGTAGCCGGTGGGCACGGTGATGCCGACCACCGGTTTGGACACCCCGAGGTGCTCCATCTTCGCGATCAGGCGGGGCAGCGCCGACTCGGACGACGACGTCGACAGGATCAGCAGGAACTCACGGCCGAGATAACGCAACAGCGTGAAGATGTTGATCCGCGCGCCGAGCCACAGGACCGTGCCGAGCACGCCGAACACGAACACCAGGCAGGTCAGGTAGAAGCCGATCATGATGACGGCGAGGCTGCGCAGCGCGCCCCAGCCGGTTTCGCCGACCACCGCGGCGATCGCGCCGAACGCGCCGACCGGGGCGGCCCACATGATCATGGCGAGGATCCGGAACACGAGCCGCTGGATGTGCTCGATGCCGCGGCGGATCGGCTCGCCCTTGGTGCCCAGTTTCTGCACGGCGAAGCCGGCGAGGAGCGCGACCAGGAGCGTCTGGAGCACCTGACCTTCGGTGAAGGCGGAACCGAAGCTGGTGGGGATGATGCCCATCAGGAAGTCGACGGTGCCTTCGCCGCCTTCGGCCTGCTTGTGCGCCTTCGCGGCGGCCGCGGGGTCGAGGTGCAGGCCCTCACCCGGGTGCAGGAGGTTGCCCACGACGAGGCCGATCGCGAGCGCGAACGTCGACATCATCAGGAAGTAGCCGAGCGACAGCAACCCGACCTTGCCGACCTTCGCGGCCTTCGCCACCGATCCGATGCCGAGCACGATGGTGCAGAAGATGATGGGGGAGATCATCATCTTGATCAGGTTGACGAAGCCCGTGCCGAGCGGCTTGAGCTCCTTGGCCAGACCCGGTGCGGCGAACCCGACGATGACGCCGAGGAGGACCGCCGCGATCACGGCCAGGTACAGGTAGTGCATCTTGTCGCGGCGTCGTGGCGCCGCTTCCGGCGTTGTAGGCACCTTTGCCTCCAGCTCAGGGGGTGTCCGTGGGATTGCCGGTCACTATCACCCGGGCTGGTGAGCTGGGTCACGGTTGTGTTCATTGAGTTCGCACGAGTGGTTTCCGGGGAATTCCGGCCGGGCGCGCCGCACGGCCCGGCGACGGTGTGCTGGTATGGGCGGGTGCCCTCGACGACGCGGATCCGGACCAGGCGCGGCAGTCTCGCCCGCCAGCTGCTGATTCTGCAGCTCGTGGTGCTTTTCGTGCTCGTCGCGGCCGGGGTGACCTTCGCGTACCTCGATTCGGTCAGGGCCACCGAAGACCGGGCGCGGGACAAGGTGACCGCGGTCGCCGAAGCGGTGGCGGACGCCCCCGGTGTTCTCGCCGCACTGTCCACATCGGAGCCGACCCGGACACTGCAGCCGTTCGCGCAGAGTGTCCGTGCGGACACGGATGTGGATTTCGTGACCATCATGGACAAGAACGGCATCCGCTACACGCACCCGAATCCGGCGCTGATCGGGCAGCCGTTCATCGGCAACATCGGCGAGGCGCAACGCGGCGGCAAGGTCGTCGAGACCTACGCCGGTTCGCTCGGCCCGTCCGAACGCGTCGTGGTCCCGGTGCGCGGCGCCGCCGGGCAGGTCGTCGCACTGGTGTCGGTCGGCATCACGGTCGAAGCGATCGACGCGGAACTGCGGGAACGCCTGTGGCCCTTGCTCGGGGTCGCGCTGGCGGTACTGGTGGTCGGCGGGATCGGCAGTTATCTCGTCAGTGCCCGGCTCCGGCGGCAGACCAGGGGGATCGCGCCGGAGGAACTGAGCAACCTGTTCGAGTACCACGAAGCCGTGCTGCATTCCGTGCGCGAAGGGCTGCTGCTCGTCGGCGGTGACGGGCGAGTGGTGCTGTGCAACGACGGAGCGCGGGCGCTGCTGGGCGTCGCCGAGGACGCCGTCGGCCGTGAACTGTCCGCATTGGACATTCCCGAAGACCTCGTCGAAGCGTTCACCTCGGGGGAGGAGCGCACCGACGAACTGCACCTCACCGAGGCCAGGGTGCTCGTGGTCAGCACGTCGCCGGTGCGCTCGCGCGGGAAGGCGATGGGCACCGTCGTGATCCTGCGCGACCACACGGAACTCCAGGCGCTGACCGGGGAACTCACCACGGTGCGCGGACTGGCCGAGGCGCTGCGGTCGCAGGCGCACGAAGCGGCGAACCGGCTCCACACCGTCGTTTCCCTGGTCGAGATCGGCCGCCCCGAACAGGCCGTCGAGTTCGCCACCGAAGAACTCGCGCTGGCGCAGGAACTCACCGACCGCGTGGTCGGCGCGGTCGCCGAACCCGTGCTCGCGGCGCTGCTGCTGGGCAAGGCGGCGGAGGCGAGCGAACGCGGCGTCGAGTTCACGATCACGCCCGACACCGTCATGGAGGACTCGGACACCGGCGTCCCGCCGCGGGATCTGGTGACCATCCTCGGGAATCTGATCGACAACGGCATCGACGCGGCGGCGGGCAACGCCGGCCATGGCGGACGACCCGGGGTCGAGGTGACCGTCCGTGCGGATGCCGACGGGTTGCTGCTGCGGGTCGCCGACACCGGGCCGGGCGTCGAGGACGTCGAAGAGGTGTTCCGGCGCGGATGGTCCACCAAACCCGAGGACGGGCACGGACTGGGCTTGGCACTGGTGGGTCAGGCGGTGCGGCGGCACGGTGGGACGATCGACGTCGGCCGCGACGAGGGCGCGGTGTTCACCGTTCGTCTGCCGCCGAAGGAGCCCGCGCGATGATCAAGGTGCTGGTCGTCGAGGACGAACCGGTGGCCGCCGACGCGCATCGGGTGTACGTGGAGCGGATGCCGGGCTTCACCGTGGCCGGGGTCGTGCACTCCGGCGGCGACGCCCTGCGGTTCTGCGAACGGGAACCGGTCGACCTGGTACTGCTGGACTTCTACCTCCCGGACACGCACGGCCTCGCCGTCTGCCGGTCACTGCGCGCGGCCGGTCTCCCGATCGACGTCATCGCCGTGACCTCGGCGCGGGATCTGGCGCTGGTGAAGGCCGCCGTGTCGGTCGGCGTGGTGCAGTACCTGCTGAAACCGTTCACTTTCGCCTCGCTGCGGGAAAAACTGGAGCGCTACGCGGAGTTCCACGGAGCTTCGGGCGAAGTCACCGGACAGGCCGAGATCGACCGCGCGCTCGGCACCCTGCGCACCACCGAGCGGCAGGCGCTGCCGAAGGGGATGAGCGGGCAGACCCTGGAGGCGATCACCGAAGTCCTCGCCTCGGCCGCCGACGGCCTCTCCGCCGGAGCGGCCGCGACCGCCATCGGCGCCTCCCGCGTCACCGCGCGCCGCTACCTCGAATACCTCGCCGACAACGGCCTCGCCCAGCGCGAGCCCCGTTACGGCCAGGTCGGGCGCCCCGAGGTCTGGTACAAGCCGAAAACCGTATAACGACCTATACCGCGGCTCGCGGGCTACCTTGGGATCGTGAAGATCGGCGAACTCGCGCGGAAGACCGGGGTCAGCGTCCGCGCGCTGCGCTACTACGAGGAAGAGGGCTTGATCAGCCCTGGCCGCGAAGGCAACGGCTACCGCGACTTCTGCGAAGGCTCGGTCGAGGCCGTCCTGCAGATCCGCGGGATGCTCGACGCCGGATTGCCGGTGCGGCTGATCCGTGAGGTCCTGCCGTACCTCGACGGACCGGACGAGGTCCGGCCGAAGGTGCCGTGCGAGTACATGATCGGCGAGGTCGCGCGGCAGCGGGAGGTGCTCGACCGCCGGATCGCGCTCATGACCCGCAATCGCGACGCCCTCGACGTGTACCTGCGCGACTTGACCCTGACACAAACGTGAGGGTTTTAGCGTGCGGCCATGACTTCGATGCGCGCGCTCAGACAGGACTCCGCGAACGGTCCTGAAGATCTCCACCTCGTCACCGATGCGCCTGTTCCGGTGCCGGGACCAGGCAAAATCCTCCTGAAGGTCACGGCGGCGGGCGTCAACTTCGCCGACGTCATGCAGACGCGGGGGACGTACGAGGGCGGTCCGGAAGCCCCGTACATCGCCGGGTTCGAGGCGGCCGGCGAGGTCGTGGCCGTAGGGGAAGGGGTGACCGCGCCCGCGGTCGGCGATCACGTCGTCGGGACCGGTGGCGGGGCGTTCGCCGAGTACATGGTCATGCCCGCGGCCGGCGCGGTCCCGGTGCCGTCGGGCTGGTCGGACGAGCAGGCGATCGGGCTGATCCTGAACTGGGTCACCGCGCTCGCCGCGCTCAAGCCGCTGGGACGGCTGGCCCCCGGTGAGACCGTGCTGGTGCAGGCGGCGGCGGGCGGGGTCGGCCAAGCCGCGGTCCGGCTGGCCAAGCACTACGGGGCGACCGTCATCGGCACCGCGTCACCGGGCAAACACGACGTGGTCCGGAGCCTCGGCGCCGATCGCGTCCTCGACTACGGGGCCGATCCGGGGACGGCCGACCTGGTGCTCGAATCGGTCGGCGGGGCGGCTTTCGCCACGAGTCTCGCCGCGGCCAAGCGGGTCACCGGGCGCGTCGTGGTCTACGGCGTCGCCGGGGGAGAGGCCGCGATCACCAACCGGGACTTGAACTTCCGGCAGCAGATCCATGTGATCGGGCTGCATCTCGGCGTCCTGATCGAGCACGCGCCCGCGATCTTCGCGGAGCTGATGGACGAACTGCGCGCCCTGATCGCCGCCGGCGTCTGCGTGCCGGGGACGCCGACCGCGTACGACCTCGCGGACGGGCCGAAGGTACTCGCGGAACTGGAGGCACGGGCGACGTCGGGAAAGCTGGTTCTACGGCCTTGAGCGGAGCATGATCGTATGCGGACATGCGCATGTCAATAGGTCGAAAGTGTTGGTAAATCACCAGCTGGCTGACGCGACGAAAGTCGGTGCCGAGTCGCGGCCGGGGCTCCTAAATTCACGAACCATTCCGTTGTCCTCACAAGGAGTGGGTCCATGGCAAGGAAGTTCTTCGTCTCCGCGTCCGTGAGCTTGGCGCTGCTGGCCGTCCCGGTCACCGCGGGCCAGGCCACGGCGGCGGTCCAGCCTGCTCAGAAGGCCGCGGCGGCGACCACGGTCTACTACGACGCCTCGGGAGCGCCCAGCTTCCGGGCCGCCATCCAGGCGGGTGTGGCGAACTGGAACAACTCGGTGTCGAACGTGAAGCTGCAGGAGAGCTCCTCGGGCGCCACCCTGCGCTACACCGAGGGCAACGACCCCTCGGGTTCGTACGCCGAGACCGACGGCCACGGCCGCGGCACGATCTTCATCGACTACACGCAGGCGCAGCAGTACAACCAGACGCGGATCGCCGCGCACGAGACCGGCCACGCGCTCGGCCTGCCGGACAACTACCAGGGCCCGTGCTCCGAACTGATGTCCGGCGGCGGCCCCGGCCCGTCCTGCACCAACGCGACCCCGAACGCCCAGGAGATCTCGCGGGTGAACTCGCTGTGGGCCAACGGGCTCGTCGCGGCGGGCGCCATCCAGCGCATCTACAACTGACGCTCGGAAGTCCGTGAAGGCCTCCTTCCCTACTTTCAAGGTAGGGAAGGAGGCCTTCACGGACTTCTACCCCTGGAACTCGTAGGCGCCCGCGTCCACCGCCGCGCCGGAGTACACGGGATTGCCGTCGACGTCGCGGTCGTCGTACTTCGTGGTGCCGAGGTCGATCGCCGGGCTGCCCGCTTGCAGGATCAGGTTCGTGGCCGAGGTGAACCTCGGATCCGCGACCTTGTCCGTCGCGCCCGGCGTGAACTGCCGGAGCCCGCCGAAGTACACGTTGTGGTCGGTCGCGGTGAAGGTCGCGTCCGCGTAGCCGACCTTGTACGCCGCCTGGACGACGTTCTGCGTCATCGTCAGCATCTGGTTCGTGCAGCCTCCGTAGCAGACGAAACCCTCCGCCTCGGCGTTCGGGAGCCGGAGCGAGTTGTTGCGGAACACCGTTCCGAGCACCGGCCCGTTGCCGTCCTCCGCGCCGCGCGTGATGATCCCGCCGCGTGTCTTGGCGCCGAAGACCGCGTTGTACTCGAAGACGTTGCCGGTCGAGACGCCGTCCGGGTCCTGCGCGTCGGTTCCGAGTTCGGTGAAGGTCTCGTTGTCCTCGGAGATGTTGTGGTGGATGACGTTCCGGGAGCCGTAGAAGATCTCGACCGCGGCGCCGTCGAGGCCGCCGAAGTCGTCGGCCTTCGCGATCGACCCGCTGATCCGGTTCCAGCCGATATCGGAGCCGTTGCCCTGGACCAGCACGGCGAACGCGCCGGAGTCGTCGTTGCCGCCCGGCGTCACCACGGTCATGTGGTTGTTGTCGACGAGGTCGTTCTGCGTGACCTCGGTGCCGTCCGCCGACGGTGCGATGTACACGCCCGCGCCGGCACCGGTGATCAGGTTCGACAACACCTTGTTGCGGTCGCCGGACACCTTCACCCCGGCCCACGAACAGCGTCCCGCGTCAGCGGCGACGCCGATCTGCAGGTCCTTCACCACGTTGTCGTCACCGGGAAGGTCGACACATGCTTCCGCGTTGCCCTTGACGATCGGCCGCGCGCCGGTGCCGTACGCGCCGACCGTGACGCCCGACCCCTTGACCGTGAGACCGCCGGACCAGTTCCCGCCGCGGCGCAGCAGGACGGTGTCGCCCGCCGCGAACGTCGTCGCCGAAACCTTGGCCAGGGATTTCCACGGTGTCTGCTGAGAAGTGCCGCTCGCGGTGTCACTGCCGGAGACCTGGTCGACGTAGTAAGTCTTCGAAGCGGCTTCGGCCGTCGTGAACCCGGTGCACGCGACGGCGGCGAGCACGGCCACGGAAGCAGTTTCCAGGACATGCGGCGGACCGTAACCACCTGCCGCACAAGGGTCGTACAAAGACCTCGGCGGCTTTAGCATGATCGGATGCGTCGGGCGTCGCGGATTCTCGTACCGGCCGCGCTGCTGTTCAGCGCCATGGTGGCGAGCAGCGGGATCGCGTCCGCGCCACCCCCACCGGTGGTTTCCGTCGCCGGGCTGAACGAACTCTGGAACGCATACGGCGATCAAGGCGGGCACTGGACCGGCGGGGATCGCACGGTGTCGGTCCCGCTACCGGACGGCCGCACGGCGTGGCTGTTCTCGGACACGTTCCTCGGCACGGTGAACCCCGACCACAGCCGCCCGCGGGACAGCCCGATCGCGCGCAACACCCTGGTCGTCCAGCGGCCCGACGGCTCGCTGGGGGAGACGCTGCACGGCGGCACCGCCGACGACCCGGAGGCGCTGATCGGTCTCGCGGGTTCGGACGAGCACTACTGGGTCGGCGACGGTGCGGTCCAGGGCGACGTCCTGCGGGTGCTCTACAACCGGTACAAGACGACGGGGTCCGGCGGACTCGACTTCCGGAGCACCGGGACGTCCCTGGCGACCTTCCGGCTGCCCGCGCTGACGCCGACGGAGCTGCTGGTGATCCCGGTGAGCGACAAGGTCGCGTGGGGATCGGAGCTGCTCGAAGACGGCGGATACACCTATATCTACGGTGCCGAGCAAGGTCACCTCCGGCTCGCCAGGGTGCCTGTCGGTGGCCTTCGCGGACCTTGGCAGTTCTGGACCGGTGTCGGCTGGTCGCCCCACGAGGAGGACTCCGTCCGGATGCTGCCCGGCGTCGGGACGGCGTTCTCGGTGACCCGCGTCGGCGGTGAATACGTGCTGATCACCATGGACACCAGTCCCGGTTTCAGCCCGGCGATGCTCGCCTACACCGCAGGTTCGCCGACAGGCCCGTTCAGCGCTCCGGTCGTTCTGTATCGGGCACCCGAAGCGAGCGACCGGCGGATCGTCTACGACGCGACCGCGCATCCGCAGCTGAGCCGTCCCGGGAAGCTCACGGTGTCGTACAACGTGAACTCGCTCGACCACGGCGACAACATCGCGGATGTGCGGATCTACCGGCCGCGGTTCGTGGAGGTCGATTGGCCGCCTCGGCCGAACTGGCCTCGTGAGTGGCGAGGACGGTTCTAACCGTCCTCGCCACTCACGAGTGCCTGCCGGACGGTGTCACCGGTGAGCTGGTTCAGCTGCGTCATGGTCCGGTCCAGCTGCTCCGCCAGCCGCGGGATGGTGCTCGACGGGAGATAGGCCTCGGCACCGGCGTCGAGGAGCCGCCGGACCGGGCCTTCGTACTTGACGCCGAGTTCGGCGTCCTCGATCTCCGTGATCACGATCCGCGCCTTCGGGTACAGCGCGCGGAAGTTGCCGATCAGTTGCGGGCTGGCGGGCGGTACCAGCAGCACGTCGACGGTCGGAGGCGCCGAGTGCAGGTCCAGGACGAGGTACCCGGGGCCGAGCCGCTCGGACAACGCGTCCCGCGCCGACGCCGACAGCTTCATGGCGGTGGCCACGACCGTGATGTCCTCGGACTCCGCGGACGAGAAGGATTCCGGACGGGAAACGCCGGAAATCGTCCCGATCGTCTCGCCGTTCCTGGTGATGGTCACCTCCTCGCCGGGGCGGAGGGTGTCGATGAGGGCGACGAGTTCTTCAGGAAGCTGGGAGGCCTCGACCCACTGATCACTCATCACCCCATCATGGCCCGACTTCTAGCGAGGCCGCCCGGGGACTCCGGGCCGGGTCTGCCACGGGTGCGGTCCGTCGAGCGGCCGGTATTCGACGCCCAGCGCGTCCAGTCGCGGCAGATGGTGGTCCCGCAGCCGCGGCAGGAACTCCGCGTAATCCCGTCCGTCCGGATCGCTCCACGCCACCTCGGCGAAAGCGCACAGGCGCGGGAAGGCGACGTAGTCCACCCGCCGCACGGTGTCGAGGTGCTCCGACCACACCTGCGCCTGCGCGCCGAGGATCGCCTTCCCCTCGGGGTAATCGGCGGGCACCGGCTCGTAGCCGTAGAAGCTCTCCAGCGTCCTCAGGTAGCCGACGGGGATCGGTTCGTCGGGGTGGTCGGATTGCCGGTGGTCCAGGTACACGTGGTCCTCCGGGCACATGACGACGTCGTGCCCGGCGGCCGCCGCGCGGGCACCGGCCGCCTCGCTCTGCCACGAGCCGATGACCATCGGCGGCAGATCGCCCGCTTCGAGCACCTCGTCCCAGCCGAGCGGGCGACGTCCTCGATCGACGAGGTGCCGCGCGATCTCGCGGACGAATCGGCCGTGCTCCTCGGTCGCACCGGGCACCTCGTCGCCGCCGAGCGCGATGACCTCGGACGGGAAGATGTCCAGCACGTGGTCGAAGACGCGTTTGAAGAAGTCCACTGTGGACTCCTTGGTGTTCAGCAAGGACGTGCTGATACCCCAGCTCGTCCAGACCTCCCACGGTTCGTCGGTCTCCGGCCCGAGTTCGGGATAGGCGGCGATCGCGGCCCTGGCGTGGCCGGGGATGTCGACCTCCGGGACGACCGTCACCGAACGCGCGGCGGCGTACGCGACGATCTCGCGGAGATCGTCGGTCGAGTAGAACCCGCCGTGCGGCCGTCCGTCACGCTCCGGCCCGTCGTGCCGTCCGACCATCGACGACTTCCGCCAGCCGCCGACCTCGGTCAGCCTGGGGAACTCGGGGATCTCGATCCGCCAGCCCTGGTCGTCGGTCAGGTGCAGGTTGAGCACGTTGAGCTTGTGCGCGGCGATCAGGTCGACGAACCGCAGCACCTCGGCCTTGGTGCGGAAATGCCTTGCCACGTCCAGTAAACAGCCGCGCCAGCCGAAGCGCGGATGGTCGGTCACCACGCCGCACGGGATAGTCGCTTGTCCACTGTGGATGGAGGCGGCCCGGAACGCGTCCGGCCCGATGAGCTGCCGCAGGGTCTGGCGGCCGTAGAACTCGCCCGCCGCGTCGGCCGCGTGCAGGGTCACTCCGGACGGGTCGATCTCCAGCCGGTAACCCTCGGCAGGCAACGTGGCATCTCGACGGACGTCCACTTCGGACGGTACGGAACAGTGTCCCGGCAAGGGTTCCACCGAGGCGGGACGGGGGAGCAGAGTTTCGAAGCCAGGCATGTCAACCCTTCACCGCGCCGCCCATGACGGACACGAGTCGTCGTTGCACGAGGATGAAGAACACCAGCACCGGGATGGTCATCAGGGTCGAGCCCGCCATCACCGCGCCCCAGTCGGTGTCCTCCGGTTTGAAGAACACCAGGATCGCCAGCGGGAGCGTCTGGTTCTCGGTGTTGGAGATGATGAACGTCTTCGCGAACAGGAAGTCGTTCCACGCGTGGATGAACGCCAGCACGCTGATCGCCACCAGCCCGGGCGCCACCAGCGGGAAGAGGATCTGCCAGGTGAACCGCATGCGGCTCGCCCCGTCGATCTTCGACGCCTCTTCCAGCTCCTGCGGCACCGCGGCGACGAAACCGCGCAGCATCCAGATCGCGAACGGCAGGCTGAACGCCAGGTGCACCAGGATCAGCGAGCCGAGATGGTTGGTGCCGAACGCCGGCGCGACGTCGCCGACCGACCGCATCAGGAAGAACAGCGGAATGGTCAGCGCCTCGACCGGCACCATCTGCGCCACCAGCACCATCACCAGCAGCACGGTCCGGCCCTTGAAGTTGAACCGCGTCAGCGCGACCGCCGAGAGGAACGAGAGCAGCAGCGACAACGCCACCACCACGACGGCCACGATCACGCTGTTCAGGAAGAACAGCGCGAAACCCTCACCGCTGAGCACCCGTTCGAAATGCTCCAGGGTCGGCGTGAGCGTCCAGGGCCGGGGGTTTTCCGCCTGGATCTGTCCGGTGGGCTTGAACGCCGAAAGAACCATCCAGTACACGGGGAACGCGACCATCCCGGCGATCACCACGCAGATGATCTCCGCGATCAGCCTGCCCGGGCGTTTGACCCGGCGCGTCTTCGGAGCCGTCGTCACACCCATCCCGCGCTCCGGCGTTGCGACCGGACGTACAACCCGGTGATGGACAGCAGCAGCAAGGTCATCACGACTCCGAGCGCCGCGCCGAGACCGTATTCCTGTCCGGCGAAGGCCTGTTGATAGGCGAAGACGTTGAGCACGAGGTTGCGCCCGGCCACGCCGCCGCCGTTGGTCATCACGTAGATCTGGGTGAAGATCTTGAAGTCCCAGATGATCGACTGGATCGTGGCGATGGTCAGCAGCGGCCGCACCATCGGCAGCGTGATCGACCACGTGGTGCGCCAGGTCGACGCGCCGTCGAGGTACGCGGCCTCGATGACCTCTTCCGGCACGCCCTTGAGCCCCGCGTACATCGTCACCATGACGAACGGGAACGAGCACCAGATGACCTCGGCGGCTACCAGCCC
Organism: Amycolatopsis sp. WAC 04197; assembly: GCF_003947475.1. Lineage (NCBI taxonomy): Bacteria > Bacillati > Actinomycetota > Actinomycetes > Pseudonocardiales > Pseudonocardiaceae > Amycolatopsis > Amycolatopsis sp. WAC 04197. The sequence continues at coordinate 36,300 of NZ_QHJK01000005.1, read as the reverse complement.
GAACGTGCTGTAGGTGTCGAAGGTCCAGGAATGGTTCGCCATCCCGGTGAACCCGAGGCCCGACAGCACCTCGTTCACCAGGCCGAAGTCCGCGTCGAACAGGAACAGCCAGACGTACGAGCCCGCCATGGCCGGCGTCGCCCACGCGGCCAGCGCCGCCAGGAACAGCGGAACACGCGCCCAGGCGCGGACCCGGGTCGCCAGCACGGCGAGCCCGGTCCCGAGGGCGAGGCTGCCGACGACGCAGACCGCGGTGAACCCGAGGGTCTTGGCCAGCACCTCCCAGAACTGGAGGTTCTCCAGCAGTTCGACGTAGTTGCCGAAACCGAGGAACACCAGCGGCGCGTTGCCGACCGCCTGCGGCTGGCCGTAGTCGTAGAACGAGATCAGGACGAGCTGGTAGATCGGGTACACCAGCATCGCGAGCAGCAGGATGCCACCGGGAGCCAGGTAGAGCAGGGCGGCCCGCCCGTCCCGGCGACGGCGGGGCGACCGCCGTGCCGGGACGGCCGGAGCCGTGGTGCGGGGGATTTCTTGCGTGACCACTTAGCCGAACGCCTTGTTCATCTCGGCGGCCGCGGCGGTCAGCGCGGTGGCCGGGTCCTTGCCGCCGGTCGCGATCTGCTGGATCGCGGTGGGCAGCACGTTCTGCGCGTCGATCTTCGACCACGCCGCGGTGGCGGGGACGAACTTCGTGCCCGCGGTGAGCGTGTCGACGAACGGCTTGACCGACGGGTCGCTCGCGGCGAGCTTCTGCTGGACACTGCCGAGCGTGGGCAGGTTGCCCATCGCGACGTACATCTTCTCCTGGTACTTGGCGCCACCGAGCAGCTCGGTGAACTCGACCGCGAGGCTCTTGCGCTTGGACGCGTTGAACACGCCGAGCAGGTTGCCGCCCGCGAACGCCGGGGCGATCTTGCCCGCCTCGGTACCCGGGAGCGGGATGATCGCGTACTTGCCCTTCACCTGACCGGCCTCGACGGCCTTGCGGTTGAAGTCACCGCCGATCGACATCCCGGCCTTGCCACCGGCGAACGCCGTGATGCTCTGCGTCCCGGTGAGGTTGGCGCACTGTTCGGGCGGGCAGATGTCCGCCTTGAGCAGGTTCGCGTACGCGGTCACGCCCGCCTTGGCCTGCTCCGAGTCCACAGTGGACTTCCACTTGCCGCCGTCCTGCTCGGCGATCTCACCGCCGTGCGCCCACAGGAACGGCAGCATCGCGTAGGTGTACTTGCCGCCGACGGAGATGCCGTACATCTCCGGCTTCTTGGCGCGGATCGTCTTCGCGGTCTCGGTCAGTTCCGCCAGTGTCGTCGGCGGCTTGAGGCCGAGTTCGGCGAAGATGTCCGTCCGGTAGTACAACGCGCGGATGCCGGTGAACCAGGGGAGCCCGTAGGTCTTGCCGCCGGACTTCGCGGTCTCCAGTACCGCGGGCAGGATGTCGGCGCCTTCCTTCCACGACGACAGATCGCCGGTCAGGTCGGCCAGCGCGCCCGTGGCGGCGTAGCTGGAGACGTCGGTGTTGCCGAACTCGGCGACGTCCGGCGCGCTGGCCGGATCGTTGAAGGCGCCGGAGAACTTGTCAGCACGGCCCTCCACCGGGATCCACTGGACGTCGACCTCGACACCCGAATGCGCCGCCTTGAACTCGGCGATCGCCTCCTTGACGGCGGCCTCCTTGGGCGCGCGGTTGGCCTCGTCGAACAGCCAGACGCGGACCGTGCCGGTCTTCTCGTCACCGCCGCCCGCGGCCGGGGTGTTCTGGGCCGGCGCGCAGGCCGCGACGAGGCCGACCGCCGCGAGGCCCGCGATGAGGACGCGAGTTCTCATGGGTTTTCTCCTTATGCGAAAAAGACGGAATTGACTTGGGGGAGCGCCAGTTTCCCGGCGACGGCCCCCGGAAGACCGGTGCCGGGATCGCGCGGCAGCCAGCTGAGCGTGCCGGACTTGTCGCTCGAGACGTAGAACCAGCGCTCGGTCGGGTCGAGGGTGAAGTGGCGCGGGTACACGCCGCCGACGGGCGCGTTGTTCAGCAGCTTCAAGGACTTCCCGTCCTCGCTGACGCCGAACGACGCGATCGTGTCGGAGCCGCGCACGGAGGCGTACACGAACTTCCCGTCCTTGGACGTGGTGATCTCGCCCGGGTACTGCGCGCCGGGAGTGCCCGCCGGAACGGCCGGGACAACCTGCCCGGCGGTCAGTTTCCCGGTGGCCGGGTTCCACGCCGCGACGGTGACCTCGGCCCGCAGTTCGCCGAGGATGTACGCGTACTTGCCGTTCGGGTGGAACGCCAGATGCCGCGGTCCGGCGCCGGACGGGAGCTTCAGCTGCTGGTTCAGCTTGAGTTTCCCGGTGGAGACGTCGAGTTTGTAGACGTAGACCGAATCCGCGCCGAGGTCGACCGCGAGCACCCACTTGCCGGTGGGGTCGTTGACCACCTGATGCGCGTGCGCGTCGCGTTCGGCGCCCTTGTGCTGCGCCAGATCGACGACGTCGCCGAGCTTCCCGCCCGCGAGGATCGGGAGGACGACGACACTGCCGCTGCTGTAGTTCGCGGCCAGCACGTACTTCTGGCTCGAGTGGACGCTCAGGTGGGTCGGGTGCTGCCCCTTGGCCGATTTCTTGTTGAGCAGCTTGGGTTTGGTCGGATCGGCCAGGCTGAACGCGGAGATCTGGCCGTTCTCGTCCTCATTGGTCACGTAGAGCGTCTTGCGGTCGGCGCTGATGTCGAACCAGGAAGCGTTGCTCACTCCCGGAATCGTCCGGTCGACGACCACGGCGTTCGTGGCCGCGTCCCGGTGAGCGACATCGAGCCCGTGCCCGGAACTGGTGTAGCTGCTGACGTAGATGGCCCCGGTTCCCTTCGGTCCGCAGGTTTGTTCGGAAGCGTTCGCGAGGTGGGAACCGAGAACGGTGGTGAGTCCAGCCGCTCCGACGGCGCCGAGGAACGTGCGTCGATCGAGTCCGGTCATCGTGATCTCTCCCAGCTGTCAGGTGGTTTAAACCACTGCCATGAGCAATGCTGCCACGCCGAAACCGGAAACGGAAAGGACGGTTTCCAATACGGTCCAGGTTTTCAGGGTCTGCGGCACGGTCATGTTGAAGTACCGCGAGATGATCCAGAAACCACCGTCGTTCACGTGGGAGGCGATGATCGAACCCGCCGAGATCGCGACGACCAGCAGCGCGAGCTGCATTTGCGAGTAGCCCAGCGTCGCCACCGTCGGCGCGACGATACCGCTCGTGGTCACGATCGCGACCGTCGCCGAGCCCTGTGCGATACGCATTCCGCAGCTGATGACGTACGCCGCCAGGATGACCGGGAGACCGGCGTTGTCCAGCGAACCCGCGACGGCCTTGCCGATCCCGGTGGCGGACAGCACGGCGCCGAAGAACGCGCCCGCGCCGACCACCAGCAGGATCATCGCGACCGGGCGCAGCGACTTCGCCGAAAGCTCGCTCAAATCCTTGCCCGTCAAACCGCGGCGCAGCCCCAGCAGCCAGGACGCGAGCAGCACCGAGACCGTCAGCGCGACCGCCGGGGTACCGATGAACGCGGCGACACCGGCGGCGGGGGAGGCCTTGGGAAGCCAGATGCTGCCGAAGGTTCCGGCGAGGATCAGCACCAGCGGGACCGCGATGATCCCCAGCACCAGCCCGAGCGACGGCGGGTTCGTCTCCTTTTCGCCTTCTTCCTCCGCGACCAGGAATTCCGCGGGAACGGGCACGTCGATCCGCTTGCCGATCCAGGTCGAATACAGCACACCGCCGACGAGGAACGCGGGGATACCGCAGACCAGGCCCATCAGGATGATCCAGCCGAGTTCCACGTGCAGCAGACCGGCCGCGGCCACCGGGCCGGGGTGTGGCGGGAGGAACGCGTGGGTGATGGAAAGCCCGGCGAGCAACGGCAACGCGTACAGCACGAGCGAACGGCCGCCCTGTTTGGCGGCGACGTACACCAGCGGCGCCAGCACGAAGATGCCGATGTCGAAGAAGACCGGGATGCCGAAGACGAAACCCGCGAGACCCATCGCCAACGGGGCCCGCTTCTCACCGATGGCGCGCAGCAGCGCGCTGGTGAGCACCTTCGCCCCGCCCGAACGCTCCAAAATGGACCCGAGGATCGTGCCGAGCCCGATGATCGCGGCGATATGGCCGAGGATCCCGCCGAAACCCTTCTCCAGCAGGGAATCCGAGGCCTTCTGCGCGGAGCCGACGATCTGGACGACCGGCAGGCCCGCGGCCAGCGCGGTCAGCAGGCCGACCACGATCAGCGCGATGAAGGGCTCGAGTTTGACCTTGATGATGAGGAACAACAACACCGCGATCGAGACGGCGGCGAGGGTCAGGAGACCTCCCGTCGAATGTTGGAGCCAGTCGATCATCGGGCACTCCCGGGGTTCCGCAGTGAATGGCCGGCGAGGGCGCCGGTCGGTTGACCATCGTCGATGGCGGCGACACCGTTGACGAAGACATAGGGGATTCCGGCGGCCTGCTGCCGCGGCTCGTCGAACGTGGCGGTGTCGGCGACGGTTTCCGGGTCGAACAGCACGAGGTCCGCCGCGTATCCGGCGCGGACGAGCCCCCGATCGGTCAGGCGCAGGCGCTGTGCCGCGCGGCCGGTGAGGTGGGCGACGCATTCGGCGAGTTCGAGGACGCCGAGTTCGCGGACGTAACGCGCGAGGTAACGCGGGAACGTGCCCCAGGCGCGGGGATGCGGCCGCGCGCCGACGAGCAGCCCGTCGCTGCCGCCGGTGTGCGTGCGATGCCGCATGATCGCCTGGACGTTCTCCTCGTGCCCGACGTGCATCAGGCAGGACGTCCCGAGCTTTTCCGAGAGCAGGACGTCGAAGTACAGCTCCGCGGCCGGTTTCCCCGCCCGCTGCGCCGAAGCGGCGACCGAATGCCCGACGAGGTGCGAGTTCTCGTCGCGGCGGACACCGTTGATCTCGATGGCCTCCCAGTCGATCGGCACCCCGTGGGCGCCGTCGGAACCGGTCTCCTCGATCTCGGCACGGATCCGCTCGCGGGTGTCCACATCGGACAAACGGGCCAGCGTGGCGTCGAGCCCGCCTTCGGTCGCCCAGCTCGGCAGCAGCGCCGAAAGGTACGTGGCGCCGGGGAGATAGGGATAGGTGTCCAGCGTGATGTCGCAGCCGTCGTCGAGCGCCTGGTCGAGCAGCTCCAACAGGTTCGACGCCTTGCCCTTGTTCACCGAGAAGTTCATCGTGGCGTGCGCGAGGTGCAGCGGGCAACCGGAGCGGCGGGAGACGTCGACCATCTCGCCGAACGCCTCCAGCGCGCCCTTGCCGTAGCTGCGGTGGTGCGGGCTGTAGAAGCCGCCGTTCTCCCCGACGACCCGGCACAGCTCGACCAGCTCTTCGGTGGTCGCGTACATGCCCGGCGTGTAGGTGAGCCCGGACGACATGCCCATCGCGCCCTCGGCCAGCCCGGTCGCGATGAGTTCCTTCATCGCGTTCATCTCGGCTTCGGTGGCGGGCCGGTCTTCCCAGCCGACGGTGAGCATGCGGACGGTGCCCTGCGGCACCAGGTAGGCCGCGTTGACCGCGACCCCGGCGTCGAGCCGGTCGAGGTACTCGCCGACGGAACGCCAGTTCCAGTCGAACCCGGCCGGATCGTCGTTCCAGCCGGCGAGCTGCTGGCGCAGCGCGGCGAGGACGTCGTCGTTCACCGGAGCGTAGGAGAGCCCGTCCTGTCCGAGGACCTCGGTCGTGACGCCCTGGGAGAGCTTCGCGAGGTGATCGGGGTTGGCGAGCAACTGGAGGTCGGAATGGGAATGCATGTCGATGAACCCGGGCGCGAGCACGAGTCCTTCGGCGTCGATGGTGCGGCGGCCCGCGAGCGAGCCGGGTTCGGCGACACTGGCGATACGGCCGTCGGAGATGCCCACGTCGTGCCTGGTGAGCGGATCTCCGGTGCCGTCGGCGACCAGTGCCGAGCGGACGACGATGTCCATGGTGATTCTTCCTCTGCGGCGGTGGAGGACGGATCAGAAGTGGGTGCGGACGAAATCGAGCACGGTCTCGCCGTCGGGGCCGACGACCGGGATCAGGGGCCACTTGTCGAAGACGGTGCAGGGATGGGACAGACCGAGGGCGATCCAGTCCCCGACTTCGACCGGTGACGACGCGGGCAGGGTGAGAAAGGCGTGCTGGTCGTTCATCTTCTGGATGGAATGACCTTCGAGTGCGGACGCCTGCCCGTCGCCCTTGCGGATGAGGCGCGGTTCGGGCATGCCCTCGTCGAACGAGGCGTCCCGTTTGCCGATGGTGAGCAGCGCGAGTTCGTCCGTCGGCTTCGACGTCACCTGTGCCCAGGCGCGCAACGCGGAGCGGAACGACGCGACACCGCCGATCCGCGGGTGTTCGCCCAGCGGCGAGATCACCCGGTAGAAGCCGTCGTCGTGGGTCACGTAGGCGCCGCTGCGCAGGATCGGCAGGACGTCCAGGCCGCCCCAGTCCTTGGTGAGCTCGTCGGCGACGCGATCGAAGTACGCGCTGCCGCCACCGGTGACGATGATCTGGCCGGCGTCGTCGAGCAGGCCCTTGGCGTGGAAGGCGAACACGAGTTCGCGCAGACCGTCCACATAGGAGCTGATCAGCTGGAGCGACTTTTCGTCCGTGTGGTGGGAAAGCGCGCCTTCGTAGCCGCCGGATCCGCGCAGCCGGAGAGCCGGGCTGGCGTGCGCGGCCTCGGCGACGGCGAGCGCGGTCTCGGTGTCGCGGACACCGGTGCGGCCGCCCTCGGCGCCGAGTTCGACGAGCACGTCGACCTTGCGGCGGGCCCCGCGCAGGGCTTCGGTCATGAGCTCGACACCGCGGACCGAGTCGACCCAGCAGACGAACTCGAAGTCGTCGTCGGCGTCCAGTTCGGCGGCCAGCCACTTCAGACCGGAGGGATCGAGCAGCTGGTTCGCCAGCAGGATGCGGGAAACGCCGAACGCGCGGTATATCCGCAGGTGGCCGGCGTTCGCGCAGGTGATGCCCCACGAGCCGTGCTTCAGCTGCCGCTCGAACAGCTGCGGCGCCATCGTCGTCTTGCCGTGCGGGGCCAGCGCGACCCCGCGTTCGGCGCACCAGGCCGCCATCGTGCGCAGGTTGTGCTCGACGGCCTCTTCGTCGAGGACGACGAACGGGCCGAGAAAGCCGTCTTCGAACAGCTTCGCGCCGCGGGCGGCGGCCTCGCCGATCGTGAGACCGGACAGCGAGGGCGCGACCGAGCGGAAGCGCCAGTCGACGCGCTCCTCCCGGACGGCCGCGACCGCGGCGGAATCGATGGTGCCGGCTTGGAACATGAGGTTCACCTCGGTTGCGTATGTTGCAACGGACGTTGCGCATATTGCGTGGGATAGGTGTAGCATCCGGTCCGCTGGAGGTCAACGGCATGACGACTAGGAGACGTGAAGGTGACAAGCGCGCCCGACGTGTTGTGCATCGGGGAGTCGATGGCCTTGTTCGTGCCGGCCGAACCCGGGCCGCCCGACGAGGTACGTAAGTGGGTGCGAAGCATCGGAGGCGCCGAATCGAACGTCGCCTGTCATCTCCCGGCGCTGGGGATCACCAGCGCGTGGGTGAGCGCCGTGGGCGACGATCCGTTCGGCCGCGCGCTGGTGCGCGAGATCGGTGCGGCCGGGGTGGACGTGAGCGCGGTCGTGGTCGACCCGACGCGGCCGACCGGGCTCTACGTCAAGGAGAGCGGCGCGGACGGCAGCCCCGTGCGCTATTACCGGAAAGGCTCGGCCGCGTCCGGAATGGACGCGGGATTGCTGGGGAAACTCGATCTCGACGGGGTGCGGGTCGTCCACCTGTCCGGGATCACGCCCGCGCTGTCGGACGGCTGCCTCGACCTGGTGCGGGCGCTGATGGAACGACCGCGTGGGGACACGCTGGTGTCGTTCGACGTGAACTTCCGGCCCGCGCTGTGGACCGGGCGCGACCCGTCGGTGCTGGCCGGGCTGGCCGCCCGCGCCGACATCGTGCTGGCGGGCGAGGACGAGGCCGAACGGGTGTGGGGGACCGGTGACCCGGAACGGCTGCGCGCCGCGGTGCCGGGGCCGAAAACGCTGGTCGTCAAGCACGGGGCACGCGGGGTGACGTTGGTCGAGGGCGACGGGCCACCGCTGTTCTCGCCCGCGCTCCAGGTCGACGTCGTGGAACCGGTCGGCGCCGGTGACGCCTTCGCGGCCGGATTCCTCGCGGCCACCCTGCGCGGCGACGACCCCGCGACCCGGCTGCGACGTGGCCATCTGCAGGCCGCGGCCACCCTGCTGACCCACGACGACGTGGGCACGCCGCTGCCCGGATCCGTCGTCGAAGCACTCCTCGGTGCGGATGAGGCAGCATGGGCGGCGGCCAAGCTGACGGACAAGGGAGTGGTGGGCGGATGAGCCAGAGCCTGGACAGGGCGCTCACGCTGCTGGGCGGCCTCGCCCGCGAGCCGAAGACACTCGACCAGCTCGCCGAGGAGATCGGCGTGCACAAGTCGACCGTGCTGCGGCTGCTGCGCACCCTGGAGGCACATCACTTCGTCCGCCGGGAAGGGCAGCGGTACTACCGGCTGGGCAGCGCGCTCTTCGACCTCGCGCAGCAGGCGCTGGAGGATCGCGACGTCCGCCGCACCGCGCAATCGGCGCTCGCCGGGCTCAACGCGCGCACCGGCCACACCGTGCACCTCGCGTCCTATGAGGACGGAGAGGTCGTCTACATCGACAAGTTCGAGGGCAGGCATTCGGTGCGGATGTACTCCCGCATCGGGAAACGCGCGCCGCTGCACTGCACCGCCGTCGGCAAGGTGCTCGTCGCGGCGATGACGCCGGAGAAGCAGGCGGACGTGGTGTCGAGGATCGACTTCTTCGTCCGCACGCCGAACACGATCACCACGCCCGAGGCCTACGAGAAGGAACTCGCGCTCGTCGCCGACCGCGGCTACGCGGTGGACAACGCCGAGCACGAGGACTTCATCCACTGCGTCGCCGCGCCCGTCCGCGGTCCGGGCGGCGTGGTACTCGCGGCCGCGTCGGTGTCGGTGCCGAAGGTGCTGCTCGACTACGACGGCCTGATGGCGCTCGTGCCGGAGCTGGTCGCCGCCACCGAAGAAGCTTCCGTCCACAGTGGATGGACGGGGAACCGAAAGGGGAAGTTGGAATGAGCAAGACCGCGATCAGCACGGAGAACGCGCCGAAGCCGGTGGCCGCGTTCTCGCAGGCGGTCCGCAAGGGCAACATCCTGCAGGTGGCCGGCCAGGTCGCCTTCGACCCGGCCACCGGCGCCATCGTCGGCGAGACCGTCGGCGAGCAGACCGAGCAGACCTTCAAGAACATCGAAGCGGTGCTCGAGGCCGCCGGTTCGAGCCTGGCCGACGCGCTGATGGTGCGTGTCTACCTGACCGACGTCGACCACTTCGGCGCGTTCAACGAGGTCTACAACAAGCTGATCGGCGAGGCGCCGCACCCGGCCCGCACCACCGTGTACGTCGGCCTGCCCGCCGGCCTGCTGGTGGAGATCGACGTCCTGGCCGTCACGGACTGACCCTCGCGCGTGTGTCATGAAAGACCCTTTCCTGACGTTTTTCGTCAGGAAAGGGTCTTTCATGACACTTCGGGAGCTAGAGGACGCTCGTGTACCCGTTGAGGGCGGGCTGCCCGCCCAGATGCGCGAAGAGCACGTTCGAGTCCCGCGAGATCTCGCCGCGCGAAACGAGGTCGATCAGCCCCGCCATGGACTTGCCCTCGTACACCGGGTCGGTGAGCACCCCCTCCAGCCGCGCCAGCGTCCGGATCGCGTCCAAAGTGGACTCGTCCGGGATACCGTAGATCCTGGCGTGATAGCGCTCGTCCAGTTCGACGTCGCGGATCTCGCCCGCGCCGATCAGCTCCGCGGTCGCCCGGGCGATACGGGTGATCTGGTCACGCGTCTCCGCCGGTTTCGCCGAGCCGTCGATGCCGAGGATCCGCCGCGGCTTCCCGGAAAGCGCGGCCCCGGCGACCATCCCCGCCTGCGTGCTGCCGGTGACCGAGCAGACGACCACCGTGTCGAAGAAGACGCCGAGTTCGGCCTCCTGCGCTTCGAGCTCGACGATCCAGTTCGCGAAGCCGAGTCCGCCGAGCCGGTGGTCCGAACCGCCGGCCGGGATCGCGTACGGCTTCCCGCCGTCGGCCTCGATCTCCTTGACCGCGTTTTCCCAGCTCTCCTTGAAGCCGACGCCGAATCCGGCCTCGACCATCCGGATGTCCGCGCCGAGGATGCGCGAGAGCTGGATGTTGCCGACCTTGTCGTACATCGGGTCGTTCCAGTCGACCCAGCTCTCCTGCACCAGCACGGCCTTGAGCCCGGCCCGCGCGGCGGCCGCGGCGACCTGGCGGGTGTGGTTCGACTGCACGCCGCCGATCGAGATCAGCGTGTCCGCGCCCTGGGCCAGCGCGTCGGCGACCAGGTATTCGAGCTTCCGCGTCTTGTTGCCGCCGAACGCGATCCCGGAGTTGACGTCCTCGCGTTTCGCCCAGACCTTCGCGCCGCCGAGATGAGCGGTGAGCCGTTCGAGCGGGTGGACGGGGGAGGGGCCGAACAGCAGCGGATAGCGGGGGAAGTCGGCGAGGGTCATGGCGTCTCCAGGAGGTCTTCGAGCTCGGTCCAGATGGTTGCGGTGATGGCGCAGGCCGCGTCGACGTCGCCTGCTTCGATGGCGTCGGCCAGCTCCGCGTGGCGCTGGACCGACCGGTGGGCGGGCAGGGAGCCGAAGCGGGCGTATTCGAGACGTCGCAACAGCGGGGTGTAGCGGGCCAGCGTCGCGGCGATCGCCCGGTTGCGCGCGGCGGCCACCGGGACGTCGTGGAGTTCGTCGTCGGCGGCGATCGCGGCCGCGATGTCCCCGGCGGCGATCGCGTCGGCGAACCGGGTGTTGGCCGCCCGCATCGCGGCGACCTCCGCCGGTCCCATCCGCGGCGCGCCCGCCCGGACGGCGAACTCGTGCAGCGCGCGCACGAGCTGCAGGGCGTCACGGACGTCGTCGGGGACGAACCCCGCCACCCGCGTGTAGCTCTGTGGCTTCGACTCGACGAGACCGTCCTCGATCAGCCGCAGCAGGGCCTGGCGCACCGGCGCGCGGGAAAGCCCCAGCTGCTCGGCCAGGTCGCCGTCGCGCAGGTTCGTGCCCGGCGGCAGCGTGCCGTCGATGATCGCCCGCCGGATGCTCTCGTAAGCCTCGTCCCTCAGGAGGGACCTCGGCACCTTCGCTAACCCACTCACATCTGAAATGTTAATTGGCGGTGCGCCGGTTTGGTAGCCCGGATGTCATGAAAGGGCCGTTCCTGACGAAAAACGTCCTGAACGGCCCTTTCATGACACTTGAGGATCGGGAGGGACTAGTAGACCGGTCCCGTGTACTTCTCGCCCGGGCCCTGCCCGGGCGCGTCCGGCACGGCCGAAGCCTCGCGGAACGCCTTCTGCAGCGACTGCAGGCCGTCGCGCAACGGGCCGGCGTGCAGGCCGAGGTACTCTGCCGAAGCGGTGACCAGCCCGGCGAGAGCGGTGATCAGGCGACGGGCCTCGTCGAGGTCGCGGTGCGGTGAGCTGGCCGGGTCCTCGTCCGCGAGGCCGAGACGTTCGGCGCCGGCGGAGAGCAGCATGACGGCCGCCCTGCTGATCACCTCGACGCTCGGGATGTCCTCCAGGTCGCGGACGTCCGGGGAATACGGGGGTTGCTGAACGGGTTCATCTGACACGTCTGGTACCCTTCCACGAGCGACCAGCCCCCGAGCGATCGGGGGCGGCAAGTGGAGCCCCGCTCCCACCCGTGTCACCGCCGCAACATCAGGTGTCCGGGTCCGGTCTCGCCGAAGACGATTTCGGGCGTCGGAGGCGGTGCGTTCGGTTCTGGAGACTGAACGCGATCGGAATGAGTGGGCCTCGCGTACCTCACGGTACCGGGGCCTTCGGCATGTGGGCACCAGGTCGAAACGGTAGAAGAATTTACCTCGGACCAAGGAGGCCCCATCAGCTCCGAGACACGCATCAACGACCGAATCCGGGTTCCGGAGGTCCGCCTCGTCGGACCTGCCGGTGAACAGGTCGGCATCGTCCGGATCGAAGATGCGCTGCGGCTGGCACAGGAGAACGATCTCGATCTCGTCGAGGTCGCTCCGCAGGCACGCCCGCCCGTATGCAAGCTCATGGACTTCGGCAAGTTCAAGTACGAGAGCGCGCAGAAGGCCCGCGAGTCCCGCCGCAACCAGCAGCTCACCGTCATCAAAGAGCAGAAGCTGCGGCCGAAGATCGATCAGCACGACTACGAGACCAAGAAGGGTCACGTGTCGCGCTTCCTGGCGGCAGGCAACAAGGTCAAGGTCACGATCATGTTCCGCGGTCGCGAGCAGTCCCGGCCGGAACTCGGTTTCCGGCTGCTGCAGAAGCTCGCCGACGAGGTGACCGAGCTCGGGTTCGTCGAGTCGTCGCCGAAGCAGGACGGTCGCAACATGATCATGGTGTTGGCCCCGCACAAGAACGTGAAGCCGCAGAAGGCCGCGAAGGCAGCCAAGGACGAGTCGTCCGAGCCGCCCGCCGACGCGTAGCGCCGACCAGCACATGTCAGCGGCACACCGGGGAACACCGGTGTGCCGCCGCACGAAAGAGGACAACGTAATGCCGAAGATGAAGACGCACAGCGGGACGTCCAAGCGTGTCCGCGTCACGGGCTCGGGCAAGCTGCGCCGCCAGAAGGCCGGTCGTCGCCACCTGATGGAGAAGAAGTCCAACAGGCTCACCCGTCGCCTCGAAGGCACGACCGAGATCGCCAAGAACGACGTCGGCCGCGTCAAGCGCCTTCTCGGCCGCTGACACCCCCGCACTTGTAAACCCCGGGCGCGCCCGCCGCGCCCCCAGATCGACAGGATGGACCAGTGGCACGCGTCAAGAGGGCGGTCAACGCCCAGAAGAAGCGTCGCGCGACTCTCGAGCTCGCCAGCGGCTACCGCGGCCAGCGTTCGCGGCTGTACCGCAAGGCGAAGGAGCAGACGCTTCACTCGCTGAACTACGCCTACCGGGACCGTCGTGCCCGCAAGGGTGACTTCCGCCAGCTGTGGATCACCCGTATCAACGCCGCGGCCCGCGCCAACGGCGTGACCTACAACCGGTTCATCCAGGGCCTCAAGGCCGCGGGTGTCGAGGTCGACCGCAAGATCCTCGCGGACCTCGCCGTCAACGACGCCGCCGCGTTCACCGCGCTGGCCGAGCTGGCCAAGGCGAACGTGAACACCGAAGAGAAGAAGTCGGCCTGACCGGCCACAGCGCTCTTCCGCAACCCGGGGCGGCTCCGTTCACCGAACGGACGCCCCGGGTTGTTGCTGCGCGCAAGCTCACCCGCCGGGCCGAGCGGGAGAAGACCGGCCGGTTCCTCGCCGAGGGCGCGAACGCCGTCGAGGCCGCTCTCGAAAACGGCGGCAAGGTGTACGAGCTGTTCGTGACCGAACGCGCCGCCGCGCAGCACGAGCGGCTGCTCGCCGTCGCGCGTGAGGCGGGCGTCCCCGTCTCGCCGATCACCGATCGTGCCGCCGACGGATTGTCCGAGACCGTGACACCGCAAGGCATCGTCGCGGTCTGCGCGCTCGTCGACCGTCCACAGGAGACCGTCCTGAAGCCGGGCGCGAAGCTCGTCGTCGTCCTCGTCGACGTCGCCGACCCCGGCAACGCGGGAACCGTGATCCGGGTCGCGGACGCCGCCGGCGCCGACGCGGTCGTCCTCGCCGGGGACAGCGTCGACCCGCACAACGGTAAATGCGTGCGCGCGGCCGCCGGCAGCCTGTTCCACCCCGCCATCACCCGGATCCGGGACGTCGACGCGGCCTTGAAGGCCTGCTCCGCCGCCGGACTCCGCACCCTCGGCGCGCACGGTTACGCCGACACCGAACTCGATCAGGTGACCTTCGACGAGCCCACGGCGTGGGTGTTCGGCAACGAGGCGCACGGCCTGCCGCCTGAGGTCCTGGAAACGGTCGACCTCGCGGTGAAGATCCCGATGTACGGCCGCGCCGAGAGCCTGAACCTCGCCACGGCCGCGGCCGTCTGTGTCTACACAAATGCGATGGCTTCCCGGGCCGCGGCCACGTAGAGTCGCGGGCATCACGCCGTCGCACCACGACACCAAGGGAGCTCTCATGGAACGCAGTGTTCGTTCCAGCACCTTGTTTACGGCGTAGAGCGCGTTTTCGCACTCCCGAGTGACGGTGTGCCCAGCCCGAGGGTGATCGGGGGCCGCCGTTCGCTGTCCCATAGAATTCAGCAGCTGCTAAACCCATGTGTGCGCTCGCGTGCACCGGACCAGTCCCAGCGGACGCCGAGGAGTTATGTCCGAAGCCAACGACAAGCAGGACCCCCAGGCGGGGGCGCTCGCGCCGGAAACGTTGACGGCCGCCGTCAAACAGGCCGAGACGGATTTCGCGGCCGCGGCGGATCTCGACGCGCTGGCCGCGGTCAAACCCGCCCACCTCGGGGACCAGTCTCCGCTGCTGCTCGCCCGCCGCGAGATCGGCGCCCTGCCGAAGCAGGAGAAGGCCGAGGCAGGCAAGCGGGTCAACGAAGCGCGCCAGGGCATCCAGTCCGCTTTCGACGCCCGCCGCGCGGTGCTCCAGGCGGAACGTGACGAGCGGGTGCTCCGCGAGGAGGCCGTCGACGTCACGCTGCCGTGGGACCGCGTGCCCCGCGGCGCCCGGCACCCGATCGCGACCCTCTCGGAGCGGATCGCCGACGCGTTCGTCGCGATGGGCTACGAGGTCGCCGACGGCCCGGAGCTCGAAGCCGAGTGGTTCAACTTCGACGCGCTGAACTTCGGCAAGGACCACCCCGCGCGCCAGCTGCAGGACACGTTCTACCTCGGCGAGGAGGACTCCGGCCTGGTGCTGCGGACGCACACCTCGCCGGTGCAGGCCCGCACGCTGCTGCACCGCGACCTGCCCGTGTACGTCGTCTGCCCCGGCCGCACCTACCGGACCGACGAACTCGACGCCACGCACACGCCGGTGTTCTCGCAGGTCGAAGGGCTCGCGGTGGACAAGGGCCTGACGATGGCGCACCTCAAGGGCACCCTCGACGCCTTCGCCCGCGCGATGTTCGGCGGGACCTCGAAGACGCGCCTGCGTCCGCACTTCTTCCCGTTCACCGAGCCGTCGGCCGAGGTCGACGTCTGGTTCGAGGAGAAGAAGGGCGGCCCCGGCTGGGTCGAATGGGGCGGCTGCGGCATGGTCAACCCCAACGTCTTGCGTGCCTGCGGCGTCGATCCCGAGGTCTACTCGGGCTTCGCCTTCGGCATGGGTATCGAGCGCACCCTGCAGTTCCGCAACGGAATTCCGGACATGCGCGACATGGTGGAGGGCGACATCAGGTTCACCCTGCCCTTCGGAACGGAG
This sequence comes from Amycolatopsis sp. WAC 04197, assembly GCF_003947475.1. Lineage (NCBI taxonomy): Bacteria > Bacillati > Actinomycetota > Actinomycetes > Pseudonocardiales > Pseudonocardiaceae > Amycolatopsis > Amycolatopsis sp. WAC 04197. The sequence goes on along the minus strand of NZ_QHJK01000005.1, from coordinate 20,882 downwards.
GCCTGAGTGAAGGTCCCAGCCAGCTGGCTGATCGAACACCTCGACGTCGACGAAGAGGTCACGGCCCAGGATCTGGCCGACGCCTTCGTGCGGATCGGCATCGAGGTCGACGACGTCCGGAAACTCGAACCGGTCACCGGCCCGCTCGTGGTCGGCCGCGTCGCCGAGATCGAGGAGCTCACCGAGTTCAAGAAGCCGGTCCGGTTCTGCCGGGTCGACGTCGGCGAGTCGGAGGACGAGGACGCCGACAAGCCGGACGAGAACCTCGACGACGAGGACGACGACGAAGGTCCCTTCGAGGACGAAGGCCCCACGGGGATCAAGACCCGCGGGATCATCTGCGGTGCCACGAACTTCGCCGAGGGCGACCTGGTCGTCGTCGCGCTGCCCGGCACCGTGCTGCCCGGTGGTTTCGAGATCGGTTCGCGCAAGACCTACGGCCGCCTCAGCGACGGCATGATCTGCTCCGCGAGCGAACTCGGCATCGGCGACGACCACTCCGGCATCCTGGTGCTGCCGCCGAGCACGGCCAGCCCCGGCGAAGACGCGACCAAGCTGCTCGGCCTCGACGACACCGTCCTCGAGGTCACGCCGACCCCGGACCGCGGGTACACGCTGTCGGTCCGCGGCCTGGCCCGCGAGCTGTCCAACGCGCTCGACGTCCCGTTCGGCGACCCGGCGTCCATCGAGGTCCCCGAGGCCGAGAGCGACGTCTGGCCGGTGCACCTCGAAGACACCGAGGGCTGCAAGCGGTTCGTCTTGCGCCGGGTCAAGAACCTCGACGCGACCGCGCCGACGCCGTGGTGGATGCGCCGCCGCCTGATGCTGGCGGGGATCCGGTCGATCTCGCTCGCCGTCGACGTGACCAACTACGTCATGCTCGAACTCGGGCATCCGCTGCACGCGTTCGCGACCGGTTCGGTCAAGGGCGATCTGGTGGTGCGCAAGGCGAAACCGGGCGAGAAACTGACCACTTTGGACGATGTCGAGCGCACGCTCGACGCGGACGACGTGGTGATCGCGGACGACAGCGGGGTCATCTCGCTGGCGGGTACGATGGGCGGCGCGTCGACCGAGATCACGCCGGAGAGCACCGACGTGCTGCTCGAAGCGGCGCACTGGGACCCGTCGTCGATCAGCCGGACGGCCCGCCGTCACAAGCTGTTCTCCGAGGCGGCCAAGCGGTTCGAGCGCTACACCGACCCGCAGTTGTGCGCGGTGGCCGTCGAGTTCGCGGCGCGCCTGCTGCGTCAGTACGGCGAGGGCTCGATCCTGCCCGGCCGCACCGACGAGGGCGGCGTCGAGCCGAACCCGCCGGTGACCATGCCGATCAGCCTGCCCGACCAAGTGGCCGGGGTGCGCTACGAGCGCGGTGTCACGGTCAAACGGCTTTCGCAGATCGGGTGCAAGGTCAACGTGGGCACGTCGGAGGACGGCACCGCACTGGTGACCGCGGTCCCGCCGAGCTGGCGTGGCGACCTCGTGCAGCCCGCCGACCTGGTGGAGGAGGTGCTCCGGCTGGAGGGCTACGACAGCATCCCGTCGGTGCTGCCCGACGCCCCGGCCGGCCGTGGGCTCACCGACACACAGCGTCGTCGCCGCTCGGTCGCGCGTGCTCTGGCGGAGAACGGCTACGTCGAGGTGCTGCCCTTCCCGTTCATCTCGGACACGGTCTGGGATTCGTTCGGGCTGCCCGAGGACGACGTCCGCCGCAGCACCGTCAAGGTCCGCAACCCGCTGGAGGCGGACAAGGACCGGATGGCGAGCACCTTGCTTCCGGGACTGCTGGAGATCTTGCAGCGCAATATTTCCCGTGGCTTCAAAGATGTCTCGCTGTTCCACATCGGGCAGGTCGTGCTGCCCGGGCCGAACCCGATCCCGATGCCTTCGCTCGGGGTCGACCGGCGCCCGACCGACGAGGAGCTCGCGGTGCTGGAGGCGGCCGTGCCGCCGCAGCCGCTGCACGTCGCCGTCGTGCTCGCCGGTCAGCGCGCTCGCGCCGGCTGGTGGGGCGAGGGTGAGCAGGCGAACTGGGCCGACGCGGTTCAGGCCGCCCGGCTGGTGGCGCAGGCCGCCGGTGTCGAGCTGACCACGGCCGCGGCGGATCAGCCGCCGTGGCACCCCGGCCGCTGCGCGCAGCTGCGGGTGGGGCAGTGGCCGGTCGGTTACGCCGGTGAGCTGCACCCGAAGGTCGTCGAGGCGCTCGGGCTGCCTCCGCGCACCGTCGCGATGGAGCTGGACCTGGACGCCATCCCGATCCCGGACGACCGTCCGGCGCCGCGGATCTCGGCGTACCCGCCGGTGCTGCTCGACGTCGCTCTTGTCGCCGACGCGGGTGTGCCGTCGGCGGATCTGGCCGAGGCGCTGCGCGAAGGCGCGGGCGAACTGCTCGAGGACATCACGCTGTTCGACTCCTACCAGGGCGAGCAGGTGGGCGAGGGCAAGCGTTCGGTGGCGTACAAGCTGCGGTTCCGTGCCGCGGACCGCACGCTGACCGTCGACGAGGCCACCAAGGCCCGCGACGCCGCCGTCGCGGTCGCCGGTGAACGCTTCGGCGCGAGCCTGCGGGCCTGACCCTGTAGTTCCGTGAAGGCCCCCTTCACTCGGCTCAGCCGAGGAAAGGGGGCCTTCACGCGCTTCAGGTGTGGCAAAGTGAGGACTTGTGTCACGTCCAGACGGCCGGTCCAGCATCCAAGACATCGCCCGCGCCAGGCTGAGCGACGGTTTCGTCGGCAGGGTCGGGGAACGCGAGGACTTCCGAAACAATCTGGGGTTGTCCGGCGACGACCGGCGCCGCCGGTATCTGTACTCGGTGCACGGTCTCGCGGGGGTCGGCAAGTCGTTCCTCCTCGACCAGCTTCGCGGTATCGCCGAGGAAGCGCGCGCCGCCGTCGGGTTCGCCGACGACCGGCAGCAGGATTTGCCCGCGACGTTGGTCAAACTGGCGAAGGACCTCGCTCGCGGCGGGTACGAGATGCGCCGCTTCGAGAAGCGCTACGAGTCCTATCTCAAGGCGAGGGAACGGCTTCACAGCGATCCGCAGGCTCCCGCCGCGGGCCGCGCCCTCGTGACGAAGACCGTGGTCAAGGCGGGTCTCGGTGTCGCGAAGACACTGCCAGGCGGAAGTATCGCCGCCGACGCGATCGACGCGGACGCGACGGCGAAACAGCTGGAGCAGCTCCAGGTCTACCTCGCGGCGAGGTTCAAGCGGAAGGCCGATGTCCAGCTGCTCCTCGAACCGGCGGAGGAGCTCACCAAACCGTTCGTCGAAGATCTGTGGCGTATTCCGGAGACGCGGCAGATCGCGCTGTTCTTCGACACCTTCGAGCGGACCGCGCCGGTGCTGGAGACCTGGCTGCTCGACCTGTTCGCCGGACTGTACGGCGATCTGCCGCAGAACCTGGTGCTCACCGTCGCCGGTCAGTTCCCGCTGGACGAGGCGAACTGGAACCGGCACGCGCCGCTGATGCGCGAGATCGAACTCCGGCCGTTCACCGAGCCGGAGGCACGGCGCCTGCTCGCCGAACACGGGATCACCGACGAACAGGTCATCGAGATCGTGCTGCGGCTGACCGACGGCCTGCCCGTCCTGGTCGCCATGCTGGCCCGCGGGAACCCCGTCGGAGCGGACGCCGTCGGCGATCCCAGCGATGACGCGGTCAAGCGATTCCTGCACTGGGTCCCGGAAAAGGCCAGGAAGGACATCGCCGCCACCGCGTCGCTGCCCCGTTTGCTCGACGAGGACGTCATCGGCGTGCTGACCGGGAAGGAGACCGCGGGGGAGACCTTCCGCTGGCTGCGGGAACTGCCGTTCGTCGGGCGCCGCGAGCTTCCGGTGCGCTACCACCCGGTGGTCCGCGGCCCGATGGTGCGGCTGGAACGCGGGCGTTCGCCCGCCGAGTTCGCCGAACGCCACCTTCGGCTCGCCGAGTACTACGAAGGCCGATGTGCCGAACTCGGCCTGAGCAGCCATCGCGACGCCTGGAGCGACGAGCGCTGGCAGAAGAGGAAGCTCGAACAGACCTATCACCGGCTCTGCGGCGCCCCGGCCGACGCGTTGCCGGACGCGCTGCTCGGCGCGGCCGAGATGATCACCACCGGTATCGCTCCCGCACGCGCTTGGGCACGCATGATGGAGCAGGCGGGTGTCGACGCGGACGCGCCTTCGGTACTGGGCTGGGGACAACGGCTGGCCGCCGCGATCGGCGACGGCGACGGCCCGAGGGAGATCCCGGTGCTCGACCTGCTCGCCGGCGCGGGTGAACTCGACGCTGCCCGGCTTTCGACGGTGATCCGGCGGCGCGCGTGGGCCCACGAAGGACAGGACGACATCGCCGCGGCGACACGCGACTTCGATCGGGCTCTCGATCTGAACCCCGCCGACCCCTACCCGTGGAGCGACCGGGGCAACCTGTTCCGCAACGAGGGTGACTGGGAACGGGCGTTGTCGGATCTGAACCGGGCGATCGAGCTCGATCCCGGTTACGCCTATTCGTGGCGTGGACGCGGTTCCGCCCGTGCCGAGCTCGGCGATCTCGACGGCGCGATGGCGGACCTCGACGAGGCCGTCCGCCTGCAGCCCGACCACACGTGGGCGTACTCCATCCGGAGCGAGGTGCATTTCAAACGCGGCGACGTCCGGAAGGCGATCGACGAGATCGACATCGCGATCCGGCTCGATCCCGACTACGCCTGGGCCGTCCACTACCGGGCCACGCTGTTCGCCGAGCTGGGAGACGACGAAGAAGCACTCGCCGGTCACCGCGCGGCCGCCGCCCTCCGCCCCAAAGACGTCTACTACCTGACCGAGCTGGCGTTGTTCCTGGAGCGGACCGAAGACGGGGATGCCGCGTCGGCGGCCTTCGACGCGATCGTCGCGGCGGATCCCGGCAGCGCCAGGGCCCACGCGATCCGGGCCGCCTTCCACCACCGCGCTGAGCGATACCGGCTCGCCGTGGACGGTTTCACCGCCGCGCTGCGGATCGACCCGGACTACGAGTGGGCGTACTACATGCGCGGCCAGGCGCATGACGAGCTGGACGATCGTGAGGCGGCGCTCGCCGATTACGAGCGTGCGATCGAACTCGCTCCCGAAGACGCCGAGAATCACCTGCAGCGAGGGATGATGCTCAGCCGGCTGAGGAGGAATCAAGAAGCGATCGAGTCCTTGAGCCGCGCGATCGAACTCGAACCCGGCAACGAATGGGCGCACACCTGGCGCGCCATGACCCATCAGCGCGCCCGCGACTTCGCGGAGGCTCTCGCCGACATCGACGTCGCGGTGGCGGCGAGCCCGGAGATGGCCTTCTTCCACACCACCCGGGGCGACATTCTCAGAGGTCTCGACCGTCACGACGAAGCCCGGGCCGCCCTGGACGAAGGGGTGCGTCTGGGGCAGGGCAGCGGATACGCCGCCTACCGGCGCGCTCGCCATCGCTTCCTCTTCGGTGATCTGGAAGGCGCGTTGGCCGACACGGAAAGCGCGCTGGAAGCAGGGCACGAAGAGAGCGCCCGCGCACTGCATGCGGACATCCGCTGCCGCGCAGGCGAATACCAGGAGGCCATCCGGGAGCTGCGCGAACTGGTCGCCTCGGATCCCGAGGACTCCGAATACCGCGAGAGCCTCGGGGAGGCCTTGTTGTTCGCGGGGGAGTTCGACGAGGCGGAGACGCTTCTGGCCCCGCTCGCGCCGGAATTCGGCTGGGCGCACAACCTCCTCACCCTCGTCTGGCTGAAGACCGGGAAGACCGAAGAAGCCCGCCAGGCGCTGAACGAAGGCCTCGACAAGGCTTCGTCCCGATCTGCTTCCGGCGACTTCGACTGGGACGCCCAGGTCCAACCGCTCTTCTACCTCCTCGTCCTCGGCCGTGAGGAAGAAGTGACCCGTGGCCTCGAGGCCCTGCTCGAAAAGGGCGCGCCACAGGAGACGCGCCTGGAGTTGCTGCGCGATCTCAAGGAGCTACGAGTGCTGGTGCCCGAACTCGGCGGGGTGATCGAGGGTCTCATCGCCCTCATCCCCAGGCCGGTGCTCACCCTCCCAGGTGCTTGAGCGCCTCCTTCCTGGACAGAGTGGACAGTGCCGGATGGGCGGCGACGAACGCGCGCACCCAATCCGGCTCGGTCTTCGCGTACTCGCGCAGGGCCCAGCCGATTCCTTTGCGCAGGAAGAAGTCCTTGTCGTCGATATTCGCCTCGACGGCACGGGTGAGCAGATCGGTGTCCGTTCCGCCCTTGGCCCCGATCTGGCAGATGACCGCGGTACGGCGGCGCCACCTGTCCTCGTCGTAGGCCCAGGTCAGCATCAGCGTGGTCACCGTCTCCGGTTCCGCGCGGAGGATCGGCCCGATCCGGCGGATGGCGACTTCGTCCACATAGTCCCACCACGCGCCCGTCACGATCATCTCCTCGTACAGGCCGAGCAGATCGACGTCCTGCCAACGGGTGTACGCGCGATGCCCGGAAAGGGCGATCGCCGCATAGCGCTCTTCCCGGAACTCGGCCTCCCGCCACAACGTGAGAATTGCCGTCGAAAAGCTCACACGATCGGGTAGCGGATTTTCGGCGTAGACCCGCTTCAGCAGGGCCGTCCGAGGCGGGGACGCCACACCGAGGAACGGCATTTCCGACTTCATGTACGCCCGCATCGACGGCGCTTTCCCCGGATCGGCCAGCGCGGCCAAACCGTTGCGAACCGCCGAAACCAGGCTTTTCACCTCGTCCATGCGTTCTCCTTTCCCCAGTGGGCGCCGCGAGCGTACGACAGGGGACCGACAAGACTGATATGCCCGGATCGGGGAGCGGATACCGACTAAAGAGGGATGGCGGTCAACGTGTCGGTCAGCGAGATTGAAGCCGGTTCTCGGTAGCTTCGGCCCGACCGGGTCGAACGCGGACGAAAAGGAACACAGTGAAGAAATTCGTTGCCGCCCTGGCGGTCGCGGGGATCGGCGTCGGCACCATGGCGCTCGCTCCCTCCGCCACGGCCGCCTCGGCGTCGGACTTCGATCCGAAGCCCATCTCCTGGGGAGCCTGTACGCGCCCGAGCCTGGTCAAGGCCGGCGCGGAATGCGGTTTCCTCGAGGTCCCGCTGGACTACGCGAAGCCGGGCGGGGAGAAGATCTCGATCGCCGTCTCGCGGGTGAAGCACAAGTCCGCCCAGTCGCAGGGCGTCATGATCGTCAACCCGGGTGGCCCCGGCGGTTCGGGCCTCGGGCTGTCGACGCTCGGCCGGGCCGTCCCCAAGAAGGCGGGTGAGGAGTACGACTGGATCGGCTTCGACCCGCGCGGCGTGGGGGAGAGCAAGCCGTCGCTGACCTGCGACGGCAACTACGCCTCCTACAACCGCCCGCAGTACGTGCCGACCACGCGCGCCATCGAGACGGCGTGGCGTGAGAAGGCGAAGGGTTACGCGAAGGCGTGCGCCAAGAACGGCGCGATCCTCGACCACATCAAGACCATCGATGTGGCGAAGGACGTCGACAGCCTGCGCAAGGCGCTGGGCGAGAAGCAGATCAACTACTACGGCTTCTCCTACGGCACCTACCTCGGGCAGGTCTACAGCACGCTGTTCCCGCAGAACGTGCGGCGGATGGTGTTCGACGGCACCGTCGACCCCCGCGACGTCTGGTACAAGGCGAACCTGAACCAGGACATCGCCTTCGACAAGAACATCAAGACCTACTTCGGCTGGCTCGCCAAGTACGACTCCGTCTACCACCTCGGCAACACCGCCGCCGCGGTCGAGAAGCTGTGGTACGCCGAGCAGAAGAAGCTGTACGACAAGCCCGCGGGCGGCGTCATCGGCGGTTCCGAGTGGACGGACATCTTCCTGCAGGCCGGTTACTACGTCTTCGGCTGGGAAGACATCGCGAACGCCTTCTCGGGCTGGGTGCACAAGGGTGACTGGCAGACCTTGAAGGGCCTGTACGACGACTCCAACCCGCCGGGTCAGGACAACGGCTACGCGGTGTACGCGGCCGTGCAGTGCACCGACGTGGCGTGGCCGCAGAGCTGGCCCCGCTGGAAGTTCGACAACTGGGTCACGCACTTCCGGGCTCCGTTCGAGACCTGGGGCAACGCCTGGTTCAACGCCCCGTGCCTCGACTGGCCCGCGAAGCCGGGCAAGCCGGTGGAGATCGACGGGAGCAAGGTCCCCGGCATCCTGCTGGTCAACGAGGAGAACGACGCCGCGACGCCGTACCCCGGCAGCCTCGAGGTCCGCAAGCGCTACCCGAACTCCAGCCTGATCAGCGCTCCGGGTGGCACGACGCACTCGGGCTCGCTGTCCGGTGTGTCCTGTGTGGACGACAAGATCGCGGATTACCTGCTGACCGGAAAGCTGCCCGTGCGCAAGCCGGGCAACGGTTCGGACGTGCAGTGCGCCGCGGTCCCGCAGCCGGTTCCGGCCGGTGCTTCCGCGGCCGCGAAGTCGGATGCGCCGTCTTCGGTCGCCGAAGTGAAGAAGGAGGCGCTGGCTCAGGCGCTGCCTTTCTGAGTGACTAAGGATGTCGCGATGCCCCGGTCCGGGTTTCCGGACCGGGGCATTTCTTCGCTCTCGCGCTTCTCAGCAGTGGCTCGTCATCCGCATGCTGTGGATGCGGTCGAAGAACCTGGCGTCGAACGATCCCTCGGCGAACCACCAGTGCCACACGTTCTTGACGGTGCCTTTGACGAACTTGGTGTCACCGCCGTGATGGATGGGCCCGAGGACGATGCCGTTGCTGTCCAAGATGTTCACCCACATCAGCCAAGCGTCGTTGCTGTCGCTGCTGACGATCGTCGCCTCGAACGAAGCGCTGCCGTCGCGCCTGAGAGTCCACTTCGCGTTGTCCATCGTGCAGTCCCCGGCCTGGATGCGACCCCAGGTGAACCAGCAGGAATTCGCTCCGGTGCAGGTGGCCAGTGTGGTGGTGGACGCCGTCGTCCCGGCCGAGGCCGGCGTGGCGAAGACGGTCCCGATCGCGAGCACGAGCATTGTCACGAAAAGCGCCATCCGACGTGCCTTGGTCGTCATTTTTCCTCCCCATCGTGGACGAACCGATGAGCAAAGCTAACCTGCGGATGATCGCGGTCGAGATCACTTAGGTGCGGCAACGGGGGTGGCCGATAGGGCCATGACCGGCCCCCTCGCGCCCGCGAATGCGATGAAAGTTCCGGTCACGCACCGAATCCCCTCGCCGCACCGGCGAATTGTCAGGCCCGCCCGTTACCGTCCCCGGCATGACCATCGTCGAAGAGCACCGGACCGAGATCCGGGTGCAGGACACCGTTTATCGCATCGAGGTCGCCGCCCGTGAGGGTGGCGGCGCGGCCGGGGAAGACCGCTGGGTGACCGTCATGGTCGGCGGAGCCGGACCGCTGGAGGAGCCTGTCGCCGAAGGCAGGCTCGATATCGACGCCGAAGCCGTACCGGCCTTGGCGACCGTCCTTTCCGACACCCTCCTGGCGTTCGCCGGACGGGGCACCGGCCGGAACGGCCGCCGAAGATCGGCGGACCGTCCCGCGCAACAGGGCCTGCCGTGGTCCGACGAGCTGGACGCGGAACTGGAAAGCCGTTGGCTCGCCGGGGAAAGTGTCGAGGAGATCGCGCGGCGGTTCGAGCGGACACCGGGCGGTATCCGTGCCCGGTTGCCCAGGGTCGGCTGTGACCCGGAGCGCCGGGGCGCGTATCTCCCCATCCCGCCGAGCCAACGAGAGGTGGCTGAACTCGACTGAACACCGGCGGTCGCGAGGGCCTTCGGTCTCTCGCGGCCGCCGTCAGTCCACTGTGGACCCGGCTCCGCGTTCCGCCCGCGCGGCCATCTTCCGGAGGTGCCCGATCAGTTCCGGCGGCTCGTGCACGGTGAATTCGCAGCCGAGCCCGAGGAGCCGGAACGCGAGCCAGTCCAGGGTGTCCGTGCCCGCGTGGAAAACGCAGGTCTCGTCGTCCAGCGATTCCAGTTCGCCGAACCCCTCGCCGATCGCGGGGGCGACCCGGCCGATCGGCGCGTGCAGGGTCACGCGTGCGCTGTAAGTGGGAAGGAGGCTGTACATCTTGTCGGTGACATAGGCCGCCACGTCCTCCGCGGGTGGCTGTCTCGGAGTGGCCCGGCCGCCGGTCGCCCTCGGCTCCGAGACCCGGTCCGCGCGGAAGATCCGCCAGTTGTCCCGGTCGAGGTCGTAGCCGAGCAGGTACCAGCGGCGTCCGGCGGAGACGAGCCGGTGCGGTTCGACGTGCCGCCGGGATTCGGTCCCGTCGCTGGTGCGGTAGGTGAACCGGGTCCGCTCGGTGTTGGCGATCGCGCCCGCGAAGACGGTGAGATGTTCCGGATCCACCGCGGGACCCGTGCCGGGGAGCGGCACGGTCGCGGCGCCCAGCGCGCCGACGCGATAACGCAGCCGCGAAGGCAGCACCTGCTCGAGTTTGGCGAGCGCCCGCACCGAAGACTCCTCGATACCCGAGATCGCCTGCCCGGCGGCGCCGCGGAGACCGACCGCGATCGCGACGGCCTCCTCGTCGTCGAGCAGCAGCGGTGGCATCGCCGTGCCGGCGCCCAGCCGGTAGCCGCCCTCGGAGCCTCGCGACGCCTCGACGGGGTAACCGAGCTCACGCAGCCGGTCGATGTCGCGCCGGATGGTCCGCGGGCTGACCTCCAGCCGTTCGGCGAGCTCGCTGCCAGGCCACTCGCGCGGGGTCTGCAGGAGCGACAGCAGGCTGAGCAGCCGGGCGGGCGTGTCGGTCATGCGGTCAAGGATGCCTCGTACGGAGTGCCGTATCGGGTGAGCCACACGACTTTGTTTGATTGAACTTGCATGGGAGTGCATAATCATGCGTATGACGGTGAAGATCGCGGTGGCCGGAGCCAGCGGGTACGCGGGCGGCGAACTCCTGCGCCTGCTGCTGACCCATCCCGAAATCCAGATCGGCGCGCTCACCGCGGCCAGCTCCGCGGGGACGCCACTCGTCCAGCATCAGCCGCACCTCGCCCCGCTGGCGGACAGGGTCCTGCTGGAGACGACCCCGGAGACCCTGGCCGGACACGACGTCGTCTTCCTCGCCCTGCCCCACGGTCACTCCGGCGCCATCGCCGCGCAACTGGGCCCGGACGTCCTGGTGGTCGACCTCGGCGCGGACCACCGCCTCTCGGACGCGGCCGACTGGCAGCGCTGGTACGGCGGAGACCACGCCGGGCAGTGGCCGTACGGGCTTCCCGAGCTCCCCGGAGCACGCGAACGTCTCGCCGGGACCAAACGCATCGCGGTCCCCGGCTGCTTCCCGACCGGCGGTTCGATCGCCCTCGCCCCGGCGCTCGCCGCGGGCCTGGTCGAGCCGGAGATCAACGTCGTCGCCGTCACCGGGACCTCGGGCGCGGGCAAGAGCCTGAAGCCGAACCTCCTCGGTTCGGAGGTGATGGGCTCGGCCACGGCGTACGGCGTCGGTGGCGCCCATCGGCACACTCCCGAGTTCGCGCAGAACCTGTCCGCGGTCGCGGGCGAGCGGGTCAAGGTCTCGTTCACCCCGGTGCTGGCCCCGATGCCGCGCGGGATCCTCACCACCGCGAGCGCCGCCCTCAAGACCGATCTGGACGCCGAAGACGCCCGCGAGGTCTACGAAAAGGCGTACGCCACCGAGCCGTTCGTCCAGCTGCTGCCCGAGGGCCGGTGGCCGTCTTCGGCTTCGGTCGTCGGCTCGAACAACGTCCAGCTGCAGGTCACCGTCGACGCCGACACCCGGCGCCTGATCGTGGTCGCGGCCATCGACAACCTGACCAAGGGCACCGCGGGCGGCGCCGTCCAGTCGATGAACATCGCCCTCGGCCTCCCCGAAACCACCGGACTACCGACCGTAGGAGTCGCTCCGTGACCGTCACCCAGCCGAAGGGATTCCGTGCCGCGGGCGTCGCCGCCGGGATCAAGGCCGAGGGCAAGCTCGACCTCGCGCTCGTCGTCAACGACGGGCCGCTGCAGGTCGCGGCCGGTGTCTTCACGCGCAACGTGATCAAGGCCGCGCCCGTCCTGTGGTCGCAGGAAGTGCTCAAGCAGCAGCGGCTCAAGGCCGTCGTCCTCAACTCCGGCGGCGCGAACGCCGCCACCGGCCCCGGCGGTTTCCAGGACACCCACCAGACCGCCGAGAAGGTCGCGGGACTCTTCGAAGCCGGCGCGATCGAGGTCGCGGTCTGCTCGACCGGCCTGATCGGCGAGCGGCTGCCGATGGACGCGCTGCTCTCCGGGGTGGACACCGCCTTCGGGCGGCTCGGCACCGGAGACGAGGCCGACCTCGCCGCCGCCACCGCGGTCATGACCACCGACACCAAGCCGAAGCAGGCGGCCGCGAAGCACGAAAGCGGCTGGAGTGTCGGCGGGTTCGCCAAGGGCGCGGGCATGCTCGCGCCGAACCTCGCGACGATGCTCTCCGTCCTCACCACCGACGCGGTCGTCACGCCCGAAGTCCTGGACAAGGCCCTGCGTGCCGCCACCGGAGTGACCTTCGACCGGCTCGACGTCGACGGCGGGACTTCCACCAACGACACGGTGCTCGTCCTCGCGTCCGGTGCCAGCGGTGTCGAGCCGACCGAGGCCGAACTGACCGAGCTCCTCACCGCCGTCAGCCTCGACCTCGTCCTGCAACTGCGCGCGGACTCCGAGGGCGCGACCAAGTACGTCGACGTCACGGTCGCCGGCGCGGCGAGCGAGGCCGACGCCATCGCCGTCGGCCGGACGATCGCCGAGGACAATCTGGTCAAGACCGCCCTGTTCGGTTCCGACCCGAACTGGGGCCGCATCGCCATGGCGCTGGGCCGCGTGCCGGCGGAGATCGACCCGGAGAAGGTCTCCATCGCGATCAACGGCGTCACCCTCTTCGCCAAGGGCACCACCGCGGCGGACCGCTCCGAGGCGGACCTTTCGGGCCGGGACATCCAGATCGTCGTCGACCTCGGCCTCGGCGAAGGCGGGGCGACGATCTACACGACCGACCTCTCGCACGCGTACGTCGAAGAGAACAGCGCGTATTCGTCATGAGCCCTTCCGAATCCACCGTCCCCGCGGACGAGCGGCTCGCGACGGCCGCCGAGAAGGCCGCGATCCTCATCGAGGCCTTGCCCTGGCTGCAGCGTTTCCACGGCGCCACCGTCGTGGTGAAGTACGGCGGCAACGCCATGATCGACGAGAGCCTCAAGCAGGCCTTCGCCGAGGACATGGTCTTCCTGCGCACAGTGGGGCTGCGTCCGGTGGTGGTGCACGGCGGCGGGCCGCAGATCACCGCGATGCTCACCCGGCTCGGCGTCGAAGGCGAGTTCAAGGGCGGCCTGCGCGTCACCACACCCGAGACGATGGACATCGTCCGCATGGTGCTGACCGGCCAGGTCAGCCGCGAACTGGTCGGCCTGATCAACGCGCACGGTCCGTACGCGGTCGGCATCTCCGGCGAGGACGCGCGGCTGTTCACCGCCGAGCGCAAACAGGCCACTGTGGACGGTGTGCCGGTCGACATCGGGCTCGTCGGCGAGGTCTCCGAGGTCAACCCGGACGCCGTGCTCGACATCGTCAACGCGGGCCGGATCCCGGTGGTCTCCACCGTGGCCCCGGACGTCGACGGCGTCGTGCACAACATCAACGCCGACACCGCCGCCGGTGCGCTGGCCGCGGCGCTCGGCGCGGAAAAGCTCGTCGTGCTAACGGATGTCGAAGGCCTTTACGCCAACTGGCCGGACCGCGGTTCGCTGGTCGACCGGATCCGGGTGGACCGCCTCGAAACCCTGCTTCCCGGCCTCGCCAGCGGCATGATCCCGAAGATGGAGGCCTGTGTGCGCGCCATCCGCGGCGGCGTCCGCCGCGCGCACGTGATCGACGGCCGCATCGCCCATTCGGTGTTGCTGGAGGTCTTCACCTCCCGCGGCATCGGTACCATGGTCTTCCCCGAAACGGAGCTCCCGTGACCACGTACAAGTCCAATGTCGACGGCCAGGAGCACTGGAAGTCTTCCCTCATGGACAACTACGGCACCCCGGCGCTGACCCTGGTCCGCGGTGAGGGGGCGAAGGTCTGGGACGCCGACGGCAAGCCGTACGTCGACCTGCTGGGCGGTATCGCGGTCAACGCGCTCGGCCACGCCCACCCCGCCGTGGTCGCCGCCGTCACCGAGCAGATCGCGAAACTCGGCCACACCTCGAACCTCTACGTGAACCCGGTCGCCGTCGAACTGGCCGAAACCCTCCTGGACGTCGCCGGCCTGTCCGGCAACGCGAAGGTGCTGTTCGTCAACTCCGGCGCGGAGGCCAACGAGGCCGCGCTGAAGATCAGCAGGCTCACCGGGCGGACCAAGGTCGTCGCGTGCGAGGGCGCCTTCCACGGCCGCACCATGGGCGCGCTGACATTGACCGGGCAGCCGTCGAAGCGCGACGCGTTCGAGCCGCTGGTTCCCGGCGTCACCCACGTTCCCTACGGTGACATCGACGCGCTTCGCGCCGCGGTGGACACCGAGACGGCGGCGGTGTTCCTCGAGCCGATCCTCGGGGAGGCGGGTGTCGTCCCGGCGCCGGACGGCTACCTCCAGGCCGCGCGGGAGATCACCAAGGCGACCGGGACCCTGCTGGTCCTCGACGAGGTGCAGACCGGCATCGGTCGCACCGGCGCGTGGTTCGCCTTCCAGCACGCCGGCATCGTCCCGGACGTCATCACCCTGGCCAAGGGGCTCGGCGGCGGGCTGCCGATCGGCGCGGTCATCGGCGTCGGCGAGGCGGGGGAGCTGGTGAAACCGGGCCAGCACGGCACCACCTTCGGCGGTAACCCGGTCTGCTGCGCCGCCGGGCTCGCCGTGCTCAAGACCATCGCCAAGGACAACCTGAACGACCACGTTTCCGCACTGGGCAAGGACATCGCCTCGCGCGTGGAGGAGCTCGGCCACCCGCTGGTGTCCGGGGTCCGCGGGGCCGGGCTGCTGCTCGGCATCGCCTTGCGCGAACCGGTCTCGGCGAAGGTCGCCAAGGCCGCGCAGGACGCGGGGTACCTGGTCAACCCCATCGCCCCGGACACCATCCGGCTGGCACCGCCGCTGATCCTGAGCGCCGACGAGGCCGCGGGATTCCTCGAAGCCCTTCCCGGGGCGCTCGATTCCACCACCACCTAGGACAGAGACGACACGCATGCTCCGCAACTTCCTCCGTGACGACGATCTCAGCCCGGCCGAACAGGCCGAGATCCTGGACCTCGCCGACCAGCTGAAGGCCGAGCCCTTGAGCTCCCGCGCGCTGGAGGGCAAGTCCGTCGCGGCGATCTTCGAGAAGAACTCCACCCGGACCAGGTTCTCCTTCGAGGTGGGCATCGCCCAGCTCGGCGGCAATCCGGTCATCGTCGACGGCCGCTCCATGCAGCTCGGCCGCGAAGAGACCATCGAAGACACCTCGCGCGTGCTTTCGCGGTACCTCGACGCGATCGTCTGGCGGACCTTCGCCCAGAAGCGCATCGACGCGATGGCCTCGGCGGCGAGCATCCCGGTGATCAACGCGCTCACCGACGAGTTCCACCCGTGCCAGGTGCTCACCGACCTGATGACCATCCGCGAACGTAAGGGCAAGCTCGCCGGGCTCACCCTGGTGTACCTCGGCGACGGCGCCAACAACATGGCGCATTCGCTGCTGCTGGGCGGGACAACGGCCGGGATGCACGTCCGCGTCGTCTCGCCGGAGGGTTTCCAGCCGGATCAGCAGGTCATGCTCGACGCCAAGCACCGGTCGACGGAGACCGGCGGCAGCACCACGGTCTTCACCGATCCGTACGCCGCCGTCGAAGGCGCGGACGTCGTCGTCACCGACACCTGGACCTCCATGGGCCAGGAGAACGACGGTCTCGACCGGGTCGGCCCGTTCCGTGAGCTGCAGGTCAACTCCGCGCTGATGCGCCGCGCCGCGGACGAGGCGATCGTGCTGCACTGCCTGCCCGCGCACCGCGGCTGGGAGATCACCGACGAGGTCATCGACGGGCCGGCGAGCGCGGTCTGGGACGAGGCCGAGAACCGGCTGCATGCCCAGAAAGCGCTGCTGGTGTGGCTCATGGACGAGAAGCGACGATGACCGGCAGCAGGGTCACCCGGCAGGCCCGGATCACCGAACTCGTGTCCTCGATGGCCATCCGCAGCCAGACGGAGCTCGCGAAGCTCCTGGCCGCGGAAGGTATCGACGTCACGCAGGCGACGCTGTCCCGCGACCTCGACGAACTGGGCGCGGTGAAGCTCCGAGGTGCCGATTCCGGCGCACCGGTGTATGTCATTCCGGAGGACGGCAGCCCGGTACGCGGCGTGCAGGGCGGTACGTCCCGGCTTTCGCGGCTGCTCGCCGAACTGCTCGTTTCGGCGGACTCGTCGGGGAATTTGACGGTGCTGCGCACCCCGCCGGGGGCGGCGCAGTTCCTGGCCAGCGCCATCGACAGGGCGGCGCTGGAGGAGGTCGTCGGCTCGATCGCCGGCGACGACACGGTCGCGGTGATCGCGAGGGAACCGTTGTCCGGCAAGGATCTGGCCGAGCGTTTCATGGCGCTGGCCCGACGGTCGTCCACAGTGGACGGCGGTGAGGAGACCGAGGGTGACGCCTGACGGGTTCACGTTCCCGGACGAGGAGGAGAAACTGGTCATCACCTTCGACGAAGGTGTACCGGTGGCCATCGACGGGGAGACCGTGACACTGCTGGAGGCCTTCCAGCAGCTGAACCGCCGTATCGGCGCCTTCGGGCTCACAGGACGCGAGATCTACGAGGGGCCCGGCGCGCTCGCGCTGGTCACCGCGCACGAGGAACTGCAAAAGGTCAGCACCGGGCGCGTGTCCGGCGAGGTCCGGCTGGTCCTGCACCGCGGCAACGCGGTCGTGAACTCCGCGCGCGACGAGCGCGCGCTGTACGACTTCACCACAGGCGCTACCTTCGACCGGTCAGTCGCCTGAAGAGAACCAAGGAATTCGAGGAGTGTTGTGAGCGGGAATGAGCAGCCGGTGCAGCTGTGGGGCGGCCGGTTCGCCAGCGGACCGGCCGAGGCGATGGCGGCGCTGAGCGCGTCGACCCATTTCGACTGGCGGCTGGCGCCGTACGACATCGCCGGATCGCGGGCCCACGCCCGGGTGCTGCGGAAGGCGGGGCTGCTCACCGAAGACGAGCTGACCGGCATGCTCGCCGCGCTGGACACCCTCGCGCAGGACGTGGCCTCGGGCGCGTTCACCCCGACCGTCGCCGACGAGGACGTCCACACCGCGCTCGAACGCGGTCTCCTGGAGCGGGCCGGCACCGAACTCGGCGGCAAGCTCCGGGCGGGCCGTTCGCGCAACGACCAGGTCGCGACGCTGTTCCGGATGTGGCTGCGCGACGCCGCCCGCCGCGTGGTCGCGGGCACCCTCGGCGTCGTCGACGCACTCGTCTCGCAGGCGAAGCGGCACCCGGACGCGATCCTCCCGGGCCGCACCCACCTGCAGCACGCCCAGCCCGTCCTGCTGGCGCACCACCTGCTCGCACACGGCCAGTCGCTGCTGCGCGACGTCACCCGCTTGCGTGACTGGGACGCTCGCACCGCCGAGTCGCCCTATGGCTCCGGCGCGCTGGCGGGATCCTCGCTCGGCCTCGACCCGGAGGCCGTCGCCGAGGAGCTGGGCTTCGACACCAGCGTCGAGAACTCGATCGACGGCACCGCCTCGCGGGACTTCGTCGCCGAGTTCGCCTTCGACGTCGCGATGCTCGCGGTCAACCTGTCCAGGATCGCCGAAGAGGTGATCATCTGGAACACCGCCGAGTTCGGCTACGTCACCCTCGACGACGCCTGGGCGACCGGCAGTTCGATCATGCCGCAGAAGAAGAACCCCGACGTCGCCGAGCTGACCCGCGGCAAGGCCGGACGGCTCATCGGCAACCTGACCGGGCTCCTCGCGACGCTCAAGGCGCAGCCGCTCGCGTACAACCGTGACCTGCAGGAAGACAAGGAACCGGTCTTCGACTCCGTCGAGCAGCTGGAACTGCTGTTCCCGGCGATCGCGGGCATGCTCGAGACGCTGACCTTCCACACCGACCGGCTCGCCGAACTGGCGCCCGCCGGCTTCACCCTCGCCACGGACATCGCCGAATGGCTGGTCCGGCAGGGCGTGCCGTTCCGCGTCGCGCACGAAGCGGCGGGGGAGAGCGTCCGCGTCGCCGAGGCCCGCGGCGTCGGCCTGGACGAGCTGACCGACGAAGAGTTCGAAAAGATCAACCCGGCGCTGACGCCGGCCGTGCGCGAGGTCCTGACCGTCGAAGGTTCCGTGAGCTCGCGCAACGCTCGGGGCGGCACCGCTCCGGAGCGCGTCGCCGAACAGCGGGATCGTCTGGTCGCGCGGGTCGCCGAACACCGCGCCTGGCTCGGCTGAACAACCCCCAAAGCGCGTGAAGGCCCCCTTCCCTCGACTCAGCCGAGGGAAGGGGGCCTTCACGCGCATCAGGGAGCCTGATCGGCCTCGTTCGTCTCGCCCGGGGCCCGCTCCGCGCGGCCGGTTAAGGTCGGCCTGGGAGAACGCGACGTTAGGGGAGTGCGGAACGTGGAGACCGGCAGACAGTTCACCCGGCGCGAGCTGGCGCTGGATCCGGTGGAGCTGTCCACGCTCCTGCTCGGCGCGGTGATCGAGGCGAGCGGTCCCGACGGCACGGTCGCGGTCCGGCTGGTGGAGGTCGAGGCCTATCGAGGGCTCGACGACCCCGCGTCGCACTGCTATCGCGGCAAGACCCCGCGCAACGCGGTCATGTGGGGACCCGCGGGTCATCTGTACGTCTACTTCGTCTACGGCATGCACTTCTGCGCGAACGTCGTCGGCACCGAAGACGGGCAGCCGGGCGCAGTGCTCCTGCGTGCCGGGGAGGTGGTGTCCGGTGCGGACATCGCCAGGGCGCGCAGGCCGTCCGCGCGCGGCAACGGCGAACTCGCCAAAGGCCCGGCGATCCTCACCTCGGTGCTCGGCATCGACCGCGCCGAGAACGGCGTCGACCTGACCGATCCCGCGTCACCCGTCCGGCTGTTCACCGGCGAACGGGTCCCCGAAGCCGACATCCGCACCGGGCCGCGCGTCGGGGTCGCGATGGCGATGGACACGCCGTGGCGGTTCTGGATCGACGGATCACCCGCGGTCTCCACCTACCGCCGCGGTGGCAAGCGACGGGCGGCCGCCCCCGGCCGATAGTCGGTTGACCTGGTGCGGGAGGATCTACAGGCGTGAGCGAGCACATCCTTGACGAGCTGACCTGGCGCGGCCTGATCGCGCAATCCACCGACCTCGAAGCACTGCGGCGAGACCTCGACCAAGGACCCCTCACGCTCTATTGCGGATTCGACCCGACCGCGCCCAGCCTGCACGCCGGCAACCTGGTGCCGCTGCTGATGCTCTCGCGTTTCCAGCGCGCCGGGCACCGGCCGATCGTGCTGGCGGGCGTCGCCACGGGCATGATCGGCGACCCGCGTGACACCGGTGAACGCACGCTGAACACGCTGGACACCGTCGCCGCGTGGGCGGACCGGATCCGCGGGCAGCTGGAGCGGTTCGTCGACTTCGACGACTCGCCGACCGGCGCGGTCATCGAGAACAACCTGAACTGGACCGGCAAGCAGACCGTCGTCGAGTTCCTGCGCGACGTCGGCAAGCACTTCCCGGTCAACACCATGCTGAACCGCGAGACGGTGAAACGCCGCCTCGAAGCCGACGGCATGTCCTACACCGAGTTCAGCTACCTGCTGCTGCAGTCGCAGGACTACCTGCACCTGTACCGGGAGTACGGCTGCAAGCTGCAGATCGGCGGCTCGGACCAGTGGGGCAACCTCGTCGGCGGCGTCGACCTGATCCGCCGGACCGACGGTGGCCACACGCACGCGTTGACCGCGCCGCTGGTCACCGACACCGAAGGGCGCAAGTTCGGCAAGTCCACCGGTGGCGGCAGCGTCTGGCTGGACCCGGAGATGACGTCCCCGTACGCGTGGTTCCAGTACTTCGTGAACGTCGCCGACTCCGACGTCATCCGCTACCTGCGGATGTTCTCCTTCCTCGGGCAGGAGGAGATCGCGGCACTGGCCGAGGACACCGAGCAGCGTCCGCACCTGCGGTCCGCGCAGCGGAAGCTGGCCGAGGACTTCACCACCCTGGTGCACGGTGAAGAGGCGACCCGCCAGGTCATCGCCGCGAGCCAGGCGCTGTTCGGCAGGGGAGAGCTGCGTGAGCTCGACTCGTCCACCCTCGACGCCGCCATGGCCGAGGTGCCGAACGGCAAGGTCGACCCGAACGGCGAGTCGACCATCGTCGACCTGCTGATCGCGGCCGGGCTCGTCGACAGCAAGGGCGCCGCGCGTCGCACCGTCAAGGAAGGCGGCGCGTACGTCAACAACACGAAGATCGTCGACGAGGAGTGGAAGCCGTCCTCGGACGACGCTCTGCACGGCCGCTGGCTGGTGGTCCGCAAGGGCAAGCGCAACGTCGCCGGCGTGCGCGTCGGGGGCTGATCGTCGCCCGGGCCCGAAACAGGGGCTCTGACCTGCGGAAACGCGGTTAAGGTACCCCCCTGTTTTGGGCCCTTTCGGGGCGTGTAAAGTTCTCCAAGTCGCCAGGGAAACCGGGCGGCCGACCGGGACACGAACCAAGCTCTCGCCTCAGGCGATTGAGTGGGTGTCCCACCAAAAACTGCTAGGAATGACTGCTTCGGATAAGGCCGCTGTGATGGTGGTGCGATTCGGGGTGTGTTGCTTGAGAACTCAACAGTGTGCTAGTGAACTAAGCCAGTAGAGCTTATGTATTGAAACCTCGTAAGAGGTTCCTTTGAGAGCAAGTATTTATTTGCCTCGATCAAATTTGACATTGTTGGAGAGTTTGATCCTGGCTCAGGACGAACGCTGGCGGCGTGCTTAACACATGCAAGTCGAA
>NZ_QHJK01000004.1:0-823957 GCF_003947475.1 Amycolatopsis sp. WAC 04197 | reverse complement strand
ACCACAACACCCCCATCCACATCACCACCCAAGGCCACATCACCACCACCGACCCAGGCCAACCAAACACCCTCCACCTCGCACCCAAACACCGCCGCGACGGCACCCTCGTCACCACCGACCCCGAAGGTTCGGCATCGAGCGATCTCGTGTCGTCCGGAAAAGCGCCGGAGGCGGGCTCCCCACAGCAGGACGCCGACCTGTCGCTTTCACTCGGGGCGGGCGGCGACCTGGAGGTGTTCCCTCCTACCGCGGATACGGTCGGAGGGCTAGCGCTCGTGTCGGACGACGGGCGGCGGGCGGGCTGGGCCCTACGGATGTACGAGACGCATTCCGCTCCGGCGCTTGGCGATGATCCAGTCAGTAACCGCGATGAACCGTTATACCTCTACGTCGAGACTGGCGAGAGCGGATTTCTCGCGGACGGAGGACGCGAGCTGACAGCCGTGGAACTGGTAGCGGCCATCCAACGCGAAGCTGCTTCGATGGTGGCCGATTCGTCGATCGCCATCCGCTTGGTGGCCTTGGCGTATGGTGACGCCGGAACCGGCTGGCGACTGGCGGCTGAGTTCGCAGAAGCGTTCCTTTCGGATGACGTTTACCGAGAAGTGGACGCGGCTGTGATGGCCGATGTGGACGAGCCGGGAGGAGGCGAGTTCCGGCAAGTGTCCCGGCCGCGTCTCAGTGACGTGCACGTCGCTCGGCTGGACAATGCGGAGGGCCGGCTGCATGGATTCAACCTGGCCGCGTCTCCGTGGGCTGCGTTCGGCGCCACGAAGTCCACCACGCAGGCCGAGCGTGGGCTGGCGGTCCTCTATGTGGACTTGACTTCTGCCACCGTGCGTGTGCCCGAGTACCCGATGTTCGCCCACTGGCGACTCGAGCAGGACCGGACTCCGCCGCTGTGGATCTACCTGGACATGGAGACTTCCGGCGCCTACCGCGTTGCTTTGTCAGGCGGGCGGGCGGGCGACATGAGTCCGGAGCAAGCGGCGGCCGCGGTTTGGGCAGCACCGGCATTCCGTACGGCACTGGCGGGGGCGGTGCGCCCCGCGCTGAACGTCGTGACCCGGTACAACGGGCCAGAAGCCGCACAGCTCTCCGAAAACGAGCGATTCCTGACCGAACTGGGCAAGCTGGCCGGCGGGCGGTGGGAGAGCAGCAGTTATACGGGTAAGGCAGCGTTCAGCTCATTCGGTCAGCTGATCGTCGACGGCGCGAGCCCGTTTTCGCACCAGGCGACCCCAGTCGGGGATGTCGAGGTGTTCCATTCGGGCTCGGTGTTCGGATTTCCGTCGGCGGACGGCGCGTGGTCGCGAACCGAGATGGCGGCGTTCGCCGAGCAAGTCCGGCAGGGAGCGGTGCGCAGTGCGGAATGGGGCGATGCCGACCCTGTATTCGTACTGGCGTCAGGCAACGCGCTCAACACCAGGGTCTCCCACAAGGGTGGATTCACGACCGAGGAGAGCGGTTACTGGGCGGCCTCGGCACTGATTGCCAACAACGAGTACGCCGGCCTGATGACATCCGACCCGCAACCGATCGCGGCCTGGGAGCGACCGATCGTGCTGATCAGCCCGAACGGCGGCGACCGAGCGCGACCAGGTGGTCTCGGATTCGACTTCGCCTCGGCGTTGCACACGGTAGCGCGCGACTACCGGAGGGTTTTCGCGGTTGCTGCTCCGGCCGGGCTGCGCTGGGACAATGACCGGCCACCTGCGATCTCCTTGGTGTCCGTACCGCGTGACGGGGACCTCGATCTTTTGCCTGTTACCGGGCCGGATGGCACGCCTCGAGCGCTACTTGTCCGGTCGCCGGGCGACGAACAGTTGGTCAGCCAGGTCCAGCAGTGGGCAACGGCAAGCACGAACGAGACACTGCGGTCGGTCACGCTGCCCGACGGGGTGGCGCTCGCGCCGTGGCATGGTTCCCAGCGGATGCCCGTGTTCCTCGTCGCGAAGCGGTCGGAAACCGGATACCTTGGCCAGGCGCGAGGCCTGCCGGCGGCGGTGACCCCGAAGGAGCTGACCGACGTACTGCGGGACTCGGAAGCGCTGAGGTCGCTGCTCGGCCGGGGCACCGCGGGCGCTGACCTGGCACGCGGACAGGAACCCTCGATTGTGCTGGCGCCCGTCGGCGGGCCGGCGCTGGGCAGGCCCGCGCTCGTTGCCGGGCTTGCCTCGGGCGGGTACTCGCGCACGATCCACTCGACCGATGGAGAGTTCCGCTTCGTACCCGATGGCACCGTGGCCGCCACCGAACCACGATTCGTCTCGGTTCCGCCGCCCGATCCCGCAGCCGATCAGGTGCTCAGCTATCCGTTGACCACCAAGGACGGCGACGTGATCGGGCAGACCTTCCCATCGGAGGACGCCGATGCGGCGAAGGACGCCTGGTCGGCGGCGACCAGCTCTCCCCGGTCGCGCGAGCACTATGTTCAGCACCGGATCGACAAGACCAACAGAGATCCGCTGAACATCGAGGTCACGATGCTCGCGCCGCGATCCGAAGACAGCTGGCGAGTGGTCAGTCACGGCTTGCCCCAAGGGATGATCGTCGCATTGCGGACAGGATTCCTGCACGGACGTGGCGACTACGTGACAATGACCGGATCGCTCGCCGCCAGAATGCTCAACAGCGAGCTTTTCCAAAAAACGCACCCCGAGAGAACGCCATGGCTGGAATTCGACGTCTGCTGGCTCAACAAGCCGTATGTGCCCGGTGGAAAGTCGTCCGCACTCTCCATCGTCGAGGCCTGGAACCGGGATCTTCCGCACCGGCCGGTACCCGGCGCGATCGCCGCGAACAATATCTTGGACCTGTTCTACCGGGGAAGCCGAGCAGTGCTGGACAATGGTGTGCTCGCCGAGGCCGGAAAGGCGACTGACGATTGGATCCCCGTTCCGGCAGCCGATCTCACCGCTCGCTCGATCGACACCGTGCGGCTGTCGGATGCCGAAGCCGGCAGCGTGCCGGCCGGACGGCTGGACGCTCTCGTGGAGATCGCACGCAAGACAGCGCGGGCGGCGGCCGGCAGTGCCCGCCTCGGAGCCGGGACGCCGCCTCCCTCGATTACCGTCGCCTTCGGTCGCGGCGCCGCGACGATGGCCGCCCTCGCCGAGACGCGTATCCGCACCGCTGTCGCGGAAGAAGCCGGCTTGCTCGCGGCTCGCTACGGACTGCCTTTCGATCCGGCCACCGTGCCGATCCGAAAGATCGCCACCGAGGACGGCGACCTGGCGGGGACGGTCGAAGTCCAAGTCAACTTGGTCGACGGCGTCAAGGGGCAACGCCAAGGTGTCCGGACGAGCAGCGAACGAGCCGAGCAGGGCAGCGCGTCGGTTCCCGAAGAGCCGATTCTGGTCGCCGGAGAGACGCCAGGAGCAGCACCCGCCCCCAGCTCTCCCCGGCCACCACGTATCGACGCACCGGAACTGGTCATCGACACGCCGTCAGCCGGAGGTATCGCGGGCTTCCAGCAGACGCGCGCCCTGAGCGAGCTGGCACGCTACCTGGCCGAACAGTCGGTCCTGCGCAGGCGGCGGGGCTTCACACCGCCGATGGTCGAGCTGGGGGTACGCGCCGGCACGGGCCCAGCCGAATCGATCCGTCAGCGGCTTTCCGACCTGGTCACCGAACACACATCCCGGCACGCCCCCGAGGCCGTCCCCGGACCGGTGATCCGGCTGGCTCACCGGCCCGACGCGGCACCGGGGACCGTCCAGTTGCGGGTGGACTGGGAGCTGCGTGGCGCCGGTCTGCTGGCCCGCCCTTCTGTTGAAACGACCTCGCCGGCGACACCGCTCACCATCACCACCGACCTTCCGCCCCTGAAGCATCCGGTTCTCGACGACCCGGCGTGGCGGCACAGTACGGCCGCCACCGCCGAGTGGATGATCGACCCCGCACCACTCACCCGGGCTGAACTCGACGCCGCCCGCGACGGCACGACTCCCGTCACAGTTGCCGCCGAGGACGTCGGCCCACAGGTGCTCGACCCACGCTCCGGGGCGGCGACCGGTCAATGGCGGCACCCCATCGCCTACGACTACCGACGTTACGAGGCCCGGCCAGGGAAATGGGTCCAGGACTACACGGTCCGGCTCCGGTTCACCGCTCTCGATGGTTCGGACGTTCCGCACTATGCCGAGCGGGCGCAAGCGGCCCTCGACCGTGTTTACAACCATCGCTATCTCGTGCCGACCGGAGACGCTTTCCACTTCCGGGTTCTGCACGATCCGAGCGGGGCGGCCCACGACACGGTCACCATCGGAACTCCCGGGAGCAAAGCCGACCAGCTCCGTTGGCCCGCGGACATCCACGAGCTCACTATCGCCCATGAACTCGGGCATTTCGCCGGCCTGCACGACGAGTACGTGCGGCACGATGGCGCGGGAGCGGCCTGGGCGTTGCGCGGCCCGGGTTCGAGCCGGGTGATCTCCGACGACGGCCTGTTCACCCGCCACCTGGCCGACTACCTGAAGGAGGTGCGTACACAGGGAGACACCGATCTCCCGGTTCCCTCGGTGAAACCACGCAACCTCTGGCTCGTCGAGCACCGGGCGAGAACCCTCGGCGCGACCATCGGCGTCTCCACTGGCCGTCCGGTGGACGCGACGCCGCCGGACCCGTCCGCCGGCACCACGCTGGGAGACGGCCACGATTCGCTCGCACGCCTGACCACGCTGGTCGCCCAGGCGAAGCGGCATCTCGCGGTGCTGCCCGAGTCCTTCGAGCCCGAGCTGCGTACCCGGGTCGCGGAACAGGGGGCCGGTCTCGGCCGCATCACCTCACAGGGTCTGGCTCCGGGGGACGTGACCGGCCTGCCCGCCCGGGTCGCCGAGCTCGAACAGGTGGTCGCCGAACTGAGGGACCACCGCCTGCGTCAGGCCACCGCACTGCACGAGGCGGCCACTGCCGCCATCGATCGCGGAGAGAACCCCCTGCGGTTTCATCTCGCGGGTGTGCCCGGCGGAGTGACCAGCCGTCCCGATGCCCGGTTCGGGCTGGAGATCGAACTCCAGCTCCACGGGGAGCGTTTCGAGCAGCAGAGCGGGAGGCTGGGCAGCCTGCTGGAAGCGAACGGGATCATCGAATGGGACGGTGGCGTACGGTTCGAGGACGTCGAAACCGATCCCACCCGCTGGACCTTCGTGGAAGAGCCCGACCTCGACGACGGGGCCGAGCTGCGATCCCCGATCCTGCCGGGAAACGCCGAGAGCTGGCGAGAAGTCGAGCGGGCGTTGCGCGTCATCAGGTCCCACAGGAACGTCGACGGGGACCCACCGGACGTGGGACGAGTCGGTGGCCATGTGAACGTGAGCTTCGACCGGCGCCCCGATCTCGCCGCGTATGGTCGGCTGGCACAGCTGGCGAAGGTGTTCGAAGACGTTCTGTACCGGCTGGGCAATCATCCCGGCCCTGACGCGCGAAGCCGGCTTCTCCAGCCGGTCGGTCCGAACCCGCTCCCGCTCGCCTTGGCCGACATCACCACCGCCGACGACGTCCAGGCCCTCAACACCACCAAACATGAGGCGGTCAGCTACCGGCATGTGTACGGCGAACCCGAAGACCGCGTCGAATTCCGGTTCTGGGCAGGCGGCCTCGCCGAGACCGGGGTCCAGGTCGCCGCCGAGATCAGCGGTTCGATGCTGCTCGCGGCCGCCGACCCGGCCATCGACGGCCGGTTGCGAGAGCTGATCACACAACCTCGCCTGGTGGGACACACACCCGTTTTTCCCAGTCTGAAAGACGAACTCGCCTACCTGCTGGATCTCCTGGAACTGCTGCCCTTGAGCCGCGCCGCGGAAGAGCTGGTGGTCTCCCAGTACGCGCAGACCCGTCCTCTGTCGGTGACCGATGGCAACGATCCGCAGCTCGTGGCTCAGACCGTGGTCGGTCCTGGCGGACGAGGATGGCTGTTCCCGGTGCGAGGCACCGGAATTTCCGAAGCACTGCACCTCACCGCGAGCCTGCCGCGCTACCCCGGAGCCGAGGTCGTGGCCGCCACCCTGACCTCAGGCCTCGACGCGATCGATCTCTGGACCTCGGCCCCTGTCTCCGTCGCCGCTTTCAGTGAGGTCCTCCGGTCGCGAAATCCGGTGTTCAGCGTGCCCGAGTCCGACCTGCCGCCGGGCGTTTCCCCCAGGCTCGTCCTCGCGGTGCCCTCGGGAGCGACCAAACTGGGGACCGCTGTGTCGAACGCCATCGACGAGCCGGTCGTCGCCACTGAGGGCCAAGTACGGGTCACCGAGGACGGCAAGCTGTGGACCGACGACGAATGGGTCGCCCTCGTTTCCGGCTCCGTCTGGCTCCGGACCGGCCAGTCCGACCTCGGGATGGCGCTGGCGATCCTCACGGCCATGGACCCGAGCCACGATGAGAGCCCTGCCGCAGAACCTTTCGTCCCCGCGCCGGGTAACGGATCCGCCTGGATCGGTGAGCCGTCGGCCGGTGCTCCCGTGGAGGCGCTGCCGGAGGCACCGGACAGCTCGCTCCTGCCGGAGATCGTGCTGGACCCGCGGTCGTTCACCGAGCAGGTACTCGCCGGCTTCGACAGCCGGTGGCACGCCGGCGAACGAACAGGAGCCGCCGCCCTGCGGCCCCGATCCGAAGGCGACGTCACGGCGGTCGTGGGCCCGGCGGGCATCCCGGCTCTCACCGTGTCCTTCGCCGAGACCGCCGCCGCCTTGACGGCCGGCGAACTCGCCGCACTCCGGGAGACCGCCCACGCGATCGCTCAGGCCGCTGCCCTGCGCTCGAAGTGGGAATTGCCCGGTTTGTCGATCACAACGACCGCGTACGGCGGGCGGGATCCGCAGCAGCGAGCAGCTCAGGTGCGCGCACTGCTTCGCCGGGCTTTGGCCGAGGAGCTCGCCCTCGAGGGTTCCGGTTCGGTACGCGTGGAAGACATCGCGATCCACGCCGAAGCCGGATTCGGCCCGGAGGGCACGCCACCGGAGGGACGCCAACAGGTCGTGGTCGAGACGTCCGTGGCCGTCACCCGGCCCGCGGCCGAGCAGCTCACGGTCGAGGCGTACGACATGGCTACTCGCGGCTTACACGGCCTGCGGCTGCCCCGAGCCGAAATAGAGACCCGGCTGTCCGAGTACGGCGAACTCGCGATCGGGGGCAGACTCGAACACCATCCGCTGCCGACGGCGACCCGAGCACAGCTGCTCGCCCTGAACGAAAACCTCGCCGTTCTCGCCGACGCCGAGGCCAGGAACCGCGTGCGGGCGCTGGTGAACGAAGCGGTGCTCTCCGCTTCATTGGTACCGGCCCGGGAGCAGGTCCTTAAGCCGCAGAGCGGGGCGCGCGGCGTGCCCGTGGACCGGAGAGTGATCCAGCCGATCACCCCGGCCCGGCTCACCCAGCTGCTCGACGAACTGAACCACCATGTCGCACGGAGCGAGGACCCGACCCGTACACCGACCTCGCCGGTGGCGGGAACGACCATCGCATCCGGTGATCACCTGGCGGCGCGCCTCGCGGCGCTCGGATTGATCAACCTGAGCGCTTCCTCGCGGACCATCGTGACCGGCGACCCGTTGTATCAGGCCCTGCTCCGAAACCCGGCGGCGTTGACGGAAGCACTGTTCGCCGGTACCGGGCACGAGGAACAACGGTTCCTCAATACGAGTGTCCCAGCCGCGATCGACGCGGCCGTCCGTGGCAGGGTGCCGACCATCGCCGCTCTGCTGCACATCGGGCGTGCCGTGGCCGACGCGACCGGTCGTGACCTGCTCCGGGTGGACCCGGCCGTGCGAAACAGACGGGACCGTCCGTTCGGACGTTCGCTGGAAGCGATGGTCCGGAAACGCGTCGACGACGCTCAAGCCGAGTTCGCGGCCATCGAAAAGCGCGCACTGGCCTTGGTGTCCGCGGACCAGACCGACCCGTCGACCAAGCAGGCTTGGAGCGCCCTGAGTGACCGCTGGGGCAGGACGATGCAGAAACTGGCCGCCGCCGACCTCCAGGAGAAAACGGTGCCGGTGCTGACGCGCAAAGTCGTACCCGGCGACTGGTTGACGAGTCTGGTGCTGACCTCGCCTCTGATCGTCGATCGCGGGGCGCGCCGGCTGGCCGGAGTGAACCGGAGTGCCTATCTCGAGCGGCTCCAGCCGCAGTTGGCCTTCGAGCCCGACGGCACGATGTTCGGCGCGAACGAATTCATCAGGCACGAGGACCAGCGAATCTACCTCGGCGAAGAGCTCCGCGAGCCGGAAGCACAAACGGCGTTCTGGGCAGAGGTCGCGTCGCGGGGCGGCACGCTCGTCGTCACTCCCGGCCACGCCGTCTATCTGCGGGCGGCGCGTGTGGATGGTGAGCCTGTCTTCGTCCTCAGCGACGGGATGTACGGAAACCTCGCCCGGCAGACCCCTGAGCAGTTCGCACGCTGGGCGCGCTCGTCGGACGCGCGTGCGCACGTGAACCTGTTCCCCCACCTGGCGGCGGAGTCGCTCATTACCGCGGATCGGGACGTACGGACAGCTGCGATGTCCCGCGCGGAGTCGAGGGACGGCCACGACGTACATCCGGCCGTCAAGGCGAGCGGAACCGATGACGCCGTGGGCCCAGCGGTGCGGTTGTATGAACTCACGGACGCCCATGGTCGCGACTACGGCGTCGGGATCACCGGATCCGTCGAGCGCGGAGAAGTCCTGCTCTCGGCCGCCGCCGCGTCGACCGATCACTCCGAACGCGTCGTGGCGGTCCAGATGACCGACGAAGACGGTGCGATCTCCCGAGTGGAAGCGGTGCAGGACTGGGCCGGCTCCACCGACGGCAGCGCGACCCGGCCGGTCCACGTGGTGCTCGAAAGCGAAGACGGACGATTCGCCGCCACTGATCCAGCAGGCAAGGAGGTGCACAAGCTCTCACCGGAAGCGATGGCGGACAAGGTCTTCGCCACCAAGTCATTCCGGAAGGCCATCGACGGGCCGGTCAGGCCGCCGTTGATCCTCACCACTCATGAAACCGATCCCAGCGTCGGTCGCACGGACCTCAACCAGCGGTTCTTGGCCAGGCTGCGCGAGCTGGCCGGACCTTGGCACGTTTTCGAACACAGCGGCCGGCTGACGTTCGAACGCGACTTCGGCGTGGTCGGGATCGACCATGGAGGCAGGTTCACCGAAGTCCTGCCGGATGTCACCGAACTTCGATTCTCCTCCGAAGGTTCCTCCTTCGCGATCGCCTCGGTTTCCGGAGACGCGGCTTCGAGAGCTGCCTTACTCGGTGAGAGGACGCCGCCGCTCCGAGGCCCTTGGGGCGAGCAGGGACCCATTCACGTCTTTCTCGACGGCGACGAGCAGCGTGCGCTGGCGGGTATGGATCACCAAGACCTCGAACTCGGCGGACGTGCCGTCGGCCGGTTGCTGCTGTCTGACGATCGGTTCAAGGCACAACTCGAAGCGAACCCCAGGCGGCCCGTCATCGTCCACTCGGCCGATTCCGGCTCGCGCAACGATATCGGCGGTCTGGGTTTCGACCTGGCCGGAAGCCTTCACGAAGCCGGCTTCTACCCGCCTGTGTACGGCGTCAAAGGTGGGACCGAAGGACAACCGCAGTTCGTACGAGTGTCCCGGCTGCGCACCGGCGATCTCCTGAGCACCGACTTCCACCGGCCGGATGGCACCCTGGCCGCAAGGCTCGTCCGGGTACCGGGCGATGAGGCCGTCGCGCGGCGCCTCCGCCATTGGGCGGAATCCAGCACTGAGGCGAAACTGTCCACTTACCTCGGCCGAGACGGCGGCCGGGTCAGGGCTCCGTGGGACCGAGCTCCGGTTCTCATCGTCGCACCGCGCTCGTCTCGCGGCTATCTCGCGACCCGCCGCGACGGGAAAGTGGGCATGGTCGGCCTTGCCGCGCTCGCCGACGTTTTCCGTGACGATCCGGTTCTCCGGCAGGGACTCGGGACGGATCCCGACCTCCCCTACCTTCTGGTCGGCTTGGACGGCCGCACGGCCGGGCTGGCTTCCTTCGCCGGCAGGATGGCGCGAGGAGGCTACGCCCGCACCGCATACGCGCCGCGAGGAGCTCTTCTTTTCCGCCCCGGCGGACGGCTCGGACTGACCGGGCCGGGCTTCCGCGTAGCCGAACCACGACCGCCTCGCCCGAGAGACATCGTGAGTTTCGAGAGCGCCAACGAGCGACTGGGGACCTTCGGCCAATTCTTTCCCAGCGAAGATTTCGACGGCGCGCATGAGGTCCTCGCGGCTCTCCGGGAATCCCACGGGCAGCAGCAGTACTACATCAGAGAGGTCTCCCGTCCCGACGGGCGCGGAGGGCACGTGCTTGCTTCGATACCGTACCGAGCGCCGTGGGCCGGCCGTAATCCATGGTTCACCAGCGGCCACGGCACACCCGCTGGGCTCAGTTTCGCGCTTTTGACAGGTGACCTCTATCGTCGCGGCGACGTCGTTTCCTTGCGAGGCGCTCCCGCGGCCCGTGTCATCTTCGCCAGTGAGATCTATCGCCGGGCCCAACCGGACCCGGAGGCCGGAATCGTCCTCGGTCAGTGCTCCGTCAACCTGCCCATGGCCGGCTCAGCCGGTCCGACAGCCGCGTTCAGCATCCGTGAGGGCTGGCGAAACGAGTTCGGTCCGACTGTGCTGTGGGCAGCGTCGAACCCGGTGGTAGTAGGCCGGGACGGCGAGCGAACCGTCGAGGCCGGGGGCGCGTTCTTCGAAGCCGTCGCACCAGGCGTTGTGCCCGACCCGCCGCAACCGCTGTTGTCCGGACTCGGGCTGTTCGAATCGGACCGCGGTGATGAAGAGCCAAGCGATCCCCTGACAAGTACCTCAGTGGGGCCGCCGCGACCAGGAGGTATCCGGCTCCGTGTGGACCCGACCTTCGCGGGATTCTCGGACGACGACGCCTCGGAAACATCCAGCGTCGATGATGGCGCACTTTTCGCGCAGGAGGATGACGAGCCTGCTTTCCTGGTCAGCGATGGGATGAGCGCGAACCTCACCTGGCAAACCCCGGAGCAGTTCGCGGGAACACCGCGCGTCACGACACCGCACGAAGACTCGGCAGCCGACACAACCGACTCCCAGAGCACGGAAAACACCCCCGCGCCAGAGGACATGACGGCCGACGAGGTGTCGTCGATTCCTGAGGAGGACGAAGCCCTCCCAGCCGAAATCGCCGCGATGATGGAGTGGTCCGAGCGCATCGGGGCCGCGCATGATCGAGTGGCTGAGCGGGAGGCGGCCGAACCGGAGAATGTCTCCCAGGTGCGCGGCCGAGCCGAGCAAGTGGTGGGAGAGCTGCCCGCTGCCGCCGACGGCGTCGACGAGGAGATCCACGCGTTCCTTCACGAAGGTCTCAGGACCCTCTTGACGGATGTGATGCTCGATGGTGCTTCGCTCCGGCAAGCGTGGCGGCACGAGGACGTCGCCGGTCTACGGCAGGTTACGGCGTCGCTGCGGAGTAGGAGCTCCGACGCATCGCTTGAGAGCACGCGCGACGAGTCCGAGAGGGCGATACGGACCGAAGCCGCCGAGGAACCCTTCGTGCTCCAAGCCGTCGCGGACCGTGCGGTAGCGCAGTGGGCCGAGCCCTTCCGAGTGACGCGGGAGTGGCTGGCGGCGCGGGCCGGGCAGCCTGAGGTCGAAGCCGCTCGGGCGCGAGCCCAGCGGCTGGTGCGTTCCCTGCCGGTCTCGGCGCCAGAGGCCGACGATGCCGCGCGTCGTCTTCTCCACGACGGGCTCGTGTCGGCACTGACGGAGGCGATGGCGCACGGCGTGTCACCCCGGGGAGCTTGGGAAACCCCCGCAATCACACGACTTCGCGAGGACGCCGAAGCACTACGGGGCGCGGTACGCGGAGTCCCGCACTACACGACATTGCCGTCCCGTGAGCTGGGCGGGTTGCGAGACGAGTCACCGGCCTCCACCGTCGTACACCCGTCCGGCGCGGAACCGACGGGTCAGGCCGTCACCGGGGCCGCCGATCTGACCGAGGACGCCCTCGCCGAAACCACCACCACCGCCGCCGCCGAGCCGGGTCCACGTGAAGACCCGCCGCGCCTGCGTGAACTCATCGAGGAGTTCGAGCGGTCGCTGCCCGAAGCCGACGCCGTGCGGGACTCGGCTCTCCACGACGAGGCGCGGCGGCTGCTGGGCGAGCGTCCCGCCCCCGAGCCGGGCTACGGGCCGAGCGGCTCCCGGCAGCACGCGCTCTGGCAATCGGCGGTCGAAGCGGTGGCGGCGGAACTGGCCCGCGGACGCGACGGCAGGGATCTGGCCGGCGAGATCCGTTCGCGGTTCGAGCAGGTGCGTACTCACGATGCCTTGTCCCACTGGGCCGAGGAGAATCTGGCGCGGTTCGCGGACGACTTCGCCGAGGCTGAAGTGGAGCTGCGGCGCGAAACAGAACGGAGCGAGGCGTCCGCCGAGCGTGTTCTCCTGGCACGCCGACAGGCCGAAGCGATGCTGGGGGCCTCGGTCGGAGGGGTCCCGGGCGGGGTCGGATCCCGGATCCGGCAGGAGTTCCACGACGGTCTGCTCGCTTCACTGAGCAGCTCCATCGCCCGCGGTATTGAGCCCGAAGCCGCGTGGAACCACCTTTGGGACGCGCGATTGACCGCGGAAGACCTCCGGCTGACCAGCCGGTATCTGTGGGGACACACCGGGTTCGGCCGATTCCCGGCCGAGGAAGGAACCGGCTACGAGTGGAATTCGCTCGCGGAACCGGTTCCGCCCTACAGCCTGGAAGATCCGGACCGGCGATTCCACGGCGAGGTACCGCCCGACTACGACGACGTCGTGGATCTCGACCGGAGCGCCGTGCACCAAGGATCGCTGGGGCAAGCCGCGGACCACCTCGGCCGGTTGTTCGAGCTGGCAAGGGAGCTGCCGGGTAGCGTGCTCAGTCCGTGGCGAGAGCGGATGCTGCGTCACCTGCTACCGCCGCCGGGGTTGACCCTGGGCCAGCTGGACCACCGCCTCGCCGTGCACAACGTGGTACTCACCGCTGTGGCGTACCAGGCGTACCTCGATCAGGCTGAGCCGAACGGCGGCTGGGACACGGCGCCTCTGCTCCGGCTCGACCCGGGTGACCTCGCGGCCTTCCTGCCACAAGCGGCGCACGACCAGGTACGCGACCACGCCTTCCACACTTTGCGGGACGCGTTCGAAGCCGCGAAGTACTACGCGGAGCCGAACTCGAACCCAGAGGAACGGTCATGATCCCGCCCACAAACACCTGCTAATTAGGTAAGGCTGTGCTTACCTGAACGGGTGACGCGCGCGGACGGTGCCAGGTGAGCGGAACGGGCCGAGGTGTCCAGTTGCCGCCGGAGCTGCAATCCTTCTTCCGGGTCGGCCTGGGAATGGAGTGGCCGGAGTCCGACGAAGCCGGGCTCCGCGCGATCCAGCGAGCATGGCAGGCCTTGTCCGACGCGCTCGGCGTCTATCGAGACGAAGTGGCGGCCGGCGCGAAGCTGGTGGACGACGCCATGGACGGCGACGTCGCGCGAGCCTCGTCCGCCAGGCTGGGTCACGACTTCTCCGCGGCATTGACCGATTTGGCCCTCCGGAGCGGCGAACTCGCCGGCATGGCCAAGACGGCGGCGCTGAACGTCCAGAAGACCAAGATCATCTTCGTCGCCATGGCCGCGCTGGCCCTCGCCACCGTGCTCACCCTCATCTACTCGTTCCTCTACTTCCTCATCCCGGCGGTCAAAGCGGCGGCTCAAGTCGGCCTGCGGGCCGCGCTGCGGAAACTGATCACGAGCATGACGGCCCTCACCGCGAAAGAACTCGCGCTCGCGACCGCACAGCTGGCCAAGCACGTCGCGATTCTGGCGGGAACCGGCGGAGCGTTCATGGGCGGCCTGGATCTCAGCGTCCAAATAGGACAGATCATGTTCTCGGACCGGAGTGGTGTCGACTGGTCCTCGGTCGGCTACTCGACCCTCGGCGGTATGGGCGGCGGCGCCGCGGCCGGGATTGCCTTCGGAGCGTCGAGAGGCGTTCGCGCTCTCGTCCGAAGCGAACTGAAGGCGGGAGAGACTTTCGCTCCCCGCTCCCTGGTCGCGGGCAAGCTCGGCGACGTGGCAGGCCAGGTGATCGCCACCCCGGTCGGCAACGTCTTCGCGAACCTGGCGACCGGCGGCAAAGGCGGCGTCTGGGGCGGTTTCCTCGGCGCGGGCGGCGGAGGACGGACCACGAGCACCGAGGCGCCCAAGCAGTATCTGCCCGTGTACAGCGATTCCGTCCCGCCAGGTCACCAGCTGCTCATCCCGGCGGCCCGCGAAGAACTCCCGCCTCCCGCCTACACCCCCGGCGATCGCCTCGCGGCCCAAGCGGAGCGAGCCCGGCGCAGACTGGGCAAGCTCCGCCAGACGGACGCGGACGAGATCTACGCGCGGGCCGCGCACATCGTTTCCCGGCACCACCGGATCCCCGTCATCCTCGACGGCGTCGCGTCCGCTCCGATACGGCGGCTGCGGGAACTCATCGACGACGTCGAGGACGTGATCGCCGAACAGGTCCACCACTCGGACGCCAAGGCGGCCGCCGCCAGTTCCTCCGCACTCGCCGACGAGCTCGGGACCCGCCGCACCACCGGTCTGCCGGGTGGAGGTGCGGCGAACCGAACGGAGTGGTACCCCGAAACCGAGGCGGGCCCGTCGAACTACGCCGGTTCCTCCAGTTCGGCGATCGAGTCCTTCCTGGCGCCAGCCGTCGAACTGCAACAGCTGCCACCGGCCCCGTCCGCGAGGACCGAGCAAGTGCGCACGCTCACGCGCGTCAATGGCGTGGTCGCCGAATCGATCGACGGAACCGCGATCCGCGCGGACGTCCGCCAGTTGCTCACCGGTTCCGGCGTGCCCGCCGCGCAGACCGAACGGATACTGAGCGCGCTCACCGACCTGAGCCTGCGGGACAACTTCAAGCTGTTCGCGCACGAGGGCTACGTCGTGACGGACGGGCACGGCCCCGGCGCGGTCGAACTGGCCCTCCGCGGTGAACCCGGCGACGACACCTCGGGCAGCGGCGTCGCCGTCGGCCCCCCGGACCAGGCGCGGCGGACCAATCAGGTCTCCGGCGGAGCGTACAGCTCAGTGACCAAGGACGCCGTATCCGCGCCACGCCGGCAAGGCGCGCTCGGGAGCCATCTTTCGGCGCCTGTTTCGGATCCGCCGATCGCCTGGCGGACCGTCGATCCGTCGTTCGGCATCAAGGGCGTCACCTCGCAGCCGAGCTGGCGGACCTCGGCGACCGGCGAACTGCAGACGGCCACCTCGGTGACCCCACCGGACAAATGGACGGGCGGAACGTTCGACCTGCATCACGGCCTTGTCCTCACCCGGGCCGGTCTGCCGGACGAGACGACGATGGGAACACAGCCGGGCGGCGTCGGGTTGAGCGTGCCCGAGGTGCTGCACGGGTTACGGCCCGCCGACGGCGAATCCCGCGAACCGGCCGGTCCGCGAGCGACTTTCCTCAGCGGTGACCGTCGCCTGTTCACCGCGATCGGGGACGTGGTGCGACAGCATCCCGCGTGGGCGGAGGCGATGAACTCACCCGGTTCGGCGCCACGCGCCGACGTCCAGACCCTCAGCGGCAGCGCGGCACTTTCCCAGGCGGGCGAAAAGCTGGTGGCAGGCGGCACGCTGACGCGAAGCTTGAAGCTCACGAAGCCCACGGGTGGCGCGCTCACCGCGGTCGTCGAAATTTCCGCCACGATGACCGATATCCGCGACCAGATCGCCGGGCCCCGATCGGACGACGGGCCTTCGGCCGGCACCGTGACCGCCCAGGGCCGCGGGCACCGCGGCGAAACCTCGGCCACCGTGGCCTCTCGAAGCCCGTTCGACGTCAACGGTTCGCTCGGCTTCGGTCTCTTGTGGAGCATCCACGACCAGCCAAGCCAGATCTTCGGCGACCGGCTCGATCTCCGGTTCGACGTCAGTGGCTTCCGGTCCGCCGCGGAGAGCCGCGAGACCACCCGCACCGAGGACACCACGGCATCCACGACCTGGTCCTCCACCGGGGAACTCCGGGCGCGGATCAGCGACGTCGTCTACGACATCCGGGTCCGGTTCGACGACGGCGTCGAAGCGAGCGGCAAGCAGTTCGTCCCGGACGGGCGGACCACCTGGTCGGTGGCGGCGGACCACGCCGAAGTGAACGACGCCGTCAGCGCGACTTTCGATCCACGCAAGGTGCTCGGCGCGGCCGAAACGAAGTTCCCCGGGGCCGAGGACGTGCGCGGCGAGCTGCGTAAACGCTTGCCCGAAGGTGTTTTACCCACGAAGGACGATCACTCGGGTCACAGCGCGGCCGCCGACAACGAAACGCTTCTGAGCAGTCTTGTCTCGCCGGAGGGATTCAAGGCCCACTCGGCCGATCTCAACGGCGACGGGCTGTCCTTCCTGCTCGTGCGGGAGACCCACGAGCTCACCAACCGGCCTTCCGAACTAGTCCACGTGCTGATCCGAGCCGTGGGCGCCCCGACCGGGCCGCGACGCGAGGACGCCACTGAAGCGCCGCCGCAAGACGGGCTGAGCGGCGAAATCAACGCCAAGCGCAAGGTGGAGCAGAACGCCTCCGTCGAAGCGTCCATCACAGCCGGTGGCAGCGGCGGCGTCCTGATCGGCGCGGGCTCGGCGGCCACCGTGCGCAGCTACGAACTGTCCGGCGGCGCCAACCGATCGTTCGGCAGCAGGACGAACCAGCTCGGTGTCACCCAGGAATCGAGCCAGGGGCACGGCTGGTCGGCCTCGGGTGTCACCCGGCATACCCGCACCGTCGGCTACCGGGTGACGATTCGCAACGCCGGAAATTCCAGCACTTTCCTGGTTTCCGGCGGGATCGCCGAAACGACGATCGGTGGAAGGACGTCTTTCGACCCGCCGCGCGCCGACGGGAACACGACCTTCAGCCGGGTGGACCATGCCGTCCCCTCCGCTCCGAGCGGGTGGTCACCGGGCAGCCTGCCGGATCATTTCGCCGTACACGGGCTCGACCTGCCTCCCGGGATCCCGGGCTATCTGGCGAACAAGATGTTCGGCGGCCTCAAAGCGCAGCATCTGGCGGAGCACCAGCTGTACGTGTTCGCCGGACGGGACCGGCTCGCCGCCAGGCTTGATCAGCTCGTGACCGGCACCTACCGGATGCCCCTGCATCGCTACGGGCGGCAAGAAGGCGAATACACCGGTTTCGGGGAACGGCTGGGGGAAGCCGGTCTCGCGATCGAGCTCAGCAACCCCCGCATCGACGGCCCACCGCGAAAGACCACCTTGACCTTCACCTCGGGCGCGGGCTCTTCGGTCTCGCATGGCGCTGAGCGAACCAGTCGTGGCTACACCTACGGAAACGGCAGGTCGGGCATCGCCGGCAACTCCGACGGAAACCTGTATGCCTTCCCCCAGCTGGGATACGGCCGATTCGGAAGCGATTCCCAGCGAATCACCAATCGCGCCGAGCAAGAGAGGTCCCGGCGGACGACCTACTCCGGGGACGCCTATCTGGTCACCTACGACGCCACCGTTCTCCTCTCCGTCAACGAGAACCGGCACTTCGGGCTCGGCCCCTAC
Organism: Amycolatopsis sp. WAC 04197; assembly: GCF_003947475.1. Classification (NCBI taxonomy): domain Bacteria; kingdom Bacillati; phylum Actinomycetota; class Actinomycetes; order Pseudonocardiales; family Pseudonocardiaceae; genus Amycolatopsis; species Amycolatopsis sp. WAC 04197. The sequence goes on along the minus strand of NZ_QHJK01000004.1, from coordinate 806,403 downwards.
GACTCGACGTCCGCCGTCGCCCCGATCAGGGCCGAAGCCCATCGGCGCGACGCCGTCCAGGTATGGGTCCCGGCTGAGGAAATCGGTCAGATCGGCTTGAAGGCGGACGAGCTCCTCGCTTCTCCCACCGCGGACGCGCGACTGCTGCGGCCGCACGCCTACGACGTGACCGACGCGGTTTCCTTGCGGCCGGAGACGACCAGGCGGCTGATCGGGTCGATCGAGCAGGGGCTATCCGATCTGGTCTCTCCCGCCGCGGCGGCGCCTTCTTGGTTCACCCTCGTTTCCTGGGCAGGCGCGAAAGCCGGGCAGCTGGTCTTCGGGGCGGGAGATCGGCAGGCGGTGAACGCCCTGTTCGCGCAAGTCCTGCCGGATCTGGCGCCCGGACGGCTGGCGCGGCTGCTGCCCGAACTCGTCGCCGGAGGCAAAACCTGGAGAGACTCCTTCGCAGGTCCCCTCGGCGCCATCGACATCGATCTCGTCCTCAAGGCCCGGGTCCTGCCCGGCGAGTTCGAACGAACCACGGACGGCTGGTCCGACGTACTCACCGCACGCGAAGAGACCAAACAGGACCAGGTCCACGCCGAGACCGTTTCACACAGCGCCAATTTCGCCTTCCGCATGCCCTTGTACCTGCCACACCCGCTGGTACGCGGCATCGGGCCCTCGGGCCAGAGCGGCCTTTCGGCGAACACGACGCTCACCACGACCGAGACCACCAAGACCCAGAAGACCGGCACCGCGTCCCTGTCCGGTGATTCGGCCATCTACCGCCATGACATCGAGTTCACAGTGGAACTGAGCCGCACGGCGCGACTCGGCCGGGCCGTCCGTTCCCTCACCGGCGGCCTGACGGACTACTTCACCGGGACACCGGCGTCACACCGGCCGGCGAACGTGCTGGTGCCGGATTCGGTGAGAACCCGCGCGCTCGCGGCGGAAATCGGCGAAGACTTCGCGCACGGTGTCCTCGGTTCCTTACCCGCGACGGCCTACATCGACGTCCCCGGACGCGCCGTCGCCGGTATCGTCACCGACGTTCTCGACGGCGTACCGGTAGCCGAAGGGACCGGCGTCACGCCCCGGGTGCCGAGGGAAGCCACCGCCGCGAGGAACATCGTGGAGACCGCCACCGCCCCTGCCGCCCTCGCCGCCGCACTCCCCCGGGCGCTGACGAGCGCTGGGCACCGGATCGAGGGTTTGGACGCGGATCCGTTCTACGCGGCGGGACTCACGCAACGGAATCCGCTCGCGGCCCTGGTCCTCCATGCCGAACTGGCCGAGGCATGGGTTCACCCGTCCGCCTCGGACGACGCGACGATCACGGCCACCGAGGTGACGGACCGCTCGGTGCGGCAGGATCGCAGTACCGGTCCTATGTGGAACAGTCTGTTCGCTTCCCTCAACGCCAGTCTTTTCCCGAAGACGGCCACCTCCGGCCAGAGTATCGCGGAGGGGTTGGTGCCCGGCACGTCGCTCGTCGACCGCCCGGAACTCCGCGCGGTCGGGCCGGTGCTGAGCTGGATGAACACCACCGGCGTCGGCTCCGGCGGAGTCGTCTCCGAACAGAACGGCAAGACGACCGGGCCGCTGTACCGGGTCCGCGCCCAGGTCACGTGGCAGGTCACCCCGGAGTACCGAGGCACCGAGCACGCGAATTGGACGAGGGAACGCACGGCGTCCGAGCTGGTGTCGTTCCGGACGGACGCCGACGGTCTTCGCACGATCGGTTTGCCGGTACCGGAAACGTCCTCGCGTTGATCACGGCCCCGGTGAAGCCGCGGCATCCGGGTGTCCGGCGTCCCACTGTTTCCGCGCTTCCGCCCAAGCCGCCTCCGCCTGGGCGTGGATGTCGGTCATCTGGCGCCCGAAGGTGATCGCGGCCTTGTCCGCCAGGCCGACGTAGTTCGAACTGCTCTTCGCGTCACTAAGCGTCTTCAGCACCCGGAACGTCTCGGGATGGTGTTGCCGTATCCACTGCTCGAGGAACCTCGCCCTGCGCCTCGGCTCGGCGAGCCCGTGTCCCATCAGCCACTGCTCGTGCTTCTTCAACCAAGGGACCTCGTGGTTCCGCAGTGCGGAGCCGCCGGCCGCCGACGGGCCTGCCGGTCGCGCGGTCGTCGCGCTCATCGGCGGGGCGGGGGTGGCGAGCCCGTCGAGCCGCTCCGCCGCTCGGGCGCAGAACCCTCTCAGCAGCGAGATCTTCGCGAGCGTGCCGGCGACCGCGAGCGCCGCGAGCACGACGCACCGGGTGGTTCCGATGACCAGCGACGCGCCGAAGGTGAACGGCGCGAGCGCGAGGGCGATGACGACGGTCGCGATGATGTCACCGAGCACCGAAGTGATGATGTCCCGGACCAGCGCGCGGACGGCGGCGATCACCGCCATGGTCGTCTCCACCACGTACCCGGCGGTTTCGATCGACTCACTCACCGATTCCAGCCGTGCCCGGTAGCCGGACAGCACGGCGGTGAACGATTCCGCCGTCTCCCCTTCCCAGTCGCTCGTCGCCGAGCGGGTGGCTCGGTCAAGGTCCGCGGTGGCCAGGCGGACGTCTTCGGCGTGCCGGTGCAACCGGTCCGCCATGGCCTTGATCTGGGGCGGGTCGCCGGCGAGCATGTCCAGAGGCGCCCGGAGAAACGCGACATGTTCGATGAGCCATCCCAAGCCGGCCGCGATGAGCTTGCCCAGCGGGTCCAGAACCATCGACGCGGTGTCGAGCGTCAGTGCGACGACGCCGATCCCCAGTTCGGCCGCGACCACCGCCTGGTCACGTTCGTGTGCCTGCCTGATGGTCGTCGCGAGGTAGTTCCCGGTGTCGATGATCCCGGCGCCTGCCGACCAGGTGGCCGGTTCGATCTGCAGCTGTCCCATCGGTGTCAGCGCCACGCGAGGCGGTCGAACCGCGCCGTGTTCTCCTCGTCGGTGCGTTCGACATCGTGCGCGGCCCCACGTACCGCACTGGCGAGCTCGGAGATCCGGGTGGCGAGATCGGTCACCTGGTCACCAAGGCCGGCGATGGCCACCCGGCAGGGAACACCGAGCGCTTGAGCGGCGAAGACACCGAAAGCGCCGACCTGCCCACCACCGAGACCGGAAATGCCCCGGGCGACTCCCGTCAGGTCGGCGGAGATCACGTTTTCGAGATGTCGGGCGTACCGGTCGAGCGCGGGCACGTTCGCGGAAAGCAACGGCGTGGTCATGCCACCATGGTGACGCGAGAACATTACTTCGCACCCGGTAACAAATTAACGGAAATTGAACCATCGAACGTAAGGCGGACTTGTCCTGGTCACAAATGGACATGGCACGTTTCGAAAGTGGCTTTCGCAACACCTGCACAGTCCCAGACGCCCCCACACCCGAGACAGCAGCAGAAGAGTTGTTGAGAGTATGACAAACGTGGTGGGTCGCCGGGGCTCCTGCGCAGGCGCCCGATGCTGCTGTCCGTGAAGGCCTCCTTGAGGGACCCAGAGTCCCTCAAGGAGGCCTTCACGGACTTGACACCTTCCCCGCGCCCCTCACCGGCCCTTGAAGGAAGCCTCTCGCTTTTCCAGGAACGCCTGCATTCCTTCTCTTTGGTCCTCGGTCGCGAACAACGAGTGGAATACCCGGCGCTCGTACCGGACGCCGTCCGAAAGCCCTGTCTCGAGTGCGCGGTCGACGCAGTCACGTGCCGCCATCGCGGCGATCTTGCCGTATCCCGCGATCCGCGCGGCGACTTCCGCGGTCTCGGCGAGGAGGGTGCCGGCCGGGACGACCCGGCTGATCAACCCGATCCGATCGGCTTCCGTCGCGTCGATCAGCCGCCCGGTGAGGATGAGGTCCATGGCTTTCGCCTTGCCCACCAGCCGGGTGAGCCGCTGGGTTCCGCCGATCCCGGGGATGACGCCGAGGGTGATCTCGGGCTGGCCGAATTTCGCGGTATCGGCCGCGAGCACGATGTCGCACATCATCGCCAGCTCACAACCTCCGCCGAGTGCGAAGCCCGACACGGCCGCGACCTTGGGAGTACGCAAGGCGGCGAAGGCTTCCCACCCACCGAAATAGTCCTCCGCGACCATGTCGGCGGCGGACTTTCCCGCCATCTCCGAGATGTCGGCCCCCGCCGCGAACGCCCGCTCCGATCCCGTGATCACGAAGCAGCCGACCTCCGGATCGCCGTCCAGGGGTTTCAGCGTGCTCACCAGCTCGTCCAGCAACGCGGAATCGAGCGCGTTGAGGACCTCGGGACGGTCCAGATACGCCCAGACAACCCGGCCGACGCGTTCGAACCTCAGTCGCATGATGATGTCCTTAGTGGAGGTCAGGAGTCCCAGATGGCACCGTAGGCGGGGATCCCGCGGCGTTCGAGGCCGTGGACGACCTGCCAGGTGAGTTTCTTGTTGGAGATGCAGATGACGGCCTCGGCGCCGAAATCGCGGTACGCGGCGTAGGCCAGGTCGACCATGTCCGGCTTCCCGTGCGACCCGGTGTCCCAGATCCGGGCCCGCGGCTGCACCGCCAAGATCTCGTCGACCAGCTTGTCCCCGTAGGTCACCCGCGGGTTCCGGGTGGCCCAGACCAGCAGCGCGGGCACCTCCTGGGCCAGCAGGTGCGGCAGGCACGGGCCGATCCCGCTGCCGGTGGCCACGTACACGACCTTGCGGAACAGCGTCTCGATATTGGCGACACCGGCGGTGGTGATGCCCTTGACCCAGACATGCGAAGGCATGTCGTCGATGAACTTGCCCGTCCAGTCGCCGGCGCGCGAGATGGTCAGTCGGAAACCGTGCTCGTCTGGGGCCGGGATGTTGGCGAACGAGTGCCACTCGCGCAAGGGCGACCGGCTGATCGCGGTGGACGATCCGGCGAAAGGCTTCCGGCCGTGAGTGAACCGGGTCAGGGCGACGTGCGGCGACGGCCGCTCGATGGTGATCGGGACCCTGCGCAACCTCGTCCACGGTGCCGCGACGGCCACGGTGAGCACGACGAGCATCCAGAACTGCGGCGTGGCGGGCAGCGATTCTCCACTGTGGACCACCCGGGTCACGGTCAGCGCCCAGAACAGAGCCAGCGTCAGCCACCCGCCGAACCGGTGGATCAGTTCGAATCGGTTGTGGGACTTGACCCGCAGCTTCGGCGTCGCGGTGAGGAGGATCCCGATCAGCAAGGCGGTGAGGGTGTAGGCCAGTACCAGGACGGCCGTCGGTGCGCCCTGCACGGTGACCAGCACGACGAACGCGGCGAACCACAGCGATCCGGCCACCGCGCCGCCGACGTGGAGGCCCCCGAAGTGGTACACCTTGCCCAGGGTCCAGCGCACCTTCAGCGGCCAGGTCACGGGCGCGGCGGTGGCTAGCCGGAACAGCAGGTTGATCAAGCGCTGACGCCGGATGAGCACGGCGAGCGAAAAGTTGACGAGCGAGGCGTCGGCCGCGAAGTCCGCGGTGATCCCGCCGGGCAGGGCGAACACCAGTGCCACCAGGTTGAGGGCGAGCACCGACGCGGCCAACCGGTTGTAGTGCATCATCGCCGGATGCTTGAACAGCCGGCGTAGCGGTGGGAGCGGTTCCGGGAGCACGATCTTTCCCGTCTGCTCACCCAGCGCGGTCATCCTGGATCTCCTTGTTCCTCGCCAGTTCGGCGAGCAGTCGTTTGTCGATCTTGCCGCGGTCGGTCATGGGCAGCTCTGGCAGCGCGTGGACGACCTCGGGTGTGCAGTAGTAGGGCAGCATGTCCGCGACCGCCTGACGAGCGGCAAGTGGATCGACCGTCTCGGGTTGCACGAACGCGACGAGCGTCCGGCAATCGGTCTTGAGGGTGACCGCCCTGGTACAGCCGGGTGCCTGCTCCAGGATCGCGGACACCGAGTCGAGCTCGACGCGGAAGCCTCGGATCTTCACCTGGTCATCGGTGCGCCCGAAGTGTTCCAGTTGCCCGTCGGGCGTCCAGCGCGCCAGGTCCCTGGTGCGGAACATCATCCGGCCGCCACCGAGGAACGGGTCCGGCGCGTAGCGCGTGGCATTGAGCTCGGGGTTGGCCAGATAACCCGCCGAGACACAGGCTCCACCGGCCCACATCTCGCCGATCTCACCGATCGGGCAGGGCCGCCCGCTTTCGTCGAGGATGTAGACGGTGTTGTTCGGCACAGGAGTACCGATGGTGAGGAGTTCCGCGTCGGCACGGTGTCGTCGCATGGTGTTGACGATCGTGACCTCGGTCGGCCCGCAACCGTTGTAGAAGGTCTTTCCCCGCGCCCAACGGTCGGCGAGCGGCCGCGGGCACGGTTCGCCGGCGACGGCGACGGTTCGCGCCCGTTCGCACCGGTCCGGGTCCAGCGAGGCGAGGATCGTCGGCGTCGCGATCAGGACATCCACCCGCCCGGCCGTCGCCTCGATGTCGTCGCCGCGGATCAGCAACGTGCCTCCGTGGGTGAGACAGCCCAGGATCTCCCACGCGGCCATGTCGAAGGCGATGCTGAGGATCTGCCCCACCACCGTTCCCGGCCGGATACCGAGGTCACCAGGCTCGGTGAAAAGCAGGTTGGCGACATTGGCGTGCGTGACCACCACACCGTTGGGCATACCTGTCGTGCCCGAGGTGAACAGGACATAGCAGCCCTGTTCGGGTGGAACGTCCACGGCGACGGCGGCGAAGTCCGCCTCTTCGGCCATGAACGTGTCGATGTGGACACTGGTCCGTCCTGTCGGGAGCGTCACAGGCACATCGGATTGGGTGAGCACCATCCGGGCACGGGTGGTGACGAGGATGTGCTCGAGCGCGACCGGGCGGGTGACCCGGGCGTCTTGCGGGACGTAGGCGGCGCCGGCTTTCAAGATCGCCAGAATACCGACGACCATGGGAATTCCCCGGCGAAGGACCAGCGCGACGTGGTCACCCACGCGAACCCCGTTCCCCACGAGGTACGCGGCCAGCCGATCAGCGTGCCGGTCGAGGTCGCCGTAGGAGAGCACTTGCCCCTCGTGTTCGACCGCGATCGCCGACGGCACCAGAGCGGCATGACGTTCGATCGCTTTGTGCACCGCTTCGCCGGGCACGGGGCAGGCCGGCCCCCAGCCATACTGCTGGAAAAGCAGACGATCCCGGGCGTCCAGGCCCGATGATTCCAAGATGGCGGCGGTCGGCAGGGCCTTCAAATCAACGACGGAAGTCATGCTGGATTCGCCTCATTCTTGAATAGCCGACGAGAAAAGGTCGCCACTCCGCATGGAAAGAAACTCGGTCGCCGGCGCTGAGGGTTTCGGTCGGCAGGTTCAGCAGGCACTCCAGGCAAGATCATTACTTCTGGACGGTTCGATCCTGGCATGACTCACCCGGCGTGACCACCGCGACCGTCCGATCTTCTACCGAGTCTGCACCGGTGAACATCCTGGTCGGACATACCGCTGCGCGGCCGTCGTCCCGACCTCGAAGGCGCCCCGGTCGCTTCAGTCACCCTTAGTCACCGCCAGGAACCTCGACAGCACCGAACAGATCCACGGCTCGGCCGAACGATGCCGGCCTGTGTACCGAGAATGCGTACTCTCGTTTTCGGCGAGAGGTTCGTGAAGGAGATCCCCACCTCTTCGACGAGCGCGGAGCAGACGAAGATGGCGCACCGGCAATGGTGTTAAAACTCTTTCTCCCGGCACTCGCCCGGGCCTCACCGAAAGCCGAGGACGGGAACGACGACCGGACGGGAAGTTCGACATGCCACCGAAAGGCCGTGGCGTTCTCGTGGTACGGACGAATTTGATGGAGGAGCGGACCCGCGAAGGTGCCGGCGCGCAGCTTCCCTGCCATCGCCCTGGCACCGCGCCGAGAAGTCTTTCGCGCGTCCGCTGCCGCTTTCGCTTCGATCCCCGGTTCCCCACTGCCGGAAACCGACTGAGACGCACCTCTCGAAGCACGTCGAAAGGATCGTGATGCGGGGAAACGGGCCGAAGCGGGAAATCACCGGCACAGTGGTGAAAGTGCTGGGACATCGTCGTGACGACGCCGGGATGAGCCTGGCACCCTTCGCCAGCCGATGTGTTCGCGCGGGCGAAGTACACGAACTCATCACTACAACCCACGACGATCCCGCCCCCGGAGCGGTCGTCGACGAGGTCGGCTACCTGGTCTTCGCCGAGATCGGGCGGGCCGGCGTGATCGACCGGGGCGACGAGGTCTGGATCGGGACGAAGCTCCTTGGCAGGGTGCTGGGTTTCGGCACCTGCCATCTCCCCGATCATTACGACATCGTCGTCCACAACGCCCGGACGATCACCGGCGAAGACGTCCACCTCCGGCCGGAGCAGGAGCTGCGCTTCCGCAGTTACTGACCGGGCCCCCGTCGATGGTCACCAAACTGTCCGCGACGATCCTCAGGTGGACCCGCCCAGGTGCGAGCTCGGCGGCCATGGCGCGGATCATCACCACGTGCACGACAGTCGTGTACCCGACCAGTCTCATCTTCACCGGTTCGGCCGCACGGGCGACGTCGTATTCCTTGGCCGTGTTCTGGTCACGGTCGATTCCGATGAGCGCGAGCCGGTTCGGCGAGGTCGACGGCGATCCCCCACATCGCTCCGCCGGTTTCCGCGGTGTCCTTCCTCGCGCGTTCGCCGTCTCTCCCGGTCGGTACGACCGAGTGCCTGACAAGTGCCTGACTCCTCACTGATTCCCACAGTGGCCAGACCATTGGGGCCGCGCCCGTGCGGCCCCACATTCCGTACGACCCCGCGGAACGCCTCTGCCCGGCCTCGGGCGTGAAACTCCGGCCTGCGCACTGGACGGCAGCACAGGAGATAGTTCACGAGTGAAACCCCTATAAATCCAGACCTGCCACGGAAGTATTTCGAATCGACCATAGGATCATGTGCATGTTTCTGTGGGCATCACTGCGAGCATCCAGTACTCTCCAGAGGATCATCACGAGCGCGACGTGTCCTTTCTCGGCACGGTAGCCGCCACCGCCGGGGTCTATTTGGCGGGTGCCGTCACTCCCGGACCGAATTTCTTGTACGTGGCGCACACGGCTTCGGCGTCTTCTCGCAGGAGCGCCTTACTGGCCGCATTCGGGGTCGCTTCCGGCAGTGCGACACTGGCGACGATCTACGTCCTGCTCATCGGCGATCTGTTCAGCACGCACGGAATCGCCGGCCGCATCCTGCGACTACTGTGCGGCCTGTACCTGGGGTACATGGGTCTTCGCATCTTGCGAGCACTGCGCTTCACGGACCGACCGACCGATACCCCTGTCGCCCTATCGGGACCGCAGGCGTACTTGCGAGGTTTCCTCACCATCGTCGCGAACCCGAAGGCCATGCTCTTCTTCGGTGTACTTACCACAACCATACTGCCCTTCTCGGTGCCACTGCCCACTCGGGTGTCCGCGGTCGCCGCACTAGCGGTACTGGCATTTTCCTGGTATTCACTGATCGCAATCACCTTTTCCAGCAAATCGATTCAAGTGGCCTATCGGCGCATAAGGTTACCGGTCGACTTGCTGTCCGGTTGCTTCTTTATCGCATTGGGCCTGTACATCGCTTTCACTCCCTGAGGCCGGCCGAATCCACTCCACAGAGAGACGACCAGTGAACTCGATTCCTGACACAATACAATGGATTACTCGAGTGGTCACGAAAGACCACAGTGGAAGGGTCGCCCAGGGAATACTGTCCAGGTATCGCGAGGTGTACAGGTCACCGGCGATGGTCACAGCGATGCTGAACCTGGCCATCGGCTGGCGGACGAACCCTCTCCAAGCAAAGCTCGCGTTCGAAGCATTGCGCCCGGAGTGGGAGGATCGAGGCGGCTTCCTGGAGGCATTGATGCCCGATGAGGTCAGCCGCTGGATCGAGTCGAAGGAGTACGTTGTCGCCGAAGCAGCGCCATCTTCGGCGAACGGCCACGGCCGGTTCGAAGCCGTCGCTCAGCGAATCTACCGGTTACCGGGAAGCGACTGGGTGATCCCGGTCCTCGAAGCTCCCGGCAACGAGATCTACGACCGCCGACTGTACGACGAGATCGCTGAAGCCGGCCCGCAGGCTACAGCTTCCTTCGATTATGGTGGGGTGTTGCCCGCATGGGGATCACGGGGCGCGGCGGGCGCTGTTCGGCACGCCGGCTTCACGGAGTTGCTCCGGCGCGGCCGCCACGCGTTCCCTCGATCCGAAATACGCTTCTTGACGGGATGGATCTACTCGATTCAAGGGCTCGTGCTGTACGACCCCGCCGAGAAAGCCGAGTTCGGCGACCGGATCCGGCTGGAAAGATTCGCCCAGCCACCGGTCATCAACCGACGTTCACTCGAAACTAATATGGGCAGCCGCAGGATGCCTGCCGCCCTTCTCGGACTTCGGCGCGACACTCCCCCGGTACCGGTACTTCTCCAAGACCGTCGCTACGGACTCGATGTGCATTGGTACATACTGGTGGTTCGCGTCGATGACATCGACCAATCGGCGGCGGATCAGCGTTGCGAAGGTCATTGACCGACAGTCGATGGCACGATGACGCCCGGCCGAGGACGCAGGCCCTGGAAGCGTCACGATTACTCCGGGCCTCGCCGATCTTGTGCCTTAAACCGCCAACGTGCCCCAGAGGTTGCTTTCGACGTAGCGGAACATTCCCCCCTCTTGCTGGTAGAAAAAGCCGGTCTCGTTACACCACCAGGCGGTTCGACCGGCGAGATCGATCGCTCGCCAGGAATCCCGCCGCAGGTCCTCGAACTCTTTCGCCGTGACATGCCTGGACATGGCTTCGTGGTCCACGACCACGGGTTTCATCCCCATCTTGGAGATAGTGCGCAACCACGGGTCGATCAGCGTGCCCGCGCTGTCTCTGCCGAAGCAGTAATCGGCGAATTCCGGCGGCGCACAGCCACGCTCGACCGCCGACAGTACCGCTTCGCCATACGCCGAGGGACGAAAAGATCCGATGACGTGCTCTGCGCCGACCTGCCGAGCATGGTTCAGCAGTGAGCGGACAAGGGTGCCGGACAACCGCCGTCCGCGTACCTCCTTGCGAACATTCATCGACAGCAGGCACAAAGTGTTGCCGTCAGCGGAAAATGTCCGCTCACAGGTGCTCGGGTCCCCGGCCACTTGATCCCAGGTCGGCAAGGTTTCGGCCCGCCCGTCCCAGTGGATCCTGTTCACGGACAGCGAGGCGAGCAGCCCTTGCTCGGAGTGAGCGCAGATCTGCCCTTCGGGAAATATTTCCGCACGGCCCAAGAGAGACTCTGCCGGCGCCGACAGCCAAGGTGACCAACATTCTTCCTCAAGCCGAATAAGCTCCTCGGAACCATTGTTCAGCACATAGGAACGCCAGGTTGAGTAAGAGATCTCTCTGGATTCTTCCGACACCGACGACTTGAGCAACTGTTCTCTCCCATGGCTTCACTGGTCTTGCCCAGCTACGAACCCAGCTCTCTTCAGGCAACCGTCGCTCAGCCGACCCCCCGCGTCTACGCCCTCGGCGCGGTTGTTCCGGACAGAGCGGGAGTTCCTTCGCGAAGCATCGTGATACGCGACACTCGATTTCATGACCAGGGTCTCGGCAAAGTCGTCTACCCGCCGGCCGAGCGGGTGGCGAAGAGGGCCGCCACCATGACTTGACACCCTAGCGACTGTCCATAGAGGACGCCGTCAGGATGACTTCCCCCGATTCGGGCGTTGCGGGAGGGATCGTGAGCAGTAACGAGCCGTAGGGGAAAGGTGACCTGTCGGGTGGCGAGTCCGGGGCGCTCGGCGAGGTGAAGGGAACTTTCCCCGCATCGCACGCGCGGAAAGTCCCCTTCTCCTCAGGTGGTGCGACCCTTGTGGGCGACGGAAGGCTCGGAACACGTCGCGAAAGTGGCTTTCGCGACACCACTCACGACCCGCAGGGCGAAACCACACACATAGGCATCAAGAGCGGCAGCGGCCGGCGTTCATGCGACTTTGCCGAGCCCCTGATGTCATCACCTGAGAGCCACCGAGGCGGCGTTTTCGGCGAGGGCCACCAAGTGGGTCATCAACCGGTTCCCGAGTGCTTCCGCTTCCGCCGCGGAAATCGCGCCGAGGCGGTAATCGATACGAAGAGCGTTTCGGATCCGTCCTGGCGCGCGACCATGGACAGCGGGCAGTGCCTGTCGTCGAGAATGTCCACGGGATAGTTGCGAAAGCCCGGCCGCGCGTCGAACAACGGGGCGTCCCGGGCCTCCTCGACCGCGATCCAGCCGAGGTGCTCGTGCGGTGCGCAAGCCGACGATCGACGCCATGTCCGGTACCTGAGGATCACGTCATCCGATCCGGCCGGCTCCCACGGGCCTCGCGACCCATCCGTCGAAGACCGGGTGTGTCGAAGCGCTCCTCGGCCACCACGCGCGCGATAGTGCACATTTGGGCACGATGGCCGGAGGGTGTTGACAGAGGCACGCCCGGCCAAGGTGTCGCCGGCGGTCACTTGACAACGGCCGGTAAGCGGTGTTCTTGATCGATTGACGAACTGTCCCCTGGGATCCGATGGAGTGAGCGGCATGGCGAGGGTACTGATCGCCGGTGGAGGAATCGCGGGAACCGTCGCCGCGATCGCACTGCACGAGACGGGACACGAACCAGTGATCCACGAGGCCTACGCCCGGACCGCCGAGGGTGCCGGCGCGTTCCTGGCGCTCGCGGTGAACGGACTCGACGCGCTGGCCCCACTGGGCCTGAAAGAACTGGTCGAAGACTGGGGACTCGCTATGCCGAGGATCAGGATCTGCTTGGGCAGCGGGCGCGAGGTGGCGGATCTGACCGCGGACGGGAGACTGCCGGACGGAACCGCGAGACAGACTTTGCGGCGTTCGGACCTCTACGTCGGCCTACGCGACGAAGCCGTCAGACGCGGCATCGAGATCCGGTACGGCCGGCGACTGGCCGGCGCCAGGGAAACCGCCGACGGCGTGCTCGCGACGTTCGAGGACGGCTCGTCGTCCGCGGGTGACCTGCTGGTCGGCGCGGACGGCCTCCGGTCACGAGTGCGCCGGATCATCGACCCGCAGGCGCCGCCACCGCGTTACGTACCCATGCTGAACACCGGCGGGCTGGCCGACGGCCTGCGGCTTGACGACGAACCGGGCGTCATGCAGATGACCTTCGGGAAGCGGCTGTTCTTCGCGCACGTCGTGCATCCGGACGGCGGCGTGTGGTGGTTCACGAACCTTCCCTGGAAGCAGGAGCCGACGCCTGCCGAACTGGCCGCCATGACCGGGGACGCCTGGCGCGAGGACCTGATCCGGCAGCTGGCGGTGGACCGCACACCTGCCGCCGAGATCGTGCGCGCGACGCACGAGGTATTCCCGCCTTGGGCGACCTACGACTTCCCGAGTGTGCCGGTATGGCGAACGGACCGGATGGTGATCATCGGCGACGCGGCGCACGCGACCTCACCGGCGGCCGGCCAGGGCGCGTCGATGGCCATCGAAGACGCCGTCACCCTGGCGCGATGCCTGCGCGACGTGGCGTCGATCCCGGAGGCGCTGGCCGTCTACGAAGAGCTCCGGCGCGAGCGCGTCGAAGCCGTGGTCGAGCGCGGCAAGCGCATTGGGTACGCGAGGAGGGCCAGTTCCGCCGGGCGGGTGATCCGAGACTTCCTCATCACCCGGGCTTTCAGGAAACCGCCGGAAAAGGACCCGAACGCGTTCATGTGGCAGCACCGGATCGACTGGGAATCCCCCGTTCGCTGACGCCGGAGGCCGACCCTACCGAGAACCCGACGGGTACGCGTGATCGAGCGCGACGCGTACCCCGTGCGTACTTCCCCCACGCAGGCGGAGTAGGCCTTCGCCGGGCGACGATCACCTGCGCGTCATCGGTGGCGACGGCCCGCATTCGCGGAGAACGCCCGAACAAGGCGGTGAGCACGACGTCCGCCTCCAGCCGGACGAGAGCCGCACCGAGACAACGATGGATCCCGTGACCGAAGGCGAACGGGACCGAGGATGCAGGACCTGAACGGACGAGGGGTCCTGAGTGGCAAGTGCCTCTCACACGACTTATTTGAGGAGTAAGACAAATGTGGCGCGGGGGTCACCGCCTTTCTTCCGCCTGTCGAACGTGTCGCGAAAGTGGCTTTCGCGACACGGGACGCCGCCAGCCTCGGGTGTTTGCGAAGGCCACTACACAACGGACGGCACCGGCCACGCCACAGGCGCCTGGCCTTTATAGCTTCCCTGGCAGACCACGGGTGATCCCGGTTGAACGGCACCCAGTCTTCGGGGACGCGGAGACGGCCTTCCGGCTTACGCACGGACGCCGGCGTCGTCGAGTCGTCGCCGCCCGAACGTGAGTACGAGGAGACCTGCGAGAAGCTGCGCAGGTTCGCATCGTACGTGGTCGCCCTCGGTTGACCTGAGGTATCGCCACGTCACGAATCCGGTCGAGCACGAACCGATCACAGCCGGCCGGCGAACAACTGGACGGCCTCGACCGCCCAGTCCCGCCACTGCTCGGTCGTCCAGCCACGCTCGAGGCAGAACTTGGTGTAGGTCTCGATGCTGACCAAGCCCCACACGACGTCGATGACGCGGTCGTCCACCCGACACTCGTAGACCAGTTCGAGGGTTTCGGAAATGGTCGTCCGCCTGCCCGTTTCGAGTTCGGTGCGCCACTGAGCCACCTCGGGGTCACCGGCGGCCGCCTCGTGCATGGCCGCCCAAAGGCGGGAAACCGGGCCCGAATAGATCTGCCCGGCGATCTCGATCGCTCCCTCGAGCCTTCGTTTCTGCGGCTCGGAACTCAGCTTCCGGTAGGGCTCACGCTCCACGAGAGGAACCGGGTCGGCATCACCCACTATGGCGACGTCCATCGCAGCGCGCAGCAAAGCCTTCTTCGAGCCGAAGCCACTGTAGACAGTCTCGACCGCGACTCCGGCCGCTGCGGCGATAGCGGCCACAGTGGTCCGAGCCCACCCTTTGCGGGCGAACAGATCCACCGCCGCGTCAAGGACTTCCCGCCGGGTCTGTTCGACCTGGCGAGCTCGAAGCGTGGACCGATACTTCCGCGGCGGTTCCGCCGCACCCTTCGTCACTGTTGCCATCCTACACACCCTCCTGATTCAATACAGTCAGATTCCAGCGAAATGCTGGACCGCGCGTCGCAGGGAGATGACATGCCGACCCCGCCCCCTCCGAATCCGCCTGGCGAAGCCGTCGACGTGCGGGACATGCTCGTCGCCCACCAGGCGTTCCGACGGGAGTTCCGGCTCGCACCGGCAGCCGTCGAGCGCGTCGACGACGGCGATCGCCGTCAGGCCCGGCGAGTCGCGAAGCATCTGCGATTGATCATCCGGATCCTCGATCACCATCACACCGGAGAGGACCGCCTGCTCTGGCCGAGGCTTCACCACCGGGTCCCTGAACGCCTCGACGCCTTGGTGACGGAAATGGAACACCAGCACGAGGAACTCCACTCGCTCCTCACCGCCGTCTCCGAGCAGGTGACCGCCTGGATCGCACGCGCCGATACCGAAGCGCGCGGTCGGCTGACCGGCACGCTCAAGCAGCTGTTCAGGGCCTTGCACGACCATCTGGCCGACGAAGAGGCCCGGATCCTGCCGCTGGCCTCGCGCTACCTCTCCGTCGACGAATGGCAGGAACTGGAGCGCGACGGCATCGGCGCCCTGCCCAAGACCCGGGCAGCGCTGGCCTTCGGAATGCTCATGTACGAAGGCGATCCCGAGGTCGTCTCCCTCATGCTGAGCCGCGCGCCAGCACCGGCCCGGCTGCTCATGCCCCGGCTCGCGCCACGTGCCTACGCACGCCACGCGCGCCGTATCCACGGAACGTCCACCCCCGGGCCCCGCACAGCCGCGGGCTCGCACGAGACCGTCGCGCGACGCGTGTATGCGGACCTCTGGAACGACCGGCGGTACGAAAACGCCGACGACCTCTTCCACCCTCACTTCAGTTCTCCCGCAGCCCCGGAACTCAGCGGCGGAGCCGCCAAGCTCGCAGCCATCCGCGTCTACCACGCGGCCTTCCCCGATCTGAAGGTCACCATCGACCAACTGGTCGCCTCGGCCGACCAGGTCGCCGTCCGCTGGTCTGTCACCGGCACCGATACCGGCGGCCTGCGCGGCAGGCCCCCCACCGGAAGGGTGATCACGACCTGGGGTGTCGACTTCCTCGAATTCGACAATGGGCGAATCATCCGGGACTGGGTCGGAACCGACTGGCTCGGCACCCTCGTGCAGCTCGGCGCGGTTCAGTCTCCCTGGACGAACGCTTCCGACAACTAGCGTCCGGCGTCAGGGCGGCCGAAATCCGCTGATGGGAGCACATCCTGTGACCGTCCCCGAGCACCGCGATTGTCACGCCACCGAAGCCATGGTGTGGCCGGTATTCGGGGAATGGACAGGACCCTGGCCACCCGGCTCGCCGACCGTGCGCTCACCACGCCGCCGTACGCGGACGACCTCCGCTGTGTGTGGCGTGCGCTGTCGGTACTGCTCATCGCGCGGGCTCTTCCGGCGGTCGACGCGCATTACGAACGCCTCGTCAAGACCACCCGTGACGGGTCCTGCCACGAATCCGTTGTGGCGGCTGATCCGTTCCCAGATCGCTCGGCTGACAGGCGACCTCGGCCCGGGCGAATGACCTCAGTGGACTGATCGGCCGCTCGACCGTTCACCAGCCGTTGCTCCTCGCCGCGCGCGGCACCGTCCAGCTCGCCGAAGGTCGCAATAAAGATGCACTGTCCGATTTCACCGCTTGTGGTGCCGCGCCCGCCTTCGAGCACATGGCCAGTCCGGCCGTGCTGCACTGGCGTGCCATGGCCGCGTTCGCCGCCACCGGATGCGGTCGCCCCGACCTGGCCGGTTCGCTGGCCGATGGCGAACGTCAGGCCGCGAAGCAGTACGCCACCCCCGCCGGCCTCGGGTACGCGCTGTACGTGAAGGCGATGGTCGCCGGTCGCGGTGGAACACTCACGCTGCTCCCCGACGCGGTTCATTTGCTCGAGGTAGCGGGCGCCCGGGTGGAGCTCGCCACAGCTTGCCCGGAACTCGGCCGAGCTTGGCTGGCAGCCGGGGATTTCGCCAAGGCGGCCGTTCACCTTTCGCGTGCGGCCGAGCTGTCGCGGCAGATCGGCGACCGGCGATCGGCGGTTGAGATCGGCCTTGAACTACGAAAAGTGACCGACGCCCCGATCGCGGAAAGCTCACTCCCCAGGAACACCGTATCGCCGGCCCGGCCCATGCGGGCCTCAGCAACAAGGAGATCGCGAAGAGGGTCGGGCTGACCACACGGACGATCGAATTCCATCTCTCAGGCGTTCATCGCAAGCTTCACGTCTCCGGCGAAGAGAGCTGTCGTCGTCGGAGATCGCCCTCGCCTGATCCCGACGGTTCGTGAAGGCAGGCAGGAGCACTCGGCGTTCTCCGAGCGAGCGCCGATCGTTCGTGGGGCAATCCCCTCTGCTTTGAGTTTTTCGGCTTCCCTGCCGGATGGCCGGCCAGGTTCGGCTAGAGACTGAACCCGGTCTGCTGACGTGTCTGACAGAAAGGGTGCCGTCATCGTGGGGGATGGGGCCGTGCACATCCCTTCGGACGTACGGCGCTTCCTCGAAGTCACGTTGGGTTTGTCGTGGCCGGAGAGCGATGACCGGGGTTTGACCGCGTTGCGCCGGGCGTGGGCGGAGTTCGAGGCAGCCGTCACGATCTACGAAGACGCGGTGGGCGAGGCCGGGGTGGCCGCGGCGGAGGCACTGACCGGCGAGACGGGTGAGTTCTTCGGCGAATACCTGACAGCTCTGGTGCCGAAGGGCCTCGATGGTCTGGCCGAAGCGTCCGGAGAGCTGGCCCGGATGGCACAGAACGCGGCAGCGGACGTGTACAAGACCAAGGTGATGTTCGTGGTGTTCGCCGCGTTCACCCTGGCCTCGGTCCTGCACCTGCTGGCCACACTGATCTTCGCCGCGCTCGCCGGCGTGGTGATCACCACCGCCCGGGTCGCGCTCGCCGCGATCTGGCGGGCACTCGTCGAGCGGCTGAGCAACCTGACCGTCGCCGCCGTCGTGCACGGCGCTCGGAAAGCCGCGACCCAGGCCGCCGCGTTCGCCGGCTTCGGGGCCGCGCTGATGGGCGGCACCGATTTCGGCGTCCAGGCCCGGCAGATCGCCGACGGGGACCGCGACGGCTGGGACACCCGATCACTGACCTCGTCCTTTGCCGGCGGAGCCTTGGGTGGCGCATTCGCCGGCCTCTTCCACGCCGGAGCCGGGTTGATCCGCGGCACCGCCCTCACCTTGCGCGACCGCTTGGACGTCCGTCCGGGACTCCTCGACGAACTCGTCCCCGGCTCGGCCGTCAAGGGGGTCACGGCCGGCCAGGTCGGCGACGCGATCACAGGCCCCCTCGCCGCCATGGGCAACCTCGCCTACGGCCTCGGGCAAGTCCAGACCACCCTGACCTTCGCGGTCCCCATCAACCTCGCCCTCGGAGCTCCTGCCGGCAACCCCTTGTTAGGCATCCTCGGCTCCTTGTCCACGCACGGCGGCGGTCACCGCTCCCCCACCCCTCCCAGCCTCGGCACCCCGGCCCTCACCCTCGACGCCCTCCTGCCGCCACCCCCGCCCACACTCACCATCCACGGCGACAAGGCCGCGATCGACGCGACAGGAAGCGCTCCGGCGAAAGCGGAGGCCCTGCCGCCCTACTCGGCGGCTCTTGCCGGGCAAGCGGCCCCGCAGGAGGAGAAAAGCCCCGCGTACACCACGAGCCCTCAGGCCATCGGCGCCTTGTACGCCGCACCCGCGTACGCTTCCGTCGCCGGCTCGTCGCCCGGGTCCGCCACCGGTGACACCACCCCCACTGTCGGCGCCGTCACCACCGTCTCCGGGGCCGTGCCCGGTGACAGCACCGGTCGGGCCGAGGTCACCGGTGTCGTGAGTGCGCCCGAGGGCCGAAGCGTGCAGCCCCTGGCCGTCGCCGAGGTATCGACACCGACGACCTGGCTCGCCCCCGTTGCCGTTCCGGCCGGGACCGTCCCAGCCGGTGATCCGGCGATGGCGGTGGGTGCAGCGACAAGCCCACCGGGCGAGCCCGTGGCCAGTAGCGGCTCGCAGGCATCACCTCACGCCCGCGCGAGCCAGGCGACCCTGGCGGTGAGTACCGTCGCGTCCGGCGAAACACGGTCCGATTCGGCTGTTCCAGCCAGGAACGCGGGCCAGGACGTCTCCTCGTCACGGCCTCACGGCGCCGGAGCCGTCACCGCGCAGGGGACCTCCGTGCCACCGGTGACCGCCGCCGGATCCCCGCCCCGCCTCGCCCATGGTGAGATCGAGACGGTTTCCGCCACGACGCACGGGCCGCCGAGCAGCGTCGTCCCGTTCCTCACCGGCACCGCCCCGGAGACGGCGACCACCGCGCCCGTCGTGCACGCGGCTGCCACCCCCGGCACCCCGGCCGTACCCGCGCCTTGGGCGGGGATTCCCGTCGTCTTCCCAACGGGACCACTCCAGACGGTTCCGCTGCCCAACGGTGGTGGGGTCGCGTTCGTGAGCCACGAGTACGCGCCCAATGTCCTCAACGCCTTCCCACAACCACGGCCTGGTGTGCTGCGGATCGTCAATCACCACGCCGGCGAGCATTACTTCCTGCCCGGCGACCACGGCCGCCCTCTCGCCCACCGCTCCCGCCAGTTCACCGAAGCTCTGGCGAACCTGCCCACGGCCCTCGCCCCCTGGCGCACCGTCGACACCCTCGAACTCTGGGCCTGCAACCTCACTCCACGCGACCGGACGCGCCTCGCCCGACACCTCCGTGGTCACCCTGCCCTCCATCACCTCACCCTCACCTTCGCCCATGCCGGCACGCCTGTTCACATCACCCCACGAGGCCGAGTCTCCACCGCGGCGACCTCCATCGGCCTCCCGCCCGGGACCCTCACCCTCGCTCCCAAGGGCAAAGGCCCGGCGAAGCCCGCGGTCCACCTCGACGATCCGGAGTGGCGCAGCGCCTTGGCCACCAAGCTCATTCATCAGCACGGTGACGTGGAAATCAAGAATCTACTAACGCACTTGACGAAAGAGGGCATCCAATCCAAAGACACCAAGGTCTTCAGGGCGGACTTTCAGGCGCAACGCGAAGCGATGAAGAAGAGGGGCGAGCTCTGGCAACCCTTATACCGGGGCGAGCCACGCTTGGGGAAATTCTCTCCGGAGAATCCTGACGCCCTCACCGTCTGGCTGTATTGGCAGGCTGCCGATCAGCCTAACGTCACGGCCGGCGCGCTCGCGCGCTACGCACGGGAAGCGGGCTTCGCCAGGTCAGCCGATTTGCTTTACACCTTCGCTCAGCAGGCCCTCATGGCCGCTGAAGCGGACGGTCGTCGAAACCGTTTTCTATCGATCTCCAAAGTCGGAGACCTGCCCGAAATCCGTGGGCTGATCGACGCGCTGATCGTCACCAACTCCAGCCTCACAGCCACCGCACTCGTTAAACTCGCCAGAAATGAACACGGCATCCGTGGAGACAAAGACGATTTTAAAAAATTCATTGACGCCAGGTTGCGGCAACCGGACCACACTCTCGACGTGGCCACCGCACGTGCGCGATTGGCCGGGCGGCTCAATCCGAAGTTCCTTGGCCGGTCTCTGGATGTCGATGCCCCGGGCGACCGCGTACTGATCGGGCAATGGACCTACGCCGTGGCTTGGACGGACAAGGACGCCACGCCCGACGAGATCGCCGACCGGCTGGCCGGCGCCGGTGTCGCCGGATCACGCGAACTCCTGGGCAGGCTCGTCACCGAGATGGTGGCCGAGGCCGCCCGAAACGGTGACCGGCTCGAACTCCTCTCCGCCGGGAATCCCGGCCACGCGGACGCCATCCAGGCCCGTACCGCCGCCATTCTGCTCGCGACACCCGGCTTGCGCCACGCCGACCGGCTCAACGAGCTGGTCAATCACATGCGAATGCGGCACATCACCGGCCTTCAGGACGATCTGAAGAATATCGCCGTTTCCGCGCGGCAAGTCCCATCCGACACCCTGCGTACCATCACCGCGAACCATCCGGACCTGCTGTTCGGCCCCATCTCCTACCGCGAACGCCACCTCGATCTCACCATCGACGGAGACCGTGATTCCCTGCGAGAACTGGCCCGCAACGTGGTTGCGGAACGGGGAATGCTCAGTGACGAGACGTTGATCCGGCATCTGATCCACGAGGGCGTCCTGGAGAAGCCCGGCCTCGGCGCGTTGATCCGCGATGCCAAGGCACAAGCCCGAACCGAGGGGTCGGCCTGGCATCCCACCTATCACGGCCAGGTGCGTCAGGGACCAGCCGATCTCGATAGTCCGGACCACCTTGCCGCCGTGTTGTGGCTTCTGGCGGTCGGCCACCCTCAGGAAGACCCGGCACAGATCGCGCGCCGCGCGGAACAAGCCGGATTCACCGACCTCAGGGAACTTGTCAAGAGCGCCGAAAGCGTCATGGTAATCGCTGAGGAAAACCGGCGCCGTCCCCCGTTCTTGTCGTTGTCCAAACCTGAACACCTTGATGATGCTCATGCCGTGATAGACGCTTTGCTCGTTACGGAACCCGACCTCGACCTCGTTTTGATGACAGCACGCCTGCGCGATCACAATATCCAGGGGCAAACCAACCAGATCTCCAATGCGGCGAAAACCCGGAGGCAGGCGATCGCCGCCGCGGAGGAACAGAACCCGGAAGTGCGGCAAGCCAGGGTCGACGCTGCCATGGCGGTTTTGAACCCACAGCCGGTCCGGCGATTCCTGAATTTTTCCCTGGATGCCGGTCGGCCGAACGATCTCGAAACAATAGGAAGGCTGGCGTACGCCGTGGCCTGGGCGGACAAGTCCGCCGACCCCGCGGCACTCATCGTGCGGCTGGGAGAGGAGGGAGTCACCGGTGATCACGCGGTACTGACCGCCGTGGTCACTTCCGCCATCGCCGAAGCCGACCGCCATGGCGACCGGCTTCCCGAGCTCACCACCGATCTGGCGGTCAACACACCGGATATCCAGCAGCGGAGCGGGCGGATCATCTTGGGGGACGCCGCCCGCTACCTGGCCGGTGGCGCCGACCCGGTGAACGAACTGGTGCGACAGATGCGGGTCCATCACATAACCGGTCCCGCACCTGCCTTGCGCGCCCACGCCGAAACCCTCCTCGCCATCCGAGCCGAGCAGCCGCTACACGGCAGCGCCTCGGTCCCGCTGACCTCCTTCGGCCAACCGGTATGGGCTGTGCCGTTCCCGGGTGGGATCGGTTTCGTGGCCGACGGCTACTCCCCCAACCTCTTGAACGCTTTCCCCACCCCGCTTCCCGGCACCCTGCGCATCATCGCACCGCGCGCGCACGACACCGGTTCTTTCCTCGTCCCCGGTCCCCACGGCACCACCATCCCCCACAACCCCGGTCAGCTCCTCTCCCTCATCGGCGATCTCCCAGCCGACCTCGCCACCCGACTCGCCCTCTTGGCCCCGGTCACGAATCTCGAGCTCTGGACCTGTCACCTGACGCCACAGGACCAGACGAACCTGGCACAGTTGATTCGCAGCCACCCCACACTTCACCACCTCACCGTGACCTTCGCCCATCCCGGTGGCCCCATCCACATCACCCCCGCGGGCCGCCTCTCCACCGCGGCCACCTCCGCCGGTCTCCCGCCCGGCACCCTTACCCTCGGCCCGGAGCACTACGGCGAAGCACCGGCGCACACACATCTTTCCCATCTCGGCGTTCTCCCCACGGCGCCACCGGGAACGGTGGCGGAGATCCGCGATCTGCTCGAACTGCTGACGATGTCCGCCGCCGTCGACGGACGTCGTCCATTCCACCCCCTGCTCGGCCCGGATCTCTTCGGCTTCGGCCGGACACCCGATGTCCTGGACGCCCTCAGCGGACTCGATCATGACGAGCTGAGCGCGGCACAAGGAGTCACTCTGCTGACCCGGCTGGATCTCACTCGCCCATTCCCCGACGCGGAAGCGCTGACGCCCGAGGCCCTTGCCGAGGGAAGCGCCAAGATCCACGTGTCGGCATGGACGCGAGCCGACAGGCAGTTCTGGGAACGCGAAGGGCTCGATCCCGAAACCCTGCCCGCACGGCGGGAGACCCCGGAACTTCTGCACGGGATCTGGCTGGGCTGCCCCTTGGCCGATGGCGGGGAAACCGGGCTGTTCAAGCAAGGCTTCGCGGTCTCGGCGAGGAAGCTGGCCGGCCGAGCGGTGTTGTGGACGGACGTGCCGCGAAGCCGCTTCGAAGCCGCCCGGGCGAACCCGCTCAGCGAGGAATTCGCCGGCGAACGGGAAATGGCACGCTGGGCGCTGACGAACGACATCATCTTGGTCAACGTCGACGAGGTGTTCAACGCCGAGTCGCCGATGACACTGGATCCGTTCTACCGTGCCGAGTTGACCAAGGGAACAACGCGAGGCTATGTCGAGGCGGCAGACAGCCTCAGGGTCGAGATCCTCGCCCGCTTCGGCGGGCTTTACCTGGACGGTGACGACAAGGTACTCGATCCACGGATCCTGCAGCACGTGCACGCGCAGCCGAAGGGGTTCGCCGTCACCGCCCGGCAGCGAGTTTCCCTGAGCGGGGAGATGACTACTTCGAACAGCAACAGCGGCTTGGCGACAGCCAAGGGACACCACATGGCCTGGGTCTATCTGTGCGAGCTCGCGGCGAGCTACGAACGGGCTCAAGTGGATGTCTTCCCCACTGACTTCGCGGCCAGGCCCAAGGAATGGTTCGCGAGTCCACTCGGGCTTCCCCGGCGCAACTCGGTCATGTGGCGCACCGGTCCCCAGTTGTTCCCCAAACTCAGAGCGCGACTCGGTGATTTCCCTCCCTTGACCGGCTCCGAACCGACCTCTCGCGCCAGCTGGGTGCCGGGTGTGGGTGTCGAGGTTCAGCGGCCCCGGATCGCGGCGGCCGACCTCGAAGGCACGACTTTGCTGGCGGCCAAGGCGGTGCAGACCCTGGTGCGTGAACTGGCGAACCGACAAGGCGATCTTCGCTTGATCGAGATCCTCGATCTGGTACACCAGCACGAGACTCCCGAGATCGTGTGGTCCGCCGCTCTCGGTTACCTCGCCGACACGCCACGACTTCGCGAGCGGGTGCGCACGGTGACGATCAACCGGTACTTCGGGCACGGGTTCGTAACCGTCTCCCTGCCCCCCGAAGTGCGAGACCTCCTGGCCCCCCGGGCCGGAAAGCC
The DNA here is from genome assembly GCF_003947475.1 of Amycolatopsis sp. WAC 04197. Classification (NCBI taxonomy): domain Bacteria; kingdom Bacillati; phylum Actinomycetota; class Actinomycetes; order Pseudonocardiales; family Pseudonocardiaceae; genus Amycolatopsis; species Amycolatopsis sp. WAC 04197. The sequence goes on along the minus strand of NZ_QHJK01000004.1, from coordinate 782,219 downwards.
GGTGGAGTACCTGGGAGAAACGATCATCCCGGTCACGCTGCGCGCGCCCGCGCCCCGGCGTGCCCGCTCCATCGATGTGGACTGGCCCGCGCCGTTCCCCCCGCTGGATCTGGCCGAAGCGGTCCTCGCCATACATGCCGATTTCATGGCGTCTCTGTCCGAGGACGGTCAGCTTCCGGGAAGTTCGCGGAAGAACGCGTGACTGGACGGACGACACGCGGTGCACCGAGCGTCAGCTCGTCGGTGAAGCGGCACGGTGTCGGTGTGCGAGTCCAGGTCGGCGGGCGAGATCACCCGCGGGCCGACGAGCACCGTCGACCAGCTGGCCGCGCTCCTCTGCGGCAACAGCTTCTCCCGTTCGGACTCTTCCTCGGTCTGACCGATGAGCACCGTCCGCCCGCGCTTCCCGGCGAGGCGCACTGTCCGAGCGGCCAACTCGGCGAGGTATGGGCGAATCGATTTCCCTTGAACACCGCCGCACCGACACCTCGGCGTGTTCGGCCACGTCTCGCAGTTTCGGAGTCAGCACGCTCTTTTCGTTCCACCGCGGGACAAAGTCTTGCAACGCGGCATGCCCACGTTGCAGACTGGCGCCGCCGTGACCCGGGCCACGGCCCCGGGAACCGGTGCGTGCCTCGGCCGTCCCACCACCGGAGGTCCACGATGACCGGACAAGACTTCGACCGACGCGACGCACTGCGCGCCCTCACCGCGCTGGGCGTGACAGGGGCGACGGCGAGCCTGCTGGGTGGAACCGCCGAAGCCTCCGGCGAAAGCCCGCTCGACCTCGAGTTCTCGGTGGAGAGGCGAGCACGGCCGTTCGACCTGATAGCACCGAAATTCGTCCAGCTCGACATCCGGGCCCGGCCGGGCGAGCTGGCCGAAACCCGCGTGCGGCCGAGGGCCCCCTTCGCGACCGTGACCGTCGAAGTACCGGAAACCGGCCAGGTCGTCGCCGGGTTGGCGGGCGCGGGTGTCTCGGTTCTCGGCACCTACGACGCCACCACCGGGCAAGTGGGCATCGAGATCACCACGGGCGGCGGATCGACCGTGGTCAAGACCGCGCAGGCGGATCTGCGCGGCCCCTTCGGCTTCGCCGTGGTCATCAACGAGAACGCCGTTACCGTCCTGGCCGACACGGGAGCAGGCTGGCGACCGTTACTGACCGAACGGGACCAGGTCCGGGCCCGGATCGACCTGCGTGATCCCGCTGTGCTCGGCAAGCTCGGCTATGCCTACGGAACCCGCTCCCGCACACGGCTGGGCAGGGTCCGCGCGGGCTACTACGGACAGGCCGGTGTCCGCGACCCGCACGTCGTGCAGCACGCCGACGGCAGGCCCTACATCCGCCACGGCAAGCTCTACCTCACCATGACCAACGCCGGACTGGGCTTCTTCCAGCAGGCACACTGGGCGGTCTGGACCCTCGACCTCGCGAACCCGGCGAAACTGGAGCAGGTCGCGAATCTGTTCTTCGAGCGCGACGGCGTCGTACTCGGCGATCACGCCGGCCAGATCGTCCGGGACGACGCCCGCGGGCGGTTCATCCTGCTCATGAGTTCCTGGGGAGACTTCGCCTTCAACGGTGTCCACGTGCGCCACACCGCCACGCACGCCGACGTCCTGTCCGGCGTGCACGTGCTGCCGACCCGGCGGCTCGCGCTGCCCACCGGTGTCAGCTCATGGGACCCGGCACTGACCAGGATCCACGGCCGCTGGCACCTGGCATTCGTCGAAAGCCCGGCGCAGCAACCGTCTTTCGTCTTCCATCCCGCACTCGCCGCCGCGGCCCCCGGAGCCGACTACGACAGCGGCCTCACCTTGCTCGGCGCCGATCTTTCCGTCGGCCAGACCGAGGGCACGATCCTGCAGCGGGTCGGCGGGCGCTGGTACCTGTTCGCCAGCGACGGCGACGCGCGCGAATACCCTGTCTACGACCTTCGCATGCGGAAGCTGGGCACGCTGAACGCCCCGTACGGCAGCAACATCCCGCATCCGATGCTCGTCCGGATCGGCGGCCGCTGGTGGTTACCGACCTTCGACGGCACTCAGTACGCGGAGGACGTCCTCGGCTACGGCGGGCACGGCGACTTCATTCTGATGCGTGCCTGAACCCAATGCCACGTTATGAGGGGAGATTCGGGTTCTAACCCGAATCTCCCCTCACGACCACCTGACCCACAGCGCTCTTACGGCTGTCGAACGTGTCGCGAAAGCGGCTTTCGCGGCACTGGACGCCGACTACGAGATGGTCGACGCGGGTGAGTGACCGCGACGAAGGCCTCCTTCACCCACCACCGACCCGCCCCGGCCACGCAGGTCGTCCTTACTTGCTCACGACCAGAGTGCGTCCCATGCGGCAGGGGTTTGAACAAGCTCACGGGAATGCCGTCCACAAGGGACATCACGCGCCGATCGAGCGACCGATTGATGTCGTTATGGCCGGTTATCGCGGGGGGCGTGCGTGACGATTCGGGTTCTTGAGAGAAAGTCAAAGGTGGCGTGTCGCGTGCGGGAGGACCACTCGCGACCCCGTGTTTGAATCGCCCGTCAAATCACAAAATCAGACATTCGGTCGGCTGCAAGTGTCCATAGTGGAGGCTGGAAGCCCGGTCCACTCTCGTCGGTCAGGGCTACCAAGTGTGCGACCTGCGACAATCATCACCAGCGACAATCAAGATCTACCCAAGATCAATCGGGCGCTCGATCTCCTGCTGACCTGGGTCCTCAGCCCGGAAACGCGGGAACGGCGGCTCAGTCCGCTTCCGCGCCACGATAGGCCTGGACCGCCCTCCTCGCGGCGAAGTAGACGACGAACTGGCCACTATTTTCGATGACCATGGGGTTCACCTCGTGGTCGAGGGTCGGGAGCACGATCGCTCGTGTGGCCGCGAAGCCCGCCCAGTGCGTGCCCAGGCTCGGCCGCAGCAGCTCCATCAGGCGCACGCCGACACTCTCCCGGCCCCCGCTTCCCACATCGCAGAATAGGAGTGCCAAGCCTTCGCGCCGACGAGGTGGAACGTTGGCGAGCAGCCCCCGGGACATGATCAAATCGTGCATGAACCGGGGATCCGCCGCAAAGGTGTCACCTCCTGGAGGTGACAATGCCGCCTGGAAGCCGTTCGCGTTCCCCCCGCCCGCCAAATAGAAGGGTCGAGAACCGAGCCGGGCCCAGGGGGTCTCACGCTGGACGACCAGGCGACTGCCGTCGGCGGCGATCCCGTCGGAGTCGTACCCATCGTCCTCTTGGTAAGGCGTGGCCCATTCGTAATAGGTGCGCTCGGCCTCGTCGGTGAGCAGCGAGGCCCACGTACCTTGGTCGAGGTGATCGGCCGAGGGCAACGAAGCCATGACGACTTCACCGTCCGACGACGTGTGGTAGTCGACGCGGACTTCTTCCGGCCGCGGGGGCGGGGCACTGAAAAGGGTGAACGTCCGTCCCGGTGGGACCTCGAAGCCACCGTCCGGGCGCAGTGCGGTGTGGGACGGCGCAACATAGATGTCGCGCATCAGGCCGTCCCCGCGTAGCGCGGCCTGCAACCTCCGCACCTGCTCGGCGATCCGCACGGGCGCGCCGGACAGCCCGGTGATGACCAGCGGTGCCGCGGCGTACTGGCCGGCCGCGCGGCGGAACACCGCGTCGGCCGCCAAGCCCGCGCCGAACTGCGCACCGTCCAGCCAACCCGACTGGTCGCCCCGCACGTTGAGGAAGCCCGTTCCGTCCCCGAACGCCAGGAGGTGCACCGGATTCCAGGCCAGGTGCTGCCACGGTGCGGGCACGGGCGCGGTGCTACCCGCCGTCCAGATCTGCCGGAGGTCTTCGTGCTCGACCGCGCTGGCCCACGCACGGGCTTCGGCGCCGTCGTCGAACGCCCCCGCGACGACACCGGCGGGTTCACCGTTGCCCCGGTCGAGGCCGGCCACGGACAATTGCCTGACGGCCTCGCTCACGGCCACCTCGGCGAACGCGGGAAGTCGCGCCGGGCCGACGTCGTCCTGGATGAGGCCGGCCCCGCCGGCAGACCGGTCGTGACCGGGCGCGGCGATGGTCGCCGGCTGGGGCAGCACGTCTCCCGCCCCCGGCAGCGACGCCGGTGGCCGCCCCGACATCCGTGTCCACGATACCGCCGGGCCAGCCGGTCCGTCCGACATCGCCACCCCGTCCGGCCGCCGGACGAAGGCCGCGCTCCCCGGCGGGCCGCCCGCCGGCGAAATCGTCACCACCTCGCCCGCCACCCTCGGCCGTAGCGGAAGAGGGAACGAATGCCGGGCCAGGCCAGGTTCGGCTTCGCGGCTGCGCAGTGCCTCGGTCAAGTCCACTTCGGACGTGTCACGAGCGCGTCCGTCCGGCTGGAACTCGATCCAGGTGTGGTCCGTGACGGCGATCCCGTTCTCGATCCGGATGTCCCCGCGAGTAGCGAGAACTGTCGTGCCGAGGCGCGCCGCGAGCACGCCCCCGAGCGCCGGGGCACCGTGCGACACGACCAAAGCGAGCTTCGCGCCTGTCCCGGACACGGACTCGGCCAGCGCATCGGCCAGATCCTCGATCGGCAGCTCGGCCGCGTTCCACGTGCGCAGCGCCGAACCATCGCCGCTGAGTGTCCCGCGCACCAGGTGCGCGCCGGGGTGCGCGTCGAGGGCGTAGAGCTGCTCCACGGCCCGGCCTGCCGAAGTCCCGGCTTCCGGGACCAGCGTGACGGTCTCGCGCCTTAGCAGGTGCGAATGCCCGTACTGCGCCGGACGCGGCCCGTCGCCCCGATTCACACCATCGACGTAGGCCACGGTGATGAGGGTTCCTATCTCCCGGGTGACGGGAAGCAACTCCAAGAGGTCCGTCAGCTCGCTCACCAACGCCGCCTCGGTGAAGTCCGCGTCGACGGGGTCGTTGACGAGCCGTGGTTCGCGCATTCGGCGATCGAGCGGCCGGTCGAGATTTTTGTCCATGGCGCCTTGGACCAGCGCGGCCGAAAGCGCGGTCTGCGCGGCGAGCACCGCGGCCTCGAAGCCGCCGCGCCAGAATCCCAGGCGGATCCGTTCGGTACCGGCGGCACGGTCCACCTCGAAGCCGACCGCGTTCGCACCGTCGTCGGGCAGCGTCGCCGGATCCTGCGCCGCTCCGCGTTCGGGAAAAACGGGTGGCCGAGCCTCGGTCGACGGCCGGCCGGGACCGCCGAAGCGAAAGAGCGGAGCTTCGAACGCCTTCACCAAGAGCAGGAGCCGCCGACGTTCGGCGGGCGTCAGGAGCCCCTCGGCGTCGACCCGGATGACGGTCCCGAGCGCCTCGGGCATCACGTCCCTTGCCTCCAGTTCCCGGCCCAGCGACTCGAAGTGCGCGAAAGCCGAGGAAATCGGCTGCATCGGCAAGCGGGCGGACCAGGTTCCGTCGCCGCCCGCGGTATGCCGCCACCGTCCGTCCGGCGCGTTACCGTGCTCTTCCGCGGTGCTGCTCCCGGAGACAGCCAGATCCTGGCGGGAAGCGACCACCGCCTCGACCCGGCCGGCCGGAGGTACGAGAGAGGTGACGGCCACGCCCTCCAGCAGCCGTCCGGAGCTGTCGTCCGGCGTCTGCTCCTCCCTCTGTTCGTCGAGGGCCTCTCTCAGGTCGGAGAGCCTGGTGGCCCGCAGCCGGGTCCGCAAATCCTCGGCCGCCGCGATCCTGCTGAGCACAAAGGACGCCGCGAAGGTCTCCGCCGGAGCGCGGGCCAGTGCCTTCAGGTCGGCGAGCAGCAGCTGGTAAGAGGGTTCACCGGCTTCACGTTCGTATGTGTACATGACGTTCAGGTGCCTTTGCACCACGACAAGCTCGTTGAGCAAACTGCCCAGCAACGTCCTCTGGTCCGACGGGAATCTGTTGCGAGCGGCCGCCAGCGCGTCGGCGAACCCCTGTTCCCGGGTGTTCCAAGCCGCCTCGGCGTCTCCGGGCCAGAACTGGACCCACGGCCGGCTCGAAGCGAGCCCCTCAGGGGGCCGGCGGACCACCTCTCCGGCGGTGGCCAGAACCGGCACCCCCACCTCGTCGGCCAGGCTCTGCGCCTGCTCCGGCCGCAGCCGGGAAACCGCGACGCCAAGCCGGCCGCGAACACTTCCGTCCGCGAGCGCCTCCGCCGTCTGGCCCAGCCGGCCGGCCAGGTCCCGCTTCGCCATTCGAGCCACGAACTCCTCGAACGGCAGGCGGCCGCCGTCGGCCAGCAGCAACGAATCACCGTCCGGCGCCCGCTCGGCCAGAACGATTTGGGTGTCCCGCGGCGGCGAGAACGCTTCGAGCGTGCCGAGTACTTGGCCGAAGTCGGTGCCGGGGCCCGGGAACACCCGGACATTGCCCTGTCCCACCGAGCCGTCGGACGCGTCTCGGGCGAAGTCTTGCCCGGCTTCGGCCTTCGCGAAAAGGTGGAGCAGCCGGTCTTGCCCCTCTGGCGACGGGCGGAGGACTTCGAGCAGGTCCAGGAAACGCGCGGTCCGCGAGACCGGTGTGGGAACGGCTCCGGCGGCGTGCGCCCTGCGCTCCTCGCGCAGGAGGTTCTCGAGTACCGGTGGCGAATCGATGGCGGTATCGTAAAGGCCTGCGAAAAGATTCGTCAGAGCCACGATCGCCGCCGGCTCCCGAACCGGGAATGGCAGGCGGAAAGTCACCGACGTGGTACCGGCGACAGAGTATCCCGCGAAGTCGATGAGATCCCTGGGGCTGGCATTGTAGCCACCGATTTCCGCGACGCCCGCTTCCGCTGGGTATGGGTTCGGCAGGACCGCGCTCGGGTTCGCCGCCGCTCGCGGCCCAGCCGCGGCGGCCGCCAGCGCGAAGATGACATCCTCGAAGACCTTGCCGAGCCTCGCCAGGTCGTACACCGTGCGGTCGTGCAGCGCCACCTCTTCTGGGCCTACCGCTACTTCACCACCAAGGTGAATCGCGTCTACCACGAGCGGCCCGGACATCACGTCCGCGAAATCCCCCCACTCGGAACTTCGGAACCACCGGGGAGGCGACCGGAAGAGCGGGCCGTCCGCATCGATCCCCCAGTCGCTGATCCTGGCGGCGGGGGTGTCGGGGTAAAGGGTGCGGCCCGAGACGGCGAACTCGCTGTACCGGGCACCGACGCTGTAGAGGTAGTCATCCGTCTGCTGCGGCCACGAGGAATCCTCCGCATACCTCAAGATCTCCTTGCGCGCCCAGCTCCGCCACCCGGCCCGCAGTTCGTCGACAGCTCGGCGCCACTGCCGCAGGTCCGAGCGGAGGAGGGCGGTGCGGCCGTCGTCGACGGGTGCTGCCCGCCACGACTTGAGCCAGCTGTCGATCACGTCGGCGACTTCGTGGGCGTTCCCGCCACTGTCGACCAGCTCCAGATCGTCGCCCCACGTGTACCCCGCCGGCAACACTCGCTGCAGCAGGCCCTGATCCTGCGGCAGGAGCCGCATCAGTTCCCTCGCTTCCGCAGCGATCTCGCGCGCCTCCCCCACGACGTCGTCGGCATCTCGGGTTACGCGTTCGGTCACCGCTTCAGCACGCGCGGCCGCTTCGATCTCTTCCTCGGTGACCTCGTCCAGGCGCCGCTCCGGATGTCCCGTCCAGCCCAGCCACGACAGCACGTAAGGCGGCCGTCCATCGGCGAAATGCCGGACCCAGGACCGCCCGTAGCGCGTTCTGCGGTCCACTGGACGACCGAGTTCCACGCTCAGCGCCTGCGCGAACGAAGGCAGCCATTGAGTGTCCAAACCGGACACCCGAATGACCGGGCGCTGGTCGACACCGGCCGCGCGGAGCTGGTCCGCCACCTCGGCGACTTCCGAATCGGCGCGAACGTGCACCCGCACCCGGTCCGTCTCCGCGCGCACCAGCGCCGGTTCCGACGGGGCTTCCGGATCGAGGCTCTCCACCGCGTCCGCCGGCCGCGCCCCCGAAGCGATCGTCCCGTTGCCGCGCACATGCAGGCGAGTACCCATCGCGAACGGGACCACCCGCACCCCCGCCGCGTCCGGCCGGCCGTCCACGTACCGCTGCACCGACTCCACCACCGGATGCGTAAGGTCGCACATCACCAGCAGCAACCGCGACATCCGTGACCACGGCATCATCGATCCTGACAGCCCGTCCACCACCGCCTCGATACTCGATCGGCCCGACGGAACCTGCAACCCGCCGGCGCCATAACGCCCCACCAGCACGAACGTCCCCGGCTCGACCTGCAACCGCGCCACCGCCGCGGTCACCGCCCCCACCGCTTCGGGCCGCACGAACGCCACTGAGCCCGCCAGCGCACCCCCGGCCGGCAACCGGGCCATCACCACATCGCCGCGCGGGGCGGGCCCGTCAAGGAGCGGAAGCACCGAAGATCCGGACTGCAACGCCACGGCCAGGTCAGCCTCGCCGGTGTCGCGTGAACGACCGTCCGGCGCGAACTCGATCCAGGCCCGGTCGGTCACGGCGGTTCCGTTCGCGACCCGGACGTCGCCGTCGGTGGCGAGAACCACTGTTTCCGACAGCTCGGCCAGCGGACCGGCGATCCCCCTGGCACCGCCGGGCACGACGAGTCCGAGCGGCGCCGGACCACTGGCCAGCGCCGGCACGGACCACACCAGGGCGTCGGCCAGGTCCTCGGCCGCCAGCTCATCCCCGTTCCACGCCGACACGGTCCCGTGGGCGGAACCGGGGGTGCCGATGACCAGGTGCGCGCCGGCCTGCGCGTCGAGCGCGTACAGCCGCTCCACGACCTGTCCGGCGGATTCGCCGGCGCCGGGCAGGATCGAGACGTTCTCCCGCCTGACCAACCGGGACACACCGTGCGGATCGGTCCGCACCCCGCCGATCCAGTTCGTGCTGTTCGCGTAGGTGATAGTGATGAGTGAATCGAGTACGTGGGAGACGTCCAGCAGTTCGAGCAGGTCCGCCAAGCCGTCCAACAGGGCCACACCGCTGTCCGGATCGTTGACCAGGCGAGGTGCTCGCAGCAGGTCGTCCAGCGCACGGTCGATCAGCGGATCCCTCGCCGCGTCGATCAACAAGACCGACAGCGCCGTTTGCGAGACGAGCACCGTCGGGTCGAGACTGCTACGCCAGAATCCCAGCCGGACCACTTCGGTCCCGGTGGCGTGATCGACCTCGAAGCCGACCACGTCGGCGCCGTCGCCGGTGAGCGCGCCCGGAACCGGCTCCGCACCGCGTTCGGGCAAGGGCACCGGCCGGGCTTCGTGCAGCGCCAGCTCGGCGCCGCCGAACCGGTAGAGAGGCGCCTCGAACGCTTTCACCAGACGCAGCAGCCGTCCTCGTTCGGCCGGCGTCAGCAGCCGCTGGGCGTCCACCCGGATCTGAGCGCCGAGGTCATCGCTGGGCCAGCCGCTGTCATCGGCGAACTGCGCCAGCCGATCAAGCTGTGCGAAGGCCGCCACCGTCGGCTGCAGTGGCGAACGCAGAATGCGGGTGCCTTCCGGCCCCGGCTCATGCGCCCAGTTGACGCCCGCCAAGTCGAGGGTGTCACCTCGGCCGCTGTCCCTGGTGGCGTCACCGGGGAATGTCAGCTGCAGCTGAACGGCTCCCGCCGGCGGCTCCACCGTACTGGCCCGGAGACTCGGCACGAGGCGTGGGTATCCGGCTGGGAGCGACCGGTGTAGTTCCTCCTCGAAGAGTTCGGTCAGCTGGTCCGTTCGGAGCTCCCGCAGCTGGGTTCGCAGGTCCGCCGCCGCCACCGCTCTGTCGAGGACGAGCCGCGCGGGAACCTCTCCTGCCTCAGCGGCGGAAAGCTCGTTCGCCTGGTGGCGCAGGATTTCGTGACTGCCGGCCAGTTCCTCAGGCGTCTCATCGGCCAGGACGGTCACGTGACGAAGCGCCGAAGCGAGATCCGAGTGAAGAGACTCCATCAGCGCAGGTACGTCCGAAGGGAAACGGCTGCGTGTCAGGGCCAGTGCCTCTCCGAAGTCCGTGGCGTGGGCAGTCCAGACGGCACCGGAGTCACCCGGCCAGAACTGGATCCAGTGCCGGTCCGATCGAATCCGGCCATCGGGACCGTGGACGACCTCGCCCATGGTGACCAGCAAGGGCACCCCCAGATCATCGGCAAGCCCCTGGGCGTGCTCGGCCGGGAAACGGGACACCACAAGACCGAGCCGGCCTCGGACAGTTCCGGCCGCGAGCGCTTCCGGAGTCTGCCCGAGCCGGACCGCCGGCTCCCGGCCGACCAGGATTCCCCGGAACTCCTCGAACGGCAGCCGTCCGCCATCGGGCCTGAGCACGCCTCCGGCTACCCGCTCGGCCACGACCAGGTGAACGTCCGGGGCGACCCGCAGTGCTTCGAGCGACCGCAGAACTCCGTCGAAGTCCGCGCCAGGGCCCGGGAACATCCGGACGTTGCCTCGTCCGATCGAGGGGTCGATGTCATCCCAGCCGAAAGTGTGCCCGTCCGGAACGTGCGCGAACAGCCGGAGCAGCCTCGCCTCGGCCGCCGAAGACGGTTGGAGGATCTCCAGCAGATCGAACAAGAGTGCGCTGCTCGATGCCCCCGCCGGATCGGCGGCAACACGATAGACCGAATCCTCGGCGAGGATGCGGCGTTCAGCCGCTCTCGGCGCGAAGAGCACGACCTCGAGGAGGCCTGCATAAAGGTCCGACAGCGCCAGTAACGCACCCGGGTCACGAATGAGATAGGGCAGCCGGAACGAGACCTCCTTCTCGTGGAGTGAGAAGATTTTTCCGAACTCGACGTGATCGTGCGGGCCGGCGTTGTACTCGCCGATTCCGGTGATACCCGCCACCGAGGGGTACGGATTCGGTACGGCCTCGGTCCGGAGCATCGGGGAGGTCCGTGCGGCCGCGGCCGCCACCAGGTCGAAGATCGGCTTCTCGAAGATCTTGCTCAGCCGCGCCAGACGGTGCGCGGCTTGCCCGATGATCGCGGTGTCGTCGTGACTGGCCAGTGGGATGTCCACGTGCAGAACGTCGACGCCGGGCGAGCCTGCGATCGCAGTGGCGACCGCACTCCACCCGTGCTTCTGGAACCAGGCCGGTGGCGACCGGAAAGCCGACCTGTCCGGGCTCGATCGCCACCCTCGCGGCAGACCCGCCGTCCCGTCACCACCGGGAATCCGCGACCGCACCGAAACGGCGAACCCCGGGAATCTGTGCCCGGCCCAAACAAAGTTGCTGTTCGACGGCTCGATCGGCAGCGGATCGGTTTCCTCCGCGTAACGCCGGATCTCCTGACGTGCCCAGGCTCGCCATTCCTTCCGCAGTTCTTCGACCGCCCTGTTCCATTGCCACAGCTGCGCGCGAAGGCCGTCGTTGCGGTCGGCGTCGGCCGGAGTCTTCCGCCAGGCGGTCAACCAGCGTTCGGCTACGTTGACAAACTCATGCAGCTCGACACTGCCACCGTCACGATCGATCAGGTCGTGCTCGGCATCCCAGGTGTAGTGAGGTGGTGCGAACCTGCGCAGCAGGGCGTTGCCCAGCGGCATCCGGCGGATGACGTCCAGGGCCTCATCTGCGAGAAGCAGTCCCTCGGACACCAGTTGATCGGCATCGTCCGCGACGCCCGTGTCTTGCCGCTCCGCCGGCAACAGCTGGGAATGTGCCACCGGCTCCCTGCCGTCGGGAAAATGCCGGATCCAAAACCACCCTTGGACGGGCCGCCGGTCGACCGGGCGCCCGAGCTCGGTACTGAGCGCCTGCGCGAACGGTGCCGACGACCGGAAATCCAACCCCGCCAGCCGGAGGACCGGCCGCTGGTCGACCCCCTCCGTGCGGAGCTGCCGTGCCACCGCGGAAACGTCCGACCCGGTGCGCACCCGCACGAGCACCCGGTCCGTCTCCGCGGTGATCAACGCCGGCACCGGATCGGAATCCGGGTCGAGACTGACCACCGTGTCCGCCGGCCGCTCCCCCGAAACGATCGTCCCGTTGGCCCGCACGTGCAGGCGTGCCTCCAACGCGTACGGCGTCACCCGCACACTCCGCGTGTCCGGCCGCCCGTCCACGGACCGCTGCACCGACTCCACCACCGGATGCGTCACGTCGCACGCCACCAGAAGCAAACGCGACATCCGCGACCACGGCACCAGCGACGCCGGTAGCGCCGACACCGCGCCCGACCCCATTTCCGACGGCACCTCAAGCAGGCCATCGCGATGGCGACCCACGACCACGAAAGTTCCCGGCGTAACGTCCAATCGCGCCACCGCTTCGGCGACCGGGCCCGCGGCCGCGCGCGGCACGAAGGCCACTGCCCCCAACAGATTGCCGCTGCCCGGCAGCGGAACCGTCACCACCTCGGCCGCTACGCGGGAGCGGCTCTCCGCAGCCGGTTCCAAGCCTGCCGCTGGTATCACACTTCTGTCGGCGGGTGGCGCGCCACCGGGGTCGGCGGAAGTTCGTGCCCCTTGTTCGGCGAACGTCAGGAAGGAATGGTGATGCTCGTTCGTGGGCTCGGGCGTCCGAGCGAACGGCGAATCGTTCTCAGCCGACCGGACAAGAGCCGGCGCGGGTCCGGAAACCACCACCGCTTCGGAAGCCGATGAACCTTCTCCGTCGGGCCGGGTGGCCGTGGTACTCGCACTGGTGGCCGCCGTGGCGTCCTCCGCGGGTTTCGGCCCGCCGCTGGAGGTGCCGACGACCTTCGCCTCTGCTCGCGCCACCTGCACGGACGCGGCGGCACCCCGGTCGCCTCGTGTGGCCGCCGGGGCGGGCTCGCCATCCAGGTACCGCGCGATCGCGGACTTGCCGTCGATGGTGCCGCTCGGTGACTGCGTGGTGGCGGCAACGAGGCCGGTGACTTCCACCGGGCGCGTAGCCGAAATCGTGGAATCCTTGGATGGCAAGGCCTGGTGTTCCCCTGCCGATATTTCCCCGCCTGAAGAGCCTTTGTACTGGTCGGACAGTCCGATGTGGACACTCTCGGCCACTACGCCGGTCGCGCTGGCGGTCGCTGCGGCGGTGATACCGGCCGTCGACGGCGACGCGTCCGTGGTGACGGAACCCGCTACCGGTGTGGAAATGAAGAGGGTGCCCAGCGTGTGTCCGGTTTCGCCGCCGGCCATCGTTTGCCGTGCCGTACTTTCCGTACTTGGAGCCCCTCGCCGGTCCGCGGCCATCACATCGGCGTACGACGGCGGCGGTTCGCCGGGGATCGTCGCGCCGTCGCCGGGGTCGGCGGTGGTCTCGACGTACGTCGTGAATCCAGCACCGGGGAGCTTGCCGCCCCCGGTGGATTCGGCACCCCCGGCCGGTTTGGTATCAGAGCCGACGGCGGCGTCCGTGATTTTTCCGGTGTCGGGGATGGCGAGTGCCGGTGCTCGCGGAAGTGCACCCAATGCCGCCATCAACGCATCCAGAGACCCGGTGGAACCGTGCTCGCCGGAGCCGCCACCGCGTCCTCCGCCGAAACCGCTGAACGCGCTCAACGCACCCAGCCACGCGCTGGCGTGTGGTGATCCCGTCGCCAGGTTGATCGGCGGCGCGGAGAGGATCACCATCACCACCTGGCCCGCCCCGTACGAGAGATGCCCCAACGCCTGCACCGAACCCGGGAACAGCTCCTTCGCCACCACCAGCCGATCCCCCGCCGCCGCCAACGACTCCGCCGTCACCCCCTTCACCGCCAGCTTCTCCGCCAGCAGACCCGCCGCTTCCTTCTCCGCCCCCTTCACCGCCACCCCACGCACCCACACCGCACCCGCATGGAACAACCCCGCGAACGCACCCCCCAGCGCCCCACCCACGAACGACCCCACCAACGACTTACCATCCAGCTCGTCACGCGTACCCGCGACGATCTGCCCCAACTGGATCGACAGATCCAAACCACCCATGATCCCCGCACCCGCCGCCGCGAACCCCACCACCGGAACCGCCGCCCGCCCAGCCGCCCTCACCACCTGGACCGCCAACTCCTTGTTCAACTTCAACGCACCCAGCGCCTGCATCTTCGCCACCAGCGACCGCCAAACCGCCATCAAAGCCTGCCGCGCGGTCAACATCGCCAAACCCACGAAAGCCGCACCGACCAACGTCGCCAGCAAGTGAATGATCGTCGCCAGCGCCAACGCCGCCATCGCGATCATCATGACCTTCGCCTTGACCACATCCGCCGCAGCCGTCCTCGCCATCTTCGCCAGGCCTTCGGCGGACTTCTCCAGAGCCTCGGCCCCCGACACCACGTCGTCGGCCAGCCATGCCGAGAAGTACTTGCCGGTCTCTCCCTCCAACGCGGCCGGCAGGTTCTTCACGCCCGTCTCACGTAACGCGTCCCGGTACTCCTCCGCCGCCACCTCGAACTCACGCCACGCCCGCTCCAGCGCGGCCAACGCCTGATCGTTCCCCTCCGGCCACGGCATCCCCAACGTCACCAGGAAGAACTTCTGCAACTCCGGGGGCAACTCGGTGGAACCACCGGCCATCTCTGGCTTCACCTCCTCCCGAAACTCGAACGGATGATCGACCGAACTCGTCGGGCGCCGGCTCGACTCCAGGCAGCAGCGGAGCGCCGCAGGCCTCACCACCTGTTCGGCTCAGTGAAGCCCCCAGGCCCGTCAGTCACCGCGTCGCATCGAGTGCCGACCCCGATCCGTCGGGAGATCCCTCGCTGGAGCACCGTGCCCCTCCGGGAAAACGTGCAAAAACGCCCGACAAACGCGCAGTTGACCTTGCTCGGTCCTGTCCACGGGCGTCGGCCGCCGTCCTCTCGCGGCACCAGGGCATGGTCCCGACGCCCGCGATCACGAGGACGACGGTGACTAACCGCCTATTGAGAGCAAGGCAATTGTGGCGTGCTCGGGCACTTGCTGGATGCCGGCTTCGGTGTCGCGAAAGCCACTTTCGGGACATCAGGCGTCGCGAATGTGGCTTTCGCGACACTGGACGCCGACTACGAGGTATCTTTCGAAACCGCGCGTCCTTGGCGATGTCCACAAACGACACCTGCTCGGCAGGGCGTCCAGAAAATTGGCCGTAACGGTCGCTCGATGAATCTTCGAACGCAGGAATATTCTCTGCATGGAAACTGCTTCACCGCCCGGCTCCGCCAAGAAGGATCCAGCTCACCAGCTCGTCGACGACAACTTTCTGGCTCGAAGGGGACGCCGCCACCGGCGAGATCTGGGCAATTCGCGCCCGCCGTGGGGTGGAACAGGCCGAGCCTGCGAAAAATCGCACGATGACACCGCCGTAGCGGGGACAGCGGTTGCCTCGGCATCGCTCCCGGACGATCGATTGCCAGTCCACGTCTTACCTCGACAATGGCTTCATTCCCCAGGTGGACCGCCTCGAAAAGGCTGACATCGCAAGTGGGCTCGATGGCCGTCGGCACATGCGGTTCGTTGGTGATGACGGCCATCGCGGTGCCCGGCCCGGCAAACCATGTCACCGCTCCCACGCCCCTTGCTCGGTACTACTTGGACTCGATGTGCGCCAGCGGGCTCTCGGCGAGGTCCTCCTGGATCGCGTTCCAGCTGTCCTCTTCGATACCGAGGGCCTTACGAAGGTAAGCCCAACTGGCCCGTTGCACGAGGGCGACGTACTCGGGGTTCTCGTCGGTCGTTTCCGTGACGTCGTAGCCGGAGATCCCGCCCAGGAAGTGCTCGGCGCCGACAAGGGTGATCAGGCTCTCGGCGCCCGGGCTCAAGAAGTACGGGTCGGTGGTCCAGGACGCCCCCCGGTTGGTCAGCGCGGCGCTGTGGTCCTGGTCGCCGGCGAAGACCACGGTTCGCGTGGTCAGCTTGCCGAAATCGACCTCGCGCAACCACGGGAGATGCTCGGCCGCGAACGGCGTCAGAGCGTCGCCACCGCGGCCCGCGGTGGCCAGCAGCACGCCGGCCTTGACCCGGGCGTCGGACAGGTCCTCGGCCTTACCGGTCTCCGCGTCGGTGACGTGCAAGCCCAGCAGGATTCCGGCGGTCTGGCCACCGAAAGAGTGCCCGGCCACGGCGATCCGGTTCCGGTCGGCGCGGCCGGCGAGGCCGGGAACAGCCTGTTCCAGCCGGTCGAGGTGGTCGAGCACGTGCTTGTCGTCCTCGACACGGAAGCGCCACAGCGCCTTGCGACGCGGGTCTTCGGCGGGGAGCCCCACCTTTTTGGAGTCGAGGTGGGTGGGCTGGATGACCACGAATCCGTGGGCGGCCCAGAAGTCCGCCAAGGGCTCGTAGCCGTCCAAGGACGAGGCGAAACCGTGGGACAGCAGGATGATGGGCAGATCGGAGCCGGTCACGGGGGCGGTGACCTTGACTTCAAGGTCGGTGTAGCGGCCCTCGAAGGGCAAGGTGACCGGCTTCACCGAGATGGCCGGGGTTGGCGCCGGAAGCTGCAGATGGGGCATGAACGAATCTTCCTTCCAGATGTCAGTGGGAGTGGGCGGATTTCATCCGGTCGAGGTCAGCCGGCCGGTGGTGTTCCGTCGAGCGCGGCGGTCATCTCCCGCCCGACATCGACGAGTGCCGTCCGGCACCGGTCGAGAGTTTCCTGATCCATTTCCGGGAGACGCTGGACCGTCAACGCCAGCATGACCTGCCCGGCACGGTCGAAGACCGGCACCGACACCCCACGCGGACGCTCGTCGGACAACTCGGCGTACTCGCAGGCGAAATCGACGATGCGAGCGTCGAGCTCCCGGATCGCGTCCGGAAGCTGACCCGCCGAGGCGATCCGCGCGATACTCGACTCGATCTCCCGCAGCTTCACATGGTCGGGAATCGCGCTCCACCCTTGACTCCGGGCACGTTCCAGACTTTCGAGCAACGCGTCCCGATACACGGCGTCGCCGATATGACGACCGAGCCAGCGATCCCGCACCGCTTCGGTCTCCCATGCGGCGAAGGTCAGGCCGAACGGCGCGGCGAAGGGCAACCGGAGGCCGACCAGGTTGGTCGGGAGATCGGAGTCCTCGGCACCTGCCCAAGCCAGCTGGATGACGTGATCACCGGCGCGTGCGCTCGCCGCGGCATGCACACCCAAGGCGGTGGACAGCCGTTGCAGCCGCGGGCCCGCCAGCTCGGCCAGCCGCAGATGCGCGGCCGTGTCATCGAGGGCGCCGGACACGACCGACAACGCCGAGAACCGGCCGAAGCCGCCCTGGAAGAACATCAGCGGCGCGGTTTCGCGTTCGATGTCGAGACCCTCCACCGCCCCGATGACCATCACGTGGTCACCCACCTCGAAGGCCGCGTCGAGCCGGCAGTCGATCCAGGCCACCGCGTCGTCGAGCAAGGGAGAGCCCTGCGGGGACGGACGCCAGCTCACCGAGCGGAACTTGTCACTCTCGCGCGAGGCGAATCGACGGCAGAGCGCGACCTGGTCACCGGCCAGGATGTTGACGGCGAACCGTCCACTTCGGGCGATGGCGGCATACGCCCGGGAGTTCTTCCCGGGAAGGAACGCCACCAACGGCGGGTCCAAGGACACCGAGGTGAACGTCCCGACGGTCATCCCGACCGGCTTGCCGTCGGGACCGATGCCCGTGATCACGCAAACCCCGGTCGGGTACTGGCCGAGCACCCGGCGGAAGTGGTCGCTGTCGATCAACGACGGCGTGGCGAGCTGGGACATGGTTGACCTCCTTCGGCTGTGCGGAGCGGCTTTCGCTCAGAGGAGTTTGGTGATGTTCTCGTCGACGGGGAATCCCAGTAGTGCCTTGCCATAGATCTCCCGTGACGCCGGAGGGACGAGGGTGCCGTGCCGGAGGGAGATGTTCGAGTCTCGCCATATCCGCTGGATCGGGCTCGATTCGGCGAAGCTGCCCGCGCCGTGCGCCGTGATGAGCAGATCGAGCGCGTCCTTGACACAGGTCGCCGCCCGGGCCGCGTCCGAGCGGAGGCGAGCGCGCATCCGATAACCCGGTGACTCGCCGCGTCTCGCCGCCTCGTCGATCTCGGTCGCGGCGCGGTAGACGTGGAGATGCGCGGTGTCGATCAACGCCGCGGCGTCGGCGATCTGCAGCTGGAACCCGACGGAGTCCCGCTGCCGGGTGTAGACGGTGTTCGCGATCGTTCGTTCGCCGGCGAGATCGACCACGTGCTTCAGCGCGGCGCGGCCCATGCCCAGCTGCGCTCCGGTGAGCACCAGGGTGAACGCGGGGTGGAAGGCGGACCGGTAAAGCGCCTCGTCCTTGAACTCGGTCGGGAAAACCCCGTTGATGGCCCCGCTGACCGGCAGGATCCGGTGGTCGGGAACGAACGCGTCCTCGACCACGATCGCATTGCTGCCGGATCCCCTCATCCCTGTGACGAACCAGGTGTCCTTCACGTCGTAGTCTTCGCGTGGGATCAGCCCCAGCCCGAAGTCGTAGGTCTCGCCGTGGTCGTCGACGAGCGGGAATCCGACCATGACCCAATCCGAATGCAACGACCCCGACCCGTAGAACCACTGCCCCGTGACGCGGAAACCGCCGTCGGCGCGCTGCGATTCCCCGCGCGGAGAGAAGACACCGGCGACACGCGCTTCGGGATCGGCACCGAAGACCTCGTCCTGGGCCTGCTTCGGCAGCATGCCCACGCCGATGGCCACCGTGTTGATGAGAGTGACGACCCAGGCGGTCGATCCGCAGCTTTCCGCCAACGTGGCGGCGACGTCGATGATGGTCCTGACGTCGGCTTCATGCCCGCCGTAGCGCTGTGGCACCGTCAGTTTGAACAGGCCCGCGTCGGCCAGCGCCTTGATGACGGGCTCGGGGACACGACGTGCCCGGTCGGCCTCTGCCGCGTTTTCGGCGAGGAGTTCCTTGAACGAGGCGGCCGTGGCCACCAGCTGGTTTCGCTTCTCCTCTCCCGTTCGCGTCGCGGGGTAAGCGGGGAGGCCGAAGGTGAAGGCGTCGAATTCCGTCGGCGCCTGCCCTGTGCCTTCCACCGGCATCGACTGGTAGACGTCGCTCAGAGAGCTGCTCATGTTCTTGCTCCTGTCTTCGCATCGAAAGAGATTCCGGCCGGTCAGCGGCTCGGCGCGTGCTGGCCCGTCATCAGTGCGGCGAGATCGTCCGGCGCGAGAAAGGACGGCGGAGGCGGCGGCCCCCAGTTGAACAGGCCCTGGGCCCCCTCGAACACTTCAGGAGTCCAGAGCTCGTCGTCGGGCACGCAGTCCATGTCCGCGTAGTACTCCGAGAAGTTGCCCGCCGGGTCCTTCAAGTACCAGAAGAAGTTCGACCCGGCGTGGTGACGCCCGAGCCCCCAGACATGACGACCGGGATCGGCTTCCAGCATGGCTTTGGCGCCACGTCCGACGTCATCGACGTCGTCGACCTGCCAGCTCGTGTGGTGCAGGAAGTTCACCGGAGCGCTCAGGGCCAGGACGTTGTGATGGTCGGTCGAGCACCGCAGGAAGGCACCCTTGCCCCCGATGTAGTCGCTGACCTTGAAACCGAGCCCGTCGATGAAGAAGTTCATCGTCGCCTCGAGATTCACCGTCCCGATGACGGCGTGCCCCAGCTTCTTCGGCCGTACCGGTTCCGAGCGGACGACGCCGGGTGCCCGGCCGGATCGCTCGATACGCCCTGGCCCGTTGTACGGCGTCGAGGCGACCGGGGTCACCACGATCCGCGGCGCGATCCGCACCTTCGTGGTGAAACCCGTGACCGGTTCGATCGCTTCCACTGTCCGGTCGCCGACGACGCGCGGCAGCCCTAGCCGGTCGAGCCGCGCCGCGATGTCCCCGAGATCGTCCGGGTCATCACAGCCGACTCCCAGCTCGACCAGACGTCTCGTGGGTGCGGGGACGATCCGCAGCTGCTCACCGCCGTCTTGCGTCGAGAACGAGCCGTTGCCGAGATGTTCCAGTCCGAATTCGCTGTAATAGCCGATGGTTTCCGCCACGTTCGGAACGCCCATCACGACCCTGGTCAAACCGTGCAGAGCCATCTCACACCCCCGGCTCGTCGACGACGAAGATCTGGTGGAGCGAACCGATGCCTTCGATCCAGCTGTCGAGCCGGTCGCCCGGCTTGAGGAACCGCTGCGGCGAGCGCCCCAGCCCGACGCCGGCGGGTGTGCCGGTGAAGATCAGGTCCCCCGGATTCAGCGTCACGATGTGCGACAGCTTCGCGATCAGGGCCGGAACGCCGAAGATCAGGTCGCGGGTGCGCCCG
Organism: Amycolatopsis sp. WAC 04197; assembly: GCF_003947475.1. Classification (NCBI taxonomy): domain Bacteria; kingdom Bacillati; phylum Actinomycetota; class Actinomycetes; order Pseudonocardiales; family Pseudonocardiaceae; genus Amycolatopsis; species Amycolatopsis sp. WAC 04197. Next base: position 762,180 of record NZ_QHJK01000004.1, on the reverse strand, counting down.
TCCTGAACGACCTCGCCGTTGATCGTGCAGCCGAGCGCGAGGTCGTCGCGGTCGGGCAGCTCGTCCAGGGTCACCAGCCAGGGCCCGACCGGCGCGAACCCCGCGAACGACTTGCCGAGGCTGAACTGGGGCGACGGGCCGGCGGACTGGGTGATCCGTTCCGAGATGTCCTGCCCCACGGTGAGACCGGCGACGTACTGCCAAGCGTCTGCCTCCGCGAGGCGGCGCGCGGTGCGGCCGATGACGACCACCAGTTCGACCTCCCAGTCGGTGTTGCCGCCTTCGGGCAGCACCACCTCCGAGTCGGGTCCGCTCAGGGCGCTGGCGAATTTGGTGAAGGTCGGCGGCAGCCGGTCCGGGACGGCGAACCCGGACTCGGCGGCGTGTTCCGCGTAGTTGAGGCCGACCGCGATGATCTGTCCCGGATGCGGCGATGGGCTTTCGAGCCGCTCACGGGAGACCGGCACGGTATCCCGGGCCGGAGCCGATTCGGCCCAGGCGAGGAAGCCGTCCCAGTCGTCGTAGACCGAACCGAGTCCGGGACCGAACTTCCCCTCGCTCGCCGACGCGACGTCGATTCCTTCGAAGTCCGACACGAGCAGCGTGGCACGTCCGGCGACGTTGGCGATCTTCATTGCTTGTTTCCTTTCACACCACGGAGACGTTCATGGTTCCGATCCGGCTGATGCTCATTTCGAGCTCTTCTCCCTTGAAGATCGGCCCCACTCCCGGCGGCGCGCCGGTGAACAGCAGGTCGCCGGGATACAGCGTCATGACCGACGAGGCATAGGCGATCAGGCGTGGCACCGGAGTGATGAGCGTGCCGGTGTTGACGGACTGGCGGGTCTCGCCGCCGGTGGTCAGCAGGATGTCCAGACCCGAGCCGTCGCCGATCTCGTCTCTTGTGGTGATCCACGGGCCCACAGGGCTGAACGAGTCGTAGCTCTTGCGCCGCGAACGGTCGGCGGGGCTGCGCACGGTGATGTCGAGGCCCGCGGTGAAGCCCAGCACGTGGTCCATCGCCGATTCCTCGGGAATTTCGCGGCCGCCGGATCCGATCACGACGACCAGTTCCGACTCGTGGTGGACCTCATGGCCGGCGGCGACGACATCGGCGGGCAGCACGATGTCCGCACCCGGCCCCACGATCGAAGACGGCGCTTTGAGGAACACGTCGAACTCCATCATCCAGCGCTCGACCCGGCCCAGGGTCCGCTCCTGGACCTCGTGCATTTCGTCGACGTGCTCCCGGTAGTTCGAGGCGGCCGCGACGATCTTCGAGGGCGCCAGAACCGGCGCTCGAAGCCTCACATCGTCGGTCGAACGCGGCGTTCCCGCCGCGGCGGCTGTTTCCAGGGCCGGCCGGAGTGCTGCGAAATCGCGGCAAAGGGCTCGCCACCAGCCCGCGGTCAGCGGATCCGGATCGTGCGGCCACGGCAGCGCTTCGGTGACGTCGACGATCGTGTCACCGGACGGCTTCACGACGACGGCGCCGAGCCGGTTGTCGTCGAACAGTGCGAGTTTCATCGACTGCCTCTTCCACTGTTCACGTGGGACCGAGAAAATTCGCCGGTGACCTTCTGCTGCTCCGGCAGCACTTGGCGCCGGGCGATCCCCAGGGCTCGCAGGACGGGTTCGTCCGTGAGCACGAACAGATCGGCCTGCGCGGCGTTGTGTTCGACCGCGGCCCACGACGGCACGACGAACATGTCGCCCGCGCCCCAGGTGAAGAGCTGACCATCGATGACGCTCGTGCCTTGCCCGCTGTAGACGACGTAGACCGCGTTACCGCTCCGCCTCGTCGCGCGGCTCTGGCCGCGAACCCGGTGCAGCGCGCACGCCATGGTCGGCAGCACGCTGGCGCCCGTTTCCGGGTTGGTGTACTCGATCACCAGCAGGGGATCGTCCGACTCCCGGCCCAGCCGTTCCAGCTCCGCGGCGGTGTCGGACCACCGGTAGATCAGCAGCTCGGACGGTCGCGGAGTGAGTGGCCCGGTGACCGCGCCGTCGCTGTACCGGCTTCCGAGCTTGCCTCGGGTCAGCCTCTCGGACGTGTTGTGCTCGGCCGGCTGGGGTTGTGACTCGCCCGGTCCGGGCCAGTGCTCGAAGAAAACGCCATCGAGCGCCTGGATCATCGGCAGGTCGAGCCCGTCGAACCAGAACATCTCCCGGTCGCCGCCGTTGGTGTGATCGTGCCATTGCCCCGACGGGGTCAGGATGAGGTCGCCCGGCCGCATGTCACAGGAATCGCCGTCCACAGTGGTCCACACACCCTCACCTTCCAGCACGAAGCGGATCGCACCGGGGGTGTGCCGGTGCGCGGGCGCGACCTCGTTCGGTCCCAAGCACTGCAGGGCTCCCCACAACGTGCCGACCGCGTAGGGCCGTCCGCCGAGACCGGGATTCCGCAGCGCCAGCACCCGCCGTTCGCCACCGCGCTCCACCGGAACCAGCCGGATCGCCTCGCGGGCCAGCGGCTTCATCGACGCGGCCGCCCATAGCCAGGGAACGGCGGCCGGCCGCGGTTCCGGGGTGAGCAACTCTTCGGTAATAGTCCACAGTGGACTGAGATCGGCGGCGTCAAGCCCCGCGTAGAGGGCATCGAGCGCGGCGTCGTCCGCCAAGGCGAGAGTGCTGCTCGCCGTGGCTTCGTCGCTGTTCATCTTTCTCCCTTCTCTCACACACAGGGGGCGTGGCTCAACGAGGTTTGACGAGTGACGATTCGACGTTTCCGGCCGGTCCCGTCTTGGTCCGACGCCGGGACATGCCCAGTTCCGCGGTGGGGATGCGGGCGGTCTCGCGCGCGCTCGCGATCGCGGCACCCGAGACGACCATGATCCCCGCGAACAACCACGAAATCGGCGTGAGGTCGTGCGGGTCGGCTTGGATCATCGACTGGGCTATCGCCGGAATGAAACCGGTGACCACGATGCCGGTCGTGAAACTGACGGCCATCCCGCTGAACCGGATGTCGGCGGGGAACATCTCGAGAAAGGTCGCCAGGACTATCCCGGCCGTCATCGCGACGAAAACCCCCAGGAGCAGCAGGCCGAAGGTGTAGATCTGCAGCCAGTTCCCGGCGCGGAGCCCGTTCAACCACAGTGGCACCGTCACCGCGGTCCCGGCCGCGCCGACGACGAACACCGGCTTGCGGCCGATCCGGTCGGACAGCAGTCCGAACAGCGGCTGGGTGACGACCATGAGCAGGCTCGCGGCCGAGACCAGGTTGAGGAGGCCGGTTTTCCCGAGCCCCACCACAGTGGTGCCGTAGGAGAGACCGAAGATGTAGACCAGCCCGGCCGGCGCGATGCATACCGAGGCCAGCACGATGCGCACCACCGCGGCGCGATGATCACGCAGCACCGCCAGGAGCGGCACCTTGCTGGCCAGCCCTTCGCGCTCAAGTTGCCGACGCACCGGCGGTTCCGAAAGCCGGCGACGCAGGAAGAAGGTCACCAGCACCACTACGGCGCTGGCCCAGAACGGAATCCGCCAACCCCAGGCGCTCATCGCGCTTTCGGGCAGGACGGCCGCCAGCGGCACGAAAACCACGAAAGCCAGGAAATTGCCCAGCTGCGATCCACCTTGCGTCCAGCTCGTGTAAAACCCGCGACGGTTGTCAGGCGCGTGCTCCAGAGCCAGCAGAGCCGAGCCGGCCTGTTCCCCACCTGCGGAGATTCCCTGGACGACCCGCAGACAGATCAGGATGACCGGCGCCGCCGGTCCGATCGCCGCGGTGCTCGGTACGCAGCCCACCAGGAAGGTGGCCACGCCCATCGTCAGCAGAATCGCCAACAGGATCCGCTTGCGCCCGATCCGGTCACCGAGATGCCCCCAGACGATCGCGCCGAAGGGCCTGGCCACGTAGGCGACACCGATGCTGCCGAGGGAGAGCAACGTCGCGTAGGAGTTGCCCGGGAAAAAGACGGGGCCGAAGTAGAGCGCGGCGGCCGTTCCGTAGATGAGGAAGTCGTAGTACTCGAGCGTGGTGCCGAAGAAGCCGGAAATGGCCGCCGTGCGCGCCGGGCGCCGGTCGGCACGGGTGCTGGGTCTTGCGGTTTCGGACATCGGTCGAACCCTCCGAACCTGAGGGGGTGAAGCTGAACCCGGTCATCGGCAAAGCGCCGCGGCCCGGGTTCCGGTGCTCCGCGCTGAGCCGAACTGCAGTTCTCGTCTCTTAAACCATGTTTAACATAAGTTCGGTTTCGACCCGATGTCAACCAAGCCGCCCATCCAGGGGCAAAGTTGACGGTGAGCTAGCTACAGATACTCAAAGTGACAGACTTAAGGACCCGTAAGGCAAATGTGGCGTGTTCGGGCGCTTGCTGGATGCGGGCTTCGGTGTCGCGAAAGCCACTTTCGCGACGTGTCCGAGCCTTCCCTCGCCCATAAGGACCGCACCACCTGCGGCGAAGGGAACTTTCCGCGCGTGCGATGAGGGGAGAGCTCCCTTCACGGACTCGCCATCCGGCAGGACATCTCTGCCCTACGGCTCAATAAGGCGCGGCCGATCCTTGAGTGAGTAGTTGACGCAGGTCAGCCGGCCGGGCGAGGTGCCGGGTTCGCCATCAGATCGACGATGAAGCGGATCATTTCGTGCGGCGGACGCCGGTGTGTCATCGGCAGGTGAACCGCCTCGAAGACGGCTTCGATGAGGTGGGCGGCCAGGTCCCGGTCGGTATCGATTCCGCGCTCGTCCAGCATTCGGCGAACCAAGTCGCGGATCCACTCCAGCCACAGATCGTGCGCCTCACGCACGTCGTCGTTGTGCATGAGGCGGTCGTGCATGGCCTGATGGAGCGAGCGGTACGAGCGCATGCTGGCCAGCCCCCGGGTGAGCCTGCTCATCGCGTCGAGACCCGCGTGTTCGGCGGCCAGCGCGTGGAAGTCGCGGCGCAGCAGTTGCGTCATGACAGCCGCGAAGATCTCGTCCTTGGATTTGAAGTACCAGTAGATGTTCGCCCTGGTCACACCGGCGGCCTTGCTGATGTCGTCCATCGTCGCGCCCTCGTAACCGCGGGTGAGGAACACCTCGGTGGCGGCCGCGACCAAGTCGGCTCGCCGCTCCTCGATGGGGATCTGCGCACGGTTCCTCGGCAACGAACCATCCCCCTGTCGCTTGCTGGATGACCCCGGCCCGTTCGCCCAGGCCGCCGCGCGATTCTATCGCGACGTCACGTACTCACCGTCGAGGCAGCGGGGTTGCAGGATCAGCGGAAGCGACTTATCTTAACTCTGGTTCTAGACGAGGAGGTCCACGATGCTCGACCAGCTCCCGCTTCCTGACGGCTCGGTGGCGGAAAGTGGCCGAGTGACATCCTCCGACGGCACCGAGCTCGCTTACCTGAGGCTGGGTACCGGACCTCCGTTGGTGGTGTGCCACGGTTCGTTCGCTTCCGCTCGGGATTGGCTGCCGTTCGCCGCGGCGATGTCCGGCAAGCACACCGTCTTTGTCTACGACCGGCGCGGGCGTGGTTCCAGCCCGAACATCAATCCGGGGTTCGCCATCGACGCGGAGGTCGACGACCTTTCGGCCGTGGTGGCCCTCGCCGGACCCGACGTCGCGATCCTCGGGCACAGCTTCGGCGGAGGCTGTGCCCTCGGTTTCGCGGCTCGGGAACGATTCCCGGGCCCCGTCATCGTCTACGAACCACGCCATTCGATCGACGGACCGGTCAGCGCTGGGCGGATTCCCGCGATCCGGCGGCTGATCGCCGGTGGCGATAAAGAAGGTGCCGTCCGCGCGATCCTGGAAGACGTCATCAAGCTTCCGGCGAGTGCCATCGCCGCGTTCGCCGAATCGCCGTTGTGGAGCCGGATGCTGCAGACGGTCGACGCGTTTCCCGACGAGTTGAGGCTCCTGGACGAGCTGGCCTGGTGTCCTGGCGACCTGGACGGCATCACAGGCCCGACCTGGCTGCTGGTGGGCGCCGAAAGCCCGGTGCTGCCGGCCGACCGTGAAGGCGCGCTGCGCGGTGTCCTGCCCGGACTCCGGCGGCTGACGCTCACCGGTCAAGGTCATTTCGCCTATGCGAGCGCCCCGGAGATCTTGGCGGCGGCGGTCGCGCACTGCCTCTCGGCCTCGGACACCCCGCCGAGCGGACTCGAAAACGACAGGGGATGAGGATGGTCGATGACGTGGCTCGCGCACAGCGCGTGATCGGGGTCGAAGAGCACACCTGGACGGCGGACCTGCGCGATGCGCTCCTGCGGTTCGGGGGCGACGACACGGTGAACTTGCTCAGCAGTCGAGAACAGACCGATCACCGCCTGCGTGAGGTCGGTGAGGAACGGCTCGCCCGCATGGACGCGGCGGGGGTCGACATGCAGGTGCTTTCGATCACCACCCCGGGCACGCAGCCGCTGCCCGCCGCCGAGGCCGTGCCACTGGCTCGCGACGCGAACGACTTCCTGGCTGAAACCGTCAAAGCTCACCCGGACCGCTTCGCTGCCTTGGCGACACTGCCCACGCCTGACCCTCCGGCCGCCGCGCGTGAGCTCGAACGCAGTGTCACCGAGCTGGGGCTCGTCGGCGCCCAGGTGGTGCCACTGACCGGCGAGCGGTACCTCGACCATGAGTCGTTCCGCCCGGTCTTCGAGGCGGCCGCGGCACTGGATGTGCCGTTGTACATCCACCCCGGGCAGCCACTGCGGACGGTACGCGACGCCAGCTACGGCGGATTCGACGACTGGACGAACCTCAACCTCGCCACCGGAGGCTGGGGCTGGCACGTGGACGCCGGGCTGGCCGCCCTCCGGCTCATCCTGGCCGGCACCTTCGACCGCCATCCGGCTCTGCAGATCATCCTTGGCCGGTGGGGCGAAATGCTCGTTCCGTTCGCTGATCGAGCCGACTTGCTCAGCGAAGGGAACAAGACCCTGCAACGCCGGGTGATCGAGTACATCACCGGCAACCTCCATGTGACACCGGGCGGCGTGCTCAGCCATCGCCTGCTCACCCTGGCTGTCGATGTACTCGGCCCCGGACGGGTGATGTACGGCGACGACGATCCGTACAACGGCATGAAAGGCCGGTTCGGCGGCGCCGGTGGTGCTCGAGCCTTCGTCGACACCGCTCCACTCAGCGCCGAAGACAAAGCGAACCTCGGTCACCGAAACGCCGAGCGGCTACTGGGACTCTGACCGGAAGCACCGACGACTCCCCCACAGCACTTCCGGGGGGCGGCGCGTCGTGGCCGCGAGAACCTGACAGATGTCCTGACCTGGCAGCACGTTCGCGGCCACGACGTCCTCTTGGGTGTACCGGTTGGCCAGGACGGGGCGTCACGATGGCTCCTCGGCGCACACTCAGTGTGTCAGCTGAGAGGCACCGAGTCGGCGTTTTCGGCCAGCGCCGCCAAGTGGGTCATCAACCGGTTCCCGAGTGCTTCCGCTTCCGCTGCGGAAATCGCGTCGCGGCGGTGATCGATGCGCAGAGCCAGTTCGGCTCCCTCCTGCCGCGCCACCAAGGACAACGGGTAGTGCGTGCCGTCGTTGACCTCCACCCCGTGGACCTCGACCCCCGAGGAGCCGGCGCTCGCCAGGAGGCCCACGGGATAGTTGTGGAAAACCAGATGTGCGGCGAACAGCGGGCCGTCCCCTCGGGCTTCCGCGACCGCGGGCCAGCCCAGGTGCTCGTGCGACAGCAGGCCTGCTTGCTCGGTCTGCAACCGAGCCGCCAACCCGGCGTAAGTCTCCCCGGGAGCGCGCCGCACGCGCACCGGGACGATCGCGGTGTGCAAGCCGACGATCGATGCCATACCCGGTACCTCCGGCGACCTTCCCGCAACCGTGGCGCCGAGCATCACGTCACCCGTTCCCGTCAGTTCACCCAGGGTCAGCGCCCAGGCGGTACGCACCAGTACGCCGAGGGTCAGACCTCGTTCCTTGCCCGTGCGCACCAGCGCCGCCATATCAGGCTCGTCCAGGCGCAGGTTCCGCTGAAGCGGCAGCAGCGTCGGGTCGTCGGCGATCGGCGCGGCGAACAGGGCCGGCGGAGTCTCGCCCACGTGCCCCGACCAGGCGTGCCGGGCGGTGTGGCCGTCCTGGCGGGCGAGCCAGCGCAGATGTTCGGCGAAGCCGGGCGCCTCGGGCAGGGGAACACCTTCGTATGCGTGAACCAGCTCCCTCAACAGCAGCGACAGCGACCATCCGTCGAAGACCGCGTGATGCATGCTCAGGAGCAACGTGTGCCTGCGCTCTCCCGTACGGAGCAAACGCGCGCGCATCAGGGGAGGCCGTGTCGTGTCGAATCGCTCTTGGCGGTCTTCGGCCACCACTCGCGTGATCTCGGCCGGGTCCGCCGAGACGCCGTCCCGCCAGGGAAGCTCTGCCCCGGCCACCACGATCTGTACTCCGCCACCGGGAAAGGCCGCCCGCAGAGCCGGGTGCCGGTCCACCAGGCCCTGGCAAGCGCTCCGCAGGCGGACGGCGTCCAGATCCCCTCCGAGATCGAGTAGCACCTGGACGACGTAGACGTCGGGGCCGCCGGTGGCGCGCCCGCTGTGCTCGAGCATTTCCCGCTGCAGCGGTGTCACGGGAAGGACGTCGGCAAGGCCTGGGTACCGTCCGATCAGATCGTCGAGCCGATTCCGGTCCACCCGGACCAAGGGGAAGTCCGCGGGGATGAGCCGTCCCACCGAACCGGATCCCGTCGCGAGTTCGCTCAAGGCGTCCAGCCAGGCCAAGGCGAGCTCTTTCGCGTCGGTCTCGGTCAGCCGGGCACGGTCGTAGGAGAAAGTGCCGGTCAGCACCGGGCCGTCCGGGCGTTCCTCGGTCAGCGCGTTGATTTCCAGTATGTGCGCGGCGGGCATGCGGGGGTCCCGCTCGCCGCCGAAGGCGCGGATCGAGAAGTCACCGTCACCGATGCCGAACCGGCCGAGGTAGTTCACCAGCACCTGCGGAGCGGCCTCTTCGGCCAGGGCACCATCGACGTGACGTAAGAGCCCATAGCCGAGGCCATCGGCCGGAACCTCCGCGAGCCGAGCCCTGACGTCCCCGACGGTCTCGGTCACGTGGACGGACGGAGTGACCGCCACTGGATGCAGATCGGTGAACCAGCCGACGGTGCGCGAGAGATCGGCGCCTGGTACGGCGGTCTCCTCCCGGCCGTGTCCTTCCACCTCCAGCAGGACCGGCGCGCAAATGGGATCACGCCAGGTGCCGACGGCCTGAGCCGCCGCGGCGAGGAGGACTTCGTGCACCCCGGTGCGCAGGGCCTGCGGTACGGCGGTGAGCAGCCGTCCCGTCGCGGCGGACGGCAGTTCGACGGTCAGCTGCCCCTGGCCGGTGTCACCGGTGGCCACGCCAAGGGTGGCGTCGGGCGTGGCCAGCACCCGCTTCCAGTGCGCGAGTTCGGCGCCGCGATCGGCAGTGGTCAGCGCGGTGGCCCAAGTGCGGAACGACGTGCGCGGCCGGTCCGGTCCGGAGCCCGCCCAGGCCGCGGCGAGGTCGTCGGCCAGCACGCGCCAGGAAACACCGTCCACCACGAGGTGGTGGGCCACCAGGAGCAGTTGCCCAGGAGCTCCGGGCTGCCAGACCGCGCCGAACACCCGGCCCTGCGCGGGATCGAGCCAGGCGGCCAGTTCCTCGCGGTGTTTCAGCGGGTCTTCCGTCACGATCGAGAGTTCGACTTCGGCTCCGTCGCCGATGTACAGTCCGTCGCCTTCCAGCCTCGCCCTCAGCATGTCGTGGGCGTCCACGAGCGACTTCAGCAATTCGGTCAGCCGCTCACCGGTCAGCCCGGCGGGAGTGCTCAGCAACGTCCACTGGTGATACTCGTCGAACGGTGCGCCCTGATCGGTCATCCGGCGCAGGATCGGGGTGAGCGGCACCCGCGCGCCGGGATCCTCGACGACGGGGACCTGTTCGTCATGGACCTCCACCGCCACCTCCGTCAGTCCCTCGACCGTGCGCCGCGTGAACACGTCGGCCGGGGTGAACCGCAGTCCGGCGGCACGCGCGCGGGCGACCAGCTGGATGGCGATGATGCTGTCGCCTCCCAGTCCGAAGAAGCTGTCCCCGACACCGACCTCGGGTACACCGAGTACTTCGGCGAACATGGCGCACAGCAGCCTCTCGCTCTCGGTGCGCGGCTCGCGGGACAGATCGACGGAAGTCGCGTAGTCCGGTGCGGGCAACGCCCGCCGGTCGGCCTTGCCGTTGCGGGTCAGCGGCATTCCGGCCAGCACGACGACCGCGGCGGGCACCATGTGCTCCGGCAAGGAACCGGAGCAGCTCTCCCGGACGGCGACCGGATCGAGACGGGTGTCGCCTGCCGGGACGACGTATCCGACGAGCCGCCTGTCCCCGGGCCGATCCTCACGTACGACCACGACAGCCTGCGCCACACCCGGGTACCGGCCCAACGCCGCCTCGACCTCTCCCGGCTCGATCCGGAAGCCGCGAATCTTGACCTGATCATCCGCGCGACCGAGGTACTGCAGGCAGCCGTCGTCGGTCCAGCGCGCCAGGTCGCCGCTGCGGTACATGCGCTCTCCGGTCACCCCGAACGGGCAGGGCACGAAACGCGCCTCGGTCAGCTCCGGGCGATTCAAGTAGCCTGCCGCCAGTCCCGCGCCGGCGACGTGGATCTCACCCGGCATCCCCTGCGGAACGAGCGAGCCCTCGGCGTCCAGCAGGTAGACGCGCAGGTCGTCGAGTGCCCGGCCGATCAGGCTTCCGGTGCCCGGCGCGCAATCCGCGCGGCCGAGCGGGAGCTGGGTGACGTGGACCGTCGTCTCGGTGATGCCGTACATGTTGATCAGCAGCGGAGAATCCTCCGGATGCCGGTCGTACCAGTCCTCCAGGCGGGTGAGGTCGAGCGCCTCGCCGCCGAAGGTGACCGCCCGAAGGGCCAGCCGCGCGCCCAGGCCGGGGTCCTGCCGGTCAGCCTCGATCAGCTGGTAGAACGCCGACGGCGTCTGACTGAGGATCGTGACCCTCTCCTCCACCAGCAGCCGGAGGAAATCGGGCGAAGAACGGGTCACCGCGTGCGGCACCACGACCAGACGGGCACCGTGCAGCAGCGGCCCCCAGATCTCCCACACGGAGAAATCGAACGCGAACGAGTGGAACATCGTCCACACGTCGTCGTGATGGAAGCCATACTGCCGCCGGGTGGAGCTGAAAAGCCGGACGACGTTCTGGTGCGGGATGACCACGCCCTTGGGAGCGCCGGTCGAGCCGGAGGTGTAAATGACGTAGGCCGGGTCTTCGGGGGTCAGGGGCCGGACGCGTTCCGCGTCGGCCACCGGGGCTTCCGACAGCTTCGCGATCTCGTTCCGCACATCTTCGTCGTGCAGGGATACCGCGCCGGGCAACGCCGTGTCCGTGGCGAGGATCGCGGCGGGACCGGCGTCCTCGATCAGATACGCGATCCGCTCGGCCGGGTAGGCGGTGTCCAGCGGCAGATAGGCGGCGCCCGAGGTGATCACCCCGAGCATTGCGGTGATCAACTCCAAGGATCGAGGGAAGGCGAGCCCGACCAGGTCCCCCGGGCCGACGCCGTTCGCGATCAGTAACCGAGCCAGCCGATTCGCCGATTCGGTGAGCTCGCGGTAGGTCAGCGAATCGCCGTCGCAGGTGATCGCGATCCGATCAGGGTGCTCGGCGGCGCGGTCGGACACCAGTGCCGCCAGTGTCGCGGGTTCCGTGGTGGTGAACCCGCCCGCCCAGCCCACCAGCAGCCTGTCCCGTTCCGCGGTGCTGAGCACCTCCGCTTCACCGATCGGACGGTCACCGAGGACCGCGAAAGAGTCGAAGAATCGCGACAGCCGGGCTTCCAGCGTGGCCAGCTCGTCGGCGGTGTAGAGCCGGGGATTGGCATCGAGCGTGATTTCCAGGCCGTTCCCGTCGGAACGGTCGTAGATGATCACCGAGAGGTCGTCACTGACGGTTCCGGACAGATAGTGCGCCTTGGCCGTGGCCTCACCGAAATGCACGCCATAGGTGAAGCGCATGATGTTGACGCGGCTGCAGAACAGGCGGTCCTCCTGAGCGAGAACCCCTTGGTCCCGCCGCAGCCCCGCGTAATCGTAACGCTGGTGGGCCAGCACCTCTTTGATTCGCTTGGACGCCTGTGTGAGGAGGTCGGTGACCGACATCTCCCGGTCGAGGGTGAGCCGCAGCGGCACGACGTTCGCCGACATCCCCGGCGTCGTCCTGGTGGCCTGGGACGCACGCGACGCCGTCGGCAGGCCCAGGACCTGGTCGGCCCGGCCGGTCATGCGGTGCAGGAACGCGGCGACACCGGCGATCAACACCACCGACGCCGAGGTCCGGGCGGTCCGGGCCGCCTGTTCGAGTGCGGCCGTGGTCTCCGCGGACACCTGGGTGGTGGTGCGCACCGCGAGTCCTGGCGGCGCGGCGGAACGTGCGGACAGGCTGACCGGTTCGGGCAGGTCGGCGACATAAGCCGCCCAGAACGCACGATCTTGCTCGCACTGCTCCGACGCGCGGTATTCGGTGTCGGCTTCGACGAGCACCTTCAACGGCAGGAAGGGACTCTCCCCGGGATCCTCGCCCGCCACCGACCGGGTGTAGATCTCACCGGCACGACGCCCCAGCATCGCCACCGTGTAGCCGTCCGCGACGAGGTGGTGATAGCAGTGCACCCATCGGTACCGGTCTTCCGCGAGCCGTAGCACTGTGAAGGAGAACAGCGGCCCCGTCGTGACGTCGAACGGCCGTTCCAACACTTCCCGCAGATGGTCGTCGGCCTTCTCCGGACAGTCGCGCAGGTCCACGAAAGTCATTGACCAGGGCACCTCTGGTTGGACGACCTGGCGTACCTCCCCCTCGTCCTCCAAGAAATGAACTCGCAGGCATTCGGCTTCGTCCACCAGCCGCCGCAAGCCGGCCTCGAATAAGGCCAGATCGAGCGGACCGGTGATGGCCAGGTACTCCGCGACGTTGTGTGCGACGCCGGAGGCATCGAGCTGGTGGCCGTACCAGACACCGACCTGGGCACCGGTGAGGGAATACGAAGGCAAGGCGAACCTCCAGGAAAACTGCGGGAAAAGGCGGCGCGGGAAGGTCCCGGCGACCGCGAAACCGAGATTATCCGGCGAATCGGGAGCGCAGAAAGACCGAACTGTCTATGCCTTGCATCGCCGTGCGCTATACCTGGCTTCGGCCTGCGGAGATTCGCCGATCCACAGTAGACTCCGCGAATGTCAGACGAGTGGAGCAGAATCGATCTGAATCTCCTTCTGCCGTTGAACGCCTTGCTGACCGAGCGCAACGTGACCAGGGCCGCTGAGAGGTTGTCCATGACCCAGCCCTCGATGAGCGCGATCCTCGCTAGGCTTCGCCGACACTTCGACGACCCTCTCCTCGTCCGCGAAGGACGAGGGCTCGTCCTCACACCGCTGGGTGAGTCGCTGCGCGGGCCCACCCGAGTCGCGCTCGCCACCGGCCGCGCCGCGTTGACCACCGGACAGTCTTTCGAACCCACGACCGACGAACGCACTTTCACCATGATGGCCAGCGACTACGTCGCGACCACGCTGCTGCGGCCGATGATCGGCGCGCTGGCGACCCAGGCACCCGGGGTGCGGTTCGTCATCCATTCTCCCCAGCCGGACCCCGCGGCCGCACTGCGGAACCGGACCTTCGACCTGGTCCTGTGGCCGCTGGACCGTGCCACCCACGATCTGCTGGAATTCCCGCACACCAAACTCTTCAGCGATGAATTCGTCCTGGCGGCCGATCAGGCCAACCGAATGATCGACGAGCCGATGACTCCGGATGGCCTGTCCGGAAGGCCCGTCGTGGTGGTCGATCCGTCGGGAGAAGGAACGGCGGCTCTGCACCCGATCCCGATAGGACTCGGCATGCACGGCTCCGCCGCGATAACGGTGCCCACCTTCGCGCTGGCCTTGGAGTTCCTCGCCGGGACCGAACTGGTGGCCATCGTTCAGCGGAGGCTTTTCAAAAAAGCGGGGCCCGCACTCGGACTCCGCGAAATACCGCTGAGCGATTCCCCGCCGCGTGCGACGATCGCGGGTTTTTCCCATCCCAGGGACTTCACCGGCCAGGCAGGCAGGTGGCTGCATTCCCGGCTCGCTGAGGCAGCTTCCCTGCTGTGACGACTCCGCACGTTTCCCGGCGCTCAATCGAGCGCGCGTTGCAGAAAACTGCGTGTTCCGAGATAGCCGAAGCCGAGGATCGCGACGACGAGCGCGAGCAGGTCGAGCGCCAGCGGCATGTGCGGGACATCGGTGACGAGCAGCACGCGCATGCCATCACTCACGCATGCCAGAGGGTTGAAAGCACATACCACTTTGCACCACATCAGGCCGTCGTCGAGTGAGTGCCGGGAGAACTGCGAAGAGCCGGCGAAAACCAAAGGTGTCAGGATCAGGGCGAAACCGATCGCCGAGCCCGCCAGGCAACCGAGTGTCCCGACCAACAGCGCACCGGGCACACCGGCCCACGGCCAGGAGCCATCAGCGGCCGGCCTGGGTGACGCCGCAAGTAGCCGTCGAACTCGGCCGCCGGGAACTCTTCGATGTCCAGGTCGAAGTACGTCATGGTGTCCACTTGCCGCCCCCGGCGTGGGGTCGTCGTCAAGGAGCGGGAACGTTACCGGCTGGAATCGCGCAGCCGACCGAATCACGTTTTTCTCGCGACCCGATGATGCACTTTCGGGCACGATGGCCGGAAGGCTGTCGACACGGCGCCAGGCCTCAGGGGAAGACGTCCTTGGCGGCCACCGGTTCCTTGACGGTGGCGGCCGGCTCCGCGTTCTCCCGGCGCGGCCGTTCCACCTCCTTGAGCGAGGAACGGAGCGCGGCCACGACTTGCTCTTGGGAGGCTTCCCTGCGCGTCTCGTCGCTCCTTTCCCGGATCGCCTTCACAAAAGGGGGCCCTCGATCGCGATACCACTCGCCGTTTCACTCAGCCGGGGAACGAGATGGAACACCGCGTCTCCGGTATCGCCCGGCAGCCGTTCCAGACAGGTGCAGTCCAGCGTCGGCAGGTCGTCGGTGAATCCGGCGAAGCGATAGGCGATTTCCATCAGCCGGTTGCGTTCAGTGCGGCGGAAGTCGCCGACGATGTGCGCGCCGGCGGCGCGTGCGGAGTCCGACAGCCACCCCAGTAACGCGGCACCGGCGCCGAGCGGTACCACCCGGCACGAAGTGGCCATCATGCGCAGGCGCCAGAGGCCCGGTGCCCGGTCCAGGACCAGGAACCCGGCTTTGCCGTATGTGCCGAATCTGTCCGTGACCTCGGCGACGAGAAGGGCCGTGGAGCCGGTCTCCGCCATGGCACGCAGATCGTCTTCGGAATAGGCGGTGCCGGTCGCGTTCATCTGCGTGGTCCGGGCGGTCAGCTCGGACACCCGGGCAAGGTCCGCCGGCCGTGCTTCGGTGATCCTCATGAGCACGTCGAGGCCGCGAACGAACTCGATGTCGGTACCGGTGAAGTCCGAACGGCTTGCCTCGCGCCTGGAGGCTTCGAGGTAGGCGGTCCGGCGCCGCGCGGACTCCTCTGTGATCGCCGGTGGGGTGAATTCGGGCAGGTCGGCCAGTTCGGCGACCTGATCGTGCCGGTAGCACCGGACCGGCGGGAGTGTCCAGGTCACCTCCGCTCGCTCCACGGCGTTGTCGTCCACGAAAGCCATCGTCCCCAGGTCGAACCGCAGCAGATCCGCGATCGTCCGGATGGAGCCGGATTTCGTCCCGAAGCCGAACTGGGGGTGGAGAAAGTAGTCGGTGAGGCCAAGCTGCTCAAGCTTCGTCATGGCGGGTCGGGCATCGTTGCGGCTGGCGACGGACTGCAGGATCCCTCGCTCGTCCAGCCGCTTTATCAGCTTCAGCGCGTCCGGCTTCACGGTGACGTCGCGATCTTCCTCGAGCACGCCGTCCCACAGCGTCTCGTCGAGATCCCAGACCAGGCATTTGACTGTCACCGCAGCGTCTCCGTCCACAGACCGGACCCACCGTGGCTCCGGACGGCGTCTTCGGCGATCATCAGTTCGCACATCTCGTTGGTGCCCTCGATCAGCTCCAGCATCTTCGCGTCCCGGTAGGCACGAGCAACGAGTCCGTCGTCCTTGACTCCCGCAGAGGCGATGACCTGCATGGCATGGGAGGAGGCGCTGACCGCTTCACGAGCGGCCACGTGCTTGGCGAGAACGACGTCCATGACCGCGGCCGGCGACCGGGCGTCCACACTACCGCCGGCGCGCAGACAGGCAAGCGTGGCCAGATGCTCGGCGACCCGGAGTTCGGCGAGGCGCCGGGCCACCAGCTGGTGCCGTGCGATCGGCAGGCCGAACTGCGTGCGCCTGATCGCGTGCCGGGCCGCCGCGGCGAGACAGGCTCGCACGATTCCGACACCGCCCCACGCGACGGACAAGCGGCCGTAGACGAGGGTGCGGCCGGCCAGGTGACTCAACGGTGCCTGTGCGCTACGGGCGAGCAACGCGCTCCGAGGGAGTTCCACCTCGTCGAGGGAAACAACGGCGTGCCCCGACGCGCGAAAGCCCATCGAGGTCCCGGTGGGCTCGATGGTCACCCCGGAGGCGTCCGCCGGCACCACGACGGCGGCTCCCCCGACACCGTGACGGCCGAAGACCACGAGGTGATCGGCGTACATTCCCGCCGTCACCCAACGCTTTTGCCCGGTCACGAAGACCGAATCCCCCTTCGCGGCGATCTCCGTCTCCATCGCCGACAGATCACTGCCCGCTTCCGGTTCGGAGAAGGCGACCGCACCGAGGGCTCCGGAGGTCGCCAGCAACGGCAGATAGTGCGCACGCTGTTCGGCGCTCCCGAAATGCAGGACCGCGGACGCGGCCATGCCCTGTGAGGTCAAGATGCTGCGAAGCGAGCCGCACACCTCACCCACGGCCGCGGTCAGTTCCCCGTTCCGCGTGGCGGTGAGGCCGCGTCCTCCGTACGCCTCGTCCACTTCCGCGCACAGCAGGCCGGACCGGGCGAATCCGACCAGCAAGTCCTTCGGGATCGCATGGGCGCGATCCCAATCGTCCGGCTCGGCCTGGCCGAGCAGATCACCGAGCCCTGGAATTGTCTCCTCAGGCGGCATCGTCGCCTCGCAACCGGCCGACCAGCGTGGCCATGGCGTCGATCGAGCGGAAGTTGTCGAGAGCAAGGTCCCTTCCGACGATTTCGACCTCGAAGGTCTCTTCGACGTACACCACCAGTTCCATGGCGAACATCGAGGAGATCAAGCCCTGTCCGAAGAGATCCTTGCCGTCCGCGGTTTCGATCCCGGTGCGATCTCGAACGAAAGTCCTCAGCTCGTTCCGGATCCGGTCATCTGCCACAGTCCTCCCCCTCTCGGAAATCCCCACCGCGCCGCACGATGCTCAAACCGTCGCCGATCGGCAGGATGGTGACGTGTTCGGCTCGGGCGTCTTCGGCGATCAGGCGGTTCACCTCGCGGACCGCGACGGTTTCCGCGTCGACCGCGGTGTCGTCCGCGACCCGCCCGAAGCAGAACGCGTTGTCCAGGAGGATCAGGCCGCCGGGGCGTACCAGACGCAGGCAATGCCGGTAGTACGCCGGGTATCCGATCTTGTCGGCGTCGATGTAGGCGAGGTCGAAGGAGGCTCCGTCCGCCGTGAGTCCGGTCAACGTCGCGTCCGCATCACCGATCCTGAGGTCGATCTTGTGCGCGACGCCATTGTTCTCCCAGTGTTTCTCGGCTATCCGCGTCCAACGCGGGGCCCGGTCGCAGGTGGTGATCACGCAGCCTTCCGGAGCCGCCAAAGCCATCGCCAAGGTCGAGTACCCGGTGAACGTCCCGATTTCGAGGATCCGGCGTGCGCCCACGAGCCCGGTGAGCAGCGCGAGGAGCCGGGCTTGCACGGCGGTCGAGACCATCTCCGCCAGAACCGGCATCCGTGACGTCTCGTCACGGAGCTCGCACATGGCTTCTGGCTCCGGGGTGATCGTCTCGATGTAGGCCAGCAGATCACCGGTCACCGGGGTCCGGCCGGCCATCATCGCTCCTGGTATTCGTAGAACCCGCGACCGGATTTGCGCCCCAGCTCCCCCGAATCCGCCATATCCCTCAACAACTTGCACGGGCCTGCGAAGCGGGTGCGGTCCTGTGCGGCTTGGGCCCGGATCGAATCGACCAGGTTGTCGATGCCGATCAGATCCGCGGTCCTCAGCGGCCCCATCGGATGCCCCAGCGCGGCCTCCATGATCGTGTCCACCGATGCGGCGTCGGCGAGTCCTTCTTGGACGATCAGCGCCGCGTCGTTGATCATCTGGTGCAGGAGCCGGCTCGTCACGAAGCCCACTCCGTCACCGACGAACACGGGAGTCCGGCCGATGTCACCCAGCAGCCGTGTGATCCGTTCGACCGTGTGGAGGGACGTCGCCGGCCCGCGTACCACTTCGACCGCGTCGACGAGGTACGCGGGATTCATGAAATGCACTCCGATCAACGTCGAGGCGTCGGGCATGGCGCCGGCGAGACTCGCGATCGTGAACGAGGACGTGCAGGAAACGAAGATCGCGTCGTGAACAACGATCGCGCGGGCCTGGTCGAAAACCGCGTGCTTCTCCGCCAAGATCTCGGTGACCGCTTCGACGACCGTCGTCACGCCCGCGATATCACCGAAATCACCGGTGACGGTCAGTCCTCCGACGGACGGCCGTTCCGGCAGGCGCCCGAGCAGCCGTCCGTGTCGTACCGCGCCAGTGACACGGGAGGCCAGGGTTCCCCGCCGCTCCGGGTCACGCTCCACGACGACGACCGAAATCCCGTGCCCGACGAACACGGCCGCGATGCTGACACCCATGCTGCCACCACCGATGATCGCCACCGGGGGCGTGACTTTGCTTCCTCGCCGCATAGCTACGTTTTTCATTCTCGACTTCGTTTCAGGAGTCGACCGGCTTCCATCTCGACGCTATGTTCGGCAAATCCCGTCTGTCAAGGACGGTTCCACGGAGAAATGGCGGCGAGAGCAGGCGACGTTTTCCAGGGCAAATCTGGTGACAGAAAGAACGTGAGGCGCCAGGGTTCTGTTGGCCCGAGCGCGGCGAGGTCCCCATAGTTCTGCTCATCGGACGCCGACGCTTCCCGGCAGGAGGCTTTATGACTCCTAACCTAAAAGAACTTCGCGAAACCTTGACCGTCGAGTTCCCATCCTCGCCGGTTTCGGACCAGCCCGGTTACTCCCGGCAGGACTGGGCACGACTGGGCAGGCTGGGCCTTCTCGGTACCGCCGTTCCAGCCGATTCGGGCGGGAGCGGGCTGACCGCACAGGCGACGGCGGAGTTGCTGACGTTGGCGGGTGAGGTCTGCCACGACACCGGGATGCTGTTCGCCGCGGCCGCGCACTCCTTCGCCTGCGCGCTGCCGCTGGCGCGCTTCCAGTCCACCGGCGTGCACGATCGATGGCTGAGGGCGATGTGTTCCGGCGAAGCCATCGCCGGCTGCGGCATGACCGAAGCTCACGCCGGTTCGGACACGTCCCGGCTGGCCACCACCGCCTCTCCGGTCACCGGTGGCTATCTGCTGAACGGAACCAAAAGCTGGGTGGGCAACGGGCCGACCGCGGATGTCTACCTCGTGTACGCGACGACGGACCCCGAGGCAGGGCATCTCGGCACGACCGCCTTCCTCGTGGAACGGACCGACTCCGGCGTGCGTCCCGGCCAGGCGCACGACAAGACCGGCCTGCGATCGTGCCCGGTGAGCCCGGTGCACCTGGAGGACTGCCTGATCCCCGACGAGCGCGTCGTGGGCCCCGTCGGCGCGGGCGCGGCGATTTTCGCCTACTCGATGCTGTGGGAACGCAGTTGTCTCTTCGCGATCTACGTCGGATTGCAACAACGGCTTCTCGGCCTCTGCGTGGACCACGTCCGGCGACGACGTCAGTTCGGGCGGGCCATCGGCGATTTCCAAGCCGTCGCCGACCGGGTCGTGGCGATGAAAACGCGCCTGGAAAGCGGCAGGCTCCTGTTGGAACGAGCCTGCCTCGCGATCGATGAAGAAGCCGACGACGCCGAGGGCCGGGCCGCCTTGGCCAAACTGGTGATCTCCGAAGGTGTCGTGGCCTCGGCGCTGGACGCGGTGAACCTGTTCGGCGGAGCCGGATACCTGCAGGGCGAACCGGTCGAGCACATCCTCCGTGACAGTGTCGCCGCCACCATCTTCTCCGGCACCTCGGATATCCAGCGGCGGCTGATCGCACGGGAGCTGGGCCTGTGAACCTCCGCGACCTGGTGACCGTCGCCGCCCACGTTGCGCGCGCTGGTTCGCGGGCCGCGCCGTCGGCCCGCGGAATCCAGCCCAGCGCTGGCCGCCCGGCTCGTCGAGCTGGCCCCCGCGGACCACGCCGCGTTCTTGCGGGACCTGGTGGCGCGCATGGTCGCGGCCGTTCTGGGGTTCGCGGACGCGGCCGGGATCTCGGTGACCACGTCGTTCAAGGACCTCGGCATCGACTCGCTGACGGCCGTAGAACTGCGAAACCGGATCAACACCGTGAGCGGCCTCCGACTGCCGGCGACGCTGGCCTTCGACTACCCGACGGTGACGGCGGTCGCCGAGCTGCTGTGGGCCGAGCTGTCCGGGCGGCGCGAGGGCGGCCAAGGGCCCCGGCCGGCGCAGGAGCGATCGGACGCGGCTGAAGCCACGGCCGACATCGACTCGATGGAGACCGCCGAGCTGGTGCGGCTGGCGCTCGGCTTCGCCGAACGGGAACGGTGAAACACCATGGAAAACCCGCAAGAGCAGTTGGTCGCCGCGCTGCGGTCGTCGCTGAAGGAAGTCGAGCGGCTGCGCCGTCAGTACGACGAGCTGACCGAGCCGGTCGCGATCGTCGGGATGGCCTGTCGCTTCCCGGGTGGCGTGAACTCGCCGGAGCAGCTGTGGGAGCTGGTCGCTTCGGGCACGGACGCGATCGGCGGCTTCCCTCAGGACCGTGGCTGGGATCTGGATCGGCTGTTCGACCCGGCCGCGACCCATGGCACGTCCTACGCCCGCGCGGGTGGGTTCCTGACCGGTGCGGCGGAATTCGACGCGGCGTTCTTCGGGATTTCACCTCGGGAAGCCGTGGTGATGGATCCGCAGCAGCGGTTGCTGCTGGAGTCGATGTGGGAGTGCCTGGAGGACGCCGGGATCGATCCGGCGTCCTTGCGCGACAGCGCGACCGGCGTTTTCGCCGGCCTGCTGGAGCAGGCCTATCTCTCCCGTCTGCCTGAGGTGCCTCGAGAGTTCGAAGGGTTCGCCGGCAACGGCAACCTGGCCAGCATGGCGTCCGGGCGGGTGTCGTACCTGCTGGGATTGCGGGGGCCCGCGGTGTCGGTGGACACGGCGTGTTCGTCATCGCTGGTGGCGTTGCACCTGGCCGCACAATCACTGCGGAGCGGCGAGTGCGAGCTCGCGCTGGCCGGTGGGGTGTCGGTGATGTCGACGCCACGAGGGTTCGTAGAGTTCAGCAGGCAAGGCGGGCTGGCGCCAGACGGACGGTGCAAGTCCTTCGCGACGGCCGCGGACGGCACCGCACTGGCCGAGGGTGTCGGGATGGTGGCGCTGGAGCGGCTGTCCGACGCACGTCGCCACGGTCACCGGATCTTGGCCGTGGTGCGCGGCAGCGCGGTGAACCAGGACGGGGCGTCGAACGGCATGACCGCGCCGAACGGTCCTTCTCAGGAAAGGGTGATCCGGCAAGCCCTGGCCAACGCCGGGCTCTCCAGTGCCGAGGTGGACGTGGTCGAGGCGCACGGCACCGGCACCCGGCTGGGTGATCCGATCGAGGCGCAGGCGTTGCTGGCGACGTACGGGCAGCGCCCGGCGGATCGGCCGTTGTTGTTGGGGTCGTTGAAGTCCAACATCGGTCACGCCCAGGCCGCCGCCGGTGTGGGTGGCGTCATCAAGGTGGTACAGGCGATGCGGCACGGCGTGGTGCCGCCGACGTTGCACGTGGACGAGCCAGCGTCCCATGTGGACTGGACGACAGGGGCGATCGAACTGGTCACCGAAGCGAGACCATGGGAGAGCCTGGACCGGCCGCGGCGAGCGGCGGTGTCATCGTTCGGGATCAGCGGCACCAACGCCCACGTCATCGTCGAACAGGGTGCGGAACCGGCCCGGCCGGAGGCTCCACAATGGACGGTTTCGGTGCCTTGGGTCGTGTCCGGCCGCGGCCCGGACGCCGTGCGGCGGCAGGCCGTCCGGCTGCGTGAGTTCGCGGCCGGGCGGCCCGGGGCACGGCCGGTGGATGTCGCGTATTCGCTGCTGACGACACGCACCCGGTTCGAACATGGCGCGGTCGTGGTCGGGACGGACCCGGCCGAATTGCTCGCTGGGCTGGCCGAGGTGGAGCCGACCGCGGCTACGCACGGGAAATCGGCGTGGCTGTTCACCGGGCAGGGCAGCCAGCGCACCGGGATGGGCCGGGAAGCCCACGCGGCGTTCCCGGTGTTCGCCCGGGCGTTCGACGAGGTGTGCGATGCCCTGGCCCTGGACCCGTCATCGGTGTGGAGCGAAGACCTGAGCCCGACTGGGCTCGCGCAGCCCGCACTGTTCGCCGTCGAAGTCGCGTCGGCCCGGTTGCTGGAATCGTGGGACGTGCGCCCGGATTTCGTCGCGGGCCATTCGGTCGGGGAGATCGCCGCCGCGCACATCGCCGGCGTGCTGTCGGTCGCGGACGTGTGCGCGCTGGTCGCGGCGCGGGCCAGGGTGATGCAGGAGCTGCCGCCCGGCGGCGCCATGGTCGCGATCGCCGCGACCGAGGACGAGGTCCTGCCCCTGGTCGAGGCCCGCCCCTCGACGGACGTCGCGGCGGTCAACGGCCCAGCAGCGGTGGTGGTTTCCGGGGCGGCCGAAGCGGTCGAGGAGATCGCCGGGATCTTCGCGGCACAGGGCAGGCGGACAAGCAGGCTGCAGGTGAGCCACGCCTTCCACTCCGCATTGATGGATCCGGCGCTCGACCGGTTCGAACGGGCTCTCGACGGTCTGGTGTTCCGGCCCCCGCGTATTCCGCTCGTCTCCGGGAGCACCGGACGCCTCGCCGGGCCGGAGATCGCCGAGCCTGCCTACTGGCGACGACAGGCCCGCGACACCGTGCGCTTCGCCGACGTGGTCCGCACCCTTACCGGCCACGGCGTGACCCAGGTGCTCGAAGCCGGACCGGATCCGGTGCTGGTGGAACTCGCCGCCGAGGTCGATCCCGGATTGGCGAGCACGGCGTTGCTGCGCAAGGGACGTTCGGAGGACCACACGATCGTCGCCGCGCTCGGGTGGATCCACCAGCACGGCGGGGTCGTGGACTGGGAGGCGTTCTTCGCCGGGTCCGGCGCCGAGCGGATCGAGCTGCCGACCTACGCGTTCGAGCGACGGCGTTTCTGGCTGGACGGCCAGGGCGACCGGGGTGCGGACCTGGCGTCGGCCGGCCTCCGGCCGGCCGAGCACCCCCTGCTGAGTACTTCGGTGCAGTGGGCGGGATCCGGCAGCGTGGTGCTGACCGGACAGCTGTCTCCGTCGCGGCAGCGCTGGCTTGCCGACCACGTCATCGGCGGCCGGGCGATCCTGCCTGGGGCCGCCGTGATCGACATGGCGATCCGGGCCGGCGACGAAGTGGGCTGCTCGTTCCTGCGCGAGCTGATCATGACCACGCCGATCGTGCTCGCGGCCGGCGCCAAGGTCGACGTCCAGGTTTCAGTGGGCGACGAGGACGACACCGGCGCGCGCGAACTCGAGGTCCACACCCGTCAGGCCGGCCGCACCGACCGGGACTCCTGGATCCGCAACGCCACGGGTGTCCTCACACCGGCCGAGACCGGCCCGGCGGACTCGGACCTTTCGCCGTGGCCGCCGCCCGGCGCCCAACCGATCGACCTGGACGGCTTCTACGCGCGTATGGAGGCGAGCGGGCTGGCCTACGGGCCGGCCTTTCAGGGCCTGCGGGCGGCCTGGTCGGTTGGGAATGACACGTTCGCCGAGGTCGAACTGCCGGCCGAAGCGGCAGACGACGCCGGCCGGTTCGGGATCCATCCGGCACTGCTGGACGCCGCCTTGCAGTCCGGTCTGGTGCGGGCGGAAGTCGGCGAGGACGGCGTCGAACTTCCTTTCGAGTGGCGAAACGTCACACTGTCCGCGAGCGGCGCCACCACGGTGCGGGTCCGGATCACCGGCACCACCGGCGGGCGGCGTTCGGTGACCCTCGCCGACGATTCCGGCGGCCTGGTGGCGAAGATCGGCTCGGTGACCGGCCGTCCCCTCGACGACGCGGCCGCGGTGAACACCCTGTTCCGGCTCGGCTGGTCCGCGGCGCCTCCACCCGGCGTCACCACCGCGGCCGGTCCCTTGGTGCTCGAAAACCACGACCTGAGCGACTTGCCACCCGGCTCGATGCTGCCCGGCACGGTGGTCGTGCCCGTCCGGGCCGGTAGCGCCGACACGGTCGGGGAAACGACCGGCCAGGTGCTGGCGGTGCTCCAACGATGGCTGGCCGAGCCCCGGTTGCAGAACGTACGGCTGGTGCTCCGCACGTCGGGAGCCGTCGCGGTGCGTCCCGGCGAGACCGTGCGCGACCTGGCGCAGGCTGCGGTGTGGGGGCTCGTCCGCTCGGCGCAGGTCGAGGAGCCGGGCCGGTTCACGCTGGTCGACGCCGAGCCCGGCGCCCCGCTGGCCAGGGCGTTGGCGACCGGTGAGTCCCAGGTGGCCGTACGGGACGCCGTCGTGCTGGTTCCCCGCCTGTCCCAGGCCACTGCCGGACGGCCCGCAGGCTGGGACCCCGAAGGCGTGGTCGTGGTCACCGGGGCGTCGGGAGCCGTCGGCGCCGAGGTCGCGGCCCACCTCGCCGAGGCGCACGGCGTCCGCCGGCTGCTCTTGCTCAGCCGCCATGGCACGATCCCCCCGCACCTCGCGCGCCGGCTGGCCGCCACGAGGACCGACGTCCTCGTGCGCGCCTGTGACGTCGGCGATCGCGACGCTCTCGCCGGAGTCCTGGCCCGGCTGCCTGAAGACTGGCGGGTCCGCGGCGTGGTGCACGCGGCAGGGGTACTCGACGACGGCGTGCTGTCCGCCCAGACGCCGCAGCGCCTCGGCCGTGTCCTGGCGCCGAAGGCCACCGGAGCGTGGAACCTGCACGAACTCACCCGGAATCTGCCCCTGGACCACTTTGTGCTGTTCTCGTCCCTGTCCGGGGCGCTGGGCTCGGGCGGGCAGGCGGGCTACTCGGCGGCGAATGCGTTCCTGGATGCCCTCGCCGAGCACCGGCGAGCCGGGGGCTTGCCTGCGACTTCGATCGCGTGGGGCCACTGGAGCGAGGTGGGTGGCATGACCGCGCATCTCACCCGGCAGCGGGATCGACGCCGCCTGGGCGCCGGGATGACGACCGCGCAAGGCTTGGCACTGTTCGACGCGGCCGCCGCGATGGACGAGGCGGCGGTGCTGGCAGGCCCGATCGATCCGGGCGCGTGGGGACCGGGTCCGGTGCCCGCACCGTTGCGCGCGCTGGTGTCGGCCACGGCCCGTCGTGCGGTCGAGACGACGGAGTCCACACGCGTCCGGCTGGCCAGGCTGGCGGCCGCCGACCGCGCCGAAGCCGTGACCAAGGTCCTCCGAGCCGAACTCGCCACGGTTTTCGGGCACGACCGCGCCGAGGACGTCGCTGCCGACGCCGTGCTGCGTGAGCTGGGACTCGACTCGCTCACCGCGGTCGAGCTGCGCAACCGCATCAAGGAGCTGACAGCCATCCGGTTGCCGGTGAGCGCGCTGTTCGAGCACGCGACGCTGCCGGAGCTCGCCGCTTTCCTCGCCGCGAAGCTCGAAGAGAAAGCGCCCTCGGCCCCGAGGTCGCCGGCGTCGGTGGAGCCGGACACCCTCGTGTCGGTGTACCGGGACGCGGTCGAGGCCGGCCGCTCGGACGCCGGCCTCGCGATGCTGGCCGCTGTGGCGGAGGCGGTGCCGAGGGCACCGGAGGAGTCCGGTGGCGAACCGGTCGCCGAGCCGCTCGGCGCCGGCGCGTTCGGTCCCGCACTGGCGGTGCTGGTGCCACCGGTGGTCCCGATCATCGACGACCTGTACGGATTGCTGATGGGGAAGTTCCCCCGCCCTCACCGCGCTTTCGCGCTCCGCTCCCCGGTTTTCATTGCCGACGGCCCGATTCCGGCCGATCTGGACGCGATGTTCCACGCGTTCGGCCGATCCGCGCTCAAGCACGCCGGCGACGGTCCGCTTGTCCTGGTGGGCCATTCCGCCGGCGGCTGGATCGCGCACGGCGTGGCGGCTCGGTTGGCCGCAACCGGTCACCCGCCCGCCGCGCTCGTCCTGCTCGACACCATCTGGCCCTCGGCTTGGTGGCCCGAGTTCGACCCCGGCCTGAAACCGGAGCTGGCCGACATGTTCCGTGGCAGCACGAAGCTGATCGACCTGGTGGACGACCGCGCGGCACTGGGACGGCGGCTGGTCGCGATGGGTGCGGTCATGCGCCTGTTCGAGCGATGGATCCCGGAGCCGGTGACGGTGCCGACCCTGCACATCCGTGCGGCCGACTACATGTCGGGCACATCGCGTCCCGTGATGATGCCGAACCTGAGCGGTGACGGCGGCGGTCACGTGGTGCGAGTGCCGGGAAACCACGAGTCGATCGTTTCCGCACACGCGGAATCGACGGCAACGGCCATGGCGAACTGGCTCGGCGAATTCCTGTGACGAAACGACGCGACGCGCTCGACCTGCGCGAATCCCCCGACAGAATCCGGCATGCACGTCACAGAGAAGTGCCCGAGAGGTCGCGCGCACCGGACGGCAGGCAAGGCTCGCGGCGTCGAAGTCCGAATTCCCACTCCACACCTCCGCACCAAGCACACCACCGTCGGCGCCACCGTCTTCGTCGCACTCGACAACGCCTTCGCCCCCACCACCAACCCCCACGGCACCATCCTCGCCAACTACGGCGACAACTACCAATTCCCCACCACCGTCAAACAAGAAGACACCAGCGACCACGTCGAGATGCTCGGTGTCGGCTCCGCGTTCGCGCACGAGCCGTCCCCGCCCACCCGGGCGCCCCACGGTGTTTCGGGTGCTCTCTACCAGCGGACCATCGACACCGACGGCGCAGTCGACGCGACGCCCTAGGTTTCCCACCGAGTAGTGAGCGCACGGCCACCTTCCGGTACGTGGGCGTGCCGGTGTCATAGGTTCCACCGTTGGGCACTTTCGACGGCTGGTCTTTGTGCCCATCGGTGGCCGGCAGGTTTGATCGTGCTGTGAACGACCCCATCCGGTTCCACCGCCACGGTCCCGTCGCGACGATCACTCTCGACCGGCCGAGCCGCAAGAACGCGCTCGACGTTCCGGGCTGGCGGCAGCTGCACGACACCATCCGCCGGGTCGCGGACTCCGACGCCAGGGTGGTCGTGGTGACCGGCGCCGGCGGCGACTTCTGTTCGGGTGCGGATGTCAGCGCGAGCACCGGCCTTCCCGAGCCAGCCGATCGTTCGCATCCGCTGGAACGGATGCGCTGGATCTCCGAGGCCGTGGTCGCGCTACACGCGCTGGCGAAGCCAGTGGTCGCGAAGGTCTCCGGAGTCGCCGTCGGCGCGGGGTGGAACCTGGCGCTGGCTTGCGATCTCGTCGTGTCCACTCCAGACGCCCGCTTCTCTCAGATCTTCGCCCGGCGCGGGCTGTCGCTGGACTGCGGCGGATCCTGGCTGCTTCCCCGGTTGGTCGGCCTGCAGACGGCCAAACGGCTCGCCTACCTCGCCGAAATCATCTCCGGTACCGAAGCCCACCGAATCGGTCTCGTCACCCGGCTCGCCGACGCCGCCGAACTCGACAACGTCGTCGACGAGCTGGCAGCGGAGCTCGCCGCCGGGCCGTCGATCGCCCTCGCGCAGAACAAGATCCTGCTCCATCAGTCCAGCCGACTGTCCTTTTCGGACGCCGTCCGGGCGGAGAACGCCGCTCAGGCGATCAATTTCGCCACCGACGCTCCAGCCGCCCGCGAGGTGGCCAAGGGCGAACGGCCCCGTTTCGCAGGAGGGTGGCGAGTATGACGCTGTCGACACGGTTCACCGAACTGTTCGGCGTCACCCATCCCGTCGTCCAGGGTGGCATGCAGTGGGTCGGCCGCGCCGAACTGGTCTCCGCGGTGGCGAACGCCGGCGCCCTCGGGTTCCTGACCGCTCTCACCCAGCCCACGCCGCGAGACCTGCACACCGAGATCACTCGCTGCCGTCGCATGACCGATCTCCCGTTCGGCGTGAACCTCACGATGTTGCCCTCGATCTCCCCACCGCCCTACGACGCGTACATCGACGCGCTCGTCGACGCCGGCGTCCGTATCGTCGAAACCGCCGGTTCCCTCCCGCCGGACCGGCTGTCGCGGTTGAAGAACGCCGGGGTGAGGGTGCTGCACAAATGCACGAGCGTCCGGCATGCCCTCAGCGCCCAGCGGCGAGGGGTGGACGCCGTCAGCATCGACGGCTTCGAATGCGCGGGCCATCCGGGGGAGGACGACATACCAGGCCTGGTGCTGATTCCGAAAGCCGCGGCGGCCCTGGACATCCCGGTCATCGCCTCGGGCGGCATCGCCGACGGCCGGGGCCTCGCCGCCGCCCTCTGCCTCGGTGCCGAGGGCGTGAACATGGGCACGCGTTTCCTGTGCACCGAAGAAGCGCCGATCCACCGCGCCATCAAGGAAGCCATCGTCTCGCGCGACGAACGGGACACCGAGCTGATCTTCCGCCAGCTCCGCAACACCGCCCGGGTAGCGCGGAACGGCGTCAGCGGCGAGGTGATCCGGCGGCTCACGGAGAACCCGGAGTTCGAGGAGGTCCGCGAACTCGTCGCCGGGGCCCGGGGCCGCCAAGTCTACGAAACCGGCGACCCCGAACGCGGCATCTGGACCGTCGGGCTCGTCCAGGGCCTCATCGACGACATCCCCACCGTGGCCGACCTGGTCGGCCGCGTCATCCAGGAGGCGATCACCATCATGACCGAGCGTTTGCCCGCACTGGCGGGTGCCCGTGGCTGACAACGGCGACATCCTGGTCGAGCTGGTCGACGGCATCCAGGTCATCACCCTCAACCGGCCGTCGGCGAAGAACGCGATGACCCGCGCGATGGCCGGGACGATCGCGGCCGCGCTCGACGAGCTCGACGCCGGGCCGGCCCCCGTTTCCGTCCTCGCCGGCGCCGGCGGCGTCTTCTGCGCCGGAATGGACCTCAAGGGTTTCCTGCGTGGTGAGCGGCCGAGCATTCCCGGCCGCGGGTTCGGCGGCCTCACCGAGGCACCACCTCGCAAGCCGATCATCGCCGCCGTCGAAGGCTGGGCGCTCGCCGGCGGCTTCGAGCTCGTCCTGGCGTGTGACCTCGTCGTAGCGGGTGCAGGGGCCCGCTTCGGCCTTCCCGAGGTCAAGCGGGGCTTGGTCGCGGCCGCTGGCGGGCTGGTGCGCTTGCCCGACCGGCTGCCACCGGCTCTGGCCTCCGAACTCGTCCTGACCGGTGACCCGATGTCCGCACAACGCCTCCACGAGGCCGGACTGGTCAACGCCGTCGTCGAGGAAGGGCGGGCGCTCGCGGGGGCGCTGGAGCTGGCGAGGCGGATCGCGCGCAACGGTCCCCTCGCGGTCACGACCGGTAAAGAGGTTCTCCGGCTCTCTCGCGGCTGGGCCCCGGAGGAGCGGTTCGCGCGCCAGCGCGAATACACCGATCCGGTGTTCGCCTCGGCCGACGCCAGGGAGGGATCGCTCGCCTTCGCCGAGAAACGTGATCCACAGTGGACGGGCCGCTGAAATGGGCCCCCTGAAGGGAGTGCGCGTCGTCGAGCTGGGCGGGATCGGGCCGGTACCGTTCTGCGGAATGCTGCTGGCCGATCTCGGCGCGGAGGTCGTCCGGGTGCACCGGCCCGGTGACGGGCCGGACCGGGTCCACCCCGTACTCGATCGCGGAAAGCGCTCTGTGATCGCGGATCTGGGGAACGATGCGGAAGTTCGCGGGATGCGGAACTACCTGCGCGCTTCCGCGGAAGTCGTGCTCGAAGGATTCCGCCCCGGCGTGGCCGAACGGCTCGGCCTGGGCCCGGAGCCTCTGCTGGCCGGCAATCCGGCACTCGTCTACGGGCGGATGACCGGTTTCGGGCAGACCGGGCCGCTGGCCGAACGCGCCGGGCACGACATCAACTACATCGCGCTCTCCGGCGCGCTCGCGGCCATCGGCAGGGAAGGTGAGCGGCCGACGCCGCCCCTCAACCTCGTCGGCGACTTCGGCGGGGGTGGGATGCTGCTCGCCCTCGGCGTGCTGTCCGCCATGCTGCACTCCCGGGCGACCGGGGAAGGTCAGGTGGTCGACGCGGCCATGGTGGACGGCTCGGCGACGCTGATGGCGATGATCCACGGTTTCCGCAATCTCGGCACGTGGTCCTCCGAACGGGGGACGAACCTGCTCGACACCGGAGCGCCCTTCTACGACACCTACGAGTGTTCCGACGCCAGGCATGTCGCTGTCGGCGCCCTCGAACCACGGTTCTTCGTGAACCTGGTGGACCATCTCGGGTTGTCCGACGAGATCGACCCGGCCCGGCAGCACGACCGCGCGTATTGGCCGCGGATCCGTTCAGCGCTGGCACGCGCGTTCGGCTCCGCTCCGCGCGACCACTGGGCCGCGGTGTTCGCCGAGGTCGACGCTTGCGTGACACCTGTGCTGGACATGGCCGAAGCCGCCGCCCACGCCCACAACCGGGCCCGAGAGGTCTTTCTCCGAGACGGCGAAGGCGGATTCGCCCCGGCCCCGGCACCACGCTTCAGCGCGACGCCCTGCCCGGCACCGGGTCCGGCTCCGACCCCCGGGCAGGACGACGTCCTCCTGGCCTGCCCACCTGGCACCGACGGGTGAAACGGGCCGGAAACATCGGCCGGCGCCCATTAATGTGACGCCATGGAGTTGCAGCAGCTGCGCTACTTCCTCGCGGTCGCCGACAACGAGAGCATCAGTGGCGCGGCGACGGATCTCGGCGTCACCCTGTCCACGGTCTCCCAGTCGGTCCACGCTCTCGAACGGGAACTCGAAGCGATCCTTTTCCACCGCGTCGGACGCGGTATGACGTTGTCGTCAGCCGGTCACGCTCTGCTCGGCCCGGCCCGGCGGATCGTGCGGGGCGCGGCCGAAGCCCGCGACAGCGTGCTCCCCGAACCGGCGACCGGTGGCAGGCTGGACATCGCGGTGCCGTCGGCCACCGTCAACAGCCCCCTCACCGACCTTCTGGCCGCGTGCTTCGCCCGCTTCCCCGAAATGACCCTGCACATCCGGGACCTCACCGACGAACGCGAAACGACCGAACTGCTCGCCGACGGTCAGTGCGAGATCGTCTGCACCAAACTCCCCTTCACCCGCACCCCGGCCCAGCAGGCGGCCGCGGCGCGGCTGGCCACGCTCGAAATCGGCGCCTACGACCTGCACGTGGCCTTCCCGCCCGGCGCGCCCGCCGTTCCGGCGGACTCGGTCGATCTGAGCAGCCTGCCGGACCTCCCCATGGTGCTCCCGCGGACGGGCAGCGGGCTTTACCCGGACCTCGAGGAGGAACTCGGCCAAGGGCAGCGGCGCATGATCGTCGCCGCGATGGTCGAGCAGCGGGAGGCTCGGATGGCCGCGATGATCGCCGGTGCCGGCGCGACCTTCGTCGGCGACCGGACCGCGCACGCCGCGGTCGCGCACGGCGCGGCCGTTCGCCAGGTCGTCCCGAAGTTCCGGCAAACCGTCGGGCTCGTCTACGACCCCGCGCGCCTGTCGCCGGCCGCTCGCGCGTTCGTCGCACTGGCCGCGTCACCGGATTGGCGGCCATAGGCAACGCCACAGCCCTCCTGCGTCGATGCGTCTTTGCCCGGCGCCGAGGTCGTCGGTGAAAGTGGAAGCACCTTTCCGGAACGGGCGGGGAAGTGTCTCCGTGGACAGGAAGTGATCATGGTCGAACAGCACGTAGCCGTCGAACACCGGGGCCGGGTGGGCATCGTCTACCTCAACCGTCCCGAGCACCGCAATTCCTACACCCCGCTGATGGCGAAGCAGCTCCAGCAGGCCCTGGTCGATCTCGACGCGGACGCCGGTGTCAGCGTCATCGTGGTCACCGGGCGAGGCGAGCATTTCGGAGTCGGCGCCGACCTCGGCCTGGACTGGCGCGACGCGGACGCCCACTCGGTGGAATCGCTGACCGAACCCGACCAGGCACCGTGGAAGCTGGCCACGCCGATCATCGCCGCACTCAACGGTGACGCCATCGGGGTCAGCCTCACCTGGGCGATGCAGGCCGACATCCGGGTGGTCGCCGAGAACGCCCGGCTGGCGTTTTCGTTCAACCGCATCGGGGTGATCCCCGACCGTAACTCGCTGTGGCTGCTACCACGGCTGATCGGCTTCGGCCCGGCCATGGACCTCCTGCTCACCGGGCGCACGATCGACGGCGCGGAGTTCACCCGGCTCGGCGCCGCGACGCACTGCGTCGACGCCGGCGACGTCCTCTCCACCGCGCTCGCCCTCGCGGACCAGACGGCCGCACGGTGCGCACCCGCCTCGCTCACCGCGACGAAACGGCTGATGTACGAGTTCCTCGAGGACAACGACCGATTGCACGCCTACAACCGCGAACGGCGCACCCTCAACTGGATCCGCACGCTGGGCGAGACGGTGCGCGGCATCGCGGCGTTCAAGGAGCGCCGCGATCCGGACTGGGGGACCACCAAGCACCAGCGGATTCCCGCGGAACTGCGGTGAACGCGCCCGCGGTGGACCTCACCCGGCTGCTTCGGCCTCGCTCCGTGGCCGTGCTCGGCGCCACCTCCCGGGAGACCGGGCTGGGCAGCCGCACGCTGCGGCATCTTCGCGACGCGGAGTACACCGGTGAGCTGACGGTGTGCCGATCGTCCGACGAGGTGCCCGACGGTGTCGACATCACCGTGGTCGCCGTGCCCGCCCCGGCGGTCCAGGACGTCCTGGCCGGGATAGACGGACGCACGGGATACGCGGTCGTGTACTCGTCCGGGTTCGAGGAGCTCGGACGGCCGGCCCCGCGGATGACCGCCGGAACCCGGTTGCTGGGGCCCAATACGGTCGGTCTCTACTACGCGCCCTCGCGGGCCGTGGTGACCTTCGCGCAGGCCTTCGACACGCTCACCGAGTGCCGTCACGGCAGCGGTGCTTTCCTTATCTCGCAGAGCGGAGCGTTCGGCGTACGGCTCGTGCAGGCCGCGGCCCGCTACGGTCTGCACCTGGACGGGCTCATCGGCACAGGGAACGAAAGCGACCTCGAAGCCTGCGCCCTCGGCACCGCCCTGATCGCGTCACCCGAGGCGCCGCGCGTGCTGATGCTGTATTTGGAGAGCCTTCGCGATCCCGCCGGGCTGGACACGATGCTGACGGCCGCGAACGCCGCCGGGATCCAGGTCGTCGCGCTGCTGGGCGGGCTGACCGAGGCGGGGTCGTCGGCCGCGGCGTCGCACACCTCCGCGGTGAGCTCAGACCACGCGGTACTGGCCGAATTGTTCGCCTACCACGGTGCGCTGCTGGTGCGCGACGATCGTGAGCTGGTCCAAGCGGCCCTGGGGGCGTCGATGCTGGGACGGCGGGCGGGCACCCGGGTCGGTGTGGTCACCGGTTCCGGCGGCGCCGGGGTGGTGGCCGCCGACATCCTGGCGGCCCGCGGCCTGACCCTGCCGGAATTGTCGGCCGGATTGCGGCAGGAGCTGGCCGCGCAGCTGCCCGAGATCGCCTCCACCCGCAATCCCGTGGACGTCACCGCGCAGACGATCGGCGACAACGACGTCCTCGCCGGCGTATGCGGCACCCTGCGCGACAGCGGTGAGGTGGACCTCCTTCTGGTCATCGGCCGCGAAGATCAAGCCGACGCGGCCGGCGCCCTCACCGGTGCTTCGACACCGGCGGCGGTCGCCCTGCTCGACCGCGACGCCTCTGGTGTCCGTGCGCGGATCGAACGGGGCCAGGTGGTGCTGCCCGACCTGGCGACCGCCTGCACCGTGCTGGCCGCGGCCACCGCCGGAACCGGCGCGGGCGGTGGCGGGCTTCGTCCGGTCACCCTCGTCGGCGTCTCGGGAAATACACCCCCGACCGCTTCGGAAAGCCTTGCCCTGGTGGAAAAGGCCGGGATCGAAGTCGCGCCGTGGCGGCTGGTGTCCGGCGCCCCGGAGACACTCGGTTTCGGCGCCGCCGAAGGCTGGCCCGTGGTGTTGAAGGCCGATCTCCCGGCCGAGGTGCACAAGGCCTCCGCCGGCGGTGTCCGGCTCGACGTGTACGGCGAAACCGCGGCCGAGCACACGCGAGCCATGCTCGAGACGGGACACCGGGTCATCGCCGCGCGCCAGCTGCGCACTTCGCTGGAGTTGTTCGCCGGGGTGCGGCGCGACCCGCAGTGGGGTCTGGTGGTCAGCGCGGGGCTCGGCGGATCGAACATCGAGCTGCTCGACCTGACGGTCGCGGTACCGGCTCACCTGCCGGCGGAGTGGCTGGCCAGGCGGCTCGACGAGCACGTCTTCGGCCGGGTGCCAGGTCGTTACGAAGGTATAGCGCACCAGCTGGCGAAGATCGCCTACGCGCTCGCCGATCTCGCCGCCGAATCGGGCTTCGGCCTGGTCGAGTGCAATCCGCTGGCGCTGGTGGACGGCCGGATCGTGGCACTGGACGCGAGGGTGGTGGCCCGATGACCGCCGAGAGCCCGGCCGTTGTGCTCAGGAAATTCCTTCAGGCGACGCTGCCCTCCGAGTGGGCTGCCGCGGTCGAGGCCGGTCCCGCCGCGGTCCAGGAGTTCCTGAGCGGCCGCGCCGATGTGGGACGACTGGTCGGCATCGTGGCCGAGGCGGGCTGGTTGGCCGCGGAGTGGCCGCCTGAGTACGGAGGCCTGGGTCTGAGCGCCGCGGAGGCCGTTCCGGTCCGCCAGGAACTCGCGCGCTGGAAGGTCGGCACGGTCGAGAGCGCGATCGGTACG
Source organism: Amycolatopsis sp. WAC 04197 (assembly GCF_003947475.1). NCBI lineage: Bacteria > Bacillati > Actinomycetota > Actinomycetes > Pseudonocardiales > Pseudonocardiaceae > Amycolatopsis > Amycolatopsis sp. WAC 04197. The sequence continues at coordinate 727,244 of NZ_QHJK01000004.1, read as the reverse complement.
GGCTGGATCGGACCGGCCTTGATCCGGTACGCCGCACCGGATCTCGCCGAGGAGGTGCTCCCGCCGATCGCGCGGAACGAGGCGTTGTGGTGTCAGCTGTTCAGCGAACCCGAGGCGGGCTCCGACCTGGCCGCGGTGCGGACCCGGGCGGAGCGCACGGCCGATGACTGGCTGGTCAACGGGACGAAGATCTGGACCAGCCGGGCGGACAAGGCGTCATGGGGCCTCGCCGTCGTGCGCACGGACGCCGACGTCGCCAAGCACGCGGGATTGACGTGCCTGTGCGTCGACATGGCGGCCGCCGGGGTCTCGATCCGCCCGATCCGGCAGATGACCGGGGACGCCGAATTCTTCGAGGTGACCTTCGACGACCTGCTCGTCAAGGACCGCTACCGCGTCGGCGAACCGGGCCAGGGCTGGGAGATCGTGCGCGCCGTCCTGGCGCTCGAGCGGATCGCCGGTTCCGGAGCGGGCGCGGCGACACCGGGTTCGATCGTCGGCCGGTCCGTCGCCGAACTCGTGTCGGACCACCTGCCGGAGGCTTCGGCGGCCGAGCGGGAGGCGATCGTCCGCCTGTGGGTCGAGGAGGAGGTCGTCAAGCTCAACAACCAGCGTAACGCGGAGCTACGGGCGCAAGGGTTGCCACCGATCGCCAAGGGCACGCCGTTCAACAAGGTGCTGCAGGCCGAGCACACCAAACGCCTGCAGCGCCTGTTCCTCGAACTCGGCGGGGCGCGGCTGCTCGCGCACGAGCGGGATGACGACGCCGCGGCCTACGACGTCTGGGCCTACCTCCGCGTCCAGCCCAAGACGATCGCGGGCGGCACTTCGGAGGTGCTGCGGGACCAGATCGCCGAACGTGGGCTGGGACTGCCGCGCGAGGCCGATCCCAGCAGGTCGGGTACGTGGCGTTCCTTCGTGACAGGCTCGGCCGGCGACAGGAACGGGGAGAAGCGATGAAGGTTCCCGACCAGGATCAGCTCGACTACCTCGCGTCGCTGACAGCGCTGTTGTCCCGCGCCGAACCGGTCGCCGGCCTGCCCGGCGAACCCGCCGACCGCCGCTTCGACGAGCGCCTGTGGCGTTCGATCGCCGGCACCGGCGCACTCGGGTTCTTCGCGTGCCCGCCGGAGGAACAAGACCCCTTCACGGCCGTCCTGGTGGCCGAATGCCTCGGCTCATTCGCCGCGCCGTTGCCGTTTTTGTCGTCCGCGGCGCTGGCCTCGGCGTTCACCGCCGTCCTGCCGCGAACCGATGCCACGGCCGAGCTGTCGGCCCGGTTGGCGGACGGGACGCGTATCGCGACGGTCGGGTTGCTGGGCCCCGACGGCGAGGTGACCGCGGAGCCGCGGGACCTGCGGGCGGCGCGGGCGGCGGACGGCTGGACGATTTCCGGAAGCCTGCCGTTCGTACTCGACGCCGACATCGCCCACGAGGTGCTGGTGGTCGCCGATGACGGGACGGGGCAGGCGGCTTTCTCCCTGGTCCTCGACTCGCCTGGGATCGAGAGGCGCGAGCTGGTCTCCCTCGACCGCACCCAGCCCCTCTCGGCGCTGCGACTCGACCGGGCCCGAGCCGTCACGTTGTGCCCGCCCGGCCCTGGGGTGACCGGAGCGGTCGCCGCCGCCCGGCGCGCCGGAACCGCGGTCCTGTGCGGTGATCTCGTCGGCGCGGCGCAGCGGCTGTTGGACCTGAGCGTCGAACACGCCAAGGTGCGGGTGCAGTTCGGACGCGCGATCGGCAGCAGGCAGGCGATCAAGCACAAGCTGGCCGACATGCTGATCCGCGTCGAGTCGGCGCGGTCGGCGGCGTACCACTTCGCCGGTGAAGCCGACTCGACCGAGAGGGCGGCCGCGCTGGCCAAGATCGTCTGCTCCGAGGCGGCTGTTTCCTGCGCCCGTGACGCCTTGCAGATCCACGGGGGAATCGGATTCACCTGGGAACACCGCCTGCACTGGTATTTCAAGCGGTGCACCGCGGGCGCGGGTCTGCTCGGCACTCCGGCGCGCCACCGCGAGACCCTGCTTGACCTGTTGGCATCCGGACTCCACTCAACTGAATTGTCTTTCACTCGATGAAATGCCGGTGGTATGCTTTCGCGCTGAGGTGGCCGCGCTCCGTAACGGCCGCACGACGCAAGGACGGACTGTGGCCGACGGCTCGATCACCCGCACGCTGCGCGTGCTGACGGCTGTATGCGAAGAAGGCCCGCAGACGCTGAAGACACTGAGCGAGAAGACCGGCCTCAGCTCGCCCACGCTCCTGCGCACGCTTCGCCTGATGGCGGACGAAGGCTTCGTGACGCAGCAGCCGGACCGCACCTGGCGGGCGACGATGCTCGTCTGGCGCCTGGGCCACGCGGTCAATTCGACCATCGGCGTCGCTTCGGTGGCGCGAGGCTACACCGAGCGGATCACGCACGAGGTCGACGAAAGTTCGGTGTTCGCCGTCTACGAGAACGATCAGGTCACCTATTCCGCGCGCAGCGAGCCGGCGAAACCCGTCCGGGCGCATATCCGGCCGGCCCGCAGCTACAAGCTGCCGACCACCGTCACCGGCCAGGCTGTGCTCGCCTTCCTCCCCGCGGATCGGGTCGACGCCGCGATCGACGGCTACCTCGCTTCCGACGAGCCCGGATTCGCTTCGGAGGACGAACTCCGGGCGCGGATCGCCGAAGCGCGAGAGCGCGGATACGCCTGTGGCGGCAGTGTCCGGTGGCCCGACGTGTGGGCGGTGGCCGCGCCGGTGTTCGGGCCGCAGGGCGAGCCGGTCGGCGCGCTCGGCGTATCCATGCCCACGGCGAACCTCCCCGACGACCCCGATACGACGATCGCGGCGGTCGTGCGCGCCGCCTCGGACATGACCGCCGAACTCGGCGGACGCGTCCGGGTGTTCTGAGCGCGCGACACCGGGTGCACCGCTGCCCGCAGGCGACACGTCCAAGCCTCCCTCTCCCGAGGACGGCAAGACGCGTGGTGAAGGGGCCTTTCCGCGCGTGCGATGGGGGCAAAGTTCCCTTCGCCTCGCTGATCGCCCCCGAGCACCGGTCCGTGAAGGCACCTCGCGGTCCCGTCAGGACGGCCGCTCACCCGACAGGTCCAGCGAGCGGGCGATGATCGTCTTCATGACCTCGCTCGTGCCGCCGTAAATGCGGCTGACTCGCGCATCGGCGTACATCCGGCAGATGTCCTGTTCCCACACGTAACCGTAACCGCCGTGCAACTGCAGGCAGGCGTCGACGACCCGGCCGTGCAGCTCGGTACAGAACAGCTTCACCTTGGCCGCTTCGACCGCGCTGAGCGCACCTTCGTCGTGACGCCGCATGGCGCGGTCGAGAAGCGCTTGCCCGGCCGCGACCTGGGCGGTCAGGTCGGCCAGGACGAACTTCGTGTTCTGGAAGGTCCCCAGCGGTCTGCCGAAGACGTTCCGCTCCCGGACATACGCGCACGTCGTCTCGATCGCGGCCACTGATTGCGCTTGGGAGTTCACCGCGATCGACAGCCGTTCCTGTGCGAGGTTCGCCGACAGATAGGTGAACGCCCGCCCCGGCTCCCCCAAGACGTTTTCCCGCGGTATCTCGACGTTTTCAAAGAAGAGCTCCGTCGTGTCCTGGGTGTGGAGCCCGAGTTTCGGCAATTTTCTGCCGCGGCTGAATCCCGTCATCCCCGCTTCGACGACGACCAGGGTCAGCCCGTCACGGCGGTTCTCCGCACTGTCCGACCGAGCGGCCACCACGACGAGGTCGGACTGGCTGCCCCCGGTGATGAACGTCTTGGCCCCGCTGAGCAGATAGCCGTCGGCGGTGGGTTTCAGCGTCGACCGCATGCCCGCCAGATCCGATCCCGTTCCCGGTTCGGTCATGGCGATCGAGCTCATCAGCTCACCACTGGCCATACCCGGCAACCACCGTGCCCGCTGCGCGCTGTCGGCGAGGCCGAGGACGTACGGGACGACGACGTCGGTATGGACACGCATCGATCCCATCGCGACGCGTTCGTAGGCGACCTGTTCGGTCACGACACAGTTGAACCGGAACCCGTCCTGTCCCCCGCCGCCGTACTCGTCGGGGATCTGCAGGCCGAGCAGCCCCAGTTTCCCGGCGGCGAGATAAGCCGAGCGGGGAAGCGCGCCCTCGCTCTCCCACTCCACCAGGTTCGGCGCGATCTCCTTACGCAGAAAGGCGGAGACCACCTCGGCGAGCGCTTCGTGCTCGGCGTCGTAGACATCCCGCTCAACGATCGGCATCGGCTTCGACCTCCCGGGCGGTCACGACGCGCGCTGGCTGGCGCGGACGCCGAGCACACGGGCGCCCAGCATGTTGCGCATGATCTCGGCGGTGCCGCCGCCGAGTGAGAGGCCACGGCCGTCGCGTAGATAGCGTTCGATCGGCCATCGCTGCGAGTAACCCCGCGCGCCGTGCAACTGCAGCGCGGTGTTGGTGACTCGCTGGACCATCTCGCTGCTGTGCAGCTTCGCCATGATCGTCTCGGTCTGCGCCGGGAACCCGTAGGGCTCGGTCCGCGCGGCCCGCCACAGCAACACCCGGGAGAGGTGCACGTCCATCGCCATGTCGGCGACCTTCCATTGCAACCCTTGGAAATCCGACAGCGGCCGGTCGAACTGCCGCCGTGTGGTCAGGTGCCCGATGCTGGCATCGAGCGCGGCCTGGCCGAGACCGGTGCACATCGCGGCGTTCCCGCAGCGTTCCGGGTTGAACTGGTTGACCAGGACCTGCGCACCACGCTTGCTCTCGGCCTCCGGCCAGACGAGGACGTCCTCCGGCGCGATCGGCACGTCGTCGAACCGGAGCGTGCACTCGGCGACCCCGCGGATGCCCATTTTGGGGTCGACCTCGACCTCGCCGAAGTCCTTCAGCGGACCGTCGAGGATGACCGCGCCGATGCCGAACGGTCCGGCGCTGCCTTCGATCCGGCAGAACACGATCGTCGTGGTCGCCTCGCGTCCACCGGTCACCCAGCTCTTGACTCCGCTGAGCCGGAAGCCTTCACCGTCCTTGCGCAGCACCGCCCGCAGGTCGGTGCCCGCGCTCCCCGCGCCGGGTTCGCTCATCGCGATGGCGAAATGCCGCGTTCCCCTGGCGACGTCAGGAAGCAGACGATCGCGCAGCTCCGGCGTCCCGAGCACGCTGACCGCGCGCCAGGGCCCGTTGAGGAACGGCTGAGCGGCCATCGCGCTGGAGAGACAGGCCCTGGCCAGCTCCTCGACCACGACACAGCCGGTCAGCAACGGCTCGCCCTCGCCACCGAACTCCTCGGGCACGCAGAGACCGAGCAGCCCGGCTTCGCGGATCGCGTCGAGCGACCGCCTCGGGAACTCCGCGTGTTCGTCCCAATGAGCCGCCCACGGCCGCAGTTCGGTGGTCGCGACTTCGCGGGCGAGGCGGCGGACTTCCCGCTGTCTCGGCGTGAGCTCGGCCCACAGTCCCTCGTGCTCGGGTTCCGGGTCCAGCCCCACGGGGTCCCAGACGTCGCGGGTGTGGTCGAAAAAGCTCTCGTCGGCGTCGACAGTCACTACGATCGTCCTGCTTTCTTGGTCTGGTGGGTGGCTCTCACCGCGGCGCCATGCGGATGGCGCCGTCCAGCCGGATCACTTCGCCGTTCAGCATCGGGTTGGCGATGATGTGCGCGGCGAGACCGGCGTATTCGGCCGGATCTCCGAGGCGTGCGGGATGCGGTACCGACTCCGCGAGACGTTCGCGCACGGGCTCGGGAACGCGGGCGAGGATCGGGGTGTCGAACAGCCCCGGCGCGATCGTGCACACCCGGACATGCCGGCGCGCGAGATCTCGCGCGGCGACGATCGTCATCCCGACCACACCGGCTTTCGATGCGGCGTAAGGGGTTTGCGCTATCTGGCCTTCCCAGGCGGCCACGGAAGCGGTGAGCACGCAGACGGCGCGCTCACCGTTTTCGTCCTCGTTGCGGACCATCGCGGCCGCGGCGAGGCGCAGGACGTTGAAGGTGCCCAGCAGGTTCACGCCGACGATGTCGGTGAAGTTCTCCAAGGAACCCGGGGTACCGTCCTTCTCCACGACCCGCACCGGTCCGCCGCGGCCCGCGCAGTGCACCAGGATCCGCAGCGGCGCGAGCCCGACGGCGACGTCCACGGCCTCGGCGATCTGACCGGCGTCGGTCACGTCGGCCGGAACGAAAGTGGCGCGCTCGCCGAGACCGGACGCGACCTCCTTGCCCGCGGATCCCGGCAGGTCGACCAGCACGACGTGGGCGCCGTCGGCGACGAGACGTTCGGCCGTGGCCTTGCCGAGGCCAGAGGCGCCGCCCGTGACGAGCGCCGAGTTTCCGGTGATTCTCATGGTTTTCTCCTCGGTCAGGTTCAGGAAAGCCGTTCGACCACCGTCGCGTTGGCCATCCCGCCGGCCTCGCACATGGTCTGCAGACCGAGCCGCCCCCCGGTCCGCTCGAGGTGGTTGAGCATCGTGGTGAAGATCCGGCAGCCGGACGCGCCGAGCGGATGGCCGAGGGCGATCGCGCCGCCACACGGATTCACCCGGCCGAGATCCACGCCGAACTCCTTGGCCCAGGCCAGGGGAACCGAGGCGAAGGCCTCGTTGACCTCGAACACGTCGATGTCGCCGAGCTCCAGCCCGGTCCGGGCGAGCACCTTCCGGGTGGCCGGGATCGGCCCGGTCAGCATCAGCTCGGGATCGTCGCCGCAGACCGCTCCACCGAGCAGTCGCGCGCGGGGCGTGAGACCGAGCCGGTGCGCCCGCTCTTCGGACATGAGCAGTACGGCCGAGGCGCCGTCGGTCAGCTGAGAGGAATTGCCTGGCGTGACGGTCCATTCGTGACCGGGAAGACGCTCGGTGTACGGCTCCTTCCGGAACGCGGGCCGCAGGGCGGCGAGCTGCTCCAGAGAGGTTCCCGGCCGGATGGTTTCGTCGGCGCTCACGACCATGCCGTCGTCGAGGGTGACGGGGACGATTTCGTTGTCGAAGCCGCCGGAGGTCGCCGCCGCGTGCGCGCGCCGGTGGGAGGCGAGGCTGAACTCGTCCTGGGCGGGTCTGCCGATGCCGTAGCGTTCAGCGACGCGCTCGGCCGCCACGCCCTGCGGGACCAAGGCGGGGAAACGCGCCTTGACGGAGGGTCCGGCCGGATCGGCCGTGCCGCGCGAGCTGCCCATCGGGACGCGGCTCATCGACTCGACCCCGGCGGCGATCACGACATCGTTGACCCCGGCCACGATCGACTGGGCGGCGAATTCGATCGCCTGCTGCCCGGAGCCGCATTTGCGTTCGAGGGTCATCGACGGGACGTGAGCGGGGAACCCCGCCGCGAGCCACGCCATCCGCCCAGGGGTGGCGGACTGTTCTCCCGACTGGCTGACACAGCCGACGAGGACGTCGTCGACGGTGCCCGGGTCCACTCCGGTCCGGGCGAGCAGCGAGGTCAACGTCTGGGCCAGAAGCTCGACCGGATGCAGTGAATGCAGGGCGCCCCCGGGTTTTCCTTTGCCCATCGGGGTGCGGACCACGTCGACGACGACCGCGGGCGTGCGGAGCTCGGTCATTTCCCACCCCGCTGGTCGAACGTGCGGCCCAGGAGTTCGGCGGCGATCCGCACGCGCTGGATGTTCGGGGTACCTCCGGCGAGGGCCCAGCCGTGAGCGTCACGGTGCATCCGCTCGATCCCGTACTCCTCGGTGTAGCCGTTGCCGCCGTGCAGCCCCATGGCGAGATCGGTGACGCGCTTGGCCATCTCGTTGGCGGCGCATTTGGCCAGGGACACTTCGAGCGTGTCCAGTTCGCCGGCGTCGGCACCCGCCACCGCCCGATCACGCAGCAGCCGGGCCGATTCGACCTGCAGCAGCATGTCGGCCAGCGTGAGCTGGACCGCCTGGAACTCGGCGATCGGCCTGCCGAACTGGACTCGTTCCCGGACGTAGGCGATCGTCTTGTCCAGTGCGGCCTGCCCCAGCGCCAGGCTCATCGTCGTGTTGCCCAGCCGCTCCAGCGAGAAGTTGCCGAACAACCTTCGGAAACCGTCCGGCGGTTCGACAAGGACGTTGTCGCGGGGAACCTCGACGTTGTCGAGGATGACGTCGGCGGACGGGATGCCGCGGAAGCCCATCAGCCGTTCGCGAGGGCCGTAACTCATCCCGGGACGATCGGCCTCGACGATCACGGCACCGATCCCCCGGGAGCCCGGCGTGTCCGTCATCCGCGCGTAGATCAGGTAGAGCTCGGCCTCCCCGCCGCCGGAGATCCAGCGTTTACCGCCGTTGAGCACGACCTTGTCACCGTTGATCACGGCGCGGGTGGTCAGGTCGGTCGCGGCCGATCCGGCGTCCGGTTCCGAGATCCCGATGGCCATCGTCAGCTCCCCCGCGATGATCCGGGGCAGATAGCGCCGGCATTGATCTTCGGTGCCGATCCGGCTCAGGTGCTGTGCGGGGCCGACGTTCGCTTCGAAGACCTGGAAAGCGGCCGGCGGATAGACCTTGGCGAGTTCTTCGACCACGGCCAGCGCCTGGCGGAACGTGCCGCCGGCACCTCCGTAGCGCTCCGGCAACGCGATACCGAGCCAGCCGAGCCCGGCGAGAAAGCGCCTCTCTTCGATGGGCAGGAGCCGTCGCTCACGGTCCCACTCTTCGGCGAAGGGCGCGTAGCGTTCCTCCGCGACTTGGCGAGCGACCTTCACCAGGTCGGCGATGTCACCGTCGTCGCCCCGCCGGGCATAGTCGATCAATCGTCTTTCCTTTGCTGACAGGGCGGAACGCAGCGCGGTCCGCCGGTACGGGGCCGGCCTTTCACCTGGTCTGGTCGAATTCACCCTCCGACCAGCGCACCAGCCGGGAGCCGAGGAAACCGATGACCGCGCTGAACACGACACCGAGGATCGAGATCAGCACGACGCCCACGTACATCCGCTCGGGAACGAACAGTTCCCAGGCATGCCAGGTGTAATAGCCGAGCCCCTCCTGGGCGTTGACGAACTCGACGGCGATGGCCAGCAGCATCGATATGCCCGAAGCAAGGCGCAGGCTCGACACGATCTGCGGAAGGCTCGCCGGAATGATCAGCCACCGGAACCGCTGGCTCCAGGACAGGCCGTAGGAACGAGCCGCTTCGTGCAAGGGCGTGGGGATCATCATCGCCGCCGACAGCGTCGTGAACGCGACGATGTAGAAGGTGCCGAGCGAGATGAAGATCAGTTTGGGTGTCTCGCCGAGGCCGAACAGCAGCAGCAACAACGGCAGGATCGCCAGTTTCGGGATGACGTAGAGCGCGCGGATCAGCGGTTCGATCAGCCAGCGCAGGAAGGTGAACTGGCTCAGGGCCAGGCCGACGACGATGCCCGCCACCGAGCCGAGCGCGTACCCGGTCAGCAGTCGCACGGTGGTGATGCGGGTTTCCGTCCACACCAGGCCGCTCGCCGAGTCGGCGAGGAACCGGTCCAGCACCGCGGACGGCTGGCTGAAGAACCTGGCGTCGATCCAGCCCAGCCGCGCGCTCAATTCCCAGGAGACCACCGCCAGCACCGGGATCAGCGCACCGAGCGAGATCCGCAAGATCAGGTCGCGGCGTGCCTGCGCGGCGGGGGTGCGGCGTCGCGCCTGGGGCCCCTGTACGACCCACTCCCCCTCGGTCGTGGACCCGGTCCGGGTTTCGGCGTCGGTACTCACTTGCGTCCTCCTTGGACCTCGCCGCGAAGCCGGTCCCATATCTGTTCTTCGAGCGCGACGAACTCCGGCGACTTGCGTAGATCCGGGGTGCGGGGGTGGCCGAACGGGACGTCGTAGACCTCTTCCACCCGGCCCGGGCGCGCGGTCATCAACGCGATCCGGTCCGACAGCAGGATCGCCTCGTCGAGGTTGTGGGTGACGAAGAAGACGGTGTAGTCGCGTTCCTGGCAGATGCCGAGCAGCTCCTCCTGGAGCACTTTGCGCAGCTGCGCGTCGAGCGCGGCGAACGGCTCGTCCATCAGCAGCACCTCGGGTTCGAGCACGAACGCCCTGGCCAAGGCGACTCGCTGTTTCATGCCGCCGGAGAGATGCGAGGGGTATGCCTTCTCGAAGCCGGTCAGCCCGACGCGGGAAATCCATTCGCGGACCCGGGCGTTCGACTCCGCCCGCGGCACCTTGGCCGCGTCGAGGCCAAGCCGCACATTGTCTTCGACGGTGCGCCAAGGAAAAATGCTGTACTCCTGGAACACCGGTGCCATCAACGGCCGCGCGCCGTCTTCGCGTAGGACGCCGGCACTGCCTCCGGTCGGCCGCTGAAGCCCGGCGAGCACTCGCAACAGGGTCGACTTGCCGCAGCCGGACGGGCCGACCACCGAGACGAACTCCCCCTTGCCGACGGTCAGGTTCAGCTCGTCCAGTGCCTGGACGTCCTCGCTGCCACGCCTGCGGTAGCTGTACGAGAGCGACTCGACGCGGATCTTCGGGGTGAGGGTGACACTCACGTCTCGGCCTCCTTCCGACATCTTCGGCGGAATTTCACTCATTGGAATCCAGTTTCACTGAGATGAAGGATGACTCTTCGGGCCACACACTGTCAAGGGTCCGAGACCGAGCCTTGCCTCGCGAGTCCACGTGGCGTATAGCTGGAAACTCTCGCGCGTTCGCGCATCGATTTCCTTCCGGAGTCCACATGAGACTGTGCGTCAACTGGCTGCCCGTGCGGCGGGAGCTGACCCGAGCCGTCGCCGAACGAGCCGAGGCCGCCGGCCTGTGGGGCATGGGTGTCGGCGACTCCCCGCATTACGGTGAGCTGTATTCGGCGTGCGCGGACGCGCTCGCGGCGACCTCGCGCCTGACCATCTCGACGAGCGTCACGAATCCGGTCACTCGCCACCCTTCGGTGCACATCAGCGCGGCGAGGTCGTTCCAGAACGCCTACCCGGGCCGATTCCGGCTGGGCGTCGGACGCGGCGACTCCGCCGTCCACACGTTCGGGCTGAAGCCCGCGCCCCTGAAGGATCTGCGCGGCACGATCGAAACGATCAAGCACGATGTCCCGGACGTCCCGGTCCTGGTCGCCGCGAGCGGCCCGGCCACGGCCCGGCTCGCCGGTCGCGTCGCCGACGGAGTCATCGCCGGCGTCGGCGCGGACCGCGGAGCCCTGCGCATGATCACCGAAGAAGGCACCGCGGCCCAGCCGGGCCGAGGCACGCCGTGGCAGGTCTGGGCGTCGGTCCGGCTCGCCGTGACCCAAGACGAGGCGCACCGCACGAGCCTGCGGCGGCGAATGCTCCCCCGGGCCATCAGCGCGGCGCATTTCGCGTTCGCGTCCACAATGGCCGGAAAGAACGTGCCGCCGGACTTCGCCGACGTGCTGACGCGGCGGTTCGCCGCCTACGACTACGACTGGCACGGCCGGTCCGGCGCGACTCCGAACGCCGCGCTGTTCGCCGACCGTCCCGACGTCGAGGACTACCTGCTCGACCGGTTCGTCGTCTGCGGGACCGCGGAGGAATGCCGCGACCGGTTGCTCAAGCTGGCCGACGTGGTGGACGGGATCTATCTTTCCCTGCTGTTCGAGGAGGCACTCGACCAGTTGCCGCTGATCGGCGCCCTGTTCGGCGCGGCGGAGCTGACGGCGCCCGGGCAGTAACCTTCCTTTATGGACCTGCGCCTGATGCGGTACTTCCTCGCGGTGGTGGACCACGGCGGAGTGACCCGTGCGGCGACGGCGCTCTACGTGGCCCAGCCGTCACTGTCGCAGGCGATCCGCAATCTCGAAAGCAAGCTGGGCGTCGAACTGTTCGATCGGACCGGTCGCGGCATGACACCGTCAGCGGCGGGCCGGGCGCTCGAGCCCGTGGCCCGGCGCGTCCTGGCCGACGCCGAGGAGGCGCGGCTGCGCGTGCTGCGGGTCGCGAAACTGGAATCGGGCCGGCTCACCGTCACCACGATGTCGACGTTCGCCATCGCCCCCCTGGCCGGGGCACTGACGGAACTACGTCACCGGTATCCCGGAGTGCAGGTCCACGTGCGGGACGGCGCGACTCCCGCGGGCGTGCTGTCAATGGTGCGTAGCGGCGAAGCCGAACTCGGCCTTCTCGAGCTCCCGGTTCAGGAAACCGCGCTCGCCGTGCGCTCACTGGGTTCGGAGGAACTGGTGCTGGCCGCCCCGGAGTCGTTCGACAAGACTCTGCCCTTCCGGGTGACGGTGGCAGACCTCGCACGGCTGCCCTTCGGCGTGGTGACCAAGGACGTCCTCGGCACCCAGCCGAGCGCGGAAAGAATGGCCCCGCTGGTAGGCGAGGTGCGCTGCCGGTGCGCACACCGCCAGCTGCTGTGGGAACTGGTGGCAGCCGGGGCGTTGTGCACCTTCGCGCCGCGCCGGGTCGCCGAGGTCATGCTTCCCGGTGTCGCCTTGCGCCCGGTGGAACCCTTGTTGTCCCGCGAAGTCGGTCTCATCCACCGCACGGCGGACCTTTCCCCGGCCGGCCGGGCCCTGATCGAGATCCTGGTCGCGAGTGGCGATTCGGGTTGAAGCCAACCGTGGCTTGAGTACCCGCCGCGGGCACAAGTGGCGTTTCCGGATTTCGCCGACGGTCCGGCATCGGCTCAACGACGCGACGCGAAAGCCACTTTCGGGACATCAGACGTCTCGAAAGTGGCTTTCGCGACACCACTCCACCCCCTGCCCGACGTGGTCGACGAGCCGTACCGGCCTCCCCACCTTCGCGTCACCTCTCGGCTAAGGCTGGAACCAAGCACGCGAGCACGTGCGAGCCGAATCGGCCACGCTGGTGTCGATGAGCCGCGAGGCAGGCAGGGCTTCCTTGTAGTCGAGAGCGTTCTCCTTGAGGAAGAAGGCCTGCAGGTCGTCGAGGAACTTGTCGGCACCCGCCATGCTGAGGTCGGGATCGAAGACCAGCGGTTCGGTCTGCTGGATGACCGACGCGTCGACTTCGAGGGCCTTCGTCAGCTGCGTGACACTCTCGGGCTGCTTGCGGTAGTCCCCGACGAGATACTTCTTGACGGTCTCGCTGATGACCTGCGCGAACTTCACCGCGATCGCCGGGCGGTCGAGCAGCTTCGGACCGGCGATGATCGACGTTCCGGTGACTCCCGGCGGGTAGGTCGCGATACGACGCAGCCCGGCGGTCTTACTCGCCTCGATCTCTCCCGGGGAGGCGATCCAGGTCGCGGCCACGGCCTTGTTCTTGAGCGCCGCCAAAGCGTCGGCGCCGACCAGCCTGGTGATCTTCACATCCGGCAGCCCGAGACCGCCCTGGGCCAGCGCGTCGCTCAAGATCTTGCCGCTGATCCCGGTGCCCGACGTCTGCGAACCGATCGTCTGGCCACGCAGCTTCGCGAAATCGGGTTGCGCCCCGGTACCCACCACGTCTTCCCGAGCCCAGAATCCCGGCAGGACGGCGTCGTCACGGGCCTGAGGCTGGGTGTCCAACGGCAGGATCCACTTGACATCGACACCGCCGCTCACCGCGTTGAACTGCGCCGACGAGTACGAGGTCACCTGCGCGTCAGCCTTCCCCTGAGCCACCAACGGCACCGACTCCGCCGCGCTCAGACGCTGGACGGTGACGTTCAATCCGGCTTTCTTGAAGGCGCCGTCCTGAATCGCGAGCAGCACCGGAGCGAAGACGGCCAGGTTCGAACTGACGGTGAGGGTGATGTCGCCCGTCGTCTCGGCCGTGGGACAGGCGTCGGCTCCAGCCGCCCCCGCGTCACCGCCACTCGAGGCCGATTCACCACAGGCCGACACCCCGGCCGCGAGCAGCGACAGGAGCGCGGCCAGTGACCCGCCCCTGATCAGCATTGATCTCTGTCGCATGGAGCACCTCGGTAGTTTCACTCAGTAGAATTGACTTTCAATGAGCCTAAGTGATGGAGCCCACTTCAAGCAAGACTTCAGCAAGCTGCAATATTACTGAGTAAAATGTGATTTCGCTGGAATGAATCACCTGATAGTGTTGGCCGCCGTCACCCAACGACGGGAGCGATATGCGCGGACTGGTATGGGACGGCTCCGAGCTCGCCTTGGTGGACGATCTGCTGCACCGCCCACCCGGACCCGGTGAAGTGGTCGTCGAGATCGCCACAGCGGGGCTGTGCCACAGCGACCTCAACCCAATCGACGGCAAGATCACCCAGGAAGTACCCGTGGTGCTCGGTCACGAAGCCGTCGGCCGGATCGTGGAGCGCGGTCCCGGTGTCCGGCTCCCGATCGGCACCCGGGTCGTGCTGTCGGTGTTCCGCCCGTGCGGGGCCTGCGAGCACTGCCGTGCCGGGCGCCGCACCGCCTGCCGCCGCACCGCCGAGCCGGCAGCCACCCCGTTCAGCCGTGACGGGCTCCCCGTCCAGCAGTTCGTGCGGACCGGCGCCTTCGCCGAACGCACCGTCGTCTCGCAGTCCCAGGCCATCCCCATCCCGGAGGAGCTACCCGACGCCGAAGCGGCCATGCTCGGGTGTGCGACCGTGACCGCGTTCGGCGCGGTGGAAGAACGCGCTCGCGTGCGACGGGGTGAAACGGTACTGGTCGTCGGCGCCGGTGGCATCGGCCTCAACGTCGTGCTCGCCGCCCGTGCCGCGGGCGCGGGCCGGATCATCGTCTGCGACCGGAACCCGCGCAAACACGACATCGCCGTCGCCTGTGGAGCCACCGACTTCTTCGTCACCCCCGAGGCCTCCGATGTCGCGAAGGCTTGCCTTGACACCGTCCCCGACGGGGCCGACGCGGCGTTCGAATGCGTCGGCCGCGCCGATCTGCTGAACGCCACCATCGCGTCGCTCGGCTGGGGCGGGCGGGCGGTGATTGTCGGGCTGCCGTCCGCCGACACCGAGCTGTCGCTGCGGATCCGGTCCCTCTTCCACGACAAGGCGCTCCTGGGCTGCCGGATGGGCTCGGTCGATCCCCGGACGGCGCTACCCGAACTGGCACGCAGGGCCCTGGCCGGAGAATTCTCCCTGACCCCACTCGTCACACGAGTAGCCCCGCCGTCGGAGGCCGGTGATCTGATCGCCGACCTGCGGCGGGGCGAACTCGAACGCGGATTCTTCGACCTCAGAGGTGTTTGATGACCCACATCCGCGTGCCCGCACGCGTCGGCGGCGACGAGATCTTCACTCCGGACACCTACACAGTGCTCGACCCCACTACCGAACTGCCGATCGCCGAGGTCGCCGAATGCGGCGCCGACCTTGCCGGTGAGGCGGCCGAAGCCGCCGCCGCGGCGAGTCCCACGTTCGCGGATCTGCCGCTGTTCACCCGCAAAGCGATCCTCGCCTTGACCGCGGACCGTCTCGACGCGCGACGCGAAGAGCTGATCGAACTCGCGGTCGCCGACACGGGCGCGCGGACCGCGGTCGCCGCGGAGGTGCAGGTGGGCCGCGCGATCGACCGGCTCCGTTACTGGGCCGCGCAAGGAGAAGACCGTCTCGTCCTGCCCTCACCGGACCAGCGCGACGGGATCGGTGCCACGATAGAACGGACCCCGGTCGGCGTGGTCGCCTGCATCAGCCCGTACAACTTCCCCTTGCTCGCCATGGTGGGCAAGGCCGCGCCGGCCTTGTTCGCGGGCAATACCGTGGTGCTCAAGCCCGCGCCGCAGGATCCTCTGCTGGTCGCCGCGCTGTCCGATGCCCTCACCCTCGCTTTGCGTGAGCTCAACGCCCCGGCGGGTGCGGTCAACCTCGTGCTCGGTTCCGGAGCCGAAGCCGGCGCGGCACTGGTCGCCCATCCCGCTGTCGGAGCCGTCAGTTTCACCGGCAGCACCGGCGTCGGCATCGACATCTACCGCAACGCCGCCCCCGGCATGAAGCGCCTGCTTCTCGAACTCGGCGGCAAAGGAGCGGTCATCGTCCGCGAGGACGCCGACGTCGACCAAGTCGCCACCGCCGTCTCGCGCACCTGGACCGTCCAAGCCGGACAGGTCTGCCTCACCCCCGCCCGCATCCTCGCCGACGCGAAGGTGCACGACGCCCTCGTCGACCGCCTGCTGACCCTACGGGCGGACCTGCGCCACGGTGACCCCCGGCATCCGGAGACGACCGTCGGCCCGCTCATCAGCGCCGCACAACGCGAGACCGTGACCCGGCTCGTGGACACCGCGGAGCACGAAGGCTGTGAGGTCCATCGGAAAGCCGACCTTCCCGAAATCGGGTTCCACCATCCGGCGACCCTGGTGACCGGCTGCTCCCCGGAAAACACGCTGATGCGGGAAGAGGCTTTCGGTCCGGTCCTGTGCGTGATGCGGACTTCCGGCGACGACGAAGCCGTCGAAGCCGCGAACAGCACCCATTACGGCTTGTCCGACTACATCTTCAGCGACGACACCGATTACGCCCGGCGTCTCGCACGGCGACTGCGATCCGCCCAGATCGGCATCAACACCGTCGCCCGCCACCCCGACGCTCCGTTCGGTGGCAACAAGGCCAGCGGGCTCGGCCGCTCCGGAGCGACGTTCGCCCTCGACTCCTACACCGACCTCAGGACCGTGACACGGCCGAGCGACCCTGAGCCAGCGAAACGAGACCCTTCGACGGCTGAAACAGGGAGGCGCGAGGAGCTTCCTGCTTGAACACCGATAACCCCCCCATCGGATCCGGTTACATTGCCGTACAACAGTTGTTGACGGCCAACAGGGCCGATCACCACAACGGTAACGGTGCGATCGTTGTCCGTATTGGTGCGAGCCACCACTTCGGTTTGCACGTCACGGCTTCCGCTGCTTCGACGTTGCGAATGTGAAGTCGGCGCCGGCGGGATCATGGAGAACGAATCCCGTCCCGTATGGACCGCCGTGGCAGACGGCTGAGCCCGACCCGTCTCATCGGAGGTATGCGAGTCTCAGCGGCCGCACTGGACAGACCTGGTGGCGGTGATGGAGCGCACCGTTCCTGTTCAACACTTCCTGACTGGTGGGCTACAGGCGCGCTGGCTGTATCGGCCGACCGGCTCGCGCCGTGCAGGCCGCGCTCTCTCTGTTCATCACCGATCAGGTCTTCCCCACTCAACCGGCTCGTCGCCTATCGAGGGACAAGTCAAGGTGGCAGGAGCAGGCTTGTCGGCGAGGCCGGGTTACGAAGCCGCTTTCCCGGCTTCACCAAGGAGCCTGGGCCGAGGACCGGCACCGGCCAAACCACATTCGCCCACCTCTCGGGCAGACGACGAGAGAGCCCGTCACGTCAAGTCGGCGTTTCTCTCCGCGAGCGCGAACACAGGACCCCTGTTTCTCTCGCGAGGATCCGCATCGCGTCAGGACTCGATTTTTCTTACGGTCGCGGCGATCTGCTCAGGTTGCCTCAGTTGACCGACCCCAGAACCATGCAGCTTCAGCCCTTTGCCGTAGACGGTGTGCAGGAAACGCGGCCTACCCGCGACCTCGCCCATTTTTTGACGAAGTCTGGTGATATAGGTGTTGACATTGAGTCTTCCGGGGCTGTGCTCGCCCCACAGGGCCTTCTGAAGTTCATGCCGACCGAAGGTATACCCAGGGCGCCTCGCCAAGGCGAGCAGAAGGTCGAACTCGCGTCCGGCGAGTTCGATGATGCGGCCGTCCAAGGTCACCACCCTGCCCACCGGGTTGATACGAAGCGCACCGATAACGATATCCGCTCCCACCGGCAGGTGGTTTTCCTGCCTGCGAATCATCGCCCTGGCCCGAGCCAGCAGTTCGACTCCGGCCACGGTCGACGGCAGACATTCATCGGCACCCGCATGAAATATTTGCACTATATCGGCCTCTTTCTGATGACCCGTCAGGACAAGGATCGGTTTCGATCCATACGCAAGCAGCTCCTTGACCGCCGCCGTCACTCTCCCTCGACTAGCGACCTCCAAATTCATGATCACGCCAGCATGCTCGCCGCCCTTGATTGCGAATTTTGCCTCCCTCACCGACAGTGCACGATCGACCAGGAAAGTTCGCTGGAGGATTGTAGCCACCCTGCTTGCCGCTGCGACGTCATCACTCAAGACCAGAACCATGTCCATAGAGCAGATTATGAACCGAATTCGGGCCGGCGGCAAAAAATCAGACTCCCCGGCGCGACATTTTCTTGATGTCTGCCCGATATTTTGCCACAGAGCGTCCTTTCGGGCACTTTCGATGCCGATTGGCAAGCATGCCGGAAACTTTGCCATCCACGTCCGCCTGATTCCATCCTATCATCGGGATGGATATTTTACCGACCCGGCAACGGGGAACTGCAGAGTAAAGACAAGGGCGGACCCCATGACACTCCTCGGCACAGGGATCAGGTCGGCCGCGCAGGGCGCTCGACCAGTTCCCAGAAACGGAATTACTGGTTGGTTATGAACCACCCCGATGAGTCCCGGCCCAATACTCTCGAGTAGAACCCGGTCGGGCCAGGTGCCCACAGCCAAAGAATCACCCCTTTTGGGGTGTTCACCGCTGCCGCACTGCCACGTGCACATCGTCCCGTCCGAGAGTCTCGATGAAGGCTTTCAAACCGCGTTCGGCTTCTTCGAGGATTACGACGGCAACTCCGTCCTCATCGTTCACACTGTCACCGCGATGTTGGTCCTGGAAGCAGTGGAAGACATGGCACCGTATTCGCGGAGGTTGCACGAACTCCACGAGTCCGCCCTCAGCGAGAAGGGCTCCACGGAAATGATCAACTCGGTGGCACTTCTGTGAAATGAAGCAGCACCTCGGAGATGCAGCCAGAGGTGTTCACCGGCACCTACTACTTTTCGATGCGGCACCCCTCCCTCGACTTCCCCGCCTTCACAGCGGGGTCTGCCACGGCCGTTCGATCGCGATACCGCTCGTCGTTTCCCTCAGCCGGGGACGAGATGGAACACCGCGTCTCCGGCATCGCCCGGGGACCGTTCCAGACAGGCGCGGTCCAGCGTCGGCAGGTCGTCGGTGAATCCGGCGAAGCGATAGGCGATCTCCATCAGCCGGTTGCGTTCAGTGCGGCGGAAGTCGCCGACGATGTGCGCGCCGGCGGCGCGTGCGGAGTCCGACAAGCCCAGCAACGCGGCCGGCACCAGCCAGTCCACCCGGCACGAAGTGGCCATCATACGCAAACGTCAGAGGCCCGGTGACCGATGTCGTGCTCTTCGAGACGGCTCCGTTCGCCTTGTCCTTCATCAGAAGCTGCCGCTGCCGTAGTTGCTCGAGGGAGCGCCGTGGTACTTCGACCAGATAGGTGGATCACTCGGGTCGTGAGGACGCGGGGTGATCACTTCGCCGGTGAGCCGTGCCCATCCCCATGCCACGGTCTCGTATTTCTCCTCCAACGCGCGAGCGGTCTCCTGCGCCCAATACACGCCGGTATAGCGATGTTCGGCCCGTTCCGCGGTCAGCGCGGCATGGACCTCCTGCACGGTGTGCTTACCGCCACCTCCGGCGTCCAGGCTCATCAGATAGATCCAGAAGCTGCGGCGCCCGCCTGGCTGCGTGCGAATCTCATAAGCCCACACCGGACCGGACACGTCGGCGATGGCCTCCGCACGCTTCTTCCTGGCCTGCTCATCTTCTCGCCGTTTGCGCTCCTTCTCCCGCATGGCGTACTCCTCCAGGTACGCGGGAAGATCATCCATGCTCTTCTGGTGGTCCGCGAGAGCGGTGGCGAAGTCCGACCGGAGGCGCGCGCTCGCCGCGTCATAACCCTTTCGCAGCAACCAGTTCCGCCGCGCGTACTTGATCCGCCACCACAGACCACCCCGAAACGGCGCCCGCCGGTGGAGGCTGACGGCTTCCTCACGTTCCTGCAGGGTGTGGATCTCCGCCAGCAGTCGGCGCGTCGCCGAACACCAGCGATCCCGGTCCTCCCGGCCGGCTCTGACGACTCTGTCCAGAGTGGAGTACGACGAACGGGAGACCTCGGCGCACAGCAACCGGCTGTGCTTGCTCAGTTCGGCCCCGATCACGTTGACCGTCCAGCCGCCCAACAGGCTTCCGAGGTCGGTGACATAGAAGTCGAATTCCATTGTTCCTCCTTGCGGCATATTGACCGCCGTCAGTCCTCTCCGCGCAACCAGAACGCATCCTCGTCGGCGAACTCGGGCGAGGCGACGATACGTTCGATGAAGTCCACGGCCGGGTGCCCGCGAAGTTCGGAGACCGTGGCACCCACGACGTCGAGTGCCCGCAGGTCGGCCGCCTGTCGCGCGTACTCGGCCGGGTCGACGTAGAACACCAAGCCGCGCCAGAATGTGGTCTGTGATCGGGTTGTGCGGCCTGCCAATTCGGTGTTCGGCGTCACCGTGTAGTCGGCGAACATGGCCGCTTCCAGCCGGGCCTGCCGCTCGGTGGTGATCTCATCGAGTCCTGTCGTCGATCGAGCGCGGTCGTGGACCGGCTGACCGATGTCGGGAACGAATGACACTGTCACCATTCTGTTGAGCAGAACGTCCCAGATGCCCTCGTGGAGCACGGCTTGAGGGCCATCCACTTCCCAGCGCCGAGAACGCACTTCCACCGGGTAGTCGGCTTTGGGAGTCACCTGCACGGTGCCACCTTCTTCCTGCTCGTCACCGCGATCAGGGCCGCAGCCGCGCGCGCATCGAACGCACCCGCTGTTCCAGGTCCTGTAGGTCGCCGAAGTGCCGGCGTTGCCAGGCGATCGTCCTGTTCCCCTGCCGTCCGGACGTGGCCTTTCGGTAGCGGTCCAACCAGTCGCCGGCTCCGGCGAGATGCTCCCGCATGACGTCCGGCGGGACGCCACGCTCGCTGAGCCAAAGCAGTTCCTGCAGCCGGTTGTGGTATTCCAGGACCGCGTTCTGATTGATCGTCAACACCCCGCTCTGGTTGAACGCTCGCTTGTAGCCCAACGGCGAGTTCCGTGTCGGTGTGACGATCTCGCTCGGCGGTGGGCCGTCAGGGAAGCGATTCGGGTCGAAGAGTTGGCCGATGTGTCCGAGTTCGTGTTCGAGGTCCAGGTAACGCATGCCTGGTCGAAGCCTGAACTCGAGGTCGGTCCTGAGCGTTTCCCCCTTCAACCCGACGAAGCGCCGGATCGCCACCGAGGGGTCGCTCTCGACCGCGACGATCGTGAAGCCCATCGCCTTCACTCTTGCGGTCTCGGCTGCGAAACCGGGGTGGTCCTCCATCCGTACCGTGCCATGCGCGATCGACTCCGGTGTCGGGTCGATGCCGGTCTTGGCGCCGGTACCGACTTTCCCGTTGGTCCCGCCACGGGCGTAACTGAACGCGGCATGGCCGGCGGCCACGGCGAGAGCGGCGGCCACCGCGACAGCGGAGCCGACCGCCGGATAGATGCCGCCGCAGCCGTCGTCTCCCGTGGAGCCAAGGGTGTTGACGAGGCCACCTGTGCACCGGGCTGCCGCTGTCGCGGGGGTGAGCAACAGTACGGCGAGCACGATGGTGACGACGTGCCCGACCCTCCGGATCGTTTGACGCATCAGCGGTCCCGTCCTGTGCGGATTTCGTGGCCGGCCTTGAGGTCGTGGATGCGCCGCCGCAGCTCGGGGAAGTCCGCCTCCGCCCGGTCGGGGTCCTGACGTGCCTGGTGCCAGTGACACATGCCCAGGTCGAGTTGGGCTTGGTACAGGCGGGACAGCCGGCGATAAGCAAGCGGCCCACCACGCAGGAAGGCGTCGACAAGGGTTCGGAACCGGCGTGCGGGATCGAGCAGCACCGGCAGTTCGGCGACGGTGACCGCGTCGTGCCCACTGTTCGCCTCGTGCCGGAGTTCGATGGCGAGCGCGGCGCTCTGGTAGCGCAAGCCGCGGCGCAGCAGCACCAGGTACATCACCAGGAGCGGACTGAGCAGCAGCAGAACCAGGAAGGGCAACACGACCATGGCGAACACCGGCTCGCTGACCCGGAACATCAACGGCAGCAACGAGATCAGGCTGTTGTACAGATAGTGGCCGCAGATCGCGGTCAGCAGGCCGCACCCGATCACGGCGAGCCTTGTCCTCGGGTTCCGCGTCTGCCGGGCGGCACCGATCGCCGCACCGACCAGCGCCGAGAAGGCCACATGCATCAGCATGATCCCGACCACCTGCCGCAGCCAGTGCTGATAGCCGGCGCCGCCCGTGCCCGGGGCGGACATGTACAACACGGTTTCGAAGAAGTTGAACCCCAGGCCGACACTGGCACCGACGACGAGACCGGACACCAGGTCGGCGACCCACCGCCGCGCCACGACGGCGATCAGCAGCACGCCGACGCCCTTGGCCAGTTCCTCGAAGACGGGCACTTTGACACCGTCGATGATCGCGACGAACCGGTTGAGGCCCAGCAATTGATCGCTCAAGGAGTCGAGCAGGACCGGCAGCGCCAGTCCGTATCCGACGGCCACCGCCGAACCCCAGCCGAATCCGGCGATCAGGATCCGGAAAGGCATCCGCCGATGGCGTTGCATCCGATGCACGGCCCAGAGCGCGATCGCCGTCGTGGGCAGCGAGAGCAGCGACGCGGACACCAAGTCCGCCCCGCTCTCGGCTCTCGCGTGGATCATCTTGATCAGGAGCGCGATCGGCGGCAGACCGCACGCGAGTGCGATCCACAGCTGGCTGTTCCTGTCCCGTCGCCGCAGTCGCTCACCGTCGGCGGCACGGCTGGGGTGGAGCCGGTCGCCGCCCAGGATCAGGCACACCAGCAGCAGGGCACTGAGGCCGGCGTTCATGTTCGCGGTGACCATCTCCGACACCTGGTACTCCGGCTGGGCCAACTGCACGGCCGCCACCAACAGATGGAAGGCGGACAGCGTGGCCAGCGCCGCTGCCATGACCACTAGGGCGCGCGTCACCGGCGCGTCGGGGGTGGCGAGCCAACGATGACGCACCGCTCGGTACAGGACGATGAGCATCAGGAGCCGGATGACCACCAGGAATACGGCGGCGAACGACCGGGACCGCGTGCTCGCCGCGGCTCCGAAGCTCTCGGAGAACGCACCGGCCTGAATCTCCAGTGCCGGTTTGGTCAGGAACAGCAGAAACGGCACCAGAGCGAGGACGCCACCGATCACCGCGCAGATCACCAAGATCCGCCGGTGCGGGTCAGATTCGTACCCCACCCTCTGCCCGACCCTCTGCCCGGCATTCGTGACGCGGGAATCACCCACGAGTTCCCGGCTCACGACCGACGCACCCCTTCCGGCGACCGAGACCGCCGACCGTTCCCCCGCCGAACGCGGCCGACGAAGGGCTGTGCGTCGCGCACGACCCCGAGCACGCGCGCGCCCACGGCGACCAGCAGCGAGGTACCACCGATCCACGCGGAAAGGGTTCCGTCCGACACGGCGCCGGCAGGCTGGGTCGCGACCGCGCCGTCGGGGTCGTAGACGACGTCCAGCCGGGCACCCTCACCGGCGGCGCGGTAGGACAGAGACACGTTCTCCTCGCGTTCGTCCCCGCAGGCGAGGCGATGGTCGTAGTAGGTCTCCGTCGTCGTGCTCCAGTGCTCCCCGTCATAGGTCCGGATCGGCACGCGACGGGTCTGGATGTCGAGCACCGTGCAGGACGTGCGGACGCCGCGTTCGGCCAACGCCGCGTCGTTCACCCCCTCCCACGCCGCGAAAGCGGCGATCACCGTGGCCGCCGCCCCCGCCATGACCCACCCCGGAGCCGCGGCGAGGAGAATCGAGGTCAGCCAGAGCACCAAGCCGACGCCGAGCAGGACCCCACCCAGCACGCGCGACGAGTGCGCGCACAGCCAGGCCCCGGCCAACGACGACGCGACCACGAGTACCGGCTGGACCACGGCGATGACCGATTGCGGCACCGGCCCACCGGGGTGAAGCCTCATGCGTTCGTCCTTCGTCTTGAGGCCGTCACGTGCGTCGGCCTGGGGACTACTACTTTGGGTGATCAGTCCTGTACGTATCTCGCGCTAATCTTGAATCCGCAGGTTGAGAGGGAGTTTGTGGTGGAGGTCGAGTTCGCCGTTCTCGGCGAAGTCCGGGTTCGGCTCGACGGACAGGATCTGGAGATCGGGCACGCGCGCCAGCGGTCCGTGCTCGCCGTCCTGCTTGCCGAGGCCGGCCACAAGGTGACCGCCGCCCAGCTGGAAGACCGGGTGTGGGGCGAGCGAGCCCCTCGCCAAGCTCGGAACGCCCTCTACAGCTACCTCTTCCGGCTCAGGACCGCCCTGCGGGACGTCGCGGGATTCGACATCGCCCACCGAAATGGCGGATACGTACTGCAGGTCGACGTCGAAACCGTCGACCTGCACCTCTTCCGGCGTCTGCTCGGGCAGGCTCACGAAGCCGCCGAAGCTCAGCGAGCGCTGGTCCTGTTCGACCGCGCGCTGCGGCTCTGGCGAGGTGTGCCGTTCGACGAGCTGGACAGCCCCTGGCTGGCGGCGATGCGCGACCAGCTGCAGAAAGAGCGGTACACCGCCCAGCTCGAGCGCCACGACGTCGCACTGAACCTCGGGATGCACGCCGAACTACTGGCCGAGCTGACCACCTTGATAGCGGCGAACCCGTTCGACGAGCGACTCGCCGGTCAGCATCTGCTCGCCCTGTACCGATGCGGGCGCCGGGCGGAGGCGTTGACGCGGTACCGCACGTTCCGCGCCCGGCTCGTCGCGGAGATCGGAGTCGAGCCCGGCGATCACCTGCGACGTCTGCATCAGCGGATGCTCGCCTCGCAGGTGCCGCCTCCGCCCGCCGCCCAGCGGGCGGAGCAGAACCAGGAGCCGGTGCCACGGCAGTTGCCGGCGGCGTCACCGTGGTTCGTCGCCCGCACCCGTGAACTCGGCCTGCTCGACAAGGCGCGGAAAGACGCCGCCGGCGTCGTTCTGGTGACGGGCACCGGAGGGTCGGGCAAGACGTCCTTGGCGCTGCACTGGGCGCATCGCGAGGCCGGACGGTTCCCCGGCGGGCAGCTGTACGTGAACCTCCGCGGGTTCGATCGAGTGGGCAAGCCGTTGTCCCCGGCCGATGTACTGCACGGCTTCCTGGAAGCGCTAGGCGTGCCGGCAGAGCACGTCCCGGCAGGCCCGGACGCGCGGGCCGCGCTGTATCGCAGTCTGCTGGCCCGCCGGCGAGCACTGGTGGTGCTGGACAACGCCTACGACGCCGACCAGGTCCGGCCCCTTCTTCCCGGTGGCGCGGATTGCCTCACGGTGATCACCAGTCGCGAGCGGGCCACCGATCTGATCGCCCAAGAGGGAGCCGTGCCCGTCCGCCTGACCGTGCTCGAAGAGATCGAAGCTGTCTCGCTTCTCGTCAGGCGGCTAGGACCCGACCGGGTGACCGCCGAACCCGACGCGGTCGCGCGACTTCTCGCGCACTCCGCCCGGCTCCCGCTGGCCCTGGCCGTCGTGGCGGGTCGCGCGGTGGCCAACCCCGCCTTCCCGCTGAGCGCCCTGGCCGAGGAACTGCGCGACGAGCGAGCGCGGCTGGACGCGTTGGAAGCGGACGGCACCACATCGAGCGTGCGAGCGGTGTTCTCCTGGTCGTACCGCACGCTGAGCCCCGAGGCGGCCCGGCTGTTCCGGCTGCTGAGCCTGCACCCCGGCCCCGACGCGAGCCGGTTCGCCGCAGCCGCGCTGGCCGGGATCGACCTGTCAAGCACCCGCACCCTGCTGGACGAGCTGACACGGACACACCTCGTCGACGAGCCCCGCCCCGGCCGCTTCCACTCACACGACCTGCTCCGCGTCTACGCGGCCGAACTGGCTGAGCGGGAGGACACCGACGAGGAACGGAGAACCGCACTGCACCGATGCCTCGACTTCTACCTCCACACCGGATTCGCCGCCGAACGGCACCTGGCACCGCACTGGCCACCGATTGGGCTCGCCACCGCGCAGGATCACGTCCCGCATCTGCCCCTCGACGATTACCGCCAGGCCATGCACTGGCTCACCACGGAGCACGACACCCTGCTCGCCGCGACGGCGGCGGCCGTCCGCGCAGGCCTCGACGTGCACGCCTGGCAGCTGCCCTGGGTGCACAGCACGTACCTGAGCAGGCGAGGTCATCTGGTGCACCGCGCCGAGTCCCAGCGCACGGCGCTGGCGGCCGCCGACCGCCTCGATGACGACTTCGCCCGAGCCACCAGCCGCCAACTGCTCGGCAGGGCCGAAATCCTGCTGGGCGACCAAGACCAAGCCCTGAAGAACCTGCGGCACGCGCTCGACCTCTACACAGGCCTCGGGGACATCATCGGTACGGCCATCACCCATTTCTCCCTCAGCTCGGCCTACGACATGCAGCAGTGCCACACCCGGGCTCTGCTGCACGCCAATCACGCTCTACGGCTGTGCCGCGAAGCGGGCCACCAGGCGTGGGAAGCATTCACGCTCACCGCCATCGGCTGGTATCACGGCAAAGCAGGCCACCACGCCCAATCCCTCGCCCGCTGCAGCGAGGCCAAACCCTTACTGGACCGCATCGGCGACCGAGACGGCCGGGCCCACAACCTCCACTGCCTCGCACGCGCACACCACAATCTCGGCCAGTACACCGAAGCCGTGCAGGGCTACCGCGACTCACTCGCCCTGTTCCAAGAACTAGGCAGTCCCTACCTGGAAGCAACGACTCTCGACCACCTTGGCGACGCGCTACAAGCCGCAGGGGACCCACCCGGAGCCCGCGACGCATGGACCCGGGCACTCGAAATCCTCGACCCTCTGGCCCACCCCGCCACCGTCGAGATCGAATCCAAACTCCTCGACACCAGCGCGTGCCGATAGCCGACGCACGAGTCCGAGCGCCCTCCAGGCTCAGTAGATCGTCTCGGGAACGGCCCCGTGCCTGGACGGCCTGGCCGTCGAGATGGAACCGGAACCGGCTTCCGCGCGGGTCGGGGTTCTTCGTCCACTTGGCGCCTTGGAGCCGGCAACAAAGGCTACCGGACTCGTCCGTGGTCGCGTTGCCCTCGTTCTCCTCGAACCTCCAGCGGGCCATCAGCCCACCGGCCGGACGCCGGCTTCGAACGAGTCCACGGTCGTGGCGTCCTAGCCCGCAGAGGGCGCTGGTAGATCGGCGCCCAGGGTCCTTGCGGCCCCGTGCGACGTTCCGCACCGGGATCTCGCTGATTTCGCCGGTGAACGACTCGGTGACGGCACCACTCCGCACCCGTCCGATCTCCGGCGGCCCTCGATGAGACAGCTCCGGCGCGTCATCGGGCAGTACCGCCCAGAATCATGGCCCAGTGCTCGTCCCCGTGAACGATGCCGTCGGCTGATCGGGTTCTCGCCGCATTGGCTCAGGTTTGCTCCGGCAATCAGCCACATTCCACCCTCGTCACGACAATTGTCCGACAGTAACGAGTGATTGCATCGGTCCGACCTACCTGGTGGCGTGCTCGTCTCGCGTGCCATGGGGACCTCGCGCTGCCGCCCGTTAACACGCTGGCGGCCGTTCCAGTGAAGATCGTCTGGTCAGGTAGCGGTGCTACCTGGGGGAATGCCAAGTTGGAGAAGATGGCCACCGCAGCAGAGAACGCAGGTACGGAGGGACGTCCTGCCGCGACGCGAACCCAGCACGCCATTCGGTTGTTGGCGCTCTTGGACGGGTGCGGTACGGCGACAGTGGACGGAGATCCCCCGGGAACTGTGAAATCCGTCCGGAGCGAGCTGCGGCTCCAAGCGATGGACTTCTGGCTGCGGAACCCGGACTACCTCGCCGACGAGCTGGTGTCGATGGTGGAAGCGGGTACGGCCGACTCTGGTCTCCTGATCACTGCGCGGTCGCTCTTGGACGACCCGGAACCTGACCTGCGCTGGTACCCGATGCCGCGGTGGTTCTTCGGCGCGTACGAGCAGCTCGACGACGCGTTCTCCCTTCTGGAGACGTACGGTCTTGCGACGCTGCGGCGCACCGGGCAGCCGGGAAAGAAGAGCAAGCGTAACCAGTTCTTCCTGACACAAGCCGGGGCCACCGCGGTCGCCGAGCTCACGACGGATCCGACGCTGGGGTGGTACACCGAGCAGGTGAAACTGGTCGCGCTGGTCGCCGGGGAGGACGGCGGGCAGGCGCTGAAGGACCGGCAGTACCGGCAGACCACGTACGCGGGAACCGAGCTAGGGGTGGACATCGCGCCGATCGCGCCGCGGGTACGTGAACGGCTCGACGGGTTGAGCACTGCCGTCACGGGATCGGCTGCCGAAGTCGGCGGTCAGGAGGGTATTCAGGCGTGAGTGCTCTGGGCAAGGAAGTCGCCGGCATCCTGGCCAAGCGGCGGACGGGCGATGCGATCTTCCTCACCGCGGAAGAGGTCGACGAGATCCTCAGCGGGTTGGGCGTCCCGCTGGGCGGTACCAAAGCGGTCCCCGTGCCGCTGCGCGCGACCCGGATGCACTTCAGGGGGACGAAGTGGCTCAAACCGGATCACCCTGATGCCCAAGGGCACCCGCTGGTGGACCCGGCCGATCTCCCCGAATGGATTCGACCGACCGGCTCGACCGGTGACGGCGCTGCGCCGGAGGCCGGCGAACACACAGGGCCGAAGGCTCGAGTTCCCTTTCACTTCGTGTGGTCGCCGCAGCCCGGCGTCAACGGGATCGGCTCCGGGCGGAACCTGCGTGGCAAATCGACTCTCTTGAACGTTCTCATGTGGTCGTTGACCGGCCGGTGCCCGCAATTTCAGAACGACGTCCGCAGCTGGATCGAGCACGTCGAGGTCGACTGGCAGGTGGGTGCCGAGCGGCTCCGGGTGGACTTCGACGCGGTGAACGGGGTGGCCACCGGGCAAGTCGTCAGCTTCGCGGATACCGGCTCCGACACCAGGTCCACGGTCCTCGGCCAGTTCGACGGCGCGGATTTCGAGGGCGTCATGGGTTCGCTGATGATGACTCGGTTGCGGTTGGAGAACATCCCCGTCTGGACGGACACGGCGGCGCGGGTGCACGCGTGGCCCGCGTACTCCAGTTCGTTCGTGGTCCGTGCGAACCAGCTCGATCCGATCGTCGGCAACGAGCAGACCATCGGCCTGCGGATGATGCAGATGTTCATCGGTACGGACTGGGCACCGGTACAGGCCGCCGCGATGACAGCGCGACGCGGCCTGGACAAGGCACAAGCCGCCGCGAAGGACAAGGCGGATGCCGCGGGTGAGGCGGTGGAGGTCAGCCGGCGCGCGGCAGAAAAGCACGTCCAGGAACTTCAGGCGAAGATCAGGAACCTGCCCCCCGGAACGCCGGACGTGCGAGTGATGCTCAACGCCGCGACCCGCGCCTCAGACCTCGCACGCGAGACGCACAAACTCGAGGCGAAACTGATCGCGCAGACTTCGCTCGCCGGAACGGCACGTCAGCAGCTCAAGACACTGAAAGCTCGTGCGCACACCGGCTACGAGGACGCGCTCGCTGCAAGATTCTTCCATCACATGCGTCCTTCGGTGTGCCCTCGTTGTGCTGCACAGGTCACTCCGGAGCGACAGGCCGCGGAACCGGACAAACACGAGTGTTCGGTGTGCACCGGCGAACTCAATCTCGAAGCCCTCCAAGCCGATGTCATCGTGGCCGCGTCCGTCCCGGACGAGCTCGTCGCCGGTTTGGTCGCAAGGACGTCCAACGGCGATGACGGGGACTCCGATGCCGAAGAAGAGTCTCCGGACGAGGTCGAAGCGGCACAGATCGCGGTGACCGCCGCCGAAGCCGCGGTGGCGGAGCTGACCGCCGAGATCGCGGCACTGACGACGGAACGGGACGAGGCCGCGGCGCGTGTCGAAGCGGGGAGCGGACTGCTTTCCGCCGCGAGTACTCGCCGTGTGCTCGAACTGGACTTGGCTCGTGCCGAAGGCGCACTGGGGGCACTGACCCGGTCAAGTGATCCCAAGGCGGTCGACCCAGTCGACCCGGTGCGGCTCGCCGTCGTCGACACGGCCGAGCAGGTGCTGAAGAAGTGGGTGAAGAAAGACCAGGACCCGATGCTGGTCAAGATCTCCGCCGACATCGAACGCCTTACGCAGAGCTTCGGTGCCGACAATCTCAGTGGTTTCGCGCTCAACGGCGCTGCCTCCATGGCGCTCCGTGAGAACGGGGTCAGGCAGAGGTACTCCGGGCTGACGGCCGGGGAGAAGCTGCGGGTCAAGATCGCGACCGCCATCGCGCTGATTCAGCACGGTTACGTCGAGGGAATCGGTCGTCACCCCGGATTTCTGGTCCTCGACTCCCCCTCGGCCGAGGAAATGCCGGAAGAGGATCTCGCCACCATGGTCAAGGCACTGCAGGACGTCGCGAATGAGGCCGAGATGCAGATCTTCGTCGCGACCCGCAGCGCCACGCCACTCGTCGAGCTTCTTCCGGAAGCCAACCGGGTTGTCGCGGAGGGCAATTCCTACGTGTGGTGAGAAGCTGCACGACAAGTGCAACGAGGAGGAACGCCATGAGCAGCGGTGCGGCCGTCGAACTGGAAGGGGACTTCACAGCGCTCCTCGCGGCCGGCTCGGGAGGCCAGCCGGCCGAAGGTACTTTCGACACACTCGGCGGCTGGGAACGGCTTGCTCAGGACGCCGCTGAACTCGCCGACAGCCCGGTGCTTCCGCCGCTGGTCCACCTGGTCACGCAGGAGGCCGCCAACTCCGGTGGCCGAACCGACCGCTACCCGGAAGCCATGCTCCGTGTGTCCGCTGCGGTCACCTCCAGCCGAAGCCCGGCCATCCTCATCGACGGTCTGGAGACTCTGCTCAACAGTGGTCCTGTGCTGAACGAGGTCGGCGCGGCGCTGGCCAAGGCACTGGAAAGAACTGTCCAGGAATTCCTAGATTCACCGGAGCCAGACAGTCGTGCCGCGCTGCGAGCGGCGAGCGCGCTGGAAGCCCGCACCCGCCTGGCCCTGTGCGGGATCGGATCGCCGTACGCCTTGCTGGCCCTTCTCGAGCGCTTCGACGCACCATTGCCCAAGCCACTCGGCATCGCGGTGGTCCGCGCCGTCGGAGTCGCCGTCGACCACTGGCCGCACGCCGCGAGCCTCACCGGCGTCGTACGCCTCGTCGCGGGAATCGATCCTTCAACGGGGGCGCCACGTCCAGCTGCCGACCCGGAAGACGTCGCCTCCGACGCCGCATGGGTGCTGGCGGGGATCGAACTTGTCAGTGCACTCCGCGCAGCGGACCTCCCTCACATGCTCCGAAAACTGGAGGACTCCGCGAAGTACTTGCAGGTCGCGTGGGACACCTACGAACGCGAAGACGCCAGCGTCCTCCTGACCGTGGTCGAAGTGCTGTGCGCGCTCCTCGACGAGTCCTCGCCAAGGCCGGATGTGGAGGCCCTGTCGATATCTCAGCTCGAACCAGGCGCGTTGGCCGACCTGGCCGAGCGGGTCCGCCGCATCAACGTGACGTCCATGGGCCTGAACCACTGGTACGGAGATCCGAAAAGAGCGGCGCTGCTGGCATGGACTCGACTCGCAGACGACCTGGGTAGGCTTCGGGAGGAGTTCAAACGGGATAGCTTCTACAAGGCCGAAGTCGTCGTCGACGACCTGCTCCAGATCTACCTGGGCTCACGCTCCACCGCTGTGGTCTCCCACGAGGAGGACATCGACGGCCTGCTCAGACTCGTCCAACCGGTCATCGAATCGGGATTCGCCAGGACCGCCGGCCTGCTGAGCAACCTTGAAGATCACACCCACGCCTTGGCGCAGGAAGTCGCGGCCGCGGCGGGTGACCGCGAACGCGAGGTCACCGAGAAGCTCGCCGCCGCACAGGTAGTACTTCAAGCGGCGAAGACACAAGCATTGGCCGGTGCAGGGCCGGGAAAAGACGGTAGCGGCACGGCGCCCGCGTCGCTGCCGCAGCCACTCAGCGAACTCGTCGCATCAGGATCCGCAGCGGCAGCCGAACTCGCCGAGAAACTATCTCCCGAGACCCTCGCCGAACTGGCCAAAGCGATCAGCGACGCCACCATCGGACGGCACAGCCTCAACCTGATCGAAGAGGGGGTGTACCGCACAATCCAAACCCACCTGGAAGCCAGCCCCGATTACCAGGGCGAACCGAAGCACGCCGTGGACGACATCCTCCGGCTGATCATCCAGTTCGTCAGCTCACGGACCAATGCCCAATCGGATCTGTACCCCTATTTGTTCGACCCGAAGGCCGTCGAAGACCATATCCACAAGGATCTCCTTGGCTTCTTGAAAGCCAGTAGCCACAGCGCGATCACCGAATACGAGAACCAGCACATCGGCGGCGGCCGGATCGACCTTCGACTCAAGTTCAGCGGATTCAGCATCTGCATCGAAATGAAGTTCGACTCGATGAAACAACCCCTGAGCGACAAGCAGGCATACCTCAAACAGGCAGTCACATACCAGACCACCGACATCCGAATCGGATTCCTCGTCTCGCTGCGACACAAGGCATTCGACCCCACCGGCGCACCGCCACACCTGAGCGCGCTCATCGATCACACAGTGTTCGACGTGCCCGGCGATTCGATCCCAAGGCACATCGTCACTGTAGGTGTCCCAGGGAGCCGCACCAAACCGTCGAACATGAAGTAGGTCGCGCGTTCGGAGTCGAGGCCCAGCGCACCCTGGCCCGAAGCAGCAGGAACGCTTCCACGGCGAGTGGATCCTCCAGAAGCTCCACCAACGCCTGAACGTCAACGGCGTCGGGCTCTCCCAGACTGCGTTCGCGACGCAGATCGCCGCCGCAGCAGCCGGCGGTGAACGTCTGCGCCGACTCACAGACCTGCGAGCCAGGCCGTGTGATCACCGCTCCGCGAAGCTCCGCCTCGCGCGTAAAAATCCAAGTGATCTGCCCCTTCGGCTGCTCCATATAGTTTTGGTCACCTGTTAGCCTCTTCCGCGAGTGACCGCCCCTGCCACATGTATTGCCAAGAGCCATCGTGCTCGGGGATGAAAGCCATTCACCTAGGCGTATCCGAATGATCGATGGCAACAGTAGACACGTCCGAAAGAAAGTAGGCGTGCCATGTCGACTGATTCGACCGAACGCACCCCTGTTCTCGATTTCAACCCGCTGTTCGGCCCAGATCGAGAAGACCCGAGCGAACTCTACCGAGCCGCCCGCCGGCTCGGGCCGGTGATGTCGCCGACGCTGGGCGCTTATCTGGTCGCCCGCTACGAGGACCTGCGCACCGTGCTCGCGGATCCCGAGACGTACTCGTCCGCGATGGCTTTGCCGAGGTTCTCCATGAATCCACCGGAGGTAACGGAGGTTCTGCGGCAAGGAGGGGTCGAGGAAACCCTAGCGGTCGTCAATGCCGATGGTGCCGAACACGAGCACCAGCGCCGATTCTTCGATTCGGGTCTTCCGGCCACCCGAATCCGCGCACTGGTGCCCGCGATGCACGATCGCGCGAACCGGCTCATCGACGAGTTCGGCACCGGCACGATCGACTTGGTCACCGACTACGCTGGCCCTTTCGTCCAGTTCGTGATCAACTCGATCATCGGATTTCCCGAGGCCGACAGTGAACAGGTGCAGTCATGGACCGACGACGTCGCGACGGTGTTCAACATCCTCGGCCCGTTACAGGATCGGGTGGAAGCGGCTGGACGCCTCGGCGACTACACCCATTACATCCAGTCTCACATAGACGATCGCCGCGCCCATCCGAAGAATGACCTGATCTCCGATTTGGTGCACGGACCAGACGGGGAACCGCCCTTATCCGATGCCCACATTCACAATTTCGTTCGCGCAGGCGCGCGTCTGGCGGGCTACGACACCACCCGGGACACCATCAGCGCCGCTGCACTGATGGTGTTGACCAACCCGCATGCGGCCGATCGGGTGCGAGCCGATCTGCCAGGTTCGATACCGAAGCTGGTCGAAGAAACGCTGCGCCGAGAAGCACCGCATCGCGGGCTTTTCCGAGTCGCCACCCGGGAAGTCGTGCTCGGCGGGGTCGAACTTCCCCCTGGCTCTCTGATGCTCCTGCTATTCGGCTCCGGAAACCGTGACGAAACAGCGTTCTCCGAACCCGAAGTTTTCGACATGGATCGCACGAATGTTCGCAAGCACCTGGCATTCGGAAAGGGGAAGCACGTGTGCCCCGGCGCGCCGCTGGCCCGAACCGAGATCCGGATCGCCCTGGAAACACTTTTCCGCCGCATCCCCTCTTTGACCCTGGCGGAAGGATACCGACCCGTTTACGCGGCCAGCTACTTCTTCCGCAGTCTCGAGGCAGTGCCAGTGACACGGTGACCAAAAGGATGGGCTCCCCCTCGATTCGACGCGGCGTCGCTGATCCGGCGCGCCGCCCCGTGATGTGCCTGACCGGCCGGTCCCGCCACCGTCGAGATCGAATCCAAGCTCCTCGACACCGACGCGCGCCGATAGCCGACGCACGAGTCCGCGGTCGTGGCGTCCTGGCCCGCCGAGGCATCGGCAGCGCCTCGGTGTCGAGGGAGGAGAACCTCAACTCGTTCGAATCCAGGCGCTGAAGGTGTCTTTCACCGCCAGCCTCGGTTCCGGCAGCAGACGAGTGCTCGGGCTCAACCGATCGACGATCGCCGACAAGCGCCGGTCAAGGGCTGGACCTGCCCCCTGGCCGGAGTCCATCGCCGTCCGGCACCAGTGCGGCGAAAGCCCGGCTGATCTGAGCCGGATCACGGCTGTCCATGCTCTTCTGGCCGAAGTCCCCCTCCGCCAGCTCGAACTTCACGTGAGCCACGGCGGGATGCTGGTCCTTCCTTTCGAAGGCGACGTCGACAGGCATGCGACGCGTACCCGTGTCCGGCAGGCCGTAGTGCTTGGCCAGCTGTGCCGCCTCGGTACCGGCGAGTGTCCGTATCCTGGTCGCGAGGTCTCCTCCCCACGAAATCCCGTCGGCTTCCTCCCTGCCGCCGACGATGATCCGGATCTTCACCGGCTCCGCACCGCTGAGCACCCGCCAGGCCGACGCGCGAACAGCCGTCTGAACAGCCGCTTGCACATCCTTCGGCAGGCGCTTTTCAGTGCTCCATTCGAGTGTTCGCTGCCGAATCTCCTCGATCGCCAAGTCCGCCAGCGCGAGTCTGGGCACGCGTGGGCCGTCCGCCCGGATCAAGTGACTGCGGGCGTTCAACGCCGCCCCGCTGATCTTGGGATCGAAGTACACCAGATTGGTCGGCGCGATGATCGCCCCCTTGCCCCACCGAGCCTTGAGGGATCCGATCAGCTGCTTGTTGTGCGCGGTGTTACAGGCAAGCAACCGGAAAGGGCGGTCGCGGTCGGGTCGAGCGCGGTGGAACACGGCGGAGGCGAGAATGGCCTCCGCTGCCAGATCTCCCGTCACCGAGAACCGATCTCCGAGTTCGTACGGTCGGCCGGCGGGCAACGCCATGGCGACGTTCGTCTGGGAGCCGTGCAAGACAGCGCGCCAACTCGGCGTACCACCAGGTGTGACATGGGGATTGCCGGGTTTCAGCGGGAACTGGAAATACCCACCGCTCAAGAGCGAACCGGTCCGCGCGTCCACCGGGGAGAAGTTGAGCATGTCGATGTCGTCCCGAGGGAAAAAGACGCCATGAACCACCGAATCGGCGCTCTTCAAGGGGTGACTGACGAACTGCTCGGGCCTCGGCAGGACGGCCGCCACCCGGTCGAAGCCCGGTTTGGTCAGCATGATCTGGCGCCGGTTCATGAGCACCACCGGTCCTTGCGCCGCGACGGTAGCGCGCGAATAGCCACCGGACGCGAGGTCCGTCGTGAACTTCTCCAGCTCGCCGATCATGCCCTCGAGCGGGATCAGCCACGGGGTTCGCTCACCCTGCGGCCACGACTGGCCGTCCGCCTCCCTGCCCAACGCCGAACGCAGTTCCCGGCTGTCCCGCAAAGCCAATCCCGGTTCTCCGATCGAGGGCTTCCCGTCGGAACGTTTCACATGGATCCGGCCGGCATCGGCAGGCTTGACGAAGATGGGGACGGCGTTGTGCCACGGGGTGTCCACTCTCGTACCGTCCGGCCCCAGGACCACCTGCCCCATCGTCGAGGCCGCTCCCCCAGCCCACGCCTGAACCTGCCGCAGCGCCGGCTCGTCTCCTTCGTGCCGGACGAAGACCGCCGCGGGCAGGCTGTCCGGTCCGAAGATCAGTTCGGTCTTGATCCGGTCGGCGAACAGTCCGGAGACCAGCTGAAAACCATTCGAAGCGTCGCTGTTCGTGGCATACACCGGGTTGAACAGGCCGTAGGCGGCGAGGGTGGCGCTCACATCGAACCGGATACCACCGGGACGAGCCTCGTTCACCTCGAAGTCTCCCGCCAGCACGATCGGTCTTCCCGGAGGCGAGGACAACGCCCGCCAAGCCCCCGGTACAGCGAGCAGCAGTCCCGCGATCTCCTGTCCGCCGAGTGGAAGACGGACGTCGCGCGACCGCACCGCGACGTGTGCCACGTCGTCGTCACCCGGCAGCACCATCACGAGGGGATCGGGACCGGTCCGGTTTTTCGCCCATTCCCCGCTGACCGTGGCGGCGATCTTCCGCGCCGCGTCCACGGACCCTACTGCCCGAGACAAGGTGAACATGTCCGGCGCGGCCGACAACTCGAGGTCGGTGAGCAGGGCGGCCAACCTGAAGTCGACTTGCGGGGACTGCGCGAATAGGAGGATTCCTTCGCGCGTAAGCGAATAGCGCCCCCGATAACCGACCAGTTGCATCGGGCCGCTCCTGCTGAGCAAAGAGAGGAACCGCCCCAGCAGATCGCTGGGTGCTTGGGAGTCGTCCGACGCGAGGACGACGATCGGCCGACGCACCGATTCTTGCAGATAACGCTGGAATCCCTCACTTTTGTGAAGGCGGATCACGGTTTCTTCCGGACTCAGCGTTTCCCGTCCGACACCGAAGCCGGATCCGCGTACCCAGAGCCGGAGCACGAGGGGGGTCGGACGATGATCGTTGACGAGCGGCGCCCAGGGGGCGAACTCGGCATGGCTGTCTCCATACTGGTTGATCTCCCGCCGGATCGTTCTCAGGGAGTGCGCACTGGTGTTCCCCCATGATCTGCTGGCCGCGGCCGCGTCCACAGTGTCCGGGAGCAGCGCGATCAGATTCTCCTCGCCGTAGAGGTTCCGAGCGGAGACGACGGAATCACCGGCAGGCGTGGTCGTGCCCGGCCCGAGTACGAGTGCTCCGGCTTCAGCATGAGCATCTTGACTCCTGCCGCTGATCTCACCGTTGGGCCGGACACGAGCCTGCCTGGCGAGCAGGCGCGGGATAACCGAGATTTCCGCCAAGGCGGGTATTTCTCGCAGAGCGATCTGAAGGCTGAACACCTCGGCCTGCGTCAGGTCGCAGGCGATCAGCGCGATCTGCTGGATCTGCCCCCAGGTAACAAGCTGGGCGGGCACTTGGGCGAGCGCCGCCGCGAACTCACGAGAATCGTGCGGTACCTGTGACCCGTCGGCTCGGG
Organism: Amycolatopsis sp. WAC 04197; assembly: GCF_003947475.1. Classification (NCBI taxonomy): domain Bacteria; kingdom Bacillati; phylum Actinomycetota; class Actinomycetes; order Pseudonocardiales; family Pseudonocardiaceae; genus Amycolatopsis; species Amycolatopsis sp. WAC 04197. The sequence continues at coordinate 690,025 of NZ_QHJK01000004.1, read as the reverse complement.
GAAGGAACCACCGGCCCGCCCGATGGTGAACCGCGACAGGAAGCACTGGGCCTGTCACCGAACCGAAGGCCCGGCTGATGTGGGTGAAGTAGTAGGGATCGACAAAAGCGACACCGGTGTTGTGCCCCAACGCCAGGGCTGCGACCCGGCCTCCGGCAGGAGAGCGAAAGGTGAAAAGGCCCTTCGGCGGCACCGGGGCACCACCCAGTCGCGGCATGCCGACGACATCGCTCAGCAGTTTGGCCGCCTTCTCGAGATTCTCCGAAGGGGTGTGGGAAACCAATCCCGAGGCGATCAGGTCCACCGCCGCCTGATAGCGCACACGATGTGCTTGGTGCAGCGACGGTTCCGGGCCGGTGAAGACGTGCGGGGGCAGGTTGAACCGGCTCATGATCTCCCTAGCCTCGGCGAAGACCGGATCGCCCGGCCGCCGCAGAGCCAGATTTTCTCTTGCTTGGCGCAGAATACGTGCGCGGCCAGGTAAGGGGTCGTTCGGATCGGCGAAGACCTCCGGCCCGTACAATCCGGACAGTGCGCGTTGCCCGTCCACGCGAAGCCGCACCATGCCGATCTCGGCGTGCTTCCGTGGGCGAGCGACCGCGGAGATCGCGATCTGCCTCGACAGCTCCTCCACGGTCAGCGACAGAGAGCCCGGGGGATACTCCTTCAGCCGTTGCTCGACTGTCTTCTTCACCCGTGAACGGACCAGGTTCGCCCAACCGGAACGGCGCTTCGGGACGACCACCTCACCACGTACTCGGGGCAGCTCGCCAGGATGGGCGCGCGCGGCGGCGTCGACGAAGCCCTCCACCATCAGGTGGATATGGCTACGCGCCTCCTCGGGCAGTGCACCTCGACCGAAGTCGAGCCTGGTCTCATAGGCCACTCTCGCTCGATGCCAAGCCAGCTGTGCCCCCGCTGAGTTCAACGCGAATCCGGACAGCTGTCGTACTTCATCCCGGCCATAAGGGCCGGTCGGTGTCAGGTCGTCCTCCCGGGCCAGTCGCGGGCGTTCGGCATAGGCCATACGCTGCACCCAGTCGCCTGCCCAGTTCAGCGGGGTCGAATCCGGATCCAAAATGAGTTGCATCCGCACCAGGTTCCAGATTTCCGTTGGCAACCCGAGTGTTCGTGTTCCCTTGGACAAGAAGTCGTCGTAGCGAGCCTGGTTGACGATACTGCGATCCCGCACGTACTCGTCCAGCGTGCTCGGCCCCGCGCCGTCGAGGAACGGCCGGAACGCGAGCACGTCCGGCGGCGTGAGTGTCCGGCCGGACGCGGTCGGCTCGCGTCCGACGAGCGCGCTCAGCGGGGCGGGCCTGGCCCCGGTCACTGTGCCCTGGGAATCGACCTCGACCCGTCCACGCCACCGGGATGGGTGCACGGCGGCGGGCAAGGCCGTGCGGAAGCCCGCGAAGAAATCCGTGACGGACTCTCGGGCCGATGGCGCGAGAGTGAGCGTTCCGTCCGGCAGACCGGTCACGTCACCGGTGACGACGGCGCCCTCGGGCAGGAAATGGACCCGCTCTCTCAAGAAGTAGGCCTCGACCTTGAGGTGCGACAAAGCGGGTATCCCGGCGAGTTCGGCTTGGAGCCTTCCTGGAGCCTCCTTGGGAAGGCCGCAAGCGTAGAGCACTACACGGGAGAACTTCTGCCATTCGATCAGCCTCGACGGCATACTGGCGAGGCTCTCGGCCAGCTCCCGATAGGTGGCTGAGCCGCGCTGACCGGTGGAATCCGGGAGGCTGAACCGGCCGTCCCTGTGGTGCACCACAACGGGAACGGAATCGTCCGTGCGTTCGGCGAAAGCCTTCACGACGTTGCCGAAGAAGCGCGGGTCGACGAAGGCCACACCGGTGTTCCGCGGCAGCGCCAACGCGGCCACCTCGCGATCGGCGGACGGATGTCCGGTGATGACCCGGCTCAGCGTCGGTACCCCGTCGATCCGGCTCGGCCGTGGCCACCCGACGTCGGGTACCAACAGTTCGGCGACCAGTACGGCCGCGTTGGGCCGCGTATACAGCTGCGACGCGACCAACTCCGTTGCCGCGAGGTGACGTTCCCGGTGCGCCTGGTGTATTCGTGGCGGACGGCCGGCGAACTCCTGAGGCGGCTGGTGGAACCTGTCCATGATTTCCCGCGCCCGGCTGAACTCCGGACTGCTCCGGTCCACTCCCGCGAGCAGTCTCCGCGTCACCTCGACGAGCGTCTTCACCCGGGGAAGCGGGTTCTTCGGATCGGAATAGACCGACGGGCCGAACAGCCCTGTCAGCTCGCGCTGCCCGTCGACCCGGACCTCGACGACTCCGATCCGCAGGTCCCCGTCGGCAAGGGTGCGCGCGTGGACGGCGACACGTTCCGACAGCTGCTTCGCCGACGTAGTCACCGTGTTCCTCGGGTATTCGGCCAACCTGGCTCTGATCGTCGAGTCGATCCGGGCGAGCAGACTGTTCGTGGTCACGGCCCCCAGAGAGCGTGGACCGACGAACACCTCACCTCGTATCGAAGGCAAGGACTCCGGTCGGGCCTGTACCGCGGCGTCGACGAAGCCCTCGACCATGAGCGTGATCTTGCCCAAAGCCGGCTCGCGAAGAGTGCCGTAATCGGTTGTCCGCGTTTCCAAGAAGGCCCGGGCTCGCCCCTTCGCCGCCTTGATCTCCCAGCGATTCAGAACATTTCCGGAGGCCTCGGCCGCTTGCTCGTCTCCGAGCAGATGCACGCTCGGGGACCCGGCCCAGTTCCTCGCCAGTTCCGGCGGTACCGCGTCGAGTTCAAGCTGGTCCTGCACCAGCTTCCACAGCTCGACGGGCATCGGGGTGGGGTTGTTCTTACCCATCAGCAGTTTGAGGTTTTCGTCGTTGACGAGGCTGATGTCCCGTACCTCGTCCGCCAAGGTCCTCCCCACCGGCGACGGTGCCCAGTTGGCCAGAACCGCCGAGGCGTCCGGTCCCCCACCAGAGGTTTCCGAAGTGCCGGCGCGACCGTCTTCGTGGAGGTGGATTCGCCCGTCCCTCCAGGCAGCGATCGCAAGGTGCGTGCCGACCGCCCAAGAGAAGAGCGTGCCGGGGAGGTCGGCCACCGACGCCAACGTGGTCTTTCCCGGCAGCATCGAAGCGAGGAGAGCCTGAGAGTTCGTCGCGTTCGCGTACGGAGCGCCCCTGCCGTCGTGGACCGTGACCAGGTCGCTGCTCGCGGACGGACCGGTCGCCTGCCGCACCACCGCGGGAACACGACCGGACCCGCTCTCTTGCCGGGCCTTGCTCTTCCCGGGCGCGGTATCCCGTTCCGGGAAGAGCGACTCAGGAGCCGAGACCTCGTGCTCGGCCACCCACGAGACGAACTCCTGAGGAGTCAGCTCGAGCGGCCGAGCCACCGACTCCACAGCGAACAGCGGACCGTCATCCGACAGCACGGCCCGGAGCCTTACGGGGCCATCTGCGGAATCGACCATCCGCCCCTCGGGGCCGGCCAGCCGCTCCCATAATCCGGCCAGCGCGTCTCCGTCCGGCAACCGCGACGCCACGTCGACCATCCGCTCGGATCCCGTGGAGCTCGACGAACCGGCTTCACTCGCCTGCCCGGCTTGATCGTCGCGCGGCGCGCCGCCCAGAAGCCTGCTCTCCCGGGGCCAGCCCACGGCGGCGACCAAGGACCGGGCCCGGAATTCCGCCGCCGATACCTCTTCGCCCGGAACGATGGGCACCACCCGCACCAGGTCCCAAGCGACGAGATCGGTGGCGGCCCGGCGACGCTCTCGATGCGCCTGGTGCAACCGAGGCGGTTCCTGGTCGGCGAACACGCGAGGCGGCTGGTGGTACTTGTTCATGATCTCGCGCGCCTGGGTGAACGCTGGATGGTCCTCCGCGAGCCCGGCGAGTGCCACCCGTGCCTCTGCCAAGTGCGTCCGGTACGCGGGTAGCGGGTCGGCCGGGTCGGTGTACATCTCGGGGCCGTAGAGCCCGGACAGCCTTCGCTGCCCTTCCACCCGTACCTGGACGACGCCGATCTGAGCGTCACCTTCGGGACGGGAAATCGTGGTGATGAAAACACGGGCGAGCAGCTGCTCGACCGACAGTGATCTCGCGTGCGCCGGATACAGCCGTAGCCGGGAATCGATCTTCTGCCCGGCCACCGTCCGAAGATGGGACACCCCGATGGACGAGCCCGAAGCGACGAAGACCGCGACCCGGATTTCCGGAAGTATCCGTGGGTGCGGCTGCAACGAGGCGTCGACGAATCCGTCGATCATCAGGCCGATGGAGAAGTGCCGGACGATTCCGTCGAGCTCACCACTGGCACTCAGCCGGGTTTCGAAGGTGGTTCGCGCGCGATTCCACGCCTGCTGCACTTCGGAAGGGTTCAGCAACCCTCCCGAAGCCACCGCGACACCGTGCGTCCCGCCGAACCGTGCCTGGAGCGGCTGACGTGGACTCATGTTCTCGACCCAGGCCCGTGCCCAGCTCGCCGGCGTCCCGTCCTCTCTGAGGTGCTCTCGTACCATCTCCCAAAGTTCGGGAGGCATCTTGGCCAGCGCGCTCGGTCCGAGGAAGAGTGCGGCGTTGACCCGGTTGACGATGGTGTGGTTCCTCGCCACGTACTCGTTCAAGGTGCGCGGCCCCGGCGTACCCGGCAACGGTGGCTGCCACCCGATCACATCGGCGGGCGGAGGCGGCTCTTCCGGCGTCGTGGACACCGTGGCACTCGACGACGAACCGGCTTCGGTCGGCGGAACAGGCTGGTCGGCTCGCGGCGCCCCGCCCACGACTCCGCCTCGCCGGGGCCAGCCCACCGCCGCGACCAGGCCACGCGCCCGCTCGATCGCGGCGTGCTCGCCGTTCCGGAGCAGTTCCCAAGCGACCAAATCCGTGGCCGCCCGATGCCGTTCCCGGTGTGCCTGATGCACTGGCGACGGCTCCCGCTCCACGAAGACACGAGGAGGCTGGTGCAGCCGATTCATGATCTCCCCGGCCCGGGCGAGGACCGGAGCGCTGTCGGCCAGCCGCGCGAGATCCGCACGCGCCTGGTCCAGCTCCTTCCAGTGGCGACTCGGCTGTTCCCCCGGCCGGGAGTATGCCTCGGGCCCGTAGAGTCCGCTCAGCGCACGCTGTCCGTCCACATGGACCTGCACGACACCGATCCGCGGATCGCCCTCGGGGCGGGTGAGCGCGGAGACCGACACCTGGGTCAGCAGCTGGTCCGCCGTGACCGTCACCACGCCAGGCGGATAACTACTCAGCCGCAGCCGGACCCGCGACTCGATCAGCGCGCCAAGCCCGTCGGTACCGGCCGACGACCCCGGCGCGACGAACACCGCGCTCCGCACTCGCGGCAACGAGCCCGGCGGCGCCTGCACCGCGGCATCGACGAACCCGTCGACCATGTACTCGATACGGACCCTGTCCTCCGCAGGGATCACGTGGTGCTCGTCCAGCCGGGTCTCCTGCGAAACCCTCGCACGGCCCCACGCCTGCGCGACCTCCCAGTCGTTCACCACATCACCCGGTTCCCGGGCGGAGGTGTCCGCCTCACGGGAGCTTCCCAAGAGATGCCGAGAACCCGTGCCTTCGAGCCGGTCCCGCACTTCCTGAGCGGTGGAGACGGCCACCTCCGTGACCGGCGTGACTTCCGGCCGGGGAGGGGTCGCCGCGCCCATTCCTCCGCTCTGTGTCCCCGCGGTCTCGACCCGGAGTTCCGTGAGTTCTGTTTTCCCCGGCCGGACAGGCAGGTCGCCGGTTGTGCGTTCGGGTGCGGTTTTCTCCGGGAAAGTCGCTCGGTCGCTCGCCGCCGGACGGGTGACCGCCGGCTGTGGCCGGCTTTCCGCCGCGATCGGTGCGACGGGCGCGGACTCGGAAACCACAGGAGCTTCGGGAGCCCGCACAGGCCCCGTGCCGGCGATCGCGGGAGCGCTATCGACGCGCTGCGCGCCGGTCGACGAAGTGTCGACGGCCGTCGACCCGGGCCCCAGCGCGGGGGCGGCCGCGTCGGTGTTTCGGGCGGCCACTGTTCCGGTCGTGGCGCCGACGGTCCGCTCCGGTGCCGCCCTGCCGGCTGCTGCTCCGGAGGCCGCACCCGGCTGCGATTCTGCCGCCTTGACGAAGTGTGCCGTTGTCTCCTCATCGGCGAAATCCGGGCTCGTGACGCTTGCCGGCTCGTCCTTCTGTCCTATGTAGACTATTGAAGTCGTGTCGGCCAACGAAGTCACCACGACAGCGGAATTCTCGTGGACCACCGGGGTGAAGAGAGTGCCGAGCGCCTGCCCTGACGTAGTCGAGGCCGCTGGCCGCTGTGCCGGATCGGCCGCGGCCCGCTGGCCGGCCGCGATCGTATCCACATAGGACGGTGGCGGTTCGAGGAAGAGCCGTTCCCCGGTGGCGAGACCGCCGTCGGCCTTGCCACCGGTCGTGAAGTCGGTCTTGATGTCGGTGACGGGGGCCTTCGCCTCTGTTCCGGGCTTGACATCGGCATCGGTCTTGACCTCGACGGCCGGGATCGTGAACTCCACCGCCTTCGGCAAATGCCCCAGATCGACCAGCGACGCGTCGAGGCGGCCACCCCCGCCGCGGCCACCGCCGAACCCCGACAACGCCCCCAGCATCCCCAGCCACGGACTCGCGTGCGGCGACCCGGTCGCCAGGTTGATCACCGGTGCGGTGATGAACACCACCCCGACCTGACCGGCCCCATACAACAGATGCCCCAGCGCCTCCACCGAGCCGGGGATCGTCCGCAACGCCACCGCCAGCCGGTCCCCGGCCTCCTGCAGGGTCTCCAGTGTCACCCCCTCGACCTTCAACCGGTCCGCCAGCGACCTCGCCGCTTCGTTGTCCGCCCACCCCGCCGCGGCGCCCCTCGCCCACACCGCACCCGCATGGAAGATCCCCGCGAACGCGCCGCCGAGAGCCCCGCCTCCGAACGAGCCCAGCAACGACTTGCCGTCCAGCTCGTCACGTTCGCCCGCCGCGATCTGTCCGGTCTGGATCGACAGATCCAGACCGCCCATGACTCCCGCACCCGCGACCGCGAATCTCACCGTGTGCGGTATCGCGGCCACCACTCCCGCGCCGATCGTCTTCAGCACGTGGATCCCGAGTTCGCGGCTCGGCTTCATCGCGGCCAGCGCCTGCATCTTCGTCACAAGACCACGCCAGATCGCCATCAACGCCTGCCGCGCCGTCAACTGCGCCAACCCGACGAAAGCCGCACCGATCACCGTGGCCAGCAAATGGACGATCGTCGCCAACGCCATCGCCGCCATCGCGATCATCATGACCTTGGCCTTCACCACATCCGCCGCGGCCGTCTTCGCCATCCCCGCCAGACCCGACGCCGACTCGCCCAGCGCCTCGACCCCGGACACCACGTCACCACGCAGATGAGCCGCGAAAAACTCGCCCGTCTCCCCCACCAGCACACCCGGAACCCCCGCGCCTCCGGCCCGCACCGCTTCCCGATACTCCTCTGCGGCCGCCTCGAACTCACTCCACGCCCGAGCCAGCTCCGACAACGCCGCGTCATTCCCCTCCGGCCACGACATCCCCAACGTCACCAGAAAGAAATTCTGCAACTCGGCAGGCAACTTCACCGAACCACCCGGCATATCTCTTCACCTCCCCTCAAGAAATCGTTGTGCGCCGAAAAGTCGTCCACTCACGACCGATCCGGGCCGTTGGTGCGACCCGGATCGGTCGGGACAGTGCCGTGGATCGCCAGCGCGAGTGGGCGGTGGAAGCTGCCCCGGTCGTCGCCACCGGAATGAGCGCCGAGTCCCCCGGTCCCGGCATACGCCGGACCGCCGGAGTCAGCGGGCAGCGTCACGATCTTCGCGACGAACGTGTTGTTGAGGACGCCTGCGTCGGTGTGGACCGGCTGATTCGGAGGCGATGTGCGACCGATGACGATCTGTCCCGGCCCGGTCCGTTCGGGCGCGCGAGCAGAGCCATGTCCGCGCCGCGGCAGTCACTGGCGACGACCAGTGCTCACGTGACGTCGCCACCGGACCACGCTCCCACCGGCGTTCGTGCAGTGTCCGACGGTGCGCATGAACGGCTGGCCGTCACACGTGACATTGAAGCCAAGCGACCAGTCGGCCCCGCCATATTTCGCGACCGCGGTGCCCCGGTCTGCGGACGCCTTCGTCGCCGCGTCACAGACGGTGACGACGACTGGCTCGCGCTCGTGCCGATCCCCAGGAGGTCTGCGGGACTTTCCTGACCTTGGCCGGCTGGTTCTTCACGTCGATCACGGCCGAAAGTGAACGCTTGACCTTCTCGCCTTGGATGCGGCGAACAAGGTGAGCAGTCTTCGGTACCGCAATGTTCCTCCTCGGGTCCAGTGCACCTTCAAGCCACCTTCGCCGCACGGGTCTCCTCCGTCCACACCATCGGACGGGTCCCGTCGATTAGGAGGGAATCACTTCACGAACCAGGGCCCGCACGGGCATACGACTTCCTCGCATCGGGCGGGTGAGCGGTGTCCCGATCACAATCTGAGGGCGGTGTCCGTGGGTGCGGCAAAGCCGGCGGCGCAGCGGTCGTTGATGGCGATCTGACGTGCTCTGGTGGCGAAGATGCAGGCGCTAGAGTCGTCGAGGCTGACCACGGAGCCGGCGATCCGGGTCAGGCTCGGCCTGGGACGCGCTGCCATCCCGGTGGCGGAGTTCGCCGCGGCGGGGACGGGATCATGGGTGGCTGGGATTGTCGATCCAACTGGGGCAGATCGCGGTGGAGACGCGGAATGAGCTGGAAGGTAAGGCATTGATGGGGTTGTCCGTGGGTGGGGCGTTGGGGGCGCGTTCGCCGGGTTGTTCCACGTTCGGTGAGCGCTGGCCGGGAGCCGAGAACCTGCTGATCAACCACCCCGGGAACACGGACTCATGGGATAGACCCGTTGGTGACGGCTCGGCTCTGGCCCCACGACGTGAGTGGGACAGGTGAGATGAACCTCCCTGTTTGGAATGTTGGGGTGATTACCGGGCGGTAGTGGCGGCGCGGCGGGCGCAGTATCTCGGTTGCAGGGCCACTTGCCCGCACGGTGCGTGTGTTCGGAGGAGGTGCGGCTCTTGGGTGGCGGGGGTGTGCACATCCCACCGGAGGTGCGGAAGGCATTCATCACCCTCGAAAACGCGGGTTGAATCGCTGGGGCGAACGCAGAACCATCGCACGGCATCATGGCTCAGGCATGTACCGAGATCACTAGTCCCGCAGCGGCAGCCGACGAGACAGTCGAATCAGCTGAGGGACCGCCGAGCGGCAGATGTGGTTCCTGCGACCTCACCGAAACCGTGACACGCCGCATACCGCGACGGGGCGGATCTCCCCGCATCGCCGGCCCAACGACTACGGTCGGCGGCGGCGCGGTATCTGCCGCGGCCCTGCCAGTCAGGAGAGCGGTTGGCTCCGTCCCTCGCCTCGGCGTCCACGCCGATGGACGGAGGCACTTCAGGCCAAGTCGGGCTCCGACAACATCGAAGGTACGGGTGGCGCGTGGAGAGTCAGCCGTCCGTTCATCGATGATCGTTGCACTTTTGTCCAGAGTTTCGGGCCGCCACAGCCACCATGCCGCATCATCGCCTGACGGCCGCCACTGAGGCCGGGCCCACCCGCGCCGAGAATCGTTCGTCCTGGAAGAGCCGAGGAGCGGCACATGCGTGTTGCCATAAGTGATGAGGCGTCGCAAACCAGTATCCGCGGCATCCGCAAGGTGGCGACTCAGGTTGTGAACGGATCGCACCAAGACTCGCGCCGGGATGTCCCCGATCACAGCCTTGACGAACCGATCGCAATACCCTCATCCGTTAAGCGGCATTTTCTCGCATCGATCAATACCTGCGTCGTGAATGGCAGGCTATCCGAATTGGCGAACGAGGTGTCGTGATGACCGCGATCGACCTGGGGATCCCCACCCTCGGCGGCTTGGACCTTGTGCCGACCGAGACCGAACCGCAGAAGGCCAAGGACTACAAGTCGGACCAGGAGGTCCGCTGGTGCCCCGGCTGCGGTGACTACGTCGTGCTCAACGCCGTGCAGTCGTTCCTGCCGACGCTCGGCCTCAAACGCGAGAACATCGTGTTCATCTCGGGCATCGGGTGCTCGTCGCGATTCCCGTACTACCTGAACACCTACGGCATGCACTCGATCCACGGCCGGGCGCCGTCGATCGCGACCGGGCTCGCGACCGCGCGGCCGGATCTGTCGGTGTGGGTGGTCACCGGTGACGGCGACGCGCTGTCCATCGGCGGCAACCACCTGATCCACGCGTTGCGGCGCAACGTGAACATCAAGATCCTGCTGTTCAACAACCGGATCTACGGCCTCACCAAGGGCCAGTACTCGCCGACGTCCGGGCCGGGCATGGTCACGAAGTCCACCCCGATGGGCTCGGTCGACACCCCGTTCAACCCGCTTTCGCTGGCGATCGGCGCTGAGGCGTCGTTCGTGGGCCGCGCCCTCGACTCGGACCGCAAGGGCCTGACCGAGGTGCTGGAAGCCGCCGCGAAACACCGCGGGTCGGCGCTGGTGGAGATCTACCAGAACTGCCCGATCTTCAACGACGGCGCCTTCGACGTCCTCAAGGACAAGGACGAGGCCGCCACCCGGCTCATCCCGCTGAAGGCGGGCGAGCCGATCAAGTTCGGCCCGCAGGGCGAATACGGCGTCACGCGCGGCGGCTGGGCCGGGCTGGAGGTCGGGAAGGTCGCGAACATCGGCGAGGAGAACCTCGTCGTGCACGACCCCACGATCGAGGACACGGCGTACGCGTTCGCGCTTTCGCGGATCGGCGACCAGAACCTGAACCACGTACCGACCGGCATCCTGCGGCAGGTCGAGCGGCCCACCTACGACGACCAGGCACGCGCCCAGGTCGCGGAGGCGCAGGCCGCAAATCCCCCGGATCTTCGCAAACTCCTCGTTGGCTCGGAGACCTGGACGATGACAGGCCGATGACTCTGATCACTTGACTGCAAATCCGAGGATGTGCGAGGCGCAGCCTGACGCCAACTCTTTTGCCCCGAATACTTTATGTGCCCGAAGCGAGGTGCTTGAGGAGTTACTAAGAGGACACGAGAAGACTTCGACGTGCTTGCAGACTCCAAGCAGGAACTGCTGAACTGGCTACGTCACGTCATCGATTTTCTTCCTTCACCCGAGCATCTCGGATACCCGTGCACGGAAGCCTTGGTGACCACTGTCGGCCGCTGGTTCACCCCGGGGCAGCGCTTCCGCCCGGGCGTCGGCTTGGCCTGCAACGCAGGTGTTTCACCAATGCGACCCAGCCACACCCGGCAGGGCGCCGCTGCGGCGGTGAACCGAGGGAAACTGGTGTGAAACGCGAGCTGTCGGTTTTGGTGTGCCACGGCCCGAATGATCCGTGTTGGCTGTCTTAACAAGATAGTGGTGTGCATCCGTGGCCGCGCCTCGGCTGTGCCCGGCGCCGGTTTGCTTGCAGGGTAGGCGTTCGCGGGAAGTTCACGTAGTTCCACGTCCGCGCGCCGCTCTTACGGTGTTGCTGCGGAGCGATCCGCACTCCCTGCGAGCAAAGGAAAACCTCATGTCGTTGTGGACAACATCAGCGAGAGCGATCGGGTGCGCGGTCGCCGTGATGGGATCGCTGTGCGCGCTGTCGGTCCCGGCTTCGTCCAGCCCCAGCCCTGCGATCGTCAACGCGGACTCCCCCGACGCCGTCCCCGGCCGCTACATCGTGGTGCTCAAAGGGTCCGCGGCGGCGAGTTCCTCCGCGAGCGCGACGGCGATGACTCAGCGGTACGGCGGCCAGGTGCGCCACGTGTATGACGCCGTGGTCGGCGGCTATTCGGCCGCGATGTCCGCACAGCAGGCCGCTCGACTTGCCGCAGACCCGACGGTCCAAAGTGTCCGGCAGGTTCAGGAGATGGTGGCGCTCGACACTCAGCCGAACCCGGCCAACTGGGGTCTGGACCGGACCGATCAGCCTTCCCTGCCGCTCAACGGGTCCTACACTTACTCGTCCAACGGTGGACAAGGCGTGAACATCTACGTGATGGATTCCGGGATCGACGCCGCCCACACGGACTTCACCGGCCGTATCGGGGCCGGGTATGACTTCGTTGACGGCGACTCCACGCCGAACGACTGCCACGGTCACGGCACGCACGTCGCCGGTATCGCGGCGGGAAGCCGCTACGGCGTGGCGAAGAAGGCCACGATCGTGCCGTTGAGGGTGCTCAACTGCAGCGGTTCGGCCTATGACGACGACCCCATCGCCGCCGCCAATTGGGTCACTCGCAACGCGACCAAACCCGCGGTGCTGAACTACAGCATCGGCTGCCGGAGCCAGTGCCCGAGCAACCCGCCGTTGGAGAGCGCTGTCCGGTCGGTCATCGCCAGCGGGGTGCAGTGGGTGATGGCTGCCGGGAACTCCAACGACGACGCCTGCCGGTACAGCCCCGCAGCACGTCCGCGACGGGGTGACCGTTGGCAACAGCACCCGCACCGACGCTCGCCGCTCGGACAGCAACTACGGCACCTGCCTGGACATCTGGGGCCCTGGCACGGACATCGTGTCCGCGTCGCACACCAGCAACACCGGCAACGACCACCATGTCCGGTACCTCGATGGCCTCGCCGCACGTCGCCGGTGTGGCCGCACTGCACTTGGCGCACAGTCCTCCAGGATCAGTTCCGTAGCCATGAGAGCTAACACCGGACACCCAGACGACTCAGGAACGCCGCGCCCACGGCCGCCGTGGTCGCGGCCGTCAGGGGCTTCGCGTTCCGTGACGGTGTGCCTTGTCGACGAGGTCGGTGATCGCGCCCGCGACTTCGTGTGGGACGTCATGGTTCATGTGGTGGCCAGTGCCGTCCAGCACCACATGTCGTGCGCACGTGGACATGGCCAGAAACGATTGGTGAAGTTCGAACCATGTCGGATAGGCCGGTCCCCAGGCATGTCCGTCTCCGACGGTCAGCACCGTCGTAGGCAGGTCGCCCAGCCGTTGGGCCCAGTCCGGGGTGACGTACGGAGCGAGAGCGATCCCGACCATTTCGCCCACGACCGCACGGCGGCTCGCGGTCCGCAATGACCGGGCTACTACCGCCGGCGCCAACTGCTCCCCCACTTCGTCGACGGCTTCCCGCAGCAGCGCCCGCCACGCGGTCAAGTCGTGCCACGCGCGGTACCAGCCGAGCGAACGCATCTGCCGTCGTGCGGCCCGACGCCAAATCTCGCTCCGCGGAATCCTCGGATCGCGCTGGGCCAGCTGCCGTGCTTGCTGTTCGTGGGACGAGTCCACCAGTAACAAACCGACAACACGACCGGGATGACGAGCGGCGGTCACTCGCGCGGCGATCCCGCCGTAGGAATGGCCGACCAGCACGACCGAGGACAGTTCGAGCGCGTCCAGTAGTGCGGTCGCTTCATCGGCGAGCACGAGTGGTGTCCGCGGCAGTGGAGGTGCCGGGTCGCTCCAGCCGATCCCACCGCGGTCAACGGCGTAGGCGGTGATGCCGGCGGGCAGTGCGGCGAAGACATTCTGCCATTCGACGGCAGGCGTACCCAGAGCGGGCAGCACCACGACCGAAGGCCCGTTCCCGGTCCCGGCACGCTCGATGATGTGCAGTCGACGACCGCCGACATCGACGAGACGGCCGGGCGGAGAGAAGTGACGCTCGTCGCGGCGCTGCCCCACAAGCTGGTAAAGCCAGCCGACGGCTGCCATGAACGCTGCGGCCGCGACGAGCCCGACTACGGATCGCCTCATCGCACCCCATCTCTCGCGGTCGACATACTTGCCTGACGGTAACGCGTCCGCAGCCGTTCGAAACCCCGCTCTCGAGTGATGGCGCCGAGCGGTGATGCCGAGGGCGCTCATTAGCCGGGCGAAGTACTCCGTGAGGTTCGCGTTACGGAATGAGCTGTTGTGCCGACTTGACCGGTATGACGTCGGCACCTGCAGAGCACCCCTCCACCACTGGCAATCTGGCAGAAGGGTTTGAGCCCGATCGCGGCTACGCGGTCACGCTCGTGGTCCGCACTTCGAACGACCATCATCTTCAGCCACCACTCGAACTGCCCGATGGAATGTCCGCGGTGATCGACGGGCCTGAGGTCGTTCTCGATGTGCCGGTTCGCGCGGTCAACGCGAGCACGGCATTGGCTGAAGCACAGGCGAAGGTCACCGACCTGATGATGGTTCTCGCGACGACCTTCTGCGGCTACGAGTTCGTCGTCGACAACCGACAAAGCACCCGTCGCACGGACGCCGTCTACCAACCCGACGGTCCACCTCCCCCTTTCGACGTGGCCGAGGGAGGGATCTCGGAGGCCGGAGCCTCGTGGCTCGATCCCGACGGAACAGCCCGCCGCGCAGGCCGGGTTCTGACCTTCCGCGCCAATGGGTTCGTTACACACCCGCCAGCGCAGGACGTACGCCGCTTCGCCGGGCGCGAGTCATGGCCACCGCAGCTGCGCAGTGGATTGAGGCTCTTTCACGCCGCCCAAAACTCGCGAGATGAGATCGTGGAGTTCACCCTGACCGCCGCCGCGCTGGAGGTCCTCGCGAACATCGACGAGACTCTCGCGATCGCCACACTTCCAGATCGCGAGCAGGACCGACTCCGCCGGGCCCTCACTGCTCTTCTCGACGACTTCAACTTCACGACGGCCGAAAGAACGCGGCTTCACAGTCGCCTGCTGGACACACGTGCCCGCGGTAGCGCCCAGGCGATCCGCGATTATCTGAACAAGCACGAAGTAACCATTGCCCCAGGTGATCTTCGATGGTGGCAACGGAAGCGAGGAGGCTACCTGCATGACGGATCCTTCGACGACGACCCTCCCCGCCGCTATCGGCTGCGCCACGCCGTCGGGAAGTGTCTGGCCGCCGAGCTCGACACTTTCGTGACCGACCTGCCTGTCCCTCAGGCGACCGAGCACAATCCGGATGACTGCCGATGACCGATCGCCGCGTCATCTGGCTGTTCTGGCTCAGCGTGGTGCTGTTCCTCGGCTGGATGTCGTTCGGGCAGTTCGTGTCAGCCAAGGTCCCCGCCGTCGTCGCGAACATCGTCCTGTTGAGCGGAATGGGGTTGAACCTCGTCGTAGCAGGTGCCTATGTCTTGCTGAACCGCAGGCTACTCAAGGCGCAACGAACCGACACAGGGTTCCGTTCCCGGCTTGACGAAGTCCGCGAGCATGTCGCGCGTGCCCGTGAGCTGATGGCCGAACTCGAGGACGATGTCGCCACTCGAACAGCCGCGCTGGAGAAGCTGCTGGAGGACTCCAAGTACTACGAAAACCTGGCCACGGTGAACAAGACACAGGCGAAAGCGATCGAAGATATGGTCAGCCGCCAGTTCCGCCGGCAAGGCCGGATCACGACGGTTCAGTGGTGGCTGAGCATCGTGGCCGCGATCGTGTTCGGCTTCGTCGTCAACTGGGCGAGCACGCCAGTGTGGGCCTGGTTCACTCGGTAACCCAAGTAATCCAAGAACGGGCGACGGGGTCGCCCCTTTGACTGCGGGCGGCCAAAGCCGCCGAGAAATGCCAAGGCATGGCCCGCACGCCCCGCGGGCCATGCCTTGGCGACGTTTGGCTTGTTCAGCACCAGCCGACGTTCCACCGGTCGATCTGATACGACGTTGTACCACCCCAGAGCGATGCCCAGACCTGGAAGCCACCGAAGTCGTAAATGTCGTACAAACCCTGGCCTTTGTTGGAATATCGGAGAATCACTCCGTGGTACCAGAGCGGCGTATTGTCCTGGACGATGCACTGATACAGCTCGTCCTTCTGGGTGGATGCCGAAGCCTGGGCGCCACCGAGCCCGACGGCGGCCGAGCAGGCCAGGCCGATGACCAAGAGCCTCTTCGCGACAGACATGCTTCCTCCTAAGATTCCTCACCTTCGAGCGAAGGTGAGGAACCCTGCCTATCGCGGCGTATCCGAGTGAGTGCAAGGTGAATTGCTGGTGAGTCTGCCTTCACCGGGGCCGAGCAGGGTCTCCACGAGGGCAGCGGTTTCTTCGTCAAGCTCGGACTCGAGCGCCGAAGCAAGATCGGCCAGCTTGTCGGCGGTTTTTCTCACCGCGGCAAGGTTCCCTGCTCGGTACTCCACGCGAAGAAGGTCGCGATAGAGAAGTTCGCTGACCGGCTCGGCGACGAGGCCTCGCAGGATCGCTCGGCGTGCCGCCGGCAGGTCACCGGCCCCTTGGCAAATCTCGGCAAGTGCGTGGGCGGCATCGACGATTGCGTCGATTATTTCGCGCTGATGCCAGGAGCTCCAGGCATATCGGCCGGCCCCGACATTACTGAAGGGCATGCCGGTAACGAGGTCGAGTGCGGCTTCGAGCCGAGTCCGCTGGTCCGCGAGCGCCAGGCCCGAACCGAGGCCGGCGAGTTGTCGGAACCGATGCCAGTCGCTGTTCATCGAGTTCGAGAAACAGTAGCCGCCTCCCTTTGCCTCGATGTTCGGAAGGTAGAGGTCGCCGTTCTCGTCGTGTCCGAGCCAGGTGCGCAGACGGGAGATGTAACCCTGCCGGGTCGCAGGTGACCAGGGACGGGTATCCGTGCCGAGCTGCCGGGAGATTTCGTCCGCGGTCGCTCCAGGGTGGAGAAGCAGGAACGCGGCGAGTTCGGTCAGCCGATTGATCTTCTTGCCTTCAACCCTTGCCGGGTCGACGTTGTGCAACCCGACCGGTCCGAGCAACCTCAGCTCGGGCCCCTCGACCGACAGCGGCTCCAGCACGACGTCGAGTTCTTCGTGAACAGGCACCAGCTCGGCGTTGTCTTCGGCGGTGAGCGTTCCGACGAGTTCTTCCGCCTGCTCGGCAGTCAGGCGTTGAAGCTCGACTTCGATGCCAAGTTCGTCGATCACCGTCGACTTACCTGCAACATCCAACCTCCAGCCGTCCCTGGCCGTTGTACCCGCCACAGATACGACGGCTAGGCCATCCTGCTGTTCCTGGTCGAGGGGTTCCATGGACAGGACGACCCCAGTTGGTGCCGCGTCGTTCTCGAAGAGCTCGTCGACCGTCTCGAAGTGACGGAGGCGGGCTGGGTGATGCGCGGCCGTTGAGCGACCGAAGCCAACCAACGTCACGGACAGAGATCTGCTCCAGACCGACGTCGCCAGTTCCCACGCCAAGGCCAGCAGAACCGCTTCCGCGTCGTCGGTGGCACCGTCAAGGACGATCGTGCCGACCTCTTCGAGATTCACCATGACCAAGTCACGGCGAAGGTCGTGGCCCAACGTCACGAGAGCCGGGCAGGGAGGTCGCACTCCGTCCAGTTCATCGACGTCCTGCGCATCAACGAAGGGTTCGTTCTGACCGCCCGGCTGCAGAACCACCCCGCGAGCCCCAACAACAGCGGAACGCACGGCCGGCAGAGACTCCTCCGCCTCGCGGACGCGATGAGCGAGGGCGCGCAGCGACAGGTCCAGCGCCTCAGCGGTATGCGGATCCTCGGACTTCCGGACCGCGACCTCCAGATCTGTAGTCGGTGGTCGGCGAATCCTCTGCCCAGGACGGCGTCGTCGTTGAGTGAGCGTTCGGCGCCGCACGAGAGTCGCGAGGATCCCGGCTGCGAGGAGGCCTCCGAGTCCGGCAGTGACGAGGGGAATGACGCCGTCTCCGCTGTCGGCGGGTAGCTCGACAGTTGGTTGGGCCGGTACTTGCTTCGCAGCAGGCGCCCTCGGTTCTGGAGCAGGCGGATGCACTGGCGCCGGCTTGGGATCTGGCTCGGGCTCGCAGCTCGGTGCAGCTTGGGCGAAGGCCGATCCGGCAGAGGCTCCCCCGCCCTTGGCCGGTGTTGCCGCCATCGGCAACCGCAGGACATCGCCAGGGTGAAGGAGGTCCGGGTTGTCCAGAACCCGGCCTCCAGATTGCGGCCGGCCCCGGTTGAGCTCGAAGATCTCGCGGTATCGAGCAGACGAGCCAAGGTGCTTTCGCGCGATCCGCGTCAGCGTGTCGCCTTCGCCGACGACGACCTCGACGCATTGCGGCTTCGGAGGCAGTGTGAGGTGCCATCCCGGTTTGATCAGGTCCACGCTGCGAAGGACCTCGCCGTCTGCCTGGCGTCGCCCCTGGTTCAGGTCGAAGATCTCCTGGTAACGACGCTCGTCGCCGAGATGTTCGGCCGCGATGCTCATCAACGAGTCGCCAGGCGCGACCGTGTACCCGCCAACGGCTGGAGGCTCGGCCTCGTGCTCGGAGACCTGTGAAACAACGATGGAGGCCGACTCCAAATCGACAGGTTGCGAAGCCTCCGCCGCGGTTGCCCCGACCAGGAGCCCGAACAGGACACCGGCCACAAGTCGTTGAGCCCAGCGGAATCCAGGCAGTCGCGGAGCGGCGACCCCACGCACGAGCGCAATGCCTTCGAGGACGATGGCGACGACAAGTTGAAGCCAAGCGATCACACCGGCGGCGGCGATCACCAGAAGGAGAACGTGGCCGGTGTCCCGCTCGGTCAACCAGCCGAGGACTTCTTGGAGCGCCGGCACGTGATCGGGCAGAAATGCCGTCCGGAAAGTCCACAAGAGAAGCGGCGGACCGGCGAGTATCAACACCAAGCCGAGGATTCCGAAGAGGATTCGAACAGGCCTTCTCATCACCGAGCCTCCTACTTCTCGGAAAGCAGGTCGGCGACACCGTGGCCGTGTACGGTGAACTCCGATATCCCGATCACATCGAGAAAGATCGTGGTCTTGCTGATCGTGATGTCGACGACGATCCGGTTGCCCTGTACGGCAACGGTTCCAGTCACACCGGCCGTCGCCAGGTAGCGCTCGGCTTCGTCGATGGCGTGGTGGGGAGTCACTTCAGCCACCTGGCCGGCCGTCAGCGCCTGAAGGCGAAGCGCTTGCCCGGCAGCGCGCGCCGCCTCTTCGGCGACCGACGTCGCTTCCGAGTGAGCCAGGGCTTTGCGGCTACCGTCGACCGCCCACCCGATCGCGATGATCAGGGCAAGGCTCAGAGCCACCAGCCACACCGAAATGGAACCCCGTTCGCCCGTCATCGCCGTGCACCGTAACGATCGATCGGCGAGCGGAACTCGGAGACGGCGACCCGGGCCCCGGGGATCATGAGGTCGCCGAACGTGATCTCGCACCGCACGGTGGCGACGACGTAGCCGGTTTCGCCCAGCGGCTTGGCGAAGTCTCGAGCGTCCACCACGATGGCGAGACTGTCGCAGTTCAGGCCCTGCTGGGCGATGACGGCATGGGCCCGTGCCTCAGCCGCTGATGCTGCGGCCTCGCCGTCACGAGCGATGGAGGCGGCGCGCGCGGCTGAACGAGCCGCCTCGTCCACCGCGGACTCCGCGGTGATGACTCGCATCCCGACAATCGCGAGTCCGAAAAGGACAATCAGCGCCGATGTCCCTATCGCGACTTCGACGGTCGCGTCGCCGCGGTCTCCCCGAAGCCTGCGCTTCATGGTGTCAGCTGCTCGATCGGTCCGGAGGCACGTTGACTCACCGAAAACCGCGCGAAGGGCACGAGAGAGGCGGCATCGGCGGTTACGACAACGGTGACATTCGCGCCGTCGACGGTGGCTTCGGCGTTCACATTGGACAGCCAACTGCCGGTCACACGGTTCACATAGTCGCGCGCTTCCTGTTCGGCGGCAGCGACGTCGATCGGTGGCAGACGCGCGGCGTTGACGCCGTCGCGCGCCGCCTCCAGGGCCACGTTGCGACCTAAGAAGAGCATGACGACCTGCAGGACGACCCAGGTGACCAGAAGCAGGGCTCCCAGCCCGAGAATCGCCGACACATTTTCGTCACCGCGCTCGCCAGTCAACCGGGCTACGCGGCGCAGGTTCATTCCCCTCCGATCAGCGGGAGCTTGCCGTTCACGAAGGCCGTGACCGCGCCGGCAATCGCCGTGGCCAGGACGAGGCCGAGAACGGCGTAGATCGCTTTGGTGATGTTCTCGTCGCCTCGTTCGGGCTCACGTACGAACTGTGCACCGCGCTCTCGAAGTACGCAGCAGATCGTGAACACCACGAGCTGGAGCTTGAGCATGGAATTCTCCTTTCAACTGCCGATCATCGTGTAGATCCCGGGGAAGGCTAGAAAGACGATGAAGGCCAGGCCCATCACGGCAATGGGCATGTCCATGCGGTCCGAGCGAACCGACGCCCCGGCCTTCTGGTCCGCGAGCCCTTGCTGGGCGATCGAAGCAGCCTTGGAACGCAGGGTGTCCGCGATGCTCGCTCCGCTTTCACCCGCGCTCGTGATGATGTGGCCGAGGTCCCGGAGCTCTCGGACGTCGAGCTCGTCGGCGAGACGCTCAAGCCCTTCCCACGGCATCCGGCCGCCCAGCGAGGCCTCGTTCATGGCCAGCCGGAGGCGCTGGAAGGCCCAGCCGTCGCCCAAGGTCGCG
Source organism: Amycolatopsis sp. WAC 04197 (assembly GCF_003947475.1). NCBI lineage: Bacteria > Bacillati > Actinomycetota > Actinomycetes > Pseudonocardiales > Pseudonocardiaceae > Amycolatopsis > Amycolatopsis sp. WAC 04197. Next base: position 669,664 of record NZ_QHJK01000004.1, on the reverse strand, counting down.
GGGTAACGCATCGCCTCGACGGGGCCGCGGTCGCCCAGGCGCCCGAGGGCGACAAGGTGCGAGTACGCGACCAGAGCGCCTCGGAACGCGGCACGCGCCTTCTGCGCCTCAGAACGCAGTACGAGACGCGGAAGTGTCCAGCCAAGTACGGCTGCCCCCAACGACATCGCTGCCGTCAGGAAGACCGGTGTCCCGGCGCCGACGACGGCGAACGCCAAGCTGGTCAGCGGAACCGCGAGGATTCCGGCGAACGCGTAGCCGAGCCGGTTCAGCATGAAGGCTTCCCGCGTCTTGCCGACAAGGTCGAGGTCCGCGGTCGGTGTCCTCGCCCCGCATCGGTCGGCGAACCGCAGCATCGCCTGCAGGACCGGATACGTCGACGAGCTGACCGGGGCGGCCGGGCGATCGTCCAGGACGTCGCTCAGCCGCAGGCGTCCCGGCAAGTAGGCCGCTAGCACCAGCGTCGTACCGCCAGCGACCCCGAGCGCCAGCAGAATCAGCTGGCCGAGCGTGCTCATGGCCGCCGCCGAGTCTGTGAAGTGAGGAAACGAGCTCCGATCGGCGCGAGCCCCAACCGGCGCAGCCATGCCGCGGAGGCACCGACCAGCCCCAGGACGACGGCCAGAACGGCTTGGCCGACCGGAGTGGCGTAGACCGAGGCGTACATCGAGCTACCGAAGAGTGCCAACCCCAGGAACATCACCGCCCAGATGCCGAGCAGTATCCGCGCGGTCGACCGTCGCCGGGCCCGTTCGGCTTCCGCGGTCCGGCGAGCGATGATGTCCTCGGCGACCTGCCCGGCGAGGGCACGCAGCAAATGGGCGGCCCCGGCACCCTGGCGGTACGCGACGCAGAGACCCGCCACCGCGGTGTCGCCGACCTGGTCATCAAGGTCGTCGGCGAACTCGAGAAGCGCGTCCTGCACGTCCCAGGTCCGCAACCGGTGCGCCAAGGTCATCAGCTCACGGGCCAATACGGGAGGGGCTTCGCGCGTCGAACCTTGTACAGCGCTCACGAGCCCGGTGTTTCCCACCGCTACGACATCGCTGAGCCGCCGGAGCCAGGTCTCCAGCGCCTCGAGCCTCTCGATGCGTTCCTTGGCGACCGCCCCTGCCGAGAAGAGCCACGGCAAAAAGCCAACGAAGAGCGCGATGGCCAGTCCGGCGACCGGCCAGCCGGACACGAGCCACACCAGCACACCCGAGGACAACGCAAGCGGCCCACGCCAGCGCAATCCTCTATGGGAGAGCCGCGGCCGCCGGAGCATCATCGGCCGAAAGATGGGCTTACGTCGCTCGTCTACACCGATCGCTCCGGCGACGATGAGGATCAACCCGCCGACCAGGCCGACTCCGAGCACGACGAGAGCGACTTCAGGCATCACGACCACCACCTCTCGGCGGCATGATCCATTCCCCATCGCTACCGCAGGTGAGCCAGTTCCGATCGAACCCGGCCCGTTCGTAGTCCTCGATGTCGGTCGGCACATTCCCGGTCGGCACCGAACGGCGGGCACCACATCGATCAGGGGCCTTGGTCCGATCGAAGAGGTAGGTCCTCGCAGGACGTCCATACTCACCTGCCTCGACCGAGACGACCTGGGCGACGTAGCGATCGAGACTGCCGCCGTCGGCAAGAAGGTCAATGTGGACGATCAGGTCGATGGCGTGTGCCACGGTTTCGTGTGCCAATTCGGGAGTCCAGGCCGAATTCCCCTCAAGGCACAGGCGTGCCATCCGGTTCACGGCGTCACCGGCGTTTCGGGCGTGCAGGGTCGAGAGTGAGCCCGAGCCGCCCGTGGAAAGCGCGTCGAGCATCGGGATGATCTCGCGGCCGCGGACCTCGCCGACGATCGTGCGCGTGGTGTGCATGCGCAGTGATTGCCAAACCAACTGCGACAGCCCCGCGACGTTACCGCCGATCCCTTCGGCGGTGCGGGCACGTTCTTCGAAGGCGACGACCGCGGGGAACCGGTCACGATGCCGGTGGAGACCGAGTTCGAACTCCGTCTCGAGCGTCGCGAACCGTTCGTCCGGAGGGATCTCCCAGCAGAGAGCCCGCAGCAGCGTCGTCTTCCCCGCCCTCTGCCTGCCACACACGACAACGTTCTTCTCCGCGCGAACCGCTGCACGCAGCAGCGCGAGTTGCGCCGTCGAGATCATCCCCCGCTGTCGGAGATCCTCCAGGCCGGTCTTGGACAATCGGTGCCGCCGGATGGAGATGTGCGGACGGTCGGTGACCTCGACGGTGGCGGCGAGGCGCTCCCCGCCGGGCAGTTCCATGTTCAACAGCGGCGAAGTGCTGTTGATGGAGTGCTCCGTCCGGCCGTATCGGGCAGCCACACGCTGCAGCCAGCGCAGCAACGCTTCATCAGACGGAGCGATTCTCGGTGCACGCATCACCGTGCCGTCCGAATAGGACAGCCACACGGGTTCGTTGCCGATTATGTCGATATTCTCGATGCCCTCGTCCGCAAGTAGCGGCTCCAGCCGTCCCAACCCGAACATTTCGGCCATCACGGACCGCTTGACGAACCACTCCTTGCCAGGATCGAGAAACGGCTTCCCGCGGCCCGCCCGTTCTTTGATCGCGACGGAGAGGACCTCATCGATCAACCGGCCCGCGAGCGCACGCTCGAAGCCTTCAGGTTCCGCCCCGTCGCTGTGCCGAGACATCTCGTCTTCGACCTGTCGTGCGAGTTCCTGCTGGACCCGGTCAACGAGTTCGTCCACATCAGACTGATCATCCACCAGCATGCTGTTCTCCCTCTCGGACTGGCCGCGGCATGGGCAACGCTTGTGGCCTTCTTACGACTTCACGCTGCGAGCTCAGGCCGCTGGCGGGAACATGACGCACAGGTTCTCGAAGCCTTCTTGAACGGGCGAAGGCTCGTTTGCCGATCTCGAGCCCGAGCTGCCGGGCGCGCTCAAGCAACGGCGAACGCTCGAAACGTTTTCCTGGATTGAACGTGTCGGTGAGTTGCGCGGCTGCCGACGGGTCCCACGGCAGCTCTCCGACGACCGGCAGGCCAAGTTTGCCGAGTTGCCTGTCGATCTCCTTGACCCCAAAGCGTTGTGCCCCGGCAGAAACCTGCGAGACGACCACGAGGCCGTCGTCCGCCGAACCAAGCAAGCCGATCTCCTCGCGAACCACGTCCGCCGAAGACGCCAGCGCTCGGAGCGAATGCCGGTCGTTCCGGACGACAAGGACGACGAGGTCGGCGCTTCCCAAGACGGCATGAGGCGTACCCCGGGCTCGGAGCCGCCCACAGTCGGCCAGGACATCGACGGATTCCCAGCCGCGAACGGCTTCCACCAAGCGTTGCCACTGCAGGCTTTCCGCGGTCCGGGTCGTTCGTGAGCCGGGCAGGAGGAAGTGACGGCCGGTGCCGTCAGGCAAGGTGATCGCCTGCTGCCATAACGCTCGCGGCAGGGGCATCGTCCGCGCGGCCAGCATCGCCTCGAACATCCCTCGATGCCCGAGCGAGCCACCGGGGTCGAACACCGCGAGAGCCTGTCCGCCGGACGGATCGCACTCGACGGCGATCGCGTGCCTTGGCCAGGTCCACGTCAAGGCCAACGTCGCAGCCGAAGCTCCGGGGCTTCCGGTCAGGGAGGTGATCGTGATCAGCATGGCGCTCAACTCCCAGGCAGCAGAACGATCGCGACCGTGCCCACGGACCCCTTGGTCGCGAGCTTCGGCCCCTGATACTCGGCCACAACGACATCGACGACACGAAGCCCGGTCTGGTCTCGCTCCCCGACTCGGACAACGGTTCCCCGGACCGGTTCCCAGGTTTCGGCCACCGTGCCGCCTTGTCCCGACGGAACGAGCAGAACGGGCTTCAGTGGTTCCAACGGGGTTGCAGGCAGTTGGGCCGGCTTGACCGCGATTCCCAGTAGTTGCTCTCCCGGCCGAGGCGGAAGTTCGCCACCGACCGCTTGCGCGGTCACCACGCTGCCCGGCCAGAGGTTCGTCGTCGCTCTCCGCCCCACGATCTGCGCGCGGTCCTTCCACAACACTGGTGCGAGCCCGGGGTCTGGGCGGACTTGCACCTCTCGCACGGCGGTCTCGAGCACGACCTGCCCGTAGCGGACGGGCGCGGAGATGCCGACCGCGGCGACGGTCGTATCGACGGATCGGTAGACGAAGACCGTTCCAGTGGCGCACAGCGCCGCCAGCACGACACCGGCGAGGATCAACATCTTCGAAGGTCGCCGTCGAAGCGGCCGGAGCTCCGGCGCGAGCGGCAACCCTTCCTGCGAGGCCGTCATGACCGTCCTGCCCCGGAGTTCAGCGTGCGGATCTCGCGGACGGGCAACCGAGTGTTCGACGTCAGGTCCATCGCCTCGGAGCCGGTCGCTCCGCCACCGGACCAGTTGATCTCCCAGTGGCCGGTCGCCGCGATGGGAAAGGCGCCCGCAGAAGGTTTCGTCAGGTAGACATGCCCGCAGTCAGGTGACCTGAGCCCAGCCCGGTCCTCGGCAAACGGAGTGCCCGGGCCGGCACAGACGTGCGAGGCTCCATCGCCCATCGACCACGTGATGCGGGTGAGCTTGGCGGTAGCCGTCACGCTGGTCGCGCCGGCGCTGGCAGTCCGTGTCACCGGCCCTGTGGTGGACTCGCTCCGCGCGCTCCACATCCACACGGGGAAGCCGATCGTGGCCCCGTACGGTGAGTCCGCGGGCGGCGCGAGCCTGATGTCGGGCGCGGCAAGGTCCATCCGCTCGATCGCCTGACGAGCGAGTTCGGCCGGCGAGACCTGCGGCACGGCGGGAGCCGCGGCTCCACTGGGCACGTAAACCAGCCGGGCGTCGCCGGGATATCCCCCGCCGGGGCCACCGACGCCGCAGATCATCACGACAAGCCGTCCCTGAGACGCGTCCTGGCCCGCCCACATCGGGTCCCCACTCGCCGGTTGGGGGATCTCCATCGGAACGCATTTCGGAGCAGGCCCGCCACGTTTTCCCGAGTCGGTCGGCACGGCGCCCGGACGACCTCCGTCACGGTTCGGACGGCCTGGGTCCGTCGCACCGACCCAGCAGGTCCCGCGCACCCCGGAGGATTGGCAACCGCCGGGACCAGGTGTCGCCGTAGCCGGGCTAGCCAGCACGGTCATCAGGAGGACAGCCCCAGCCACCTGCGTCAGCATGGCTTGTCCAAGGCGGGTTGGACGACCTGAACCAGCCAACGATCGTTCAGGCTCGCGTACCGAACGACTTCGGCGCGGAACTCATAACGCCGCGGCTGGTCCGGGTTGTCGAGAGTGCGGCCTCCTTCGCCTGGTTTGTCGCTGACCAGGTGAACCTTCGTCCGATCCAAGCAGTCGGTGATCGTGATCCGGGGGTCGCGATCGCCGAGCGACACTGCTGAAACCATCGGGGAGCGGTGGTAGTCGCCCTCCATATGGGAAGGCACCGAGGCCAGGTTCTGGATCTCCGCGAGGTGGCGCGTCAACTCCGGGTCGACGAGGTATTCGCCCAGTTCGGGGCGCCAATCTTTCGCGCGCGGCGCCTTCTCCGCCGCGGTGCTGACGCGCCAGTAGCCTTCATACGCCTCGAGCGCCTTCTGCTTGGACATTTCCTCGACGGTCGGAACGCGGCTTGACGAAGTCGATGTCGCGGCCGGGGGAGCCGACGGCTCGGTTCCGCTGTCGCTGCACGCGGCAGCCGTGCCCGCGATAAGCAGGATGATCACGAACTTGGCCTTCATGTCATGCTCCGATCAGGCTGATGATCACGGCACCACTCGCTGCCGCCAGCGCGGCCTGGGCGTGTTCGGAATCGACGATCACGTCGACCACGAGAGACCCGCCGGCATCAGGCGAGCCGACGCCCGCGACCCCGGCGAGGAACGCCTTCTCCGGCGATGAGCCACAGGGCAACGCCTCCGGCAGGCGAGACACGCAGACCTGCGCATGAGGCCAAAGCGACTGACTTGGGCGCTGACCGGCCCCGACTCGGAGACCGACCACTTGGAAACCGCTACCGGGCACGCCTTCCGGAATGAGGCTGGAAGCGGAGAGAAGTGTCCCTTTCGGCAAGCCGATTGCAGGCGCGCGACCAAGCACGATTGGCCGATCGGATGCCCGGACAAAGCGGATGCCGTGGTCCGGAACCAGTTCGATGGTGACGAGATCCGGCTCGGTGATCGGCTGCGTCGCGCCGACGTCTCTGGCCAGCACGAGCGCGGGCACCGTCTCGTCCTGAAGGATCACGACCACGTGAACGACGACCAGGACGAGCACCATCGCGATGAGCACCGCGACGAGGTTCAGCCAACGCGACGACTTGTTCGATGCTGGCTCTGCCTTCTTCAGGCGCTCGGTGAAATCGGTGACCGTCATCCTCCGACCTCCGCATCCAGGTCCGCGGGATCCACCTGTTCGATGACGCGCCGCCAGATCCGGCATTCGTCGCACCAGAGGTACCGGCTCAGCAGTTCTTCGTCGTCACCGCTCGCACGGAGCATCACTCGATCACCGCAGTCGAGAACATATTCGACTGACATCCGGCCTCCCTCCATCGAGACTTCCGGAGACGAAGGCCGGCTGGGCTGCCCGAGTCGCTTGCGAGTTTCTCGGGCGGGGGAGGGTTGTCCAGCCGGCCCCCGGTTTTCTCCTGCGTCGCCAGGCAGTCCGTTCCTGGCAAACCAGGAATACCGCTCTCTGGCCCGGTGAGCGCAAGCTCAAAACCGAGTGAGCCCGGGCTCACCAGGGGTTTTGTCACTCGTCTGGGGGTAGGAATGAGTAGAATTGCTCGCGCGCAAGCAGTAGCGAATCGTGTTAGCTGGTCGACATGGAGGGGTGGGAAATTCCGTATCGACACAGCGTCCAGATCGCCTTGGATCTTTTGCGGGGCAGGTGGACCGTCGCCGTCATGGCCGCGCTCGCACGCGGCCGAACGCCATTCAAGGAATTGCTGGCCGCGATCAACGACGTCGAGAAGCGCACCGACCGCGACCGCATGATCTCGAACCGGGTCCTGAGCGACACGTTGCAGCGTGCTCGCGAGGACGGACTCGTCGAGCGGTATGCCGAATCCGGCAACTTCGCGACGGTCTCGTACGCACTCACCCCGACCGGCCGCTCGCTGCTCCGCGCCGTCCGGCCGCTCGCCGAGTGGGCTCAGGTCTACCAAGCTGACGAGGGCGACCGCCAAGGCCCTTAGTCCACCTCGGCGGATGCCGTGCGGCGAGGACCGGGAATCAGCGACCGAACCCGGTCACGGCCCGCGTCCTTCGCCGCGAACAAAACGTTGTCCGCGGCTACAAGGACGTCGTTCAGGTCTTCGCCGGCCGCGGGGTAGGCCGCCACACCGATCGAGACGCTGAGGTGCAAGTCCGCTAGGTCACCGTCGAGCTTCATCTCCCTGACCGCCGCACAGACTCGGTCGGCGACGTCGACAGACACCGAGGTGTCGGCGTTCGGCAGCAAGACGACGAATTCCTCGCCGCCGAACCGCGCGGAGATGTCGTAGGACCGCACGTTGTCCACGATCGTCTGCGCGATTTCGCGAAGCACAATGTCTCCGGCGAGGTGTCCATAGGTGTCGTTTACGGTCTTGAACTTGTCAACATCGATCATCAACACACCTACCGGAGCGCGGTGGTGTCGCGCCTTGGCCAGCTCGTTCTCCGCGAGGGTCTTCCAGGTCTCGGCGTTGAGCAGGCCGGTCTTCCTGTCCGTGGTCGCCGCGGCTTCGAGCTGCCGGACGAGAACACTGCGCGCCAGCACGTAGAGCGGCAGCATGACGAACAGCAGGGCCAGCGGATGCCAGATCGTCAACAGCGCGACCAAGACACCGACGCACAAGGTCGCGAACTCGAGACTGTTCTCGCTCCAGCTGCCGACCAGGGCTCCGATCGAGCGCCTGCCGGGAGACAACGCGATCACTCCGGCGACCAGCAGCGAGTTCACCAGCCAGTAGCAGGCGACCACCGCGACCAAGCCCAGCAGCGCGGCGTCATCGATGGTGCCGAGAGCCCCCACCGAGGGAAGCCAACGAGCCATCGCGATGGCAGAGCAACAAGAGACGACGACCGAGCTCGCGCTGAACAGCACCCGGTAGAGGCACATACCGGACACTCGGCGCCAGCTGCGCCACCACATGTGTCCGTACAGGACGATCGCCGTCACGGCCGCCAAGCCCGGCGTGACGAGCAAGGCCGCCGCCAGGGTCCAAACCGAGCTCATGTTGACGTGTGGCGTGTCGGAGAACCTGCGCCGCATCTGTTCGACGGCCCGGGTCACTTCCGCCGCGAGGAGACCGAGCACCACAAGGACACCGAAACGGACAAGATCTGCTCGGTTCACCGAGGTGAATCCGTCCAGCATCACCGTGAGCACGACCGCGGCGATCTCGACCGCGAGAACGAAGGCGATCACCCGCCGCGGCAGCGACCAAAGCTTCCACCGTGTGACGTTCCAAATACGTTCTGTATCACCTGTGGCCTCGTCGACCACTTCGGATGCCCTGACCTGCATACTTGAGGCGCTTGCGTCCCCAGGCGGTCCTCCGGTGGACGCCGTCGTCGGGATGTTCTCAGCGGGTGGGCCGTCCAGGCAGTCCGTTCGCTGGGAGGAGGGTTCATCGATGGCCAACAAGGACTGGTGATCTCGCGCGTCCTCATTCGCTGAACCACGCTCGCTCCCGGCCCGAAGCCGGGAGCGAGCCAGCATCCACAGCACGCTGATCATCACCGCCGCGCCGACCGCGACGGCGCCGGCCGCGGCGACCGCCTTGAACGGCCCGAACTGCTGGGCGGCGAGTCCGCCACCGAGGATCGCGATGCCCTGCGAACAGTGCAGGCACGTCGACATCCGGCCCATCACTCCCCCACGCTTAGCGTCCGGCACCAGATCGACGACGATCGTCTGCACCTGGATAAGGAACGCCGTCGAGACGGCTCCGGAAACCGCCCAGAGCATGATCGAGGCGACTACTCCCGGCTCGAAGAAGCAGGCGATGAGAGGCAGCCCGGCCACCATCGCGAACAACAGTGCGGCAAGTGGGGTGACCGGCAGACGAAACCGTGTTGTCAGCCAGGCTCCGAGGGCGCTCCCCAGCGGGTCGGCAGCGAGCAGCAATCCGATGCCGAAGGCGGAAACCCCGAGCGCGTGTCCGTACGGCACCGCCACGCCTTCCGGCACGACGTAGACGCCTACCAGCAGGACCAGGCCGTAGAGAAGAAACCACGTTCGGATCGACGCGCTTGCCTTCGGCTTGGACTCCTCGTGTTCGGAGGTGGCGCGGCTGATCGGTCTCGACGACACGCCCTTGAGGACAATCACGGCGCTCAGCACGAAGGTGGCCGCGTTCACCAGCATCCCGAGATGTGGCTCAATCAGCGTCAGCACGAGCCCGCCGGACCCGAAGGCGACGACCTGGGCGATCTGCCCGGTGAACTGCCGGAGGGCGAGCCCCGCCGGGAAGCCCTCGCGACCGAGTACTTGCGGCAACAACGCCGACTGGGCCGCTTTGAACGGGCCCGCCGCCGCGCTGAGCACCGCTACGCACGCCCACAACGCCGGCAGTGGAAGTCCCGGCAACGCCATCGCCGCCGCGAGGATCGCACGGGCGACGTCGGTGACCACGAGGACCGCACGCCGCGGGTACCGATCGGCGAGACCGGACAGGAGAAAACCGCCGAGCACTGACGGGATGAACGTCAAGGCGTATGTCAATGCGGTCAGTGCCGCGGACGACGTCTCGTTGAACACCAGCAACGACAACGCGACCCGGGCGACCTGGTCTCCGCCGATGGATAGCATTTCGGCAATCCACAGCGCTCGGAACTCCTGGTTCCGCAATGGCACGGCAAAGCCGGCACGGCGGCGCTCCGCCATATCCGTTCCCCCTACACGCAACTCCCAGGCGACAACTCAGCATGCGGTCGCGCGGTCACGCTTCCGCCGGACTGACAATGCCGGGTCGTTCGTCCCTCTCCCGAAACTCACGGTATGCCCGGAGCGTCGTCAGCTGACCACTACCAGCGACTTTTCGCCCGTTTGTAGTACGGGACTACCCAAGGTGATCAACTTGTGAGTTGCCTGGTCAGAGGGTCTTTCTGACGATGATGACACCGCCTCGGCAGGAGATCGCGAACTCGCCGTGCCGGTCGATATGCCCGCCAAGCAGCTCGTGCGCGCGATCGATCGTGGCGTCGAACGGGACGCCGCCTTCGTCAGCCCACGCCCGGTACGACCGAAGGTGCGCGAGCACTGGCGCGGGCTCGCGAACGGTGATCACGCCCGGAAGGTCAACCGTGGCGACCGGTTCGAAGTACGGCTCGAGGAGCCGAGGCGCATCTTCGAGCGCGAACCGCTCGCTGAGTGCGACCCGCCTCGGTCCACTTGCAATACCAAGCACGTCAGCCGCGGCTGCCGACCAGAGGTCGTCCAGCTCCACTTTGTCGCTGTGCGAGTTCGTCGACACGAACACCAGACCACCCGGCATGAGCACCCTGCGGATTTCTTCGAGCGCCGCGGGCAGCTCGGCGACGTGGTAAAGCATGTGCAACGCCAGCACGACGTCGAACCGCCCGGCCGCGAACGGCAAGGCCGACGCATCCGCCGCGACGGTCGGCGGTGGCAGGGGCGCCAGAATTCCCGGTGAAATGTCCGCTCCGACAGTGAGTGCGTGCGGACGCTCACGACGGATGCGATCGAGGAACTTCCCGTTCCCGCAGCCGAGGTCGAGCACACTTGTCGTCGAAGCCGGCAAGTGCTCGAGCACGATGCCAGGCAGGTCGTAGCGCGGCTGTTGCCAGGCGTAGAGCGACTGGCGAGCGGCCAGGTCCGACTCGTCCTTGTACGCGCTTCCGGCGAGCTTGGCGCGGCTCGTCGTGTCCACGCCCTCGGGCCGTGACATCACTTCGCGACCGTCCCCGATCCCGGCGGGAGAGCCGGTGGCGGCGTACAGAATTCCCGGATATCGGTGCGCAAGCCCCTTGCACGAGCCGTCGCGAGGTACTTCGTCGAACTCAACCGATCTCCGATGTCGCGAGCTCGTTTGACGATGCTGGCCGTTCGTCGCACCTGCGGCGCAGCGAGAACAGGAACGAGGTACGACTGCGCGGCATCCAGATCGTCCAGGACCATGTGCGCCGCGGCCAGATCGAGCCGGGCGGCGAACATGTCGCCGGCGGAACGATCGGCGGGGGCCGCCACCTGGTAAACGTCGAGCGCGAACTGCGACTTCCCGATGGCCTGCTTTGCCAAGGCCGGGCTGCTCTTCAGCGTCAGCAACGTGGTCCCGGCGTACACCGACTGCTTCGCCGCGGGAAAGGTGAAGACACCGGAGTACTCGTCCATGGTCGCATCCGAGCGAGCGCTCTCCGCGGCTTCGAGCGCGGTCAGCGTGCCTTGTTCGTCGCCGCGCGCCGCGCATGCCCGCGCTTCGAGACTCGCGAGGCGGGCTCGAGTCGTTCCGCGAGGATGGAACAAAGCCCCTTCCCTCGCCCGTTCGACCGCGTCCTCGAGCCGATCGTCCCAGTAGGCGATCAGGCTTTGGAGCGCCTTGATCCAGCCGAGCATGTCTTGGTGTCCGGCCAGCTTGGCGTACAACCACGCGGTCTGCGCGTGGATGTCGGCAGCGCGGTAGTCGCCGAGGTCCAACGACACGTGGGCCTGCAAGCCTCCGAGCCTGCTCGCGTGCAGATAGAGATCGCGGAGCTGGTTCGGCAGGCGGTTGCTGTCGAGCAGCCGGAACACTTCTTGCCGGAGTTCCCGGATCTCCCCGAAGACATCGACCAAGGGCCGTGAGATGTAGGCCGCGGCGATCCTGCGGATTTCAGAGTCGAACTGCTCGACGGCCTCGTTCGTCGTCCCTGAAGATGCGATCATGCGAGCGATCCGAGCAGCGTCGCGCGCGTCATCCGCAACTGCCTGCCTGCTAAGCACTGCATCTTCAATCCCTTCGGCCGGCGAGCCAACTCGGCCCAGGCGACGACGAGCCTGCTGCTCCGCTTTGGCTTCGCACCAAAGAGCGCGGAGCTTCCCCGCGGCACCAAGGGCCTGATCGAGCGCCTCGACGAGGTTCTGCGACGGAAGGTTCCCGCCTGGACGCTCGGCCATGGACACGTAGTTCCGGGTGTACCCCACGCGCTTACCCAAGCTCGACTGGCTCAGGTCGACAGCACCCCTGAGCCGTCTGATTTCCGCCGCCAGACGGGCATGCGCCGTCTCGGCGGTGACGCTCTCGTCTGCCATCTCATCTCCGGCTCTACCAGGGGTAAATGGGGGTAAATACCAAAAGTAGCGGCCTTACCCCGTTCCGTAACTATAGCGGTCGCACCAAAGTGGTGACAGTCCAGGAAAAACCACCGCGCCACGGAGGGCACAGATGGCGACAAGCGTCTGCAAGAACCGAATGCGCCACGACTCAAAGCGCCGGATGCCGTTCTGGTTGACCGAATCAGGGATGGCTGTTCGCTCTCGCCTGACCCGAAGCACCGCGCGAGCCGGACAAGGCGAGCAAGCGCGAGATCCGGATCCCGAGCAGTTGTACAGCTTGCTGACGTTGTATCTCGCGGTGCACATCCCCCGTCCCGATACCGACCCGCTCCACGGTCGGTGCTCGTCCTGCGGGCAGTACTGGCCTTGCGTATCCGTTCGGCTGGCCTACCGGCTACGTGAAGGCTTCTGAGCGAATGCCCTCTGGGAGGCTGTCATGTCGTTGTACTGGTCAGCTAGCTCTGCCGCCGTCACTGCGGTCCTGATCTGGCTTGTCGTCAAACACTTCACGAAGCGCCACCGGATTCACCTGATCCGCAGGCAGCCGTATTGGGCAGCGCTGGCGATCGTCGCCCGCGTCAGCCAGCAGCGGAAGGGCGAGGAAACTGGATGGCCTTCAACGGATCCAGAGTTCTTGGACACTGAGCCGACCGAAGTCATCGTTCTTCCGCCGCAGCCGCGGCCGTACCAGGAGCCGCACATTCGACTTCGCGCGGACGAGTTGGCGAACAACTCTCAACCGCCGAGGCTGTGAGCCGGGCCATGGACGAGACGCCTTCGATCCGGCATTGGGCCTGCCTGATCGTCGCCGGCGACAGCCCGCTGGGCGAGGTCGCCTACTCAGTATGTGACCTGACGGCACACCTACCCGATCCTGACGTCTCCTTTCTTTGCTCTGTCTGCTTCGGCAAACAGTGGCCGTGCGAGCGGTTCGACGTCGCAGCGAGAGAAGTGCTTGCCGCACGACTCTCCCTCGCAGCCCTCATCCCCACCGAACTTCACCATCGACTCTGGCCACAACCTCCCCGGTGGCCGGATGCCAGTCCCACCCGAGAAAGTGACTGATCGTGTTCAAAGCAGCCCCAGAACCGCCGGCGAAGTCTAGGTGTGTCGAGGAGTCTACGGCCAAGAGCCGAGAGATCGGCTCCGCGCTGCGGCGAGCACGGAAACGGTCCGGACTGTTCCAGGCGGATATCTGCCGCGGCCTCGACTGGGGAGCGCCGAAGGTCTCTCGCCTAGAAAGCGGACAGCGCGACGGGTCCACGCTCGACATCGTCGCGTACCTGGCCCGAGCTGGGACCGCGCCGGCGGAGTTCGATCGCGTGAAGAGGTTGGCCGAGTTACCAGCCAACGGCTACGACCTCCAGCGTCATCCGGAGAACATGCCCGACCTGCTCCCGACCCTCGACTTTCTGCATTCGAGCGCGAAAAAGATCAAGGTGTACGAACCGCGCCGGATCCCGTCGTTGCTGCAGACCGAGCAGTACGCCGAAGTGATGCTGCGCGCCAACCGCAACCCCAAGGACCCTCTCGTCAAGGACGCCCTGCAGGCACGGCTCTCGCGTCAGGAGGTCCTCAAGGGCGTGAGGTCGGGCTTCGACACCACCTTCTACATCGACGAGGTCGCGCTCCGCGATCCGGCTATGCGCGATGTATTGGAAGAACAGCGTCTCCAGCTGATGATGACCGCCAGCATCCCGCACTGCCACGTGCACGTCATCCCCACAGACAGCTTCGACGAAGACTTCCAGACGGCCTTCAGCTTCTTCGAGGACTACGACAAGAACTCCGCCCTCACCGTTCATACTGCCACTGCGATGGTGGTCCTTGATGAGGTCAACGACATGACACCATACCTGCGGAAGCTGAATGAACTTCGCGAGATCGCCCTGAGCGCAAGGGAGTCCATCCAAAGGGTGAATCGAAGCCAACCTGCGACAAATCGAATCAATCACGACAGCACGAATGATCATCACTCAAAGAGGTGACGCCCACGCCGAGCACCCGACGAGATCAAACAGGGCATAATGATAGCGCCCGCGGTCCAGCCGGACAGTCATCATGACCAGGCTGACACCATCTGATTTCAGCATCCAGCACCAGGCGAAAGACTTGCGTGTCGCCGAGCAAAGCTTGGCCGTCTTGTATCAGACAGCTATCCCACTCGAAGCCCCCTCCACCCCTGACAGCCAGCGACGGTACGGCATAATCGACCGCCATGTCCGCGAGAAACAAGCGACACAACAGGAACCGCCGACGATCCGCAAGCCGAACAACCGGACGCACCGAAACTCGTTCCTCGACTTCCAAGAACGAAGCGGAGACTGCCAAAAAGGACGGCAAGCAGCTCTGGGGCAATCTGATAAGCCTGGTGTCCGCATTGGTTGCCACGGGAGCAGTGGCCGTCAGCTGCCTATCCGCCAAAGCAAGCCAGCAGTCCGCCCAAGCCAGTCTGCAACAAGTAGGAATTACGGAGCGAGGCCAGTTCGACGACCGATTCAATCGCGCCGTCCAGCAGTTAGGAAACCGCGACAGTATCGACATCAGACAAGGCGGAATTCACTCACTGGAGAGTCTTCTACAGGACTCACCGCGACATCACCCCACAATAATCAAGCTTCTTGCTTCTTTTATTCGCGAACACTCACCAATCTCCGAATGCACCGAAGAAAAACGGGTTCCGAACGACATCAGAACTGCAATCGGAGTAATCGGTCGACACATCATCAAGCCAGACACAAAAGCCAACGAGTATTCAGTAGATTTGCGCTTCACTTGTCTTTCCGGAGTCGACTTCGTGGGCTTGGATTTTACCCGCGCATTCCTTGCCGGCTCAGATCTAAGCGGGGCAGACCTGACCGAATCCAACTTCACAGGCGCATACCTGCTCAGCGCAAGACTAGACCAAGGAAACGCAATGTTCGCCAATTTCACCTGCACAGTATTAGCTAACGCCAACCTTCAGAAAAGCTGGCTAGTTGGTGCTCAATTCGTTGGCGCAGACCTCGTATACGCAAATCTAGCTGACGCCAAACTAGAGGCCGCCAACCTTGCTGACGCAATTCTCCATGATGCCATCATCGACCCGAAGCAACTAGAAAACCCGGCCATCCTAAAAACCCCGCCAAACCCTTTTTGCCTAGCAGACGCGCAGTACCCACAGATCACCAGAGGTTGAACCGGATAACACACTTACTTTCAACCTAGATGTACGCCCCCACAAACCATGTCGGTTGAAGCACTTCAATAGCATCCTCAAAGACCCATGAACCCTTTCGTTCCCGCAGCTAGGCCCATGTCGACGACAAACCGCCTACGGCCATCTTGACGCCGCCGCGAGCACTTCCACCAAGGACAACGTGCTCGCGGCGCGCCTCCGGAGATGACATCGAGCAAGCAGTGCATTTGCCAGGGATTGAAGACAGACACCGTGCCCCATATAGTCGACGCACACGATTAGCCCGGCAGAGGCAAACTTACTAGCGTCGCAAATACCCAGTCACTACGCTCACGTCGACCACATCCACAGCACGAACGGACGAAGTCGACTACGTCGCTTTTCGTGGGCGCCCGCCACCTGCCCCCTGACCGGGCCTCCCCCGCTCCCACTCACGGATCTCCGCCTCTCGCCCCGGCGACCAGCCCGGCGTCCGACCGATGACGACATCCGGCTCCGGAAACGGGTGATCCGCGGCGTAACGCCGCCGCCACAGCGCGACCGTCCGATGCGAGACTCCGAACCACTCCCCGATCTCGACCATCCCGAGATAACGCAGGGTCAGCCCTTCGCCGGCCGGACGGCCATCTTCCAGTCGGTGGTTGTCGCCGCTCACCAGGGTGAAGTTAACAGGGACCTGCACGTCCGACTTGCACGAGCGCCAACTCGGCATGTCCTGCCCGCAACAACCTTGTTGACTAAGTAGTCAATGTTCGCCTACCTTGAACCTTGTCTACTTAGTAATCAAGGTTTTAGCGGGAGGCTCAAGTGCAGCACAACAACCCCAGGTCAGTGGTTGGTCGGGAGCGATTCGTGGGGCGTCGTCATGGCCGAACACGTTGACACGGCCTGGTGCCCGCCCGAGCCGCGCGAGCTTCCAGCCTTACGCGAGCATTTGGCCGAGTACCTCACGAGCTTCGCAGCGCATCTGTTCACCTCGGCGGTGATCCGCGAGGGTCGAGGAACTCTTCGCCCCGTCGGTGATCCGGACCGTGGAGCGGAGGTGATGTTGGCGGACGAGTACCAGCGGCTACACCAGGCGCAGCTGTTCTACGTCACGAGCGACATCACGCCCCTCGTCCATCACGCCGCTCGGAATCTCCAGGATCGCTGGGACATCGAGCCTCAGGACTTGCCAGCGCTCACCGGCTTCATGCTCTTCCCCGAACCGCTGGGCACCTACGTCAGAGAAGACGGCAAGACGGTCGCCATCGTCGCCGTCTCCTGGGGAGAAACCTCCCTCATCTCCCATCCCGACGGTGGGATCTGGCTGACCTTCTGGAGCATCACCGACTTCGCGGCGGTCATCGCCAAGTTCCGCGCGGTGGGCTTCCCCACGGCCGAAGCGACCCGGCTCGCGCACGCACAGAACGCGGAGCTGACCTGGGACAACGAGATCTACATGCCCTGGGGTGCTTCCGAAGCCGTCGTTCCCGACGAGCCCGGCGGACGTCCTCTCGATCCCACCAAGCTGGCCGCCGCCAAAACGACGATCGACTGGATGCGGGTAGTCCACGCGGGTTGGATCTTCTGTCAGCCGAACGGCTTCACGGAGGTGACTGAAGAGCACCTCCCGAGGACGCTGCGAAAGCGGTCCGCGCGGGCAGGCCACTCCACGGACCCGGTACGGGTCCTGTCGGTCAGCCAGAAGGCACCCACTCGGCCAGCGCGGCCCTCGGAACCGAGCGGACGCACCGTCGGCGTGCGCTTCCCCGTCGCACCGTTCCTTCGACGGCAGGCATACGGGCCCAACCACTCACTCCGGCGCTGGAAGGTCGTGTCGGGTCACTGGCGCGGCCCGGCCGACGCGCCGGTTCGGATCGGCAAGAAGGTCAACCTGATCGACGCTCCGCCACCTGGAACAGGCAGGAAATCATGATCGCAGTCAAGCGAACGAATCCGACCGACGACGTCATGTCGGCAGCGCACCACTGTCTCGCGGCGGAGAACTTCTTCGCTCGCGCGAAAGAACTCCACCATGAAATCGTGGGCATTCCGAGGGATCGGAATCGTTTCCATCGCCGCATCGCGAGCAGGCTGGAGCTTTCGTACCAGACCTATCTGGAGTGGGCGCGCTTTCACCTCCAGATGGCGGAGGTCATCACGCAAGGCGCCAACCTCGTCATGGCCTACAACCGTGCCTCGTCCACTTTGGACCCACGGCTCCTCAGCGCGGACGTTGCTCACGAAGTCGTGTGCTGGGATGGGTTCATCGGCGGACAGCCGCGCGACGGCCGGGAACGAGCCCTTCCGAAGCCGGGCGCGGCTGACGCCGAGTACTGAACCGGTTGCCTCAAAGAACGTCGTCGTAGCCCAGCTCCGCGGCGACGTCTTCGACGAAGTCTTCACCCGGGACGCCCGGATGTTCGTTCTCGACGTCCCAGGCCGCGTCACCGACGGCGTCACCGCCTTCTTCCAGGGCATCGACGACCTTCTCGACCAGCCCACGGGCCTGGTCGTCGTCGAGGTCGAATCGCTGTGCGGCGTTCGCTGCGGCTTGTTCGAGGTCCTGGTCGTACCACGGAGGTTCATACATCGGCGGGCTCCTTTGCTGGTGTAGCGAGCCCTCAGGACATGTGATCCGGATACGCGTTCGATTCAGCCGCTGAACGCGGCGATCGTCGCGCTCAGCACCGCAGCGGCCAGCATCGGAGGCGCGAGCGGCATGCGACCGTCACGAAGAGTCCAGCGCTTCGCCAGCAGCCCGAGCCCGGCGAACAGAGCGGCCAGCAGGTAAGAGCCGATGATCCCGGCCAGAAGCCACTTCCAACCGAGCCAGCCAAGCAGCATTCCCAGGCTCGGCGCCAGCTTGACGTCGCCAGGCCCCGGATCGCCGGTGAGGAGGAACGACACGAGCAACATGCCGCCCCACACCAAGGCTCCGACCAGCGCCCGGGTCAACGACGGCATCGAATCGGTGAACAGTGCCGCGGCGACCAGCGTGATGACCATTCCCGCGGCCAAGGGCGCGGTGAGTTTGTCCGGCACGCGGTGCTCGACGACGTCAACAGCGGCGGCCGGCACGGCACACACCGCCAGAAGGGCACCTGCGGCGATCATGCTGGGCGGCCATGCTGCCGTAGCCGCCCCGAGGATGACGGTCGCGATGGCGATCGCCACGAAGTGGAGGCGCTTCGGGGAAGTCCTGAGTGTGGCGCGGAACAGCAGCGCGGCGAGCAGACCGCAGAGAGCGAACCCGATGGCGACGCGCAGGTCAGTGCTCATCAGCTGGTCCACTCGGTCATCGTCACACGAGCTCGTGGTCAACCGGCGTTTACATCGCTCGACCGTGTGAACGTCGTGGCAAGAGACCGAACCGAACCTCCGCGCCGTACCAGGAACCGGCTTCGTCCGAACGCGCTCGGCGGTAGTGCCACCCAGGATGATTCGAGACCGCCAGTGCCCGGCGGCACTCGCAGGTGGCCACGCACCACCACCCGGGCCGGACACGCAAACCCGCCTGGCCAAGCGACGGCATGCGGGTGACCAAGGCTTCGGTCGCCTTCGTGATGATCTCGTCGAGCGAGGAGCCCCGGACAAGCAGCTGTCCATGCGCCTCGTGATGTTCACCGACCCATTCGACGTCGCTCAAGGCAGGTCTCGGAGTCTCACCCATACCCAAGACAAGCGGCGGCGATCACTGGCTTGATTCAGGCCCGCCTCAGTCGTGCTCAAGGCTCTCCAACGCCCGGCGCTCATCGTTCGGGATCGTGGTCATCCACGTGTCGAACGCCTGCAGGGTCACGAGCCGACCGGACCGAGCCGGCTGGACGGTCACGGCAGAGCCGTCGGCGAGTTCGAGCCGGAGCCGGGAGCCCTCGCGCCGTGCCGCGGTGACGTGAAGCGCCCGGCGCCGGACGACCGCCGGATCGAAGACGGGCAATCGCGTCTCCGGGTCCTGCAACGCCACGGCGAGCGGCCGGATCCAGAAGAGCGCGGGGAGGTTCGTATCACGACGCACTTGCCTGGCCAACGCCACCCGTCGGCCGCCATCGACGACGAGTTCGGCGCCGGGCAGCAAGTCGTCGGATCGCCTCTGTGCGCGACCGGCGACCAGGTTCTCAAGGATGCGCTCAGCCTCATCAAGGTTGATCTCGTGGCTCACGGGTTATCCCTTCAGAACTTCGTCGATCGGCTTGCCGGCGATGTGCGTGATGCCTTTGGCCGTGAACATCGCCTGGATCTCGTCGCGCTGCGCCTTGCTGTCGCAGAGGATTCTTGACGGTCCTTCGGCACCCAGCAGGTCGATTCCATCTCCGAACATGACCTCGTTGGCGGGATGTGTGAAGCCGGCGATCTTGAACGGGTTCCTCGTGGACGACGAGTACTTGCCGGCCTTCGCGGGGTTGACGGCCCCGTAGGTGTCCGCGTTCGCGCCGTAGTAGTCCGCACGGTGCATCAGACGCCCAGGTTCGTCCCAGACCAGCTTCGGGCCGGAGCCGGATGCGGGCTTTCCCAGAACACGCAGGAAGACGGAGCTCGCTCCCCCGGTGAGCTTGTCCTCGTCTTCGCTCATGCCGACGCCGCGGCTGACACCCATCAAGGTCCGGCGCTCGGTGGAGGCGAGCACCCCGTTGGCCAACATCGCCTTCAACCCTGACGCCGAGGTGGAATGGACCAAAGCTTTCCCCTTGAACGCGGCGTCCAGCTTCGTCATCGAGTTGCCGACGTCGAACCGGCTCCACGTGAGCCAGCCACCGGATCGTCGGGGCGTGGGGTCGTATCCATCGGTGGCCGAGAGCGCCCCGCCCGTCTCGTAGCCTGTCGCCTTCGCAACAGCTTCCCGTAAGACCTTCACTTTGGTCGGCAAGGCCTGCGTGTGCGCGTCCAACTGGATGTCTTTGGCGAACCGCGCAAGTTGAGCATCGTCCAGCCCGACCGCGAGATGAGCCCGCTCGTGGAAAAGCTCCTGTCGGGTCATCTCTTCGAGCTGATCGCCGGTCGCGATGGCCGCCTGAACCTCGGCCTTGCCTGCCAAGTTCTGTGCCTTGACGTTCGCTGCGAGGTAGCCGTACTCGCCTTCGGCTTGGGTCATGGGACGGTTGGCCAGGTTGAGCTGGCCGAGCCTTTTGACCACGTCGGGGCCGTGCCCCTCGCCCGCGGGCGCGATGATCTCGAGCCGGCCACGCAGCGAGAACTCCGTCGTCTTCGGCGAGTTGACGCTATAAGGCCGGTAGACGGCTTGAAACCCATCACCGAGGTTGATCACATACTCCTTGCCGGCAACCTTCTCCCATCTGGCGACGCCATTCCAGCTGGCTTGTCCCGTCTCGGTATCCAGGGACGGCTTGATCCGCGTCGCGTCACGCAGGAGACCCGCGACCCGGTGGTCTCCAGTGCCGCTCACGAGCACCGGCATCGTCACCGTCACGGTCGCGAGGCCTTCGTGCAGGTACGGGTTGACATGCCCCACAGACTTGGCGGTCGCGGCCGCTGCCTCGACGTCAACCAGCTTGCCCGCGTAGTGCGCGAGCATCGCGGCGTCCGCCGGCCCCGGGCTCTCGCCGATCTCCGTAGCTGCGTCCTCCATCGCCTTCTTCGCGTCGCTGATCTTTTGCTCTGTTGTCGAGGGGAGATTCCCGAGGGAGAGATCTCCAACCTTGAGGTGATGGTTCACGCTCTTCGCGGCCGCGATGATCTTGTCAGCAAGCTCGTGCTGCTCGTCGAGCGGCAGCCGACCATGGACGGCCTGCTCGATCTGAACCGGCCCTGTCTCCTTGGTGACATTGATGGCATCGAGCAGCTTCTCCTCCGCCTCCTCATTGACCAGCGCGTGCAGAACGGTGCGTGGACCTTCGGTGCTGGCGTAACTGACGAGAGTGGCACTCGAGGCGTGCAGGTCGGTCCCGCCCACCAGAATCGGCTCCCCAAAGGCCCTACCGACGTCAGGCGTGTCCGGTATCGGGGTCAGTGGCTGAGCCTCTGACTCCACAACGGCTTCTGCTTCGGCTGGAGGAGCAATCACCACAGGCTCCGATACGGCCGACGAGGTCGACGGCGTGATCGAGTAGCTCGTATGAGCCGTCTTGGAGTTGGTGCCCATCAAGTCTTCCCAGCGTGTTGGAGTGCCGCGGCGTTCTCCAGCTTCAACTCACCGAGGAAGAAGTCGGTGAAGTCCTTGCGCAGGCTCCTTTTGCGCTCGACCGCGTAGTCGAGGAAGGTCTCTGCGATCTGTTTCGTGGTCACCGCGGTCTCGGTGATTCCATGGTGCTTGGCAGCTCGAGCACGCATCGCCGGGACCCATTTCATCTGCTTCTGCGCGGCTCCGGCGTAGGCCGCCGACTGCAGCATCCCCCGCCATTCGGCGTCCGGAACCGCCTCGATGTGCTTGATCACCGAATGCGCGGCCGCCGGGTTGATCCGCACACCCTTGGCGAGCTTGCCCGTCTTGAAGGCGTCATACGCCTGGTGGTAGACGGCCGTCGTGTTGTTGGGCCGGAACGACATCGACAGCTTGTCCTGGCCATAGAACTTGAACGACTGACCGTGGTCGATCGGGACGAGGCCGCCCTGTCCGGTCCGAAGAACGTTGCCGGCGTGGGGATCGTGGTTTCCCAGCGCCCAGCTTGCGACGTGCAGGCGGACGATGTCATCGACATCGGTTTGCGACCACGTGGAGGGCTCGCTCGACATCTCGGTCGCGCCGACGAGCATCGGCTGCACGGAGGCCGGCTTTCCGTTGATCTTGGTCGCGAATACCGGGACGACGGGCAGACCTGCGCGTTTGAGTGCTCGCGAGGTTGCGGCCTCGGCTTCGACGACTGCACCGCCCCGCGGGGTCGCTTCTCCCTTCGCCAGCCATGTCTTACCGTCCGGCCCGGTATGCAGCGTCTTCGGATGTGTCCCGCCGAGGTGCGCAGGTTTGCCGACTCCGAAGTCCCAGGCAGCGACCGCAGATGGCTCGGCCGGTTTCGGCAAGGCCGCGAGCGCGGCTTTGGTCTGTTTGAGCGCTGAAAGCATCTCAGCGTGCTGGCGACCAAATGCGCTTCTCGGCACCTCCACGATCGGCGCCTTCGCGGATTTCCCCACCTTTGGCGGCAAGGACTTCGTACTGTTCTTGAGAGCGATCTTCTCTTGCAAACTGTGCTTCAGGGACGCGACCGACGAACTGGCTCCGTAGGCTTGCTGCACCAGGAGTGTCTTGCAGATCGACTTCGGCGCGGCCGCGGCTTGATCGGCTGTGATGAGGCCCGCGGAGACGACGAACGCTCGCAGGTCCTTCAGCTCTTGCTGGTCAGCCCAAGGCCCTATCTCGGTTTGCGCGATCTGGAGAGTCTCGTTGTGCGCGAGCGTTGGCTCGACCGGCTTCCAGCTACTCATGGCCGTGTACGCAACGCCGGCTTGATGTGTATGGTCGAGGAACTTGGCCATCGACGAGACGCCGCCCGGGTCGGCGAGACTGGGCAAGCCACCGTGATCAAGCGCGTCATGCAGTTTGGCGATGTCGGCTTCGAACGTCGCCTTCGTGGCCGCCCTCTCGATGGCGAGGTGCTGCAGGTCGAGCCGTTCCTGTTTTTCGGTCGACGCGCGCAGCAGCTTCAGAACCTGGTGAGAATTGAGCACCTTGACCTGGAACGGTGCGATCTGATCGAGATCCTTCGCTGTCTGTATCGCAGTGGACAGTTCATGTGGAGTGATGTCGGTGAACGCTTGATCGACTTGCTGCTTCGCAGCCGAGCGTATCGACGCCAAGTCGTCGAGCGCCGGGTTGTCCGCGGTCGCCAGCTTGTTTTCCGCAGCGATCAAAGTCGAGACGAGATCGGGATCGGCCCAGGATCCGTTGGTCTTGGCCGCCTCGACCGCGTCAGCGGCAGAGTTGATCGCTTCCTGCGCTGCCTGCACTTCAGCAGCGGTCGGCGTCCACGCTGTGAAGCCCGGCGGCACGCTAAGGCTTGGCTTCGCGATCAGGTTCGCGTCGATCTGTTGCCATTGCGCCAGGGTCTTGCCTCCGACTGTTTCGCCGGCGTGCAATGCGATGAACCTGTTGATCGCGATGCTCTGGATCGTCTGCTTGGTACCCGCGTCGTCCGGATAGGACGGATCAAGCCAGTGCACCAACGGGTTTCCGTCGATCTCGGACCATCCCACCAAGGCTGGGTGCTTGAACCCTTGCGCGGCAGCGAGTTCCTTGAGCTCGTCCTGCGTGAGGCTGTTCAGAAACAGCTCGCACTGCGTGTGGAGCGTGTCCTCGAACGCGCTGGGGTCTCCGACGATCTTCGCGATTTCTTCCTGCGCCTCGTGTACAGCCTCTACGAACATCGCGTACCGTTCACCAACGTCATCCGGAAGATCGAGCGTGGTCGGATCGAAGGGGTTCTCCGGGTCAACTCCGTCGAGTACGAAACCTTCCACGACCGACAAAGCGATTTCTGCGTCTTCGGGGCTCTTGTGCTCAGCCGCAGCCGACGGGCCGACAGCGTATGTGGCGTGCGCGGTCTTGGAATTCGTTCCCATCGAGAACTCGATCAGCCGGCGAAACCGAGCAGGTCGTCGAGCTGACACTGAACAGCGGCAGCGAGGTCAGGCGCAGAGGGGACGGGGTCAATGCGGGCGGCGGGCGCGGTGACCGAGTTCTCCCAAAGCTCGATGTGGGCGGGGAGCTCACCGACTGGCGTCGACGCGATGCGCTTTCGCCATGTGAGGCAGCGCTGATACTCCCGTGGAACCCATTCGATGTGACGGTCGATCCGGCCGTCGTCGCCCTGATCAATGCCGAGCACCGCGACGACGGTCGTAGCGGCTCCATACTCGGGTGACCAGCCGAGCAGAATCCAGAGCGTTCGCTGCATCAGTTTCCTCCTTCGGGTAGGAGCGAAGCCAGGTAGCGCACCGAGCTCGCGAAGGCGTCGGGAATGCGGGCGTGCAGGTCCTTCCGCCCTTCGGGAGTCATCACCGCTCCATGGAGCGCGTACTGCGCCGGGTTCTGGCTGACGAGAGTCAGCCTGGCGCCGAACAGGTCGACGGCGGTGGCGATGCGGTCTCGCCGGGAGAGGCCAGTGATGATGACGGGAAGGTCGTCCGGGATGTTCTCCGCGAGCCAGCTGAGACCGGGCAACGCCCACGTTTCCCAGTTCTTGTTCTCGCGCACGGTCTGAAGGTTGATAGCGATCGCGGGCGGCGTCGTGTCCGCGATCCAGGCGGCGTAGCGCTGAAGGTCTTCGAGCCGGAACCAGTACAGGTTCGGCACGGCCGCCATGCCGGCGTTGACGAACTCTTCCGCCAGCAGCAACGACCTGCGCATGTTGATCAGGTGCTCGGCGCGCGGCCAGTTGCCGTAGATCGAGTAGTTGGGCGCCAGGACGAGATCGAACTCAAGCGTCGCCAACCGGTCGAGCAGCCGATCGCGGTGCCGCATCGTCCAGAACGCTTCGACCAGCGGATCTTCTCCATATCCCGAAAGGACTGTCAGTGTCGTCGCCGGAAGTCCGAGCACCTCCGTCGCCGGTTTATCCCACCGCGGATAGATGGCGTACGTCTGTGGCGAGAAGACGCGGCGAAGCCCGACGGCATAGGCTGGCCAGCCCAAGATCGCGTCGAGGTCACCGACGCCTGATCCGTCGACCTGCGGGATAAAGGAGGGCAACCCTTCGGGCAAGCGGCTGCGGATTGCGATGTCGTCGAATTCGAGGGTTCCTCCGGCGTCGGCCATCCACGCCTGGATGTCCGTCCGGGATCCGCAGCGAATCGGGCAGCTCGAGCATGCGGTCTCTGCCCGCGCGCAGCCGCAGTAGCTGCAGTCCGAGTTGCATCCCGAGCACACGGGCGCGATCACCGCTCCCGGCTCAGCGTCGGAGCCCGAGTACCAGGGGCAGCGCCTGCAGTCGCATCTCGCAGCCGGCGCGACGTCTGCGGGTAGGCCGAGGAATACGGGCAAGGTGCTCACTCCGTTCCGTTGAGTTGAGTGGTCAGAAGACGAAGGGACGCCAGGTCGTGTGCAGAAAGCCGAGCGCCAGTCGCCAGTGCCGCTGCCAGGGGGCGAAGGCCGGCGAGGGCTTTGTCGACAAGTCGTTGCTCGACCAACGGGCCAGGCTCACCGGTGTCAGCGCGCAGTTTCTCGGCACGTGCACTGTCCGCTTGTTCGTGCAGCCGTTCGGCTTCGGCTAGCGCTTCGTCAGGACTGACCGATGGATCGGCAGCGGTGGTCAAAGCCGAACTCAACAGCCGGGTCCGGTTGGTCTTCTTCACCGCGGCCCAGATGTCCTGAGCCGCCTGTGCTCGCCCGCGATTGAGTTCGATGAACCGGATCCTGGTGTTGAGGCTGATCTTGGCCGCATCCATCTCTTCGGCGATCTCGCGGGGCATTTCGGCGAACGCGCGCACCAGCTCGCGTGCCTTCCTCGGGGTCAGCTGCAGGCCGAGGCGGGTCAGCACCTGGGACCAAGGCGCGGCGCATTTCTTGTCGGCACCACGGATCCGCTCCATGGCGGAGAACCGGGCGATCGGATCGTCGATGGCGTAGACGTCGGCGGGAACCTTGTAACCATGTGCGATCAGCTTGCCTAGAAGCACCGCGCAGCGATCGAGAACGAGCGCGGCCGCCAGCTCGCCAGGGCGCAGGTTCTCACGAGCGAGGTTCTCGACCAGCTGCCAGATCCGGCGTTCCTCGTCCGACAGCGGTCCGGGGCAAATGACCGCCGGGACTGCGGCGAAGTGCGGGTTGTTCGGCTTGTGGACCGCGCCCCAGCGGCAAGCCCTCAGGCGCCGCTCCCCCGCGGTCAGCCTCATGGCGGGAGCCTTGCCGTCGCCGACGTCCATCTCCTCGACGAGAACCGGCTGGAGGACGCCGACGGTCGCGATGGAGGAGATCAGGTCAGCAAGCTCTTCCGGAGCGGTGCTATCGCCGGGCGCCCGTCCCTGC
The DNA here is from genome assembly GCF_003947475.1 of Amycolatopsis sp. WAC 04197. Lineage (NCBI taxonomy): Bacteria > Bacillati > Actinomycetota > Actinomycetes > Pseudonocardiales > Pseudonocardiaceae > Amycolatopsis > Amycolatopsis sp. WAC 04197. The sequence goes on along the minus strand of NZ_QHJK01000004.1, from coordinate 643,354 downwards.
GAGTCTGTGAACGGTGAGCCTTCGCCTCGCAGCGGGAGCAAGGTGAATCGGCGTTGCCGCAGCCGGGACGAAATCCCGAGCTGCTCGACGAGATCGACCGGCTCGTTCATCACGGGTTACCCGTCTTGGGCCAAGCGAAAGCGGATACCGGCGCCCCGCTCTCGGCGAGCAGCGGCAACGCGATGTCAGCTGCCGGTCCGTGCTCACGAAGTCTTCGCAGAGTCGTACCCAGCGCGCACACGCGATCGCCGGCGAGCGCCAGGCCGTGCATCGCTCGCGCGTAGGCCCGCAGGTCCGCGAGCCGGCGCTCGAGAACATGCTCGGCCGCACCCGACAAAACGACGAGTAGCCGCGGGAAGCGTGCGTAGCGGCTTCGCCACGCGGGACGCCCAGCGGAGTTCGGCTTTCCTGGGATGTAGTCGTGGTACTGCACGTACGAGCGGAGCTTCTGGGCCAGCCTGGGGACGGGCATGGTCGCGCGGTCCAGCTCGACGAAGAACGTGCGCTGCGATCGCCTCCCGTCTTCATTGAGGACGTAGTCGAGGACCGCGTCGGCGATGACAACGCCTTGCCGCCGTCCTCGGCCGTCTCGAAACCGGTGGGCGGCCTCGGGCGTCCAAGAGAGCGGCCCGCACTCGTCTCCACGTCGACGTGCCGCATTTGTGAAGGCGATGCCGGTCTCGACGACGTCGAGCGTGTGCTCCTGCAGCAGTTCCACCACAGCGGCCCGCGGAATCCGGTACGGGCGGGGTTCCACCCGGCCGGATTCCTCGACCAGTTCCGCGCCGCTTTCGGTGACGTGCCAGGTTCGGGGAGCGCGGTGCCGGTGCAGCCCCGCGGCGAGGCCGTCCGTCTGGAGGGCGAGAAGCTTGTGCTGGACGGTGCGGATCGGTGCCGCGGGAGCGATCAACCGACGTATCTGATCGGTGGAGACCATCCGATGCCAGTAGAGAACGACGAGCGCCTCGCGCTTGAACGGATCGAGCCGCTGCATCGATTCACTCCACCGTCGACTCGGGTGCCGGCCGGTTGCCGCGCAAGGCGTCGAGGATGCGGTCATCGAGATCCTCGAGTTCGTCGAGGACCTCGCCGATCGGTCGGCGGGTCAGGTTCCGGTCGAGGCACCGGTCGACGTCGTCGTTCCACTCGGGATGGAAGTGGTCAGCGAATTCGTCGTCGACATGGAGGCCACGGATCTTGAACGGGGTGGTGCGCTGCCCACCGAGTGTCACGGTGACGACGTGGTGGAATTGCTCGAGCTCGGTGATTGTGGCGGGCTGGACGAGGCCGCCGTACTCACGGGCCACGGTCCGCGCGCCGTCGATCGCCGCGGCGCTGGTCATCAGGAGCGACTGGTTCTGCAGCAGCGCCCTGCGGGTCTCGGGCGCGAGCCGGTCGGGCATCTGGTTCATGGCGTGCAGCGCGACGCGATATTTCCGCAGCTGCTCCAGAATCGCGGCGAGGTAGCCGCGCGAAGCTCCGTCGACCGCCGCGAGCTCGTCGACGAACGCGTCGCACCTGCGGCGCTGATCGACCGGGGTATCTGCCCGCGAACGGCCGGCGCGGAACAGGTCGTAAATCATGAAAGACGTGATCAGCTTGTTCGTCTCGCCGGTGCCGGTGGTGCAGACGAAGACGATCTTCCCGGCGTCCATCGCCCGGCGGACGTTGTACGTCGTGACCGACGAGCCGAGGAAGGCGGATAGCGTCGGGCTGGTGCGCAGCCGATTGATGATGTTCGTGACGACTGTGGTCGCGTCCGGTGCGAGCTTCGTGAACGAATCCGTCCAGTAGCGACGGATGCTCGGCTTGAGGACACGCAAGATCTCGTCGCGCCAGGTTTCGTCGTCGAGGAGCGTCGGGATCTGGAAGATCGTGGGCGCGCACTCCGCGGGCAGCCGCATCGCGAGGTAGCAGAGCGCCTCACACGCCTTGGTCAGGATCGACTTCGCCCGCGGGGCGGAGTCTCCCCAGCCCAGCGCGGTGGCGAACGACGTGACGACGGCGTCGACGCGATCCTCGATGTCCTCTTCGGAGAACCCCTGCATGCTGAGCGGGTTCCAGCCGGGCAGCCGCTTGCCTCGGCCGCGAACATCAAGATTGACTTCCCACAGTCGATTCCGCAGTTCAGGATCCGAGAGGTACGGTTTCGCTCGTTTCCATCCGTCGGCGTGCGGATCTAGGAACCAGACCCCGCCTCCGAGCCGAGCGATCTCGATCGCCTGCGCGAGCGCCTCCTCGGTCTTGCCGAAGCCGGCCTTCCCGAACCGCGCCGAGAACAGCAACTCGCGAATCGGCACTCCGACGAGCCTCTCCTCGCCGTTGAGGTCGGTGACGTAGCCGAGCCGGACAAGTCCCGCGCCGGGCTTGTACCGCGGGATCTCCCTCGGAGCGGGCATGACCCAACCACGGCTACGTGCGATCACCGGTGACAGGCAACGGCCGGACGGCGGCTTCAGCAGCGCCGCGATCTCGCTGGCCGTCACGTAGGACCGGCTGCGCGGCTTGGTCAAGCCGGTGTCGAAACGGCGATCGAAGAACCTGCGGATCACGACCGTGTCCGCGCCGAAGTGCCAGCCCAGCACACGCGGTCCTCGAGCTCGCCAGTAGTTGTCTCCGCGGTAGACGTCGAAGGCGCCGATCACGCTGCGCAGATGTGCCTCGGCGCGGCCGGGGATCTCCGAACGGCAGCGGATCAACACTTGGACCGCGAAAACCGGCTCGTCGGTGGCGAACTTGTTCGGTACCGGCGCGACCGGCCGGCGGGGCCTGCGCACGAACTCACCGACGATCTCGCGTGCGGCCTCACCGAACGGTCCCGCTACCGTCGCCGTCTGACGAGCGAGGTGGCGGATCCTCGCGGGCGTCAGCGGGATCAGGTCGAGGCAGACGTCGACCTTCTCGCCGAGATCAGGCCGGACGTCGCCGAGCGCGTTCGCCAAAGCCTGCAGCGGGTCGTCGGGCCGGAGCGGCAGCGCCTTGAGCGCGAGGTGGGCCGGACGGGCGAGAATCAGTTCGGCACGTGCCACATACTCGACGGAGGGAGAACTCTCCCCGTTCATCGCGGTCCCCCGTCCACACGGGAGACATCTCCCCGGTCGTCCGCGTTGCGACGGATTTCGACTTCGGGGTAGGTCAGCTTGTTGATCACGCTGGTGATCGACTCACGGCCCTCCACGCTCATGGTGAGCTTCCCGAGCGCCTTGTCGGTGCTGAACCGCACCCGGACACCGACCGCGGACTTCGGCACCCAGCCGTGCACCGGGCGCACCCGGTCGAGCTGGTGCGCGAACGCCAGAACACTCTGGAGCGACGGGTCGAACGTGGCGGTCGGAAGGAGGTCGTAACTGACTCTGGAGCGGAGGTGGTGGGAACGGAAGTGTCGGTGGAGGACGAAGACCGCGATCAAGATCGCGACCAGCGCAGCGGTCACCCACCACAGCGCGGGCTCGGTGAGCACGTGGTGGAGATCGAGCGCCTTCGGCGCGCTGGTTCCCTGGATGGCCTGACGGCCATGGGGGAACAAGTCGGCATCCCTTGGGTGCTGTACCCACGATGTCTGACCAGCGGAAAGACAGAGATCAGCCGATCTCGCGACCGCCGGATCGAACGCGGTATCGAACGCAAACTCCACACCCATGACGGCTCCTCGCAGTCGCACACCAACTCGATGCGAGACATGTGCGACGACTCACCGTCTTGATTCGCGCCTCAAGACGCGCGTGTGCCGATCGGCTCGCCGATGGGCACGGTCGCATCGACAGGCAGTCCTTCACGGAGGATGCGGAACTCGTCGAGGTGAGCATCATGGAGCAGGCAGGCGCTACCGAACTTTTCAGTGAATGTTCGGGCGTAACCGGCGGAGAAGGGGATTCCCAAGTACGCCACTCCGACATCGTCGCGCCAAGTCGGATCATGAACGCGACCGTCGGCGTCGACACACCACGCGTGCGCACAGACGAAGCCGACGTACGTCAGTGCATAGCCTTCGACATAAGTCAGGTCGTGGCTTTCGGCGTAGCTGGCGGCATTGGCGTAGCACATCCGTTCCGGCCCGCGGGCTCGGCCCGGCGGCAGGGGCGCCGGGAGGCCCCAGCGCCCAAGGCTGAGGACAAGTTCCTCGATGCTGCCGTACGGCCAGTCGGCGTTACGGCCGAATGCGCGGTGGAGCTGGATGTGTTTCGACAGCCAGTCGACTAATTGCGCCCGGTGTCCGGTACCTGACTCGTGCGTCACCAGCTCATGATGCCGCACCCGTGCGAGGGCTCACGGCTCCAGTACGCGTACCCCTCCGGCATACTCCGCAAGATCAACGACATCCACTCGGACCACCGCACCGGAGAACGGCGCATTCACCATCCGCCGATCACCGAGGTAGATGCCGACATGGTGGATGAAACCCGGGCTGTAGAAGACGAGGTCCCCAGGTCGCAAGGCGCCCAATCCAGCCTCCTTCGGCACACGACCTCCTGATGCGAACTGCGCCCTGCTGTTGTGCGGAAACGCGATGCCGACCTTGGCATACGCGTAGACGACGAGGCCGCTGCAGTCGAAACCGATCTTGTTGTAGTCACCGTGCCGGTCAGCCACACCTCCGTCCCGTATCCCGCGGCTGGGGCCCGCGGCGGTTCCGCCACCCCAGGCATACGGGACGCCGAGCTGAGACATGGCCGCGTCGATCACCGCTTTCGCCGATCCGGTGGCATTGACGGCAGGCTGAAGCCGGGCGGCGTCATAGCGCTCGATGATGGCCAGAACCTGCGACACGTAGGCCTGGCTCGCGTTGTACCGGAAGAGTGCGGTGCGAAGCTGGGCTTGATCGGTGAGATCACACGGGCCGGTTCCGCAGAGGTATACGGCCGCGCCGAGGGCGGCGTCGAAGGCGTTGTGCGGGTTACGCACGCCGTCATCGTTCCCGTCTTGTTCGACGCCCGCCCAGGTAGTGGTCAGAAACTGGAACGGGCCGACAGCCCGGGCGAAGGTTCCGTCGGGGTTGCGGATCGGCGTGCGGTTGCCGCCCACCCCGCTGCCGTCGAGAACGGGGCCGAGGATCGGCGGAGTGATGTCCCCGTTGGGCGCGACGGCGCGGCCCGTGGCGTGGCGAGACTCGACTTCGGCGATGCCGGCGAGGATGGACCACCGCATTCCGGTGCAGGCCGGGCGAATCCCGTTGGTGCGCTGGGTCGCCTGTCGGTAAGCGGTGAGCATGACGTCGGGGATGCCGGGGACTTGCCCTGTCGACGTGTCCGAGCCGTCGGCACCGCCGGCGATCACCACGATGATCAGGACGGCGACGAGCACGCAGGCGATGGCGGGGCCGAACAGGACGAAGAGAGCAAGGCAGCCCCATCGCTTCGGCTGTTCGCGCACCTCGTCGCGGACATGGTCGGCGATCTGGAGGGCGAGCAGGGGATTCATGACCGATGCCCGGTGAGCCGGCTCCGCAGGCGTTGTGCCCAGGTCGGGTCGGGCGGGAGCATTCCGGGCGGTAGCGGGGTCGGCGCAGGTGCCTCCTTGCCGGAGCGTCGGCGATCGAGGACGGCGTTCCACAGCGGTCCGGCGCCAACGTTATGCGCGTATGTGGAGGCGTAGGCCTTCACGGCACCGGCCTTGCGCCCAAGCGCGGCCTTGGCGGCGGTGCCCCGAGCAGTGAGGGCGGTATGCGCGCGATTCGCAGCGGCGGGCCAGGACACCGGGGCGCCCAACGTGAGGGAAAGCGCCTTGCTGCCGGCCTTCCCGCCCACTTTGCTCGCGGTCGCCAACCGGTTCGTCAAGTCCTTCGCTGGGGCGATCGCTTCGCTGAAGGCGCCGGTGCCGGTTTTGACCGCACGGCTGATCCGGTGCGGCCCGGGCTCGACGACCGGCATGGGCAGGGATTTCGGCCCGTTCCGTGGCCGCCCGAGCCGCTGGACACCGGAGTTGACGCTGGACCGGATCCGCTGAATGTTCGCCATAAGCCTTTTGCGGAACAGAAAGCCGGAGAGGACGACGATGTCGATGACGGCGAACTTGACCAGCTGCGGCCCGAGGTCGGCGAGCATGAGCGACCGCAGGAGCACGGTCATGACGGCGATGAAGAACATGCCCATCAGCAGCTTGGCGATGGTCCCGGCGATCGAGCTGATGCGGTAGGCCAATTGGTGTTGCAGTGCCGGGCTCAAGGCCGCGATCAGGGCCAGGCTGAGCAGGAGACCTTCGAAGAGCAGGAAGTACGGGGCAAGGATCTGGATCGCGTTGAGACAGATGGTGAGGATCGCGAACAGGATCATCGCGACGGCGTACTCCCACGCCCCAAGCATGCGGTCGCCGTCGGCGACCTCGTTGTACTTGCCGTACTCGCTCGGGCAACCCGCGAGTTCGCGGGCCGGAGTGCTGTCCTTGCCCGACCAAGGCCCCTGGTCGAGGATCTGTTTGATCGAGTACTGACAGGCACCGGTGCCCTGTTTCCCGGAGACCGGCGTTCCGTAGTTGAGCGTCTCCCACGGCGCGATGAGCAGGTTGTCGATGAGGGCTTGCCCGATCGGCGCGGCTGGGTTTCCGGTGCCGCCGGGTTGCTTGCCCATGATCACCGCACTGACGTCGGCGCCGAGGTCTCGGCTGAGGTTCAGCACTCCCCCGTCACCGACGAGGAAGTCGACGGGATGCGTGATGATCGCGATGGCCAGGACGTTGATCGCGATCGTGGACACGGTCTCGCGCCAGGCTCGGGTGGTCAGGCCGCGCATGAAGAGCAGTCCGAGGTAGCAGGTCGTGAAGAGCAAGGCCAGCTCGCGGAGCTTCAAGCCCCCGATGATCGTTGTCTGCCAGATCTTCTCCAGGTCCTGGGCAGGCGCTTTGATCCAGTCGACCACGCCGGCGGTCATGGACCATTCGGTGAACCAAACAGAGAAGCCGAGCGCATACTTGCCGACGGCGAAGCCCATGTTCGCCAGCCAGAGCCAGATCGTCGGCATGGGGTTGCTGACCAGCCAGGGCAGATTCGCGAAGAGGTCGTAATTGCGCAGGTCGCGGCCGTAGCCGTCGTCGATGGTGAACATGCCCTCGAGGTGGGCGGCGTGCCCGGGATCGTTCTGCAAGGGCAGGGTCGGCGCATCAGGATCGGGCTGGTCCAACGTCGGCGGAGTCGGCTGCGGCGCGCGAGGATCGGGGACGACGAGGCACAGCGGGTACGGCTGGCACGGCCGCGGCTCGTCGGGTGCGACTTGGGCGGTCGCGGGCACGGCGTTGCCGAGTAGGAGGACGAGCACGACGGTGGCGAAGGCGAGAGGTTTCGCGGCACGGTACGTCATGACCGCCTCCCGATGGTGGGCGTGGTGAGAACGGCCTGAGGCAGCGTCCGGTATGGCTGGGTCAAGATCTTGACCTTGCCGACCCGGCCGGCGTGGTCGCGGACCAAGAACTCGCCGGCACGCGCCCGGCGTTCTTCCTCGCTGCCTGCGGGGTTGAGCGGTGAGAGATCTTTGGTGACGATCTCCTGATAGCGGGCGTCGGACGGGTCGACACCGAGCCACGCAAGACCTCGTCGCGCGAGGCCGCCGTCCCGATGGCGCCCGAGCATCCGGACGGCGATCAGTCCACAAAGGACCTCGTCACCGAGGTCGCTTTCCGAATGCGAGCCGAAGGCGGCGTCCGCGCCGTGTTTTCGCCCATCGCGCACGAACTCCAAGGCGATCTGTTGCCCCTCGGGAGTGCCGGTGACGTTGTACGCCTCGTCGCAGATGAATTGGCCCCAGCGTTGGGTTCCGAAGCAGATCTCCTTGGCGATCGCGGCGATCAGGAGATGGAAGGCACGGCCGAAAAGCTTCCTCGGCGGGATACGGGCGGCCATGCGTTCGTTACTCATCTCCAGGGTGTTGGGGAGCGGCACTTCGTTGGTGCAGAAGACGACCATGTCGGCGGCGAGTAGGTCGACGGGGCCGAGGTCGGGATCGAAGATCGGCCGGGTGATCGGATCGCGGCGAAGGCGTCGCAGTCGGTCGGCGAGGCCTCGAGACGCTGGATCCGCGGCACCATGGTCGGCGAGGACGTCGATGAGGGCGTTGCTGGACGCGGTCGGCAAGCCGCTGACCGCGTCGAGGGCGCGGCCGAGCGCGTCACGTTCGGCCGAGTTGGACTCCAGATCCAGCCACGAGGCGAAGAAGGTCTCCGCGATACCGGTGCTGGACTTCGTCTTGCCACGGAAGACCCGCAGGGGATCGCACGAGTGCCGAAGCTCGGTAGTCGCTGCTCGTTCGCTGTCGAGCGTGGGATCGATGATGTCGACGACCTGGCAGTTGCCCGGGAGCGCCTTCGCAACCGGTTCCCATTCACGGCTCCGGGTGCGGTCGATGGTGATCACGCGACCGTCGAGCATCAGCCGGACGACGGCGGCGATGTTCTTCAGTACGACCGATTTCCCGGAGCCGAGTTCGCCGATCACCGCGACGCCGCCGGACGAGTCGTGGGTGGGCCCGTACGTGGGGTCGAGCAGGAACGGGGTGATCGCGCCGCCGTCCAGGACCATGCCGAACAACGCGCCGCTGGGATCGCCGAACTCGGCGGACGACATCGGCAGCAACATCGCGCAGTCGCTGGAGAGGAGGTTCTGGCTGCATTCCCGCACGACGAGCGGCGTCCGGTAGCCGGGGAGCAGCGCCTGGTAGAGCTGCTTCTGTCCACCGAGCGGCCTCTCCCACTTGTACTCGCCGCCCAAGAACATCTGCCGCAACGTTTTGGCCCGTGCGTCGCACTCGTCGGCGGTGTCACCCCACACGCAGGCGACGATGCCGACCTCGAGTTCGATTTCGGTGGTACTCGCGCCGAGGCGGGCGTTCTTGTGCTGGATCTCCTCCTGCGCGGAGTGAACATCGGCAGGTACACCCGCGGTGTCTCCGCCATGTTCGTCGTCCTGGCTCATCAGGTCGCGGGTACGGCGCCGGTTGGCCGCGCGAGCCTCGTCGTTCGTCTTCGCCGCGATGCGCAAGGCGTAGTCGACCCCGAAACCGATGTTCGCCAGCCTCGACAAGATCTCGTGCCCGGGAAAGGTGAAGGCGCGGGGCATCTCTGCGAGCACCAGAAAAGCCTGGTAGCTCTCGATTAGTCCCTCGTCATCCGGCGTGACGCACTTGAGGAACCGCTTGTTCAAGACTTGCAGCGGGTTTCCCAGGCGCTTACCTTCGTCGCTGCGGCCGCCTTCGTCGAACACGGTCCCGCGCAACGTCACCAGGCGAGCGCGGCTTCGGCCACGTGACAAGGTCGCGCCGGTGTTGTGCACAGTCGACTCACGTTCGAGCTGAGGCTCGCGAATGCCCCTCACCGGAGCGCGGCTCAACCACCACAGCAGTTCGGCTTCGGTCGCGGGACGAAGCGGGATCGCGCCGCCGAGTTCGTGCTCGATGACGCTCGCGAGTTCGTGTGCCTCAGCGACGGCTTGAGGCGACGCGGGCCGCGGTGGGAGACCGAGGCCTGCGCTCAGCGCTGCTTTCGCGGCTCGCAGCAGGGCGCGGCCTCCGTCGCCGGCGAGGGGTTTGGCGATCCAATAGCTGCGGCCGAGCACGTCGAGATCGTCGAGCTGGTCCCAGGCGTTGTGCACTGTTTCCGCCCAGTGCGGATTCTCGTCGAGGTCGATACCGCCGAGGCAGCGCCGGATGATCGCGTGCGGCTGGACCTGTTCACACAGCGACGTCAGCATCACCTCGCCACGCAAGGACTTCATGAACGTGACGGTGCGGCTGTAGAGCTCGTGCAGTTGCTTTCCCGTCGAGCGAGCGCTCTCGCGCGGGTGTGCCCGCCACACCGCCCAGACCGACCCGTCCGCGCAGAACACCAGGTTTCCGCTGATGTCTTGGATCTGGTTCTCCATCACCGGACTCCGGCGAGCAGCCGTTGCAGTGACGACTTCGGCGCGGAGTTATCCACAGACTTGCCCACAGTCGCGCCATGCATGTGGAAACGCGGCGTGCAGGACACCGGCCGCGCCGACCGGTAGGGCCGACCAGCCAGCATCCCCGACGACGGCGCGAGCAGATGTGCCAAGAGGCCGATCAGCCAACTGGCGGGCGTCCGCGACTCGATCCGCGCGCGGCGGACCGCGATCGCGAACAGCGGCACACCCCAGCGCGCCGGACCGAGCCAGTCCAGAAGCGGCAGCTTCCAGACGATCAGCAGAAGGACAAGAAAGACCACCCCCTGAGTGAGCGTGTACGGGCCACCAGGCAGATAGCCACCGTCCCGGCCGGGCATCCGCCCGAACATCCGCGGAAACCGGCGCGACCGCGTGTACGACCGTCCAATGAGGACATCGCCGCGAGTCATTTGGTGAACCAGGCGCCGAACATGCCCGACACACCATCGAGATTGAGCAGAATCCCGAGGAAGATCGCGGCGATCACGCCGTACTTGATCGAACGGGTGAAGTTGCCCCGTGTCCCGATCAGCAGGCCGATGCCGCCCACGACGGCCGCGAGCAGGATCAGGCGGCGAACTGCCTGGTCGCCCCAGACGAGGTTGGTGTCGATCCAGGTTTTGACGTCGGCTGCGAGCACGATGGTCGACATCTCTTCTCCTATTCTCCGGCCAGAAGCGGAACGGGGTCGATCCGGCTGACTTCCCAACGCCCCGCCCGCGCGACGAGAGTGAGGGCGTAGTCGATCGTGGTGACCTGCCCAAGGCCGTCGTATCCCCAGGTCCGCGCGGTCGCGTGAACCTCGGTTCCGTCCAGCGGCCGGGCCGCTTGGCCGGGCTCGAACGGCTCGTGCGTACGCAGCTCCAACAACTGGGCCTCGGCGTACAGCGGAGGAACGATCGCGCCGATGTTCGTCCCAGGCGCGACGTAGCGGTTCAGCTCGCCTCGGCCAACCAAGTAGGCGAGCAGAAAGCCGTGTACGGACTGACCGATCGGCCCGTTGAGCTCCGCGGTCTCCGGGTAATCGAGCTCGACCGCGGCGAGCGTGTGCGGACACGCCACTGGCGTCGGAAGCGATGTCGCGACATAGCCCTCGCCATTTCCGACGAGGCTGACCTCGGCGCAAACCAGCTTCGCCCGGTGCTTGCCGTCAGGTTGCTGCACCCAGATGTCGGTGGCGACCATCACCGACCACGCGCCCGGCCGCGGCGACCTGACCGACAGCGTGCTGGTGTCGACCGGGATCTGCGTCCCGACCGCACGTGTCGACTTCATCCCCGCCGGATAGAAGGCCTCGAGCCCAGCCGAATCGTCGCGGTTTGCCGAGAGCCACGACCGGACGTACATCTCCGCCCAGCCCTGCGGCTCGTCAGCCTCGATCAGCCGCTCGGACTGCGGGGCTTCAGGCGGTGGGCTCTGACGCAGCACCACCAAGCCCACGATCACCGCCAGCGGGCTCGCGATGATCACACACCACCCCAGTACCCTGCCGATCCGGCGAGCCGCGGTGTGAACGATGGACTCCAGCCGGGCATCGGGGATCGCCTGTTTCGTCACCGCGCCTCGATTCCCAGCACCTGGTGCAAGCGTTTGCGCAGCTCTCGATCGTCAGAACCGGCGAGCCCGTCGAGTGCGTCGCAGGCCGGGAACCCGACCTCGTCGAGGAAGCGCCGGAGCTCGTCGTACAGCTGCCGATCGACCATCGTCGACTCGAGCCGCCGCCCCAGACCCCTCGCTCGAACACGAGCGTGGGCAATGAGCAGTTCGCTGGTGGAGAGGTCGGCACGGGGTCCGGTCACGGATGCTCCCTGAGGTCGGGCGGGTCGCGGTGTTCAAGACACGCGCGACCCGCCGACCTTTGATTCATGCCTGACCGGCACGCTGCCATTCACGGCCGGCCTCAGCCAAGGCGCCGAGCGCCCGAGTTCGCCTTCGCGTCGCCGTTGGCTGGCTCACCCCGAACAGCGTCCCGAGCTGCCGATCGGTCGCGACCCCGTCCCGGCCCATCTGTTCCCCGAAGTACCGAGCGGCCAAGATCGCCGCTTCCTGTTCGTCGAGCCATTGCTGCTCCGCCGCCCAGGAGAGCAGCTCCAGCAGCTCTTCCGATGCGTCCTTCTCAGCCGGAGGCTGGTGCACCACGATGTCGTCCATGGTCACGACATCGGCGGCGGCCTGCCTGACGTCGACACCGAGTGCGCGAAGCATGGCACTCTGGGTGTCGCAGACCAGGTTGGCCGCGACGTGGTGCCGTCGCCGAAGGGGGTAGCAGCGAATCTGCTCCCACAGGTGCCCGATGACCCCGGCTTGGACATCGGTCTTCGCCTCGTTCGCCGAGACCCCGGCCCCCGTGACACCACGGCGGGCTCCGAAGGTGCCGATCGCCGCCCGGCTCGCCCGGATGACCCGCCCGACAATTCCGGGCACCGCTGGCAACATGGCGTTCAGTACGACTTCCCCTGCTACGACGCCTTCATCACCCACGCGAGCGGCCCGCTGCAACAGGGCGTACAGCACGTCGTCATGGCGCGCGTAATCACGACCGGCGAGGACTTCCGAAAGCCGCTCGTGAGTACCAGCGTCTGCCAGCGCGGGATCTTGCGCCGACCAGGAGCGAAGAGCAGCGTCGAACCGCAAGCGCGACTTCGGGTGAGTGAGCTGACGTTGGAGCGCGGTGAGTGGGCTGGAGGTGGCGGACATCGTGGCGGCCCTTCGAGTGACGACAAGATCACCACGAGGCTCGAAGCCGCCCCTCGCTCACTTCCTGGCCCTTATGCTTGCCCCGGCCATGGGGCAAGTCGATCACCACCTGATCGGGGTATCCGCTGTCCGAAAACCGACCTGGCCGTCGGCCTTCCTGCCGAGACTTGATTGGCGAACGAGACCGAGGTCTCGCCCGATCTCGCTCGCTCCGCCACGAACCCGAGACCACACCCCGGCCGACGCGCCATGTCCGCGCTGCATGGAACCGGGCGCCCAAGACCATGTCTCTGTCGATCTCGTTGGATTCGCCGCCTTCGGGCGACGTGTCTCACCGACAGCCGAGCATGTCTCGGCAGAACTGGGCGGGTACGACATGAACACTGCCGACAACTTGGACCTGCCGGCACCGCGCGAGCCGCTCGAAGCGTCGTCCGAACAGCCGGTTTGGTGCTACGATCAACCACTCAAATCTGGCGATCGCCGATATTCTGCTTACGTCACAACGCTTTCCGCGACCGAGGGCGATCGTCTCCACCGGCGGCTCAACACCCTGATCGGCGAGCTGCTCCTCTGGGCCGTGCATCAGCCCGACCCGGTGACCCCCAAGGACGAATCGACATGACGACCTTCGAACAAGAGGCCGCAGACCCTCCAGCGCCAGGACGCTACGTTTCCGGACCCTCCGGACTGTCGGACTACGCGGTTTCGCCTCTGGGCATGCCCGGCGCCTTGCTCCGCGACGAAGTACGCGTCGCGTTTCTAGGGCGAACGTCCACCGAAGATCTGCAGGACCCGCGCCAATCGATGCTGCGTCAGCTGGCCAACTGCAAGTCGGCGATCCCGGAGTCGTGGGTCATCGTCGCGCACTTCTACGACGTCGAGTCCGGTCGCATGGAGCTCGGGGACCGGGGGCAAGGGGCGGACTATGACCGTTTCGACATCCCCGTCCCGCGCGCAGGCGGAATCGCGGACTTGCTCAACCAGGCGCCGAGCCGCACACGAACCTTCGACGTAGTGATCTGCGAAGGCATCAGCCGCGTGGCACGCAGGGCCTTCGAGGGCCTGTCCGTCGAGCGGGAACTCGAGCGGGCGGACGTCCCGCTGTTCGCGTCGAACGAACCGATCACGCTCTCCGGCAGCCGCGCTCAGCGCGTCCTCCAACGCCGCATCAATCAGTCCATCGCCGAGTACGAGGTCCTGAACACGCTCGAACAGTCGTGGGGTGGGTTGTGCACCCACGTGCGAGACGGCTGGAACATCGGCAAGCCGCCGTACGGCTACAAGGCCAAGGTCGTCCCTCATCCGAGCCCGGCGAAGGCGGAGAAGGGCAAGACCAAGTCTCGTCTCGAACCGGACGGCATACGCGCCGAGACCGTGGCCCAGATCGCTCTGTGGCGATACCACGAAAGTCTCGGCTACAACACCATCGCGGACCGTCTCAATGCCGACCTCGAGCGCTACCCGCCGCCGACAGCGCCGAGCAAGTCTCGCACCCGGGGAGCGTGGAGCAAGAGCTCCGTAGCCGGGATCCTTCAGAACCCCAAGTACACGGGCTATCAAGTCTTCAACCGACGTGCCACCACGTCCAAGCGAGGCAAGGTCAACGAGCCGTTCAAGTGGGTGTGGTCACCGAAGCCGGTCCACGAGCCCTTGATCGCGAAGTGGATGTTCGACGAACTCACCAGCCGCCTCGAAGCCCGACGAGGGTCGCGCGCGGACGCCCAGCCGAACGCCAACCCCAAGGCAGAGCGCACCTACCTCTTCCGCGGAATGGTCTTCCACAGCTGCGGACGACGCATGGCCGGTGACACAAAACACAACCGGCTCTTCTACTACCTGTGCTGGCCGGGCAAGAACAACCGCGGTGACTCCGGGCCCCACGCCGGACTTCCCGCCGCCATCCGGCTCCGCGAGGACGAACTGCTCGAAGCCGTTTCGGCTTTCTACGCCGACCGGCTCTTCAGTCCAGCCAGGAGAGGCATCATCGAAGCTGATCTGGCCACTGTGGACGACAGTGCTGCTCAGGAGCGCCGAGCAGAACGTGAACGCCTTCGACGCCAACTGGCAGATGTGGCCCGTCGGCAGGACTCGGTTCTGCGCCAAGCTCAGGACGGCGCACCGGACGACCCGTTCGCCAAGGCGCTCCGGCAGAACTACAACAAGCTGGAGGAAGACAAGTCCGCGGCACTGGCCGCGCTCGCTCATCTCGACGCCGAGGACAAAGTCCAGCCGGCGAAGCCCACCTCATCAGACTTGGATCGCCTCGAAGGGCTCCCGCATCTCCAGCTCAATCTGGCCAAGGCTCCTCAAGCGCTGCTTCGTCAACTCTTCGAAATCACCCAGCTCACCGTGAAGGTCCATGGCGCGGGTGACCAGGTGACGATTACCATCAAACTGCCGGTCGAACAGGTACCGGACACAGTGATAGCCGCAGAAAGGATCAACGACGCGATGAGCTCCACCGAAATGCAAAAAGTCCCGACCGCCACGGTCGAGACTTCTTGGGTGGAAGCTGCGCGTACCCCCGATGGGATTCGAACCCACGCTACCGGCGTGAGAGGCCGGCGTCCTAGGCCGCTAGACGACGGGGGCTAGGATCTTCTCCTTCAGAAGGAGATTTTCAGTTGTTCACCTGCTGTGTTGCTGTGGAGAAACTTACCAGACCGGGTTTCCCGCCTTCGCAGGGGGGTCACTCTGTGTTTCACTCCGGAGAGTTCTCCAGCTGGGGTACCAGGACTCGAACCTAGACTAACTGGACCAGAACCAGTCGTGCTGCCAATTACACCATACCCCAGTGAGGTACCGTTCCGATCTTGACCGGCTCGGTGCCGCACGAGAAAGAATACTAGAGCACGCTGTTCCGCACCGTGAAAGCGGGGGTCTCACTAGCGCGCTGAGCGGGCACGCCGAGCTTCGCGAACTCGGAAACGAGCAGCTCAGGCAGCTCGTCGAGACCCGAGATGGTGTGCACGCCCGCCGGGGCGCGCTCGGCGATGCCGTCCCGGTCGAGCCAGACGGCCCCCAGGCCGGCGTCGCGTGCGCCGATGGCGTCGGTGTCGAGTTTGTCGCCGACGTGGACGGCCTGCGCCGGGTCGCAGCCAAGGCCGAGGCAGACCGAGTGGAACATCGCCGGGTCGGGTTTGGCTACTCCGAGTTCACCGGCGATGGCCACGTGATCGAAGAACCGGGCGAGGCCGAGGTCGGCGATCTTCTTGCGCTGATGCGCGCCCGAGGCGTTCGTGACCGCGGCGACGAGAACACCGGCGGCCCGCAGCCATTCCAGGCATGGGAGGACATCTTCGAACAATTGCCACGAACGAGTGAGAATTTCACGGCGGCGTCTTTCGAAGCCGCTGACCTGCTCTTCGTCGGCCAAAATGCCGATCTCGGCGAGGAAACATTCCGTACGCTTGTAATGCATGGTCGCGTAATCGATTTCGCCCGCGACCACCAGCGCGACATGCTCTTCGGTGATGAGATCCCACAGCGGCCAAAGGTCGTTCTGACCGGTGAGGGCACTCAGGCTGAGGCGGATCGCCGCCGTGCAGTCGATCAACGTGTCATCGATGTCGAGGCACACCAATCGCAACTCCGGCGGCTCCCACGGGGCTCCGTCCGGAGCGTCCGGCGTGGTTCGTGACGAGGTCCGGGGCACGAGAGCGAAATCCACCAAGTGAGGCTAGGGCACTCAGCGCGATCGCGACTCTGCCGATGAGGTGATTAAGGCTGCTCTGTTCCGGCGCGGGCACTCTACTCCCAGTTGGTGAGATGACGTGTTTTAGTTACCGGCCAACGGCTAACGCGGGCGGCCGGGTGAAATGTCGATACGCGGCACGCCATCCGATTCGCGGCGCGCACACCCTGTGATGACAACGAAATCCTTGTCCCGCTTACGTCGCGAGACCGTCCACAAGGGCATTTCCGCGATCGCCGTCCTTCCGGGACGGTCGCACGCCACTCAAGTCCTTTTTGGACACTCGTCGCGGGGTCCGCCGGCTCACACGGTCCGGTGAGACCTGGGCCATACCCCGAACAGCGTATCCGCCCGGATGGCGCTTGACGCGCCTGCCGGAGGGGTGCATCCTGAGCTTATTCAACAAGTGATGAATAAGGGTTCGAAGGGGTGGGACGGATGAACGAACGTACGAACTGCGTGGTCGTCGGCGGTGGCCCCGCGGGGATGGTCGCCGGATTGCTGCTGGCCAGGGCCGGGGTCGAGGTCACCGTGCTGGAGAAGCACCAGGACTTCCTGCGGGACTTCCGCGGCGACACCGTGCACCCGTCGACGTTGACGTTGCTGGACGAGCTGGGCCTCAGCGAGAAATTCCTCAGCCTGCCGCACAGCGAGATCGCCTACGCCGGCTTCCCCGCCGAGGACGGCACGATGATGCGCCTCGCCGACCTGACCAGGCTGAAGGTGGCGCACCCGTACATCGCCATGGTCCCGCAGTGGGACTTCCTGGACCTGCTCGCCGACGCCGGCGCGAAGGAACCCACGTTCACGCTGCGCCAGAGCACCGAGATGACCGGGCTGATCTTCGAACACGGCCGGGTGAGCGGGGTCCGCTACCGCGACGCCGACGGGAAGACCGGCGAACTGCGCGCCGACCTGGTGATCGCCGCCGACGGACGCTGGTCGCTGGCCCGCCGCGAGGCCGGGCTGACGACGAAGGACTACCCCATCCCGTTCGACGCGTGGTGGTTCCGGATCTCGCGGCGGGACGGCGAACGCGAAGGCATGCTGACCCCGAAGATGCGCGATCGCCGCTTCGCCGTGCCGCTGCCCCGCAAGGGCTACTTCCAGATCGCCTACCTCAGCCCCAAGGGCCAGGACCTGCGCGACCAGGGCATCGAGGCGTTCCGGGAGAACGTGGCCGCGATCCTGCCCGAGCTGGCCGACCGCGTGGACGAGCTGAAGACGACGGACGACGTCAAATTCCTCGACGTCAAGATGAACCTGCTGCGGAAATGGCATCTCGACGGGCTGCTGTGCATCGGTGACGCGGCGCACGCGATGTCACCGGTCGGCGGGGTCGGCATCAACCTCGCGGTGCAGGACGCGGTCGCGGCCGCCACCCTGCTCGCCGAACCGCTGCGCCGCGGGAGGCCGTCGGTGGCGGATCTGGCGAAGGTCCGCAAGCGCCGTCTCGCGCCCACGATGCTGGTGCAGGGGCTGCAGCGGATGTTGCACAAGAACGTGATGGGGCCGGTGATGGCGGGCGAGCGCAACGGCCCGCCCGCGCCGATGGTGAAGCTGTTCAGCCGGTTCCCCGCGCTGTCCTACATCCCCGCGCGGCTGCTGGGCCTGGGGCTGCGGCCCGAGCACGCCCCGGCCTTCGCGCGGCGGGCGATGGAACCGGCCGGTAGCTAGATTCCAGATGTCATGAAAGGGTCGTTCAGGACGAAAAACGTCCTGAACGACCCTTTCATGACACTTGAGGTCAGATGTCCTGGACCGGGTTCGTCAGGGTGCCGATGCCCTCGATGGTGATCGAGACGGACTGGCCGTCCTCGATCGGGCCGACACCCTCGGGCGTACCGGTCAGGATGACGTCACCGGGCAGCAGGGTCATCACCCCGGACACGAATTCGACCAGCTCGGGGATCTTGTGCACCAGGTCCGACGTCCGGCCGTCCTGCTTCAGCACACCGTCCACCTCGGACTTGAGCGCGAGATCGGCCGCGTCGAGCGAGGTCTCGATCCACGGGCCGAGCGGGCAGAAGGTGTCGAAACCCTTCGCCCGGCCCCACTGGCCGTCGGACTTCTGCAGGTCACGCGCGCTGACGTCGTTCGCCACGGTGTAGCCGAGGATCGCGCTCGCCGCGCGGGCGGCGGGCACGTTCTTGACCGGCTGGCCGATGACGATCGCCAGTTCGCCCTCGAAGTCGACGCGGCCGACACCACGCGGACGGCGGATCGGCACGTTCGGCCCGATCACCGTGGTCGACGGCTTGATGAACAGCATCGGGTCCTGCGGGACCTCGTTGCCGAACTCGGCCGCGTGCTTGGCGTAGTTCCGGCCGACCGCGATCACCTTCGACGGCAGGATCGGCGCGAGCAGCCGGACGTCGGCGAGCGGCCAGCGTTTGCCGGTGAAGTTGGGGTTGCCGAAGGGGTGCTCGGCGATTTCCAGTACCTGGGCGTCGTCGCCGTCCCCTTCGATCGAAGCGAACGCGACACCGCCGGGATGAGCAATTCGGGCTAGACGCACTCCCCCACTGTACGACTCCTCACGCCGGGCCCTCGCTGAGGGACTTGTGCACGAGCGCGTCGCACAGCGCCAGCCAGCTCGCCTCGACGATGTTGCCGTGCACGCCGACGGTGGTCCACTCGCGCTCGCCGTCGCTGGTCTCGACGAGCACGCGGGTGACGGCGTCGGTGCCCGGATGGCCGGGCAGGATCCGCACCTTGTAGTCGGCCAGCTCGACACTGTCCAACCAGGACAGATGCGGGCTGAGCGCCTCGCGCAGGGCGGCGTCGAGCGCGTGCACGGGGCCGTTGCCCTCGGCGGTCGCGATCACGCGCTGCCCGGCGACGTGCACCTTCACCGTCGCCTCGGAGACGACCTCGCCGTCGGACCGGTGGTCGAGGACGACCCGGTACGACTCGAGTTCGAACGGCGGTTCGTCGAGGACGTCGCTCTGCGGGCCGTCGACCTCCCGCCGCAGCAGCAGTTCCAGTGAAGCGTCCGCGGCTTCGAAGGACCAGCCTTCGGATTCGAGGCGTTTCACCTTCTTCACGGCGCTCGTCAGCGCCTCGGGCTGGCCGGCAAGGTCGACCCCGAGCTCACGTCCCTTGAGCTCCAGGCTGGCCCTGCCGGCCATCTCGGTGACCAGTACCCGCATGTCGTTGCCGACGGAAGCTGGATCGATGTGGTTGTACAGCAACGGATCCACCTTGATCGCGCTCGCGTGCAGTCCCGCCTTGTGGGCGAAGGCCGACGCCCCTACGTAAGCCTGGTGGGTGTAGGGGGCGATGTTCGCGATTTCGGCAAGGGCATGGGAGACCCGGGTGAGCTCGGCGGCGCCTCCGGTCGGGAGGACCTCCATTCCGAGCTTGGTCACCAAATTCCCTGTCACGGCGAAAAGATCGGCGTTACCCGCCCGCTCGCCGTAACCATTGGCGGTGCACTGGACGTGCGTCACGCCGGCCTGCACGGCGGCGACGGAATTCGCCACCGCGCAGGAAGTGTCGTCCTGACAATGGATTCCGAGCCGGAATCCGGTCCTTTCCTTGACCTCGCGGACGGTCTCCGCGAGGCCGAGCGGCAGTTGGCCGCCGTTGGTGTCGCACAGCACGGCGACGTCGGCGCCCGCGTTCACTCCCGCGTCGAGCACCTTCAGCGCGGTGTCCGGGGAGAACGCGTAGCCGTCGAAAAAGTGCTCCGCGTCAAGGAAGACGCGGCGTCCTTCACCGACGAGGAACGCGACGGTGTCGCGCACCATCTCGCACGCTTCGTCGACGTCGACCCGCAACGCGCGTTCGATGTGGCGCAGATCCGATTTGGCCACGAGCGTGACCACGGGTGCCTGCGAGTCGAGCAGGGCCCGCACCTGCTGGTCCTGCTCGGCCTTGGTGCCCGCCTTCCGCGTCGCGCCGAACGCGACGAGCGCGGCGTGGCGGAGTTTCAGCTCGCCCGAAGCGGCGCGGGCGAAGAATTCCGTGTCCTTGGGCAGCGCGCCCGGCCATCCGCCTTCGATGAACCCGACCCCGAGATCGTCGAGCAGCCTCGCCACCGCCAGTTTGTCCGTGACGGAATAGGAGATCCCCTCACGCTGCGCGCCGTCGCGCAACGTCGTGTCGTACAGGTGGAAAGCGTCGCCGAGCGGTGTATCGGCGGGCTCCTTGCGGGTCACGGGAATCTCCTCGTGGTGGTGGCAAAACGTGTTCAGGCAACAAAAAAACCTCCCGCATGGGTGCGAGAGGTTGCGCGCCGGGGGCTCTTGTGGAGCTGTTATCCGGCGCGCTCGGCGATAATGATGGTGCAGGAGGTCACGGACGCATCATGGCACACGCTTCGCCGGGCGTCCACAAGCCGGGCGAGACTTCCCACTTCCTGGGAGCCCGCGGCGACCCCGAATGCCATGAACGGTCCGTTCCTTGCGAAATTTGCAAGGAACGGACCGTTCATGGCGCGAGCCAACGGCGTCTTGGACACCGACTGGCGGTCTCGCGTGACTGGATGGACGACACACGTGAGCCAAGGGACGACACGCGTGTCTGAACGGACGACTCGCGGCGGGGCGTCGCAGCGGACGCGTCGTCCCTCTGGTCACGCGTGTCGTCCGTCGGATCACACGTGTCGTCCGTCAGATCACGCGCAGCCGCCGTTCGGTCCAGGTAGACCGAACGCAGCGAAGGGGCCCTTCACCGCATGAGACGCGGCGAAGAGCCCCTTCAGCCCAAGAAAACTACTGAGTGACCGGGCGCACGTTCGACGACACCAGGGCCGCCAGCCGGTCACCGATCGCGTGCGTCGCACCGGGCGAAGCCTGGTCACGGGTCGCGAGGTCGAAGGCGACCGATGCCTCGATCCGCCGCGCCGCTTCCTTCTGTCCCAAGTGGTCCAGCAGCAGCGAGACCGAGAGCACCGCGGCGGTCGGGTCGGCGAGACCCTGGCCGGCGATGTCCGGCGCGCTGCCGTGCACCGGCTCGAACATGCTCGGGTTCCGCCGGGTGATGTCGAGGTTCCCGCTCGCCGCCAGCCCGATGCCGCCGGTCACGGCCGCCGCCAGGTCGGTGATGATGTCGCCGAACAGGTTGTCCGTCACCACGACGTCGAACCGGGACGGGTCGGTCACCAGGTGGATGGTCGCGGCGTCCACATGGGAATAGGCGACCGTCACCTCCGGGTGCTCCAGCGAGACCTCTTCGACGATCCGCGACCACAGCGAGCCCGCGTACTCCAGCACGTTCGTCTTGTGCAGGAGCGTCAGGTGCTTGCGGGGCCGCGCCTCGGCCCGGTTGAACGCGTCGGTCACCACGCGCCGGACGCCGAACGCCGTGTTGACGCTGACCTCCGTCGCGATCTCGTTCTCGGTGTCCTTGCGCAGCAGGCCACCGTTGCCCGCGTACGGGCCTTCGGTGCCTTCGCGCACGACGACCATGTCGATCTCGCCCGCCTCGGCGAGCGGTCCGCGCACACCCGGGTACAACCGGGCGGGGCGCAGGTTCACGTGGTGGTCGAGCTCGAACCGGAGCCGCAGCAACAGGCCACGCTCCAGGATGCCGCTCGGCACCGTCGGGTCGCCCACCGCGCCCAGCAGGATCGCGTCGTGCTGACGGAGTTCACCGAGTACCGACTCCGGGAGCAGCTCGCCGGTGGAGTGCCACCGGGCGGCGCCGAGGTCGTAGTTCGTGATCTCCGCCGTCGGTACGACCTCACCGAGCACCTTGAGCGCCTCGGAGACCACTTCGGGCCCGATCCCGTCTCCTGGGATCACCGCGAGCCGCATCCACACACCTCCGTAGACCAGGCCACCGGCAGTCCGGATGGCCCATCCGCAAGAAAACGCCAGCAGCGGAAGGTTACCGGCCGTAGCCCGGTAGCCGTAGCCGCACCACCCTTATGCCGGAACCTCCCACAGAGCGAGACAGCCGAAAGAGTGAAAACAAGAAGGGACGCCCTGGCGCAAAGCATGCCGCCAGGGCGTCCCTCACCTCATCGAACGCCGGTTATCGCACTATCGCGTCAGCCCACACCGATCGGCTGACGTCCGGTGTGCCGCCCGCCGTTGCCCGGCCGGTCGACACCCGCGTTGCCACCACCCGCGTTCGTCTGGATCTTCACCACGTTCGCCCGGTTGCCCGAGGCGTTGTGGTGCTCGATCGCCAGCAGGCCCAGCACGGTGTCCTGCGCGGCCGCGTTGCGGTTGACCACCAGCGCCGTGCCCGGCTTCGCGACGTAGCCCAGCGCGGAGTCGCCGCCGCCCTGGACCGTGTACGCGGGAGCCAAGGCGTCGAACGAAAGCGGCGTGCCGACGTAGTCGATCGTCGACGAGTCCGCACCCGGCGCCGCGTAGAACCCGGAGGTCCCGACGGTGTAGCTGATCTTGTGCGACGCGGCGTTGGGGTCGATCCCCAGCGCGGCGATGCTCACCGGCAGCACGACGACGTTGGTGTCGTACACGTTCGTGTCGACGTCGCCGAGCTGGCCGTTGATCGGCTGGATGTCCACCTGCGGGAAGCCCGGCTTCAGGGCCACGGTGACCGCAACGAGGACGTCGGTCGACGTCACCTTGGTCACATAGGTCTCGAAGTCCGGCTGCCCGTCGCCCGTGGTGTCGATGTCCACGAACGGCGAGGTGTTGCTGCCCAGGTTGGCCAGGTCGCTCCAGGTGGTGAGACCGAAGGCCAGCAACGCGTTCTCCGGCTCACCCTGCGCCTTGGCCAGCGGAGCGGTCGACGCCGCGCCGATGTAGCGCAGGTCGGCGCCCTTGGCGGTCTGGTTCAGCGTGCAGTCGGTGGTGACGTCGCCGTCGCACTCGGGCAGCTGCGGGGATTCCGCCTGCAGTTCGAGCACGCTGATCAGCGAGCGGTACCGCTGCGCACCGGAGCCCTGGTCCACGCCCTTACCGGTCAGGTTCAGCACGGCCTGGTTCTGGCCGGCACCGAAGTTGACGTTGCCCGGGGTGTTGATGGACGAGACGGGCTTCGGCGCGGAGTACACCGAGAGCCGCAGCGGAACGGTCGTGCCGCTCTTCGGGGTGAACGCGATCCGGCCGGAGGCGTCCGCCACGAACTGGCGGGCGAGGCCGACCTGCGTGGCCGCCATGGTCGGGTCCATGACCTTGCGGAGCGCCTTGGGGTCGGCGATCTTCAGGGTCACCTTCACCAGCGCGATACCGCGCGGGCTCAGCTTCACCGTCGGCTTGTCCACTGTGTACTCGACACCGGGGAGCGCGTTCACGGCTTCGTAGCCCACCGAGTACTCGACCGGCTTGATGCCCTTGTTGACCACCTTGACCGTCTTGGTCAGGGTGACCGGACCGCCCGCTTCGACGACGCCGAAGTTGACCGAGACGAAGCCGGGGTTGTCGACGACGTAGGCCAGGACCTGGTTGTCCAGCGCGGCCTTAGCGTCGATCCGGCCGCTGCCGACGCGCTGCGGACCGTAGACCCGGCCCGAAGCGTCGTGGATGTCGTGGCCGGCGGTGTTGATGACCGAGGCCTTGACCTCTTCCACCGACCAGTCCGGGTGCGCCTGACGGATCAGGGCGGTGATACCCGAGGTGTGCGGAGCCGCCATCGACGTCCCGGAGATGACCAGGCGGCCCGCTCCACTGCCGGCCAGCGCCGACGAGATCGAGTCACCGGGCGCCGCGACGTCCGGCTTGACGGCCGGGCCGCGCCCGCCACGCGAGGTGAACGAACTCGGGGTGTCCACAATGGACTGATCGAAGGTCGGCACGGACACGCGGCCCTTGCCGGTCATCCGGACCTGCAGCGTGCCCGCGGCGACCGCCGGGCGGACCGAAGCGGTCGCGCTGCCGGTCAGCTGGAACGTCGGCAGGGCCGCGTTGCCCGCGATACCCGCCGAGAAGTGCTCCAGCGTCGAGGAGAACAGCGCGCCCTTGGCACCGGCCGCCTGCGCGTTGTTGGACCGGGCGCCGGAACCGCAGGCGCGGGTCGCGTCGTTGTCGTCCCATTCGAGGAACACGATCTTGCCCGCGGCCTTGGCCTTGTCGGCCTCGGAGTACGGCTTGCAGCCGGCGGCGTTGTCGGCCGACAGCGTGACCACCGGCGCGGTGACGTCGAGCGTGTCGTAGGTCGCGTAGTTCTGGCTGAACTGGCCGGTCTTCGCGCCCTTGACGCCGTCGGGAGCGACGGCTTCGACGGCGTCGCGGAGGACGGACGCGTCACGGCTGCTGGCGACGGTCAGCGCCTCGGGCGTGTTGCCCGGCGCGCCGCCGACGTCGTTGAGGTCGCCGCCGTTGCCCGCGGAGAACACCGGGACGACGTTGTTCGCGGCGATCTTGCGCACGAACAGCGAGTCCGGGTCGTCCGGGGTGGCGAAGTCGCCGCCCAGCGACAGGTTCACCACGTCGAGGTGGTCGGTGAAGTCGCCGTCGCCGTCCGGGTCGAGCGACCAGTCGAGCGCCTGCGAGGTGACGTTGGTCGAGCCGTCGCAGCCGAAGACCTTGATCGCGTACAGCAGGGCCTTGGGCGCGGTGCCCGGGCCGATCTGCATCGCTTCGATCTTCTTCTTGTTGAGCTTCTTGTAGTCGCCCGTGAAGGTCTTGCCCGCTTCGTCGACACCGAAACCGGCGACCGTGCCCGCGACGTGCGTGCCGTGGTGGCCGCAGGCGAGCGGGTTGGGGTCCGGCTTCGGGGTCTTGAGGGCCGGGTCGTCGCTGCCCGAGTCGTAGGCGTCGCCGACCAGGTCGATACCGCCGACGACCTTGTCGGTCGGGAAGGCGGGGGTGGCCTGGTCGCGGTTGATCGCGTTGTAGGCCTCGGCCGTGCCCGGGCCGCCGAAGTCGGCGTGGGTGTAGTCGATGCCGTCGTCGATCACGCCGACGCGGATGCCGTCGCCGTAGCGGCCGGTCTGCTGCCACGACGCGAGCGTGTTGGTCAGCTGGACCGCGCTGGAGTTGGTGCGGGTCTTGGGGACCACCTTCTTGACCGAGACGACGTCCGGCCGCTTCGCCAGCTCGCGGATCTTCGCCGCGTCGGCCGTGACGACCGCGCCGGCGACCGCGTTGGCGGTCTGGGTGACCAGCTGGGTGCCGGCGTCGGCGGCCTTGAGCTGACCGACGACGGAGTTCACCGTCGCGGCCGCGGCGGCCTTGGCGTCCTTCGCGGCCTTCTTCGCCTTCTCCTTGCCCGCGCCCTTGTTCTGCTCGGCGTTGAAGGCGTCGACGGCGGGCTGCTTGGCCAGCTCGACGAAGGCGGTGATCTGCCCTTGGGCGGCCTTGAGCTTCGGCTCGACCTTCCCCTGGAATCCGTTACGGTCGATCTTCGCCGGTGTGACACCGTCCGCGAGGGGGACATCCTGCGCGGCTGCGGTCGCCCCGGTCACGGACGTCGCGAGCAACGCGGCGAAGACCGCGGCCGATGAGCGGATGGCCCACCGGGGTACGCGGGATCTGTTCATGAGTAAGTGCCCTCACTCGAGGCCTCGACTCGGAACCTGCCTGCCGCTCGAACACACCCCCGACGGTGAGCCCCGGCGCCGCGCCGTGCCCTTGACGGCGCGATGGTTCGGCCTCGCCGGAAGAACCTATCCGGGGACCAGCCCGACTTCAGTAGGCATTTTTCACCGTTATTGAATCTTGCTCTTCGCGAGTGGTCGACTACTTGCGAAGAGCCCGAACAACTTGTTGGCACATAACGAAAGCCGCGTCCGTGGACGCGGCTTTCGTCGGTGGAATTCCCGCAGGTCAGCCGAAGTTGACCGCGCGGATCGTGTGCGCGCCGACGGTGGCGCCGATCGGCTCCAGCAGGTGCGAGTCGACGGAACGGTCGACGCGCAGCAGCATCACCGCGTCCGCGCCGTCGGTGGTCTGACTGATCTGCGCGGCCTCGATGTTGAGGCCAGCCTCGCCGAGCAGCGTGCCGACGCGGCCCATGATGCCCGGGCGGTCCGGGTACTCGAGCAGCAGCACGTTGCCCTCGGCCCGCAGGTCGAAGTGACGGCCGTTGACCTCGACCAGCTTCTCGACCTCGTCCTTGCCGGTGACCGAACCGGACACCGAAAGGGTCGTGCCGTCGGCGTGGACCGCGCGGACGGTGACCAGGCTGCGGAATTTGGGGCTTTCGGTCTCGGTGACCAGTTCGACCTGGACGCCCAGTTCTTCGGCGACGCGCGGCGCGTTCACGAAGGTGACCTGGTCCTCGACGACGCCGGAGAACACGCCGCGCTCGGCGGCGAGCGGCAGCACGCTGACGTCCTCGGCGGCCAGCTCGCCCTTGACCACGACGGTGACCGAGGCCGGGGCCTTCGGGTTCAGCGCGGTCAGCACGGTGCCGAGCTTCTGGGTGAGCGAGAGGTACGGCCGGACGTGCTCGCCGACCGTGCCGCCACCCGCGACGTTCACCGCGTCCGGCACGAAGTCGCCGCGCAGCGCGAGCAGCACGGACTTCGCGACGTCGGTGCCCGCGCGGTCCTGCGCCTCGGCGGTCGACGCGCCCAAGTGCGGCGTGACGACGACGTTCGGCAGGCCGAACAGCGGGCTTTCGGTGGTGGGCTCGGTGACGAACACGTCGATACCGGCACCACCGACGTGGCCGGAGCTGACCGCGTCCGCCAGCGCCTGCTCGTCGATGAGGCCACCGCGCGCGGCGTTGACGATGATGACGCCCTGCTTGGTCTTCTTGAGCGCCTCGGCGCCGATGAGGCCCTTGGTCTCCGGCGTCTTCGGCAGGTGGATGGAGATCGCGTCGGCGCGCTCCAGCAGCTCGTCCAGCGTGACCAGCTCGATGCCGAGCTGCGCGGCGCGGGCGGCCGAGACGTAGGGGTCGTAGGCGATGATCTTGGTGTCGAACGCGGCGAGCCGCTGCGCGAACAGCTGGCCGATCTTGCCGAGGCCGACCACACCGATGGTCTTGCCCTGGATCTCGACGCCGGAGTAGGCGCTGCGCTTCCACGCGCCGCCCTGGAGGCTCTGGTCCGCGGCCGGGACCCGGCGGGCGACGGCGAGCAGCAGCGCGACGGCGTGCTCGGCGGCGGAGACGATGTTCGAGGTCGGCGCGTTGACCACCAGCACACCGCGTTCGGTGGCGGCGGGGACCTCGACGTTGTCCAGCCCGACGCCGGCGCGGGCGACGACCTTGAGCGAGGTGGTGGCGCCGAGGACCTCGGCGTCGACCTTCGTCGCGGACCGCACGAGCAGCGCGTCCGCCGTCTTCACGGCTTCAAGCAGCGCGGGGCGGTCCGTGCCGTCCACATGCTGGACCTCGACCTCGTCGGAGAAGACGCTCAACACGGAGGGCGCGAGCTTCTCGGCGATGAGGACGACGGGCTTGTTCGGCTTGGTCACGATACGGCTCCCACTATCTGGTCTGTGCCTGCGACTCACTGTTGACGGTCACGCCGTTGTGCCCGGTTGCGCCGCAGTTTAGACCTGGTGACAGGGGATTGTTAACTCGCCCGTAATCCCGCGAAAACGAGATCGAGGAGCCGTTCGAGGCCCTTGTCACCCGAAAGGTGTTCGCTGGCCCAGGAAAGCGCGTGCAGCAGCACCAGTAATTCGTGCACTGTGACGTCGGCCCGGAGCTCCCCCGCGGCCTTCGCCCTTTCCACTAGTTGGGACACCTGGTCACGCATCGCGTGGCAGGAGGCGTACAGCGGCGAGGTCTCGTCGTTGAGGACGTCGACCATCAGCTCGGGCAGCCCCCGGTAACGCGCCGACTGTTCACCCATCCCGGCGAACCAGGCCTTCAACGCCTCCACCGGCTCCGAGGAGCCCAGCAGCTCGCGAGCCGCTTCGGCCTGCGCGTCGAAGCCTTCGCGGAGCACCGTCTCGACCAGCGCTTCCCGCGTCGGGAAGTGCCGGTAGAGCGTTCCGATCCCGACTCCGGCCCGGCGCGCGATCTCCTCCAGCGACGCCTCGACGCCGTTCGCGGCGAAGGCGTGCCTCGCCTCTTCGAGGAGGCGCTCGTAGTTGCGCCGGGCGTCCGCCCGCAGCGGCTTCTTCTCGGTGTCCATCGCGCTCCCGAGCCTAGTCTCGACAAATCGGAGGCAGCCTCCGTATAGTCGGGCGACGTAAGCGGAGGCTGCCTCATGTTAGCTGGGGAGACTGTGATGGACCTGATCGAAGAAACCCGGGAGCGGCTGGGCCCGGTGGGTGTCTGGCTGCCGGTCGGCATGTTCACGCCGACACCCGACGAAGAACGGCGGGCGATCCGACGCCTGGAAGAGCTGGGTTACCGCACCGTTTGGGGTGGCGAGGGGCCCGGCAACCGGGAGTTGTTCGCCTACAGCGCCATCACCCTCGCGGCCACCGGGCGAGTGGTGGTCGGCACCGGGATCGCGAACATCTGGTCGCGGCCCGCGTACACCGCCCACAGCGGCGGGCGGACGCTCGCGCAGGCGTTCCCCGGCCGGTTCGTGCTCGGCGTCGGGATCGGGCACTCGTATCAGGCGGAGAAGGCGGGCTCGGACTACCGGCCGCTCGAACAGACCCGTGACTACCTCACGGCCATGGCCGCGGCGGCGGAAGAATTCCCTTCGCCGGTCCCGTTCCCGCGGGTCCTGGCCGCCGTCGGGCCGAAGATGCTCGAACTCGCGCGGGAGCTCACGGACGGGGCGCATCCGTTCGCCCAGCCCTTCGAGCACACGCCGTACTCGCGCGAGATCCTCGGCCCGGACAAGCTGCTCATCCCCACCCATTCGGTTCTGCTCGGCGACCGTGAGCAGGCGCGGAAGAGCGTGGCGAGGGATATCGGACTGATGAAGCAGTACGGCATCCCGCACTATTTCAAGGGCTGGAAGCGGCTCGGCTACACCGACGCGGACATCGACGACGTCAGCGACCGGCTCGTGGACGGACTGACCGCGTGGGGCGACGAAGAGCGGATCGCCGGGCGGCTCAAGGAACTCGTCGACGCCGGCGCGGACACCGTGCTCGTCAATCCGGTCGGGGACGATCTCAAGTCCATCGTGGACCAGCTGGAACGGCTCGCCCCGGCGCTGACGGCGGTGACCCGGTGAGCGTCGGGATCTGGACGTTTTCCTTCGACGGCAAGGAAATCGGCGAAGTCCGCGAGGCGGCCGCGGAAGTCGAGGAGCTCGGCTTCGACACGTTGTGGTCCGGGGAGTACCTGGGCCGGGAGGCGTTCACCCAGGCGGGTCTGCTGCTCGCGGCGACCTCGCGGCTGACCGTCGCCACCGGGATCGCGCGGTTCTCGCATCGGGCACCCGTCGCCGCGGCCGCCGCCGAGCGGACCCTCGCCGAGGCGTATCCCGGCCGGTTCGTCCTCGGCCTCGGCGGACACCTCCCGGGCGCGAAACCGCTGGAAGGGATGCGCGGCTACCTCGACGAGATGGACGGGACCGAACTGTCCACACCGGACTCCCCACGCCGGCGTGTGCTGGCCGCGTTGGGGCCGAAGATGCTCGCCCTGGCCGCGGAACGCACCGATGGGGCGCATACGTACTTCGTCCCCGTCGAGCACACCGCGCTGGCGCGGGAGGCCATCGGGCCTTCGGCGTTCCTCGCCGTCGAACAGGCCGTCGTGCTGGGATCGGACCGGGAGATCGCGCGACGGCACGTGTCGATGTACCTGGAGTTGGCGGCCCACCATCAGGCGAATCTGCGGCGGTTCGGATTCACCGAAGAGGATTACGGCTCCGACAAGCTGGTGGACGCGCTGGTCGCCGTCGGGGAGGACGAGATCTCCGCGCGGGTCCAGGCACACCTGGACGCCGGGGCCGACCATGTCTGCCTGCAGGTCCTGACCGGGGACGAACGGATCCCGCTGGCCGAATGGCGGGTTCTGTCGGGGGTCGGGGGTAGCGTGCGGGAGCGTGACGTCACCGGCTGAGCTCGCCTTCGAGAACGCACGGGAACTGATCGACGCGCGAGACCTGGCGGGGCTCGCGCGCCTGATCGGCGACCTGCCCACGCTTGTCCACGCGCACGGGAAGAACGGGAACGATCTGCTCGGCATGGCCGCCGCGACCTGCGACGAGCGGCTGTGCCGGATCCTGCTCGACCACGGCGCCGATCCGGCGTCCGCCAACGTGCACGGCTGGACGGCGTTGCACCAGGCCGGGTACGTCGGATCGCCGCTGCTGGTCACGATGCTGCTCGACGCGGGCGCCCCCATCGACGTCCCGGCCCGGGGCGACGGCGGGACGCCGCTGGTGGTCGCGCTGTTCTGGGGCCATCGGAAGGCCGCGGAGCTGCTGGCTTCGCGCAGCCTTTCGCCCGGCAATCTCCGGGTGGCGGCGGGGCTCGGTCACGCCGACCTGCTCGACGAACTGCTCGCGCCGGACGGCACGCTCGCCCCCGCGGCGGGCGCACATCGCGAATTCCACCGGCCGCACAGCGGTTTCCCGGAATGGCGGCTGAGCGACGATCCGGCCGAGATCGTCGACGAGGCGCTTTCGTGGGCCGCGCGGAACGACCGGTCTTCTGCCGTGCGCACCTTGGTGGAGCGGGGTGCCCGCGTGGACGCCGACGTCTACCGGGGCACGGCGCTGACATGGGCCGCCGCCCAGGGGAAGGCTTCGGCGATCAAGACTTTGGCGGAGCTGGGTGCTTCGGTCGACCACCGGGGGACGTTCGGCGGGCTGTCGCACGGGGAGGGTGTCACGGCGCTGCACCTGGCCGTGCAGGGCGGACATGTGGACGCCGTGCGGGCGTTGCTGGCGGCGGGGGCGGATCCTTCGCTGGAGGATTCGCTGTACTCGTCGTCGGCCTTGGGGTGGGCCGAGCACTTCGGGCAGACCGAGATCCTGGCGGTGCTGCGGGGCGCCTGAGCCCTGAGACGGACCTGCCACCGCGCCCCCTCCCCCGCCCGTACGCCATGAAAGGTCCTTTCCTTGCAAATTTCGCAAGGAACGGACCGTTCATGGCACGGCCACCGGTCCCCCGAGTGTCATGAAAGGGCCGTTCAGGACGAAAAACGTCAGGAACGGCCCTTTCATGACATCCGCGAGAGGCGTGTCCCGATCCTGACGCCCCCTGGCCCGCCGGACCCTCGCCGAAAGTACGACGCTCGCCGAACAATGGACCCATGCGAGCGATCAGCCAAAACCGCCTGGGCGGCCCCGAAGTCCTCGAACTCGTCGACGTCGAAAGACCCACCCCGGGCCCGACCCAGATCCTGGTCCGGGTGCACGCCGCCGGCGTCAACCCGGTCGACTGGAAGACCCGCGAGACCGGCGGCATCGGCCCGATGGGCGATCCGCCGTTCATCCTCGGCTGGGACGTGTCCGGCGTGGTCGAGGAGGTCGGCGCCGGCGCTTCCCTGTTCTCCCCCGGCGACGAGGTCTTCGGCATGCCGTCGTTCCCGTTCCAGGCGGGCGCGTACTCCGAATACGTCGCCGCGCCGAGCCGTCACTTCGCGCGTAAACCGTCCACTTTGGACCACGTGCACGCGGCCGCGGTCCCGCTCGCGGGACTGACCGTCTGGCAGAGCCTCGTCGACACGGCGAACATCCAGCCCGGGCAACGGGTCCTGATCCACGCGGCGGCGGGCGGGGTCGGACATCTCGCCGTCCAGATCGCCAAGGCGCGCGGCGCGTACGTGATCGGGACGGCCAGCGCGCCCAAACACGAATTCCTCCGCGGACTCGGCGCGGACGAACTCATCGACTACCGCACGACGGACTTCGCCGAGGAGGTCCGCGACGTCGACGTCGTGCTCGACACGATCGGCCTGGAGTACGGACCCCGATCGCTCAAGACACTGCGCCGCGGCGGGAGGCTCGTCCAGCTCACCCGCACGAACGACGAGCGGCTGCCGGAACTGGCCGAGGCCGCCGGAGTCACCGCCGGGTTCACCCTCGCCGAGCCGGACCGCACCGGCCTGCTCGCGCTGGCCGAACTCGTCGACAGCGGACGGCTCAAGCCGACCATCGACACGGTGTTCCCGCTGGAAGAGGCCGCGAAGGCCCAAGAACTCGTGGCGGCGGGCAAGACCACGGGGAAGGTCGTGCTCTCCGTCGTGGAATGACCCAGTGGACAAGTGGAGTCTGTAGTCCGTATCGTCAAAGGCGGACTACAGACTCCGTTTATGTCCTACTGGGAGACCCTCATGACCACACCTCGCGACGTCTTCGACGCGCTTTCCGAACGCATCACCGCTCGGCGCTGGGACGAGATTTTCGCGCTTTACGCCGAAGACGCCGTCGTCGAAAACCCGCAGCGACCACCGGTGCCGACCAGGTACGAGGGTCGCGAGACCCTGCGGAAGAACTTCGGCGGCGGCCTGAACGTGCGCATGGACAGGGCGGATGTCCTGATTCACGGGACAACCGACCCAGAGGTGATCGTCGCCGAATACCGCAATGTCGGCGAGGCGCTGGACACCGGGAAGTCCTTCGACATCGCCAACATCCAGCTGCTCCGCGTGCGCGACGGGCTCATCGTCCATTCACGCGACTACCACGACTACCTGCCGCTCATCGCGGCACAGAATGGCCTGGAGAAGCTGAAGAAGGGCTTCGAAACCGCGGAGCGCGAGCTCACGCCGGTGCCGCCGCGCCCGGCGTCGACGGCGGATCCGAAGAGCCCGCGCGGCGTTTTCGAGCGGCTCGTCCACGGTGTCGCGGACGGCGACTGGGCCGGTTTGCCGGAGCTCTACGCCGAGGAAACCCATGTCACGCATCCGTTTCTGCCCGGCGCGGAGACCCTGAAATCGAGGGAAGACCTGCGTGAGCATTTCAAGTTCGGCGAGCGGGGCGCGGTCCGGTTCCAGGTCCGGGATCTGGTAATCCACGAGACCCTCGATCCCGAGGTCGTGATCGGCGAGTTCGACTACCAGGGGACTGCGGGCGGCAGCGCGGAATTCCGCGTTTCCAACATCTTCGTGCTGCGCGTGCGCGACGGACTGATCGTCGAATCGCGCGACTACGCCGACCATCTCGCCATCGCGGCCGCGACCGGCCGGCTCGACGACCTGTTTTCCCGGGTCTAGCCGGACGGGGCGGCTCCATCCGGGTGACCATGCTCGCCGGGCGGCAACGACCTCGTCGGCAAGCGCGTGAACCCGGTGGCGAGTTCGGATCCTCCGGACTCACCACCTTGAGGGAGGACTCGATGAAGAGAATCCGATCGAAGGCACGCGCGGGAAGGCCGGTCGCGGCGGCGATGGCGATCGCGGCCGGCCTTCTGGTGACGGCGGCACCGGCCGTGTCCGCGTCGACCCAAGCCATCCCACCCGACTGCAAGGTGTGGCGGAGCACAGGTTCCTGGGCGGTTTCGTCGAAATGCACTCAACGCGCACATCGAGCCGCGGCGGAGTGCCGCACTTACACCCGGCCCACCTACCAGTGGTATTTCGGCCCGTGGGCGAACAGGAACGAGGAATCGAAGGTGAACTGTCCCGCGGACACCACGAACCTGCGGGGAATGAGCGTGGACTACCCGGACTGATCAGACCACGAAAAAGCGGCCCCGAGCATCCGGTCTAGGCAGGCAGGTTGAATTCGCCGTCCCGCACGCCTTTCAAGAACGCGTCCCATTCAGTAGGTGTGAACACGAGCAGGTGACCGTCGGGTTCGACGACCCGGCGCATCGCGGTGTAGGTGACCCCGTCGACGTGCGGCACCAGCGCGTATTCGACGGCGTCCTTGAGGTTCGCGCCTTCCGGTTCGCCCCGGATCCACACCGCGTCGCTCAAGTCCAGATCGGGCCGGATATGCGCCTTGTCGTCCACCGGCTGCTCACTCATGGTGCCCACGCTATCGCTTTCCGGTACGCAAAACGAAGGGGCCCTTCACCACATCGCATGCGGTGAAGGGCCCCTTCAGCCCACGACTAGGCGGTTTCGGTGATCGGCCGGTCCACCCACGACATCAGGTCGCGCAGCTTCTTGCCGGTCTCCTCGATCGGGTGCTGGTTGCCCTGCTCCTCGAGCTTGGTGAAGTTCGGCCGCCCGGCCTCGTCCTCGGCGACCCATTCGCGGGCGAACGTGCCGTCCTGGATCTCGCCGAGGATCTTCTTCATCTCTTCCTTGACCGCCGGCGAGATGACGCGCGGGCCGCGGGTCAGGTCGCCGTACTCGGCGGTGTCGGAGATCGAGTAGCGCTGACGCGCGATGCCGCCCTCGTACATGAGGTCGACGATCAGCTTCAGCTCGTGCAGCACCTCGAAGTAGGCGATCTCCGGGGCGTAGCCGGCCTCGGTGAGCACCTCGAAACCGGTCTGCACCAGCGCGGAGGCGCCACCGCAGAGCACGGCCTGCTCGCCGAAGAGGTCGGTCTCGGTCTCCTCGGTGAAGGTCGTCTTGATGACACCGGCGCGGGCGCCACCGATGGCGGCCGCGTAGGAGAGCGCGAGCGCCTGCGCGTTGCCGGAGGCGTCCTGCTCGACCGCGATGAGCGCCGGGACGCCCTTGCCGTCGACGAACTGGCGGCGGACCAGGTGGCCCGGGCCCTTCGGGGCGACCATGGCGACGTCGACGCCTGCCGGCGGCTTGATCAGGTCGTAGCGGATGTTGAAGCCGTGCCCGAAGAAGAGCGCGTCGCCGTCCTTGAGGTTCGGCGCGATGTCCTGCTCGTAGATGAAGCGCTGCTTCGTGTCCGGCGCGAGGATCATGATCAGGTCGGCTTCGGCGCTGGCCTCGGCCGGGGTGAGCACGCGGAGACCCTGCTCCTCGGCCTTGGCCCGCGACTTCGAGCCCTCGGGCAGGCCGATGCGGACGTCGACGCCGGAGTCGCGCAGGCTCAGCGAGTGCGCGTGGCCCTGGCTGCCGTAGCCGATCACGGCGACCTTGCGACCCTGGATGATCGAAAGGTCCGCGTCGTCGTCGTAAAAGATTTCCACTGCCATGAGGGGTACTACTTCCTTTCCTGACTTACAAACAAAGTTATCGAGCGGAGGTGGCGGTGATCGAGCGGGAGCCCCGGCCGACCGCGACCATGCCGGACTGGACCAGTTCACGGATGCCGTAGGGCTCCAGCATCCGGAGCAGGGCACCGATCTTGTCCGAGGTCCCGGTGGCTTCGACGGTGAGCGCCTCGGGAGACACGTCCACCACCTTCGCGCGGAACAACTGCACTGTTTCGAGGACCTGGCTGCGCACGGTGTTGTCGGCCCGGACCTTCACGAGCAGCAGTTCACGCTGCACGGCTGTGGACTTTTCCAATTCCACGATCTTGATGACGTTGACCAGCTTGTTGAGCTGTTTGGTCACCTGTTCGAGCGGTAGCTCCTCAACGGCGACCACGATCGTCATCCGGGACACCTCGGGATTCTCCGTGGGCCCGACGGCGAGGGATTCGATGTTGAAACCACGCCGGGAGAACAGTCCGGAAACCCGCGCGAGGACACCGGGCTTGTTCTCGACCAGAACGCTCAGGGTGTGCACGCTCATCGGGCGTCTCCTTCTGCGGCCGCGTTGATTTCCGCCTCGGCGGCGACCTCGTCGTCGTCGAAGAGCGGGCGGATCCCGCGCACGGCCATGATTTCGTCGTTACCGGTGCCCGCGGCCACCATGGGCCACACCTGGGCATCCTTCCCCACCACGAAATCGATCACGACGGGGCGGTCGTTGATCTCCATGGCGCGCCGGATGGTGGCGTCGACGTCCTCCTTGGTCTCGCAGCGGAGCCCGGCGCAGCCGAGCGCCTCCGCGAGGAGGGTGAAGTCGGGGATGCGATGCTTGTGGGTACCGAGATCGGTGTTGGAGTACCGCTCGGAGTAGAAGAGGTTCTGCCACTGGCGGACCATGCCCAGGTTGCCGTTGTTGATGACGGCGACCTTGATCGGCGCGCCTTCGATGGCGCAGGTGGCCAGTTCCTGGTTCGTCATCTGGAAACAGCCGTCGCCGTCGATGGCCCAGACCTGCTTGTCCGGCACGCCGAACTTGGCGCCCATCGCGGCGGGGACGGCGAAGCCCATCGTGCCGAGGCCGCCCGAGTTGATCCAGGTGCGCGGATTCTCGTACTTCACGAACTGCGCGGCCCACATCTGGTGCTGGCCGACGCCCGCGGTGTAGACCGCGTCCGGGCCGACGAGCGAACCGATGCGCTCGATGACGTACTGCGGGGACAGCGTCCCGTCCTCGGGCCACTCGTACCCGGCCGGGTAGTCGTCGCGCCAGGCGCTCGCCTGCGTCCACCAGTCCTTCAGGTCCGGCTTCGCGGACTTGTCGGTCTCGGCGCGGACGGCCTCGATCAGCTCGGTGATGATCTCCGCGCAGTCGCCGACGATCGGCACGTCCGCCTTGCGGTTCTTGGAGATCTCGGCGGGGTCGATGTCGGCGTGGACGACGGCGGCGTCCGGCGCGAACGAGGACAGCTGCCCGGTGACGCGGTCGTCGAAGCGGGCGCCGAGGGCGATCAGCAGATCCGCCCGCTGCATCGCGGCGACCGCGGCGACCGAACCGTGCATCCCCGGCATGCCGAGGTGCTGCGGGTGCGAATCGGGGAACGCGCCGCGCGCCATCAGCGTGGTGACGACGGGGATGCCGGTCAGTTCGGCCAGTTCCATCAGCTGGCGCGAGGCGTCGGCCTTGACCACGCCGCCGCCGACGTAGAGGACCGGGCGCCGCGACTTGCTGATCAGCCGCGCTGCCTCGCGGACCTGCTTGCCGTGCGGGCGCAGCGTGGGCCGGTAGCCCGGCAGGCGCATTTCCGTCGGCCAGGAGAACGAGGTCATCTCCTGCAGGACGTCCTTGGGGATGTCCACCAGGACCGGGCCGGGACGGCCGGTCGAGGCGAGGTGGAACGCCTCCGCGATGGTGCGCGGGATGTCCGCCGGGTCGGTGACCAGGAAGTTGTGCTTGGTGATCGGCATCGTGATGCCGCAGATGTCGGCTTCCTGGAAGGCGTCCGTGCCGATCAGCGCGCGGGACTGCTGGCCGGTGATGGCGACGACGGGCACCGAGTCCATGTTCGCGTCGGCCAGCGGGGTGACCAGGTTGGTGGCGCCGGGACCGGAGGTGGCCATGCACACGCCGACCTTGCCGGTCGCCTGCGCGTACCCGGTGGCGGCGTGCCCGGCGCCCTGTTCGTGACGGACCAGGACGTGGCGGACCTTCGTCGAGTCGAGCAGCGGGTCGTACGCCGGGAGAATGGTGCCGCCGGGAATACCGAACACGACCTCCGCGCCCACCGCCTCGAGCGAGCGGACGAGCGACTGCGCGCCCGTGACCCGCACCGGGGTCCCGGCGGGCGGCGCCGGCTTGGGTCGGGCACCGGTGGTACCGGAGTTCGCATCAGCTCGCGAGGTGGCACTAGTCATCGCTGTTTGCCTCGTCTTGTCTAGTCACTCGTTCGGGTATTCATTGGCTGGTTCGGCAGTGAAATTGTTCCAGGCAACAAAAAACCCCCGCCGACCGGAGTGGTCGCACGAGGGTCGCGCGTCGACGCAGCGGAGACTTCCCTAAGCGTCGACGCGCTTGGGAAGTACGAGGCCGGTCTGCGTTGTCACAAGAGTGAAGCTAGCCGGTCGCCGTCAAGAGTGTCAACTCTGCGGGACGGCGATTCCGCATGCTGGACACCTTCGGCGCGTGGTGCGACCCGCGTTCGGGGCCGCGGAGGCGGCGGTGCACCATCTTTGACGTGGCAGAAGAAAAGCAGCGGGAACAGGCGAACGAGGACCGCAAGGCCGTCTTCAAAATCCCGAACACGGCATTGCTGGCGATCGCTTTCCTCGTCGTTTGTGTGACGCCTGTCGCGTTCGGCGACGTGCCGTATCTCCAGTGGCTCTACCTCTTCCCGATCGCGCTGGCGGTGTTCGTCATCCGGACCCGCACGACGGCGACGGCCGAGGGACTCGAGGTGCGGACGATGTTCGGGCGGAAGGATCTGCCGTGGACCTCCCTCAAGGGCCTCGCCATCACTGACAAGGCGAAGGTGCAGGCGGTGCTGAAGGACGAGACCAAGGTCGCCCTGCCCGCCGTGCGCACCCGCCATCTTCCGGTGATTTCGCTGGTCAGTGCGGGGCGGATGGCCGATCCCTCCGGGCTGACCGACGACCTGGCCGAGGCTCCGGAAAAGCGCGACGATTCCGGGGAGTAGGATTGGTAGGACCAGTTTGGCGCTCGTTCGCCCTGGTCCCCATCCCGAACCTTGGAGTCAGCCGTGCCTCAACTCCGTTCCCGGACCACCACCCACGGCCGCAACGCGGCGGGCGCGCGCTCGCTCTGGCGCGCCACCGGAATGACCGACAGCGACTTCGGCAAGCCGATCGTCGCCATCGCGAACTCCTACACCCAGTTCGTGCCGGGGCACGTGCACCTCAAGGACCTCGGCGAAATCGTGGCCGGCGCGGTGAAGGAGGCGGGCGGTGTCGCCCGCGAGTTCCACACGATCGCCGTCGACGACGGGATCGCCATGGGGCACAGCGGAATGCTCTACTCGCTGCCCTCGCGCGAGATCATCGCCGACTCCGTCGAGTACATGGTGAACGCGCACCAGGCCGACGCGCTGGTCTGCATCTCCAACTGCGACAAGATCACCCCGGGCATGCTGAACGCCGCCATGCGGCTGAACATCCCGGTGGTGTTCGTCTCCGGTGGACCGATGGAGGCCGGGAAGGCCGTGGTCGTCGGCGGGGTCGCGCAGGCGCCGACCGACCTCATCACCGCGATCGCCGCGTCGGCCAGCAGCGAGGTCGACGAGGACGGGCTGTCCATTGTGGAGCGTTCGGCCTGCCCGACCTGTGGTTCGTGCTCGGGCATGTTCACCGCGAACTCGATGAACTGCCTCACCGAGGCGCTCGGGCTCTCCCTGCCGGGCAACGGCTCCACCCTCGCCACGCACGCCGCCCGCCGGGCGCTCTTCGAGGACGCCGGGCGCACGGTCGTCGAGCTGTGCAAGCGCTGGTATGAGCAGGACGACGAGTCCGTGCTCCCGCGTTCGATCGCGTCGAAGAAGGCTTTCGAGAACGCGATGGCCCTCGACATGGCGATGGGCGGTTCGACCAACACGGTGCTGCACATCCTCGCCGCCGCGCAGGAGGGCGAGGTCGACTTCACCATCGACGACATCGACGCCATCGGCCGCCGCGTGCCGTGCCTGTCGAAGGTCGCGCCGAACTCGGACTACCACATGGAGGACGTCCACCGCGCCGGCGGAATCCCGGCGATCCTCGGCGAACTGCACCGCGGCGGGCTGCTGAACACCGACGTCCACTCCGTGCACTCGCCGGATCTGGAGTCGTGGCTGTCCACTTGGGACATCCGGGCGAAGGAGCCGTCGGAGCGGGCGATCGAGCTGTTCCACGCGGCTCCGGGCGGAGTCCGCACCACCGAGGCGTTCTCCACCGAGAACCGTTGGTCCTCTTTGGACACCGACGCCGTCGGCGGCTGCATCCACGACGTCGAACACGCCTACACCAAGGACGGCGGGCTCGCGATCCTGCGCGGCAACCTCGCCGAGAACGGCGCCGTCATCAAGTCGGCGGGTATCGACGAGGAACTGTGGCATTTCGAGGGCCCGGCCCGGGTGCTGGAGAGCCAGGAGGAGGCGGTCTCGGCCATCCTCAAGAAGGAGATCCAGCCCGGCGAGGTGCTGGTGATCCGCTACGAAGGCCCGGCGGGCGGCCCTGGGATGCAGGAGATGCTGCACCCGACGGCGTTCCTCAAGGGCTCGGGGCTGGGCAAGAAATGCGCGCTGATCACCGACGGCCGGTTCTCCGGCGGCTCGTCGGGCATCTCGGTCGGGCACATCTCGCCCGAGGCCGCCGCGGGCGGGGCGATCGGCCTGGTCCAGAACGGCGACCGGATCCTGCTCGACGTCCACGAGCGTCGGCTCGAACTGCTCGTCGACGAGGACGTGCTCGCCGAGCGGCGCGCGAAGATGGAGGCGAGCGAGCGGCCGTGGCAGCCGGTCTCGCGGGACCGGAAGATCACCGCCGCGCTGAGGGCCTACGCGCGGATGGCGACTTCGGCCGACACCGGCGCCGTCCGGGACCCGAACAAGTAGGCCGCAAGCATGCATTTAGAGGACTAAATGCGCAACGAGCGCATTTAGTCCTCTAAATGCGAGCGGTCAGCGGCACAGGACGATCACCACGACCGAGGCGGCCGCCGACAGGAGCAACCCGATCAACCCGAACGAAAGCGGCCGCTTCCGCCACGGGGTGTTGACGTCCAGCGCGATCCGCCCGGAGCCCGCGAGCAGGACGGTCAGCGAAGCCGCGGCCAGCAGGAGTTCGAACTCGAAGCCCTGCCCCTGCTTCTGGAAGAACCCGCCGCCGAACTTCACGTAGACGATGTTCGCGCAGACACCGAGCAGCGCGGCGGCGCCGATCGGGGTGAACAGGCCCACCAGCACGAGCGCGCCGCCGACCACTTCGCTGATCCCGGTGATCCACGAAAGCAGCGTGGTCTGGCTGGTGTAGCCGAGCTCGCCGAGTGCCCTGGCGAAGCCACCGACCCCAGGGCCGCCGAAGGCGCCGAAGAGGTGCTGGAGCCCGTGCGCGCCCATCGTCACGCCGAGTACCACTCGCAGGACGAGCAGACCGAGATCGATCCCGCCCCTGGTCTCCGCCGGGCCGGGGCCGCTGTCGGCGTCGGCCACGTCCGAGATCATGCTGGTCTGATAGTCATCGCTCACGCGCGAAGGGTAGGGGAAACCGGCCCGTCAGGCGACCGAACCGCCGGAGCGGCTCAGAACAAGGTCGCGGGCTCGACCGGTTCGGGCTCCGGCAGCGGGTCGAGACCGGGCACCAGGGCGCGCACGTCGTCGTGGAAGCGGCGGGCGAGCGCCGGCGCGTCGTCGTTGTCGGGGGTGTGCACGAAGACCGTCGGCGAACGGCCCTCGCGCAGCCATCCGGCGACCACCTCGGTCCACGGCCGCCATCCCTCGACGGTCACTTCGGTCGCGTCGCGGCCCAGGTAGCGGACGATCGGGCGATCGGTGAGCGCCCGCGTCCGCCGCGGCAGCCGGGGTTTCTTCGCCCAGGCGTCCTGTTCGGCTTCGCTGACCGGCGGACTCGCGAAGAAGACCGTGGTGTCGAACGGCACCCACTCGGCACCCGCGCCGGCCAGCGCCGTCTCCAGCAACGCCGTCGCGCGGGCGTCGCTGGAGAACTCCGGGTGCCGCACCTCCACGGCGCGCCGGAGACCGGCGGGGAGACGGCGCAGGAAGCGGCCGAGGGCGTCGACGTCCGGCGGGCCGAACGAGCCGGGCAGCTGGGTCCACAGGACCGCCCGCTCACCGAGGGGTTCGATCGCGTCGAGGAACGCCCGCATCTCGGTCTCGACCCCGGCGAGCCGTTTCTCGTGCGTGACGACCTTGGGCAGCTTGACCACGAACCGGAAACCGGGACCGGTCTGCCGCGCCCACGTCTCGACGGTTTCCCTCGCGGGCGTCGCGTAGAAGGTCGTGTTGCCTTCGACCGCGTTGCACCAGCCGGAGTAGGCCCGCAGGCGCTCCCCGGCGGGCGCCGACCGCGGCACGAACCGGCCCGCCCACGCCTTGTGCGTCCACATCGCGCAGCCGACATGAAGATTCGCCACGCCGATCAGTATTCGCCGTGGACCAGGTTCTTCGGCAACTCCCCGCCCAGATAGTGGCTCAGTTCGCGGACCACCACCGCGTAGGCGCGCTGCCGCCGCCCGCTCACGGCGCCCGCGACGTGCGGCGTCAGCAGCAGTCCCGGCACGTCCCACAGCGGATGCCCCTCGGGCAAGGGCTCCGGGTCGGTGACGTCGAGGGCGGCGCGCAGCCGTCCCGACGCGAGTTCCGCGACGAGCGCGCCGGTGTCCACGACCGGCCCCCTCGACACGTTGACGAGGATCGCGTCGTCCGGCATCGCGGCCAGGAACTCCGCGTCGACCATGCCCCGCGTATGCGGCGTGAGCGGCACCATCAGGACCGTGATGTCGTGGTCGGGCAGCAATCCGGGGAGTTCGTCGTTGCCGTGCACGCCCTCGCGGGCCGTCGCGCCCACCATCGTGCAGCGCACGTCGAACGTCTCCAGCCGTCGGCGCAGATGCCTGCCGAGGTCGCCCGCGCCGACGATGAGTGCCCGTTTGCCCTGCAGGGTGTCGGTGATCCGGCGTTCCCAGTGCTTCCGCCGGTGGCCGTCGGCGAAACCGCCGAGATCCCGGTAGATGGTCAAGAGGACCGCGACGACCCACTCGGCCGAGCTTCCGCCGTGTGCGCCACGGCAGGTCGAGAGCAGCACACCGTCCGGCACCTTGCCGACCCAGTCCTCGGCACCCGCCGCCAGCAGCTGCACGAGTTTGACGTTCGGCAGTTCGCGCCAGAGTTCCTCGCTGGGCCCCTCGCCGGTCACGAGGACCTCGGCCTCGGCGGCTTCGGCGGGCACCGGCTCGCCGCGGCGGTACACCACCGGACGCACGCCCTCGATCTCCGAAAGCGCGGCCACTCCCTCTTCGTCGGGCACGAGAACGGTCACAGTCATGATCACCACGGTATCGAGGAGCT
The DNA here is from genome assembly GCF_003947475.1 of Amycolatopsis sp. WAC 04197. Taxonomy (NCBI): domain Bacteria; kingdom Bacillati; phylum Actinomycetota; class Actinomycetes; order Pseudonocardiales; family Pseudonocardiaceae; genus Amycolatopsis; species Amycolatopsis sp. WAC 04197. The sequence continues at coordinate 600,751 of NZ_QHJK01000004.1, read as the reverse complement.
CTTACCTGTGGCTCACGTACGCCCACCTAGGCTGGGCCCGTGCGTACCCGGTACCGGCGGAAATGGACCGCGCCGCTGGCCATGCTGGCCTGCGGCGCCCTGATGCTCTCCGGTTGCGCCGAATTCGACAACACCGCCGCCGGGCAGAAGTTCACCCCGGTCAACCCGCCGTCCCCCGAGGTCCCGCCGCAGGTCGGGCCGGGCGGTGAAGCGGGCGACGCCGGTCCCGGCCGGGGAAACGGGCCGAACCAGGCGCCGACGCCGGTCCCGCCGCCGCAGGGCTGCAAGGACTTCGACAAGGCCGTCATCGCGACCTGCCTGGACACCGTCGCCGCCGTGGCCGCGATCCCCGGCGACGGCACCGCTCCGAGCGCGCTCGCCGGAGAACGCAAGAGCGGCCGGATCCTGCTCGCCGCCGCGGAGAAGGACCCGGCCGACTGGGCGACCGTCCCCGTGGACGGTTCCGGCGACGGCGGCCTCACCTCGCTCGCCCTCTCCCCGGGGTTCGCCGAAGACCAGCTCGTCTTCGCCTACATCACCACCCCGACCGACAACCGGGTCGTCCGCCTGGCGAAGGGCCAGGCGCCGAAACCGGTGCTGACCGGGATCCCCAAGGGGGCCACCGGCAACCGCGGCGCGATCGGCACCGACGCGAAGGGCGCGCTCCTGGTCGCCACCGGCGACGCGGGCAACCCCGGGCTCGCGGCCGATCCGGCGTCGCTGGCCGGGAAGGTGCTGCGCATCGACACCTCCGGCAAACCGGCGCCGGGCAACCCCACGGCGGGTTCGGCGGTCTTCTCCACCGGCGTGCACTCCCCCGGCGGGATCTGCCGCGACCAGGCCGGTTCCCGCGTATGGCTCACCGACCGGCTGGCCGACAAGGACGTCCTGTACCGGCTTCGCGGTGGCCAGCCGCTGACCACCCCGGCCTGGAGCTGGACCGACAAACCCGGCGTCGCGGGGTGCGCGGATTTCGTCGGCTCCACCGGGTATCTCTCGATCACCACGTCCATCGCGGGCAACCTGCAGAACCTGCCGGTCACCCCGGACGGGGCGGTGACCGGCAAGCCCAACGTCGTCATGGACGGCAAGGTCGGCAAACCGCCGAAGACCTTCGGCAGGCTGTCCGCGATGAGCATGGTCAACCCGCAGATCGCGCTCGCCGGGACGGTCAACAAGGACGGCGGTTCCCCGGTTTCGAGCGACGACCGCGTCGTCATCATCACGCCGTCGGCCAGTTCCGGCGGGGGCGGCAAGGACTGAGCGGTCCTAGCGGGACGGCCGCGGGTGGGGCGCCGGTGCGAACCGGGTGAACGACGGCGGCATCGCCTTTTCCTTGCCCTGCGGGTCGAACAGCTCCGGCACGAGCCGGTAGCCCGAGCCCAGCGCGTTCGCCGCGGCGGTGAGCCGGTGCGGTTCGGTGGAGGGCCAGCGGCCGGTGTCCGCCCTGGACAGCAGGGTGCGCAGCAGGACGATCTCCTCGGCCGCGTTGAACGAGCAGTGACCGCCCCGGTTCACGTAGGTCTGCCGCAGCAGAGCGGGATCGCCGTCGCGCCGGACCTGGTCGCCGTACCACCGGGCCTGGCCCGCCACGGCGCCGCCGTCACCGGTGGTGTGCGTGGTCAGTACGGGTGAAGGCGTGGTGCCGCGCGCCACGGTGAAGCGCTGCATGTAGGCCTGAGCCTTCGGATCCGCCGAAATCCGCGGAGCCGCGGCGAGCCGGTCGAGGTCGGCTTCCAGCTCCACGCCGCTCGTCCGGTAGGCCTGCCGGACCAGGTCGAGACCGGCGGACCGGACGAGCTGACGCCGGTAGTCGATCCCGGTGTTCGACGACGGGTTCCCGCCCGCCCGGCGCTCGATTTCGGGACGCGCGCCCGGTCCGTAGCCGTACAGATAGGCGCCGGTGACCCACATCGCCTGCTGGGCGAGACGGTCGGCGGACGCCGTCGGCTCCGGCTCGTGCGCGAGCGCCCAGCCCGGGACGGTGCCCAGCGCACCGGCCAGCGCGATCCGCGCCCGGCCCGCGTCGGTCTTCTGCGCTTCGGCAACGACGGCTTCGAGTGCCGCCTGCGCGGCCTGCGGATCACGCGGCCGGACCAGGTCGATGTCCGCGTCCGGCGCCAGCAGCGTCTTGAGTGCGAAGAGCATGTCCAGCGCGCTGTTCCACGTGCCGTGCGCGTCGTACTCGCCGCACTGCGCCAGGACACCGTCGAACCGGCCCGGGTTGTTCTCGGCCAGCTTCAAGGAGATCACGGCGCCCATGGACATTCCGCTCGTGACGGTCCGCCGCGGTTTGCCCACGTTGGTCTCGAACCAGTCCAGCAGCGCGATCTGGTCGGTCAAGGCTTCTTCGATCGCGTGCCCGAAGGTGCCCTTGTAGTTCGACGCGGCCAGCGCGTAACCCTGGTCCAGCAGCCAAGACTCGGTCTCGGGTCTGGTGGCCAGCATGATCTGCTTCGGCGCCCACGGGTCCACGTAGAGCCCGTGGCTGTAGAGCACCAGCGTGCCGTTCCAGCGTTTCGGCACTTTGACCAGATAGTCGGCGCCGTCGATGGTGCCCTCGTGGATCCGGTGGCGCTCTCCGGCGGCCGCGGGCGCGGCGGTGAACAGCGCGCCGAGGAGAACTGCGACGAGCACGGTGACGAGTGTCCTGCGTGAAGTGGTCATGCGGGACAAAATAGGTGACCAAATGGTCACATGTCAATGCGTTCGCAAGCGCCCTCCCTTTCGCATTCAGAGGACTAAACGCGAGAGGGAGGGGACTCAGGGACGGCGGGTGCGGGTCTCGGCACGCAGGCGCCGGACGTCGAAGAACGCCACGACGACGGAGACCACGGCGGCCACCAGGCCGAGATAGCGACCGAGGCCGGTCCCGATCTCGATTCCGGCGGCGGAAAGGATCCCGCGCTGGTCGGCGTCGAACTGCCAGTCGAGGGTGGTCCAGCCGAGCACCATCAGCAGCAGCGCGCCGATGGCCGCCATCAGCCACAGATGCGGCAGGCCCGCCCGGCGGACGCCGTCGACACGGCCGAACAGCACGACCGCGAGACCGGGAAGGAACAGGAGGAACACCGGCGCCCAAGCGAGGAAACCCGAACGCCACGCGTCGCGCGTGACGTCGGTGGCGGGCAACGTGCTCAGCACGTCTTCGATTTCCGGGCGCGAGGCGGTCAGCGTCGTCCACGGAAGGAACAAGGCCACCAGCGCGAGCAGCCCGGCCGCGAGGCCGAGCCACTCACGCCAGGTGACCTTCTTCAGAGCGAAATCAGGCACCGACTCGCTCGACGATCAGTTCGCGCACCCGCTTGGCGTCGGCCTGGCCCTTGGTGGCCTTCATGACCGCGCCGACGATCGCCCCGGCCGCGGCCACCTTGCCGCCGCGGATCTTCTCGGCGACGTCGGGCTGCGCGGCCAGCGCCTCGTCGACCGCCGCGATGAGCGCGGAGTCGTCGGAGACGACCTTCAGGCCGCGCTTCTCGACGACCTCGGACGGCGAACCCTCGCCGGCGAGCACGCCCTGCACGACCTCCTTGGCCAGCTTGTTGGTCAGCTCACCGGCGTTGACCAGCGCGATGACCTCGGCCAGCTGCGCCGGGGTGATCGCCAGCTCGGCCAGCTCGATCTCGCGGGAGTTGGCCTCCTGCGCCAGCGTGTTGACCCACCAGCTGCGAGCCTCGTCCGGCGTCGCCCCCGCCTCGACGGTCGCGGCGACCAGGTCGACCGCGCCGACGTTGAGCAGGTCGCGCAGCGCCTCGTCGGTCAGGTTCCACTCCCGCTGGATGCGCTTGCGGCGCTCCGACGGCATCTCCGGCAGCGTCTTGCGCAACTCCTCGACCCATTCGCGCGACGGCGCGATCGGGACCAGGTCGGGCTCCGGGAAGTACCGGTAGTCCTCGGCGGTCTCCTTGGTGCGGCCCGACGACGTGGTGCCGTCGGCCTCCTGGAAGTGCCGCGTCTCCTGCTTGATGGAACCGCCCTCGGCGAGGATCGCCGCCTGGCGGGTCATCTCGTAGCGCACGGCGCGCTCGACGCTGCGCAGCGAGTTGACGTTCTTGGTCTCGGTGCGCGTGCCGAATTCGGTCGCGTCCTTGGCCATCAGCGAAACGTTCGCGTCGCAGCGCAGGGAACCCTGGTCCATGCGGACGTCGGAAACGTCCAGCGCGCGCAGCAGATCCCGCAGGGCGCTCACGTACGCGCGGGCGACCTCGGGGGCGCGGTCGCCGGTGTGCTCGATCGGCTTGGTGACGATCTCGATCAGCGGCACGCCGGCGCGGTTGTAGTCGAGCAGCGAGTGCTCGGCGCCGTGGATCCGCCCGGTGGCACCACCGACGTGCAGCGACTTGCCGGTGTCCTCTTCCATGTGGGCACGCTCGATCTCGACCCGCACGACCTCGCCGTCGTCCAGCGTCACGTCGAGGTAGCCGTTGAAGGCGATCGGCTCGTCGTACTGCGACGTCTGGAAGTTCTTCGGCATGTCCGGGTAGAAGTAGTTCTTCCGGGCGAAGCGGCACCATTCGGCGATCTCGCAGTTGAGCGCGAGGCCGATGCGGATCGCGCCCTCGACCGCCTTGCCGTTCACGACCGGCAGCGAACCGGGCAGGCCGAGACAGGTCGGGCACACCTTGGTGTTCGGCTCGCCGCCGAACTCGTTGGCGCAGCCGCAGAACATCTTGGTGTTCGTGTTCAGCTCGACGTGCACCTCGAGGCCCAGCACCGGATCGAACCGCTCGATGACGTCGGCGTAGTCCATCAACTCAACCACGGCGGTCACTTCTTTCCTCCCAGCTCCGGAACCTCGTGCACCAGCGAGCCACCGTTGGCGGCGTCGCGCGCGACCTCGTAGGCGGCGCCGACGCGGTACAGCCGGTCGTCGGCCATCGCCGGGGCCATGATCTGCAGGCCGACCGGCAGGCCGTCCTCATGCGACAGTCCACTCGGGACACTCATCGCGGCGTTGCCGGCGAGGTTCGACGGGATGGTGCAGAGGTCCGCCAGGTACATCGCCATCGGGTCGTCGACGCGCTCGCCGATCTTGAACGCCGTGGTCGGCGTGGTCGGCGAGACCAGCACGTCCACCTTTTCGTACGCGGCTTCGAAATCGCGCGTGATGAGCGTGCGGACCTTCTGCGCCGAGCCGTAGTACGCGTCGTAGTAACCCGAGGAAAGCGCGTACGTGCCGAGCATGATGCGGCGCTTGACCTCCGGACCGAAGCCCTTCTCGCGGGTCAGCGACATGACCTCTTCGGCGCTGTGCGCGCCGTCGTCGGACACGCGCAGGCCGTAGCGCATGGCGTCGAACCGGGCGAGGTTCGACGAGCACTCGCTCGGCGCGATCAGGTAGTACGCGGGGAGCGCGTAGGTGAAGTTCGGGCACGAGACCTCGACGACCTCGGCGCCGAGCGCGCGCAGCTGCTCGACGGCGGCCTCGAACGACCGCAACACGCCCGGCTGGTAGCCGTCACCGGCGAATTCCTTCACCACGCCAACGCGGACGCCCTTGAGGTCACCGGTCAGGCCCTGGCGGGCCGCGGCGACCACCGGCGGGACCGGCGCGTCGATCGAGGTCGAGTCCATCGGGTCGTACCCGGCGATGACCTCGTGCAGCAAGGCGGCGTCGAGCACCGTCCGCGCGCAGGGACCGGCCTGGTCGAGCGAGGAGGAGAAGGCGACGAGACCGTAGCGGGAGACACCGCCGTACGTCGGCTTCACGCCGACGGTGCCGGTGACCGCGCCGGGCTGGCGGATCGAGCCGCCGGTGTCGGTGCCGATCGCGATCGCGGCCTCGAACGCCGCGATGGACGCCGAGGAGCCACCGCCGGAACCGCCCGGGATGCGGGCGTGGTCCCACGGGTTGTGGGTCGGGCCGAACGCGGAGTTCTCCGTGGAGGAGCCCATCGCGAACTCGTCCATGTTGGTCTTGCCGAGCACCACGACACCGGCCTCGCGCAGCTTGCGCGTCACGGTGGCGTCGTACGGCGGGAGCCAGTTCTCCAGGGTCTTCGAACCGACCGTGGTCGGGATGCCCTTGGTGGTCAGCACGTCCTTGAGCGCCAGCGGGACACCGGCGAGGGCCGACTTCGGCGCCTTGCCCTCGGCGACGTCGGCGTCCACCGCGCGGGCGGCTTCGAGCGCGCCCTCGGTGTCGACGTGCAGGAACGCGTGGATGTGGTCGTCGACCTCGGCGATCCGGTCCAGATGGGCCTGGGTGACCTCGACGGCCGAGACCTCACGGGACTGGATCTTCTCCGCCAGCTCGGCGGCGGTGAGCTTGATGAGTTCGGTCACTGTTCTTCTCCCAGAATCCGCGGCACCCGGAAACGACCCTCTTCGCTGGCCGGCGCACCGGCCAGCGCCTGCTGCTGGGTCAGCCCCGGTCGGACCGTGTCCTCACGGAACACGTTGGTCAGCGGCACGGCGTGCGACGTGGGCGGGACATCCTCGCCTGCGACCTCGCTCACCTTGGCCACCGAGTCCAGGATCTGGTCGAGCTGGCCTGCGAAGACGTCCAGCTCCTCTTCGGTGACGGCAAGCCTGGCCAGCTTGGCGAGGTGTGCGACCTCGTCGCGGGAAATGTTGGGCACGCGGGTGACTCCCGGGGTGTGCTGTGCGGGTTCTGTCGGAAGCTGCAAGTCTATGGTGGCGGCGTCGGCGAACTCGACTGGGTTATGCCGCGGCCTGCGCTCCCATGTCGGGTAAGGAGTGCCTGGTTCGTTATCCCGCGCCCCGGACGTCGGGTCCCATTACCTCGTCCGGTCTGTCACAATCGGCGCCCGGCGTAGCGCGTTCCACGGCGAGGCTGGGACGCCTGAGGCGAGAGGGGCGCGTGTGTCGTTCCTGATCCGGGTCCAATTACCGGACACCCCGGGGACCCTCGGCGCGGTCGCCACCGCGCTCGGCACCGTCGGCGCCGACATCCTGAGCGTGGACGTCGTCGAACGGGGCGGCGGTGTCGCCATCGACGACCTCGTCGTCGAAATCCCCTCCGGCAGGCTGCCGGACGCGCTGATCACCGCCGCCGAAAGCGTCGACGGGGTCGAGGTCGACGCCGTCCGGCCGTACGCCGGGGTGCTGGACACCCATCGTGAGCTCGAACTGGTCGAGGAGATCGCCGCGAAGCCCGCTTCGGGGCTGGAGATCCTCGCCGAAGGTGTGCCGAGGATCATCCGGGCGGGCTGGGCCGTCGTCGTCGAGCACGCCGAGGCCGGCGCGATCCGGCTGGCGTCGTCCAACGCCGCGCCCGAAACGCCGATCACCGATCTGCCGTGGCTGCCGCTGGAACGCGCCACCATCCTCGACGCCGAAGAGGCGTGGGTGCCGGAGACGTGGAAGGAACTGGGGACCGAGCTCGCGGCGACGCCGCTGGGGAAGCCGGGCAAGGCGCTGCTGGTCGCGCGGCCGGGCGGGCCGAACTTCCGGGCCGCCGAGGTGGCGCGGTTGGCGCATTTCGCCGGGATCGTCGCCGTCGTTCTGGACAGCTGACCTCATGCATTTCGTCCTCTGAATGCGGTAGTTGCACGCGCAAGTACCGCATTCAGAGGACGAAATGCGGGCTAGGTGAGCTCCAGGCGGTACGCGATCAGGGTCACCCCGGGATGCGGCTCCCAGTCCCGCTCGGGCAGCCGCACGAAGCCGAGCCGCTCGTAGAGCCGGTGGGCCCGCGTCATCGTCTCCAGGCTGCACAGCACCACCCTCGCGGCGCCGAGTTCCCGCGCCCGCGCGATGACCGCCCTGGTCAGCGCCTCGCCGATACCGCGCCCGGTCGCCGAGGGCAGCACCCCGAGCATGCGGAACTCCAGTTCGCCCTCGCGGGACAGCTCGGCGAACGGCGTCCCCGGGTGCGCGATGGTGACCGTGCCGACGAGCGTGCCGTCCCCGTCCACCGCGACCAGCAGTTCGGCCAGCTCCGCCCGCCGGGCGGCGTCGAGCAACTCGGTCGCGTAGCCCACGCCGTCGACGAGGTTCCGCTCCGCCGAGTACGCGGCCAGCGTGAGCTCGCCGACGGCCGTCAGCTCCTCCGGCCGCGCGGGCCGGATCTCCAGGTCACTCACCGCTCTCCTCCTCGCCGGTCGGCAGCGCGAGCTCGGCCGCGGCCTCGGGCCCGTCTTCCAGCAGCACACGGAAGCCGTTCTCGTCGAGCACCGGCACCTTCAGCTGGACGGCCTTGTCGTACTTCGAGCCCGGCGCGTCGCCCACGACGACGAACGCCGTCTTCTTCGACACCGAACCGGCCGCCTTCCCGCCGCGGGCCATGATGAACTCCTTGGCCTCGTCGCGGGAGTAGTCGTTCAGCGAGCCGGTGACGACGATGGACAGGCCTTCGAGGTTGCGCGGGACGGACTCGTCGCGCTCCTCCTCCATCCGCACGCCCGCCGCACGCCATTTCTCGACGATCTCGCGGTGCCAATCGACCTCGAACCATTCCTTCGCGGCTCGCACGATGGTCGGGCCGACACCGTCGACGGCGGCGAGCTCCTCTTCGGAGGCGTTCTCGATCCGTTCCAGTGAACCGAATTCCCGCGCGAGCGCCTGTGCGGCCGTCGGGCCGACGTGCCGGATCGACAGCCCGACGATGACCCTCCACAGTGGACGATCCTTGACGGTTTCCAGGTTCTCCAGCAGTTTGCGCCCGTTGGCCGAGAGCTCCCCCGCCTTGGTGCGGAACAGCTCGACCTGGAGCAGCTTCTCCTCGTCCAGGTCGAAGATGTCGCCCTCGTCGTGCACGACGCCGGCGTCCAGCAGCGCCACCGCGGCCTCGTACCCGACCACCTCGATGTCGAAGACGTTCCGGCTCGCCAGGTGGAACAGCCGCTCCCTCCGCTGCGCCGGGCAGAACTGCGCGTTGGGGCAACGGATGTCGATGTCGCCCTCCTTCTGGTACGCCAGTTCGGTGTCGCAGTTGGGGCAGCGCAGCGGCATGACGAACTCGCGCTCTTCACCGGTACGCGCGTCGGCGACCGGCCCGAGCACCTCGGGGATGACGTCGCCCGCCTTGCGGATGACGACCTTGTCCCCGATCAGCACGCCCTTGCGCTTGACCTCCTCCTGGTTGTGCAGGGTCGCCATCGCGACCGTGGACCCGGCCACCTTCACCGGCTCCATCACCGCGAACGGGGTGACCCGCCCGGTGCGGCCGACGTTGACCTGGATGTCCAGGAGCGTGGTGATCGCCTCTTCCGGCGGGTACTTGTAGGCGATCGCCCAGCGCGGCGCGCGCGACGTCGTGCCGAGACGGCGCTGCAGCGCTACCTCGTCGACCTTGATGACGACGCCGTCGATCTCGTGCTCGGCGTCGTGCCTGTGCTCGCCCCAGTACTGGATGTGCTCCAGCAACTCCTTGCCGGAGGTCAGCACCTTGCTGTGCGGCGAGACCGGCAGGCCCCACGCGGCGAGCGCGTCGTACGCCTCGGACTGGCGTTTCGGCTCGAAACCCTCGCGTTTGCCGAGGCCGTGGCAGATCAGCCGCAGGTTGCGCGACTTCGTGATCTTGGGATCCTTCTGCCGCAACGATCCGGCGGCCGTGTTGCGTGGGTTCGCGTACGGATCCTTGCCCGCCTCGACCATTTTCGCGTTCAGCGCCAGGAAATCCTCGACGCGGAAGAACACCTCGCCGCGGACCTCGACCAGCGCGGGCACCGGGAACTCGTCCGTCGCGGTCAGCCGCTCCGGCACCTGCTCCAGCGTGCGGACGTTGAGCGTGACGTCCTCGCCGGTGCGGCCGTCGCCCCTGGTCAGCGCGCGGGTCAGGCGGCCGTTCTCGTACAGCAGGTTGATCGCGAGCCCGTCGATCTTCAGTTCGGCGAGGTACTTCGTCGCGCCGATCTCCTTCTGGACCCGCTCGACCCAGGCCTCGAACTCCTCGGTGTCGAAGACGTTGTCGAGGCTGAGCATGCGCTCGAGGTGGTCGTGCGCGACGAACTCGGTGGAGAACGTGCCGCCGACGTTCTGCGTCGGCGACTCCGGCGTCACCAGCCCCGGATACTCGTCCTCGATGGCCTGGAGTTCGTTGAGCAGCTCGTCGAACTGACCGTCGGACACGATCGGTGAATCCAGCACGTAGTACCGGAACTGGTGGCCGCGGATCTCCTCCGCCAGCTCGGCATGCCGTTCGCGGACGTCGGCAGGCACGTCGGTGACGTCCTGCGCCGGCTCGATGTTTTCGGGAAGTTCGCTGCTCACGGGGGTAACCCTAGTCGGGGGTACCGACATTTCCGGGCTCCGGTGAACCGAGTCCGCCGACCACTTCGCGTAGTTCGAGCAAGGTCAGCTGCCCGTCCTGGGCCTCGGTCACCAGCTCGACCTTGCCGAGGCGTTCGGCCGCGACACGCTCACCCAGCGTGGCGTCCAGCGGCAGGAACGTCATGGTCGTCCGGGTCTCCGGCGCCAGCACTTCGATCAGCGGATGGAACACGGTCACGTCCACCCGTCCGGCTGCTTCGTCGACTTTCGCGGTCACCCGGACGTCGGCGAGCGCGATGCGGGTCTCGCCGAGGTTGACGGTGACGTCACTCGGATCGGGGACCGGTGGCACCGAATCGTGGTACTCCCAGATCGCGTCCTCCGGCGGCGCCGCGGCCTTCCACGCGTCGGTGTACGGGCGCAGTTCCGGATCCTCCTGGCCGGTCAGCACCAGTGCGTAGATCGCCCGGTGCCCACGATCGAGGGAGAAGTGCAGCCGGGGATGCAGTGCTTCGACGATGGTGCAGAGGTCGTGTTCCACCCGATGCGGTTCACGGTCGCCGAGGGCGGCGCTGACCTCCGGCAGGAGCGCGAACCACGCCTCCCAGAACGCGGCCGCCGCGGCGGCCGCGTCCTCGGGGATCGGCTGCTCCGGCCAGGCGGTGCGGGGGTCGGGAACGTCCTCGGATTTGCGGGAACGGCGGAACAAACGCATGACGGGCACGCTACCGCGCCGCTCACCAGCCTTCAGGCGGTTCGGTGAAAGCCTTGCCGGACTCACGGCTGAGCGTGAGCGCGCGGCGCATCCACTCGGGAGTGGCACCCGCGAGCCCGCACGCCGACGTCGGCACGACCTGTTCCGCGAGGATTTCGCGGCGGAAGCCGAGCCTGTCGACGAGCTTGAGGACGGGCGAGACCACGTCACGCAGTTCCACCGGCACGCCGGGGTCGGTGGTGGGGACGAGGCCGAGCATCAGCGTCGTGCCGGAGTCCAGCGTCTCGCCGATTTCGTCGAGCAGCGCGGGCGAAGCGCCCTTCAGCAAGGCGAAGTCGAACGCGATCGCCTTCGCCCCCGCCGCGCGCAGCAACGAGATCGGCGGTTTTTCGGCGCAGCAGTGCACCGCGACCGGCTGACCGGTGATGCGCTCCGCCCCCGATATCACCGTCGAAAGCAGCTCGCGGGCTTCCGGCGCGGGCACGGCGGGAACGGTGCCGTAGCCGGACGCCGTCGGGAGATCACCGGCGAGGACCGCGGGCAGCGACGGCTCGTCGAACTGGATCACGACGGGCGCGCCGATGCGTGATTTCAGCTCCTCGACGTGCCCGGCCAATCCGTCGAGCAGCGAAGCGGCGAAGTCACGCAGCGCGCCCCTGTCGGTGAGGACCCGGTGCCCGCGCGGGAGTTCGACGTTCGCGGCCAGCGTCCACGGCCCGGCGACCTGGATCTTGAAGGCGGGCGGCGCGGCGCCCGCCTTCTCCCGCGCCTCCTGGACGGCGTCGAGGTCCCAGTTCATCAGATCGAGGGCCCGGCGGTGATCGTGCCCGGGACGGGCGGTGACGCGGTAACCGCTCGGCACGACCTCGACGGCGAGGTCGACCAGCAACGCCGCCGTCCGGCCGATCATGTCGGCACCGACTCCGCGAGCGGGAAGTTCGGGCATACAGGGGAATTCGGGCAGTTCACCGAACACGATCGAAGCGGCCTCGACCGGATCGGTACCGGGCAGGGAACCGATCGCGGTGGCCGCGCCAGGGGGCCAAGGTCGTTCGTTCACACCCGGATTCTCCCCTTGGTCCGAGTGTGCGGGGCGGCGGGGCGGGGGGAGGACACGGACATTCGACGCAATTGCCGTCGTCGAGCCCGAGACGGCGCCGCGCGCATTACGCTGACCTGCCATGACGAGCTCTCCACAGCCCGCCGGCTGGTATCCCGACCAGCAGAACCCCCGGGTGTACCGGTGGTGGGACGGGCAGGCCTGGACCGCGAACACGCGGCCGTCGCACGACGCCGAGATGATCGAGCTGGACATCGAAGGCGCGCACGACCCGAACAAGATCCGGGCGCAGGCGGCGCGGGGGACCCAAGGCCGGGCCACCGGGGTGGTCGGCGGCGGAACGCTGTTCTCCGAACCCGTGCTGGTGGTGAACCAGCGCGCGAAACTCATCGAGATGTCGAACGAGTTCGGCGTGTTCGACCAGAACGGCAACCGCCTCGGCGGTGTCGTCCAGGTCGGGCAGAGCACGTTGAAGAAGGCCATCCGGCTGCTCACGAACTACGACCAGTTCCTGACCCACCGCTTCGAAATCCGCGACGCGAACCACAGCACCGTGCTGAAGGTCACGCGGCCCGCGAAGGTGTTCAAATCCCGGTTCCTGGTGACGAAGGCCGACGACTCCCCCATCGGGGAGATCGTGCAGGAGAACGTCTTCGGCAAGATCCGGCTGGGTTTCGTGGTGAACGGCCAGAAGGTGGGCGGGATCTTCGCGGAGAACTGGCGGGCGTGGAACTTCGTGATCAAGGACCACGCCGACGTCGAGATCGCGCGGATCACCAAGACCTGGGGCGGTTTCGTGAAGGCCGCGTTCACCACCGCCGACAACTACGTCGTCGAGATCCACCGGCCGCTGCGGGACCCGCTGGCGTCGATGGTGGTCGCTTCGGCGCTGACGATCGACACCGCGCTGAAGCAGGACGATCGCTGAAGGCCGTCATCTCCCGCATTTAGTCCTCTGGATGCGGTAGTCGCAGACGCAAGGACCGCATCCAGAGGACTAAACGCGAGCGGCGCGAGTGACCGGGGTCTCACCCCGCTCAAGTGGACACTCGGCTTCCGGCGGCACAAAGTGGTGGGACTGGGCGGCACACCGGAGTGCGTCCGGGACGGAGGTCACCATGGAGCCGTTGCCGGAAGACGGCGAACGGGACTGGGCGGAGCCAGGCGTCTACACGGTTTCGCCGGGGGTCCACCGGATCCCGCTGCCCCTGCCGCAGGACGCGCTGCGCGCGGTCAACGTCTACGTCGTCACCGACGGCACCCGCCTGGTCCTCGTGGACTCGGGCTGGGCGCTGGAGTCGGCGCGCGAACGGCTTTCGCGCGGGTTGAAGGCGCTCGGCGCGGATCTCGGCGACATCGACGAGTTCCTGATCACCCACGTGCATCGCGATCACTACACGCTGGCCGTGGAACTGCGCCGCGAGTTCGGCGGCCAGCTCGGGCTCGGGAAACGGGAAGAGCCGTCGCTGGTGCGCTCCGGCGATCCGGACCGGTTCCCGATGGAGGCGCAGGTCGGCCTGCTCCAGCGGTGTGGCGCGGACCCCGTCGTCGAAGAACTCGCCAAAGCCTTCGGCGGCGTCCGGCACACCGAGGCGCATCTGTGGGAGCAGCCCGACGAGTGGCTCGTCCCCGGGAAACGCGCGATCGTGCCCGGCCGCGAGTTCGACGTCGTGCACACGCCGGGCCACACGGACGGGCACGTCGTCTTCGTCGACGACGAGGCGGGGCTCGTGTTCTCCGGCGACCACGTGCTGCCGCACATCACGCCGTCCATCGGCTTCCAGCCGGTGCCCACCGAACTGCCGCTGAGCGACTACCTCGACTCTCTGCGCCTGGTGCGCGAGATGCCGGACCGGCGCATGCTCCCCGCGCACGGCCCCGTCACCGACAGCGTCCATGCCCGCGTGGACGAACTGCTGGAGCACCACCGCGACCGGCTCGAAGTCATGGGCGCCGAGATCACCGCGGACGTCACGACGGCGTACGAGGTCGCGCTGCGGCTGGGCTGGACGCGCAAGCGGCGCAAGCTGCCCGACATGGACCCGTTCAACCAGATGCTCGCCGTGCTCGAGACCGGTTCGCATCTGGATCTGCTGGTGGCCCAAGGGAAACTCACCTCGGCCGAAACCGACGGGGTGCGACACTACGCGTCATGATCATCCGTCAAGCGCGCCGGGAAGACGTCGCGGCGATCGTCGGGATGCTCGCCGACGACCAGATCGGCAGCACCCGTGATTCGGCCGACGACCTCACGCCATACCTGAAGGCCTTCGAACAGATCGACGCCGATCCGGCGCAATTGCTGATCGTCGCCGACGGCGGCGGGGAGGCCGTCGGCACGCTCCAGCTGTCGATCATTCCCGGCCTGGCCAGGAAAGGCGCGCTGCGCGGACAGATCGAGGCGGTCCGGGTGCGGTCGAGCCATCGCGGCTCCGGTCTCGGCGGCGAGCTGATGAGGTGGGCCATCGACGAATCGCGGCGGCGAGGCTGTGCCCTCGTGCAACTGACGTCGGACGTGAAACGCGAGGACGCGCACCGGTTCTACGAACGCCTCGGTTTCGAGGCGACGCACACCGGCTTCAAGCTGAAGTTCTAGCCCCGGCCCCGCATTTAGTCCTCTGGATGCGGTAGTTGCACGCGCAAGGATCGCATTCAGAGGACGAAATGCGGGCGGTCAGCGGGTTCCGGAGATCTTCGCGCTGCCCAGCACAAGGTCGCCTTCGGCGGCATCGGTGCGGTACAGCACGACGACCTGCCCCGGAGCGACGCCGCGCAGCGGCTCGCGCAGCTGAATGGTGACCGAGTCGCCGGAAACCTCCGCGACGGCCTCGACGATCCCGCCGTGCGCGCGCACCTGCACGACGCATTCCGTGGGCCCGTCCAACGGCCGCTCGCTCGGCCAGATCGGGCGGTCCGCCTCGATCACGTTCACGCCGAGGTCCCGCGCGGAACCGACCTTCACGGTGCCCGAAACCGGCTCCAGCGAAAGCACGTAGCGCGGTCGCCCGTCCGGCGCCGGCGCCTCGATGCCGAGGCCCTTGCGCTGGCCGACGGTGAAACCGTGCACACCGGTGTGCTCACCGAGCACGGCGCCGGTCTCGGCGTCGACGAGCTGACCGGGACGCTGCCCGAGCCGCTTCTCCAGGAAGCTCTTCGTGTCGCCGTCCGGGATGAAGCAGATGTCGTGGCTGTCCGGCTTCTTCGCCACCGACAGGCCACGGCTCGCGGCCTCGGCGCGGACGTCGGTCTTCCACGAATCACCCAGCGGGAACAGCGAATGCCGCAGCTGCTCCGGGGTGAGCGAGGCCAGCACGTAGGACTGGTCCTTGCCGGAGTCGACGCTGCGCCGCAGCTCCGGCACACCGTCCACAAGGGACAGACGGGCGTAGTGCCCGGTGGCGACGGCGTCGAAGCCGAGCGCCATCGCCTTGTCCAGCAACGCCTCGAACTTGATCTTCTCGTTGCAGGTGACGCACGGGTTCGGCGTCCGGCCGGCGGCGTACTCGCCGACGAAGGTCTCGATGACCTCTTCGGTGAAGCGCTCGGCGAAATCCCAGATGTAGAAGGGGATGCCGAGGATGTCGGCGGCTCGCCGAGCGTCGCCGGAGTCCTCGATCGTGCAGCAGCCACGGGATCCGGTGCGCAGCGTGCCGGGCTTCGCCGACAGCGCCAGGTGCACCCCGACGACCTCGTGCCCGGCGTCCACGGCGCGCGCGGCGGCCACCGCCGAGTCCACTCCCCCGCTCATCGCGGCCAGTACGCGCATCTTCCTCACACCTCTTGCTTCTGCGTCTGCTTGCGCATTCCGGCGAGTCCCGCCTGCCTCGCCCTGTCGACGACGCCCGCGATCTCCCTCGAAACCGCTTCAACGTCTTCCGGTGCCGAGGTATGCCCGAACGAGAACCGCAGCGACCCGCGCGCGGCCGCGGGTTCGGCACCCATGGCCAGCAGCACGTGGCTCGGCTGCGCGACACCCGCCGTGCACGCCGATCCGGTGGAACATTCGATGCCTTTGGCGTCCAAGAGCATCAACAGGCTGTCCCCCGCGCAACCGGGGAAGGTGAAGTGGGCGTGCGTGGGCAGGCGCTCGCCCTCGCCACCGTTGAGCACCACGTCCGGCACCTCGCGCCGGACCGCCTCGATCAGGTCGTCGCGCAGTTCGGCGACGCGTTTCGCGTACTCCTCGCGTCCCTCGACCGTGGCCTTCACCGCCGTCGCGAACGCGATCACCGCGGGGACGTCGAGCGTGCCCGATCGCACGCTGCGCTCCTGGCCGCCACCGTGCAGCACCGGCACGCACGCCGTGTCGCGCCCCAGCAGCAGCGCGCCGACGCCGTACGGGCCGCCGAGCTTGTGCGCGGTGAGGGTCAGCGCCGCGGCGCCGCTTTCGGCGAAGTCGACCGGCACCGCGCCGACGGCCTGGACGGCGTCGGTGTGCAGCGGGATCTCGTGCTCGGCGCAGACGGCGGCGAGTCCGGCGATCGGGTTGACCGTGCCGACCTCGTTGTTCGCCCACATCACGGTGACCAGCGCGACCGTCTCCGGGCTGTCGCCGATGGCGGTGCGCAGCGACTCCGGGGTGACCCGGCCCGCCTCGTCGACCTCGACCCAGCCGATCTCGGCGCCCGCGTGCTGCTCCAGCCACTCGACGGACTCGAGGACGGCGTGATGCTCGACGGTGCTGCACAGCACCCGGCGGCGCCGCGCGTCCTCGCCGTTGCGGGCCCAGAAGATGCCCTTGACCGCGAGATTGTCGCTCTCCGTGCCACCGGCGGTGAAGATCACCTCGGACGGCCGGGCGCCCAGCGCCTCCGCGATCACCTCGCGGGCTTCTTCGACCCGGCGGCGGGCCCGGCGTCCCGAGGAATGCAGCGCGGAGGCGTTGCCCACTGTGGACAGCGCCTCGGACATCGCCGCTACGGCTTCGGGCAACATCGGGGTGGTCGCCGCGTGGTCGAGATAGGTCATCGCATCCTTCAGGGTAGCCCGTTCCGGGGCGTGACCAAGCCCACCCTGGTCAGCGGGTGGCGGCGCTCATATCCGACGGCCACCGGCCGGTCACCCGCACCCCGAGCAACGCGATGCCGGTCAGCACGACCGAAAGCACCACGATCGCCACCGAAGGCTCCTTCGCCGACGCCAGCGAAGCGAGCAGAACGCCACCCAAACCGATGGTCAGGGCCGATCCGACCCAGTCTCCCAGCTGCAGCGCCGAGGTGTTGAACCCGCGTTCCGCCTCCGGCGAGTACCGGAGCAGCAGCACCGAGATCGCGGGCATCGCGATGCCCATCCCGGAGCCGCCGACCGCCGACGCCACGAACGCCATCCAGCCGGGGAACGAGGGCAGCGGGACGAAGACGAAGATCGCCAGACCGGCCGCGACCAGCGCGAACCCGGTCCTCAGGGACGCCTCGCGCGACCAGTCGAGCATGCGGCCCTGCAGCATCGACCCGGCCGACCAGCCCAGCGCGGTCACCGTCAGCGGCAGCCCGGCCAGCGCGGGGCTGTACCCGTGGACCTCGGTCATCGTGAGCGGCAGGTACGCCTCCATCCCGGCGTACGCGCCCGCGATCAACGCGCGCGAAGCGATCACTGTGGGCAACCCCGGCCGCGACGACAGCGTCCCGGCGGGCAGGAGTTTGCGAAGCGCGTACGCGAGGGCGACCAGGCCGGCCCCGCCGTAGGCCAGCGCCACGAGGGACGGATGCTGCGCCGCCCAGGTGAGCGCGGCGACGCCGAGGGCGGCGACCACGGCGGGCACGACCCCGGCGCGGCGCGCGGACTCGGCGGGCGTGTGCCGGGGCAGCTTGCGCGTGACGACGATCAGCAGGGCGAGCCCGATCCCGGTCAGCGGGATCAACCCCAGGAACACCCAGCGCCAGCCGACGCTGACGGTCACCACGCCCGCGACCGACGGCCCGATCACCGCGGGCAGCACCCACGCGGCGGCGTTGGCCGCGTAGATCACCGGACGTTCCCGGTCGGTGAAGGTGAGCGCGATCAGCAGGGACACCGAGACCAGCAGGAGCCCGGAACCGAAGCCCTGCAACGCCCTGCCGAGCAGGAGCAGCGGCATGTCGTGCGCGAGCCCCGCGACCAGGAGCCCGGCGGCGAACAGCGCGGTCCCGGCGAGCAGCGCGGGCGCCGGGCCCTTGCGGTCGCCGAGGCGTCCGGAAAGGACGGTCGCGACCACGCTGGCCACCAGGAAGGTGGTGAACGGCCAGGCGTACAGCGCGAGACCCTCGAGGTCGGCCACCATCGTCGGCATCGCGGTGGCGACGCCCATGCTTTCGAACGCGATGAGCGTGACCATGAGCAGCAGCCCGATGGTGGTCACGCGGTGCTCGGGTGTCCAGAGCACACCCTTCGGCTCGGCCTTGCCCCCAGTGATCGTCATACGACGAGCCTGCAACCTCCAGTTCGGTGGAGGTCAAGCGCCGACGGACTCCAAGCGCAGCTCACGCGCCAGCACGGCGGCCTCGCCGCGCGAGCTGACTTCCAGCTTCCCGAGGATCTTCCGCACGTGGAACTTCACCGTGTGCTCGGTCAGCGCCAGCTCGTCGGCGATCTGCCGGTTCCGCTTCCCGCGCGCGATCCCCGCGAGGACTTCGAGTTCACGCGGGTTCAGCCGGTCCAGCGGGCGCAGTTCCGGCGTTTCCCGCACACCCAGCGGCAGGACGGCGGTGATCGTGGCGCCCCAGTCCGGGACGGCGTCGACCTCCCAGCGGCCGCCGAGCGGGGTGATCCGCTCGGTGAGACCGGCGGCGGGGACGGCGCGGGCGACGTCCGGGCCGTCGTCGCGCACGGTGACGCGGAGGTCCTGCCCGTCGATCCGCCAGGACGCCCGGACGCGGGTGCTGCCCCGCTCCAGCGCGGCGAGCACCAGACCTCGCGAGACCGTGCGGGCGGTGTGCGCGATGTCCTGCGGGAGCGGCCGTTCGTCGTCCGGCCCGGCGAGGTCGACGGTCACGTCGTTGTGGCGCACCAAGGGATCCAGCTGCGTGACGAGGATGCCGAACGCCGCCGTGGCCGGTTCCGCCGAGAGTTCCTGGTCGCGGTCGGCGATCGAGCGCAGTTCGACCAGCGCGGCCGCGGCGAGGTCGGTCGCGGTCTGCCGGGCGGCGGCGTCGCCGAGCCTGCGGGACCGCAGCACCGAAAGCAGCGACGTCAGGGTGGTGGCGTGGGTCTGCCCCAGATCGGTGATCGCCCGCGCCCGCGCGGTCGCCGCCGCGATGTTGCTCTCCAGGACGGCGGGTTCGGGGTCGGTGGCGCGCTGGGCGGCGTTCACGCTGACGATGTCCCACAGCTTGGCGACGAACGCGAGCGCGCTTTCGGCGGGTTCGTCCTCGGTGGGGACGAGCGCGATCATCGCGCCCTTGCCGATCACCGGCGCCGAGGTCAGGACGACGAGTTTCCGGTGCTTCCCGCCGAGCGTCTCCTCGGCCACCACGGCCTGGCCCGGCACGCCGAGCGCGGCGAGCCGCTGAAGCTCCGCGCTCGTGACCGCGCCGGTGATCTCCGGGTCGCCGTCGACCTTGACGGGCAGACGCGAGCAGTCGCCGGTCTCCATCGCGGCGGCGCGATGCGGCAGGACGGTGGCGGCCGTCGCCGAGAAACGCGGCAGGAGTTCGGGGCGCGGAGCGGCGAGCATGTACTCGACCTGGCTCAGCACTTGCAGCGGATCCATGAGTCCACAGTAGGCGCGTCCCGGCTCGGGGACGCTGCTCTCCCGGCTAGTGAACACTGCTCGTCCGGCTGGTTCGGGCGGGGTACGGGCGCCGGTTGACTGATCGCAGCGAAGAAATCCGATAGGAGTGGACATGCGAGCGATCACCATCACCCAGTACGGCGAACCGGACGTCCTGCGGCTCGACGAGGCCCCGCTGCCGGAGCCCGGCCCTGGGCAGGTTCGGGTGGCGGTCAAGGCCGCCGGCGTCAACCCGGTCGACTGGAAGATCCGGTCCGGCGCGATGGCCGAGGTCCGGCCCGTCGACTTCCCGCACATCCTCGGCCTGGAACTGGCGGGCGTGGTGGACGCGGTGGGCGAAGGCGCCGGTTTCGCCGTCGGGGACGAGGTATTCGGCTGGTCGGAGACCGGTACGTACGCGGAGTACGCGCTGGCGAGCACGGTCATCCGCAAACCCGCCGGGCTTTCGTGGGCCGAAGCCGCCGCGCTGCCCATCGCCGGGGAAACCGCGTTGCGGGTACTGGGCGAACTCGAGGTCAAGCCGGGCGAAACCGTGGTGATCCACGGCGCGAGCGGCCAGGTCGGCCGGATCGCGACGCAGGCCGCCGTCGCGCTGGGCGCCACGGTCATCGGGCTCGCCGGGGCCTCGTCGCTGGACGAGGTGAAGGCGCTCGGCGCGGTGCCGGTCCAGTACGGCGACGGCTGGCTCGCGCGGGTCCGCTCGGTCGCGCCGGACGGCGTCGACGCGGTCTTCGACGCCGCCGGTTTCGGCGTCCTGGGTGACTCCGTCGAGCTGCTCGGCTCACCCGACCGGCTGATCACCATCGCGGACCCGGCGGCTTACGCGCAGGGACTGAAGTTCTCGGCGGGCGGGGCGGAAACTCAAGCGGTTCTTGAGGATCTGGTCGCGCGGGGGCTGAAGCTGAAGCTGGGTTCGAGCTACGCGCTCGCCGATGCCGCCTCGGCGCACCGGGAAAGCGCGACGGGGCACGCGGGCGGGAAGATCACGCTGACGCTGGAGTGATGCCGGGCTACCGGCGGATGTCATGAAAGGGCCGTTCAGGACGGAAAACGTCCTGAACGGCCCTTTCATGACATCCGGGAGTTACTGCGAGACCGCCTTGCGAGCGGGAGCAGCGGCCGGAGCGGGAGCGACGACCGGAGCGGGAGCGACGACCGGAGCGCGGCGGCGGCGCCGCTGAGCCGGGATCTGCACCCGCCCGAGAGCCGCCTGCACCGCGGATTCCGCCAGCGCCGCCAGTTCCCGCCGGTCCGAAGCGCGGCCCGGCGCGATCTCCGGGCACACGTGCACTTCCAGCACAAGACCGCGCAGGGCCGCGACCCGCCGCAGCGAAGCGATGAGCGACTCCGGCCCGATGAACGCCGGCTGCGTCGTCTCCCGCCCGTCGGCGAGCCGGAACCGCAACGCGAGCGGCCGCACCGGGACACCGCCGTCGATCGCGGCCTGGAAGGTCGCCGGGCGGAACCGGCCCGAGCCGAGACCGCACCAGGTGGTGCCTTCCGGCGTCACGCTGACGAGTGATCCACCGCGCATCGCGGAGGCGAGTTCGTCCATCGTCGCGGGGAGGCTCCGCAGGTTCTCCCGGTCGAGGAAGATGCTGCCGCCGCGGCGCACGAGCAGGCCGAGCACCGGCCAGGCGCCGACCTCCTTCTTCGCGAGCGCCCGCATCGGCTGGACGGCGTTGACCGCGATGATGTCCAGCCACGAGATGTGGTTGTTCACCACGAGCGCGCCCCGGCCGGGCACGGCGCGGAACCGCTCGTCGCCGAGCACGCGCAGCTTCACCCCGAACGAGCGAAGGATTCCCGCGAAAAGCAGGCGCACCAACCGTTCCCGCGGTTTGCCGCGCAGCACGAGCACCAGCGGCGCGCTCAGGAATGCGCCGAAGATGACACCGATCGCCGCGGTGAAGCGCAGGACCCGCCTCGGGAACGCCACAGTCGGCGCCCCTTCGGTGAGGCAGCCGTCGCCACACGGCGACTTCGGCATCCAGGCGTGGCTCATCCCTGCTCTCCCAGGAAGAACTTGAGGTACCGCTCGTCGACGTTGTGCAGATCCAGCAGGACGAAGAAGTCCGCGACCCCGAAATCCGCGTCCAGCGCGGGCGGCCCGTAGATCTTCGCGCCCAGGCGGGTGTAGCCCTTGATGAGCGGCGGAAGGATCGCACGCGAGGGCCGCTCGATGGTCTCGTTCAACCACGGGTTCAGCGGCGTCACCCGAAGGGATTCATCCGCGTAGTGCTTGGCGCGCAGGACATCCCAGACGCCCGCCGCGTAGACCCCGCCGTCGGTCAGCGGCACGGACGCGCAGCCCGCGAGATACCGGTGCCCGGCCAGCAGCATGTAGCGCCCGATCCCCGCCCACACGAGGCTCACCACGGCGCCGCTGCGGTGGTCGGGGTGCACGCACGAACGCCCCGTCTCGACCAGCGAAGGACGCAGGGAATCAAGGGCGGTGAGATCGAATTCGCTGTCGGAATACAGTTTCCCCGCCCGCGCGGCGCGATCGGGCGGCAACATCCGGTACGTGCCCACGATCTCGCCGGTGTTGTCGTCGCGCACCACGAGGTGATCGCAGAACTCGTCGAAGTAGTCGACGTCGAGGCCGGGTTCGGGGGAATTGAGCGTCGCTCCCATTTCCTCGGCGAACACCCGATGGCGGAGGCGTTGCGCGGCGACGACTTCTTCGTTTCCGTTCGCCACGAGAAGGGAGTAACGCGGCGCGTCGGCCGGGAGTTCGACACCTGCCTGGTCAGTACTGACGAGGAGCTGTGACGTCGTCATGACCCAGGTCTACCCCTGGAGGGGTACCAACGACAATGCGCCCGATGGCCGATTAGTGCACGTTCCGTTAATTGCGGGTTCTCAGGCTTCTCTCAGGCTGGGAAGTCACTTCCCGGTCACGGAAAAGGGGCCGCCCGGGAAATAAATCCCGGACGGCCCCTCTTCGAACGAAGGACTCAGCCCTTGCGCTTCTGGACCTCTTCGGTCAGCTGCGGCGCGACGTTGAACAGGTCGCCCACCACACCGAAGTCGGCGATCTCGAAGATCGGCGCCTCGGCGTCCTTGTTGACCGCGATGATGGTCTTCGAGGTCTGCATACCGGCGCGGTGCTGGATCGCACCCGAGATGCCCAGCGCGATGTACAGCTGCGGCGAGACCGTCTTACCGGTCTGGCCGACCTGGAACTGCGCCGGGTAGTAGCCCGAGTCGACGGCGGCGCGGGAAGCACCGACGGCGGCACCGAGCGAGTCGGCGAGCGCCTCGACGACGTCGAACTTGTCGGCCGAGCCGACACCGCGGCCACCGGAGACGACGACCGAGGCCTCGGTCAGCTCCGGCCGGTCGCCGCCGACGATCGGCTCGACGCCGGTGATCCTGGCGGACTTCGCCGGGTCGCCCGCGGGGACCTCGACGGTCTCCTCGGCGGCCGCACCCTCGGCCGGGGCGGCCTCGACCGCGCCCGGGCGGACCGAGATGACCGGGACACCCTTGGTGGACTTGGACTTCACGGAGAACGCGCCACCGAAGATGGACTGGTCGACGCTGCCGTCGCCGTTCACGCCGACGGCGTCGTACAGCAGACCGGAGCCGAGGCGGACCGCGACCCGGGCGGACACCTCCTTGCCCTCGGCGCTGGCCGCGACGAGCACGGCGGCCGGGGAGGTCCGCTCCGCGAGCGCGGCGAGGACGTCCACCTTCGGGGTGACCAGGAAGCCGGTGGCGTTGTCGCCCTCGGCGACGTACACCTTGGCGGCGCCGTGCGCGGCGAGGGCTTCCTTCGCCTTGGCGGCGGTGCCGGTCGGGCCGACGACGACCGCGGACGGCTCACCCAGTTCACGAGCGGCGGTCAGCAGCTCGAGCGTGACCTTCTTGACTTCACCGTCGACGTGGTCGACGAGGACGAGTACTTCAGCCATTTCCCTATTCCTCCTCGAAACCTGTCTCAGATGAGCTTCTGCGCGACCAGGTAGGCGGCCACCTTGCTGCCGCCGTCACCCTCGTCCTCGACGCGCTCACCGGCGGTGCGCGGCGGCTTCGGGGAGGCTTCGAGCACGGACGACCACGCGTTGCCGAGGCCGACCTCGGCCGCGTCGACGCCCAGATCCGCGACGGTCAGCGTCTCGACCGGCTTCTTCTTGGCGGCCATGATGCCCTTGAAGGAGGGGTAGCGCGGCTCGTTGATCTTCTCGCCGACGCTCACCACCGCGGGCAGGTTCGCCTCGAGGTGCGTGACGCCGTCCTCGGTGTAGCGGTCGGCCTTGATCGAGGTGCCCTCGACGGTCAGCTCGTTCACGTGGGTCAGCTGCGGCAGGCCGAGCAGCTCGGCGATGATCGCCGGCACGGCGCCACCGCGGCCGTCGGAGGCCTCGTTACCGGTGATGACCAGGTCGAAGCCTTCGACCTTCGAGATCGCGGCGGCCAGCACCTTGGCGGTGGCGATCGCGTCGGAACCGTGCAGGGCCTCGTCGGAGACGTGGATGGCCTTGTCGGCGCCCATGGACAGCGCCTTGCGGATCGCGTCGGTCGCGCGGTCGGGACCCACCGAGACGACGGTGACCTCGCCCTCGCCGGCTTCCTTGATCTTCAGTGCTTCTTCGACGGCCTTCTCGTTGATCTCGTCGAGCACGGCGTCGGCGGATTCGCGGTCAAGAGTGTTGTCGGCACCGGAGAGCTTCCGCTCCGAGTAGGTGTCCGGTACCTGCTTGACCAGGACAACGATGTTCGTCATGGGTCTACTTCGACCTCCCGTTAGTGGCCGGCGTCGGCCACGGGGCAACAGCTCTACTGGCCGGTAGATTAGGGCCATTTCAGCGCCGCGGCCCGCCGAGGTGACCTCATTCACCTGGATGCACGTTTTAGTGGGACCATCGTCCAGGTAATTCACCCAGAAGTGAGTGTAACCGGCCGACTAACCCGAACGGCCGTATTCCGGGGTACTCCCGGAGATGGTGAAGGGATAACCTGCCCCACCATGCGTTCCATGCCCGGCCCTGTCGCCGTGATCACGGACTCGACCGCCTGCCTTCCCGCCCCGGTCGCCGAACGCTGGGGAATCGGCGTCGTTCAGGTCCAACTGCAGGTCGGAGAGCAGTTCGACGAAGAGAACCGCTACGACCGCGAGGAAATCATCGGCCATCTGCGGGCGGGGACGCCGGTGAAGACGGCGCCGCCCGAGGTCGCCGCGTTCTTCTGGGCGTTCCAGGACGCCGCGAGCAAGGGTGCCTCCGCGATCGTCAGCGTCCACATCTCGGGACGGATGTCGGAGACGGTGAACGCCGCCCGCGAGGCCGCCCAGCAGGTGAACATCCCGGTGCACGTCCTCGACAGCGGGACCACCGGGATGAGCCTGGGTTTCGCGGCGACCTCGGCGGCCAAGGTCGCCGCCGCCGGCGGGCAGGCCACCCGCGTCATCGACGCGGCCGAACGCCGTTTCCGCGGCAGCCGGGAGATCCTCTACGTCGACACGCTGGAGTTCCTGCGCCGCGGCGGGCGGATCGGCGCCGCGCAGGCGTTCCTCGGCTCCGCGTTCTCGATCAAACCCCTGCTGACGCTGAAGAACGGCGAGGTCGCCCCGCTGACCCGGGTGCCGGGCCAGCGACGGGCGCTCAACAAACTCGTCGACCTCGCGGTGGAATGCGCGGGCGACCAGGATGTCGAGGTCGCCATCACCCGGTTCGGCCCGGACGAACGCGACCTCGAGATCGGCGGGCGGCTGCGGGCGCGGTTGCCGCATATGGTCGACAGCACCCTGGTGGACGCCAGCATGATCCTCGGCGCCCACCTCGGGCCCGGTGCCATCGGCATCACGGTGTCGCCGGTGTAGTCCGCTTCGAGGGGATCAGCGCCAGCACCACCGGGAGCACCGCGCCCAGCGCCGTCGTCACGATGATCAGCACCTGGTCCACCGGCTCGAAATGCGAGACGTGGCCAAGGTGGTAGAGGAAATGCGGCAACCCGAAGCAGAAGGTGGCGAGCGCCGCCAACCTGGCCACGGCGGTCGTCCCGATCACGGCGGCGCCGATCAGGATCGCGGAAAGCGCCAGGTTGAGGCCGCCGAAGTCCTGGATCAGGTGTTCGTTGAAGGGGCCGTCCATCGCCACCCAGCCGGTGCGGAACCCCGGGAAGTCCCGGTAGAAGCCCTCCGGGCTGAACAGCGGCCACAGCCCGACGGGCAGTTCGATGAGACCGAAGACGACGAGCAGTACGCGGGTGATTGTCCGTTGCATACCTCCTGGACTGCGTGGCGCCGCGAAACGTGACACACGCATTTCGTCCTCTGGATGCGGTCCTTGCGCGTGCAAGGACCGCATCCAGAGGACCAACTGCGGCGGAGCGGGAAGTGACCGGCCGGTAGGGTCGCGGCGTGACCACCCCAGCCACCAGGGCCGAAGCGCTGCACCTCACCGGTGAACGCACCGTGCCGGGCATCGCCGAGGAAAACTATTGGTACCGCCGCCACGAGGCCGCGTATCACAAGTTCCTGCCGCTGTGCGAGGGCAAGACGGTGCTGGAGGCAGGCTGCGGCGAGGGCTACGGCGCCGGGCTCATCGCCACCGTCGCCGAGCGGGTGCTCGCCCTCGACTACGACGTCCCCACCACCGAGCACGTCGCCCGCCGGTACCCCGGCATCGGCGTGGCCAGGGCGAACCTGGTTTTCCTGCCGCTGCGGGACGCCTCGGTCGACGTCGTCGCCAACTTCCAGGTGATCGAGCATCTCTGGGATCAGGGCGCCTTCCTCGCCGAGTGCCGCCGTGTGCTCTCCCCCGGCGGACGGCTGATCGTCACCACGCCCAACCGGCTGACCTTCACCCCGGACAGCGACACCCCGCTCAACCCGTTCCACACCAGGGAGCTCGCACCGTCCGAATTGGACGAACTGCTGCGTGACGCCGGCTTCGAGGTCGAGACCCTGCACGGGCTCCACCACGGCGAAGGTGTGGCGAAGCTCGACGCCAAGTACGGCGGCTCGATCATCGACGCCCAGCTCGACGTCGTCATGGGGCAACTGCCCGGGCAGGCGACCTGGCCCGCGGAACTGCTGGCCGACGTCGAAGGCATCCAGGCCGCGGACTTCGCGATCCACGGTGAAGACCTCGACGCCAGCCTCGACCTGGTCGCCGTGGCGGTGCGCCGATGAGCGACTACGAGGGCACGTTCTGCCTCGTCGTGCACAGCCACCTGCCGTGGCTGCCGCATCACGGATCCTGGCCGGTCGGCGAAGAATGGCTCTACCAGGCGTGGGCGCATTCCTATCTGCCGATGGTCGATCTCCTGCGCCGCTTCGCCGACGAGGGCCGCGAAGACGTCCTCACCCTCGGGATGACGCCGATCCTCGCCGCCCAGCTCGACGACCCGTACAGCATCGACGCCTTCCACGACTGGCTCGGCCACTGGCAGCTGCGCTCCTGGCACGCGTCCACGCTGTGGCGCGGCGACCCGCTGCTGCGCGACCTCGCGGCGAGTGAGTACCGGACGGCGCTCAAGGCATCGGAAGAGCTCGAAACCCGCTGGCGGCACGGTTTCTCCCCGATCCTTCGGTCCTTTGTGGACAACGGGACGATCGAACTGCTCGGCGGGCCGCTGGCGCATCCGTTCCAGCCGCTGCTCGACCCGGCGGTCCGCGACTTCATGCTGCGCGGCGGCCTGGCCGACACCGCGCTGCGGATCGGACGGCGTCCGGAAGGGATTTGGGCACCCGAATGCGGCTACGCGCCCGGCATGGAGGCCGGGTACGCCGCCGCGGGTGTCCAGCGGTTCATGGTCGACGGGCCTTCCCTGCACGGTGACACCTCGGCGGCGCGGACCGTCGGCGATTCCGACGTCGTGTGCTTCGGCCGCGATCTCGAAGTCACATACCGCGTCTGGTCACCGAAGGCCGGATATCCCGGCCACGCCGCCTATCGCGATTTCCACACCTGGGCGCACGAAGTCGGCCTCAAACCCTCGCGGGTGACCGGCAAGACCGTCGAGCCGCCGGACAAGGCGCCGTACGACCCGGCGATGGCGACGGCCACCCTCGGCGGTCACGTCCAGGACTTCGTCGACACGGTCGTCGCCCGCCTGCGTTCGCTCAAGGCCGAGCACGGCCGCGAGTCGCTCGTCGTCGCCGCGTACGACACGGAACTGTTCGGACACTGGTGGCACGAGGGCCCGGCGTGGCTCGAAGGCGTCCTGCGCGCACTGCCCGAGGCGGGCGTCCGCGTCACGACGCTCAAGGGCGCGCTCGAAGCCGGTCACCTCGGCGGGAAGGTCGATCTCCCGGCGTCGTCGTGGGGTTCGGGCAAGGACTGGCGGGTCTGGGACGGCGAGCAGGTCGCCGACATGGTGCGGGACAACACCGCGTTGCAGGACCGGATGCTCGACCTCGTCGCCGGAATGGACACGACGACCCGCGACTCCGTCCGCGATCAGGCCGTCGCCGAAGCGATGCTCGCGCTTTCGAGCGACTGGGCGTTCATGGTCACCAAGGACTCCGCCGCCGATTACGCGCGGCGGCGGGCGAAAGTGCACACGGAACGGTTCGACACGCTCGCCGGGCTGCTCCGGGAAGGAGCACTCGACCGCGCGCGGGAGACCGCGGCCGCGTTCCGGCGCGACGACGGGCCGTTCGGTCATGTCGACGCGCGCGATCTGCTGAGGAAATGACGAAAGGGGCACCATGGGGATCCACGACATCCCGCTGAAGACGCTCGCGGGCGAGGACACGACGCTCGGCGCGCTCGAAGGCAAGACGCTGCTGGTGGTGAACGTGGCGTCGAAATGCGGGCTGACGCCGCAGTACACCGGGCTGGAAAAGCTCCAGGAACGCTACGCGGACAAGGGTTTCTCCGTCGTCGGGTTCCCGTGCAACCAGTTCGCGGGCCAGGAGCCGGGCACCGCGGAGGAGATCCAGACCTTCTGCTCGACGACGTACGGCGTTTCGTTCCCGCTGTTCGAAAAGCTGGATGTCAACGGGGAAAGCCGTCACCCGCTCTACGCCGAACTGACCAAGGCGGCCGACGCGGAGGGCGCCGCCGGCGACGTCCAGTGGAACTTCGAGAAGTTCCTCGTCGCCCCTTCCGGTGAAGTGGTGGGCCGATTCCGCCCGCGTACCGAACCCGAAGACGAGACGATCACCAAGGCGATCGACGCCGCGATCGGCTGATCACCGCTTTTCACGAACGGGCGGGCCCGCCGGAGTGATCCGGCGAGCCCGCCCGTTTCCTTTTCCGGCGAATCGGTGACCAAAGTCCCTCAACGGCCGCGGCACCGGGACGATGTCCGGTTGAGCGATCACAAACCCTTGCCACACAAGGGAAATCCTGACGTCTCAGCGTGAAGCGCCGTACCCGATTGCACTATGGCGCCACCAGTCGCAGAAGGGGAAGACTCTTTCGTCGGGAGTCCCGCACTTCGTCAACGCCGACAACCAGAAAAGTGTGGCCGACATGATCGAAAGCAACATGATCCCGAAGGAATTCCAGTCACTGGCCGAAGTACAGGCATCCGAGGAAGAAAGTCTTTTCGCCCGCCAGAACGTCGTGGGTGTCGCCCTCGGTACGAAGTGGGCGGGAGGCACGGACACCGAAGAGAAGGCTCTGACGGTTCTCGTCGAGACCAAGCTGCCCCGCGATCTGCTCCGCAAGCAGGACGTCATCCCGCAGACCGTCTCCGGTGTTCCCACCGACGTGCAGGAGGTCGGCGTACTCCAGGCCGGCCGCAGCCTCACCGCGACGAAGGGCAACGGGCTGCCCGGTCTGCTCGACGAGCCGTCGACACCGTCGCTCAGCCGTCCCGAAGAGCTCGCACAGCAACAGGTCGGCCCGTTCACGCTGGCCAAACGGTTCCGCCCGGCCTTCGGCGGCGTGAGCGTCGGTCACTTCAAGATCACCGCGGGCACCTACGGAACCGCGGTGTACGACGCCACCGCGTTGCCCGGCATTCCGCCCAGGTACTACATCCTGTCCAACAACCACGTCCTGGCGAACTCGAACGCCGCCGCCATCGGCGACCCGATCCTGCAGCCGGGACCGTTCGACGGCGGCACCGCGCCCGCGGACGTCATCGCCAGGCTCAGCCGGTTCGTGCCGATCAAGTTCATCCAGCCAGGGCAGCCGGTCCCGTTGAACTTCGTCGACGCCGCCATCGCCGAAGGCCAGTTCCACGACCTCGACCGGCGGATCTACTGGGTCGGCGACCTCAAGGGCACGAACGTCGCCCCCGCGGTCGGCACCCTCGTGCAGAAGACCGGCCGGACCACGAACTGGACGACCGGGCGGATCACCAACATCAACGCGACGGTGGACGTCAACTACGGCGGCGGCAAGGTGGCCAGGTTCGCGCAGCAGTTGCTGACCACGGCCTTCTCCGCGGGCGGCGACTCCGGCAGCCTCGTCGCGGACCTCAGCGAGAACGCGGTCGGCCTGCTGTTCGCCGGTTCGCCGTCGGTCACCGTGGTCAACCGGATCACGCTGGTCGAGGCCTCGCTCGGGATCAAGGTGCATCCGTAGTGGCCGAAGACGTATCCGATGTCGATGCCGCCCTCGTGACGGCGTCCCGGTGGCTCGACGACGTCCCCGGAGTGGTCGGGGTCGGACAGGGCGAGGCCGAGGGGTCACCCACGATCGACGTGTGGATGACCCCCGGTCACGACTCCGGGCAGCTGCCTTCTCAGCTGCTCGGAGTGCCCGTCCGGGTCCGTGACTCCGGCGGTCCGGTGGAGGCTCAGCCGGACTGACCCGTCTCGATGACCGCCCGATTGCGGGTGGCGACGGACTCCGCGTCCGCCTTCACCACCCGCCGGTCGTAGGTGAGCAGGCCGTTGACCTCGTTCTCGACGTCGGTGGTCTGCGTGTAGATCGCGCCGGAAAGGCCGGTTCCGGCGACGATCCGCTCGAGGTGCCCGCTGACCTCGGCATAGCGCTCGGTCAGCTGTGCCGGGGTCGGCGTCATCTCGTAGGCCTGCGGCTCCCCCGGCCAGCGATGCCCGTCGACGACCAGGCCGAGCCCGCCGTACTCTCCGTCGACGATCACCCTGTGGTCCTTCACCGCGGGGCTCCCCGGCCCGACGTAGGTGTGGTCGTCGTGGACGTCACCCGCGCCGGTGTCCGGCCGGGAGAAGCAGCAGTTCACCCCGCTGTTCGCGACGACATGCCTGGTCGGATCGAGATCCTTCACCAGCTTCGCGATACGCGCGGTGTCGAATTCTCCCCAGCCCTCGTTGAACGGCACCCAGCCGACGATCGAGGTCACCCCGCGCAGCTGCTCGATCATCTCGGTCAGCTCGGCTTCGAACCGCGCCCGCGCCTCCGGGACCGGGTCCGGCGCCGTCCCGGGTGGACCGTCGAAGGAGACGGTGAGCGACGGCATGTCCTGCCAGACGAGCAGGCCCAGCCTGTCCGCCCAGTGGTACCAGCGTTCCGGCTCGACCTTGACGTGCTTGCGGACGAAGTTGAAGCCGAGTTCCTTGGTCTTCTCCAGATCGAAGCGCAGTGCCTCGTCGGTGGGGGCCGTGTAGATCCCGTCGGGCCAATAGCCCTGGTCGAGCGGGCCGTGGAGGAAGGTGATCCGGCCGTTGAGCGCGATCCGCGGCCTGCCCTGGGCGTCGGCGACCGTCCCGATCGTCCGGAGCCCGGTGTAGGACTCGACGACGTCGAGCACGTTGCCGCTCTCGTCGAGCAAGCGGACCCGGAGGTCGTAGAGATAAGGGTCGTCCGGTGTCCACAGGCGCGGCGAAGGCACCTTCGCGCGCAACTGCTGCCCGACGGCTCCTTCGACGCGTGTCACCTCCGCGCCGCCGGGTTCGCTGACGATCATCTCCACGCGGGCGCCGCCTGTGACCTTGGGCACAACCGTCACCCCATCGAGATCGGGGGTCAGCGGCAGATCCCGGATATGCGCGGACGGCACCGGCTCCAGCCAGACGGTCTGCCAGATACCCGAGGCGGCGGTGTAGAAGATCCCTTTCGGGTCGTTCCGCTGCTTGCCGACGGGATGCGTCGCGGCGTCGGTCCGATCCGTCGCCCGGACGGTGAGTTCCTGCGATCCCGACGGGCGCAGGACGTCGGTGATGTCCGCGCTGAAGGCCGTGTACCCGCCTTCGTGGACGGCCACCTCCTGGTTGTTCACCCAGACCGTCGCGGACTGGTCGACGGCGCCGAAATGGAGCAGCACCCGCTCACCGTCCCATCCGGACGGGACGTGGAAAACCTTGCGATACCAGAGGGTTTCGTCCCGCCGCCCGATGCCGGAGAGCGCCGACTCCGGCGGGAACGGCACCAGGATCCGCTCGCCGTACCCGTCGCGGCGGGGCGCGCCGCTGCCCGCGTACTCCCAGACGCCGTTGAGGTTCAGCCAGCGGTCGCGGACCAGCCTCGGACGCGGGTACTCGGGCAGCGCGTTGCCGGGTCCGACCTGCGCGGACCACGGCGTCGAGAGCACCGGTTCGACGGTCTTGAAGGCCGGTCCGGCCGCGTTCACCGAAGACGTCATCGACCCGATGGTGGCAAAGATCGCCGCCGCTGTCGCCCTCGATCGGCGTCACCTGCGGGGGTGATCGCCCCGTCCCGGCGCCGACCGACTCACGAGTAACCTCCACCCATGCGCGTGCTGATGTTGTCGTGGGAGTACCCACCCGTGGTCGTCGGCGGACTCGCACGGCACGTCCACGCCCTGGCCCGGCATCTCGCCCGGCAGGGGCACGACGTGGTCGTCCTGTGCCGTCACACGGCGGGCACCGACGCCGAGACCCATCCGAGGACCGATCGCGTGGTCGAGGGCGTCCGGATCATCCGGGTCGCCGAAGACCCGATGCACGTGACCTTCGAACGGGACCTCGTCGCGTGGACGCTGGCCATGGGGCACGCGATGGTCCGCGCCGCCACCGACCTGCTGCGCGGCTGGCAGCCGGACGTCGTGCACGCGCACGACTGGCTGGTCACCCATCCCGCGATCGCGATCGCGGAGGCCGCGCGGGTGCCGCTGGTCGGCACGATCCACGCCACCGAGGCCGGACGGCACTCCGGCTGGCTCTCGCATCCGCTGAACCAGCAGGTGCACTCCGTCGAGTGGTGGCTCGCGAACCGCTCGGACGCGCTGATCACCTGTTCGCAGGCCATGCGCCGCGAGGTGGCGCATCTGTTCGAGGTCGACGCTGACGCGGTCACCGTGATCCACAACGGCATCGAGGAACGCACCTGGCAGGTGCCCGAGGAGGAGGTCGCGCACGCGCGCGAGGTCTACAGCCCCTCCGGCGCGCCGCTGCTGCTGTACTTCGGACGGCTGGAATGGGAGAAGGGCGTGCAGGATCTGCTCGCCGCGCTCCCCCGGATCCGCCGCGCCAAACCGGGGACGCGGCTGGTCGTCGCCGGCAAGGGACGGCATCTGGAGGAACTGGTCGACCAGGCCCGGAAACTGCGTATCCGGCGCGCGGTCGACTTCGTCGGGCACCTGTCGGACCGCGAACTGCGCGCCGTGCTGGCCGCGGCCGACGCCGTCGTGTTGCCCAGCCGCTACGAACCGTTCGGGATCGTCGCTCTGGAGGCCGCCGCCGCGAAGGCGCCACTGGTGGCTTCGACCGCGGGCGGGCTCGGCGAGGTCGTCGTCGACGGCGAGACCGGCCTGGCGTTCAACCCCGGCGACGTCGACGCCCTCGGGGACGCCGTCGAGGCGGTGCTGGACGACGAGGTCGCCGCCGCCCGGCGGGCGCTGACCGCGCAGTCGCGGCTGGCCGCGGACTTCGACTGGGGCCGGATCGCCGAGGCGACCGTGGCCGTCTACCGGCGGGCTCGCGTCGCCGAACCGGTGGAACTGGGGCGGCCGAAGATCGCGACGGGCAACGCCTTCGAGCCCTGATCGCATTCAGAGGACTAAACGCGGCGGGTCGCATTTAGTCCTCTGAATGCGGGGCGAAGGGGAATCCGGGACGTCGGGGGACCCGGATCCCCCTTCACGAGCGTCGCGGGTCGCGAGGGGCACGACCCCCGGGGCTGCTCTAGGTGGCGAAGATCAGAAGTGGCAGGGCCGGACACAGTCCGGCTGCACCGAGACCCCGGCCGAAGCGGACACCGCGGGGGCGGCGAGGGCGACGGCGAGGACGGCGAAGGTCGCGGCCAAGAGCGTTCTCAACTGCTTCTTCATGGTGGCTCCTCGGGGAAACGGGCGGATTTCCCG
The DNA here is from genome assembly GCF_003947475.1 of Amycolatopsis sp. WAC 04197. Lineage (NCBI taxonomy): Bacteria > Bacillati > Actinomycetota > Actinomycetes > Pseudonocardiales > Pseudonocardiaceae > Amycolatopsis > Amycolatopsis sp. WAC 04197. The sequence goes on along the minus strand of NZ_QHJK01000004.1, from coordinate 566,938 downwards.
CCCGGCGCCGAGCATCCGCGCGACCCGCCGCCGAAACAACGGGGGTATCACTAGGTACCCCTACCTAATCGCGGTCCGTGACCGATTCGTCCGGTCCCGTGAGTGCGCGGAGCCGGATCACGCGTGATTGAAGGCGGAACTCGCGTGTTTGAAGCCGCGGAGACCCCGCCCACTGCGGTGTGGGGGTGAGCGGGGTCCCCGCGGCGAGGCGCACGCCCGACAGCGCTACCGGAAGAGCGCGCGCGTGAAGCGGGTCCGGTGGCGGGGAGCCTCCGCCACCGGACCCGTTGGGCCACACCGTCCCAAACCGGTGTGGAACCCGGCCGCCCCGCGTCAGGTAGAGGCGGCCGGAGCCTCGATCAGTGCGTGGTCAGGTACCGCGCGTACGCACCGGTGGTGAGGAAGCTCGGCAGCTTCTCGCCCAGCGCGGTCTCGGTGAAGATCTCGTAGGCGTCGCCGAGCCGGGTGTCCTCGCCCAGTTCGGCCCGCACCGACGCCAGCTCTTCGTCCAAATAGGACACGGCGAGTTCGCGGGTGAGCGCGGTGCCGTCTTCGAGCTTCGTGCCGTTGCGGATCCACTGCCACACCTGGCAGCGCGCGATCTCGGCGGTGGCGGCGTCCTCCATCAGGTTGTGGATCGCCGCCGCGCCGGTGCCGCGCAGCCAAGCGTCGATGTAGCGCAGCGCGACGTTGATGTTGGCACGGACACCGGCTTCGGTGACCTCGCCGCCCGCGCTGGCGACGTCGAGCAGGTCCTCGGCCGTCACGACGACGTCTTCACGGAGCTTGCCGAGCTGGTTCGGCCAGCCGCCGAGGACGTTGTCGAACACCTCGCGGCAGACCGGGACGAGGCCGGGGTGCGCGACCCACGAACCGTCGAAACCGTCGTTCGCCTCGCGTTCCTTGTCCTGGCGGACCTTCTCCAGCGCGGTCGCGTTGATCTCCGGGTCCTTGCTCGGGATGAACGCGGCCATTCCGCCGATGGCGTGCGCCCCGCGCTTGTGGCAGGTGCGCACCAGCAGTTCGGTGTAGGCCCGCATGAACGGGACGGTCATCGTCACCTGCGCGCGGTCCGGGAGCACGAAGTCCGCGCCGTGCGACGAGAAGTTCTTGATGACGCTGAAGATGTAGTCCCAGCGGCCGGCGTTCAGCCCGGCGACGTGCTCGCGCAGTTCGTAGAGGATCTCCTCCATCTCGAACGCGGCGGTGATCGTCTCGATCAGCACGGTGGCCCGGATCGTGCCGCGCGGGATGCCGAGTTCCCGTTGCGCCAGCAGGAAGACGTCGTTCCACAGCCGCGCTTCGAGGTGATTCTCGAGCTTGGGCAGGTAGAAGTACGGGCCGCTGCCGCGGGCCAGCAGCTGGCGCGCGTTGTGGAAGAAGTAAAGGCCGAAGTCGACCAGGCTCGCCGAAACCGGGCGGCCGTCGATGCGGATGTGCTTCTCCACCAGGTGCCAGCCGCGGGGGCGGGCGACGATCGTCGCGGGGTCGTCGCCGATCGTGTAGCGCTTGCCGGCCTCGGTGGTGAAGTCGATGTTGCGGCGGATCGCGTCGAACAGGTTGAGCTGCCCGTCGATCACGTTGTGCCAGGTCGGCGAGGTCGCGTCCTCGAAGTCGGCGAGCCAGACCTTCGCGCCGGAGTTGAGCGCGTTGACCGTCATCTTGCGGTCGGTCGGGCCGGTGATCTCGACGCGACGGTCTTCGAGACCGGGCGCGGACGGCGCGACCGACCAGCTGCTGTCGTCGCGGATCGCGTGCGTCTCGGGCAGGAAGCCCAGCGGCTCCTCACCGGACTGCAGCTTCTCGCGGCGCAGACGGCGCGCGTCGAGCAGTTCGCGGCGGCGGCCGGCGAACGCGTTGTCCAGTTTGGCCACGAAGTCCAGCGCGGCCGGGGTGAGGATCTCGGCGAACCGGTCACCGGCGGGTCCGCAGACGTCGATCCGGTAGTTCAGCTTCTCAACCATGGTGTGCCTCCGCTGGGCTTCGCGAGAGTTTGAAGGGGATGGGAGGTGGCGGTCTCCGCTGGGAGTCCGGAGACCGCCACCTGGCACCTACTTGCGAGGGATCAGAACTGCTCGGCCTCGGTGGAACCGGCGAGCGCGGTGGTCGAGCTCTCCGGGTTCAGCGCGGTCGCGACGTTGTCGAACCAGCCGGTGCCGACCTCGCGCTGGTGCTTCGTGGCGGTGTAACCGCGCTCCTCCGAAGCGAACTCGCGCTCCTGCAGGTCGACGTAGGCGGTCATGCCTTCGCGGGCGTAACCGTGCGCCAGGTCGAACATCGAGTAGTTCAGGGCGTGGAAGCCGGCCAGGGTGATGAACTGGAACTTGTAGCCCATGTGGCCGAGCTCGCGCTGGAACTTCGCGATCGTCGCGTCGTCCAGGTGCTTCTTCCAGTTGAACGACGGCGAGCAGTTGTAGGCCAGCATCTGGTCCGGGTACTTCGCCTTGATCGCCTCGGCGAACTGGCGGGCGACCTCGAGGTCCGGCTTGGAGGTCTCCATCCACAGCAGGTCGGCGTACTCGGCGTAGGCCAGACCGCGGTCGATGCAGGGGTCGATGCCGTTGGTGACGTTGTAGAAGCCCTCGGCGGTGCGCTCGCCGGTGACGTACTTGCGGTCACGCTCGTCGACGTCGCTGGTGATCAGCGTGGCGGCCTGGGCGTCGGTACGGGCGACGATCAGCGACGGCACGTTCAGCACGTCCGCGGCGAGGCGGGCGGCGTTCAGCGTGCGCTCGTGCTGCTTGGTCGGGATCAGCACCTTGCCGCCGAGGTGACCACACTTCTTCTCGGAAGCGAGCTGGTCCTCCCAGTGCACACCCGCGGCACCGGCGGCGATCATGCCCTTCATGAGCTCGAAGGCGTTGAGCGGGCCACCGAAGCCGGCCTCGGCGTCGGCGACGATCGGGGCGTACCAGTCGATGTCGGTGTTGCCCTCGGCCCAGTTGATCTGGTCGGCGCGGCCCAGCGCGTTGTTGATGCGGCGGACGACGGCGGGCACCGAGTTGGCCGGGTAGAGGCTCTGGTCCGGGTAGGTCTGGCCGGAGAGGTTGGCGTCGGCGGCGACCTGCCAGCCCGACAGGTAGATGGCCTTGAGGCCGGCGCGCACCTGCTGCACGGCCTGGTTACCGGTCAGGGCGCCCAGCGAGTGGACGTAGTCCTCGGTGTGCAGGAGGTCCCACAGCTTCTCGGCGCCGCGGCGAGCGAGCGTGTGCTCCTCGACCACGCTGCCGCGCAGCTTGACCACGTCAGCCGCGGAGTACGACCGCTTCACGCCCGCCCAGCGGGGGTCGGTCTCCCACTGCTTGGCCAGTTCGGCGGCCGCCTGCTCCAGCTGCTGCGCGTGCTGAGTCATCGGATTCTCCCGGTGTTGCGAAGTTTGCGAGTGATCGCCTTTCCTGATCCGACCCTGACATGACTGGGGAAATCCGATCCAGGCCTCCAATTTGCCAATTTCTGCGAAGCTTCCGTAGCATCTTGCAAAGGTTGCGAATCGCAGGTTCGCAAGCGGAGCGAAAATTCACGTGCTTGACCGTTCACTGAATCGTTCAGGCCCGGAAACCTTGCGGACAGAGAGGCCTCAGTGGACAAAACCTTCGCCGGAGCGAAGCTGCGGCATCTGCGCGAAAGCCGGTCGATGAGCCAGGCGGATCTGGCTCGTGTGCTGGAGATCTCACCCAGTTACCTCAATCAGATCGAGCACAACTCGCGGCCGCTGACCGTCCCGGTGCTCCTTCGCATCACGCAAGCGTTCGGAGTGGACACCGAGTTCTTCGCGAACAACGACACCGCCCGCCTGGTCGCGGACGTGAAGGAAGCGCTGCTCGACGAGGTCCTCGGCGTGGACGTCACGAACAGCGAGCTCAACGACCTGGCCACGAACCTGCCGACGATCGCCCAGGCACTGGTCAAACTGCACCGCAGCTACCGCAACGCCGTCGAGAACACCGCCGCGCTGACCACCGAAAACGGCCTGGGCCTGCACGGAAGCGCCGCCACCGCCTTGCCGCACGAGGAGGTACGCGACTTCTTCTACGAGCGGGAGAACTACGTCGCCGAACTGGACGAACGCGCCGAACGCATGGCGCACGACATCCCGCTCCAGCGTGGTCAGGTGCTCGCGGCGCTGAAGGAAACGCTGATCCAGCGCTACGGCGTCGACGTCACGAGCGAAGGCATCGACGAGGCCAACGGCGAACAGCACCGGTACGAACCAGGGCCGCGGGTGCTGCGGCTGGCGCCGAGCCTGCGTGTCGGGCAGCAGGCGTTCCGGATGGCTTCGCAGATCGCCCTGCTCGAATACGACGACCTGATCACCGAACTCGCCGATTCGTGGGCGTTCTCCGGGCCCGCCGCGCGTTCGCTGGCCAGGGTCGGGCTCGCGAACTACTTCGCGGGCGCGCTGATCCTCCCCTATGGACCGTTCCTGTCCACCGCGGAACGCTTCCGCTACGACATCGAGCGGTTGTGCGACCACTTCGGCGTCGGCTTCGAGACCGTCTGCCATCGGCTCTCGACGTTGCAGCGGCCGAAGAACCGCGGCGTGCCGTTCTCGTTCGTGCGCGTCGACCGGGCGGGGAACATGTCGAAACGCCAGTCCGCGGCCGGTTTCCACTTCTCCCGCGTCGGCGGCGCGTGTCCACTGTGGAACATCTACGAGGCGTTCACCCAGCCGGGCAAGATCCTCACCCAGATCGCGACCCTGCCCGACGGCAAGAGCTACTTCTGGGTCGCGCGGACGGTTTCGCGCAACATCGGCGGCTACGGCAGCCCCGGCAAGACGTTCACCGTCGGCCTCGGCTGCGAACTGCGGCACGCGAAACGGCTGATCTACTCGACCGGGCTCGACCTCGACGACCGCGCCGCGGCGACGCCGATCGGTATGGGTTGCAAAGTCTGCGAACGTCCGGCCTGTTCGCAGCGCGCGTTCCCGACGATCGGCAAGCAGCTCACCGTCGACGAGAACACGAGCACCTTCGTCCCGTACCCGGCGGTGCCGAAGGCGCCTTGAGCCGTCCTGATCTCCCTGGCAGGGTTGCCGTCGACGGCCGCCGGTGTGACGGCGGCCACCGCACTGGGGAGAACTGGATGATCTTGGTGACCGGGGCAGGCGGCAACGTCGGCTCGGAACTGACCGGAATCCTGGCGCGCGGCGGGCATCCCGTCCGGGCGCTGGTCCGCACACCGCGGCCGTTGCCGGACGGCGTCGAAGCGGTGGTGGGCGATCTCAACGAGGCGACGAGCCTGAAACCCGCGCTGGACGGTGTCCGGGCGGTCTTCCTGCTCGGCGGCTACGAGGACATGCCCGGCGCGCTCGCGGTGATGCGGGAGGCGGGTGTCGAGCAGGTGACCCTGCTGTCGTCCCGTTCGGTCGTCGGCGGGCACGCGGACAACGCCGTCGCCGGGATGCACATGGCGGCCGAGGCGGCGGTGCGCGCTTCGAAGCTGCCGTGGACCTTCCTGCGGCCGAGCGGGTTCATGTCGAATTCGCTGCAATGGGTCGCGCAGCTTCGCGCGGGGGACGTCGTGCGCGAGCCGTTCGCGAACGTGCCGGTGGCGACGATCGATCCGTACGACATCGCCGCCGTCGCCGCGGAATCGCTGACCACGCCGGGACACGAAGGACGGGCGTACGCCATCACCGGCCCGGGTTCGCTCCGGCCGGCCGACCGGCTCCGCGTCCTGAGCGAACTGCTTGGGCGGGAGCTGCGCCTGGATCCGCTTTCGGACGCCGAGGCGCGGGTGACGATGAGCGCGGAGATGCCGGCGAAGTACGTCGACGCCTTCTTCCGCTTCTTCGCCGAGGGCGAGTTCGACGACTCCGAGGTCACGGGTGCCGTCCAGGACCTCACCGGACGGGAGCCGCGACCGTTCGCGACCTGGGCCCGGACGCATCTGGCCGCCTTCCGCTAGCCGCGTTTCGTCCTCTGGATGCGGTCGTTGCACGCGCAAGGACCGCATTCAGAGGACGAAATGCGGGAGGTCACACCAGGAAGTGGAACAACGGGCTGCCCGGTTCCACCCGTTCCACTTGGAGCGGGCTGACCTCCAAGCGGTGCAGCAGACCTTCGAGGTCGCCGGGCCGCGCGAGTTCGACGCCGATCAGCGCCGGGCCGGTCTCCCGGCTGTTGCGCTTCACGTACTCGAACCGCGTGATGTCGTCGTCCGGTCCGAGGACCTCGTCGAGGAACCGCCGCAGCGCCCCGGGCTCCTGCGGGAACCCCACCAGGAAGTAGTGCTTCAGTCCTTCGTGGATCAACGACCGTTCGAGCACTTCGCCGTAGCGGCTGACGTCGTTGTTGCCGCCGGAGACGACGCACACCACGATCTGCCCGGGGTCGATCTTCACCGTCGTGCCCAGCGCGGCGGTCGCGAGCGCACCCGCGGGTTCGGCGATCACGCCGTCCGACTGGTACATCGCGAGCATCTCGGTGCAGATCGCCCCCTCGGCGACGTCGGTGAGCTCGACACCGCCGTCGCGGACCAGCGGATACGTCACCGATCCGGCCAGCGCGACCGCCGCACCGTCCACGAAGGTGTCGACGCTCTCGAGCCGCACCGGCTCCCCCGCCGCCAGCGCGGCCGCCATGCAGGTCGCGCCCGCCGGCTCGACCCCGACGATCCGCATCTCCGGCGCGCGTTCCGCGGCCCACGCGGCGATCCCCGCGAGAAGGCCGCCCCCGCCGACCGGCACCACCATGACGTCCGGGACGAATCCGAGCTGCGCGACGACCTCCATCGCGACCGTGCCCTGACCGGCGACCGTCTCCGGCGCGTCGAACGCGGGGACCAGCGTCGCGCCGGTGTTCTCCGCGTCCTGCTTCGCGGCGCTGAAGGCGTCTTCGTAGGTCTCGCCGACGACGATGACCTCGATATGCGAACCGCCCAGTGTCGCGATGCGCTCGCGCTTCTGGCGGGGAGTCGTACCGGGGACGTAGACGCGGCCGTTCGCGCCGAGGCGGCGGCACGCGTACGCCACGCCCTGCGCGTGGTTGCCCGCGCTCGCGCAGACGACGCCGCGCTCCCGGTGCTCCGCGTCGAGCTGGACGATGAAGTTGTAGGCGCCGCGGATCTTGTACGAGCGCACGGTCTGCAGGTCTTCGCGTTTGAGCCAGACCCGGGCGTCCACCCGCGCCGAAAGCCGCTCGTTCGGTTCGAGCGGCGTGCGGGTCACCACCCCGGCCAATCGCTTGGCGGCCTCTTCGACCGTTCGGGCGCTCACCGTTTCGATCCCTTGCACGAATGCTGAATGTACTGACCGGCCCCGGCCACGACGGAGAGTGGTCCAGTGGGTGCGTCACAGGGTTGTCGGTGGCCTGTGGTCCACTGGTCGCCATGGTGAGCAAGGTCGACGGAGTCCGGAGTCTCGATGCGTTGCGCGAGCTGGTCCACAGTGGCGCGGAGCCCGAGTACCAGCTCTTCTACGGCCACACCCCGCTCAAAAGCGGCCGGGTCAACGCGGCGTGCCTGAGCCAGTGGTGGCTGGCGCCGTTCGTGGTGGACGGCGAGCGGTACCCGACGGCCGAGCATTTCATGATGGCGAGCAAGGCGGAATTGTTCGGTGATCACGAGGCGGCGGCGAACATCCGTCAGGCGCCGGATCCCAAGACCGCCAAGATCCTCGGGCGCGAGGTCTCCGGTTTCGACGCCGAGGTGTGGGAACGGCACCGCTTCGACATCGTCGTCGACGGGAACCTCGAGAAGTTCCGTCAGCACGCCGAGGAACGCGAGTTCCTGCTAGGCACGGGCGACAAGGTGATCGTCGAGGCGTCCAGGATGGACCTGGTCTGGGGCAGCGGCCTCGCCCGCGAGGACAAGAACGCCACCCGCCCCGACTACTGGCGCGGGCAGAACCTCCTGGGCTTCGCGCTCATGGAGGTCCGCGAGCAGCTGCGCGGCTAGTTCTCGCGTGGTCAGAGGCCGAACTCGCGTGCTTGAAGGCGTAACTCGCGTGATCAGAGGCGTAACTCGTGTCTGCGGCTTCCGATCACGCGAGTTACGTCTCTGATCACGCGAGTCTCGTCCTCGATCACGCGAGTTACGAGTCGACGCCCAGGGTCTTCTGCAGTGCCTTGTTCGCCTTGCGCGCCATGTCCGCGACGGCTTCGCGGCGGGCGGCGTCGGCGGCATAGTCGTCCTGGCGGTTCCGGACGACACGCGCCGGCGAGCCGACGGCGATCGAGTAATCCGGGATCTCGCCCCGCACCACGGCGTGCGCGCCGAGGACGCAGCCGCGGCCGACGCGGGTGCCCTTGAGCACGGAGACCTTGGTGCCGATCCAGGTGTCGGGCCCGATCCGCACCGGCGACTTCACGATGCCCTGATCCTTGATCGGAACCGTGATGTCGGTGGTGACGTGGTCGAAGTCGCAGATGTACACCCAGTCCGCGACGAGCGTGGCCGCGCCGAGTTCGATGTCGAGGTAGCCGTTGAGCACGTTCTGCCGCCCGAAGACGGCCTTGTCGCCGATGCGCAGCGAGCCCTCGTGGCAGCGGATCGCGTTGCCGTCGCCGATGTGCACCCAGCGGCCGATCTCCAGCCGCCCGTAGCCAGGACGGCAGTGGATCTCGACGTCCTTGCCGAGGAACACCATCCCCCGCAGGATGATGTGCGGGTTCGCGATCCGGAACTTCAGCAGCCGCCAGTAGCGCACGAGGTACCAAGGCGTGTACGCGCGGTTTCGCAGCACCCAGCGCAGCGAGTCCTTGGTCAGGAACTTCGCCTGACGCGGATCACGACGGGCCTGGCCCCAGGCGCGGAGCCGCGACAACGCGGGCGCACCCCACATGGACGTCATACCGGTGACCGTAACCTGTGAACAGGCCGCCGACCGCAAAGGGGAGCACGCGCATGGGCACCAAGCTGATCATCGACACCGACCCGGGGGTCGACGACGCGTTCGCGCTGGCGCTGGCCGCGCAATCCGAGGACGTCGACCTGCTCGGTGTGACCACGGTGTTCGGCAACGTCCCGCTGAGCCACACCACCGCCAACGCCCGCCGCCTGCTCCAGCTCTTCGGCCGTGACGACGTCCCCGTCGCCGCCGGTGCCGCGCGGCCGATGGTCTACGACAACGCCAAGCCAGCCGGGTTCGTCCACGGCGAGGACGGCCTGTCCGGCCACGCCGGGATCCTGCCGGAGGCGAAGCGCCCGCTCGACGAACGCGGCGCCGTCCGCCTGCTGGTGGATCTGCTGGAAGCCGCCGACGAACCGGTGACCATCGCCCCGATCGGCCCGCTGACGAATATCGCGCTGCTGCTGGCGGCGCACCCGGACATCCGCGAGAAGATCGGCCGGATCGTCATCATGGGCGGCGGGGTGACCAAGGGGAACTCCACCACCGCGGCCGAGTTCAACATCTGGAGCGATCCCGAGGCCGCGCGCCGGGTGCTGGTCGACGAGGACATCCCGACGGTGCTGGTCCCGCTGGACATCACGCATCAGTGCTCGGTCGACACCGGCTGGCTCGGCAAACTCGCCGCGTCCGGGCCGCTCGGCGCGGCGCTCGAAGCGCTGACGCCCACCTACGTCGAGCACTACACGCCGATCCTCGGTCTCCCCGGGATGGTCATGCACGACGCGGTCGCGGTGGCCGAGGCGATCCGGCCGGGCATCCTCGACGTCGAGTCGTACCCCGTGGACGTCGAGTGCGGCTTCGGCCCCGCCCGCGGCGCGACGCTGGTAGACCGGCGAAGGCTGCGAAGCACCGATCCTCAGGCCGTGCCCGGCCGCACCATCGACGTCGCGCTGACCACCGATGTCGACGCCTTCCGCGAGTTCGTCCTCGGCCGGATCACCGGAGGCCGGTGATGGAGCAGGAAACCTCGCGCCGCCGCAGACTCCCGGTGATCATCGCAGCGGTCGTCGTCGCGGGTGCCGCACTGGTCGCCGCCATCACCTTCGCGCCGAAGGAGGAGCCGAAGACGGAGGCCGCCGCCGTCGAGTCCTCGGCCCCGCCCACGCCGCCGCCGTCGTCGTCAGCCCCGGCGGAGATGCCGAAGGAACAGCCGAAGGTCCCGCAGCAGATGGGGCAGGAGTTCGACGCCTGGGTGTCGAAGACCAGCGGCTGGCTCGACATCCCGCTGCGCGCGATGACCGGGTACGCGAAGACGACCGTGGCGCTGAGCAAGGAAACGCCGGGCTGCCGCCTTTCCTGGGTGACGCTGGCCGCGCTCGGGAAGATCGCCTCCGATCACGGCCGCGCCGCCGGTTCGGGCCTGAACGCCGACGGCGTGCTGACCAAACCGCTCGGCGCGGTCGAGGTCCGCGACTTCTACAACAAGGTCGTCTCGTCCGCGAACGCGAGCGGCCCGTTGCAGCTGACGCCGTCGGTCTGGGACCGGTTCAAGGCATCGGCGAGCGGCGGGAAACCGGACCCGCAGAACATCGACGACGCCACGCTCACCGCCGGGCGTGCCCTGTGCGCGGGCGGCCGCGACCTCGGCCAGGGCCAGACGTGGTGGAACGCCGTGAGCACCCTGCAACCCGCGCCGCTGCTGATGCACCGCACGCTCGCGACGGTGAACGTCTACGGCACGGTCGGACAGAACCCGCAGCCGCCGAACGCGGCGGCCTTGAGCGCGGTCAACTTCGCCATCGACAAGATCGGGCTGCCGTACGTCTGGGGCGGCAACGGCACCGGCGGCAGTGACCCCGGTTTCGACTGCTCCGGCCTGACGACGGCCGCGTACGCCAGCGCCGGCGTCAAGCTCATGCGCACCGCCCACACGCAGTACCACAGCGTGAACAAGGTGACCGATCCCCAGCTGGGCGACCTGATCTTCTACGGCGAGCCGAACACGAAGATCCACCACGTCGGGCTGTACATCGGGAACCAGCAGATGATCGACGCCCCGCAGACCGGGCAGGCGGTGCAGGTGCACACCTACCGGAAACAGGGCGACGACTACGCCGGAGCGGGCCGCCCGACGGCCTAGGAACGGTAGTAGTCGGCGAGGGCGCTGAACGCGGCCTTGGGTTCCCAAGGCATGCCCGGATAGGTGTCGCCGTCGCGGTCTTCGAGGACTTTGACGATCCCGAGACTGGCCAAGTCCAGGTCACGGCGTGGGTCGTCGGGACGGTGCGGGTAGTTGGAGAGCGCGAAAAGGTAGACGAAGGCGCCGTCGACACCTTCGGCGTCGAAGATCTCCAACAGCTCACGCAAGTAGGCGGCCTGACCGGCCTCGTCGCGGTCGTACTCCCCGTTCAGCCGGACCGGGTCGCCGTTCTCGTCGTGCTCGACGATCTCCATGCTGCGCGGCGCCTGATCGCCTGCGCCGTGCCAGGTGGCCGTGCCGAAGCCGGTGATCGCGACCGGTTTTCCTTGCGCCACAAGGGCTCGCACCCCCTCCTGGAATCGGTCGGCCACTTCCGCGGACCGGATGAGTTCGACCGACATGATGTCGAAGAGGCTCCAGTCGACCCGCTCGAACGGGATGCAGGCGTAGGTGACCTTCCCACGAAAGTGCCGGCGGACCCCCGCCACAGCGTCGCCGAGGAAGTCGTTGAGGCGCGCGCTCGCCTCTGCGGTTCGCTCGCCCAGGCTCTCCGGCCTGTTGAAAAGTCGTTCGAGCCGCTCGGTGATGTCGGCACCGGGCAGAAATCCGTGGTCCATGAGACTCAGTTCGACGCCGGTGACGAACACGACCTCCGCTCCCGCCTGCCGGACCCGTTCCGCCCGCTGGGCGCAGTCGGTGAACAGCGCCAGCATCTCCTCGGGCGTCAGCTCCAGCGGGTAGGGCGAGAACCAGACCTCCAGCCCGAGTTCCGCGGCGAGGTGCGCGGCCTGCTCCAGCCGCTCCGGATCGCCGCCGACGAGATGCACGGCGTTGCAGTGCAGATCGTCACGGATGACGGCCAGTTCGCGCTTCACCAGGTCGAGATCGAAGTTCTCGCGGGAGATCCGGCCGCCCCGGACGAAGCCGGTGTCGTAGGCGATTCCTTTGGCACGCATGGGTTCGGTCCTCTCGTGTCGGGAATGTGGTGCCCGAGAGTAGGCAGAAACTTGCGCGCACGCAAGTTTGCGTTCACGCAAGTTCGCTGGGATACTCGGCCGGTGACCGGATTGCGCGACCAGAAGAAGCAGGCCACCCGGAAGACCTTGCGCGAGGCGGCGCTGCGGCTGGCACTGGAGCGTGGCCCCGAAAACGTGCGCGTCGACGACATCGCCGAAGCCGCCGGAGTCTCGCCCCGGACCTACAACAACTACTTCTCCAGCCGCGAACAGGCCATCGTCGCCGCCGTCTCCGCCGAACGGGAAGCGCGGATCGCGGCCGCGGTGGCGGCTCAGCCCGCTGAAGTAGGCCTCGCCGACGCCGTGATCGAGGCGATCGTCGAGCAGTACACCGATCCGGGCGAACACCAGCGCGACGCACTGCTGCTGATCACCACCCGGCCGGCACTGCGCGACGCCTTCGCCGACTCCACGAGCGCGCTCGAAGTCCCCCTCGCCGACGCGATCGCCCAACGCCAGAGCGACATCCCTCCGCACATCGCCCTGGTGCTCGCGGCGAGCGTGACCGCCGCGGTGCGGATCGCGCTCCAGCGGTGGCTCCAACCGAGTTCGGCCGGCGGGCTCGTCGTGCCGTCCTGCTCACTGCCCGACCTACTCCGCGGCGCACTCGCACCCCTCGCGCCCGCACTCGACGCCGCCGAAGCCCGTCGCGACATAGGGTGAGCGCGTGTACTCACCGATTCCGGTCCTGAACGAGCTGAAGGACCTCTACGACTCGACCCGCGACTACCTCGCCGACGGTTTCGAGCTGTACGACTACGACGACAAGAGCAGCTTCCCCCAGGAGCTGGACGACCCCGCGTTCCTCTCGCGCTTGATCCCCTTCGCCCAGGCGAACGGGAGCGGCTCGACTTACGCCATCTGGCGAGCCGACGACGAGACGGACCTCGCCCTCGCGCCCGTCGTCGTCTTCGGCGACGAGGGCGGCGAGCACGTCGTCGCCCGCGACTTCACGGATTTCCTGCGGCTGCTGGGTTTCGACGCCGAGATCATGGTCGACCACGATTCGGCCTACTACTACCGGGCGGAAGACGACGACCACAGCGGCTCGCACGAGCTGTTCGTCGAGTGGCTCCGGGGGCGCGGCCTGACGCCGTCCGAGGATCCGGACGCCGTCGTGGCCGCCGCCCGGGAAGCCCACGGTGATCGGTTCCGGGCGTGGATCACGCCGTTCTACGAGCGGATCGGCTGGGCCTGAAAGGCCGGCGCGTTGTCGCGCGCCCAGTCGGCGAAGCTGAGCGCGGGCCGTCCGAGGAGTTCTTCCACCGTGGTGGTCGTGGGCCCGGGGCGTTCGCTGTAGTCGGCCAGGGAACCGAGCAGGCGGTCGGGGACCTCCTCGGGTAGTCCCTGCGCGAGCATTCCCTGCCGTACCCGCTCGGGCGGAAGCTCCTGAAAGGACAGTGCCCGGCCGGCGGCCGCGCCGATGAGCCGCACCTTCTCGTGCTGGTCGACCGATCCCGGACCGGTCAGCGTGGACACCGACCCCGCCGGGAGGTCGCCGAGAAGGGCTCGCGCGGCGACCTCGGCGATGTCGGTTTCGTGGATCGGGGAGGTGGCGGCGCGGCCGTACGCGCCGCGCACCACGTCACCCGCCTGGAGCTGGGGTACCCAGGCCAGCGCGTTGGCGGCGAAATCCGCCAGGCGCAGGACCGTCCACTCCAGACCGGAGCGCCTGACGAGCTCTTCGGCTTTCTTGAACTGGGCGGCGAACCGCGCCTCCCCGGCCGGGTACTCGACGGTGGTGGCCGACAGCAGCACCACCCGCCGCACCCCTCGTCCGGCGGCCAGCTTCAGCAGCTCTTCGAGACCGGGGCCGGTCGCCCGCGGGCTGATCTGGATCGCTTCGACACCTTCCAGCGCCGGTTCGATCCAGGCGGGACCGAACAGGTCCCCATCGGCGCGTGTGATCGCGGTGACGTCGATACCTTGGCGCAGCAGGACATTCTTCACCTGACGTCCCACGACGCCGTTCGCTCCGGTGATCAGGATCATGATCGTTCCTTTGTTCGGCGGGCGGATGGTCAGACGCCGGCGAGCTCTTCGGCCCGGACGATGCGGCGGCGCCGCACGGGAAGCATCGACGTCGGGTGCGAGACGCTCCAAGCCGCGGCCTTGCAGATGATCTCCTTGAGCCGGGCGGCCGTTTTGCCGGTGAGCGCCGAGTCCTTGGGCCGGTCGTCCGGGGTCACCCACTGCACGACGGCGTCGCGGCGGCCGAGGCTGACGCACTGGCCGGTGTACCCGATCTTGTTCTCGGGGAGCGAGCCTCCGGTCAGGGCGGCGACGATGGCGTCGGCCGCGCGGTAGGCCGTGGGAACGCCCGAGGCGCAGGACATCCGCAGCGGCGTCCCGTTCGCGCCCGTCGCGAGCGCGGCGTCACCGACGGCGTAGACGTCCGGATGCGAGACCGACCGCATCGTGTCGTCGACGACGATCTGCCCCGTCGCGGATACGTCCAGGGTCGTGGCCGCGGCGATGGGATGGACGGCGAAACCGGCCGTCCAGACGGTCACCTGGGCGGGAATCCCGCGGCCGGCCGCGGTCGTCGCACCGTCCGGCCCGACACGCGTGATGTCGGTGTCCTCGTACAAGGTGATGCCGAGCCTCTCGAAGGTCCCGCGAAGGTGACGCCGGGCCTTCTCGCTCATCCAGTCGCCGAGACCGCCGCGGGCCGCGAGAGCGACCTGGAGATCCGGCCTGGCTTCGGCGATTTCCGTGACGGCTTCGATGCCGGTGAGACCACCGCCGACGACGAGCACGGTCCCGCCCGCGGCGAGGTCGGCGAGGCGTGCCCGCAGCCGCAGCGCGGAGCCCTTGCCGTCGATGTGGTGGGCGTGCTCGGCGACGCCGGGGACACCGCTGTCCGCGGCGGCGCTGCCGAGGGCGTAGACGAGCGTGTCGTAGGCGATGTCCCCGTCGTCGAGGGCGACGGTCTTGCGTTCGGTGTCGACCGCGGTGACCCACGCCGTCCGCACCCGGACGCCCGTACCCGCGAACACGTCGGTCAGCAGACGGGGCTTCAGGTCCTGGCCGGTCGCGAGCTGGTGCATGCGGACCCGCTCGACGAACTCGGGATCGGCGTTGACGAGGGTGATCTCGGTGTCGGCGGGGTGCAGCCGCTTGGCCAGCCGCCCGGCGGCGTTGGCTCCGGCGTATCCGGCTCCGAGAACGACGATTCGGTGCTTCATGGTCTCACTCCTGTCCGGTCGGTGTCGCTGCCTGAACCGGGCAGCGACACGAAACCTGACAGCGGCGGACTGTGATCCGGGTCACCAGGGGACGGTGAGCGGCTCCCCGTGCTCGGAAACGCCCCACTGACCCGCCGCGCGGTCGAGCTTGGCGGGGTTCACCTGGGCGTGGACCGCGGCGATGCCCTCGGCGGTGACCTCCAAGGAGACGACGCCGACGAGCTTGTCCTCCACCATCAGCACCAGCGCGGGAACGCCGTTGGCGACGGTGGAGAACAGCTCGGGCTTGCCGCCGATCAACGACCACTTGGCCGCGCTCGGCTTGAAGAGGCCGCGCAGGAACCTCGCCACCCGGACCGCGCCGGTGATCGGCCGCGGCAGCGAGAAGAGCACGCCGCCGCCGTCGCCCACGCTGATCGCGTCGTCGGCCAGCAGCCGCACCAGCGCGTCGGTCCGGCCGCTGAGCGCCGCGGCGAGGAACTCCTCGACGATCTTGCGGGCCGCGGCCGTGTCGACCTCCACGCGGCGCCGGTCGGCGGCCAGATGCTGCTTGGCCCGCCGGTGGATCTGCTGGCAGTTCGACTCGGTGACGTCGAGGACCTCGGCGATCTCGGCGTGGGAGTATCCGAACGCTTCGCGCAGCACGTACACGACGCGTTCCTTGGCCGAGAGCCGTTCCATCAGCGTGAGCATCGCGATGGAGACCGATTCGCGCTGCTCGACGGTGTCGGACGGACCGAGCATCCGGTCCCCCGCGAAGACCGGCTCGGGAAGCCATTGGCCCACATAGGTTTCCCGCCGGGCCCGCGCCGAGGTGAGCCGGTTGAGGCAGAGGTTGGTGAGCACCTTCGTCAGCCACGCCTCCGGCGTCTCGACGTACCCGCGGTCGGCGGACTGCCAGCGCAGGAACGTGTCCTGCACCGCGTCCTCGGCGTCGCTCGCCGACCCCAGCAGGCGATACGCGATCGCCTCCAACCGGCCACGGGCCGCCTCGAACACCTCGACCTCGCGCGCACCGGTCAGCATCACCCCAGATTAGCCATCGGCGTCAGGCCGCGGGGATCCAGCTGCCGTGCAGTCCAAGTGGGACACGGGCGGGCAGGTGAACCCTCGCCAGAGGCTCGCCGGTGAAATCCTGCGACGCCAGGATCACCAGGTCCGCCGCACCGCGGTCGCGGTCGTGGACGTAGACCAGGTTGTAGCCGTCGTCCTCCGCGGCCGCTTGTGCCGACGGGACGAACACGGTCTCCCCCGCGCTCGCGTCGCGGCCGAATTCGTGGGCTTCGGTGACGCCGGTCAGGAGGTCGTGCTTCAGCAAGGCGCTGCTGAAACCCTCGTCGGGGCGGTCCGGTTCCGTGGCGCTCGGGGTGGCGTACAGCTCGGCCGCCGCCGAATAGCCGTAGCGGTAAGGCTTTCCGCCGAACCGGCCGTTGAGGCGCGGGAAGTCCTGCGGACGGTCGTGCAGCAGTGTGCGGGTGGCTCGGTCGGCCGCGAGATCCACGGTCCAGCGTTCGAGCACGGGCTTCGAGGCACCGACGTCGGCGAAGTCGATCGGCCGGGGATGCACGACCACGTCCACCACCACGGTTCCGTTGTCCTCGAAGGCGTTCAGGGTGTGACCGACCATGACGGGCGCGGTCTCGAACCACCGCACCGTGCCGCCCGCCCTCGGCAGCAGCCCCAGCCGTGACGGCAGTTCCCGGTTCCAGCCGAACGGCACGCCCGTCGCCAGGCGCTCGGGCATGAACACCATCGGGGACTCGTAGAACACCACGTAGTGCTCCGTGAGCGCGAAGTCGTGCATGTACGGCAACGTGGGCGCCTTGATGTCGGTGACGCTCCGGTTGCGCCCGTCGGGGCCGATCACGATGTGCTGCACGAAATCCGCGCCGTACCGGAAGGCAAGCGAGTGCAGTTCGCCGGTCGCGTGGTCGTACTTGCTGTGCGCGTTGGCGGAGAATCCCTGTTCCGTCGCACCGAGGGAGGCGGGACCGAGGGTGTCGAGTTCGTCGGTCAGCTCGTACGGGGCCAGACCTCCTTCGATGAGCGCGTAGAGGCGGCCGCCGTGGCCCGCGACCTGCACGTTCGGTGCGAAGTCCAGGCGCTCGTCGGCGACCTGCCCGCGCCGCGGTTCCCCGAGCCGGTCGGCCACGGAGGCCGACCGGACCCAGCGGTTGCGGTACCACTCGGCGCGGCCGTCGCGCAGGCGCACGCCGTGGACCATGCCCTCCCCGAGGGTCCAGATATGCGCCGACGCGTCTTCGAGGCCGAGCGGGTTCGGGCCGATCCGCAGGTAGCGGCCGTCGAGGTCGTCCGGGATCTTCCCGGTGACGGGCAGGTCGAAGGCGGTGATCTCTTCGGTGACCGGGGCGAAGTTGCCCAGGACGTAGCGATTCATCGTCGGGTTCCTTGCTGCTAGGCGTCTTGAACATTTGTATAATACATTTGTATAAGACGCTTGTCACAGCGGGGCGCTAGGATCGCCGCATGGGACAACGAGAGGACCTCCTCGACGGAGCCAAGCGCTGCCTGATCGAACGCGGTTACGCGCACACCACCGCGCGGGACATCACCGCGGCCTCGGGAGCGAACCTCGGCTCCATCGGGTACCACTTCGGTTCCAAAGAGGCCCTCATGAACGAGGCCATGATCGAGCTGTCCACCGAAGTGGTCGAGCGCCTGCGCGAGCCGGAGGACGCTTCGCTCACCACCACCTGGCAGGGTCTTGTCGACTCCTTCGGCGAGCAGCGCGACCTGTGGACCGCCGTCCTGGAGAGCGTCACCCAGGCCATCCGCTTCCCGGAACTGCGCGAACGGCTCGCCGACGCCCAGGACGAGGCCCGCAAGGTCCTCGGCGAGCGGCTGTCCGCCACCGACGCCGACGCGGCGGGCGCCGTCCAGTTCGCCCTCATCACGGGCGTGATGCTGCAGCACCTCGTCGCCCCGGACCGGGCCCCCAGCGCGGAAACGATCGTCCGCGGCCTGGAGGCCCTCGCCGGCGGCAAAGCCTGACTCAGCCCTTCCGCTCCTCGAACATGTTCAGCAGCACCTCGGGAACGTCGTCGCCGAAGATGCTTTCGATCAGGAAGTCCTCCTCGATCGGCGTTTCGCAGCGCACGAACATGGCCTGCTCGTACTCGGCGAGCGCGGCCTCGACGTCGTCGGGACGCGCGGCGAGCGCCTTGCCGAGTTCGGCGCCGTCGAGCATCGCCAGGTTGGCTCCTTCGCCGTTCGCCAGCGCGAGATGCGCGGCGTCGCCGAGCAAGGTCACGCCGGGCACGCGCTCCCAGCGCAGCCCGAACGGCAGGGTGAAGGCGGGGCGGTGGATCGGCGCGACGTCGCTTTCGGTGATGAGCGCGGTCAGCTCCGGCGACCAGTCGCCGAACTCCGCCACGATCGCCGCCTTGGCCGCTTCGGCGTCGGAGAAGTCGATGGCGTCGAACCACTCCAACGGCTTGCCGAGTTCCACATAGGCGTGCAGGGTGTCGCCGCTTTCGCGGTGGGCGTTGATACCGATGCCCTCCGTGGTCCCGGCCCCGAACATCGATCCGCCGCCGACCGTCTTCGCCACGGCGGCGTGCCGGGTGTCCGCGTCGTACAGGTAGGTCTCGACGATCGACGTGCCGGAGTACTCGGGAACGGCGCCGGTGAGCAGCGGCCGGACCCGCGACCAGGCCCCGTCAGCACCGACCAGGAGACCCGCGACGACAGTGGAGCCGCCATCGAAGGTCACCTCGTGGCGGCCGTCGCCGAGCGTCCGGACGCCGACCACCTTGTGTCCCCAGTGGACGGTGCCTTCGGGGAGCGAATCGAGCAGCATCCGCCGCAGGTCACCGCGCTGCGCCTCGGGCCGGCCGCCCGTGCCGTCGTCGCCCCGCTCGAACAGGACGGTCCCGTCCCGGTCGAGTACCCGCAGCGCCTGACGGCCCTCCAGGACGATGCCGCGGAACTCGTCCATCAGCCCGGCGGCTTCGAGCGCGAGCTGGCCGTTGTAGTCGTGGATGTCGAGCATCCCGCCCTGCAGGCGCGAGGTCGGCGACGCTTCGGCTTCGTAGACGTCGGAAGGGATGCCGTGGACGTGCAGGACCCTGGCCAGGGTGAGCCCGCCGAGACCGGCGCCGATGATCGTGACAGGTGTGTTCATGGTGACCCCTCGGTCGCTTCTGGAATGACATTCCAGAGCGTGTCGGGGGCCGCTGTCAGACGCCGCACACGACACTGGCACGGTCTGACAGGCGCTGTTATGTCATGATGTTGACATGACGGTCGGACCACTGGACCAATCGGCGGGATACCTGCTGAAGCGGGCGGCGACGGCGCTCCGGACGGCGATGGACACCGCGTTGCGCCCCCTCGATCTGACCGTGCCGCAGTACTCCTGCCTCGAAGTGCTTTCACAGCGACCGGGGCTGTCCAACGCGGAACTGGCCAGGGCCGTGTTCGTCACCCGGCAGTCGATGAACCTGGTGCTGCGCGGTCTGCAGGACCGCGGACTGGTCACCCGACCGTCGACCGCGCCGCAAGGCCGCGCCCTGCCCAGCACGCTCACCCCCGCCGGACGCGCTCAGCTCCGTGCCGCGAGCGGCCTCGTGCGCGAGGTCCAGGACCGTATGCTCGCCCCGTTTTCGGAAGCGGGCCGGGAACGGCTGGTGCACGACCTCGCCGTCTGCGCCGACGCGCTCACGCCCGGGGAATGACTCAAGACCTCGTGCTCACCAGCGTCTCCGGTTTGAACGCGTACACGTCGGAGCCTTGGACCAGCACGTGCCATTCGCCGCAGACCTTGTCTGTCCTGCCCTCCTGACCCTGCGGCCACCACTGCGCGGCGAGCGTGGCCGCCTGTGTCGCGGCCGCCCCCGGCACGCAGAGTGCGGGCAGTGTGCCGCCGGTGAATTTCAGGAGCCGCTCCGAACCCGTCGTCCGGATGACCTCCGTGACCGACGCCGCCCCGTCCGGCACCCACTCCGGCAGCCGGGCGTCCTTGTCCCGCTTGCCCTCCGCGCCGGTCGCGTAGCTGACCGTCTTGACGTGTCCGTTCGCCTTTTCGGTCAGACCTTCCTTGAGCCCGCAGCCGGACAGGGCGATGGTGGCCGTCGCGGCGGCGAGCACCGCCGCGGTGATCTTCGTGTTCATACGATCGAGTCAACCTCGCGGAAACGTTCGCGGGATCGGACTTTCGGCCCGGCCGTGCCGCCATCCGGCCGATCTCGACGACGGATGACCGCCGGCGATCGGCCACGTCGCGCGGCGGCCGTTCCACTGGGACACCGCGGCGATCGCGGCGGCCCGCACGAACTACCATTCCGCTGATGACCGCCTACCACGATCTTGAGCTGTTCGAGGAAGCCGCTTCCCTGCCGGAGCGGCAGCAGAAGATCCTGCTGACCATCCGCGAATGGGTGGTGGAGTACGGCTACTCGCCGAGCACGCGCGAGATCGGCGAAGCGGTCGGGCTGCGCTCGACGTCCTCGGTGTCGAAGCATCTGGCGGCGTTGGAGGAGAAGGGTTTCCTCCGCCGCAGCAGCTCCATCTCGCGCCCCATCGACGTGCGCGCCTTCCTGCACGGCACCTCGTCGAAGGAGTCCACAGAGGACTCCGTGCCGGTCCCCGTCGTCGGTGACATCGCCGCGGGCACGCCGATCTCCGCCGTCGAACACGTCGACGACGTGATGACCCTTCCGCGTGAACTCACCGGGCGGGGCAACGTCTTCGGCCTGCGGGTGCGCGGTGACTCGATGATCGACGCGGCCATCTGCGACGGCGACATCGTCGTGGTGAAGCAGCAGCAGGAGGCGCACTCCGGCCAGATCGTCGCCGCGATGATCGACGAGGAGGCCACGGTCAAGGTGTACCGCCGCCGCGACGGCCACGTGTACCTCGAACCGCGCAACCCCGCCTACGAGGTCATCGACGGGGACCGTGCGAGCGTGCTCGGCGTCGTGGTCTCGGTGCTGCGCAGCGTCTGACGCGGTTTTGTCGGTGGGGCGGAGTAGCTTGCGGCCATGTACGAAATCGACTTCGTCGAGTTCCCGTCGAGCTCGGCGGCGGGCTCGAGCGGCTTCTTCGAAAAGGCCTTCGGGTGGACGGCGACGGCGTACGGCCCGACGTACACCGACGTCCAGAGCGGCGGCGTGGTCTCGCTCGGCTTCCAGCAGGACACCGCGCAGCAGACGGCCGCGCCGCTGGTGACGATCCGCACCGACGACCTCGCCCAGGCGAGGGCTTCCGTCGAGGCCGCGGGCGGAATCGTCACGGTCGAGCCGTTCTCGTTCCCCGGCGGGCGCCGGTTCCACTTCCGCGAGCCCGGCGGCGCCGAACTCGCGGTGTGGTCCCCGGACTCCTGACATCAGGCCGCGAAACCCAGCACGAGCGAAGCGGCGACAGGCGCCATGTACATCAGCGGGAACGCGACGTGCGACGGCCAGTGCGCGCGGAGCACGGTGATCACGGCGCCGGTGAAGTAGAGCACCAGGCCGATCCCGGCCGCGACGCCGAGCGCGGGCACCCACAGGCCGGCGATCAGGCCGAGCGCGCCCGCGGCTTTGGCGACCCCGAGCGGGGTCCACCAGCCGCGCGGAACGCCGTAGTCGGCCAGCGGCTGCACGACCCACTTGGCGCGGAAGAAGATCGAGGCGGCCGAGAACGCGGCCATGAACGCTCCGACGACGGTGACGATGACATAAGCGGTGGTCATTTCGGTTTCTCCTTGGCTTTTCGGTGGTTCGCGGGGTTGACCCCGGCGATCGACCCGATGTGACAGCCCGCCGGGTGAAGCACGTCACAGGGTCGCGTCGTTTTAGAGCAAGCGCTCTGTTATCCTCGCCGCATGCCCCGGCCGCGCGTGCACGACCTGGATCGGCTGCTCGACGCGGCCGAGCGCCTCGTCGTCGAAGTCGGCGCCCAGGGCGTCACCGTGCGCTCCCTCGCGGCCGCCGCGGGCGTGTCCAACGGGACGATCTACCACGCTTTCGGCTCGCTCGGCGCACTGCTGGCCCGCGTCTGGCTCCGCGCGGCGAGCGCCTTTCTCGACCTCCAGACCGAGCTGGCCGATCAGGCGGAAGACCCGTCCGCCGCGATCGCGGCCGCAGCGGACGCGCCCGCGGAATTCGCCCACCGTCGTCCGGAAGCCGCCCGCCTGCTCATCACCGTCAAGAAGGAGCATCTACTCGGCCCGCAGGTCCCCGAAGATCTCGCCGGCGAGCTCCTCGCACTCGACAAACGCCTGGTCAGGCTTCTCGTCACGCTCGCCGAGCGGCTCTGGAGCAGGCGGGACGCTCAGGCGGTCGAAGTGCTGACGACCTGCGTCGTCGACCTGCCGACGGCCCTGTTCCGCCGCGCGTTCACCGCGGGCGAGCCGATCTCCGAAGACTCCCGGGCCCGGCTGTCCGCCGCGGTCCACGCCATACTCCTGCTCCCACCCCCACGGAAGGACTGACATGCCCACTCTGCGCCACGACGCCCCGGTGTTCCTGCTGGACCTCGGGGACGACGAGAACCGGTTCTCGCCGTCCTGGCTGGAAACCGTGCATTCCCAGCTGGACACCGTCGTCGCCTATCCGGATCCGGCGGTGCTGGTGACCGTCGGTTCCGGGAAGTTCTACTCCAACGGCCTCGACCTCGACTGGCTCACCAGCAACCCAGCCAAGGCCGCGCAGTACGTCGCCGACGTCCACGAACTGCTGGCCCGCGTGCTCACCCTGGGAGTGCACACGGTCGCCGCGATCAACGGGCACGCCTTCGGCGCCGGGGCGATGCTGGCGATGGCGCACGACTTCCGGGTGATGCGAGCGGATCGCGGGTTCTTCTGCTTCCCCGAAGCGGACATCAACATCCCGTTCACGCCGGGGATGGCGGCGTTGATCCAGGGCAAGCTCACCCCCGCCGCCGCGATCGCGTCGATGACCACCGGACGACGGTTCGGCGGCACCGACGCGCGCGACCTCGGGCTCGTGGACGCCGTCGCCGAGAAGCCCGCCCTGCTGGAGTACGCGGCCGATCTCGTCCGCCCGCTGGCCGGAAAGGACCGCGGCACGCTGTCCGCGATCAAGACGACGATGTTCTCCCCCGCCGTCACCGCGCTTCGCGCCAAGTAGCCGTCGTGCGCACCGACGACGCGGAGTTCGATCGGCTCGTCGAGCCGCTGCGGCGCGAGCTGCACGCCCACTGCTATCGCCTGCTGGGCTCGGCCCACGACGCCGACGACGCCCTGCAGGACGCGCTTCTGCGGGCCTGGCGGGGGATGGAGCGGTTCGAGGGCCGGAGCTCGATGCGCACCTGGCTCTACACGATCGCCACCCGCACCTGCCTCGACATCGCGGCGGCGCGCGGGAAACGGGCGCTGCCGATGGACCTCGGCCCGTCGAGCGAGCGAGTCGTGCTCGAACACGCCCCGCTGACCGAGGTGGCGTGGCTCGGCCCGTACCCCGACGGCCCGGAGACCCGGTACGAGCGGCGCGAGGCCATCGAGCTGGCGTTCGTCGCCGCGCTGCAGCACCTGCCGGGCAACCAGCGGGCCGCTCTGGTGCTCTTCGACGTCCTCGGTTTCTCGGCCGCCGAAATCGCGTCCATAATGGACACTTCGGTGGCGGCGGTGAACAGCGCGCTGCAACGCGCGCGGGCGATCGTGGCGGAAAAGGTCCCGCCGCCCGGCGGCCGGCCCGACGACACCCGGACGCGCGAGATCGCCGCGGGTTTCGCCTCCGCGCTGGAGCGTGGTGACGCCGACGCGCTCGTGGCGCTGCTGACGGAGGACGTCACCTGGTCCATGCCGCCGCTCGCGCAGTGGTACAGCGGTATCGAGGCGGTCGCCGGCTTCGCCGCCGAGGTCCCGCTCGGCCGGTGCCCGAGCTGGCACACCGAGATCGTCACCGCCAACGGGCAGCCCGCCGTCGCCTGCTACCTCGGCGAATCGGCGGACGCCGCGCACACCCCCTGGTCGATCACCGTGTTGTCCCTTCGTGACGATCGGATCCGCGAGATCACCTCGTTCCTCGACGCGGACCTGTTCGCACGGTTCGGCCTTCCCCCGACGAAGCCTTGAGCGTGCGCAAGAAGGTGTTGCGGGGACGTCACGCACCACCTCGGACGGGCTGAGCCTGGCGAGCTGGTACTTCCCGGTCGCCGGCGCGAAAGCGGCCGTACTGGTCGCGCCGGGCAACGCCGGGAACCGTTCCTTCCGCGTGCCGCTGGCCCGCGCGCGGGCTCTCGGTGCTGCTCCTGGACTACCGCGAGTACGGGGGGCGAGAGCCTCGGCTCGGCGGTCGTCACCGAATTGGCCACCGAACGTCCACCGTCCGCGCTCGTGTTGCGTTCGCCGTTCGTCGACCTCGCGTCGGTCGGACAACGGCACTACCCGTTCCTGCCGGTCCGCTGGCTGCTGCGGGACGAGTTCCCGACGAAGGACGCCGTCGCCCGTGTGAAGGCGCCGGTGACCGTCCTTTTCGGCGCCGAGGATTCGATCGTCCCCGCCGAGCAGAGCCGTGAGGTGGCCCAGGCAGCGGGTGCCAGGACGATCGAAGTCCCCGGCGCGGATCACAACGACCCGGTGTTCTCCGACGGGCCGGAGCTGATCGACGCCATCGCGGGCGCGATCCGCTGACGGCTCAGGCCCGCTGCGTACGACGGCGCAGCGACAACGAGTGGCCGGGATTGAGTTTGCGACCGAGGCGGTCGGCCTTCGGCCACCGGACGTCCGTCGCCCAGCCCGCTTTCTCGAACAGCCAGATCAGCCGGGCGGAGATGTCGAGCTGGCCGCGGCGGACGCCGTGCCGGGCGCCGGTCGGGTCGGCGTGGTGCGAGTTGTGCCAGGACTCGCCCATCGAGGCGATGGCTAGCGGCCAGAAGTTGGCGGACTTGTCGCGGGCGGCGAACGGGCGGTCGCCGATCAGATGGCACAGCGAGTTCACCGACCAGGTGACGTGGTGCAGCAGCGCCACCCGGACGAGACTCGCCCAGAAGAAGGCGGTGACCGCGCCCCACCAGGACAAGGTGATCACACCGCCGAGGACGGCCGGCGCGAGCAAGGTCACGACGGTCAGCAGCGGGAACAGGCGATCGATCCGGGCGATGTCACGGTCGGTGAGCAGATCCGGGGCGAACCGCTGAGCGTTGGTCTTCTCACGTTCGAACAGCCAGCCCATATGGGCGTGCCAGAAGCCGCGGGCCAGCGCGGCCGGGGTGGTGCCGAAGCGCCAGGGGGAATGCGGGTCACCCTCGCGGTCGGCGAAGGCGTGATGCCGCCGGTGGTCGGCCACCCAGCCGATGACCGGGCCCTGCATGGCCATGCTGCCCGCGACCGCGAGGGCGATCCGCAGGCCGCGGTTGGCCTTGAAGGCGCCATGGGTGAAGTAGCGGTGGAATCCGATGGTCACACCGAGGCCGGTGAGGAAGTAGAACCCGGCGGCGAGGCCGAGGTCCACCCAGCCGAGGCCCCAGCCCCACGCGAAGGGGACGGAGGCGGCCAGTGCCACCAGGGGCACCACCGCGAACAGCTTGACGAGAAGGTTTTCGGTGCGGGACTGCTCTCCCGACAGGAGGGGTTGCGGCGCCTGCCGCTCTTCGCTGTCCGGGGGTCTGAGAACTGAGGTCATATCGCCGTTTCTTGTCGATGGCCGAAGCATGTGCCGGCTGCTGGAGCCTGAGGCACGACGCGGCGCACGAAGGTATGCCCGCGACGAATTCTGCGCGAGCGTGCTGGACGACACGACACCCAAAACGTTGGACTTGTCAGCTCAACGAACGACGTCGGCCGATGGTTCCGGTGCGGGGTAAGAAGGTTCGCGAAAAAGATCCATGTATCGCTCACCCTGGGGGATGGTCGGCTCGTGGGGCTCGTCCTGAGCTGCGAGCGGGTGACTGAACAGCGCACTGTCCGTGCTGTGAGTTTTGACGGTGAAACCTTTCGAGGGGGACCGCTGTTTCGCGGTCTTCGGCGAGGCCGGGGACGATTTCCGCCCGCCTCGCGGCGTCACGCCGATGGCGTCGCCACCACTCACGGTACACGCCCCGGGGCCGCAACCCCAGGGCGTCCGCCTCGATCAGCCGGTCATCGTCACATTGAGGGCGGCCACGACGCTTCGCTCTTCGTAGGCGAAATGCGCTTCGAGCTTGCTCGCGAGGGCGTCGAACTCGTCACGCAAACGTGCCAGATCACTCTCGCCGTGCACGTAACCATCCACGAGGTCACGGATCCGCTCCTGCGTCGCCGCGACGACGACGTGATCTTCCCCGAGCTTCGTCAACGCCGGTGCGAGCGCGGGAAACCGTTGGGCCAGCATGGGAAACGCGCCCATGTCCTCGCCGGTGTGGTGTTTGGTCAGCGCCTCGCAGAACGAAACACAATGCGCCTTCAAGGATTTCTCCATGACGAGCGCGTCGGCGCGGCCCGCCACGATGTCCTCCACCCCGGCGCGAAGAGACTTGAGCTCCTCCCGTAGCCACTCGTGGACCTCCACCAGGAAATCGCCCATCCCCCGCACCCGGTCGTCGATCCGGTGCAGGATCACGACAGGCAGCTCGCGCGTCGTTTTAGCTTGGTACTCGGCGAATCCCGGCTCTTCGGCGACGACCTTCGCGAACAGGACGTCACGCTCCGCGGCGGGCGGGATGGACGCGATGGCCTCATAAGTCTCGGTCTCCGTCTCGATCGTGACCCGATGGTCACGCCGGATGTTGTGGTACCAGCCCGGATGCGCCGGCGCACCCATGTTCGAAGCGACGACGACGGTCTTGCCGTCGATTTCGAGATACGCCAACGGATTCGTCCGCCGCTCACCGGTCTTGGCGCCGGTGGTGGTGAGCAGGATCAGCTTCCAGCCCTCGAGCATGCCGCCCTTGCCCTGCCTGAATTCTTCGATCACCTGGTCGTTGAAGCTCACTGTGTTCCTTCCCATCGCCGTGTCGACAGGAGGGCGCGGAACCGTCACCGGAGGAGCACACATAGGCCCGATATTCGGGCGCACCGCATGGAGGCGTCATCCCACGACGCGGGGATGAGTGATTATGCGAGACGGCATGTGCCGATCTCCGGTGGCCGAGTAGCCGCTACCTCCATGCGTAGGCCCATACGGGGCTCAGCGACGACGTTAGCACGGACCCCAGACGCCGCGCACCCACCTTGCCCGCCCTGCCGTCGCATTTAGTCGACCAAATGCGACCACCCTCGCCCTCCGCATTACCTTTAGGCGCCCTACATCTTTCGATATAGTCTGAACGTGCGATAGCACAAGTGTTCGAATCGGCGTAACATTGATCTTGTGTCCAGCGACGATGCATCCCCGAAGACGTCCACCGAGTGGTGGCGCGTCGACACGGCGACGCTGCATGCGCGTAAACAGGAACTCGAAGTCCTTAAGCGCCAACTGGATGCCGAACAGAACGCCATCCTCGCCGAGATCAATTCCCGCGGGATTCGGGGCTGCAGCGGCCATTCGACGCTGGCTGGGCTGATCCTCGAAGACTTCTTGGTCTCTGACAAGGAGGCTGCCGCCCGTGCCGATCGGGTGCTGGCGCTGCATCCCGGTCCGTCGATCGGTGGCGACTCCGAACCACCGTTGGCACCGTTGACGGCCGAGGCTGCTGCGGAGGGCGCGATCGGCGGTGGTCAGATCGATGCCATCATCAAGACCCTCACCCGCATCCCGTCGAGCGTCCCCGAGGAAGAGGTCCGTGCTGGGGAGAAGATCCTGGTCGAACTGGCCAGACATGCGGGGCCACGGCAAATCGCCCGCGCCGGACGCCGCCTCCTGGACGAACTCGACCCCGACGGCAAAGAACCCCGCAACGACGACCCGAAGGAGACCCGCCCGGAGCTGCGGTTCGTCAAGCACCGCGATGGCACCTTGGGCCTCAAGGCACGCCTGGATCTGGAAACCTATGCGCGGTTGAAGTCTGACCTGGATCCGCTGGCCAAACCGCACAAGGCCATTGATGGAATGCGGGACTCCCGCACTCAGGACGAACGCTATGGGGATGCCTTCACCGACTACGTGAGACTGAAAACCACCAGCCGGAATCTTCCCGGCCAAGCCGGGGAAGCCACTCACATTCTCGTCACCATGTCCTACGACGACCTGATCCGGGACGTCGGCGAAGCCCACCTGGATCTGGTCGGACCGATCAGCGCCACCGACGCCCGCATCCTCGCCTGCGACGCCCGCGTCCGACCCGGCGTCCTCGGCACCGCAGGCGAACCACTCGACATCGGCCGCTCCAAACGCACCGTCTCTCTCGCGCAGAAATACGCGCTCACCCTCCGGGACGGAGGCTGCGCCTTCCCCGGCTGCGACATGCCCGTCCCGCGCTGTACCGCCCACCACATTGTTTTCTGGCGGCATCACGGCGAAACGAAAATCGACAACCTCGTCCTGCTCTGCACCAAGCACCACCGGCTGATCCATCGCAGCGAATGGAAGGTTCAGATCGCCCAGGACGGATTCCCCGAATTCACCCCACCCGCCTACCTCGACCCGACCGGAACACCGAGGAGGAACACCATGCACCTCAGGACATAGGCCGACCCCGCGAAGCTTCCGAAACCGAACAACCGGCCGCGAGAACACTCGGCCGCGATCGTCCCTGCCACCGATGGGCCCAGGCACTCCTAATCCAACGCCAACCCCTCGACCTGAAGCCCGGCAACCACGGCCTCGGCCGTAAACGCCCGTATCCCAAGCCTTGCTGACCCGCCGCGATGTTGAGCCACCACAGACCGGCGCGCTGGCGGCGGCGAGCTCCGCGAGCCGGAGTGACCACACAGCAAGCCGGTGGATCACCCCACCTCGTCCAGCACAGCCCGGATCACGTGCCGCGCGTTCCCCGCCATGGCCTCGTTGGTCGTGCGGTAGTACGGCAGCGCGATCAGCGCCTGCGAAAGCGTCCGGGCGCGGCCGCGGCTCCAGGTCGCGTCGTCCACGCCCAGCGTCTGCCGGAAGACGCCTCTCGCGTCGGCGGGCAAGAGGTTCCACGCCGGGAACAGGTCGCAGGCCGGATCGCCCACACCCATGCAACCGAAGTCGATCACCGCGGAAAGGCGGCCACCATCCACCAGCAGATTGCCCGGCATCAGATCGGCGTGCAGCCACACCGCCGGCTCCTCCCACGCGGGGATCCGCAAAGCCTCCTCCCAGAGCGCAAGGAGGGCGTCGCAGTCGAGGTTCTCTTCCGGAATCGTGCGGAGGCTTTCGATCGCCGACCGGGTCTCCGCGTCCAACGTCGCGAGCGGTCCGCCGCGGTGCGCGAGGGCTGGCGCGGGTACCGGTGGGACACGGCGCATCGCCAGCACGAATTCCGCCAGATCTTCGGCCAGTGGCACGGGCGAGCCAAGTGCTTCTGGGCGCGGGGTTTCGCCCGGCAACCAGCGGTAAACCGACCACGGCCACGGGTATCCGTCGGCGGGCGCTCCTGCCCCGAGCACCTCCGGGATCGGTGTGGGCAGCCGCGGTGCGATCCGGGGCAGCCACTTCTGTTCCAGTGCGACGTCCTTCGCGCCGCTCTTGGTCAGGGGCAACCGCACGACCATGTCGTCGCCCAGCCGGAACATGGCGTTGACCGTGCCACCGGAGGGCCATCGTTCGATCGCCTGCCCGGCCCACCCGGGGAACTGCGCCGCGATCAGCTTCCGCACGAGGTTCTCGTCGACCACGAACGCCATCCAACCACCGCCGGGGCATCATCGAGGCATGCCGATCCTCGCCGGCCCCGAGCCGCTCACCCCGGAGGCCACCATCCGCCCGGCCCGCGCGGGCGAGGAAGACGTCGTCCTGGACCTCCTCGCCGAAGCTGCGGCCTGGCTGGCCGCGCGCGGGATTCACCAATGGCCGCAACGCTTTCCCGTGGATTCGGTGCGGCATCAGATCCGGGCGGGTGAGGCGCTACTGATCGTCGGGCCCGGCGGGCCGATCGCGACCTGTGCGGTGTCCGAGGCGGATCCCGAACTCTGGGGCGAAACCACGGAACCGGCCTACTATCTGGGCCGACTCGCGGTGGGTTCGAGCACGTCGCGGACCCGCCTGAAGCGAAATGGCCCACCAGCCTCTACGAAAAGCGAGTGACCGAGTCACGGCAAGCCCAGAACCTCCGGCCGTGAAGCGTATTCCCGCCAATACCGCCCCGGATCCGGGACCAGGCGCCGCGACTCGAGATCCAGCAGTCCGGAGACACTTTCGACCTCGGCCACGACGGCACCGTCCGGAGCCACGAACTCCTGGACGACCCGGGACACCTTGCCCGGCTGCCAGACGAACCGGGTCAGCACGTCGATCCGCGCGCGGGCGCGAAGCTCGCGGCGGAACCGGATCGTCGTTTCGAGGTTGACCGGGCCGAGGTTTCCTGCCTTCAAGGCCAGCGGATCCACCCCGGCCGCCCACACGCATTCCCAGCGGGCGTGATCGGCGTACGCGAGGTAGGCGGGGCCGCGAACGTGGCCGTTGAGGTCGAGGTCGTCCGTGCGGATGTCGATGGTGACGCGGAAAGGTTCGAGCACTTCCCGATCTTCGCCTCTACGGGCCGCCTCGGTCTGGAACGTTTCGGCCAGTCCACGACCGCACGAGCGCGCCGGGCGAAGCGCCCGACAAGCGGCGGCATTCCCGCCCGAGATGGGACTGATCCGCGTAGCCCACATCGGCGGCGACGTCGGCGAGCGACGCGTGGTCGCGCGCCACGGTCTCGACCCGCTTCAGGAACCCGTGGAAGCGCAGCACCCGCTGCAACTCCTTGGGGCCGACGCCGACGTCGTGCCGGACATGCCGCCGGAGGCCGCGCTCGCTCACACCCAGCCGGGCCGCCACTCGATCGGTGCGGGCGCCGGGCGCGCTCAACGCGCGAGCGGCCGCGATCGACAGCCCGTCCACCTCGACGTCCCGGAGCCTCTCGGCGACCAACGCTTCCAACACCGACCGTGCCTCGCCGGGCGTCCCGCATCCGGCCAGCTCGGACTCCGCACGACGAGCCCGGGCGGACCATAGGTCACGCAACGGGGTGGCGCCCGCGGACAGCTCCGTCATCGGCAGGCCCAGCACCGCACCACCGACGCCGCACCGCAGGCGGAGCCCGGCGGTCCACACCGCAGACGCCAGCTCGTGCCGCAGCACCCCGCGCACCGTGGTGACCGCGGTCAGCACCGTCCCGTCCCAGACGAGATCGACACAGCCGTCCGGGAACACCCTCAGCGGACGACGGCAGCCCACCAACCCCGTCCAGACGCTCTCGACGACGCCGGCCACCGCCGCGACCGGACTGCTTTCGCGGTACACCGAACGACCCGACCGTCGACGCAGCGGAACACCCACGTCCGGCAGTATGCCCCCGGCCACCGACAAGATGCGCTTCACTTGATCTTGCTGAAGACTTGCCGTCGTGCTGCTGCCGGTGCTCGACCCGTCCCCCGCCGAGTGGATCTCCCCCAGGCTCGGTGGGGCGTTCGGCGCAGCGGGCCGCACGGTTCCGCGTGGCTACGCCGCGTACGCGCGTGTCTGCCATCCCGCCGAGCGTGATCGCGGCGGCTGGGCGAGCTGGCGTGAGGCAGCGGCCGAGACGGGACGCCGGGCCCATGCCGCCATGCAGTGGCACGCGCTCGTCGGCTCCCCGGATCCGGTGAATCTCACCGGCTCGCTCTGGCGGGGTTCCCCGCCGGACCGGGGCTCGCTGCCGTCACACAGCCTCACCGCGCTGCTGGCCGTGCTCGGCCGGCACACGAGCACACTGAACGGCTGGTTCTGCCTCTGGGAAGGCTACGGCTGGGCCGACGAGGCGACGCTGTCGCGTGAACACCTCGCCGCGCCTCGCCTGCGCCATCCCGGCCGGGATTACCTGCTGTTCCACGGGCCGCTGACGGCCGCGACCGAACTCGGCTGGCGGCCCCGGCCGAACTGGTTCGAGGCGCAGTCGCCCAACCTGTTCTGGCCGGACGACCGCGCGTGGTGCGTCGCCACCGAGGTCGACTTCGATTCGACCCTCGTCGCGGGTGACGAGGCTTTGATCGACGCGCTGCTGGACGCACCGGGCCTGGAGGCCTGGCGGATCGAGTCCGACACCTCGCTCGCGGCCGACGGGGACCGGATCAACCAGCTCCCGTGAAGGTCAGCGCTCTTCGATCGAGTCGACCTTCGTCGGGTAGAACGCCACGTGGTCCTTGATCTCGGCGACCGCGTCGTGCGGCGCCTCGTAGGTCCAGACGGCGTTCTCGGCGAGGCCGTCGCCGGTGCGGATGCTGTAGTACGACGCGTCGCCCTTGAACGGGCAGTACGTCGAGTGGTCCGTCCGCTCCAGCAGGTCGAAGTCGACGTCGGCACGCGGGATGTACTGCGCGGGCGGGTAGTTCGCCTCCCGCAGGGTGAGCGCGTTCGCGCTGTCCGCCACGACCTTGCCGCCGATCGTGACGACCACTCGCGCCTCGTTCGGCGCCACCGTGATCGGGCGGTCCGCGCTGGGCTTCAACACCTTTTTGTCAGACATACCGGGCACAGCGACGCCGAACGCGCGGATATTCCCGTCAGGGCAGGTAGTACATCGGATTCGGCAGCTTGACCGGGAATTCGGCGTAGCCGCCTTCGAGGTCGCTGAACTGGTCGCCGAAATTGGCCAGGATGGTCGCCCCGGTCGACGCGATGTGCTTCCGCGTGCCCGCTTTGTACTGGACGGTGGTGCAGGTCAGCCCGCACGGCAGGTAGTCCGGCGCGGTGGTCTTCGGTTTGAAGAACGCCCCCGCCGGCGCCGGGTAGCCCTCGTTCGCGAGGTTCTTGAGCGACTGCGGGCCCTGGAACTCGTTGCGCCCGGTCAGGAAGTAGATCTTCACGCCGCGCTGCGCGGCCCAGTTCGCCAGCTCCAGCACCGGCTTGTTCGCGACGAACGTGCCCTTGTCGATCGCTTCCTGCTGCTTCTTCGGGTCGAAGCCGAAGTCGTTGTCCGCTTCCCAGCCGTAGGTGACTTCGGCGGTGTCGTCGACGTCGAACACGACGGCGGGGTTCTTCACGCCGCGGTCCAGCCTGCGCGTGAGGTAGCGCTTGGCGTCCTCGACCTGGCGCTTGGTGTCGGAGACGAACCGGCTGCCCTCGGAGTACCCGTGCTTGCCGTCGCTGCCGACGACATCGCCGTAGTAGGCCTTCACGTCGAGCTTGACCTGGCCGATGTTCGCGGGCTCGTGACCGCGCCGCCAGGTGGCGTCGTCGGTGTTCGCGACGGCGGTGGCGCCGCCCGCGAGGACGGCTCCGGCGGCCGCGGCGGCGGCCAGTTTCAGCAGACCGGTGAACCGGCTCATGGAAATGCTCCTCACGTCAGCTGTGCGCGGCAAAGGAACGCTACTCCAGAACGACCGATTCTGGTCAGAACCAAAGTAGCTTCTTCACCTCCGCGAGGTTTCAGCTTGCGCCGCAAGGCATCCGGGTCTATGTCGAGACCGCGGACGAGGATTTCCAATCGACCGATATCGTGTTTTTTCAGCAGTACACGAAGATTCTTCTCGCTGTACGGTCCGTGCTCGAACATCCGGAACGCCCGGATTCCCGGCGGCGGAGTGTCGCCGGTCAGGTACGCGATGCGTTCGTCGAGCTGCCACAAACCGTGCCGTGCCGCGTAATGCCGCACGAGTCCGGCACGGACGACGGCGCCGTCGGGGTCGACGATCCATTCGCCCGGCTCGCGCACGGGGATCTCGTCGGGATCGGCGTCGGTGACCGTCCACTGTGCACCGTCCGAACGCAACACGGTCGCCCGGCGCGACACCGTCGACCCCACGCCGCGCCACAGGCACGCCTCGCGGACCTGACCGTCCAATGAGACCAGTTCGACCTCGTCCGCCCAGGGTGCGATGGAGAAATCGAGCCCCGGCGCGCATTTCACCGAGAGTTCGCGGCCCGGATACGCCTCGACCAGACCGTCCAGCGGTGGCAGGAAATCGGCGGGCTTCCACGCCCGGCGCCCCGCGGAGTCACGACGAGCCGGGTCGGCGACGACGACCGAAGACCGGCTGACCGGCCGCAGCGCGTCGGCCCGGAGCAACGCGGGCGAAACCCCGGCCTCGGCGGCGTTGTGGCGCGCCATCGACAGCCGGACCTCGTCCAGATCCGAACCCAGCGCCTTCGCAGCGACACGGGCGATCTCGACCAGGTCCGCGCCGACCGAACACGTCACGTCGTGGACGTCGCGGCCGGCGAGCCGCGAAGCCCGGTGCCGGGCGACGAGTGTGGCGCTGGCCTGCTGAAGGGCGTCGCCGGTGAACAGCCACGAACCCGCGGAGTCCAGTTTGGCCGACGACTTCCGCCGCAGCACCACCGTTTCCAGCACCGCGGCCGCGTGGTCCGGGGCGATCCGGCGCACGGCGGCGACGTCGGCGATGCGGGTCTTGTCGGTCAGCGGCAGGGACGAGCATTCGGCGAGCGCCGCGCTTCCCGCGCCGGAGCGCAGGAAGGCGACGTCGTCGAGGGTGAAGTGGTACGGCAACCTACGAGCGCTTGGTACCGGTGATCATCACGTTGTAGAACAGCTCGCGCGGCAGCACCTTGGCGAGCAGCTTCTTGTCCAATGCGGACAGCCGCAGCCACAGCCGGTACGCGAACAGGCGCCAGCGCAGGGTCAGCTTCTCCTGCGGCACGGCGGCCTCGAAGGTGCGGATCGGCCAGCCCGCCAGCGCCGCGGCGAACTCCTCGGTGACCGCGCGGACGTCCTGTGCGCCCGCACCGCGCGCCATCGACTCGAGTTCGGACGGGTCGAAGGTGTGGATGTCGACCACGGCCTCCAGCGCGGCCGCGCGGGAGGACTCGTCGAGTTCCTCCTGCGGACGGCGCCAGCCGTTCAGCACCGGGATCTTCGTCAGGTTGGTGGTGAGGTACCACGTGATCTGGCCGAGTTTGCGCGCGTAGAAGTCGCCGACCTTCGTCGGCTCGCCCGCGAAGACGAACCGGCCGCCCGGCTTCAGCACCCGCAGCACCTCGGCGAACGCCGCGCGGACGTCCGGGATGTGGTGCAGCACCGCGTGCCCGACGACGAGGTCGAAACTGTTGTCCTCGTAGGGGATCCGCTCCGCGTCGGCGACCCGGCCGTCGACGTCGAGGCCGAGGTTCTCGGCGTTGCGCAGCGCGACCTGCACCATGCCCGGCGAGAGGTCGGTGACCGAACCCTTCTTGATCACCCCGCCCTGCATCAGGTTCAGCAGGAAGAAACCGGTGCCGCTGCCCAGTTCCATCGCGGTCGGGTACGGCTGGCCGTCTTCACCGGCGACGGCGTTGAACACGTCCGTCGCGTAGGAGATGCAGCGCTCGTCGTAGGAGATGGACCACTTCTCGTCGTAGGTCCCGGCTTCCCAGTCGTGGTAGAGCACGTTGGCGAGCTTGGGGTCGCCGAAGGCGGCCTTGACCTCTTCGGCGGTGGCGTGCGGATTCGGCGCCGGGTCGTTCACCTGGGTCATCGCGTCACTTCCCCTCGAAGGTGGCCTTGCCGGGGCCGTTTTCGATGAACGACTTCATGCCGTTGCGCTGGTCCTCGGTCGCCCAGAGCGCGGCGAAGAGGTGGGATTCGAGCTTGAGGCCGCTCGCGAGGTCGGTGTCGAGACCGCCGTCGATGGCGGCCTTCGCGGCGCGAAGCGCGACAGCCGGGCCGTTCGCGAACTGCGAGGCCCACTTGTGCGCGGCGGCGTAGACGTCGTCCGGCGCCACGACCTCGTCGAGGATGCCCAGCGCGAGGGCCTCTTCGGCCTTCACGAACCGGCCGGTGAACACGAGGTCCTTGGTCTTGCTCGGGCCGATGAGCCGCGCGAGGCGCTGCGTGCCGCCGGCGCCGGGGATGACGCCGAGCTGGATCTCGGGCTGCCCGACCTTGACGTTGTCGCCGGCGATGCGGCGGTCGGCGGTCAGCGCGAGTTCGAGGCCGCCGCCCAGCGCGTAGCCGGTGATGGCCGCGACGACCGGCTTCGGGATGTTCGCGATGGTGGCCAGCGACGCCGTCAGCGCGGCGCCGAACTTCGCGATCTCGGGGTACGTGCGCTCGGCCATCTCCTTGATGTCCGCGCCACCCGCGAAGGTCTTCTCGCCGCCGTAGAGGATCACGGCGCGCACGTCGTCGCGCTCGGAGGCCTCACGGGCCGCCTCGGCCAGCTCGGCCTGCACCTGGTTGTTCAGCGCGTTGACCGGCGGGCGGTCCAGCCGGATCGTGCCGACCCCGCCTTCGACCTCGAGACTTACGAACTCTCCCACGCCGTCCTCCTTAACCGTCCAAGACAGATTGCAGGCTACCGGTCAGTACGACCCGTCAGCGGCGACGGGCGAAGAAGCGATCACCGGACCGTTCGAGCAGCAGGTCCTGATCGAACGTCTTGGACAGGTTGTCGCTGGTCACGACGTCGTCCACGAGTCCGGACGCGACCGCGCGGCCATCGCGCAGCAGCAGCGCGTGGGTGAACCCCGGGGGGATTTCTTCCACGTGATGGGTGACGAGCACCATGGCGGGCGCCTCCGGGTCGAGAGCGAGCTCCGAAAGCCGGGCGACGAGGTCCTCGCGGCCGCCGAGGTCGAGCCCCGCGGCGGGCTCGTCGAGCAGCAGCATCTCCGGATCGGTCATCAGCGCTCGCGCGATCAGGGTCCGCTTGCGCTCGCCCTCGGACAGCGTGCCGAAGGTGCGCTCGGCCAGGTGCGCGATGCCGAGCGCGCCCAGGAGCTCGAGTGCGCGGTCGGTGTCGAGGCTGTCGTATTCCTCACGCCAGCGGCCGACGACGGCGTACCCGGCGCTCACCACGACGTCGACGACGCGCTCCTCACCCGGCACACGCTGGGCGATCGCGGCCGAGGTGAACCCGATCCGCGGGCGCAGCTCGAAGATGTTGACCTTGCCGATCCGGTCGCCGAGCAGGTCGACCGTTCCCGAGGTCGGGTGGAGTTCGGCCGCGGCCAGCCGGAGCAGGGTGGTCTTGCCCGCGCCGTTCGGGCCGAGCACCACCCAGCGCTCGTCCAGTTCCACGGTCCAATCGAGGTCGGCGAGGAGGTCGTTGCCTGTTCGGCGGACCCCGACACCGGTCATCCTCACCACGAGGTCGTCAAGTTCGCTGGGCTGGATCGGCTCGCTCACGCGCCCATTGTGTCCGCACTCGCGCGCGTGTGTGCACCGGGCCGCCGGTCGGGGGAAAGCGGCTGGTCCAGGGAGTGGGACGACGCGACCCGGACGCGGCCGCTGTGGCAGCATCGAGCGCGTGATCAGGTCCGTGTCCGCCGCCTTCCCCGTCATCGGGGGCTCTTTCTGGCGCCGCCGGGCCATCGACCTGCTCCTCGTCGCCTCGTGCGGGTGTACCACCGCGCGACACGGCTGAGTCCCCGCTCTTCCGACGGCACCCCGTGTCGCGCCGCGTTCGGCCCCGCTTTCCGAGCCCGCGAACCCTCACGAGGAGCCTCACCGTGACCACGTCCATCACCCCGCGCCAGGACTTCGAGATCCATCCGCAGCTGGTCGACCCGCTGCTGCCGGAACTGCTGCACCCCGACCGTCTGCTGTGGACGCCGCGGGAACTGGCCGACCTGACCTCCACCGTCGCCACCGAACTGACGTCGGGCCTGCGCGGCCTGCTGCGCTTCGACGCCGACCACCGCTGGTGGGCGCGTCTCGCGCTGACCGACGGCGTCGAACTGTGGCTGCTGTCCTGGCTGCCCGGCCAGCAGACCAAACCGCACGACCACGGCGGCGCGTCCGGCTCGTTCACCGTGCTGCAGGGCGAACTCGGCGAGGAGTACCGCTACCCCGGCGGCCCGGTCCGGCGCCGCACGCACGTCGCGGGCGAGGGCATCGGCTTCGGCGCGGGGCGCGCGCACCAGGTGACCGGTATCGGCACCGAGCCCGCCGCCAGCGTCCACGCCTACTCGCCGCCGCTGGTCGCGACCCGCGAATACGCCACGCTCGCCGACGTTCCCGCCGAGATCCCCTCGCTGGCCCCGATACTGGGCCGATGAGTGCCATCGACACGCTGCTGGCCACCGCCCGGGCCGGACTGGACCGGACGGCGCCGGAGCAGGCGCTGCGGCTGCAGCGCGACGGTGCCCTGATCGTGGACATCCGCCCGCACGTCAACCGGCTCGAAGAGGGTGAGATCCCGGACTCGGTGGTCGTCGAGCGGATCCACCTCGAATGGCGGCTCGCGCCGGACAGCGAGTGGCGGCTGCCGCAGGTGAACCCGGATTCGACGGTGATCGTCGTGTGCAACGAGGGGTATTCGTCGAGTCTCGCCGCCGCGGATCTGCAGCGGCTCGGCCTGCCGGGCGCGACCGATCTCGAAGGCGGGTTCCGCGCCTGGCGTTCGGCCGGCCTGCCGATCCGGGAGGGCGGCACGCCCGCCGTTCCCTAGCGGCGGACCGCGAGCCGCGCGATCGAGTCCGGGGAGAGCGGGAGCGCGGCGTGGATCCCGGCGCCGCGCGTCGGCCTGGGGTTGACCAGCACTCCCGTCGCCGCGTCGCGACCGGCTGCGGCGAGCACGACCTCGCGGCCGGTCCGGTGCCGGATCCGGGCCCAGCCCGCGCCGGTGACCGCGCGGTACTCGGCCAGCAGCCGTTCGTCGGTGAAGACGCAGAGCCACTCGCCGTGCGCGCCGAGGCGGGCCGGGATCGGCGCGCCGGCCTCGTCCGCCGGGCCGCATACCGTGCCGTCGAGGAACATCCGCATCACCGACGGCACGGGCTCGCTCGGATTTCGCTCCCGCTCGGGACGGACGTTCTCGGCGATCCATCGCGAAGCGAGCCTGAAGTCCTCACCGGTGAGGTCCTCCTGGAAGCCGTCCAGGCTGTTCTTGACACTCCCCAGGAAGTCGTAGAACCGCCGGGTGCAGGTCCGCTCGGAGACGGCGACCCGCCCGCGGCCGACCATCGTCCGGATCCGGCCGACCATGCCCGCCCCGCCGTTCACCGGATCGACGCCGAGGTTGTAGGCGGTCCAGACGATCTCGGGCATGAGCGGGTCGGCGAACCGCTCGAGAACGCGGTTCAGCCGCAGCAGGACGATCTCGCGCACCCGGCCCGGCTCGGCGTCCTCGGCGATCCCCCAGATTTCCCGCAGTTCCGGCCCCAGCGCACGACGCAGGCCGTCCTGCCGGATACCGGCGCGGGCGTGGACATGGTGCAGCCGGTCCTTGGCCCTGCGCGATGTTTTCGTTTCCTTCGCCGAAGCCACCATTCCTCCGCGATTCGCGATCGGCCCGGCAAAGTCTATTTCACCGGGCCGTTCCGCATTGTTCGGCGGAAATCGAGAATCGGAGGTTTCTTTTGTTCGGTACCGGCCTAAGCGTGGACGACGCGGGCCAGTTCCGCGGGTGTGGCCAGCAGACGGTGTTTCGGCAGCACGCGGACGGTGTAGCCGATCGAGCCCGGATGCGGCAGTTTCAGCCGCGCCGAGAACGCGCCGATACCGTCGCCCGACATCGGGACTGCGACGGGGTCGCTCAATTCGTCCCCGTCACCCACCTTCCCGACGACGGCCTGGACGTCCACTTCGGACGGTTCCAGGCCGGCGAGGTCGATCCGCGCCCGGATGGTCACTTCGGTGCCGGTGACCATCGGCGCGGAATCCTCGACGAGCAGTTCGGTGTCGAAGATCCGCACCCGCGGCCAGGAAACGTCCAGTTTGGTCCGGTAGTCGGCCAGCGACAACGCGCCGCGGTAGCCGTCGCCCGTGGCTTCGGCGACCATCCGAGAGGCGGGCAGGTAACCCGATTCGACGTATTCCCGCACCATCCGCGAAGCCTGCACACGCGGTCCGAGGGTCTCCAGCGTGTGCCACACCATCGACAGCCAGCCGCCGGGCACACCGTCGGCGCCGCGGTCGTAGAACAGCGGCGCGATCTGGTGGCCCAGCAGGTCGTAGAGCGCCGCGGCCTCCAGTTCGTCGCGGCGCAGCGGGTCGGTGACGCCGTCCGCGGTCGGGATCGCCCAGCCGTTGCTGCCGTCGTAGCACTCGTCCCACCAGCCGTCGCGGATGGACAGGTTGAGACCGCCGTTGAGCGCGGACTTCATCCCCGACGTGCCGCACGCCTCCAGCTGCCGCACCGGCGTGTTCAGCCAGACGTCGCAGCCGCGGTAGAGGTAGCGCGCCATGGACATGTCGTAGTCCGGCAGGAAGACGATGCGGCGGCGGACCTCGGGATCGTCGACGAACCGGACGATCTGCTGGATCAGCTGCTTGCCGCCCTCGTCGGCCGGATGCGATTTGCCCGCGACCACGAGCTGGATCGGGCGCCGCTCGTCCAGCAGCAGCGCGCGCAGGCGGTCCGGGTCGCGCAGCATCAGCGTGAGCCGCTTGTACGTCGGCACACGCCGCGCGAAACCGACGGTCAGCACGTCCGGGTCGAAGACCGTGTCGGTCCACCCGAGTTCGAGCGCCGACGCGCCACGCTGCATCCACGCGGCCCGCACCCGGCGCCGCACCTCGGCGACCAGCTTCTCGCGCAGCTCCCGCCGCAGCGCCCAAAGCTGTTCGTCGGTGACGCCGTCCCGCAGCGGCTTGCCCGGTGCCCCGTCGAGACCCAGCTCCTCGTGGTCGCGCCCGAGCAGCGCGCTCAGCTCGCGGGCCACCCAGGTCGGCCCGTGGACGCCGTTGGTGACCGACGAGACGGGCACCTCGTCGAAGTCGAACCCGGGCCACAGCCGGGAGAACATCCGCCGCGAGACGCGGCCGTGCAGGGCCGAGACGCCGTTCGCGCGCTGGGCCAGCCGCAAGCCCATATGCGCCATGTTGAACAGGCCGGGGTTGTCCTCCGCGCCGAGGGCGAGCACGCGGCGCGGGTCGACGTCCGGGACCAGCCTGCCGTCGGTGAAATACCGCTGGACCAGGTCGACGGGGAACCGGTCGATCCCGGCGCTGACCGGCGTATGCGTGGTGAACACGGTGCCGGCTCGGACGGCGGGCAGCGCCTCGTCGAACGCCAGCCCGTCGGCCTGGATGATCTCGCGGGCCCGCTCCAGCCCGAGGAATCCGGCGTGGCCTTCGTTGGTGTGGAACACCTTCGGCTGCGGATGCCCGGTCAGCTCGCAGTAGCGCCGCACCGCGCGGAAGCCGCCGATCCCGGACAGGATCTCCTGCCGGATGCGGTGGTCGGCGTCGCCGCCGTACAGCCGGTCGGTGACCGCGCGCAGGTCTTCGTCGTTGGCCTCGGTGTCGGTGTCCAGCAGCAGCAGCGGGATCCGGCCGACGCGGGCCTTCCAGATCTGCGCGTGCAGCGTGCGCCCGGCGGGCATCGCGACGTCGACCAGCACCGGTTCGCCGCCGTCGGTCAGCAGTTCCAGCGGGAAGGCGTTGGGGTCGATCACCGGGTAGTGCTCGACCTGCCAGCCGTCGAGGGACAGCGCCTGCCGGAAGTACCCGGCGCGGTAGAGCAGCCCGACGCCCACCATCGGCACGCCGAGGTCCGACGCCGCCTTGAGGTGGTCCCCGGCGAGCACGCCGAGGCCGCCGGAGTAGTTCGGCAGCGCCTCGGTGACGCCGAACTCCATCGAGAAGTACGCGACGGCAGGCGGGAGATCGGGGTCGTCCTGCTTCTGATACCAGCGCG
This sequence comes from Amycolatopsis sp. WAC 04197, assembly GCF_003947475.1. Lineage (NCBI taxonomy): Bacteria > Bacillati > Actinomycetota > Actinomycetes > Pseudonocardiales > Pseudonocardiaceae > Amycolatopsis > Amycolatopsis sp. WAC 04197. The sequence continues at coordinate 525,234 of NZ_QHJK01000004.1, read as the reverse complement.
GCTCGGCGAGATAGCGGTCCAGATCGGCGACCGCCTCGCGCGCGTGGGCGAGGAACGCGTCGTCCACGGCGAGTTCGTCGAGCCGGGCGGGCGGGAGGGCGGTGAGCATCCGCAACGGGTCGCGAACGCGGTTGAACAGTTCCGCGTCCATCGACGCGAACAGGTCGCGGGTGGGCGGATGCCAGGTCCAGCGCAGATTCGTGGCGAGGTCACCGAGGCCGGAAAGCGACTCCGGCAGGCTCGCGCGGACGGTGAACCGGCGGACTGCTCTCATGAGGAGCGACCATATCGGCAGGGCCCCCGCCCCGCTCAAGACCCACTTCGGGGATTACCTGCACGCGGGCCATAAGCGCTGGGTAGGGTCCGTGCTTGCCGGAGTACGCGGCCCGGTCGGGGCCCTGACGACAAGCGAGTGAACATGATCCAAGGGGGAGCGCGGGGCTTCAAACGCCCGGCTCTGATCGCGGTCGTGACGGTGCTGGCCCTCGGGCTGAGCGCTTGCAGCGACAAGGGAAGCTCGACCGGTCAGCAAGGCAGTCAGCCGGGAGCCGGTGACGTCGCCGGCCTGCCGATCACGCATTTCGAGAGCGGGCTCAAGCCGAACGCGCCGAAGCCGGACCTGCAGGTCCGCAACGAGGACGGCTCCGAAGACGACCAGCTGGCCATCGCCGCGATCGCCGACTCGCAGGCCTACTGGACCGAGGTCATGCCGCGCGATTTCGGGCAGCCGTACGAGCCGCTGAAGTCGCTGCTGTCCTACAGCGCGAAGACCGACGACGAAGAGACCGAATGCGGGAGCGTCAAGAAGCTCGTCAACGCGTTCTACTGTCCGCCGGGTGACCTGGTGGCGTGGGACCGCGGCGTGCTGCTGCCGATGCTGCGCGAGCGGTTCGGGAAGATGGCGGGCGCCGTCGTGCTGTCGCACGAACTCGGGCACGCCGTGCAGTACCGGCTCGCCGAGAAGGCGGGCATCAAGAAGAACACCCCGTCGATCGTCAAGGAACAGCAGGCCGACTGCTTCGCCGGCGGCTACTTCCGTTGGGTCGCCGAGGACAAGAGCAAGTACTACCGGGTCTCCACGTCCGAAGGCCTCAACCAGGTCATGGCGTCGCTGTTCCTGATCCGCGACCAGGCGGGTACCAGCGCGACCAAACAGGGCGCGCACGGCACGGCGTTCGACCGCACGTACGCGTTCCAGGTCGGGTTCGAGAAGGGCCCGAAGGAATGCGCCGCGATGAACGAGGAGAACATCAAGGCGCGGATCACCGAGCGCCCGTTCGACAAGGGTGACAAGGGCAAGGGCGACGAGAAACTCGACGCCGAGATCATCGGGATCCTGAAGAAGAGCCTCGACGAGGCCTTCAAGGGCGCGGGTGTGCCCGGCCCGGAGATCACCGAGGACGGCAACGGCAGCTGCCCCGGCGGCCCCAGCACCCCGCCCGCGTCGTACTGCCCGTCGAACAACACCGTCAGCATCGACATGGCCAAGCTGCGGGAACTCGCCCAGCCGGTCGACCAGCAGGCGGAATGGGAAAGCGGGCACAGCGAGGGTAAGGGCGACTTCGCCGCGTTCTCGGAAATCGCGTCCCGGTACGCGATGGGCATCCAGAAGGGTGTCGGCGCGTCGATCGACAACGCGAACGCGGGACTGCGCACCGCCTGCCTGGTCGGCGCGTGGGCGAAGGCGAGCACCGTGCCCGGCGCGACGCTGCGGCTTTCGGCCGGTGACCTCGACGAGGCCATCTCGGACCTGCTGAGCCCGGAGAGCCTGGTCTCGGCCGACGTCAACGGCAAGCGCGTGGACAACGGTTTCGAGCGGCTCGAAGCGCTGCGGAAGGGTTATCTGGAGAGCTCGTCGGTGTGCTCGACCCAGTACGGCTGATCGGGCTGAACGGTTCGGTCATCGCTCCCTGAAGTGCCATGAAAGGTCCTTTCCTTGCAAATTTTGCAAGGAAAGGACCTTTCATGGCGTTCGGGAGTTGCGAAACCTCAGTAGAGCGCGCTCGCCAGATCCCGGCGCGCCTTCATGACGCGCTCGTCCGCCGAGTCGAACAGTTCGAACAGCGCCACCAGGTGCTCCCGCACCTTGTTGCGGTCGTCGCCCGCGGTACGCCGCACGACGGCGATCAGCCGCGCGAAGCCCGCCTCGGGCTGCTGCCCCGCGACTTCGAGGTCGGCGGCGGCGAGCTGGGCGTCGAGGTCGGCCGGGTCGGCGTCGGCCTTCGCGATCGCGTCCGGGCCGGCGGCCTCGGCGCGGGCGGTGAACTTGACCTGCGCGAGCGCGGTCTTGGCCTCCTCGTTCGCCGGTTCGACGTCCAGGATGCGCTCGTAGGCCGCCTGCGCCGCGGCGAAGTCACCGCGTTCGAAGGCCTCCTCCGCCTCGGTGAAGCGCGGGTCCTCCGGCACCTCGACGCCGCCGCCGTTCTGCTCGGCCGCCTTGATGCCGGGAAGCCGGTCGCGCAGCGCGTCGAGCAGCGAACTGAGCCACTTGCGGATCTCGGGTTCCGGCAGGGCGCCCGAGAACGCGTCGACCGGCTGGCCGCCGCCGATGGCGATGACCGTCGGGATCGACTGCGCGCCGAAGAGCTGCGCGATACGCGGGTTGGCGTCGACGTCCACCTTCGCGAGCACCCAGGCGCCACCGGACTCGGCGGCGAGGCGCTCCAGCACCGGGCTGAGCTGCTTGCAGGGGCCGCACCATTCGGCCCACAGGTCGACGACCACCAGCTGCTGCAAGGAGCGCTCGACGACCTCCGTCTGGAAGGTCGCCTCGGTGACGTCGATCACGGCACCACCCGCGGCGGGGGCGGCACCGTCCGCCGGACGAGGTGGGGCAGGAGGCTGTTTCTGGGGCGCCTCGGCACGCGCCTTGAGCGCGGAAAGGTCGACCGCGCCGGAAAGCGCGGCGGAGAGGGCCGCCGTCTTCGATGCTGATCCGCGTGGGTGTGTCACGGGTTCCATCCTGGCACGCATCCCCGAGCGTTTCACCGCATGCCCCCGGCTGCCCGCTTGGCAGGACGCCGGGGTTCCGGCAGGCTCGCCACGAGGGGGTGATCGACATTCCGACCCGAAGGACGGCCACCGTGGCCGTCGCGATCAGCATCGCCATCGTCTGGGTGAGCGTCATCACGGTCCTCATCGCCCACCAGCCCGACCCCGGCGTCGCCAGTCCCGGGCAGCTCCGGGACGGCCTCACCGCCGCACTCAACGAGCACGACGTCGAGGCCCTCTCCGAACTCATCGACTACCCGCCCGCGTCGGCGGGCGACTTCGCTAAGTCCTATATCGACACGCTGGCCGGCCGCGGCGCCCACGACGTCACGGTGAAATTCGCGCCGGACGATCTCGCGCCGACCTCGGCCACCGTCAGCGGGAAGCTCGGCGACGGCCGTTCCTTCGGCTATCCGGTGGCCGTCGCGGTCAAGGACAAGCTGTGGCTGGTCTCGTTCACCCCGCCACTCCCCTGACTCAGTCGCTCAGGTGCTTCTCGACGCGCTCCACCTTCGCGGTCAGCTGGCCTTCGTAGCCGGGCCGGATGTCGGCCTTGAGCACCAGCCCGACCCGTGACGATCCCTCGCCCGCGGCCTCGACGGCCCGCTTGACGACGTCCATCACCTCGTCCCACGAGCCCTCGATGTTCGTGAACATCGCGTTGGTGGAGTTGGGCAGTCCGGAATCGCGGACCACTTTCACCGCGCGGGCGACCGCCTCGCTGACCCCGCCGTCCTCCTCGGCCGCGGACGGGCTGACACTGAAGGCCACGATCATCTTCTGCTCCTCGTTCAGACGCTTTTCCCACGCATAACACCCGGTGGTGCGGCATGGCACGGGTACCCGCTGGTAACTTCGAGCGCCATGAGCCGTCCGTTGCCGTTCGACCCGATCGCCCGCGCGGCGCAGCTGTGGGAGGCCCGGATCGGGCCGTCCGAAACCATGGCCGCGGTAACCGGGATCATGCGCGTGCAACAGATCATCCAGTCCGCGGTGGACGGCGCGCTCAAACCGCACGGGCTGACCTTCGCCCGGTACGAGGCACTGGTCCTGCTGACCTTCGCCCGCGCGTCCCATCTGCCGATGCGCGTGATGGGCGAGCGGCTGCAGCTGCACCCGACGAGCGTCACCAACATCGTCGACCGGCTGGAGAAGGACGGCTTGGTCAAACGCGTGCCGCATCCGACGGACCGCCGGACCACGCTGGTCGAGATCACCGACGAAGGCCGCGCACGCCGCGAAGAGGCCACGAAGGCGGTCACCGAGATCGACTTCGGGCTGACCGGGCTCACGGGCAAGCAGACCGAGCAGCTGACCGACCTGCTCACGAAGGTCCGCAAGGCCACCGGCGACTTCACCGAATAGCGCGTGAAGGCCCCCTTCCCTCGACTGAGCCGAGGGAAGGGGGCCTTCACGCGCTAAAGAATCAGACGGCGGCGGGTTCCGCGGACTTGGCCGCGAACAGGCCGACACCACCGTGCGACAGCCGCTGCGGGCCGTCGAGCTTGCCGTTGCGCAGCGCCCAGGACTCGAACAGCCAGGTGAACAGCGGCGGGATGCTGGACAGCAGCGCGAGGATCAGGGTCTTCGGGCGCCAGCCGAGCGGCTTCGCCACGGACAGGGAGACCAGCACGTAGAGGACGAACACGACGCCGTGCACCATGCCGAGGACGGGGACGCCGCCCTCGCCGAGCTTGACGGCGTACTTGAGGAACATCCCGACCAGCAGCCCGGCCCAGGAGAGGGCTTCGGCTACCGCGGCCACGCGGAATACTAGAGCGGCCTTGCTGGACACTTTCTCCTCCTGTGGGGTCTCACCACTATGTGTGCACACATGACTACGTCCGACGAGCACTGTCCAAGGCGGACTCGCCAAGAACGTCAACAGCACTGTCGGACGTGGTAATACCAGTGTGAGGCGTGACGGCCCTCACCGGAACACCGGGGGTCGTGATGCTGCTCACGACCCCCGGTGCGAACCGGTCTAAACCACTCGGATCACCCCGCGCAGGGCGATTTCGGCGCGCCTTCCGGGCCGGTCGCCCAGGTGGCCTTGGCCACATCGCCGGTGAGCTTGAAGTCCACAGTGGTCCCGCGCGTCAACTGTTCCAACCCGACATACGCCCGCTGCGAACCGGATCCCAGTCCCTGGACGTACTGGAGCTTCGAGCCGTCGGCGCCGTCGGCCTTGATCGTGATGTCGCGGCCGTTCTCCAAGTGCACCACCGACTTCTCGAACCGGGGCGCGTTCAGCAGGAACTGCCCGGTGCCCGGCACCGCCGGATAGAGTCCCAGCGCGCTGAAGACGTACCACGCGGACATGGTCCCGAGGTCGTCGTTGCCGGTGACCCCGTTGGGCGCGTTGGTGAACAACGTGTGCGCCGCGCGGACGACGGCCGAGGTCTTCCACGGCTGCCCGGTCAGCGTGTACATCCACGGCGAGTGCAGATCCGGCTCGTTGTTCGGGTTGTAGCGGAACTGGTTGTAGTAGTTGTACGGGCCGACGACCCATTCCTCGCGCACGGTCTTCGCCGGATCCTTGACCAGATCCCCGTAGGCGAAGAAGTCGTCGAGCCGCTTGCCGACGTTCTCCTTGCCGCCCATCCGCTCGACGAGGCCGGGCACGTCCTGCTGCGTCAGCCACTGGTACTGCCACGACGTGCCCTCGTGGAACCCGTCCGGGCTCTGTGGGGTGTACGGCTTGTCCGCCGGGCTGAACCACTGGCCGCCTTCGAGCTTGGGCCGGTAGAAACCGGTGAAGCCGCGGTCGGTCACCGAAGAATCCCAGAGCGTGCGATAACTGCGCCCCTTGTCCGCCAAGGCCTTCGCATCGTCCTTCTTGCCGAGGCCGGCGGCCATGATGGACAGTGAGCAGTCCGCGAGCGCGTATTCCAGCGTGGCCGAAGCGCCGTGGTTCGGGTCGGTGTCCTGCCCCTTCTTCGGGAAGTCCTTGTCGTACTGGACGAATCCGTCCTTCTGGTAGCTCGCGTTGCCGGAGCGACCCTGGAATGGCGAGGACGCGGGCGGGACCTCCCGCGAGTTCTGCAGAAGTGCCTGGTACGCCTGGAGCTCCTGCCCGGACAGCGCACCGAAACGCCACAGGTCGACCAGGAACGGGGTGACCGGATCGCCGGTCATCGTGTTCGTCTCCTGGTTCGCGTACGCCCAGCGCGGCAGCCAGCCACCCTGGTCGTGGATGGCGAGCACCGACTTCGCGACGTCCTTCGCCCGCGACGGCCGCAGGAGCGCGAGCAGCTGGTTCTGTGTGCGATAGGTGTCCCACAGCGAGAAGAACTCGTAATACGTCCAGCCCAGTGCGCGGTGGACCTTGTCGTCGAACCCGCGGTAACGGCCGTCGGCGTCGTTGCCGGTCAACGGTTGCAGGAGCGCGTGGTACAGCGAGGTGTAGAACACCGTGCGGTCGTCCTTCGTACCGCCCTTGATGGCCACTGAGGACAGTTCCTTGCGCCAGGCGCGCTGGGCACCGTCGCGGACCGCGTCGAACGAACGAGCCTTCTCCGAGGCCAGATTGAGCTTGGCGCCGGAAGCGTCCACATGGGAGATCGCCGTCGTCGCGGTGACCTGCCCGCCGCCGAAGGTCAGCCACGCGCCGCGCAGCCCTTCACCACCGGCGGACTCCTTCGAACCCGGCGTGCCGCCCGTCGGCGACCAGGTGCCGAAGGATTTGAACGGCTTGTCGAACGTCGTGGTGAACCAGGTCTTGTACGGCTTCCCGCCGCAGAAAGCCTGCGACTCCACCATTCCCTCGACCGTCCGGTCGCCGACGACGCGGATCTGGCTCGCCGTCACGGGTTCCTTGTCGTTGGCCTGCCCGACGTTGACGAAAACGTTCGCGTCGCCCGATTTCGCGAAGGTGTACCGCTCGACACCGGTCCGCGTGGTCGCGGTGGTCTCCGCGTCGACGCCGCCGTAACCGGTGAGCCGCACCTTGTAGTAACCGGGTTTCCCGACCTCGCCCTCGTGCGTGTACGGCGAGGCGTACTTCTTGTGGTCGAACGTCTCGGGTTTCGCGGTGTCGAACGCCGCACCGGGCCCGACCGCGCCGGTGGTGGGCAGGGTCGACACGAGCCCGCCCTGCTCCCAGCACCCCGCGCCGGACAGGAAGAAATGCCCGAAGCCGCGGATCGCGGTGTCGTCGTAGCGGTAGCCGGCGTAATGCGAGGAAATGGGACTGACCTGCGTCATCCCGAACGGGGCCGAAGCGCCGGGGAAGGTGTTGCCGTCGTCCTTGGTGCCGATGAAGGTGTTGACCGCGTCCACGGGGTCGCCACCGGGCGCCGCCGCCGCGACGGGCGTGAGAAGCCCGGCGGGAACGACCAGCGCGGTGAGCAACCCGGCGACGCGGGTCGAGGTACGTGCAGGCATGGGAAAGGCCGCCTCCTGACAACGTTGTCGCTGCCTGCTCACCTTCGACAAGAACGGACCACCTGGTCAAGAGGTCCGCCAAACCCTGTCCGATTCAGGACAGCGACCCGGACGGCCGTAACGGTTCGAACTCGGAAAGCGGACCCAGGACGAACCGGGCATTGACACGGCGGCGTCGCTGGCGTTCAATTCCGGCCACTATGACAACGTTGTCTTCCAGCGGACCGGACAACGGCCACCGCACAACCGGCCGACGGGCCACGATGAGTGACGTGGCCCGGCTCGCGGGCGTGAGCATCAAGACCGTCTCGCGGGTGGTGAACGACGAGCCCGCCGTCCATCCGGACACCGCGGAGCGCGTCATGGCGGCGATCGAGCAGCTCGGGTTCCGGCGCAACCTCGGCGCGCGGAACCTGCGGCGCGGCTCGACGACCGGGACGATCGGCCTGATCGTCGAAGACGTCGGCAACCCCTTCTACTCCGAGCTGAACCGGGCCGTGGAACGCATCGCGACCTCGTTCGGCCGCCAGGTGCTGACCGGGTCGTCGGAGGAGAACTCCGACCGCGAACGCGAACTCGTCCTGGAGTTCTGCTCCCGCCGGGTGGACGGCATCCTCGTCGTCCCCGCCGGGATGCAGCACGGCTACCTGGTCCCCGAGATGCGCGCCGGCACACCAGTGGTGTTCCTCGACCGGCCCGCCGGCGACATCATGGCCGACACGGTGCTGGTCGACAACATCGGCGGCACCGTCGAAGCGGTCGCCCACCTGGCGAAACACGGCCATCGCCGGATCGCGTTCCTCGCCGACAGCCCCGACATCTTCACCGCGGGCGAACGCCTGCGCGGGTTCCGCGAAGGCTGTCTGCGCAACGGCATCCCCTTCGACGACAGCCTCGTCGTGATGCGGACGCCGACCGCCGAGAGCGTCGGCGACGCCGTGAAACGGCTGCTCACCGGCGCGAATCCGGCCACCGCCGTGGTCGCGGGCAACAACCGGGTCGCCGTGCACCTGCTGCGCGCGCTGGCCCACGCCGAGCGGCGGCCCGCGATGATCAGCTTCGACGACTTCGAACTGGCGGATCTGCTGGATCCGCCGGTCTCCGTGATCGCGCACGACGTGAGCGCGCTGGGCCGGGCGGCCGCGGAACTGCTGTTCGCCCGGGTACAGGGAGATCAATCCGCACCGAGAAAGGTAGTTCTGCCCGTGCATCTCGTAGCCCGCGGTTCCGGGGAGGTCGCGCCTTCATGAGCGGCCACCTCGAACCGATCCGCCTGCCGGCGAACCAGCCGCCGCAGTTCTACCGCGGCGGCGACGCCATCGCCGCGTTGCGGGGCGCCCCGTCGGAGTCCAAATTCGGGCCCGAAGACTGGGTCGGCTCGGCCACCACGATGTTCGGCCAGGAGACCAACGGCCTGACCAAGCTGCCCAGCGGGGTCTGGCTGCGCGACGCCGTCCGCGAGAACCCGGCCGCCTGGCTCGGCGCCAAGCACGTCGAGGCGCTCGGCGATTCGACCGGTCTGCTGGTGAAGCTGCTCGACGCGGGCCAGCGCCTGCCCGTGCACTTCCACCCGACGGACTCGTTCGCGAAGCGGCATTTCGACTCGCACTTCGGCAAGACCGAGGCGTGGATCGTGGTCGGCACCTACGGCGACGACCCGCGCGTCTACCCGGGCTTCAAGGAGACCGTCGACAAAGCGACGGTGAACGAATGGGCCCGCACCCAGGACGCTCCCGCCATGCTCGAGGCGCTGAACAGTGTCGCGGTCACCCCCGGCGACACGGTCTACATCCCGGCGGGCCTGCCGCACGCGATCGGCGAAGGCGTGTTCGTCGTCGAACTCCAGCAGCCGACCGACTTCTCGCTGACCCTCGAATGGCGGGACTTCCTGGCGAACCCGGAGAAGGCGCATCTCGGGATCGGCTTCGAGACCGCCATCGAAACCCTGGACACCTCGGGCTGGGACGAAGAACGACTCGGCTCGATCGTCAAGCGCACCGCCGGTGCCGAAGCGGCCACTGTGGACTTACTCGCCGACGGCAGTGACGCGTTCTTCCGTGCCGATCAGCTCCGCCCCGCCGTTTCCGGTACCTCGACAACGTTGTCACTCGACCCGTCGTTCGCGGTACTGGTGGTCATGGACGGTTCGGGCACGCTCCGCACCGAACACGGCGGCGAGTACGCGCTGCGCAAGGGCGAGACCTACGTGGTACCGCACGACGCCGGTCAATCCACTGTGGAGGGTGAGCTCACGGTCATCCGCTGCCGGCCGCCCGCACCCGAGAAGAGGGAGCGATCGTGAGCGAACTCCTGCTCGACGCACAGAACCTGGTCAAACGCTACGGCTCGGTGGAAGCACTGCGCGGCGCGTCCTTCCAGGCCCGCGCCGGTGAGGTCACCGCGCTGATCGGTGACAACGGCGCCGGGAAGTCCACTTTGGTCAAATGCCTGTCCGGCGCGGAGCAGCCGACGTCGGGCAGCATCCTGCTCGACGGCTCCGCGGTGGTGCTCGACTCCCCCACCACGGCACGGCGGATGGGCATCGAGACCGTGTACCAGGACCTCGCGGTCGCACCGGAACTCGACCCGGCCGCGAACCTGTTCCTCGGCAGGGAGATCCACCGCAAGGGGATCCTCGGCAAACTCGGGATGCTGGACAAGAAGGAGATGAAACGCCAGGCCGTGGAGGAGTTCCAGCGGCTCGGCGTGACCCTGCAGAGCACCGACGTCCCCATCGGCTCGCTTTCGGGCGGGCAGCGGCAAAGTGTCGCCGTCGCGCGCTCGGTCGTCTGGGCGTCGAAGGTCGTGTTCATGGACGAACCGACGGCCGCGCTCGGCGTCGTGCAGCGCGAACGCGTGCTCGACGTGATCAAGAAGGTGCGGGACAAGGGCATCGCCGTCGTGCTGATCAGCCACAACATGCCCGAGGTGCTGTCGGTGGCCGACCGGATCGAGGTGCTGCGGCTCGGCAAACGCGTCGCCCGGTTCACCGGCGACGGCACGAAACTGGAAGACCTGGTCGCCGCGATGACGGGCGCCCTCGTACAAGAGGAGGCGGCGTGACCGTGTCCACTCCGACGAAGAACGGCCCCGAGATCCAGACCTCTGTGGACGGTGGCTTCGGCAAACGGTCGATCGGACAACGGCTCATCGGGGCCAACACGTTCTGGATCGCGCTGGTGCTGCTGGCGCTGATCATCGTGTTCACCGCGATCGCGCCCGCTGAGTTCGCGACGCTGTTCACCTTCCAGACCCTGCTCATCGAGACCTCGGTGCTGCTGGTGCTCTCGGTCGGCATGACGTTCGTGATCATCACCTCCGGGATCGACCTCTCGGTCGGTTCGGTGCTGATCTTCGCGGGCATGGTGGCCGGCAAGACGATGGAGGCGCTGAGCCCGGACGGCGACGCGACCAAGGCCGGTTGGGGAGTCATCACCGCCGGGCTCGTGGCCGCCGTCGTCGCGGGCACGATCTGGGGCCTGATCAACGGTTTCCTCATCGCGGTGGCGAACATCCCGCCGCTGATCGTCACGCTCGGCACGATGGGTGCCGCGCTCGGCGCCGCGTACCTGCTGAACAACGGGTCCGACGTGCGCAGCGTGCCGACCGAGCTCAACAAGACGCTCGGCTACGGGACGTCGTTCGGCGGCGTGCCGAACCTGGTGCTGGTGGCCGTGGTGATCACGCTGATCGGCGCCTGGTTGTTGCACACCACCAAATTCGGCCGCTACACCTACGCCGTCGGCTCGAACGCCGAGGGCGCGCGGCGGGCGGGCATCGGGGTGACCGCGCATCTGCTGAAGGTGTACACGCTCACCGGTTTCCTCGCCGGTGTCGCCGGTTTCCTCTCGCTGGCGTACTACGCGTCGACGACGATTTCGGCGCACACCACCGACAACCTCAACGCCATCGCCGCGACGGTGATGGGCGGGACGAGCCTCTTCGGCGGTGTCGGTTCGGTGCTGGGCACGGTGATCGGCGTGTTCATCCCGGCCGTGCTGAAGAAGGGCTTCAACATCACGCAGGTCCAGGACTTCTGGCAGATGATCGCGGTCGGCGCGGTGCTGATCGCCGCGGTCTGGTTCGACCAGCGGCGCCGTCGTCGCCGCAACTCTCGCTGATCCCTACGCACAAAGAGGTGCATTCCCCATGAAGAAGACCCTGCTCGCCGCCGGTGCCGCCGTTTCCGCGGCCCTCCTGCTCACCGCGTGCGGCGGAGGCACTGTCGGCCAGGCGCCGTCGGGCGACTCCGGCGCCAAGACCAACAACAAGAAGCTGTCGCTCATCCCGGGCGTGCAGGCCGAGCCGTTCTACATCTCGATGCAGTGCGGCGCCGAGGCCGAGGCCAAGAAGGCGGGTTACGAGCTCACCACGCAGGCCCCGCAGAAGTTCGACGCGGCCATGCAGACCCAGCTCGTCAACGCGCTGGGCTCCAACCCGCCCGCCGCGCTGCTCATCGCGCCGACCGACGCGCAGGCGATGCTCGCGCCGATCCAGCAGGTCAAGAACCGCGGCTCGAAGATCATCGAGGTCGACACCGCGCTGAAGGACACCAGCGTCGCGGAGTCGTCCATTTCGTCGGACAACGCCGAGGGCGGCAAGCTCGCCGCGAAGACGATGGCGGAACTGGCCGCGGGCAAGACCGGTTCGGTGCTGGTGCTCGACACCATCGCCGGCACCTCGACCACGAACACCCGCGCGAAGGGTTTCGAGGACGAGCTGAAGAACTACCCGAACCTGAAGTCGGCGGGGGTGCAGTTCACCCAGAACGAGCCCGACCAGGCCGCGTCCAAGGTGACCGCGGCGCTGGCGTCCACCCCGGATCTGATCGGCATCTTCGCGACCAACCTCAACACCGGTGAGGGCGCCGCGACCGGTCTGCGGAACGCGGGCAAGGTCGGCGCGGTCAACCTGATCGGTTTCGACGCCTCCCCTTCGGAGATCGAGGGTCTGAAGAAGGGCGAGTACCAGGGCCTCATCGCGCAGGACCCGGCCGCCATCGGGCAGCAGGGCGTGCAGCAGGCCATCGCGGCGCTGGAGGGCAAGCCGGTGACGCGGAACCTGACCGCTTCGCTGCACTCGATCACCAAGGCGAACATGGACGCGAACGCCCAGTACTTCTACAAGCAGAGCTGCTGACGCGCTTTGGTGCTGCTATGAAAGGTCCTTTCCTTGCAAATTTTGCAAGGAAAGGACCGTTCATAGCGTTCGGGACCCGGCTCACTCCCGCGGCTCGACCAGCTTCCCTCGCGTGAGATGAAGGGGCCTTTCATAGCGAAATTTGCGATGAAAGGCCCCTTCATCTCACGTGGCCGAGAGGCCGCATGTCATGAAAGGGCCGTTCAGGACACATTTCGTCCTGAACGGCCCTTTCATGACATCCGGGGCGCACTCACTCGGCGAACTCGACCACCCCAGCGGGCGCGAAGCGCGTGAGAGCCGCGTACAGCCGAGCGCCCCCACCCAGGTGCCCCAGCGCGTACAAGTACTCGCCGTCCTCAAGCAACACTTCGGGCCCCGACCCGGTCCACTCGAGCCGGTAGTGCCACCAGTGCATCCACCGCCCCACCCGCCGCTTCTCCCGGTACACCCGCAGCCGCGTCACCTCGGTCCACCGGACCTCGAAAACGCCCGGGACCGAGAACCCCACAGCGGAGATCACCAACGAGCTCGCCGACTTCCGGAGAGCGAGCAGGATCAGCCCCGCGAAAGCCACGCTGAGCAGGCTGAACACCACCCCGGAAACCGAGCCGGAGAACAACGCCAGCACGACGGCCACCACGCCGCCGACGCCGAACACCACGAAACCGACCATCGCGACCCGCCGCATCACGACGTCCAGGCGCACCATCACCGCATCACCGGGGACCATGCCCGGAGCGTAACCGGCGAAACCACGCACCGACGTTAGGATCTAGGCCCCGACGTCGTGGAGGAGGCCGGATGACCACCCGTCTGCCCTGGCGTCCGGCCGCGAGCGCGGATCCGGTGCCGGTGCTCGCCGCCGCCCAGCGCGTTTCCGACGACCTCATGGACGGCCTCGCCGGACCCCGCGCCCGCCATGCGGCGCACGGCCTCCGACGGCTGTTCGACGTCCCCGGCCTCGGGCTGACCGACCTCTCCGGCTCGCTGATCTGGTCGGGCCGACCGGCCGCAGACGACGTCGTGGTCGCGGCGCTCGACGAGGTCCTCCACTCCGAGACACCGGTGTCCGAACCCGGACTGCTGGCGATGCCCCTGCACGTCCACGACGAACTGGCCGGCGTCCTCCTGGTCACCGAAACCACGAACGCCGTCGCCCGCCAGGCCGTCGAACTCGTCGTCCACGCGCTCGAACGCGGCAGGCTGGAGGCCTCCGCCGAGCAGGCCGCGGAGGCGGAACTGCGGGCACTGCGGGCCGAGATCTCGCCGCATTTCGTCTACAACGCGCTCACCGTGATCTCCTCGCTGGTGCGCTCCGATCCGGACCGCGCCCGCGATCTGATGCTCGATTTCGCCGAGTACACGCGCTACAGCCTCGCGCGGCACGGCGAGTACACGATGGTCGCCGAGGAGTTCCGCGCCATCGAGACGTACCTGGCGTTGCAGCGCGCCGTGCTCGGCGAACGACTTCGCGTGCAGGTGCGCGTCGCGCCGGAGGTACTGGCCGTCGCGGTGCCGTACCTCGTGCTGGAACCGCTGGTGGAGAACGCGATCCGGCACGGGATCGAGCCACGCGCCGAGGCGGGGTTCATCCAGGTTCAGGGAATGGCGGAAGGGAACGACTGCGTGATCAGCGTCGAGGACGACGGTGTCGGCATGGACCCCGCACGCGCGGCGGCGATCCTGGCCGGACGTGGCGACGACGGCGGCGTCGGACTGGCCAATGTGGACAGAAGGCTGCGCAGCGTCTACGGCCCCTGGTACGGCCTGACGGTGGAGACCGAGACCGGCGCGGGCACCAGGGTCGTGGTGCGGGTGCCCCGATTCCAGCCGGGGGTGCTGCCGTGACGAACGGGTTGCGGGTGCTGGCGGTCGACGACGTCCCGCCCGCCCTCGACGAGCTGTGCAGCCTGCTGCGCGAGGCTCCGGAAGTCGCCGAAGTGGTCGCCGCCGGTGACGCGGTCAACGCACTCAAACTGTTGCAGGGCAGTCATTTCGACGCCGTTTTCCTCGACATCTCCATGCCGGGCCTCGACGGGCTCGAACTCGCCTCCCTGCTGGCGCGGCTCAACGAACCGCCGGTGATCGTGTTCGTCACCGCGCACGACGGGCACGCCGTGGCCGCGTACGGTATCGGCGCGGTCGACTACCTGCTCAAACCGGTCCGCGCGGAACGGCTGTCCGCCGCACTGTCCAAAGTGGTCCGGATGGCGGGAAACCAGGCCGACGAGCCGAAACCCGCGCCGGACGCGATGGCGGCACTGCCGGTGGAATCCGGCGGGCGCACCCGGTACGTCCGGCGCGACGACGTCCAGTTCGTCGAGGCGCACGGCGATTACGTCCGGCTGCACACGAAATCCGGCGTCCACGTCACGCGGATGCCGATCTCCCGGCTCGAAGAGTATTGGGAGGGAACGGGATTCACCCGTGTCCACCGGGGTTTCCTGCTGGCCGTGGACGCGGTGCTCGAACTGCGCAGCGACACCACCGGCGGGCTGCTGGCGCATACGGAGGCGGGTGACGTCCCGGTGAGCCGCCGCCACGCGCGCGACCTGCGGGACCGGCTGCTCGCCGCCGCGCAACGCGGTGAACTGGGCCGGGGAGGCCGCCCGTGAGCCGCGTCAAACGGGTCGCCGTCACCAGCCCGCAGACCCGGCTCGCGCGGTCGCGGCCCCGGGCACGCGGCCGCTGGCGCGTCCCCCGGCTGGCGGCGAGCGACGCCGAACGCGCGGACCTGCTGTACCGCGCCCAGCGCCGTCGCGGACTCCCCGCGCTGGCCGGGATGTTCGGGCTGGTCTTCGGGCTCCCGCTGGTGTTCGGGATCTTCCCCGGGCTGGATTCGGTGCGGCTGCTGGGTATCCCGCTGTCCTGGCTGATGATCGCGATCCTCCCGTACCCGGCCATGGCCCTGCTGTCGTGGTGGCAGCTGCGCCGGGCGGAAAAGATCGAGGACGAGTAGTGGTCGCGGCGCTCTCGGTGGCCCCGGTCGTGCTGGTCACCCTGCTGATCGGGTTGCGCGGGGTCGCGGCCATGCGCACGACGTCGGATTTCCTCGTCGCCTCGCGCCGGATCTCGCCCTTGGTCAACTCCGCCGCGGTCTCCGGCGAATACCTGTCGGCGGCGTCGTTCCTCGGCGTCGCGGGGCTGGTGGTGAAGGACGGTATCGGCGCGCTCTGGTATCCGGTCGGGTTCACCGCCGGGTACATCGCGATGCTGGTGCTCGTCGCGGCGCCGATGCGGCGCTCCGGCGCGCTCACCGTGCCGGACTTCGCCGAAGCGCGGCTCGCCTCCCCCGCCCTGCGCCGCCTCGCCGCCGTGGTCGTCCTCGTGATCGGAACCCTTTACCTGGTACCGCAATTCCGCACCGCGGGGCTGGTGCTGACCGCGGTCGGCGGGACGCCGTACTGGGTCGGCGTCGTCATCGCGGGCACCGCCGTCAGCGCGACGTTGGCGCTCGGCGGGATGCGCGCGGCGACCTACGTCCAGGCCTTCCAGTTCGTGCTGAAACTGCTGCTGTTCATCGTTCCCGCGATCTGGCTGGTCTCCCAGGTGTCCCCGGAGCAGCGGTCGGCTTCGGTGCATCCGGTGGAATTCAGCCACTTCGCCCGCGACACCCGGCTGTCCTTCGAGATCGACGTGACGCTGACCCTGCGCGAGCCGACCACCCTGCTCACGCCGGAAAAGCATGTCGTGCCGCCGGGTGAGCTGGTGGCCAGGAGCGGCGAGACCCTGGAATTCGCCGAGGGGACCCCGGTTCCCGCCGTCCGGGGCGGTGCCCCGCTGGGCGGGCCGGACTGGCAACGGCCGCTGCTCGACCTCGGCGACCAGGGCTATCCGCTGCTCGGCACGTGGGCGATCCTGATCGCCACCATGCTCGGCACGATGGGTCTGCCCCATGTCCTGATGCGCTTCCACACCAGCCCGGACGGCCGCGCCGCCCGCCGGACCGCGGCGATCACCGTCGCCCTGCTCGGCGTCTTCTACCTGTTCCCAGGGGTTTACGGCGTCTTCGGCCGGGTGCTGGTGCCCGAGCTGTACGTCTCCGGAGCGACGGACACGGTCGTCGTCGCGTTGCCGGCGCAGATCGACGACGGCTGGGCGGGATCGCTGTTCACCGGGCTGCTGACCGCGGGCGCGTTCGCCGCGTTCCTGGCGACGTCGCTCGGGCTGCTGCTGGTGATCTCCGGCGCGGTCGCGCACGACCTCGCGCCCGGCGGCCTGCGGAGACTGCGCTGGTCGGTGCTCGGGGCGGCGGCGGTGATGGTCCTGCTCGCGTTGCCGTCGGCCAGATTGGACGCGGGCGTCCTCGTCACCTGGGGTTTCACCGTGGCCGCGTCGACGTTCTGCCCGTTGCTGGTGCTCGGCATCTGGTGGAACCGGCTCACCGCCGCGGGCGCGATCAGCGGTGTCCTCGCCGGGCTCGTCGCGTCTTCGGGCTCGATCCTCGTGGCCCTGTTCGTCCCCAGCCTGAGCGGTCTGCCCGCGATCCTGGTGTCGCAGCCCGCGCCTTGGTCGGTTCCGCTGGCATTCGGCGTAATGATCGTGGTTTCCTGGCGGGGCAGGCCTCCCGCCTGGTCCACGGCCGCCATGCTGCGGCTGCATCTGGACGATCGCACGGCCGAGACCCCTTCGTCGTGGTCCGACCACCGTTCGTCGACCGTTCGTCGTCTCGGCAGACGTTTGAACCGCTGAAGGTTCCGGTCTCCTTGACCTCTCCTTAACGTGTCGCGGAACACATTCGCGGTGCGAGGAGAGCACGATGAGTACCGAAACGAACGCTCCCAGTCCGCCGGAAACGGACTGGGACAAAGCCCATGACAGCGCGGAGTTCAAGGAACTGCGGGCTCGGTTGCGCCGGTTCGTCTTCCCCGTCTCGGCGCTGTTCCTCCTCTGGTACCTGCTCTACGTGCTGCTCGCCGACTACGCGCACGGCTTCATGAGTACGAAGCTGGTCGGCAACATCACCGTCGGCCTGGTCTTCGGTCTGCTGCAGTTCGTTTCGACGTTCGTGATCACGGGGCTCTACGTCCGCTACGCGAACAAGAAACTCGACCCCATCGCGGAGAAGATCCGCACGGACATCGAGAGTGAGGCCAAATGACCCTCGCCGCCGGAGTCGAGGGCAGCAGCCCCGTACTCAACATCACCATCTTCGGCCTGTTCGTGGTGGTCACGCTGTTCGTCGTGTTCCGGGCGAGCCGCAACACGAAGACCGCGTCGGACTACTACGCCGCCGGCCGCGCGTTCACCGGCCCGCAGAACGGCGTCGCCATCGCGGGCGACTACCTGTCCGCCGCGTCGTTCCTCGGGATCGCGGGCGCGATCGCCGTCTACGGCTACGACGGCTTCCTGTACTCCATCGGCTTCCTGGTGGCGTGGCTCGTGGCGTTGCTGCTGGTCGCGGAACTGCTGCGCAACACCGGCAAATTCACCATGGGCGACGTGCTGGCGTTCCGGATGAAGCAGCGCCCGGTGCGGGCCGCGGCGGCGACGTCCACCCTGGCCGTGTCGTTCTTCTACCTGCTCGCGCAGATGGCGGGCGCCGGTGGCCTCGTCGCGCTGCTGCTCGGGATCGAGAGCAAGGCCGGGCAGGCCGCGATCATCGTGATCGTCGGCATCATCATGATCGCCTACGTGCTCATCGGCGGGATGAAGGGCACCACCTGGGTCCAGATCATCAAGGCGGCGCTGCTCATCGTCGGCGCGCTGGCGATGACGCTGTGGGTGCTGGGCATGTACGGCTTCAACCTCTCCTCGCTGCTGCAGGGCGCGGTGGACAAGGCGGGCAAGGCCGGTGAGGCGCTGCTCGGGCCGGGCAACCAGTACGGCAAGACCGGCACGACGAAACTCGACTTCCTGTCGTTGGGCATCGCGCTGGTCCTCGGTACCGCGGGTCTGCCGCACGTCCTGATGCGCTTCTACACGGTGCCGACGGCGAAGGAAGCCCGTCGTTCCGTGGTGTGGGCGATCGGCCTGATCGGCGTCTTCTACCTGTTCACCCTGGTGCTCGGCTACGGCGCCGGCGCGCTGGTCGGCGCGGACAAGATCAAGGCCGCTCCCGGCGGCGTGAACTCGGCCGCCCCGTTGCTGGCGCTGGAACTCGGCGGACCGATCCTGCTCGGCCTGATCGCGGCGATCGCGTTCGCGACGATCCTCGCCGTGGTCGCGGGGCTGACGATCACCGCGTCGGCGTCGTTCGCGCACGACGTCTACGCCAACGTGATCAAGAAGGGCAAGGCGACCCCGGCTTCGGAGGTGAAGGTCGCCCGGATCACCGCGCTGGTGATCGGCGCGGTCGCGATCCTCGGCGGCATCCTCGCCAACGGGCAGAACATCGCGTTCCTGGTGGCGCTCGCGTTCGCGGTGGCGGCGTCGGCGAACCTGCCGACAATCCTCTACTCGCTGTTCTGGAAGCGGTTCAACACCCAGGGCGCGCTGTGGAGCATCTACGGCGGTCTCGCGGTCTGCATCGTGCTGATCGTGTTCTCGCCCGCGGTGTCGGGAAAGCCAGTCGATGCCAAGACCGGGAAGAGCGCCTCGATGATCCAGGGCGTCGACTTCCACTGGTTCCCGCTGGACAACCCGGGCATCGTCTCGATCCCCGTGGCGTTCTTCCTCGGCTGGCTCGGGACCGTGCTGTCCAAGGAGCACAACCAGAAGAAGTACGCGGAGATGGAGGTCCGGTCCCTGACCGGAGCGGGCGCCGAAAAGGCCGTCGCCCACTAGTCGCCGGGGCGGTGCGGCCGGCATCCAACGCCCCCGGCCGCACCGCCCCGGTTCCCATTCCCCTTAATACGGCAGTTTCCCCGCCGTCAGTTCGGCCAGCTTCGCGCGGAGATCGGCCCTCGCCGATTTCCACAGCCCGGTGCCCAGCGAGATCCGCGCCACCCCCAGTGCGGCGAGCGCGGAGAGATCGGGGCCCGAAGGCGTCGGAGCGGCGTTGACCGCCCCCGGTGCCACCGCCTTCACGAACTCGCCTAGCACTTCCGGCGACTTCACCATGATCGGGTAGACGCAGTCCGCCCCAGCATCGAGATACGCCTTGGCCCGCAGGATCGCGTCGTCCAGGACGGCCCGCTCGTCGGACGCGCCGAGGAAGACGTCGACGCGGGCGTTGATCACCAGCGCGTCCCCGGCGGCCTCCCGCAACTTCGCGACCCGTTCCGCCTGCGCCTCCAACGGGAGGACACCGCCCGAGGGATGGTCGGTGTCCTCGTAGTTGCAGCCGACGGCGCCCACCTCGGTCAGCCTCGCCGCGAGTTCTCCCGCTTCGAGCCCGTACCCGCCTTCCGCGTCGACGGTCACCGGCACCGAGACCGCCCGCGCGATCCTCGCGGCCGCCGCGAACATCTCGTCGGCGGGCGCGTCCTCCCCGTCCTCGTATCCGAGGACCTTGGCCACGGCGAAGGAACTCGTCGCCACGACCGGGAACCCGGCGGCCTCCACGAGACGTGCGCTGTCCGCGTCCCACGCGTTCGGCAGAAGGAGCGGCTCGCCCGCGACGTGCAGCTCCCGCAGTCGAGCCGCGGTCATTCGGCGCGCTCGGGCAGCGGCGCGTGGCTGGTCACGCACATCCGGTTCCAGCTGTTGATCGCGATCGCCTCCCAGACGATGGCGCGGTACTGCTCCTCGGTGAAGACGCGCGTGGCCTCTTCGTAGACGTCGTCCGGGACGTCGTGCAGGGTCGCGACGTTCGTGATCGCCTCGGTGAGCGCGAGCGCGGCACGCTCCTGCTCGGTGAACAGTTCGGTCTCCCGCCAGCCCTGCAGCACGAACAGCCGCCGCGGCGACTCGCCCATCTGCAACGCGTCGTGGGAGTGCATGTCGAGGCAGAACGCGCAGTGGTTGATCTGCGACGACCGCATCTTCACCAGTTCGAGGATCTTCTGGTCGACACCGGCGTTGGCGGCGGCCTTCTCGACTTCGGCCTGGAGCTTCGCCATGGCCTGGTAGATCTCGGGCACTCGTTTGCCCACGTGGATTCGCTCGGTCATGACTGCGAATCTAGCGTCGACTGGCCCACGAGTATGGTCCAGTGTCATGGCGGAATCATGGTCCAGTTCGGGAATAGACGTCCACCTGGACTGGCGCCCCGAAAGCGGCCGGACCGGGCTCGCGACGGCGATCCGTGCGGCCATCCGGGAAGGACGCTGGCAGGCGGGCGCCGCGGTGCCCTCGACCAGGGCGTTGGCGCAGGACCTCGGCGTCGCCAGGGGAACGGTCACCCGCGTCTACGCCGATCTCGCCGCCGAGGGCTACCTGCGGACGGCACAGGGCGCGCCGACCCGCGTCGCGACGGCGGGCGCGCTGCCCGCGTCGGCGCCTAGGCCCGTCCCCCGCGACCCGGCACCACGCTGGGATCTGCGGCCCGGCAGGCCGAACCTGTCCGCGTTCCCGCGGTCGGCCTGGCTCGCGGCGACCCGGCGGGCACTGCACAAGGCGCCGATGACGGCGTTCGACTACACGGCCGAATCCGGCGCGGCGGAACTGCGGGAGACGCTCGCCGCGTATCTCGCCCGCAGCCGCGGCGTGATCGCCGACCCGGCGCGGATCCTGGTGTGTTGCGGGTTCTCGCACGCGATCGCGATCCTGGCGCGGGTCCTGCACGCGCGCGGCGCGGACGAGATCGCGTTCGAGAACCCATCGCTGCACATCTACCGGAACATCGCCGCCGCCAACGGTCCCCGCGTGGTCGGCGTCCCCGTCGACGACCACGGGATCACCGTGTCCTCATTGGACAGTCCGGCGGTGGTGGTCACCCCGGCGCACCAGTACCCACTGGGTGTCACACTCGGCCCTCAGCGACGAGCGGAACTCACCCGCTGGGCGGAGCAAACCGGTGCCGTCGTCATCGAGGACGACTACGACGGCGAGTTCCGGTTCGACCACCAGCAGGTCGGCGCGTTGCAGGCGCTGGCGCCGGAACGGGTCGTGTACGTGGGCACGACGAGCAAGACGCTCGCGCCGTCGCTACGGCTGGGATGGATGGTGCTGCCACGGTTCCTGGTCGAACCGGTGCGCGCGGCGATGGCCGAGAGCGGGGCCCGGCCCGCGCTGGTGGACCAGCTGGCGATGGCCGAACTGATCGAATCGGGCGCGTACGACCAGCACATCCGCCGCTGCCGGATCGAGTACCGCTCCCGGCGGGACAAGCTGCTCGCGGCACTGCCGGATTCCGTTCTGCCGCAAGGGATCTCCGCCGGGCTGCATCTGGTGCTCCAGTTCCCCGGCGAGGTCCCGGGGGAGATGGAGGTGCTGGCCGCCTGCCGCCGTCGCGCGATCGGGCTCGAAGGCCTCAGCGGCTACTGGATCGGCGAGCCGCAGCGCGAGGGGCTCATCATCGGGTACGGCGCCGCCGCGAAGCACGCTTTCGGCGGCGCTACCCAGGCCTTGCGCGAGGCCATCTTCGAGGTCACCTGACTCCCGCATTTCGTCCTCTGGATGCGGTAGTTGGTAGCGCGAACCACCGCATCCAGAGGACTAAATGCGTGGGGTCACCTAGCAGAACCAGGCGCGGGCGCGGAGGATGTCGGTCTTCAGCACCGGGGCGCCGTCGACCGGGGCGGGGTTCTCCGGCGTCGGCTGGATGCCGCCGGCGGCGACGTCGTCGAGGGTTTCGAGGCCTTCATGCCCGACGGTGCCGAAGATCGTGTAGTTCGGCCGCAGCGCGGAGTCGCCGTACACCACGAAGAACTGGCTTCCGTTCGTCGCCGGGCCCGCGTTGGCCATCGCGAGGACACCGCGCGAATACACCTTGCGCGCGCCGGTCGGGTCCGTCGGCGCGGGCGGCAGGCCGACGGGCAGTTCGTCCTTGTACTTGTAGCCGGGGCCGCCCTCGCCGGTGCCGCTCGGGTCACCGCACTGCAGCACCTTCAACGTCGGGTACGCGGTCAGCCGGTGACACGTCGTGCGGTCGTAGAACCGGTGCTTCGCCAGGTGTAGGAAGCTCTGCACCGTGCACGGCGCCTTCGCCCGATCGAGGGTCAGATCGATGATGCCCTGGTTCGTCTTCAGCTGCACCGGGACCTTGCCCCGGTCCGGCGTACGACGGGGGTCCGGCGGCAACGGGACCGGGCGCACGGCCGGGTCTTCCGGCGTCTGCGTGTACTGGCACGGCCCCTTCGTGACCTTCGGCGGCGCGCCTTCCGCCGACGCCGTTCCGGTGCCGGCCGCGAGCATCAGCCCGGCTCCCAGCACTGCCACAAAGACCTTCGCGATCCTCTGCACGGTTCCTGCCTCCCAGCCGTGGACGAAGAAGAGAGCATAGGGTGAATCCCCGGCGCTCACACAGGTCCGGAAGTAGGTCCGCGATTAGGGTCGAAGCCGTGGAGATCGCCGAACGACACCAATGGCAGCTGAACGCCCTGACCTTCCTGTACGCGTACACGCAGTACGTCCTCGTGCACGAGCGGGTCATGGCGGGGCTGCCGCCGGAGAAACCGGCTGAACTCGACAAACCGCGCATGCTCAGGCTGGCCAAGGTCGTCGACGACATGATCCTCGACTTCCGCAAGGAGGACGGGCTGAGCGACCTCGAACGGCGCCGCGTCATCCGCCTCGCCAGGGAGATCAAATCGCACGTCCGGGAGAAGTGGCCGCCCCGCGAACCGACGCTGACCGAGTGGATCGCCTCGGCCGCGGCGCACTTCTACTGCGAGGAGCACATCAACAACGGCTACGTCCGGATGGGCCGCGTCTTCGATCCCGACATGGCGGACCGGTTCCTGGAGCGGGTCGAGTTCTGCCGTGGGCAGACCGTCACGATCACGAAGTACGCCCACAAGGTGGCCGACGGCGAAGAGCTCACGTACGGCGAGACCAATCAGCTCGAAGTCTGGAAAGAGGACGCGATCGCCCATCTGGACAATCTCGACAGCGACTTCGGCGACATCAAGATGTACGTCGAATTCTGAACCCTCACGAGCCGCGAAGGTCTCCGATGAGTTCTTCGGCCGCCGCGAACGGGTCGAGTTTCCGCGCGACCACGCGTTCGGCCACTTCGGTGAGCCGGTCCCCGGAACGCAGGTCGACGATTTCCGCGCGCAGCCGCTGCACGGCGATCGCCTCGACCTCGTCCCGGGCCCGCGCCGCACGACGGCGGGGCAGTTCGTCGCGCCGGACGAGCCAATCGTGGTGTTCGTCGAGCGCGCGGACGACGTCCTCGACGCCTTCGCCGCGCGACGCCACCGTTCGCACGATCGGCTGACGCCAGCTCGGACCGCGGATCTCCCGGCGTACCAAGGAGATCATCTGCTTGAGGTCGTGAACGGTCGCGTCCGCGCCCTCGCGGTCGGCCTTGTTGACCACGAACACGTCCGCGATCTCCAGCACGCCGGCCTTGGCCGCCTGGATCCCGTCGCCCATCCCCGGCGCGAGCAGGACCACGGTGGTGTCGGCCAGTTTCACGACGTCCACTTCGGACTGACCGACGCCAACGGTCTCGATCAGCACGACGTCGAACCCGGCCGCGTCGAGTACCCGGACGGCCTGCGGCGTCGCCCACGACAACCCGCCGAGATGGCCGCGCGTCGCCATCGACCGGATGAAGACGCCGGGATCGGTGGCGTGTTCGGTCATCCGGATCCGGTCGCCGAGCAGCGCGCCGCCGGAGAACGGCGACGACGGGTCGATCGCCAGCACGCCGACGCGCAGGCCTTTCGCCCGCAAAGCCGTGAGCAGCGCGGAAGTCGATGTCGACTTGCCGACACCGGGTGGCCCGGTCAGGCCGACGACCCGCGCGTTCCCGGTGTGCGGCGTCAGCTTCGCCGCGACCTCGGGCAACCGCGGATGGGCATCCTCGACCAGCGACAGCAACCGGGCGATCGCGCGGGGGACGCCGTCCCGCGCGCGACCGACCAGTTCGTCGATGTCCAGCTGTACCGGCAACGGCTTTACGGAACGCGGATGAGCAGCGCGTCGCCCTGGCCGCCGCCACCGCAGAGGGCGGCCGCGCCGAGGCCGCCACCGCGACGGCGGAGTTCGTGCACCAGGTGCACGGCGAGCCGCGCGCCGGACGCGCCGATCGGGTGACCGAGCGCGATGGCACCGCCGTCGACGTTCACCTTCTCCGGGTCGAGCCCGAGCTTGTCGGCCGAGACCAGGCCGACGGCGGCGAAGGCTTCGTTGATCTCGACGAGGTCGAGCGCGTCCGCGGTCAGCTTCTCCTTGGCCAGCGCGGCCAGGATCGCGTTCGACGGCTGCTCGTGCAGGCTGGCGTCCGGACCGGCGACCACACCGTGCGCGCCGATCTCGGCGAGCGGGGTCAGGCCCAGCTCCTCGGCCTTGGCCTTGCTCGCGACGATGACCGCGGCCGCGCCGTCGGAGATCTGCGAAGCCGAGCCCGCGGTGATGGTGCCGTCGGAGGCGAAGGCGGGACGCAGCTTCGCGAGACCTTCGGCGGTGGTGTCGGCGCGGACGCCCTCGTCCTGGGAGAAGACGACCGGGTCGCCCTTGCGCTGCGGGATCGACACGGGCGCGATCTCGGCGTCGAAGCGGCCCTCGGCGATCGCGGCGGCGGCACGCTGGTGCGAACGCGCGGAGAACTCGTCCTGCTGCTCACGGGTGAGCCCGTAGCGGCTGTTGTACTTCTCCGTCGAAGAGCCCATCGCGACCTGGTCGAAGGCGCAGAACAGACCGTCGTAGGCCATGTGGTCGACGAGGGTGGTGTCGCCGTACTTGAACCCGGAGCGGGACTTCGGCAGCAGGTGCGGCGACTGGGTCATCGACTCCTGGCCACCGGCCACGATCAGGTCGAACTCACCCGCGCGGATGAGCTGGTCGGCCAGCGCGATGGCGTCGAGACCGGAGAGGCAGACCTTGTTGATGGTCAGCGCCGGGACGCTCATCGGGATACCGGCGGCGACCGCGGCCTGACGGGCCGGGATCTGGCCCGCGCCGGCGGTGAGCACCTGGCCCATGATCGTGTACTGGACCGCGTCCGGGGAGACACCGGCCTGCTCCAGCGCCGCCTTGATGGCGAATCCGCCGAGTTGTGCGCCCGAGAAATCCTTCAGGGAACCGAGCAATCGCCCGATCGGTGTACGGGCGGCACCCAGGATCACGGAACCGGACACAGCGTCCTCCAAGCATCGGCGCAAGGGCAAAGGGGGTCTTCGCGACCATACCCGGGTCGCGGGCCTCTTGATGGAGCCAGTGTGAGGCGGCGCACGCCGGTCCGCCCGCTCGCGCACCTATCCTGCTCTGCATGAACCAGGCGCTGAAACCGTTCGTGACGGCCATCGACCACGTCGGCATCGCGGTACCCGATCTCGATGCCGCGATCGCCTTCCACGCCGAGCATTTCGGCCTGGAGGTCGCGCACGAGGAGATCAACGAGGAGCAGGGGGTCCGCGAGGCGATGCTGCGCGCGCCGGGCACCGCCGGGACCGAGACCGCGATCCAGCTCCTCGCGCCGTTGCGTGAGGATTCCGCGATCGGCAAGTTCCTCGCGAAGAGCGGGCCCGGGTTGCAGCAGCTGGCATATCGAGTGTCCGATGTGGACGCCGCGGCCGAAGCTCTGCGCGCGCAGGGACTTCGGCTGCTCTACGCCGAGGCGAAACGCGGCACGTCCAACAGCCGGGTGAACTTCGTCCATCCCAAGGACGCCGGCGGTGTGCTGGTGGAACTGGTCGAGCCCGCGAAGGACGGTCACTGACCCCGCGTCAACGCAGAGGCGATGAAGAGGACCTCGCGGTCGATCTCGGCGGGGTCCCCGTCCTCGGTGTGCCGCGCCGTCGCGTGACGGTGGCTGACCGCCCGCGCCAGCAGTCCCGAGGCCGAATCGACGTCGGCGATCGCGAGTTTGCCGCCGGTCGCGGCGACGATCACCGCCTTCACCTGCCGGACGAGCTGCTGGAACCGTTCGGCCAGCGCGTCGCGGACCGCGCGGTGCGTATCGGCTTCCCGCCACAGCAGGTGTGAGAGCGCCAGCGACCGGTTGAACCGCCTGTCGAGTTCCACGACGAGGCCGCGCAGGCTGCCCGCGAGGTCGCCGGGGACCACCACGACGGCCGGTTCGATCCGGGCGTCGGGCAGTTCGGCGACCAGCGCGGCCAGCAGATCCGACTTGCGCCGGAAGTAGTAGTGCACGAGGCCTTTCGGCACGCCCGCCCGCTCCGCGATCCGCGAAGTGGGCGTGGCGTCGAAACCGGATTCGGCGAAGAGCGCCTCCGCGGCTCGCAGGATGCGCTGTTTCGCCGAATCCTCTTTCACGCCGTTCCCTCCCGGGTCAGTGCTGTCCCGCCGTCCTGTGCGTCGCCTGGGCGATCGGCATCGCCGCCGCCCCGGCCACCACGGTCAGGACGCCACCGATCCAAGCGGTCCAGGACGCGCCCATGAAGTCGGCGTATCCCATCACCCAGGGCGAAATGAACAGCAGTGCGCCCAGAACGATCTGGATGCCTTCGCCGTAGACCATGCCAGGCATCGCAAGCGACGCGAGACCGTCGAGGGCGACCAGCGCGCCGAGGACGACGAGCGTCCACATGGCGGTGTTGTCCGTGGTCATCCAGAGGGGTGAAAGCGCGACGACGACACCGATGACCACCTCCGCCCAGTCATGGGGACGGGTCCAAGGGCGCGTCGTGGGTTCGTTCATGCGTGCTCACCTCCGAAAATCGGCTGAACCTGCAGGTCGGAGAGATCTCCACGTCCGATGGTCCGCTTGGTTGGCCGGCCGGTCAAGACCGGTCGATAACACTTCGGGATGTGGACGTGCTCCACGTCTCGTACAGTTGTGGACTTGGTTACCCGTGAGTAATTTGTGGCCCCAACGCCATGACCCCAATCGCGGAGGTTTCGATGTCGCAGCTCGGCGAGATCCAGCAGGCCATTCTGAACGATGACCTCGGCGCCGTGGCGTCGCTCGACGTGCCGGAGACCTATCGCGGGGTGACCGTGCACAAGGACGAGGCCGACATGTTCGAAGGCCTCGAAAGCCGGGAGAAGGACCCGCGCAAGTCCCTGCACGTGGACGAGGTCCCGGTGCCGGAGCTCGGCCCGGGCGAGGCGCTGGTCGCGGTCATGGCGAGCGCGATCAACTACAACACCGTCTGGACGTCGATCTTCGAACCGGTCTCGACGTTCAAGTTCCTGGAGCGCTACGGGCGGCTCTCGCCGCTGTCGAAGCGCCACGACCTGCCCTATCACGTCGTCGGCTCGGACCTGTCCGGCGTCGTGCTGCGCACCGGGCCCGGCGTGCACAACTGGAAGCCGGGCGACGAGGTCGTCGCGCACTGCCTCAACGTGGAACTCGAAGGCCCGGACGGGCACAACGACACGATGCTCGACTCCGAGCAGCGGATCTGGGGTTTCGAGACGAACTTCGGCGGACTCGCCGAGATCGCGCTCGTGAAGTCGAACCAGCTGATGCCGAAGCCGGATCACCTCACCTGGGAAGAGGCCGCCTCCCCCGGTCTGGTGAACTCCACGGCCTACCGCCAGCTCGTCTCGCGCAACGGCGCCGACATGAAGCAGGGCGACATCGTCCTGATCTGGGGTGCTTCGGGTGGCCTCGGCTCCTACGCGACGCAGTACGCGCTCAACGGCGGCGCCATCCCGGTGTGCGTGGTCTCCAGCCCCGAAAAGGCGGAGATCTGCCGGAAGCTCGGCGCGGAGCTGATCATCGATCGCAACGCCGAGGGCTACAAGTTCTGGAAGGACGAGCACAACCAGGACCCGAAGGAGTGGCAGCGGTTCGGCAAGAAGATCCGCGAGCTGACCGGCGGCGAAGACCCGGACATCGTCTTCGAACACCCGGGCCGCGAAACCTTCGGCGCTTCCGTCTACGCCGCTCGCAAGGGCGGCACGATCGTCACGTGCGCGTCGACTTCGGGCTACCTGCACCAGTACGACAACCGCTACCTGTGGATGAACCTGAAGCGGATCGTCGGCAGCCACTTCGCGAACTACCGCGAGTCCTGGGAGGCGAACCGGCTGATCGCGAAAGGTCTGATCCACCCGACGCTGTCGAAGACCTACGCGCTCGAAGACACCGGACAGGCCGCGCTGGACGTCCACCGCAACGCACATCAGGGCAAGGTCGGCGTGCTCGCCCTTGCGCCGGAAGAAGGTCTGGGTGTCCGGAACCACGAGCTGCGCGAAAAGCACATCGACGGCATCAACGCTTTCCGGAACGTTTAACGCGCCAGAACGCGCTTTCGCCGCGCGTTGCGTGGGTGCTCACCCTTCCGTGACTCCAGCTCGACTACGGTAGAAGGATGAGCCTTGGCGAGGAACGGGAGCTAGTGCCGCTGGGAGCCGGCTTCGACGTGGCGAAGCGCGGTTACAGCCGTGCGCAGGTCGACGAACATCTCGAACGGCTTGACGCCGATCTGAAGATGCTCACCGCCGATCGCGATGCCGCCATCGCACAGGCGGGCGACCTGGCACGGCAGCTGGAGATCGCGCGCGGCGAGATCGCGGATCTGCGCGGGCAGGTCGACAGGCTCGCCCAGCCGCCGACGAGCGTCGAAGGTCTTTCCGAGCGGTTGCAGCGGATGTTGCGGCTCGCGCAGGACGAGGCCGCCGACACCAAGGCGCGCGCGGAAGCCGAAGCCGGGCACATCCGCGCCAAGGCCGAGACCGACGCGAGCGCCATGCGGGCCCGCTACGAGCAACTGCTCAACGAGCTCGACCTCCGTCGCAAGGAGATGGAGGCCGAGCACCGCGGCGTGCTGGAGAAGGCCCGCGCCGAGGCGAAGGACATCACCGACAAGGCGAAGGCCGAGCGCGACAAGCTCGACGCCGAGGCGCAGCAGCGTCGCACCCAGGTCGAAGAGGACTTCGAGATCGCGATGGCGTCGCGGCGCACCGAGGCCATGCACGCGCTGGCCGAGCAGGAGGCCGCGAGCAAGGCCGAGGCCGCCCGCCGTGTCCGCGAGGCCACCGAGGACGCCGCCGCCATCCGCGCGAAGGTGCTCGAAGAGGAGACGGCGGCCAAGGCCGACATCGAACGCCGTCAGCGCGAGTCCGTCGCCGACGCCAACAAGCGCAAGCAGGACTCGATCACCGAGGCCAACGCCCGGCTCGCCGAGGCGGCCGACGAGGCACGCCGCCGCGTCCGGCAGGCCACCGAAGAGTCCAACCGGCGGATCACGCAGGCCACCGAACGGGTCGAAGCGCTCCGCAAGGTGCGCTCCAGCCTGGCCGAGCAGGTCCGCGCCGCGCGGACCGCGCTCGCCGAGGCGACGCACGTGCTCGGCGACGAGCCGCATGTCCCGGCGGACCTGAAGGCGAAGCCGTCGCCCGACGCGGAAGCCACCGTGCAGCTCCGGACGGCCGATGTGCCGAAGGCCACATCAGGCGCGAAGGCTTCACCGCGACCTGCGGCAGCGCAGAAACCGACTGGCGAGTAACCTTTTCACCCGACCGTGCTCACGACGGCCTGCGGGGCCGCCGACGAGCGGTTATCGTCGCTGCTCGCACGCAGGTGCGGGCTGTCAGATCGGTGGAGGTTGCGGATGGCTGCATATCGGACCGTGGTCGTGGGCACGGACGGCTCGGATTCATCGTTCGCCGCGGTCGACCGGGCGGCGGGCGTCGCCGGGGACTCCGGAGCGACCCTGGTCATCGTGTGCGCCTACTACCCCGCCAACAAGGGCGACGTGGAGAAGGCGCAGGACGTCCTCGGCGACGAGGCGTACCAGGTGGTGGGCTCGGCCCCGGCCGAGGACACCCTCCTGTCCGCCCGCGACCGGGCGGCGAAGGCCGGCGCCAAGAACATCGACACCGCCGCGGTGGTCGGCGACCCGGTCGACTCGCTGCGCAAGGTCGTCGCCGAGCGCTCCGCGGATCTGCTGGTGGTCGGCAACCGCGGGCTGAACACGCTCGCGGGCCGCATCCTCGGCTCCGTGCCGTCCGAAGTCGCGCGGAAGTCCGGGGTGGACGTGCTCATCGTCCACACCACCTGATGCCCGAACCCGGCGAGATCTCGCCCGACGCGCTGCAACAGCGTCTCGAACGGATCCTGCTCGGCGGGAAACGCAAATACACCCGGCTCGAAGTCGCCGAGAAGGCAGGCGTTCCCGAGGAACGCTCTCGGCGGCTTTGGCGTGCCCTGGGCTTCGCGACCGTCGATGACGACGAGGTCGTCTTCACCGACGCCGACATCGAGGCGATCCGCACGGCGGACCAGCTGATGAACTCGGGCCTGATCGAACCGGGCATCGAGCTCGCCGTGACGCGCGCGCTGGGCCAGCACCTTTCGCGGCTCGCGGAATGGCAGGTCCACATGCTGTGGACGATGATCACCGAGAACAAGGAGATCGGCAGCAGCGAACGCCAGATCGGGCGGCTCGTCGAACGGCTGCTGCCCGAGCTGGAGAAGGTGCAGGAGTTCGTCTGGCGCCGCCACCTCGCGGCCTACGCCGGCCGGGCGATGGCCATGCCGGACGAGGATCTCGAGGCCAGGACCGAGGTGGTCGGTTTCGTCGACATGGTCGGCTACACCCGGCTGACCAGGCAGGTCGACGAGGACGAGCTCACCGACATCCTCGACCGGTTCGAATCCGTCGCCACCGAGGTGATCGCCGACCATCACGGACGGATCGTGAAGATGATCGGCGACGAGGTGCTGTTCGTCGCCGATTCCGCCGTCGACGGCGCCGAGATCGCCCTCGTCCTGTCCGAACGCGCCGACGCGGACGAGACCCTGCCCGCCGTGCGCGCCGGCCTGGCGTCGGGACGGATCCTCAGCCGCTTCGGCGACGTCTACGGCTCGGTCGTGAACCTCGCCGCCCGCCTCACCTCGACCGCACGGCCGGGCACCATCCTGGTGGACAAGGAACTCGCCACCGAACTCTCGGAGTTCCCGCAGTTCGAGGTCCGCACGCGGCGGCCGGTTTCGGTGCGCGGGTACAACCGGCTGCGGCCTTCGTCCTTGCGGCGGGCGCGGGACCGGCCTTCGGGCGTGTTCGCGTCTTCACAGCAGCTCGCGGCGGAGATGCTGGGGCTGGCCGACGCCACTCCGGACCCGGCGCCCGCTTCGGACGAGGTCGAGGACGCCACCGCGGACTCGTTGCCGCCGCGGCCTCGGTCGAAGCGCCGGCGGCGCTGATCCCCTGCCGAGGGGAGCAAGGGACCTTTGCTACCACTTCCGCCGGCCGGCGTGGCCAAGTGTCATGAAAGGGTCGTTCAGGACATTTTTTGTCCTGAACGACCCTTTCATGACATATGAGAAGGGAGCGAAGCCCGTCAGGCGGGCAGCACGGCGTATTGCCGCACGTAGAGGTCGGTGTAGGTGACCGGGCCGCGCGGGCCGGGGACCTTGTCCAGGTTGATGCCGGTCTCGGGGACGGCGAGGAGCTTGAAGCCGTCGAGCAGCCGGGTCGGCGCGTTCCAGAAGACGCCGGTGCCGGTGTACGCGTCGAAGAACGCGTCGGCGGCTTCGCTGCTTTCGGTCGCGATGCCGGCGGCCAGGCCCGAGGTCCGCTCGTTGGCGATCTCCGCCGCCTCGGGCAGGCCGGAGACCTTCTCGACGGTGACGGTCGCTTCGCGGTCCGAGTCGAGCGCCCATTCGTAGCCGATGGCGTGCTCGTGCGGGGCGAGCGACGGCGTGACGCCGCGTTCGGCCAGTGCGCCGGAGATGCCGGGCCACACGCGGTCGTGCGCGGCCTCGTGGATCAGCAGCAGGTTCAGCCGGTTGCAGACACCGAGCCGGTCGAGGCTGTTGAAGACCAGGTCGCGCACCTTGTCGGTGTCGGCCGCTTCGTCGATGTACAGCACGCCGCCGCCGTCGGCGTGGGCCAGCGTGCGGACGCCGTGGACGGCCGCCTCGGTGGCCAGCGCCCTGGTGCTGTCCCCGCTGCCGCGCAGGATGACCAGCGGCACGAGCGCGGGGAACCGGACCAGCGCGGAGGCCGCTTCCCGTTCGGCGCGCGGCACCAGCTGGATGACGTCCGGATCGATGCCGGCCTCGGAGAGCGCGGGGGCGATGACGGTCTCGCGCAGGCGCTGGGCCGAGCCGAGCGCGGCGGAGCCCGTGCGGAGCACGCCGCCGTTGCGCGACTTCACCAGCTGCGACGCGACGTCGACCGTGACGTTCGGGCGCGCCTCGTAGTTCGCCCCGATCACGCCGACCGGACGGCGGCGCTCCACCAGCCGCAGCCCTCCGTCCAAAGTGGACACGTCGACGGAGCGCTCCTGATGCGGCGCTCCCGCCAGGAGACGGAGCTGTTCGGCCATGCCGGTCAGCCGCTCGGGGGTGATGGTGAGCCGGTCGAGCAGGCCCGCGCTCATCCCGTCTTCGCGCGCCTTGGCGATGTCGGCCTGATTCGCCTCGAGCACGACGTCGGCGTGCTCGACGAGCTTGTCCGCCATGGCGTTCAGCGCGGCGTCGATCGCTTCCGGGGAGGCCGCGGCCAGCGACGGCGCGGCCCGTTTCGCCGATCGAGCGCATTCCTCGACGGCCTTGGCGACCTCGTCCATCTGCTGACTCCTTCCGCGCGGAACGAGCCATCAGTCTGCCGTACCGCCCCGGTCAGGCGACGGTCGGCTCCAGCAGCCACAACCCGCCCGCGAAGAGACAGCTCACCGTCAGCACGGCCATCACCAGCACCCACAGCACCGCGGGCATCCCGGTGAGCCTGCCGAGCTGGTCGGCGTCGGAATCCCTCGCCGCTCCCCGGCGCCGCTTGATCTGCAGCTCGACCACCGGACGGACGCCACCGAACAGCAGGAACCAGGTCAGCAGGTAGACGAAGATCGCCTGGAACCACGACGGCGCCACCAGCGCGACCAGCCCGAGCACCACCGAGCTGGCGATCACGGTGAACACCCCGTAGGTGTTGCGCACCATCACCAGCACACCCAGCAGCATCAGCGCCATCACGACCAGCACGACGGTGATCAGGTCCGACGAGAGCAGCCCCGCGAACACCAGCCCGAGCACCGCGGCCGCCGGGTACCCGGCCAGCGCGGTGAACGCCATCCCCGGCCCCTCCGGTTTGCCGCGGGAGACGGTGACGCCGGAGGTGTCCGAGTGCAGCTTGATGCCCTGCAGGCGTCGTCCGACCAGCACCGCCGCCAGCGCGTGGCCCGCCTCGTGGACGAGCGTGATCAGGTTGCGGGCGAGCCGCCAAGGCCTGCCCGAGAGCACCACGAGCAGTGCGAGACCACCGGTGACCAGGGTGATCGTGCCGGGCGGAGTGGACTGGGCGATGTCGGAAACCGTTTCGGCGGGAGACGAGCTCACCTCACCAGCTCACCACAGGCCGGATATGTCCCGTGTCAGGCGGTCATGGAACCTCCGATCCCCCGCGTGCGAAACTCCGGGTCGTTGCGCAGGGCGAAGGCCACCCAGCTGCGGAACGGCCGCCAGACCGCGGAAAGCTCCTCCAGTTCCTCTGGCGGCGCCTCCGGCAGGTCGTACGCCGCCCGCATGGCCTCCTGCAACCGCGGCTCGCCGGCGGGGAAGACGTCGGGATGCCCGGCGCCCCGGATCAAGATCAGCTGTGCCGAGAAAGGGCCGATCCCCGGCAAGAGCTGCAGCCAGCGCAACGCGTCCGGCACCGGCATCGCGCGCAGGTACGCGGCGTCGAGCAGACCGTCCTTGGCGGCGTTGGCCACCGCGCGCAACCGCTCGGCCTTCACCGCCGGGAGCCCGCGCCCCGCTTCGGGCCCGGCCAGCACATCCGGCGCCGGGAACGACCTGAGAACCTGCCCGCCGACGTCCACCGGCCTGCCGAACTCCTCGGCCAGCCGCCTTTTCACGGTGGCGGCCTGCGACATCCGCGTCCGATGGCTCAGGATCGCCCAGCAGGCCGCTTCATAGGGCGAATGGAACAGCACGGGGCGCAACCCGGGATGCTCCTGTTGCAGCCGGCGCACCACCGGATCCGCCGTGCCGATCTTGGCGAAGCCGACGCCGTCGACGTCCACCGAGAGGATTCGCCGGACCTGGGCGCCGACCTCGACGGCGAGCCCTTCTTCGGCGAAGACCTCCACCTCGATCGTGCCGGGCGATCTCTGTCTGACGGCCGCACCGACATGCTCCCAACCCGCTTCTGCGGGAAAGGCGAAGCGCAGGGTGCCGGGCTCGGCGGCGGCGTCCGCGCGGCACGCGGGCGGGAAGTCGGTCAGGAAGCGGATGGACTTGTCGAGGTCGAACGGGCCGCGCACCGGGATGCGAAGCGTGGTCGACGCGGGGTGCTGCAGGATCGAGCCGGTCATTTTCGGGCTCCTTCGGCTGGGGAACGGCGACTCCCTCCGACGTTAGAGACGGGCACCGACAGTTTCGGGTCGCGGCGGCGGGAATGTCGCGAACGGACCGGTCATGGCAGATTCTCGGGTGGACACCGTGAAGGGAGCAGCCATGCCGGACCAACGCGAACGTCTGAGGAGCCTGCTGCGGCCGGGTATCACGACCACCGGCGAGGGCGAGGGATTCCTTGATCTGCTGGGAGAAATCCCGCAAGCGGGGCCGCCGACCGGGCTCGCGCAGCGGCTCATGCGCACCTCCGCCGTGCCGATGATCTACGAGCGGTACTGGCGCCCGACGCTGGGCAGGGTCGCGAAAGGACTGAACGGCCCGAGCATGGCCGACGAGGTCCGCATCGCGCTCGAAGCGCTCGGCCTGCGCCCCGGCCAGGTCGCGCTGGACGTCGCCTGTGGCACCGGCCGGTTCACGAGGGCCTTCGGTGAGGCCGTCGGCCCGGACGGGCTCTCCATCGGCCTCGACGGTTCGGTCACCATGCTGGAGAAGGCGCTCGCCGCGCCCAATCCCGCTTCGGTGACGTATCTGCGCGCCGACGCCGTCGACCTGCCGCTGGACGATTCCACTGTGGACGCGGTCTGCTGCTTCGCCGCGCTGCACATGTTCGCCGACCCGGACGCCGCCTTGGATTCGTTCGCCCGCGTGCTGAAACCCGGTGGCTCGCTGGTGATGCTGACGAGCGCCCGGCACGGCGATCAGCCGATGCGGCTGGCGGACACCGTCCTCGGCAGGCTGAGCGGACAGCGGATGTTCGACCGCGGCGAGATCGCGGCGAAACTGTTCCGCCGCGGCTTCGACCACGTCGACGAGCGGTACTCCGGTGTCACGCAGATCGTCACGGGCGAGCTAGGAGTTAACATCCGGAAATGATCCGCTCTGAGCACGCTTCGCCGATCCCTCCCGACGACAGCTACCTCCGTTCACTGGTCGAAGCGACCGCGGACGCCGTCGCCGCGGCCGAACCACTCGGCTCGCCCCATGACGGCGCGGACGCCGCCACACGGGACGCCGTCGTCGCCGAGATCGACGCGCTGCGGGCGGAATTGGTGGAGTTGAGCCAAGACCTGCACGCTCACCCCGAAGAGGGTTTCGCCGAGCACCGCTCGGTCCGCGCGCTCGGCGAGCTGCTCCGGCGGCACGGCCACGAGGTGACGATCGGCGCGGGCGGGCTGGACACCGCCCTGGTCGCGACCACCCCCGGCAGCGGCCCGCATATCGCGGTCCTGTCCGAATACGACGCGCTCCCGGGGCTCGGCCACGGCTGCGGGCACAACGTCATCTGCACCGCCGGCGCGGGCGGCTTCCTCGGCGCGGCCGCGGTCGCCGGACGGCTGGGCGGCCGGGTCTCGCTGATCGGCACGCCGGCGGAGGAAGGCGGTGGCGGCAAGGAGACCATGGCCCGCGCCGGTGTTTTCGACGACGTCGACGCCGTGCTCATGCTGCACCCGTTCAGCCACGACATCGCCATGCACCCGTTCCTCGGCAGGCGGCAGCTGGAAATGGTGTTCCACGGTGTCGGCGCGCACGCGTCGGCTCAGCCGTTCATGGGGCGCAACGCACTCGACGCCGCCGTCGCCGCGTACCAAGGTGTCGCGGCGCTTCGGCAGCATTTGCCCTCCAGCGACCGCGTCCACGGCGTCTTCACCGACGGCGGCGCACGGCCGAACGTCGTCCCCGAACGCGCGGCGCTGCTGTTCTATCTCCGGTCCGCGCAACCGGACACGCTGCGCGACCTCGCCGAGCGGGTTTCGGCGGTCGCGCGCGGCGCGGCGGAGATGACCGGCTGCGGAGTCGAACTCCGGTGGGACGCCCAGCCCGCGTATCTGCCGATCCGGTTCAACACCACGCTCGCCGGACGCTGGTCGGTGCATCAGGTCGACGCCGGCCGCAAACCGCTGCCGCCGGGGATCGTGCCCGAGTTCCTCACCGGCTCGACCGACCTCGGCAACCTCTCCTACCGGATGCCCGCGATCCACCCGATGATCGCCATCGCCGGACCGACGACCGCCTTGCACACCAAGGAGTTCGCGGCGGCGGCCGGTTCCCCGGACGGCGATCGCGCGGTCGTCGACGGGGCGCTGGGACTGGCTCTGACGGCCGCCGACTACCTGGCCGACGCGAAACTCCGCGCCGCGGTGCACGAGGAGTTCGAGGCGTCGGGCGGAGCGCTGGACGTGCCAGCGTTCTTCGACTGAGTTTTCTCAGGTAATTCTTCTCAGGAAAGCACAGGGGGATTCCACAGGCGGTTCACAAGTACGGGCGCGAATCTTGTTCCATGACCGAGAACGAGAGTCGGCCAGGCCCCGCCTCAACCGGTGGGCACCAGCCGCCGCACCAGCAGCAGCAGTACCCCGGTTACACCCCTTGGCAGGCCGCGCCGAATCCACTCGTCACCCCGCCACCGCGCAAGAAGGGCGGCCGGGTGGCCGTCCTCGTCAGCGCGACGGCACTCGCCGCCGCACTCGTCGGCGGGGTCGGCGGCGCCGCGATCATGGGGCTCGGCTCCACGTCGTCGGCGTCGGGCACGGGTTCGTCCGCGGTCGCCAACGGGCAACTGGTCGGGAACAACACTTCGGGTGACGTCAGCGGGGTCGCCGCGAAGGTGACACCGAGCGTCGTGCAGGTGAACGTGACCACCGCGCAGGGTGAGGCCGTCGGCTCCGGCGTCATCCTGACGGCGGACGGGCGCATCCTCACGAACGCCCACGTCGTCGCGGACGCCGAGGGAGACGTGACCGTCACGCTGTCCGACGGCAAGCAGTACAAGGCGAGCGTGGTCGGCGCCGACACGAAGGCCGACATCGCCGTGCTCCAGGCGAAGAACGCGAGCGGGCTGACCGCGGCCTCGCTCGGCGATTCCAGCAAGCTCGCCGTCGGCCAGCAGGTCGTCGCGATCGGCTCGCCCGGTGGGCTGCAGAACACCGTGACCACCGGGATCGTGAGCGCGCTGAACCGCAAGCTCGACGAGTTGAGCAGCGGCCAGGAACGGCGCTCGCCCTACAGCAGGACCACGAACGAAGCCGGGCCGAGCTACACCGCGATCCAGACCGACGCCCCGATCAACCAGGGCAACTCGGGCGGGGCGCTGGTGGACGCGCAGGGGAACGTCATCGGCATCAACTCGGCGCTGTACAACCCGGCCTCGACCGGCAGCATCGGCATCGGTTTCGCGATCCCCATCAACGACGCGAAGAAGATCGTCGAGCAGATCGTCGGCTGACCCCGCCGTCTGGACCGCTGTCAGGGGGCGGCCCAGCAGGCACAGCCCGTGAAGGCCTCCTTTTCGCAAGGATGCCTTCACGGGCTTTCAGAGTTCGTACGTGAGGGTGAAAGTGTGGTTGCCCTCGTCGTCCTGGACGATCTCCGCCGTTCCGATGATGCCGGTCAGCTCACCGTGGCCGGAGCCCGGCAAGACGATGAGGTGATGCCCGTTCTCCCCCGCCGAGTGATGCAGGACGAAGCCGCCCTTGCGCCCGCCGACGGAGACGGCCAGCCGCTCGAAGGCGACGTACGCCGACGACGTCTCGTTCACCGCCGTGAGCATCTCGACGGCACTGGTGCCTTCGACGTCGCCGGTGAACGTCTTGGTCAGGAGCACCCTCGAGAACTCGGTGCCTTCGGCCTTCTCGGCGGCTTGGGGATCCCAGCCGTCCACGGTGAACGACGCAGTCGCGCGGTTGGTCATGGCACCGAGTCTGCCGCCTTTACCTGACAGATCGCGTCAGGTATTCCTCACCGCCGCCGGTTCCCGAACAGACCGCGCGTGATCTCCCGGCCGAGCGCGCTCGCCGCCGAGCGGAGGAACGACTTCACCGCCGGGTTCTTCATCGCCTGCTCCACCATCCCCGGCTCCTGTTTCTCCGGCTTCGGAGCGGGCGCTTCGGGCGGTGGCGCCTCACCGGCAGGCGGCGCGGCCACCTTCGCGGCGAGCTTCTCGTAGGCCGACTCGCGGTCGATCGTCTCGGCGTACTTCGCGTGCAGGTCCGAAGACGTCGTCGCCGCGGAGATGGCTTCGGCGCCGATCGAGCCCATCTTGGAACGCGGCGCGCGCAGGCGGGTCCACGCGACCGGCGTCGGCGCGCCCCGTTCGGAAAGGACGGTGACGATCGCTTCGCCGATACCGAGCGACGTCAGCGCCGAGTCCAGCTCGTAGTGCTTCGTCTTCGGGTACGTCTTCACCGTCTTCGTCAGCGCCGCCTGGTCCTCGGGTGTGAACGCGCGCAACGCGTGCTGCACCCGCGCGCCCAGCTGGGACAGGACGTTGTTCGGGATGTCCGTCGGAAGCTGCGTGCAGAAGAACACGCCGACGCCCTTCGACCGGATCAGCTTCACGGTCTGCTCGATGCGCTCCAGGAACGCCTTCGACGCGTCGTTGAACAGCAGGTGCGCCTCGTCGAAGAAGAACACCAGCTTCGGCTTGTCGAGGTCGCCCTCTTCGGGCAGTTCCTCGAACAACTCGGCCAGCAGCCACATGAGGAACGTCGAGAACAGCGCGGGCTTCGACTGAAGGTTGTCCAACTCCAGCAAGGTCACCATCGCCTTGCCGTCGGACTCGCGCATCAGGTCGTGGACGTCCAGCTCGGGTTCGCCGAAGAAGTCCTCGCCGCCCTGAGCCTCCAGATTGGACAGCGCCCGGAGGATCACCCCGGCCGTCGCGGCCGAGACGCCGCCGATGCCCTTGAGGTCCTCCTTGCCCTCGTCACTCGTCAGGTGCGTGATGACGGAGCGAAGGTCCTTCGTGTCCAGCAGCGCCAAACCGCGCTGATCGGCCCAGTGGAAGATCAGGCCGAGCGTCGACTCCTGCGTTTCGTTGAGCCCCAGCACCTTCGACAGCAGGATCGGGCCGAAACTCGTGATCGTCGCCCGGATCGGCGATCCCTTGCCGCCGGTGCCCAGCGACAGGAACTGCACGGGGAACGCGGCGGGCTCCCAGGAGTCGCCCAGTTCCTCCGCGCGTTTGGCGATCTTGTCATTGCTCTCACCCTGCGCGGCGAGCCCCGACAGGTCGCCCTTCACGTCCGCCAGCACCACCGGCACTCCCGCGGCGGACAACTGCTCGGCGATCAGCTGCAAGGTCTTCGTCTTGCCGGTACCGGTCGCGCCCGCGACCAGCCCGTGCCGGTTCAGCGTCGCCAGCGGCAGGCGGACCGCCGCGCCGGCGTCGGCCTTGCCGTCGATCACGACGGCGCCGAGTTCCACCGCCGCCCCGTCGCTCACATATCCCTGCGCGATCTCTTGGGCTGGACCCTGTTCGGCCACTGTCGCTCCCCGATCTGTGACATGACTCACCTGAGGATGCACACGGTGCCAGCAACGCGCCGAACCCGCACGTCGCGCGCCACGAATCCCCGGGTCGGGTTAGGGTTTCGGGGTGAACGACCGCCTAGTCTGGATCGACTGCGAGATGACGGGGCTCGACCTCGGCAAGGACGCGTTGATCGAAATAGCCGCGCTGGTGACCGACGCCGAACTCAACGTCCTCGGTGAAGGCGTCGACATCGTCATCCACGCCGACGAGGAAGCCCTCGACGGAATGCCGGAGGTCGTCCGCGAAATGCACGCCCGCTCCGGCCTCACCGAAGAGGTCCGGCGCTCCACGGTCACCATGGAAGAAGCCGAGCAGCGCGTGCTCGAGTACATCCGCGCGCACGTGCCCGAGGCCAACGTCGCCCCGCTCGCCGGCAACTCCATCGCCACCGACCGCGGCTTCATCACCCGCGACATGCCGCTGCTCGACGCGCACCTGCACTACCGCATGGTCGACGTCTCGTCGGTGAAGGAACTCGTCCGGCGCTGGTACCCGCGGATCTACTACGCCAAGCCCGAGAAGGGCCTCGCGCACCGCGCGCTCGCCGACATCAAGGAATCCATCGGCGAGCTCGACTACTACCGTCGCGTCGCCTTCGTGCCGCAGCCCGGCCCGACCACCGAACAGGCCAAGGCCGCGGCCGCTGAAGTGCAGGAACGCCACGAACGGTAACCCGTTGCGAGCCCCGGAAACGGGCACGCTAATATAGTGCGGCCGAGGTGATGGGGGGTTCCCCGAGCCCGGCGATGGTGGGCGTAGCTCAGCTGGTAGAGCACCTGGTTGTGGTCCAGGAGGTCGCGGGTTCGAAACCCGTCGCTCACCCCATCGACCCCAGTTCGGCTGGTTTTCCGGCAGGCTGGGGTTTCGCTTTTTCCGGGGTGTCGGTAACGCGGCGTGGCGCTCGCGCGAGTTCAGGTAGGAACTCGCGCGGAGGATGCCATGAGACGCTGGCTGGTCTTGGGAGTCTTCGTGGCGGCCGGCGCCTGCACGACGTCTCCACCGAACCAAGTACCCGTACCGGCGATCACACCGACCCCGATCACAACCGTGACGGCGACGCCGTCGACTTCGGTGCCGCCGCCGGTGACCGTGACGGTGACCCCGCCCAAGCCGACGACTTCTCCGGTCACAAAGTCACCTTGGCGTTGCGAGCCTGGCTACCCGAACTGCACCAAGGCCCAGTCCCAGAAGTGCCGCTACAAGACCAGCGGCGAGGTGCAGTCGGAGTATTACCCGCCAACAACGCCATGAGGGTCCTGTCAGGACGAAAACCGTCCTGACAGGACCCTCATGAAGAACAGGTCAGTTCCGGTCGCCGCCGGTCTTCCAGTCGTCCCACGACATCTGCCAGACCGACCAGCCGTCGGTCGGCTCCAGCACCTGCGGGCCAGAGTTGGTGACCGTGATGATGTCGCCCTTCTTGGAAGTGTCCATCAGCCACTTCGCGTTCTCGGTCGACAGGTTGATGCAGCCGTGGCTCACGTTCCGCTTGCCCTGCGATCCGACCGACCACGGCGCCGAGTGGTAGAAGATGCCGCTGTTCGACATGCGCACCGCGTACTTCACGAACGTCCGGTAGCCGGCTTTGCTGTCCGTCGGGACGCCGTACGTGCTGGAGTCCATCGTGTACCCGGTGTGCTCGCTCATCACCGTGTAGGTCCCGGCCGGGGTGCTGCTCGACGGCTTGCCCATCGAGATCGGCATCTGCTTGACCTCTTGGTCGTTCACCACGACCTTCATCTGGTGCGTGCCGCCGTCCGCGGTCGCGACCAGCTTGTCGCCGACGACCACCTTGGCGGGCTTGTCCTCCCGGCCGAAGGTGTTGTTGCCGAGGTTCTTGCCGTAGATCGCGGCGTTGACCGAGATCTTCGTGCCGGCCTTGAAGTACTCCTTGGGCCGCCACATCACGGTCTTCTCGCCGAACCAGTGGAACGCGCCCTCGGCCGGCGGCTCGGTGACGATCTTCAGCGCCTTCTCTGTCGCGGCCTTGTCCGGCACGTTGCCGGTGAAGGTGAAGATTAACGGCAGGCCGACACCGACCGTCTCCCCTTCGACGAGGTTGATCGAGAC
Source organism: Amycolatopsis sp. WAC 04197 (assembly GCF_003947475.1). NCBI lineage: Bacteria > Bacillati > Actinomycetota > Actinomycetes > Pseudonocardiales > Pseudonocardiaceae > Amycolatopsis > Amycolatopsis sp. WAC 04197. The sequence continues at coordinate 483,127 of NZ_QHJK01000004.1, read as the reverse complement.
GCCGATCTGGCGGCCGGGCTTGGCCGTGGAGAACGTCGAGGTCGCGGTGACCGGCTTGCCGTCGGTGCCGGTCGCGGCCGCGGTGACGGTGTAGCTCTTGCCGTAACCGAGCGGCTCCGCCGACTCCCAGCCCGAACCGTCTTCCTTCGGCTTGCCCGCGACGACCTTGCCGTCGGCGCCGGTCAGTTTGACCTCGCCCACCTTGCCGTCCGCGACGGCCACCGTGACCGGCTCGCCGGGCGCCACGTTCGCCGCACCCTGCGCGGGGGTCAGCGTCATCACGGCGGGCTTCGGCTCCGGCGCGGGCGCTCCGCTCTGCTGCGAACCCCCGGGGGCGCCACCCGGCGACGGCTGTTCACCCGACGGTGTACTGGTGCACCCGGCCAGAGTGAACCCGGCCACCAAAGCCACCAAAGCCACCCGCGACCGCCCCGTCGCTCCCCAGACCCTCATGCACACCGCCCGTTTCGCGTGGTACCAACCCCTACGTCTGGCTATAGTCTGCCTGACCGGCCGCAACGCTCGCGGCCGGATGGCCGAATACGTCCCGGCCCGGCGTTAGGGGACCCCCCTGAAACGGGCCCCAGCCACCCTGTGTTAATGTTTTCCACGTCGCCGAGGGGAACACCAAAGCGGCGGAACAAGCAGGCGCCATTAGCTCAATTGGCAGAGCAGCTGGCTCTTAACCAGCGGGTTCGGGGTTCGAGTCCCTGATGGCGCACCCTTAAGCCCCACGTTTTCGGCTTCGATGACGTGGGGCTTTGTGGTATATGGATACACTTCTTCCACTTCCTCTCTGTCCATTGTGATCAGTTCTGAGCCCGAGGCGAGCCCGAGCTGACGGCACGCCGTCACGGCCTGGACTTCGGCACCTCGCAGTCAAACTTCGAGAACCAAGGCACATCGATCCTACGTTCGACTTTCAGCGTCCCGCGCCGCCGAGGGCACGGACTGCACGTGCGTCTGACGCCAGCGTCCGGAGCCTTGACCAGTCGCCGCCCAGTGCGATGGTCTTCTATTCCAGGCAGAGTCTCTCTCACCTCCGTAAGGCCGCCTGCTCCAGGCTCACCTTGTGCGGCTAGCACCCGAACTAGTTCTGGCGTGCCGGCATCGGATGTGCAACTCTTGACCCGCACGTCAGTGGTCCTGACGGGCTACCTACCCCATGCCGCCGTCGGCGGAGGGGCAAGGGCAGATGCGGCGATTCGGTCTCGCAGTGGATCGGACGTCGCCTCGCACTGAAGGTGGCACGGAGGGGCCGACGGTCCTCGCCCTGATGTTCAACCGGACGTCACGACGATGGCGGCCCTCGGTGCGTTCCGTGGAAGGAGCGCGGCGGTTTGGGTGCGTGTCGCACCCAGTAACCGCTGGGTACGGAGCCCCGCACCCGGGCAGCAGCAACCCGGGGGAAAGACCGCGTGCCGCCATGTCGCCATCCAAACCCCCCTCGGGACCTTTCCCGTACCCAACCCATGCTTCGTGGGCTGAGCACCTCTATGACGCCATCGTCAATACTTGCGATGAACATGGACTCGTCCCGGTACCGCGAAGTGCCGTCTTAGAAGGTCTAGCACCAGCGCTCGGTCACGGCGAGGCCAAGCGAGTCATTGAGGCACGCCGCGGAGGCAGGTTCTTGAAGCCCACCGCGTTCCACATCGAAAAGCGCGGAACAGATCATGCCCTGATGCTGCTGAATGTCGCCCTGCACGGAGCCGCGACCATGCCGTGGGCACTGAACGACCGAATCCGCAGCGACTGGCTTCATCCGACAGCGACGACCGTCACCGCGATGCACGAGCTCGTAGATGCCCAGTTTCACTGTGACCGTGCCAAAGCCGCGGTGGACAGGGCCAAGGGAGCACAGCGCGCGCTGGCAGCTTCTGCCACCGCTGCCGAGAAAGACGCCGCAGTGGAAGCGCTGAAAGCAGCAGAAGACGAGCATGCACGCGCGGAACGTACCGCCGAGCAGCGCAGGCAGGCACTTGGCGGACGGATGCCTCTGCCGACGGTTCGCACCGTTAAGGAGGGCAACTCTTTCTGTGCGGCGCTCTCTGGTGCGCCGGTATCCTCTGGTGTGGCTGCTGCGACTCAAAAATACGCAGTGGAGCGGCTTCGTTACCGCGGCCGCCAACGCAACTATGACCTCAAGGAATCCCTGGTCCTGGAGGGGCAGCGAGAAGCCACCGTGGTTGTGCTCCAGCTAACCCCCATGGCAGATTACGAGAGGGACGAGAAGCCTGTCGAGGCCTGGCGGCTTTATCACGTCACCGGTAACAATCGCGCGGACTGCCGACAACAGATCTTCGGGGTAGCCGCCGATCAACTACTCACGGGAGTTCCGCACGTCCTGCTCAAGTTGGACGACGAGGTAGAGAACAAAAGGCTTATCCTGCGTGGTCTTGCGGAAATTCTGCGTCGGCTAAGTAGCCTCCTCAACACCGAGTACGCGGACCCCGATCGTGACATGGAAGGCCGAGCCGAACGGGCCAAACGCATCGCCGAGGTTCCAACCCGTGTGGTGGTCGGCGCCATCCAGCCGGAACGGCTCGAAACGGCGCTCCGCGATCTCAATGTCCATGACCATCTTCGCGGTCAGCTGGTCTATGACGACGAAGACCGCGGGCTCGGAATCTGGTCAACGATCGTCAACGCGTACCAGGCGAAGGGGCTCCTAACTGAACTCTTGGCCAAGGAGATCACCAAGGGCCGAATTGTCGCCAGCGATCTCGACCATGCAGCCGTGGCCGACGCACTCGTCGGAGCTGGCCCACTGGAGCCGTTGGGCAAGCTGCTTGTTCCAGGTGAGGAGGCCAGCCCTCGGGCGTTACGGGACATGGCCATCCGTTGCGCCACCGTGCTGCTCTTCCCACCTGTTCCACCGCGACCCGCCGGCCTTTCACCGCGGTCGCCGATGCCAACCGGGAGCTACTGGACCACGGTGCGGCAGGCACTCCAAGAAGCACCCTGGAGCCAGCAGAACGGTGCGAAGGCTAGGCGGCGTAGCGAGGTATGGGCTGCCGTAGTAGCACAGCACTTCGTGCACCGCGGGAACCTCCTGGCGATGGATAGCGCCTTTACGGCCCTGGAGGTCCAGTTCGGCGCCCGCTCAGATAAGCGGAGTCTTTCCGCTTTGACCGAGGCGTGCCGAAAGGGCGACGCTGAAGCGTGGGAAACGCTAGTCCGTCGCCACCTGCTCCCTGGGCTCGTCAACGCGCCCGAACCACTCATCACGTCTGGTCAAGGCTCGGAAAAGGGCGAAGACCGCAAGGGCGTCCGACGAACGCCTGCCAACGCGACCCTCGCCCTCATTGACGCTTTCACGAACCCTCCTGATGGCGTAACGCGGGACTTGCTGCTGGCCCTCGCGGAGAACGTCCTAGGAGCTCCTGATACGTCGCCAACCGATGGCCTTGCGCAGGGCACTTTCTGGGCTCCCGATGAGAACGGATCACCGCGGATCGACGTCCTTGCAGACAAGGCCTGGTTCGATACGACGTTTCCGAAGGTCTCGGGAAGTGGCCCGAAACGGAAGACGAAGTCTTCCGGCGGTGACGACGTTGATACCGAGGACTTCGAAGGCCGGCACGGTGAAACGTCGACCGAAATCGACGAAGAGATCGACGAACCGCCCGCGATTCGAATGACTCGCCTGCGTGGAGAACTTCCTAATCAGGTAGCCCGAGCGCAAGTCGCCCTTCAGAACGCGCAGCATGAAGCTACCGCCCTGCTCGAAGCAATTAAGGCAGCAGTAGCCGCCCGCAAGGACGCTGGACTTCCCGAAGAGCCTGCTGAGGTGCAGAAGGGGTACGTGGCCGACTGCAAGGAGGCACAGCAGCAGGCCGGGTCTCTCGGCCCGGCTCTCAGTGAGGCGATCATCGCCGTGATGGAGCTGTGAAACCTGACTGCTGCGCTGAACCGCTTCCAGGGCCGCCGATAACCACCAAAGAGCTACGGATCGTATGGACCGCGTTAGGGCCACTAACGCTAGGCGAGTGGCCTGCGCTGCGAAGCCTCGCTCCGGCCAACTACCTCGCCACAGTTGTTGAACTCGACGAAGTACTGTCGGGACTGTACCTGACTGTAGACACCGAGGGCCGCTTGCGATGGCTTGGGAAGGCTCATCGAAGCGGAGGAATCGGGGCGCGCATACGACAACATTTCGATCACCCTGAGCGACGCCGAATCTACAGCGGCATCTACGTCTTCAGCGCTAATCCGTTCGCTCCCTATAAGGCCATTCAAGCCGCTGAAGGCAAAGCCGCCGACCTGCTCAAGATTCGTGGCACAATGGGCGCTCGAACCTGGCCATCGAGCACCGGATGGCTCGAACTTGTAACCCACCAAACCACCAGAATGAGAAGTCGACATAGATAGACGCCTCCTGCCTCATATATGGGAGGTACCTACCTTTCACTTCTCGAAAGACGACAGGACACCCGGACGCGCAGCTATAGACGGCCGAACGGATCGGCCAGGATCTGCACGTTTATCCCGTGTTTGCGGTGCTTTCCGGAGTGGATTGGGAGGTCGGCGGCGATCCGGTCGATCGGCAGGAGCGTGCCGTCCAGGTTCACAAAGGCGATCCGCCGGGCCTGCCGGATCGCGTCGGCCAACGTGGGCGCGAGCGCGGCAGGTCGTCGGCTGCTTCGCGGATGTAGCCGTAGGCAGTGGCCAGGCCGATCCCGAAAACGACCTCGCCTTTCTCGACCGCCTCGGCACGGATCCCGATGCGCTCGGCGAGTTCGAGTGGCCCGGATTCGGTGATCCGAGGGCACGCCGCAAGCGATGGGAGATCGACGGGTACATCTCCGCCGAGTCCGCGGCGGTCGCGATCGCGCAGGCCGACGACACGGTTATCGGCATCGCCACCTGGAAGCCCCGCGGCTTCCCTCGGGCGTCACCTACGAGATCGGCGTGGGGGTGCTACCCGAACATCGTGGACAGGGCGTGGGCACGATGGCGCAGAGGCTGCTCGTGTCCCATCGATAGCGGCGCTTCGGCGCATACGAACGCACCATCGTACAGTCAGACCTCGAGTCATCGGACTGTTCGACGAGACACTGGCGGGCGCCGGTGCTGGGATCGCCAAGCTGTCCGATCTCGCCCGCCGCGGTCTTGTCGAGTTCCACCGCGCGAGCTCGCTCGCCGAGCTTCATCGCCGGCTCAGCGAGGAGACCTTTGACCTGCTCACCATCGGGGTACACGGGAGCAGTGGCGACGGCGTCGAGTACCGGATGTAGCTGCCGGACGGAGCGCACTCACCTGCAGCGCTGCTGTCGATGCAGCTGCCGCCCATTGTTGTCATAGGCTGCTACTGGTCCGCCCAGGCCCTGCTCTCCCTGCGATACACTTACGGCATCGGTTGGCTGCCTACCGCGGGCGCGTCAGCCGTGATTGGTGGAATTTAGGACATTGACGATCGGGCGGCAGGCGCGCTGTTGGCTGAGACCTACGAAGGCACCTTTACCGGAGCCCCGCTGTCGACCTCATTCCGTCACTCCTTCGCCTCTATTGAGCCGCAGTTGCGAACGCAAGCCGCGGGCGTCGCCCTCTTCGGCCGCCCCTGAGGCGACCCAACGTCAGCGCATTCCAAACAATTTCCCAGAGTAACTGATTAAGCGACTCCATCCAATCAAGGCTAAGCGGGATACAACTTGATGTACTTCTTCTCCCGTAGAACGCCGATATCGGGCCAAGGTTTATCTCCCCACGCTATTTCCCAAACGCGGGGGTCTGTGGACCGCACAACGCCTGCGAGGTCGTCAAGGTACCCTACAACGAGTTCTCGACCTAGCGGCACGTCGCCACCTACGTACGGGCGGTTATCGGACCAGAGATCCTCTTCGTTCTCGACGCTCATTAAACTATTGGCCGAATATTGCTCGAGTGCCTCATCGGTCCTTATTTCGCCGCGCTGATGCGTAAGAAGATGCCGAAACGCTCGAATCTCACGAACACGAGGTGTATCTACTTCTCCACCCAAAAGCTGATGAAATCCCTTTAGAGTCGACCACATCGGCGACTCATTTTTACCATTAACAAATAGGCCGACACGAAACCGGTTGCCATCAGAGCCCTGGGCATAAATTCTTGAAACGATTTCCTGAAGACTCTTTTCGAGATACACTTCAAATGCGGTTACCGCATCCTTAATAGTCGCCGCATGCATCATCCACTCAAACTGGTCGGGCCACATTCCTGAGATGCTGTCGTCGAAGTATTCGACATGCTCGTCGCCGTAGTGCACGTCGGGGTCAAACACGTCAGCGAGACGCCGCTCAGCCTTCGACCACAAGCTCTCGTAGCCCGCTTCCGACCAGAGCAAGCCATAGCGATGGAAGGCTCTGACCTGCGCCTCCACCTGCACCCAGCGATCAAACGCCCGGCTGACCGGCCTGTTCCCGTCGTTCCAGTTCACCGTCACAGAGTACCGCGCAGAGCTCCCGACCGCTCCCTAGTTTCCACGCATCAACCTCGAGGCGAAGGTTCATGAAGCAATAGGCGAGGAGTCCTGGAACCGTAGCGGCACACGGCAACATAAGTGCATAACGATCGCCATCAATCCGCACACAACGGAACGCAATGTTCTACACTAGTAGCCAAAACCTTACGGCATTAATCGAAGGAAAGACGTGAACCCAGCTGAGGCCGCCGCGTGGACCGCGGCAATAGTTGCCATCGTCGCCGCGATAATTTCATTCGTTACAATGGGGATCGCCTGCTGGCAGGCCGTTTCCGCGCGCAAGCAGGCAGCGTCCGCAGTAGCGCAGTCATTGTCAGCCAGAAGAAGCGCTGATGTCGCCGAGCAGGCACTTATCGAAAGTCGAAAGCAAACGAAGGCTTCCCAAAAATCCGCGTTAGCCGCTGAGCAGCAGGCAGCAGAGGCAAAGCGTCAGAACCTGATAACCGAAGAACAGCTCCGGATTGCCCAATCGGAACTTGAAGCCAACCAAAACAACTACCATGAGAAGCAAAAGGCCAAGTATGTTGCCATGATACATCAGATCCTTCTAGACGCCGATGCGCTGCGCGATGAACTGAAGGAAAATGCCGCAGCTGCAATCCTTTGGCAACAGCGCAAATCTGACAAGTTCGGAATTCCACCCCTTCCCCCTGTAATGCTCTCTCGAGCCGGACAGGATTGGCATACCGCAGTAAATAAGGTACGCGTTGACAAACCGCCATCGCCAGCCTTAACGGCAGCGATAGACAAGTACGACATCTTCGCCAAGGAATCCATCGCAGCGATCGATATGGCGTACGAGCGGGCGGATTCCCGCCAGCTCAGCAGGCCACAAGTTGAAGCCCTTGCCGCCACAATTAACAAGCGGGACACAAATTTCGAAGCGTTGAAGGCGGAGTGTAACCGTTTTTTCGCCGACCACGGCGTGGATCCAAGCGACCTTACTGCTCATTGACCATCGAAACAAACTTGCCTGTTTGGCCCCGGGGAATAAGCTTGGCGGTCGCTTCGGCTGCGGCGAGTGCGATCTCTGGGAGGACTGTGGTGTAGGTGTCCATGGTCACGGTGATCGAGGAGTGCCGGAGCATGGCTTGGACTACCTTCATGTCGGCACCGGCGGCGAGGGCGAGTGTGGCGGCGCCGTGCCGGAGGTCGTGCAGGCGGATGGGCGGCAGCCCGGCTTGGTGGACGATCTCGTAAAACCGATCGGTGACATCGGCCGGATGCAGAGGGCTCCCATCCGGCTGGGTGAACAGCAGCCCGCTGTCGACCCAATCGCTGCCGAGCCGGACCTTGTCCGCGTCCTGGCAGGCGATGTGCTGACGCAGGACGAGGACGGTGTTCGCGTCGAGTGCGACGAGGCCTTCCGACGAGTTGGTCTTCGGCGCTGATTGGCCGGTCTCCCATCCGTACTGCACGATCTGGTTTGCCACTTCCAACGTCGCTGCGTCCAGGTAGGTATCTGCCCGGCGTTGTCCGCAGGCCTCCCCTCGCCGGAGGCCGACATGAGCGATCAGGTGGTAGAGCGGATACAGCGGGTCGTTCACCGCGGAGTCGAGGAACTGGCCGGTCTGCTGCGGTGTCCACACCATCACCGGCGACGGGATCTCGCCGGTGAGCTTCCAGCGCAGGACGCGCTCGGCCGTCCACACCTTCGGCGTTGGCCGCTTTGCCGGTGGCAACTCGACCAGCGATGCCACGTTCACCGTCAGCAGGCCTTGTTTCACCGCGGGGCTGAGCACCGCACGCAGCGTTTCCCGGATTCGTCGGATCGACGTCGGCCCGACCGGACGCTGCCATTTCACTGCTGCGATCTTCTGCGGGTCCCCGCTGTTGCGGTACTCGGCGATGCGGTCGTTGTGCTCCACGATCGCGTCGAACATGCTCTCCAGGTGCGGCACGCCAAGCTTGTCCCTACGGATATGGCCAAGGTGCGGGCCCAGGTAGAGCCGGACATGCGACTCATACGACCGGTAGGTGTTGCGGCTCCGATTTTTCTTCTTCAAGGCAAGGAAGGCCGTGAAGACCTCGTGCATATACGGATGTTCCAGCACACTTGCGCCCGCGCGCACGAGGCGCCGGACGTCGTCTGCTTCCGGTAGCTTCTGTTTCTTCGCGACCGCTGTGGCGATCACGTCACCGATTTTTCGTCGCGTGTCCTCGTCGTCGTCTTCGGCGATCGCGAGCAGATCCCGGACATGGTCCAGTTCCTCTTGGGCTTTCGTCGCCGACTCGAAGCCACTTCGGCGACGGGGACGCCGAGTGCCCTTGGTGTCGGCGGGTAGCTCGATCCGCCAGCACCACTGGCCATGGCGATGCTGAGTCAGCTTCGGACAGTTGCTGCCCAGTTCGCGATTGTTGTTGTCCCGGCAGGAACAACGCTTGAAGACCGACCCCAGCGGTATCTGTGCCACCAGTCGTCCTCCTTTCTGTTCGGTTGAATCAGCGGGTCCGCACGATGCTCGCGCTGACCACACCTCTCGGGGAAGCCCGAGAGGTGACGAATTCACCTGATGGATGGATCAATCCCCAGCGCGCGCAGAAGCCCGGAGGTGGGTACGCGGTACTCGCCACCGACACGTAGCAGCGGGCAGGGGAAGTCGCCGTTGCGGGCCAGGCCGTAGGCCGTGGTCCGGCCGATCCCCAACGCACGCGCGGCGGTCATCAAATCGACAACGGCGGGCAGCGCCGCGACCTCGTCCAGGGTCAACGTCGTGAACCGCTCGGCGTCCGGGTTCACGGCTCTTCCAGGAAGCTTCCGAGCCGGCGCCGGGCCAGGGCATGGCATTCGGGATCCAGATCGATCCCGATGAACGAGCAGCCCTGTGCCAGCGCGGCAAGGCCGGTCGTTCCGCTGCCGGAGAAGGGATCGAGCACGACGCCGCCGTCCGGGCAACCGAGCCGCACACAACGGTGGGCGATCTCGACGGTTCCGGCGGCGCGATGCCCGGTCCGGCCGCGGTCCGCCGCGACCGTCCAGACATCCGAATCCACTCCTACGGCACCGTCTCCGCGGAACCAGTGCTCACCGTTGCGGGCGAAGAGGAAGACCGACTCGTAGCGCTGCGAAAGCCGGTCGCGGACGCTTTCCGGACGCCCGTTGGTCTTTGCCCACACCACCGCGTTCCGCAGCAACCAGCCCCGGTCCTGCAAGGCGAACGCGACACGCCACGGGACCCCGATCAGATCCTTCGCGCGATACCTCGACTGGGGCGGGCGGTGCACGCCGTAGGCCTGCGCAGAGCGGGCTGACGCGGTCCGGGCGACGGATCCGCGGGCGACGTAGTTCCCCCACGAGCCGCCGAAGCTGTCGCCCAGATTCAGCCACGCCGTGCCGCTCGGTGTCAGCACCCGCCCGACTTCGTCGAAGACATCGGCAAGCCGGTCGACGTACTGTTCGGTCGTGGGCTCCGACCCGTGCTGGCCGTTGACCCGGTAGTCGCGTAAGCCCCAGTACGGCGGAGACGTCACCACGCAATCCACCGACGCGGGCGGCATGGCGGCGAGGACTTCTCGCGCGTCCCCGAGGCACAGCCGTACACGATCCCCGTCAGCGGAGGGGACCGGGCCGGGTCGCCTGTAGCTGTACGAATCCGTCATGCCGCCACCTCATCTCCACCTCTGGTTGCCAGGCCGAGGCGCCGCAGCCCGATGTCGTGAAAGTCGGGATTGAGGTCGATACCGATGTAGTTCCGTCCGAGTTTCCTCGCGGCCAGGCCGGTGGTGGCTGCGCCACTGAACGGATCGAGCACCACACCGCCGTCCGGGCAGCCGGCGGCGATGCAGCGTAGCGGGATGTCGACCGGGAACGCGGCGAAGTGCGCCTCCCGCAACGGTCGGGTGGTGATCGACCAGACGTCCCCGGGGTTCTTACCCCGTGCATGCGCCGCCGTGTGTTGGGCGCCGGTCGGGCGCATCGCGTCGCCGTGGGGTTTTCCGGCGAACGGTTCGGTGTCCCGGTATTTGCCGTACACGCTGTTGCCACGGCGGCGTGCGGTCGCGTCGATACCGCCGTAGCGGCCCTTGTTCGCTCCGCCGATCACGATGCCCTCCCCGACCGCTTCAGGACGGGCGAGTGGTTCGCGGATCGGGTCGAGGTCGAAGAAGTACTTCTGCTGTTTCGTCAGCAGGAACAACATCTCGTACCGGTTGGACAGTCGGTCTCGCACGGATTCGGGCATGGCGTTGGGCTTGTGCCACACAATCGCGTTGCGCAGGATCCACCCGTCTTCCTGAAGCGCGAACGCGACCCGCCACGGCATGCCCATCAGGTTCTTCCGGGGAAGGTCGTGGGCGCGCGCTGCTCCCGCGCGGCGGACGGAATCCCGCAGCTGCGCCGCCGTGCTCCGACCGGTCAACGTGCTCGCCCGCATCGCGTCGCCGGCGCGACCGGGAGGCTCGGTGGCGTAGCAGTCCCCCAGGTTCAGCCAGACCGTGCCGGTATCGGCCAGCACCCTGTGCAGCTGGCCGAAGACCTCGCGGAGACGGTCGACGTAGTCCTGCGGCGTCGGCTCCAGACCGTGCTGGTCGTCCTCCCGCCGCGCGCCGCACCGGCGACAACGCGCGGGTGCACCGCCACGATGCGCGGCCGAGGCAGGGTAAGCGGATTGACGCTGTATGGACTGGCGAACGTTGCCGCCGCGCCCGGCCGCGGCCAGGTGCGCACAGTCGGCGTCGCCATCGACCCAGCTCCCGGTTCCGTAGTCACGCAAACCCCAGTAGGGCGGACTGGTGACAACACAATCCACCGACCGATCCGGCATTCCGGTCAGGGTCGACGCGGCGTCGCCGGTCAGCAGCGTGACCGACTCGTCGCGGTAGTGGACGGTGCTCCTCGGTTGCGTGTTCACGCCGCCTCCTGATCCGCGTTGGTTCGTGTGTCGAAGCCGGAAGTCGCTGCCTCCGGACGTCGACGGCTCCTGCGTCGTCGTCGGTGCACGTCCACGCGTGTGGGAGACGGCCACGCCGGTTCGGCCGCGGCCTGGTCGATGGCGTCCGGATCGGCTTGGAAGACCAGCACCGTGTGGTGCGCCGGGAGCGCGATCGGGTACCCGAAGGCGTCTTCTGCTCGCCGAACGGCGCGGCGCTGGGCGAACGTCGTGCGGGTGTGGGTCCTGCCTCGTTGAACCGCCGCGGTCAGGGCGACGCATCGGGCCACCGGGACCAGTCCGGCTGCGTTCCCGATCGCCTCGATCCGGCCGGGAACGTCGATCAGCTCGTGCCGAGTCGGGTGGCGGCACGGGGAGCAGGTGACGACGATATGGCCGCCGGGACGAACCAGCGGCCGGTACTGCGCCAGCAAGGTTCCCAACCGGTCCACGTCGCCTTCCATGTCGCTGTTCCGGCCGGGACGCAGCGCGGTCAGCAGGAGATCCACGCGTCCGGTCAGGCCCGCTGTCGCAGCGGCGACGGCCGTGCCGGGGCGCCGGTCGAGGACCAGGACCATGCCGTCGACGAACACGCCACCGGCCTTGGTGGTGGTCACGTTCGCCCGGGCGAGCCGCCACCACCGGCGCTGATCGGTCAGCCCGATCGCGTGCCTTCCGCAGCGCAGCGCTTCGATGACCGTTGTGCCTGCTCCGCAGTCCGGATCGAGGACCACATCTCCGGGTTTCGTGAACGCCGAGATCGCGTATCGGGCGATCGCCGGAGCCATGAGCGCGGAGTCGGTGCCCGTGGCCTCGTGGTAACCACCGTCCTCGAGCTGAGTTCGGAAAGAAAGCGTCCCCGTCGGCCACACCGAAGTCGGCACGAGACGGTCTTCCTGGTCGAGTTCTTTAGCGGACAGCGGTCGGCTCGTGCGCTCAGACATCTGAGGTTTCTCCTCCCCTGGCAACGTCGGCCTCGTCCTCTGTGACCGATGGCCGCGCGAACAGGACGAGGTCGTGGTGGACCTGCCGGAAGTGCACCGGCCTGTCGAGGCTCGCGGAAGGCTTAGTGACACGGCCCTCCCTCGTATGCGCGTCCTGATGGGCGACCGAGAAGTCAGAGGCATGGGCGGACTGCACGGCGATGTGGTCGAGACAACGCAGCTGGTAGTTACCGAGCGTGGCGGCCAGTTCGGCGATCGGTTCGACGAGGCGCCCGGCTCGTCGTTCACTGTGGGTGATGAGGGCGACGATGCCTTCCGGAGTGATCTGCGTGTTCCAGTCGGTGTGTCCGATCCAGTCGGTGGTGCCCGGGTCGACAGCGGTGATGATCAGGTCGAATGTGCCGCGGGAGCGGTCTCCGTCGGCCCGCGCGCAACGCGTGGAGTCGGGGGACGGTTCGGCGACTGACCGAAGGCCGAGCCGACTCGGGCGGGGTCGCGTCACCGACTCGTTTCGAGTGACCGGGCGCGAGTCGGTGCGATCGCTGCACTGGTCCCGGACCGGCACGGCGGCCGCGGTGTCGACGCTGCGGCCGAGGCGGCTGACGGTCCAGACCGCTTCAGCGAGTCCGCCGTAGTGGACGGAGTCGTGGACCCTGCCGGTGGCGCGCGGCGGAACCTGGTTCGGCGCGGGCGGCGTGAGAAGAAGGACGCGGTCACCCGGGCTCGTGTAGGTCGTGACGAGGGTGACGACGGTACGCCCCAGCCAACCGGCGAGCTGTGCGGTGCCGGGCAGTTGCTCGGCGTCCGCGAATGCCCAGAATGTCGTCGGCCGGGGGCCGCGGATGCGCCGCCGGGCGGAGCCCAGGGACGCCGTCCGGCGCCTGGCGTGGTTGTCGTGACCGTCGTGGGTCGGGTGATGCCGTGGTGTGCGGCGGGGGCGGCCGTTGTGATCACGGTGCGGTGTCGAGGTCATCGGTAGCCCTTCCTCGCGGATAGTCCTCGGCGTGGCCTGCCAAGTCACCCCAAGAGGCCGCTTTTGAGCCCGATTTTCGACACCGCACGCCGAATTCCTTCAACTCTGCCGGGGCAGCCGAAAAATCTTATTTCAGCAACCCAAGGACTGCGCCCGCCCATGCTTGCGAGACGGGCAAGTGGACGCAGTCTGCAAACCGCCGCCTGCGGCACCATTCACCCCGATTATGAGCATGACCGAACTGCCAGACTGACAGCCAAGGGCCTCGACGCGCACAACCCGCGAGACCCGACTAACAACTACTTAAACACCAGTTAGAGACGCATATTTGCGCACCTTTGCCACGGGTCGACGCGCGGTCTCGACACCTGGAAACCCACTCACTGAATCGATCACCTTCGGCCATTTAGTAGTTCTTTAATTCCAATCTCTGATTGGCTTGTTCTTTTCTTGTTCTTTTCTTGTCGAAGCTCTGGCGTCCTGTTCTCACGGATTTCCAAATCAGCAGAACAGGAGCAGATCATGACGGTCGACGACACCTTCCCCGCCTCACCTCGGAATGGCCGAGACGAGCATGAATGGTTACCTCTGGATACCGCCCGCGATGCATTCAGCTGGCTGGTCACTGGCCCGGATCCGATGGCCGTGCACGGCTCCAAGTTCGCCGGGCTGCCGCGGCGGCCGGTGCCGCTGGACGAGCTCCGGGACCGGTTGCTGAGCAAGCAGTGCCCATCGCGAACTCGCGATGCCGTCTGGGCACATCTTGTGTTGAGCTCGCGCGCTCAAGGTGGCGCGTGGACAGTGGCCTGCGTCGGCATGGCGCTGCCCTCGCTGGCATCGAGCGCAGGGTGGCTGGCGGCGCGGTATCGCGGCGACCGAGCCGACGCACACGCGGCAGTTCTTGCCGGGTTCATCGAGGCGTTGGCGACCGTGGACCTGACCGATCCCGGCATCTTCCTCCGGCTCCATTTCGCGGCCCGCCGCGCCGGCCAGGCGGCACTGGAGGAGTCCCTCGACGCACCTCGTCCCGTCGGGATGGCCTTTCGGTCGACCGTTCCGAAGCCACCGTACGGACACCCTGACTTGGTGCTCGCGACGGCAGTCGGTGAACAGATCTTGACCCCTGCCGAAGCGGAGTTGATCTCCGCCACGCGTCTCGGCGAGACGTCGATGACCGCATGGGCACAACGCCACGAGACGGCCCTCGCGACGGCATACAAGGCGCGCAACCGGGCCGAAGACCGACTGGTGTCCTGGCTGCGGCAGCAGACCGACGGCACCGGCGACGAAGACCCGGTCGCCGACGCCGCCCTGAGCGCGCTCAGGGCGGCCGCTCCTGCCGCCACCTCCGCCGACGACACCCACAAGTCACGCGCGGTGAGCGGGCGTCTCCGCAACGGGCGACCGGCGAACCGAAAGAAAGCGTCACGCTCGGTGTCGAAAAACAACCCGAAATCCGGCCTCTTGGGGTGCGGGGAGAGCCCGACCAACTCTCCGCGGACCGCCGAGAACGAGCCGACTTCGGAGGTGCGCCGATGCGCCTGACACCCCATCCCTCGACCCAGCCCACCGTCTCGCCGCCGCCAGAGGCGGCAAGCACTACCGAGCACGCGCGGCCTGCTCCGCCGAACGAAGCGCGCGGCAACTCGAAGGCCGGTCATCCGAGCACTAGTTCCCGGTCCGCGCGCGCCATTTTCTCCCGACTGGTCAGCTCGGCGATCGTCACCGCGCTCCTTCTGACCACGCACACGGCGGATTCGGCGCAGGCCTCAACGCATGTTGTCGCGCTCGCGACCACCGTCGATCAGGTCTTCACCAACATCCGCAACTGGCTGGTCGGGATCTTGGCGGGTCTGGCGACGGTGTTCCTGACCGTCGGCGGTGTTCGGTACCTGCTGGCCGGTGGCGACCCGGGTGAAACGGAGAAGGCGAAGTCGGCTTTCCGCAACGCTGCGTGGGGTTACGGGTTGGCGGCGCTGGCGCCGCTCGCCGTGGAGATCCTGCGCGGGATTGTCGGGGCCTGAGGTCATGGCCACGTCCCGTCCCGACCCCGCGCTCACATCCGGTCGCAGCGAGACCGACACGCGTGTGACGGTTCGCGGGCGCATCTTGCTCAGCCCGTCCGGCCCGGGCGGGACCGGTCGTCCACGGCGTCGCCTGCTGCGGCTGTTTCCGCTCGGCCTGGTCGTGGTCCTCGGCTGTCTTCTCGCGGTCGGAGCGTGGGCGGCGCCGGAGTCTTCGCCGTCCTCCACCGTGTCGCAGGCTGCGGCGGCGCAACCGCAGCCCGAGCTTCCCCTGCCTCTCCCGACAGTCGCACCGGGTGAGACGTGTCCGCCGGGGTCACCGGACCCGATCTGCAACTTCCCAACTGGGTCGCCACGGCCGTCGGTCTCTGCGACCCCGCTGCCGCCGATCACCGAACTGCCGCCGCCGGAGAGCTGTTTCCCCGGCCAGATCGGCTGCGCACCCGGCGAACCAAACACGGCTCCGACCACCAGCCCAGGCAGTCCCTGCGTCGGTGAAGGGTGCATCCCGCAACCCAGCTCCCCCGCGCCGTCCACGCCTCCAGGGCCGACCGGGCCGGGCGCCGACGGTGACGATCCGGACTGCGGGATCACCAACATCGAAGGTTGCATCAACAAGGCCATCAACGCGGTGTTCCGCGAGCTGGTCAAGTCCGCGCTCGACCCTCTGCTGAAGCTGCTGGGCGACACCGCGTTCAGCACGCCGACGCTGGATTCGCTGCCCGGGGTGACGAACCTGTGGAACAACTCCTGGCTGATCGTTCTGGCCTGCTACAGCGGGCTGATCATGATCGGCGGGATCATCGTGATGTCGCACGAGTCGGTCCAGAGCCGCTATTCGATCAAGGAGATCGCGCCCCGTCTCGTCATTTCCTTCATCGCCTCGATGCTGTCGCTGTTCGTGATCGACAAGGCGATCCGGCTCGCGAACGCGCTGTCGACCGCGGTGTTGTCCGGCGGGACGGATCCGCCCAAGCTCGGCGACAACCTCACCCAGTCGATCAACGGCACCTACTCCGCGATGGCCTCCGGCGGGCTGTTCGTCATCCTGCTGAACGTCGTCCTGGTCATCGCGGTCATCGCGCTGCTGCTGGTCTACGTGGTGCGGGTGATCATCACGCTGCTCCTGACCGTGTCCGCCCCGCTGTGGGTCGCCTGCCACGCCCTTCCCCATACCGACGGCATCGCCCGCTGGGGCTGGCGGGCACTCGCCGCCACCCTCGGTATCCAGGTCGTCCAATCGCTCACGCTGATCGTCGCGGTCAACACCTTCCTCAACGGCAGCACGAAGCTGTTCAGCTCTCTCGGCGGCGGTCTGATGATGCTCTTCGCCGTCCTCGGACTGCTCTACATCCTGATCAAGATCCCGTCCTGGTTTCTCTCCGCCACAAAGCTCGGCGGGGGCGGCCGCTCGTTTCTCGGCGGCTTGGTCAAAGCCGTGATCGCCGCGAAAACCTTCGGCGCCATCGCCGGTAGCTCCGGCGGATTCGGCGCGTCCCGCGCAGCCGGCATCGCCACGACACCCCGCGGCCGCAGCGGGGATGGGCATGCCCGTGTCGCCGACCCGCCCTGGCCGCCGCAACCGCGGCTGGCCCCGACTCCGGAAGCGGTGAACAAGCGCATGCGACAGCAGTACGACGCCGAGCGGCTGCGCGCCGCCCAGCAACCGCACGTCCCCTCGCAAGAACCGCAGTTCCTGCAACCGGGTCCGCAAACCACGACGCACGACCCCGCAGCCAGCCCCGCTCCATCGGGGTCGCCGCCCAAGCCGGAGTTCAGTTCGGCGCCCCGGCCCGCCGTTCCACTCCCACCGCCTAGAGCTGGTCGGCGGCGCGTGACGAACCCGCGATTCCAGACGGCGAATCCGTCACACCGCCAGGGGGCCGGGCAGGCACCCGCGCGGCCGGTCGGTGTCGCGGCGGTCCCGCCGCACTTGAGGTTCCAGCCCGCCGCACCGGAACCGGGCCATGTGTCCCGGCCAGTCACGCCCGCGACCGCGACGCTGTCGGCGCCGGTGTTCCGGACCCCGCATCCCGAGCCCCGCCCCGCGGACGCCCGGCCGCGTACTCCGGCCGCTCCCCCGGTCGCGTTCCGTGCGCCGACTCCGCCACCGGCGCCCCCAGCACCCGCGCCGAAACCCTCGTCCCGTGGAGGTAAGAAGCCATGACACAGCCCGTGCGCATACCGTCCGATGTGGATCGGGAGGACCGGGTCCTCGTCAATCTCACCGCGCGGCAGCTGGCGATCCTCGCAGTGACCGGAATCGTCCTGTACGGCGGGTGGACGCTGGCGCGCGGCGCGGTGCCGCTGCTGGTGTATCTGATCATCGCCGTCCCGATCGCGGTCGTGGCCGCGGTGCTGGCCCTGGGGCAGCGCGACGGTATGAGCCTCGACCGGCTCGTGCTCGCGGCCATCCGGCAGCGCATGCAGCCACGGCATCGGGTAGCCGCGCCAGAAGGTGTCCGTCCCGCGCCCGAATGGCTGACCAGTCAGGTCGCGGCGAACGACGATCCTGGCGAGGCGGACGGTTCGCAGGTGTCACCGGCCGCGCTGCGACTGCCCGCAGAAGGGGTCACCGAAGCCGGTGTCATCGACCTCGGGTCCGACGGCGTAGCCATGGTCGCGGTCGCCAGCACCGTGAACTTCGCGCTCCGTACCCCCGGCGAACAGGAAGCGCTGGTCGCGTCGTTCGGCCGGTACCTGCACTCGATCTCCGCGCCCGTGCAGATCCTCGTCCGCGCCGAACGGCTCGACCTGAGCCACCAGATCAACGACTTGCGCGAGGCCGCTCCAGGCCTGCCGCATCCGATGCTCGAAACGGCCGCGCACGAGCACGCGACCTACCTCGACCA
Organism: Amycolatopsis sp. WAC 04197; assembly: GCF_003947475.1. Taxonomy (NCBI): domain Bacteria; kingdom Bacillati; phylum Actinomycetota; class Actinomycetes; order Pseudonocardiales; family Pseudonocardiaceae; genus Amycolatopsis; species Amycolatopsis sp. WAC 04197. Next base: position 465,003 of record NZ_QHJK01000004.1, on the reverse strand, counting down.
GCTGCGCCGCTCGACCGATCTGCTGCGCCGCCAGGTGCTGATCGTCCTGCGCGAACCGGTACGCGCAGCCGGTCCGACCGACGGGCTCGGCGGCGCGTCACCGCTGGCTGCCCTGCGCGCACGCCGCCACGCCAACCGCGGCGACACGGTCACCGAGAGCGCGCTGCGATCCGCGGAAACCCGGCTCGTGCGCCGCCTGGGCGAAGCCATCGAGCTGCTCTCCCCCGCCGGGATCACGATCACCCCGCTGGACGCCGGGCAGGCCACCGCCGTCCTTGCCACCGCCTGCAATCCCGACACCCTCATCCCGCCGTCGGCCGGGCTCGCCGGCGCAGACGAGGTGATCACCACCGCCGCCGAACCCGAGGACGAACCACCCCTCCGAACCCCAAGGAGCCGCGGGGAGCCCACGCACCGCGCGGCACCGGAGGCAACAGCACTCGACGACTGGGAGGGCGACGACCTATGAGCAGGAAAACCAGCCACACTCGAGGACGCGCCCGGCAAACGGCGGCGACACCGGTGGGCGGGGCGAGCGCGTTCACTCCGGACTCGCTCGCGGTCTCACCGCGCCATCTGGAGATCGGCGGCGAGTGGGTCGCATCGTTCGCGATCACCGGCTACCCGCGCGAAGTGCACGCGGGATGGCTTCAGCCGCTGCTGTCCTATCCCGGCCGTGTCGATGTCTCGCTGCACGTCGAGCCGATCGACCCTGTCACCGCCGCCAACCGGCTCAAGCGCCAGCTGTCCAAACTGGAATCCGGTCGACGGCACAACAACGAGAAGGGGCGGCTGATGGACCCAATGGTCGAGGCCGCCACCGAGGACGCCTACGACCTGTCCGCCCGCGTTGCCCGCGGCGAAGGAAAGCTCTACCGGTTCGGCCTGTATCTGACCGTGCACGCCACCAGCGAACCCGATCTCGCCGAACACGTCGCCGCGGTCCGGTCCCTCGCTGCATCGCTGCTGATGAACGCTCAGCCCACCACCTACCGGTCGCTACAAGGCTGGGTATCGACTCTGCCGCTCGCGCTGGACCTCATCGGCATGCGCCGCACCTTCGACACCAGCGCGCTGGCCGCCGCATTCCCGTTCACCTCACCGGACCTTCCGCCCGCCGACCCGACCAGCGTCGCCGCGCCGGACGGGGTGCTGTACGGGTTCAACATCGGCAGCCAGGGCCTGGTGCACTGGAACAGGTTCGCCGCGGACAACTACAACAGCGTCGTCCTCGGCCGGTCCGGCGCAGGAAAAAGCTACCTGGTCAAACTCGAAGCACTCCGCTCGCTCTACCGAGGTGTCGAAGTCGCGATCATCGACCCGGAAGACGAATACCGCCGGCTGTGCGAGGCGATCGGCGGCACCTACATCCGCCTCGGCGATCCCGCAGTCCGCATCAATCCCTTCGACCTGCCGATCGCGACGCGCCCGGACGGGCGCCGCACCGCGCCGAAGGACGCGCTGACACGACGCGTCCTGTTCCTCCACACCGTGATCGGCGTCCTGCTCGGCATGGAACTGTCCGCGCACCAGCGGGCCGTGCTCGACCGCGCGTTCCTCGCCACCTATCAACGGGCCGGGATCACCAGCGATCCCCGGACCTGGGGCCGTCAGGCACCACTGCTGGCCGACCTGTCCGCGACCCTGACCGGCACCGGTGATCCGGTCGCGGCCGACCTCGCGTCCCGGCTGCATCCGTTCGTCGACGGCGCATCCTCAGCGATGTTTTCCGGGCCCACCACCACCAGGCCCGAGGGCCACCTGACCGTGTTCAGCCTCCGCGACCTGCCGGACGAGCTGCGCGCGATCGGGACCCTGCTCACCTTGGACACGATCTGGCGGCGGGTCTCCAACCCGGCCATCCGGCGACCGCGGCTGATCACCGTCGAGGAAGCGTGGCTCCTCATGCAGGACCCCGCCGGGGCGCGGTTCCTGCACCGCATGGCCAAAGCCGCCCGGAAACACTGGGCAGGCCTGACCATCGCGACACAGGATGTCGGCGACGTCCTCGGCACCGAGCTGGGCAAGGCGATCATCGCCAACGCCGCCACGCAGATTCTGCTCCGCCAGGCGACACAAGCGATCGACGAGATCGTGGCGACGTTCAACCTGTCCGACGGGGAGAAACAGTTCCTCGTCTCCGCGGACAAAGGACAAGGCTTGCTCAGCACTGGGACACAGCGAGTCGCGTTCCAAGCCCTGGCCTCGCCTCAAGAGAACGCGCTCATCACCACCGACCCGGCCGAGCTCGCCGCGTATGCCGAACCCGGCGTCGAGGCCGACGACAGCGCCTTCGTCGACCTTGACGGCATCGATACCGCGGCGACGTTCGACGACGACATCGACCGTCACATCGACCTCGATCCCGCCGCCTGACGCTAAGCCCGCTTAGCCGCTCCCTTTCCTTGCTCCTGCCTGCTTGTGTGAGGTGCTATATGTCTTTACCCGTCACAAAATTAGCTAAGGCCAGCCAGCCCGCGCGGTTGCTGACGCAGAACCGGGCGATGCGCGCCATCGGCGTCTGGAACTGGACACTGCCCGCGCTCGCGGCCCGGCTGCCCGACGGGCGCACACAGGTGACCTGTCCCGCGGCCTCGGCATGCGCGCAGATCTGCTACGCCCGCAACGGAACCTACCGCTTCCCTGCCGTGAAAGCCCGCCACCAAGCCAATCTCGCCTTCGTTCTCGACGACCTGCCCGGCTGGGAATCGGCCATGATCCGTGAACTCTCAGCGTCACGGTTCACCGGGAAGTTCATCCGCGTCCACGACGCCGGAGACTTCTTCGACGACCCCTACACGCTCGCATGGTGCCGCGTCATGCGCGCCTGCCCGGACGTGACTTTCTATGCCTATACCAAGGAAGTCCTCCGATTCAAGCGGTTGATCGAGCCGGATCCGCCCAGCAACTTCCTGTGGGTCTACAGCTACGGCGGCAAAGAAGACGCCCACATCGACCCCAGCCGCGACCGGGTCGCCGACGTTTTCCCCGACACCGACGCCATCACCGCAGCCGGATGGTCCTCGCAAGAAGCATCCGACCTGCTGGCCGTACTCGGCCCGCGACTCGTCGGGGTACCCGCGAACAACATCCCGCACTTCCTCAAACGGATGGACGGGCGGCGACTGTCGGAATGGCAGGCCGAAATCGACGCCGACCGTGCCCGCAAACGACGCCGACACCTCCGGCTCGTACCCGGCACGAGCCCGGCGGCGCCCTCGCAGCAGAACCTTCAGCGCCCCGCGGACGCCCATCGCCACGCAGCCTGAACGCCTGATTTCCCTAATGCAGAACGGAGTTCTGATGTCTTCTGCCCCATACGTGGCTGCCTACGCGGAGGCGTTGACCTCTCCGTTGCAGGACTACCTTCGCGATCCCGGAGGCGCGGTGCACGCTCTGCTCACCGCGGTGCGAGACGTCGCCGTGCTGTGGGGACCGGTCGCCGGTCCCGCGCTCGCGCTGGCCTGGACCGGCGCTACCTTCGGGCGCCGGTGGTGGCTGCAACGACGCCACCACCGGATGGCGGCCGGAGCCAGGCTGGTCACGGTGCTCGCCCCGCCCACCGTGGACCCGGGCGGTGCTGAGGCGCTCTTCTCCAACCTGGTCGGACTCTTGCGTCCCGGCCGGAAACGCCGGATCCACGGCCAGCCGCACATCGTATGGGAATACGTGTTCTCCCACGCCGGAGTCGCCATCCGAATATGGCTGCCCGGGATCGTCCCGCCCGGCATGGCCGAACGCGCGATCGAAGCGGCCTGGCCCGGAGCCCACACCGGCACCACCCCGGCCAAACCACCGATCCCGGAATTCACGCCCGCGGGAAAAGCCGTCGAGGCCGTCGGCGGGGAAATGCGGCTCGCTCGCAGCGAAGCATTGCCGATCCGCTCCGACTTCCCCGCCGACCCGGTCCGTGCGCTTCTCGGCGCACCGGCAGGGCTCGGCTCCCGCGAACGCGCCGTCGTGCAGATCCTCGCGCGGCCGGTCACCGGTGCGCGTGTCCGCAAGGCCCGCCGAGCCGCCCGCCACGTCCGCTCCGGAGGCTCCGCGAAACTGGCGGGACGCTTCCTGGACCTGATCACCCCACACACGAAGGGACGCAGATCCCGAGCTAGCACGACGAAGCCGGTCGCCGATCGCCAGACAGTCTTAGAGACCTCGTCCCAAGATCGGGTCATCGTGGCCAAGCAGCGCGGCCCCCAGTTCGAAACACGCGTCCGCTACGCCGTCGCCACCCTCGTCGACGAGGGCCTGACCGACGCGAAGCGATCGCCGGTGCACGAGCACCTGGCCGGACGCGGGCACGCCATCGCCAGCGCGTTCGCGGCCTACAGCGAGCACAACTACTACCGCCGTGTCCGGCTCCCTCACCCAGTCCGGGCCGTCACCGAACGCCGCCTCGCCGACGGCGACCTGCTCTCCATCACCGAACTGGCCGCGCTCGCGCACCTCCCGACCGACGACGCCATACCCGGCCTGCAACGCGCCGGAGCGCGGGCGGTCCCGCCGCCACCGGGCATCGCCACCGGCGGCGCGGAGGTGAAACCGATCGGGGTCAGTGACTCCGGCCATTCCCGGCCGGTCGGGCTGCGTGTCGCTGACGCCCGTCACCACCTGCACATCCTCGGGGCCACCGGCAGTGGCAAGAGCGAACTGATGGCGCGGATGATTCTCGACGATGCCGACGCCGGCCGCGGCCTGGTGGTCATCGACCCGAAAGGCGACCTGATCACCGACGTCCTGATGCGACTTCCCTCGCGGCTCGGGGACAAGGTCGTGCTCTTCGACGCAGACAGCCGCTACCGGCCACCGGTGCTCAACCCGCTCGAAGGTGCCGACACCGCACGCACCGTCGATGACCTCGTGTCGATCTTCTCCCACGTGTACTCCTCCAGCTGGGGCCCCCGCACCGAAGACATCCTCCGATCCGGATTGCTGACCCTGCGTGAACTCCCCGGCACACCGACCCTGACCCACCTGCCGAAACTCCTGACGGTGCCGAGCTTCCGGGAACGCGCACTCGCGCAGGTCTCCGACGACGTCCTGCGCGGATTCTGGGCCTGGTACGACGACCTATCCGATGCCAGCAAGGCCCAGGTCGTCGCACCGTTGATGAACAAGCTCCGCGGCCTGCTGTTGCGGCCGTTCGTCCGGGCCTCCCTCGCAGGCGGCGAATCCACTGTCGACATGGACGCGGTCCTCAACGGCGGCATCTGCCTCGTCCGGCTGAGCAAGAACTCGCTCGGGATCGACACCGCCCGGTTGGTCGGTTCGATCTTGGTCGCCCGGACCTGGCAAGCCGCCACCCGTCGCGTCCGAATTCCCCAGCGGGAAAGACTCGACAGCTCGCTCTACATCGACGAATGCCACAACTTCCTGTCCCTCGCCTATCCCTTGGAAGACATGCTCGCCGAAGCCCGCGGCTACCGGATGTCGATGACCCTGGCCCACCAATACCTGCGCCAGCTCCCCCGCGAGCTGGAAGAAGGCATCAGCGCCAACGCCCGCTCAAAGATCATCTTCTCCGCTTCGCCCGAAGACGCGCGCGACCTCGCGCGGCACACCGAGCCCCAGCTCTCCGAACACGACCTCGCCAACCTGGGCCGCTACAACGTCGCCGCACGGCTGGTGCTCAACAGCGAGGAAGCACCCCCGTTCACAGCAGTCACCGAGAAACTCCCGCCTGCGATCCCCGGACGCGCTAAGGAGATCCGCCGGCTCGCACGGACTAACGCTAAGGCTCGGAGCAGACCGCACACTGCCGAACACGCACGACCCGCAGCATTCGATCCCCGGCGTGCCGCCTGACCCGGCACTCGCCATTCCTCGTTTGAACCCAACACCGCGCATTGGCGCATTTGGAGGTGCACCACATGAAGATCAGCAACCCCACCCCGCAACGACAGCTGCGAGCACACCGGCCGGAACGTCCCGCACCACGCGTGCTGAACAGCGCCGAGCACCACGCCTGGCTCGCACGGCATCTCACCGACCGCGACCGCTGGTTGTGCCGGATGCTGTTTGAGCACCACGTCCTCACCAGCACGCAGATCGTCGACATCGCCTTCCCCGGACGCCGTGCCGCGAACCTGCGCCTGCACAACCTCTACCGGTGGGGCCTCGTGCACCGATTCCAACCGCACCGGTCCCTCGGCTCGCACCCGATGCATTACGTCCTCGATACCGCCGGAGCGGTCGCGCTCGCCCACGAAGACGGGCTTGCGCTCAAAGACCTCGGCTACAGCCGCGAACGCGAAGTGGGCCGTGCTTTCTCCCTCCAACTCGCCCATACCGTGGGCTGCAACGCGCTCTTCACCACCCTGATTCGCGCGTCCCGCCAACCCGAGGCCACCGCCAGGCTCACCACCTGGTGGTCGGCGGCCCGGTGCGGACGACTTTGGGGCGACATCGTCACCCCGGATGGCTACGGCAGGTGGCGTGAAGCCGGACGGGAGATCGAATGGTTCGTCGAGTTCGACTTCGGCACAGAGACACTGTCCCGTCTGGCGAGCAAGTTGGTCCGCTATGAGCGCCTCGCCGACGTCACGGGTATCGCCACACCCGTTCTGGCCTGGTTTCCCACCGCCGTCAGAGAAGCCAACGCGCGTCGCGTACTGGCCGAAGTCCTGCGAGGTCTCGACAGCCCCGCGCGAGTGCCAGTGGCGACGACGAGCGGCGAGTCCTCCGCTGATCCACTCGACATGACCGCATCCCGGTGGCTCCGGGTCGATGAACCCGGAGCTCTGGGACGGGTAGCCCTGGCCGAGCTTCCGAAGCTTTGGCCGCATCTGCCCGCATCACCGCCGTCGAGCGGTGGGCGCAACCTCGATGCCACGCGCGCCACGCGACCGGGGCTGGAGCCGCCCACGCCGATGCCGCCAGCCGCTTCCTCACGCCTTAACAGCTAAGGGGGTACTTAAGCGATGGCTAAGCTCGCAGTAGCCGGCGTCGCGTTCTTCGTCGTGCTGCTTCTTCTCATCGGCGGAGGTGCGATCGCCGTGGTCCAAGCAGTGGTCGGCAGCTCTGCACAAAGCACGAGTTGCATCCCCGCGGGCGCGAACGGCGCACCGATAGTCGGATACGGCCCTGAGGAGATGGGCCACGCGGCGACGATCGTCGCCGTCGGCAAGCAGATGAACGTTCCCGAACAGGGTTGGGTCATCGCGATCACGACCGCGATCACCGAGTCACGACTGCGCAACCTCACCTACGGCGACCGCGACAGCATCGGCCTCTTCCAGCAGCGCCCCTCGCAAGGCTGGGGCTCCGTCGCCCAGATCATGAACCCGAACTACAGCAGCGAGCAGTTCTACCGGCATCTCGTGACGCTGCCGAATTGGCAGACCAAGCCCGTCGCCGAAGCAGCCCAAACCGTACAACGGTCCGGATTTCCCGACCGCTACGCACAGTTCGAACCAGCCGCTCGCCAGGTCGTTGCCGCAGTCCATAGTGCGACTTGCACATCCAGCGGCACAGGCGACTGTAACGCGATTCAGGCACCCACCCCCGCCGCGAAGGCCGCAATCACCTACGCATGCAGGCAACGTGGCCTTCCCTACGTCTGGGGCGGAAACGGCCCGGACGGCGGGCATCACGGTTTCGACTGCTCCGGGCTGACCAAGACAGCATACGACGCAGCAGGGATCGCGCTACCCCGCACCGCCCACACCCAGTTTCACGCCAGCCCCCGAGTTCCGGACGGGCAACCACTCTTGCCCGGCGACCTCGTCTTCTACGGCACACCCGCCAGAATTCACCATGTCGGTCTCTACATCGGAGAAAGCAAGATGATCAACGCGCCAACCTTTGGGAAACCCGTTCGCGTCGACAACTACCGTTACCCTGGTGACGATTACGCGGGCGCGACGCGCCCATCGGCCTGAAGTCTCGAACTTCTTTCACAGGCACATGACAAGTTCCGAAATTAATTGACATGCGCGTGTTCTTTAATCAGACTTCAGTGAAATTTTCTAGGTCGCAAGCTTTCGAGGGTCCTATCACAAGCAATCTGTCGACTTCTACGACGCCGACGATCAAGCGGGGCACCAAAACGGTGAAGTTCTTTCGGCTGCGCATACCCATATTCAGCCCCAGGTGGACTACTGCAGCCGTGACGATCTCGAGCGCCGGTTCCACCGTTCGGGCAACGGCCCGTCCTGGTCATACGCTACGACAGAATCGCCACCGCTTACCGATCCACAATCGCCCCCCAATGCCGTGACCGCATAGACCAAATGCCGTACATGCCCCAGCAGTAGACGCTGGGCGAAGCCGAGGCGTTCTGTGAAACCGGCTACCAGTTCGCCCACGCGCGCCACCAGTCGACACGTGGCACCAGCACAATGCGACAAGCGGTCCACTCACGCGGGCAACACCCACATCGGATCAGCATGTAACCGGACGCACCAAACTCAATCATAAGGTCGGCAACCGGAGCCTCCTGCCCCACCGTCTAGGATTTACTCTCTACAAAACCCACCAAGGTGCGCCTTCTCCCGCTCTCCACTGCGTGAATTTCGTGCACTACTCGACTGTCGAAAATTATTACGTCTCCTCGAAGAGGGCGAACATTCAGAACCCCCTCCGGCAAATGCAGGGATAGGGCTCCGCCATCATAATCCGACGACAACCCGATTACTAGAGTGTGCGAATACAATTGATTCGCTGAGAAGTCGTCATGACTTCCGATAAAGTCACCTGGATCGAGTACATTACATTGAATCCGTCGAATTTCGCCAGGTCCAATTATATCTCGCACCTGAATTGACCTTGTGACTGCGTCTATAAGTCTCCGCGCAGACTCAGCAAGCGCGTGATCGTTCTGTGGCTGGTAATATGAACGCTCCTCAGTGGGCGGAGTCATATCGCTGACCAGACGCTGCACAGTCAGTCGGTATTCAGTATCACCTTCCACCCCTTTACTTACTCGCAGGGAAGGAACCAGACTTAGATCCGCAAGCACCGCCTCAAATATAGCCACTGAGACGCCAAGCTGATTCAGCTCAAACTTTGACACTTTAATCGAGTTGCGCATTGCTCACCTCGGCGCTTGCTGACATCCATGAACTAACGGGCGGGCGCGCCACGATTGCCAGCGCACCCGTCCGATTTGAGCCTCGAAGCTCATTCGTCGATTCCGTCGTTATCCGGCGGATAGAACATGTCACCCTCCTTCCAGATCGGTTACTCCAGCTAGAACTCGAGCACGAAAGCTTCTGCGCTTACGATCGACCGTCTCATGTATCTGATCACTAGATAAGTCGCTAAATTGTGCGTACCGTTCGGCCACTGCCCGGCTAACTCCAGTTGTAGCCAAACTTCTATCGATTGCGTCGGCCACTTCTTGAGTTGCGCCAGGCTCACGAAGCAACAATTGACGGAGATATTCCTCTCCTAATGCTACATGTCGGGCCTCATCAGGAACTAGTTGAAGATAAATACTTCCAAGAATACGTCCCGAAAAGATCTCTGCCAACACAGTGAAGACACCCAATGCCTGTGCTTCCAACAAAGAATGCGTCACAAAGCGCTGTATAAATGTTCTTTCCGCGCCGAGTTCCAACGCAACCCGCTCCCAATTTTCATTAGGCGCAGTTGGCTCCTCCTCAATAATCTGCAGATACCGCGCGAAGACGTCAACATGTCGCGCCTCGTCAGCAACAGCGCGAGCGAGGTTAAGTCGCAAGGTATAACTTGGCGCTTCAAGCATCAATGACGCCGCAGCCGCCATGCCCATCTGCTCCGCGATGACAGACTGACTGGCGAGATGCAAGGCAAAATTCTGCATCGCAGGGTTCATAGCCTTGTGGTCAGGTCCGACATCGTTCCACGCGACCGATTCTTCCCACGGTGGCGCCGCGCACCCCTTTCGATAAATCGCCAGTTCAACTCCCGCCGCAGCCATGAGTTCATGTCGCGACAAATTGACGTTAGCGGACACTTGACCTCCAGCATGCCACTTTATTTCAAAGTAGCGGCGACCGCCTGCACAGTAAAGGGCCGTTCGGCCCTAATTTTTTGATACCAAGATCCATAATTCTTGACAACTAAGATCTTGAAAATGGCAAAATTGCTGGACAGCGCCTCAGCAGTCACAAATGTGCGCGTTGTGATCATATCCCAGGGTGGCGGACAGGTCAGCCCACCGGAGTTCCAGGGACGGCAGCAGAACATCGCTAGAGCCAACCGAAGTAAGACTTGTGTACGTGGCGCGCAACAACTTGCCGTTACTGCTGCAGTCAACCGCTCCATTCAGTAGCTGGCCGCAGGACGCTCGCTACAACTACGACTTCACCGGCACACCGCACCGGCGATCAACAGTGCGGGTGCGAGGACTGCCCCGCAGCCAGTCGACAGGGCCTTCAGAGCCAAAACAGGTTTGGGCCAAGCTGTTGGTCTAAGAACCCCGGCGATCGAATGATTCGATCCTCTGGGAACGCGAGGAGCCTTCGCCCGACACCTCGACCGCACGACGCTGTCGAATACGGGCCTTCCACCCGGAGGCCACACGGAGACTCGAGCGGGCAAGCAGGACCACAAGACAAACGAGCGAGCCCCCTGGCCGATGGGGTGGCTTCGAAGACTCGCCGGCCGTGAAGCCGGAATTGGGGGCCTCTGGGGCAGCCGATCAGGGCCGGGTCCAGCGGTGGTTGCGAGGGTCCCAGGTCGCGGCGGTGTAGAGGCGGTTGAGGTCGGGGAGACTGGGGTCTCCTTCTTGCATCCAGCCGAACTCGATACATTCGGCCATCCCGGACATCAGGCCCGTCCATACGTCCTGGGGACAACGGCAGTACATGTGGCCGTTGCGTTGTCGGCCGGTGGCCAAGCAGCGGGCGACCTCGCAGCGATGTTCGTGAGCTTGTCCGATTTCAACGTGACAGGCAGGGCATGTCTCCTCCAGCGGGAAGGCGGACGGGTCGGGGCTGTTGGGGCGCGCAGTCATGGTCTCTTCTCCAAGCCGGTTGCGATTCGAGGGGGCACGTCCTGTCCGCTTGCCCTCGCGCTGTCATTGGAAGGCGCTCGCGGTGGGACGGCGTGCCGCCGATGGGTCTGCTAGGACTTGAGGTCGGCGCGGGCACTCATCGGCGTACCCGCGCCGACCTGCACGTACCGAAGTCCCGCGGGTCTCAGCTCGTTCTCTCCTTGAGGCTCTTCAGCACGGAACGAAGTGAAGCCGCAGGGAACTTGTTCGCGCCGTACTTCTCCGCCGCCCAGTCGAAGGCCCGTTGGACTACCGCGAGTGCCTCTAGCGGTGGGTGCGGCACGACGATGCTCCCTGTGCCGAAATGCCAGCCGTCCAGCTGGGCCGTGGGAACGGCGTGGCGTATGGCGTCCTGCTGGCGCGCCGTTACCGGGACGAGCGGCGTCGTTCCTGTGATGGGTACTTCGCGTGGCTCGACCCGGATCCCGACGTCTCGCGCCCAGCAGTCGCTGGTGCGGCCGTTCGCGTCCCAGCGGACGTAAACCTCGGCCAGCTCCCGGTGCGGCTCGCGGCGATCAGGCCGTACGACGTGGAGGAACACAGCGCCACGCCCGTGCGGGCCTGCGACCTTCACCGGCGAGCCTGTTTCCATCTCCTGTCCAGTGACTCGGTGGACGGCGACGTAGATAGTTCTTGTCTTCTGCTGCATGGCCGTTCCTCCTAGTTGCTAGTCCTCGATGAGCACGGTGACGCTGGTGTTCGGTGGGCCGGTGACCTGGGCTGTGCGGTCCGGCCGTACGGTCACCACGATGGGGAGGTAGTTGAGGGCGAAGTCCCCGGCGCAGGCTTCGTGGAAGCCGTGGAGCTCGTCCTCGTCCGGGTGCCGCGCAAGCACTGCCTGCTGCTGCCGGTTGAAGGCGTTGCTGCACCAGCGGCAGTGGTAGACACCGGCGTTCTTGGCGTCCTCGACGCCCTGGAGGACCATGGGGCCGAGTTTCGCTCCGGCCTGGGTCTGGCAGACGTCCGACACATCGGGGGTGACCGCGGCGTAGGTCACTGCCTTTTTGGTGCTGCGCCGCGACCACGCTCCGGGGAGGGCGCCGCCCTCGGAGAGCAGTTTGTCCAGGACGTCCACCGATCCGACGAGGTCATCGAGAAGGGCTTCGCGCCGTTCACGTGCTGTGTGTTCGTCACCGGGAGTCCCCGCCCGGTCGGCGTCCTCGACCATGTGGGCGGCGTCGTCGATCTGCATCAGCGCATCGCGGATACGGGTCAGCAGGGCGGAGGCATCGTCCAACGGGCCAGCCGGGGCCGCTCCGGGCGGATCGACATGTCCGTCACAAGCCCACCCTTCGTTTAGCGGGTCCTGCGGGTGAGTTTCGCTCCAGAACTCCAGCAGGACCCGTGCGGCGTCCTGCTCCGCATAACGGCTGCCCGCTGCATCCCGTGCTTCGCGTGTGTCATAGGGAATCGAGACTCGGCGGACGTTCTTAGCAGTCCGCAGAATCCGAAACGGGTATTTGGGTTCGTGATTCTTGACCATCTTCCCACTCCTTCTGGCGTGCTTGCATGCGGTATCGACTACTTACTAGGGTCATGCTCTGCGCGTTCTATCCGCTGCGCGTACGCGCGGTAAGCCGATCGTTCGGTTGAGCTCGACTCGATGCCGTCGCCACCTTCGAATGTCCAGCAACGGCTGAGAAATGCTCTATGCACAGCCAGTGTCGCCGTGACGCGGAGCGTGTATCCGCGAGAGCGATTGATGAAGCGAGCACCGTCGTATGCCTCGATCTCGTCGTCCTGCATATCCAGATCTTGCAGGAACTCCGCGATGGTTCCGGGCATATCCAGTGTCACGACCATGTCGTCTCGTTCTTCCATGTTCCCTCCTCGAACGGCTTGCGAATTTATAGCTCTTGATCGACGAGCTCCCATTCGAATGTCGTGCCGATCGCGTAGCGTCCGTCGGAATCGGCGTCGATTCGGGTTGGCAGGTAGCCGTCGTCGGCAATTGCCTGGTTGTCGAGCAGCACGATCGTGTCGGCGTCCCAGTACGCGCGGTCTGCGCCCTCTGGGCTGCTGCGGGCGACGTCATTGATCCAGGCAACGACCACCTCGGCGACCTCGCGCCGGAACCGCGGACATCCCGCCCGGGACCAGCCGTGCTCCACCGAGGGCAGTGCGGGAAACACGGGGTCCGAGCCATTGATGTTAATGGTGACAAGGATTTCGCGACTCTCCGCTGTTAGCCGCGCCCGATCGTCGAGCAATTCAGCATTGCGCTGCTTGTCAATGGTCGGAGCGCTAAGTACCCACGCCCAACCTTGAAAGCCGATCGCGTACCTGCCTTCCGCGTCCGGAAGAACCCGCGCGGTCGCGCGTTCTTCTCCTTCCAGCACGGTCAGAACGCCGTCCGGACCAAAAGCGGCTCCACCCGGCCAGGTTCGCGGGTCTTCCTCGTGCATGGCATTGAGCCACGACGCGACCGCTTCAGCAGTCGCGCGCCGAAATCTCGGCACGGCAAAGGTGTTCCACCTCTCATCATCGATAATTGCGGGGAAGGATGGGGCGTCTGGCACCAGCAAGGCGACATAGACCTCGTTGCTTGCCGCGTTCAAATTAGCCGATGTAACCATGACTACTCCTCAAATGAGATACTCATTTCGGCCGATCGATTAAATAACTGTCCCTATGTGGAGAAATTTTGAAGACCATCTAACAGGCGAGGGATTACGAATCTTCCGCAGTAGTCTGCGCACGTCGTCGATGCACAAACGATATTCTGGCGTCATGTCCCGGTTGCTACATCAACCTCGGGGAAGTCGCGTGGACATGCGAGCTATTGAATCCCGCAAGCCGTGATAGATGGACGGCTACGGCCGTGAGGGCACGCATGCACGGGCCGCGCTCGTAATTCAGCTGTTCAGGCTGGGCGCGGTTCAGATATCGGCTTAATCGCCTGAATCGACGGGTGCGCCCTTCCCGTCTTGAAGAGCTTGCTCTCGCGGGCAAGCTGGCTGGGCCTTTAGCGCGGATTGGCGGCTTTCGTGAGGATGTCGCGCAAGGTCTTTTCCGGTAGGCCGACTGCCTTACCCATTCGTTGGGTGCCCCAGTCCGGTCGCGCGGCCGCCAGGTCCAGCACAGCCTTGTCTCGGGCTTGCTGCTTCTCGCGCTCGTCGTTTTTCGCCTGCGTCGTCCGGGCCCGGAGGTTCTTGTGCAGGTCCCGACTGACCCTCCACCGGGCGACGGCACGCGAGCAGCGCGCGACGGCATCGTCGTCCGAGTCTTCGCCACCCATAGGCGGTTCGAGCTCCACACCGACGAGCTGGCCAGCCCGCGCGAGCCTCACCAGGAGGTCGACCTGCTCACGGACCGCGGACTGTAGCTCTGGCAGATCGCTGCCGCCATAGAGCGCCTCTATCGAGGAGCCCCCGCCTCCGGTGATGAACTCTCGGCAGGCATCGATGACCGTCTGAACCTCCGGCGTTAGCTCCAGCGGCTCCACCTGCGTCATCACCTGCACTTCCGTGTCACCGCGCGTTCGCGGCAGTCCGATCGCTGTGGCCGGAGTAATCCGCCGTTCCGCCTGTTCAGCGTGCGTCGAGTGACACCGTAGCCGGTCAGGGGTAGTAGGTGCCTCCGGGCGTGCTTCGCAGCTGGCCATCGCGCACCATCCTTCGGCATGCTTGCCGGACCTGGTCTCGTCCGAGCCCAAGTCCTGCGGCGATCTCTGCCGGGGTCTTCCCCTGATGCTCTCGGACCCACTCCACGATCTGCTCGCGTGTCCCCGTCGACGGCAGGTGGGTTACGTCCTGCATTTCCTTGACCTCGATCGGCGGGACGGCACCTCCGAGGGTGATGTTCGCCCGTGCGGCCAGGTCTTCCTGGGCCAGCGGCAACGTGGCGAAGTCGTAGTGCCCGACCTCGAGCGACCAGGCATCCTGGCTCTCGTCGTACAGCAAGACGTGCGTGCTGTAGTTCGTGCCCCGGCGGGTCACGGCCAACGCTGAGGCGTGGCATCCGGGACCCCCAGGAGTGAAGAACGCGGCCTCGATGACCGTGTATCCGCCTACGGTCGCCGGCGTGGCGAGCCGGAACGCGACCGGGTCCTGCCGGTCTCGGCGTTTCGTAAGCTGGTGGTGCTCGTGTGTCGTGTCGTCCATCGGTCTCCTCCGTGTTCCGTGTGGCCACGGCACGCGCGCATCCAAGATGCGCGCGACCGTTACGGCACGGCCTTCGGCTGGCACGCGTGACTACTCGGGTATGGCGGGTTCCTGGAAGGCGCGGATGATCTCCTGAGCTGTAGCCGTTACTCGTTCGGCGGTCTCGGCGAGCAACTCGGCGTTGCCTTCTAGCCAGCCGGTGAGGGCAGGTTGGTCATGCGACGAGGTGTTGAGGCCGAGGGCCCCCGCTGCGATGATCGCCACCGTTGTCGCCTCGCGGTCCATCCTTTCGCGGTGCTGGCGGTACTCGTCTGCGTCGGCCAGGTGATTGAGCCGGATGTGTGCCAGCTCTCGGAGTGCCGCTGTGATAGCCGCTTCGTCGTCCAGGGTGTCGCAGACCCATACTTCGCGGGCGGTTAGGTCGGTGTAGCTGTCGACGTCGCCGGGCGGGCCGCCTGTCACCTCATAGCCGGTTGCCCGGATCTCGGTGGCGACCGTCTCCCAGACTTCCGCGATCTCGTCTTCAGTGACGGGGGCACGGGTGGTCCGGTCCTCGGGGATCGGCTCTCCTTCAGTTTGAGTGACGTCGAAGCGAGGTGAAGGGCGGACGCCGCGAATCGTCATCCGCGGCTTGCCGTCACTGTCGAAGCCATTCTTGCCTTGTTTCTGCGCCTCCTCCAGTGAGAGGCGGTATTTCATCGGTTCGAAGATGTAGAGGGCCTTCTCACCTGTCTTGATCTTGCGTCCGAGTTTGTTCCATGCCCTGGACGTTTTCACCATCGACGGTGTGAAGCCTCGCTCTGCTGCTTGCAGCAGGATCAACATGATGTTGTTGAAGCTCCACGCGGCGGCTAAACCCTGCGCCGCCGTGAGGAACTCCGCCCACCGGTCCTCGTCTTCTGCCAGCTCTGCGATACCATCGGCAAGTTTTCCGCTCAGGGCCTCGTGTCGCTCCTTACGTTCTTCGGGTGTGAGCTGCCTGCGCCTTCCGCTCCGGCCATTCGTCTCGTCAGATCGACCTTGCGTAGGCGTTTCTTGCTTGGGAACAGTTTCGGAAACCACTTGGGGATCACAACCTTTCGATACTTCCATCCGGCGCAGCAGGGAAACGCTTTCGGCCATTGCCGACGCGAGAGATTTTGGGACAGCTATCTCAAATTTGACATTGTCTCCGAATTTTCGAACTTCGACAGACCCGCTGACACCATCACTACTGGAACCAAAGTGGACTTTATTCGGATCATGACTGTAGGTCGCGCCGTCAAGTGCGCTGGCCATGGCTTCACACATTGCTTGATGTTCAGCGTCGCGCGCGTCACTCGCAGCCTTATCGACACGCGCCTTAGCGATTGCTTCCTCTGCCCCCGGGAGCAAGCGTCGCCGAATCTCTCCCGCGACTTCCTTGGCGGCCCTGTCTTTCGATACGCTGATCACCACGTCATATTGAACAAACCTACGCAATTCGCCGCCGACTGCTTCCGAGATAAAGAGTCTGTTGCTTCCGTACTTTCGGTGGTGTTCCGTAGCAACACGTAGGCGAATGTCGCCTACACCACGCAGGCAGACATCTCTGCCGTCGAATCTTTGACCTGGTTCGACACTCCATTCTTCTCCTAGTTCCAAGGCCACAGCCATAGCAATTTTATTCAGGCTGATCACGCCAACCTCCCTTCCTGGTTAGCAGTGAAATTGGCGCCGATTGTGTGGTCACGGCGACCGCGCGGAGACATCCACCGTGCGGCACCGAGACAACACAAAGTCACTTGCCGAAAAGCTTTAGCTGTCCAATACCCCGAGTTCGCGCAGATGGGCCAGCAGGGCTTCCTTGGCTTCGGGAACATCATCATTTGAACTGACGGCAGGCAGATAAATCGCCCCTTCCTCCAAGTCCCGCTTAGGATCTAGAGGAGTTCCATAGGAAGCACCAACGGCCAGCGCCTCTTGGAACCGTTCAGGAACCTCATGCATCGCTGGCATAAAAAGAGTACGAAGCACGGCCGGATGAGAGTAGGCAAACATGATCAACGCTGGGTCCAGGGCATCATTGGGACCCTTAACCTTAGCCCGGAACCGTCCCGCAGTTTTCCCATCCGGACCTAGACTGCTCACGTCAACCCACAGTTCAGTTGCAAAACCCAGTTTGGAGAGAGCGAAAGCCAAAGCTGCGATGCCGTGACCGCGCTTCTTGATAGTGTCACTCGATACTGCACCGCTGTAGGATGCCGAGGCGCACAGTACGATTACACGGCCGGATCGCACAGTTTGCGTGATTTCATAGTCAATCATGTTGTCCGGCTCCCCTGCGAGATACCGACCTACGTCGACCTCGCAACCAGAGACGTCCCACATTGGCCGAAAGCTTGTTAGGTCGTGCTCTTGCTCAACCAGTTCGACCGCATCGGATGCGACGTCCATTGCCACGCTAGATTCACTTAGCCATCCGTCAGAGACCAGCGCACGTAAATCATCAAGGGTACTTACACCATGCCATTCCTCACACAGTTCCCGACTACGCAAGAAGAGATCCAAGTTGCCAATCCCTACCGCCGCCAGTTCGCCTACCGACTCGTAAACGTGCACGATCTCTCTAGCACTTTCACTGGCTCTCATTACTCAAACTCCTTCGACGGAATCTACCTAGGAATCACAACCGGAGCGGGGCAACCATGTCACCGAACGTCACCTATTGGAACTGAGCTTGTTCCAATCTTTTTCGCTCATTCCACGATGGATGCGAGACTCAACAGCCGAGTCCCACGACTTACCAGCGGCCAGCAAGCGGCACATTCCCACGCTTGCACGCGGGGAGATGACAACCGACATAGCGCGCTCTTCCGCGTTTTTGCGCAGGGTTCGCACGAATTTGAGAACCTTGTCAATCATGACTTTGTCAAGTCCAGTTGCGAGACATAGCGAAGTTTCCAGCGCTTCGTCTACACTGATTGTTTCAACCGAGAATCGATCGAGCGTCGCCGCGTCGATCTGCTGCCGACCGACGTAGGCCCGATCCGCCCCACGTCCATAAGTGTTGGCTGACGCAACACAGCGGAAGTCCGGGTTTCGCTTAACCATCTGGTCAGGGAATGCCATCTGACCGTTTGCCAAGCTTGCATTGATCACAGCCAGGACGCTCGGGTGTCCATTGTCGAACTCATCGAAGTGAAACACACCGCCGTGCTCGAATGCTTCCCGAAAGAGAGACCTGACGTACTCGCCCTCAGCCTGCATGTATCCAAGTATTTGCGAGGCAGAAGTCATCGGAGAAAGACTGATCGAATAGTACGGTATACCGATACTCTCGGCTGCTTGCTCCGCAATAGTGCTCTTACCGGTACCTGCCGGACCCACCATCATCACATGTTCGCCCGCAAGCAGATCAGTCGTGATGTCTGCGAGTTTTTCGTGCGAGTTCGCAATTACCCTGCGCACACCAGTCACGCGCTCGACAACGGTTCGGGTCGGCACGATGACGTTGTCCAGCTCACGCTTGATCATCGCGGAAACTTCGTCCCGATCAACCTTAGGCGCAAGGCTCGCAACCAGCGACTGGAACGCTGCAAAAGCATCTCCGCTACCAGTTAACGGAGCTGCATGATCGGTTGAATTGGACACAGAATCTCCCTCGCGCACACTCGCCTTGACCTCGACACTGACACTTCCTGCATCTGTCTTTTCCGCCACTGGGGTAACGTCATTGCCGCATTTGTGCGGCTCTCCCGCAGCGTCGATGAGTACCCATTTCCCGGAAGTTTGACATTTGTCACAGTGGTCATCACCTGACTGCGCCGTATCATGGGCCCAATACAGCGATTTGTCGCCGCATTTCTTGCAGCCGCTTCGTATAGTGCGCTTTGAGTGCTTGATAAGCATCTTTCATCAGCTCCTAAAATTTTCGTTTCTGGCTCACGAATTTGCACCTTCTGCCGGAATCGAACCGGTCGACAGCCATTGGAACTGAAGGCTTCCTAGCCAGAAGGCCCCCCGGAAACTCCGGTATTCAAGTGCCGCGCGAAAACCCGACTTGCTGCTTACGCTGCACGCAGTAGTGACTTTGCGACGTAGCCGCGCTTACGATCCGCTAATCTCTACGACATGCACGTTGAGCGCTGTCACCGCTCAACACATAGGCCATTCACCAGGGGCCGGGGCACTGCGCTTTCAATGGCCGCATTTGGATATAGGTCGGACAAGTCGACGAGCTAATCCGGCGCGGAGGCGAACCGCTAAACGTTTTGCGCATCCGACGTACAGCAGCGGATACGGGCCCTTGAAAGCTAAGCTCACTATGTATGTGTCAAGCATCTAAACCGCATTAAGCGCGCTTAGGTGCTGCACAGCGAGACATCAGAGCGGGTTTTCATTCCTCACCGGACAATGGTCCGGCCGGAATGCGCTATAATGACGCCCCTTCCCTTGCGGTTAGCTGGAATTGGGTCCCACGTCACGCGACTTAAGCGCGTTGCGTGACACGGCAGGACTTCATTCCCCATCTTGGCCAGCAAGCGGTTTCCGTTCGAGAGAACGGTGATCTAAGCCCAGGGAGCGGCTCGCAGTGCATGCGGTTTTGAAAGATCAACAGTGGTGCGAAGTACTGCTCTTGCGTCAGCCGGAGAACCTCTCCTGCCTCGCTTTCGGCGGTACGTCATCTATACAAGCACCCCGTACGGGGAAATGCAACATTCCCCGTACCCTCTTTCTTGCACTTTGGCCTAAAAGGCGCAGGTCAAGCACGAGATCTAGGAAGTCAACGTCACTCGATTGGGGCAGCGCGAGATGTTTGGCCCGGGCGTCAGGAGCCGATGCGACCGGAGGCACTGCCGGGTGACACGCACTTAAGGCATCGCGCTTCGATCAGTGCCCCAGAACCAAACTGGGTCGTTTAGGTACGGCCCACGTCAAGCCCTGAACCCGTGAGCTAAGCAGAGTCCCGTTAGCGCCTGGCCGAGACCCAGGGGCGCCTTAGTCGTGCTTAGCCGACCACACGTGCGCTTAGCGGCCGCTAAGCGTCGTCCCCTAACTCAAGGGACGGCATTATGGTCCATAGTGGACAGTCATGACGGCATGACAACACGGCGGCCAGCAGGCCGGCCCCGCGGCCAGCGACTGGCGGGCGGAAGAATACTTCGGATGTCGGGAAGCCCCTCGCACGCGAACGTAACCGTCGCGCCCAACGTGACCGCCGAATCCAAACAGACGGAAGCCGGCCACCCACCCGACAGACTGTTCAGATGCCTGCTGGCACCGAAGTTGGAGGGCACAGAGGAAGGGGTGCCGACGTACCTGTGCTGCGAAAAGCCCGTTCCCTGCCCCTTCCGCTCTAGCAGGCCCCCGGAGAGGAAGGCGGAAAGGAAGCTGGAGAAGTAGGCGGACAAGCTCTTGCCGCCTCGATGAAGCGCTGCTCAGTCAGGTCAGCTAGCTTGCCTGTCCGGAACGCCATTCCTCGGTTGCTGAAGTGCGGCGGCAAGGGTAAGGGTGTCGCGGGCAGGGTGTTCTCCGAGTTCGGATAGCACCGTAATTAGCAGCCGCAGCGTGCGCGGGATGCTGTCGTACTGGCCGAGGCGGGCTTGGGTGCGCATGAGGTCGCGGTAGATCGCTTCGTTGTAGGGGTCGAGCCGTCGGGCTTGTTCCAGCAGGGCGAGAGAGTGTTCGGGCGCGTCGCGACGGGTTGCGCGGATCAGGGTACTGAACGCATCGAGGACCTCGCGGCGGAGCGCTTCGCGGGGTCCGTCGATCCAGTCTGCGGTGATGCCTTCGGCGAGGTCTCCGCGGTAGAGCGCGATGGCGGTGTTCAGCGCCTGGGTGGCGTCGGCCGGTGTGCTGGTTCGGCTGGCGGTGAGCGCGTCGTGCAGCTGCCAGAGATCGACGGCTACGAGCTGTTCGTTGAGGGCGTAGTGGCCGTCCTGGCTGGTGATGATGTCGAGGGCGTCGTTCTCGGTGGCGCGGCGGAGGCTTCGGCGGAGCTGAGACAGGGTTGCGTGGAAGGTGTTGTAGGGGCGATCGGCCGGTGCATCGGGCCAGAGCGCAGCGCTGAGGGTTTCGCGGCGGCAGCCTTCGCGGTGCAATGCCAGGTAGACAAGGATCTCCCGTTGTCGCGGCGCGAGCGCTTCAACGAGGTCATACGGTTCTGGGCCGGTGC
This sequence comes from Amycolatopsis sp. WAC 04197, assembly GCF_003947475.1. Taxonomy (NCBI): domain Bacteria; kingdom Bacillati; phylum Actinomycetota; class Actinomycetes; order Pseudonocardiales; family Pseudonocardiaceae; genus Amycolatopsis; species Amycolatopsis sp. WAC 04197. The sequence continues at coordinate 443,786 of NZ_QHJK01000004.1, read as the reverse complement.
GGGTCAGGCGGAGACGGCCGACTACCTGCAACTGCAGCGACCGATCCGGGGATCGGTCCGCGGTGCTGGTCTCTGCCGTCCCGACGTCCCGTTGCGTAGTCGCCTGAGGCGCTTCAGGGCCGTGTTCGGGACCGGCTTTACTGAATTCGTATTCGGATGTGGTCGTGGCCACGCTATCGACGCAGGTGGAGCGGTGTGACGGTTCGGTGTGGTCGGGCTCGGCGGCGTGGAGCAGCGTGAGTAGGTCGAGGGCGTCGGCGCCCGGAAGGGAGAAGAGCCGCGCGCCGGCGAGGTTGCCGGTGAGTGCCGGGGAAGCCGTGTCGACGATGCCGTCACCGGTCACGCGCACGGTACCGCCGGGACGCCATGGGCCAAGGAGCAATCCGGTGAGTCCGAGGTGGGCTCCGGTCTCGAGGATGGTGTGCAGGCGCCGGTCGGCGTCCGCGCTGGGCGCAGCCACGATGAGAAAGGGCCCGGAACGGCTCGACGGGCGAGGTGTCTGGGTATCCGGGTCGTTCCCGGCGAGGCTCTGGCCGTGCGTGCGGGCGAGCAGTTCGGCTTCCAGCACATCGAGAGCAGCGGGCACGGCGTCGACGATTCTCAGCCGTTTCGGTACACGGTCTGGGAGGGTGTGCCCGAACAACGAGCGGGCGACAGGGTGCGGGATGACGATCGTGGCGTCTAGGCCGTCGCTGGCAGCTTGCGCGAGCAAGGTGACGATGAGGGCTCGCGCGGCGGAGCGGGCGCCGGGCCCGACGAGCCCGAGGCCTTGTGTCCGGGCGAGGTCGAGCGCGATGGTGTGTCCGTCCCGGATACCGACCGCGGTCCCGGGCGTCGTCGGGCGTGCGGCGCGGACGACGGCTTTAGCTCGGCCGCGGGTGTCCAGCTCGACCTGCCGGGTGTGCCGGGAGTTCGCCGGTTCGGTCGCCGGAGTCTCCTGGTCGGCCGGAGGTTGCGTGGCGACGTCGTGAGCGATGCGCAGCGCGCGCACGACCGGCAATCCCGTGGGATCGCCGTCGGTTCGGACACCAGGCCGGTACCAGCGGCGACGTCGCATTCGGACCGTGACCGTCGCCAAGGTGATCAGAGCGGCCAGTCCGAGCCCGACGAACGCCCCGCCCGGCAGCGACACACCGCCGTCTCCGGACGCCGCGGGCTTCTGCAGTTCGTCCCCGGGTGTGGACGGCGGTGTTTGGCCGGCTGGGAGTGGATCGTCCAGGGGTGCGGGTGCGGACACGCTCCGCGGTGGTTCCTGGGGTTCTGCCGGTGGTGCGGTTGGCGCAGTGGCGGGCAGCGCAAGCGTCCAGCCGGGTAAGAGCTGGTCGGGGTGGCGCAGGGCACGGCCATCGGGCTGGGGCCGCCCGGCGTTGAGGTCAAAGAGCTCGCGCCAGGCGCCCGGGTCGCCGAGGTGGCGCTCGGCAATACCGGAGAGGGTGTCCGCAGACTGCACCGTCACGGTCCGTCCGGTCTCCGCGGTGGTGTCCTGACGCGGGGGAAGACCGACGGCGTCTAGCGGGAGCAGCAGAGTCCACGCGGGTTCGAGGTCGTCCGGGTTGCCGGCGAGCAGGCCGGGGTTGAGCCGCACGATCTCGTGGTAGCGCCTCCCGTCGCCGAGATGGCGTTCGGCGAGGTCCCACAGGGTGTCGCCGTGCACAACCGTGTACGGCACCGTGCCGTGTGTGGTTGTCGTCGCCATGCCCGCGGCGGAATCGCGGGGCGCGCTGACCGGGTTCGGATGAGGCCGTGGTGGCGCGGTGGCCGCGGTCGGCGTGGCGGGGAGTCCGGCCCCTGCCGCAGTGCCTGCGGATGTAGCGATCAGGACGGCGGCGACGAGCCCGGCGATCCACCGGCCAGTCGGGATTCGCCGGAGCGGGCCGCGGGCGGCACGGCCGGTCTGGCGGATCACTTCGACGATCACGGACACGGTGAGGGCCAGCCAGCCCGTCCATGCCACGGCAACGATCAGCCAGATCACCAGGTCGCCGGTGATCCACGCCCAACGCAGCGTGGCCCAGATCTGCTCAGGCCACTGGGTGATCTGTACCAGGTCTGGCCAGCGCTCGGGAATCAGGCGGACGGGATCGGCGCCAAGGGCCAAGAGCCCGCTTGGGATACCGGCGACGAACGCGAGCAGAGCCAGCGCGGCGAGCGCGCCGCGGACGCGCTGTGCCGCCGGGGACGTCATGGGAGTCCGCCGTCACGGGTCCCGACGCCGAGTTCGGCCACCGCGGTACCGGTGGCCTGCACACTACGGCCGAGCAGTCCGATGGGCGCGGGCTCCGTGACCATGACCGTCACCCGGACCGTGCGGGTACCGGTAATGCTGACCTGACCGGGGTGCCCGGTACGGGCGAGGTAGTCGCCCGCGGCCCGAGCAGCCGTGGCGGTGTCGATGCCGACCTGCGCGCTGCGGGTGTCCACGGCCGTGTTCGCGGCGCGGGCGACTTCGGCGGCCAGAGCGTCAGCGCGGGCGATGGTCCGCAGCCGGGCGGCGCCGTCGACGACCAAGGCGAGCACAAACAGCAACGCGGGCACCAGGACCGCGATCATCACGCTGAGCGACCCGGCATCCCGTGGCCGTGCCACGGTAATCATGGCCGTCCCCGGTACGGATCGGCGGGGCTGGTGAACGAACTGGTGATCAGGCGAGTACCGCCGGGGACGGGGAGGGCGAGGTCGCTGAGCGCGACACGGCACGTAACGCTGGCCCTCACCAAGCCGGCGCGACCGACGGCGATCTGGCTGGCGTCGACCGACACACTGGTTTCCTGGCAGGTGATGCCCTCACGTCCGAGACGATCACGAGCCACAGCCACTCCGGCCTGCTGCGCCGAGTGAGGGCTGCGCGCGATCGACGCGGCGCGGGCAGCAGCGGTGGCGGCGTTGTCGACGGCTTGCTCCGCGGAACTGACACGGGCACCCGCGATGATCAGCAGCCCCACGAGGATCACAGCGGGCACGAGCACGGCGGCTTCGACGCTGACGGAACCCGTATCTGTCCACAACCGACCGATACGTGCGTGGCGAGTCACGAGCCGCCCCCGGTCAACGACGTGGTGAAGCGCTCCTTGACCGCTCGCGCGGTCACTTCGACCCCGATATCAAGCCCGGGGATCGGCAGCAGCCGGACCGTCGTACCGGACACCGCGACCTGGACAGTGTCAGCGGTCATGGTGGCACGAACCTTGGGTGAGGTCAGGACACCGCGGCCTGCGCGGTCGGCGAACGACCGTGCGGCGGCGGCCGCGACGGGTTGCGTGGCGCCGACAGGACGTCCGGCGTCCACACCGGCCTGTGCCGCCTGAGCGGCCACGGAATGCGCATGCCACCACAGGCCGCCTTGCACCACAGCGAGAATCAGCAGCAACACCAACGGAAACAGCACGGCCAAGCCGACGGACTCCGCTCCCCTGTCGTCGTGAAGCCGCGCCCGGACGAATCCTCGACACGGTGTCCATAGTGGCCGGTCGGTCTGGCGGAGCGAGAAAGTTGATGTTGTCACGACGCTACCGCCGGGAGAGGAACGGTGCCGCCGCGTGCGGGTGGAATATCCTGCGCGGCGGCGACGTTGGTGTGCGCTGACTGGTGTGAAGCGGCCGGTTTCCGGGCTTGGGTGGTCTTCGCAGGATTCGTTCCGGCGGGCTTCTTCCGCTTGGCGCGTCCGGGTTTGGCGTTGTTGAGCCAGCGGGCGAGCTCGGTTGCGGGGACGTCGGTAAAGGCGGCCAGCTCGTCGATCTCGATCACGTCGCCGGATTCGGCCAGCACCTCACCCAGCTCGCGTTCGATGCCCCCGAGTTGCTCGGCCAGCTCGGCGTGGCGGTCTGCCAAGTCACCGACGCGCCGCGCCGCGGCGGACCTCCTCTCACTCCGGGCAGTGTCTGCTACTTCGACACGTCGTTCGATCTCCTCAGCGGTCGGCATCGTGTGGTCTCCTTTGCAGTTAAGGGCTTCCAGGTACGTACAGGTTCACTTGATCTGGCCTTGGTAGGTCTGGACGGCGGCACGGATGGCGAAGCCAAGCCCGATCGCCACGGCGAGGCCGATCGCGACGAGGACCGCCTTTTCCACGGACTCGGATCCGCGGTCTCCCGATGCACGGGCCCGCGTCCACTGGTCTTCTGCAGTGACTGCGAAGCTGAGCACCCACGCGGTGAGGAACAGCCCGAGCCGGGCGCCTCGTCGCCGGACTGTGGTCGCGCAGCGCTTGAGATGGTTAAGCATGAGTATCGTTCTCCTTTCACGATGAAGTCGTTGGCCTATAAGGCTTGCTGGTTGGCTTTGCGTTCACGGCCCCCTTTTCATGGTTAGGCGTGTTGATGGTTCGCCCTGCCGGGGGGTGACCTGCTCCGGGCCACTCGGACGGAGGTTGCTCCCACGGGAATGCCCCGGAATGCGTGATATCCCGTGCCGCGGTGACGTGAGCGAACACGTTTCGCGGCAACGCGTCCGAGTCCTGCGACAACCTGGTGAGGTGTTCCTGCCCCGGAATGGTGGCCAGGGTGTGACTGACGCGGGCAGCGAGATCGTGTCGCCGGAGTTTCTGTTCCCACGCACGACAGAGCACGACACACCCCCGCACATGCCGCGCTACCTCCCGCAGGCTCGTATCGACGTCGTCGACCGCTCGCCGCGTCGCAGTGACCAGGTCATCGGTCGTGTCGAGCGAGGCAGCTACCTCCTGAGCAAGAGCGCGGGCCTCGCGGCTGTGATCGAGACAGCACAAAGCCCGCCACACCACTGTGTGGATCTCACCCGGCAATGCGGGATCGAGCCAGGCGAGCGCCGGACTCCGGTGCAGCACCTGCACCCCCGTCAGCAACTCGGCGACCAGTTCACGGGAATCTGCACCCAGGTCATCGAAATCGCGACGCCGGTAGAACTCTCCCCACCGAAGCCGAAGCCGCGGTACGCCTTCGTACTCGAAGGAGGTCTCTCTGGCTGAGCGGCCAAGGACGCGAAAGACACCCAGCACCACGATCAAGGTCACAAGGCCGATGCCGAACTTCTCGCCGAATCCGTGACCACCGCAGGACATCTGAATGGCCATCCCCGCGGCGCAAAGTCCTTTAAGGATGGTCGTGGGGCGAACGAGACTGAGTGCTTGCTTGCGCCGCCATTGACGCGGGGTCATCGCAGGGTTGAGCAGCACTGTGGCGTAGCCGTCGGGGAGCACGCAGTCGAGTACCGGCGGCACCGTTGCAGGCGATTCATGGTTGTGCATCAGACTCCTCCTTCAGCCGGGGCCGATTTCTTTCTCTGGAAAGGAAAGCGGAGGTGGCGACGGGGGTCGTCGCGCGTTCTGGCTAGCCCCCTCCTGCGGCCAACCGGATCATGGCGGGGTACATGACCAGGAGCAGGAACGCGACCAGCAGCAGTGCGACGGGGAGCGCGAGGCGTTGGGAGCGGGCGTTGGCGTCGGTTTTGTCGGCGGCCAGCGCGGCGGCGCGCAGAGAGCTCGATTTAGCGATCAGGGTGGTGTAGATGGCGGCGCCGTCGGCCGCGGTGGCGAGGATGTCGGCCAGGTCGGCGAGTTCTACGACTCCCATACGTTTTCCGAGGCGGGACAGGGCTTCCCACGGGGTATGGCCAGCCTGTGTCGCGCGGCCGAGGGTGCGGCTGATCCGGGCGAACACCCACGAGTCCCCGACGGCGGCTGCCTCCCCCAGTGCCTGACTGGGGGCTCGGCCGGTGGCACGTTCCTGCGCGACGAGGTCGAGATAGGCGGCGATGGCGCGGCGGAATTCCTCCCGCGCCCGAGCGGCGTCCTCCTGCACGGCCAGCACCGGCACCACCGATCCGGCCGCCGCGCCGGCGATCACGACCAGCACCACCAGCGGGGCAGAAAGGTCGATGCCACCGAACCAGCTAAGCCCGGCCATCACGAACACAGTTCCGGCAGCGGCAGCAGCCCAGGTCAGGCGGCGGGCAAGGTAGCGGTCGGCGGTCTGATCGAGGACGTCGAGGTCGGTGGCAGGGATGCCCCACCAGCGGTTCGACGATCGTCCGGAGACTCCGGCCAGACGTTCGATCCGGGTCGACCAGCGGCTGCGTGGCGGCGCTCCGTCAGCACGGCGGGCGGCACGGTCGTCCAGTTCGGCGACCGCGGCTGCGACGTTGACCGGTGCCGGGCGCAGCAGCGCCAGGAGCACGCAGACCAGCGCCAACCCGCCCAGTGCGCCCAGCAGCGCAGCGGTGATCCCGGGGTTCATCGCGGCACCTCCGCCGCGGTGCGCCTCGGTTTCGGTGTCCCGGGCGGGATCCTCGAGGCGGCGCCGAGCAGGCGAGCGGGGCGGCGGGTCCGGGTCAGCAAGTGCATCCACCACCCCGCCGCGCCCAGCAGACCGCCGATCCCGGCCATCACGAGCTGGCCGAGCAGGTCGTTGAACGGGGTGAGGAACTCGTGCGCGAAGACCACCAGGCCGGTGAGCAGGAGCGCGGTGATGCCGAGGATGGCGCGGACATCGGTGCGGGGTTTCGCGCGGTCGGCTTCGATGTCGCGGCGGGCGACGACCTCGCGTTCCAGGGCGGTGGCCTTGCTGTCGAGAATGTCGACCAGTCCGCGTCCGCCCGCGCGGGCGCGCAGGATCAGCGCGAGCACGACTTCGTCGGCGGCTTCGTCGCCCACGTCCTCGGCGAAGGCGCGGAGCGCGGCCTCCAGGCCACGCGTCCGCAGACGAACCGCGAGGGTTTCGATCTCGCCGCTCAGTGCTTCGGGGGCGGTGCGGGCGGAGGTGGTGATCGCTTGTTCCAGTCCGCTGGCGCCGGAGGCCAGGACATCGGCGAGACGCCGGACCCAGCTGGCGAGGGCGTCCAGCCTCGCGATCACGCGGCGGGCGTCGTGGCCGCGGGCGAGAATCGGCACCGTCAGCGCCGCGGCGACGGTCAGGATGATGGCGACCGGCCAGCCGGTGCCCCACCAGACGATCCCGCCCGCGGCGACCGCGACGACCACCCGCCGCCGCGGTACCCGTGCCGCGAACGTCTTCCAGCCCGCGCTGAGTCCCGTGGCCGTTGTCGTCGACCGCGCGGCGGGTGGGAGGAAGGCGACGACGGCGCAGGCGATCGCCGCTACCGCGGCGACGCCGAGCACGCCGGCCCAGACGCCCGTCATCGCCTGCCTCCGCCCGGCAGCTCGGTGGTCTGCCAGGTGCCGGCACCGGCGGTGTCGAACAAGTGGCGGTCGAACCCGTGCCTGGCCAGGCGCTCCAGCAGGTCAGAGGTCGGCGGGTAGGCCGGGACGGCGCGGCCGTCTTCCGGGCGTGGGGCGAAGATTCTGGTGGTGTCCGGGCGGCCGGAGTCTCCGACCGGGCCGACCTCGATGATCTCGGTGACGAATCTCTGCCTGCGCTGCCCGCTGGGTGTGTCGTGGTCGGCGCGGGTGACGTGCACGACGAGGTCGATCGCCGAGGCGGTCCACTGGTGGGCCGCCTCGATCGCCAGCGGCGGATGAGCGAGCTGTCCGAGCGCACCGATCCGGTCGAACACCGCGGAGGCGCTCGTGGCGTGCAGAGTGCACATACCGCCCGTGGCGCCGTTCCCGAGAGCGCGCAGCATCGCGGTGACTTCCCCTGCCCGGACTTCCCCGACGATCACCCGGCTCGGCGAGTGCCGCAGCGTCTGCTTCAGCAGGTCGTCCAAGGAGATCTCCCCGATGCCCTCCGAGTTCGCGGGACGGGCTTCCAAGGGTGTTACCAAGGGCCGGGCACCGATGTGCAGCCCGAGTTCGTACTCCTCTTCGACCGTGACGACGTGCTCGTAGTCCGGGATTTCCGTGCACAGCGCGCGCAGCAGGGTCGTCTTGCCCGCGGCTGGGCCGCCGGACACGATCACGTTGCAGCCCGCCCGAACGGCCGAGCGCAGGAAGGCCGCGAGCAGCGGATCGAGCGTGCCGTTTGCCACGAGATCGGTCAGGCCGACGTCGACCAGGCGGTGGCGGCGGATCGCCACTCGCGGCCGGTCGGAGACCTCCATCACGGCGGCCACCCGAGCCCCCAGCGGGCCACCGGCGCCGATCCGAAGGTTTCCCAGCGGGCGGCCGGCGTTGAACTCACGGGATGTCTGGCCTTGGCGGGCAAACATCGCCGCGAGCATCTCCACGAGATCGGCGTCGGTGTCGGCAACCGGGTGCGGCCACTGCTCGACCGTGCCGTCCGCCAGCTCCAGCAGGACCCGATCACAGCCGTGCACGTGAATGTTCTCCACGTCGTTGCGCTCCAACAGTTCCTCCAGCGCGCCGAGCCCGGATAGCGCCGCCACGACCGCTCGGTTCAATCGGCGTTCCTCGGCCACCGGCAGCGGCGCGTGTCCGGCGGTCGCGCGGCGTTGCACCCAGCCGGAGACCTCGTCGGCCACGTAGGCGCGCATCCGCGCCTGCTGCTCCTCGTTCGTCAGCGGTGTGTCCACATGGGACTCGCCCGCGGCGATGCGCTCCAGCCGGGCAGCGACCGCTTCCCGGATCTCCCTGACAGCCTCGGGGTCGAGCCGCCCTGTCTGCACACTCTCCCGCCGCGGTGTACGCGGTATCGCTGTTGCGGATCCCGCCGAGTTACTGCGCGGTGGCGGCAACGTCACTGGATACGGCGACACTGACGGATCATGTGGCAAGCGGAACCCGTTGCGCGGCAACGTCATCGTGTACCTCCGGAAAGTAGGCGGGACGGTGCGGCCGCGGCCGGAATGCGCGGCTCGCTCGGCGCGTAGCTGTGGTAAGTGCCGTGGAGACGGCGCGCGACGCGACGCGCGGCGCGCAGCAACGGCGACCGGTGCGGAGGCGTTCCTCCGTCGATGCCGTCGGAGAACACCGCCGCCGTTCGCGCGGCCATCGGAATTTCCACCGCGGATTCCCGTCCCAGCGCCACGCGGACTTCGCGGGTGCCTGCGGGCGTTGTCGCGCAGACGGCCAGCCCCAGCCGTTGCGGCAGAATCCGCTCGGCGAGCTCGGCCAGGACGGGGCGCGCGGCCAGCACGTGTCGCTGCGTTGGGCGCACCGCCACCAGCACGAGATCCGAAGCGAGCAGCACCGGCCACGGCGTCGCCGAGCTGTAGCGGCCGAGGTCGACCAGCGCGTCGGCCGGATGCCCGGCCGCGGTCCTGAACGCGGCCAGACCGACGGTCAGGCGGGTCCATCCGGCCGCGCCGACCGCGGTGTGCTGGCCCGGTGTACTCAGCCCGGCCAGCAGGCCGACATGCCGCGCCGGAGGAACCTCCTGCACGTGCTCGATCAGCGACGCCGGGTCCCCGGCGGTCGCGTGCCGGGTCGCGATGAAATGCGACAACACACCGACGTCAGTACGGAGAAACCCGTTCACCACCCAATGCCCCAGCCAGCCCAGCGCCAGGTCACCCCCCGCCGGGTCGCAGTCGGCCAACAGCACCGGCACGGGCCAGGCCGCAGCCAACGCGGCCAGCGTCGTCGTCCCGCCCGGCGCCCCCTTGCCCGACACGATCGTGATCATCGCCATCTCACTCACCACTCCTTCGGAAGCCGATCTTTTTCACTCGCCCGGCCCGAGCTGGACCACGACGACCTGCCCAGCGGAGGCGCTGGTCGCGGCATGCGCGGCATCAGTACCGACGACGACATCGACCGTGACCGCTCCGGCGGAATCCGGCGGGCCGACGCCGAGCACCCGCGCACGAAACGGACCGGACGTGTTCGCCGGAGCCTGCCCAACGTCCGGCCCGCTACTGGCCGCGATCGGGGTGACCTGCACCAGATCCCCAGCCGATAAGCCACGGGCGGGCAGGTGACCCGGCCGCACGGGAAGCCCCACCAGCCGCTCGCCCGGCCCCGGAATCGGCTGCCCGGACAGCTGCCCCGGTGCCAGCACCGTCCCGGCAGGCAGAATCGACCGCGTGACCTGCCCGACGACCCTGGCTTTGTCACCGACCGGGATGAACGCCAGCGGCTGGTCCGGGACGGCCTTGGCCACACCGACATCGCCCTCTACGATCGTCTGCCCCCAACCCACCTCACGGGTGAGCACGAGGACATCGACCCGGTCGTCCTGCCCCGCGATCAAGGCGTAGTTGCCGAACGCGACGACCGCGGCCAGCACCACCGCGACCCCCAACAGCCACCAGCGCCGTCGCCGTGGCACCCGCGGCGGCTCGTCGTCCTCGGGCTGGCCGACGAACGCCGAGCCACTGCCGCGCGATTCCGGCGGGCGCGAAAAAGACAAAGCGGTACCCATAGCAGTATTCCTTCACAACCCAAGAATTGCGTTCGACGTGCTCAGAACGTCTTGAATACGGTTTCGAGAAGTGCAGTTCTAATTCGCGCGCAAGGCCTGAACCTCGGCGACAGCGAACGTCGCCCTCGCCCGGGACTGCATCAGCGGGAAGTCACCGCCCACCGAACCGGAACCATCCGAGCCGATCCAGCTCACCGACCACTGGATCGCCCACTCCGCGGTGGTCTGATCATTCGGCTGCCCGACCGAGCTGCGGGTGTACACGAAACCGCAATCAGGGCTGGCGGCGTGCAGCCCGAGGGACCGGTCATACGGTGTTCCCGGCCCCGAGCAGGACATCGACCCGCCGTACCCCGAGTTGAAGGTCATCCCCGTTGGCGTCGCGGTCACCTCAGCCCACACCGGACCGGCCTGTACCCGCTCGACCGCCGGTTTCCACACGCCGCGATCGGTCCAGATCCAGGTGTTCTCCCCCACGATCGTGGCGGTCCTGCCATCGGGCAACCGCACATCCGGCGAATGCCGAGGAACGGGCAACGGTAACTGCAGCTGCTCGAATGCGCGCGCAGCAAGCTCCGCCGGAGTCGGCAAAGGAGGAGCCGCCGGTCCACCTGACGCCGCGAGTTCGTCGACCGGCAGCGAGGGGACGCAGCGGATGCCGAACGCACTGCCACCCGGCCGACCAACGCCAGGTGAACCACCCACCCCGAAACCACCGAGCGAACAGCCCGCAGGAAGCCCGTCCGGCGACTCCGGTGCTTTGATCGCACCACCCGCCCGCCGGTCCTGACCGAGTGGCTTCCTACCTGGTCCGCCTGGCCGGACAGGAGCCTGCCCTCGCTGCCGCAGCGCCTCCATGTCGACCTGCGGCGGAGCGACAAGTCCCGACGAGTCGCCCGGCACCACGATGACCTGACCGTCATCGACGGTCGGTGGCACCGCGGCGTACGCCCGGGTCGGCAAGGCGACAACCGCTCCTCCAATCAGGCAGGCGAGCCCCAGCGAGGTCGCCCGCGTGCTGCGTGGCCGGATCATCAGCATGTCCCGCCGGGGAACGCGACCTGGGCGACTCGCCACCGGCCGTCCGTGCTGTCCCGCTTGAGGTCGGCGGCCACTGGATTCCTCGGCACCCCGACAGTTTTCGGGTCGCCGGTCGTGGCATCCGCTTGGCCTGTACGCGAAGCGTCCTGGCAGTCACTCAACTTGGCGGAGGCGCCATCGATCTGGACTGATTGAATCCGTGCTGTGACATCGCCGTAGACCTTGATCCCCGCTTGCTTCTGCGTGCGCATCGCGTTCAGCGTCGTGGTGAGCTGGGGATCCACCGCCACCGCTGCCATTGCGGCCCGCCACGTTTCTTCCGGCTCGTCATCGGTCTGAAGAGTCCGGGACCAGAACGCGGAGTAAGCCGTCTCGACCGCTGCCCGCTCGTCCTGGCCCGAAGAAGTCGCCGCCTGCGGCGGAGCGGACAGATTCGGCGACGAGGGCGTTACCTGTCCGGTGCCGCCGCTACAGCCCACCAGCAGAACCACCGCCGATCCGACCAGGGCGAGTGGCAGGGCCACCCGACGAGTACCGACTTTGCTCACGATTTCCTCCCCATTGCTGATCACTACCGATACACGAACAGGTCGTCCGGGCACGGTCACCGACTTGTCTATGCCACGAGGACGCTCACCAACGCTCCGCCGAGCAGCGACGGCCCCGCGGCGAACGTGGAATTCACGCTCTTGGACGACACCGCGACCACGAGGGCGACCGCTGCGGTCAGTCCGGTGGCGATCAGCAGGCCCCGCAGTAAGCCATCCCATCCGAACCACCCGAGGAACAACGCGAGGGCGCCGTACAGCGCCGTATCGCCTCCTCCGGTGTGGTCGGGCGCGAAGACCTGAACCAGAGACGCGAGACCGAACGCGACCACGGCGGACGCGCAGGCGAAACCGAATCTCGACCAAGCTCCGTCCATGACCGCGATGCCGAAGAAAACCACGGCACAACCGCCTGCCAGCGCCGTCACCATCGGAAACGGAAGTCGTCGGCATCGGAGATCCGTGAGCGCGAGACCAACTCCCAGCGCATAGGCCCAACACCACACCAGCCAGCTCGGCGTCGCGCCCAGCCGAAGCCAGGCGATCCAGCTCGCCGCCACCGTTGCCGCCGACATCGTGGCCGCGACCGCGAACCGTGTACGGGGCCTGGTCACCAGAACCGTGTTCGTCGAGCGCTCCGCAGCGGCAAGCAACGCCGGCCCTGCTGCGAAGCTCCCGACTCCGATTACGTACTCCACGATCGGCACTGTTGGCACTCCCCTGCGAGGTGCGCAAGCACGAGCGAATCGTCATGGCCTCGCCCTCCTTGTCGGTGATGGTGACCGGCCTGGTCCGGAGCAATCGCCGGCTCCGAACCGAGCCGGTCACCTACTTCCGTCCCCGGAGCTAAAACGTCCGGGCCAGTCCGTTCTAGCTGGTCAGCCCCGACTATCTGCAAGGTAAGTACGTACTGAGCCTTGGCTCAGTACGTTGATCTTCACTCGAACAGTGGACATCGGACCGCTTATTTGCACCGGCGCAAGTTCTCTCGTGGTAGGTAGGGGCCGTGACCAATGACTGGGACGTCCCGTACCGCCAAAGCCTGCACGAGGCACTGGCCGTGCTCTCCGGTCAATGGACGGTGGCGGTATTAGCCACGCTCGCGCTGGGCGAGAGGCGCTACAAGGATCTGATGGCGGACGTGAACGGCGTCGAGGAGCGCGTCGGATGGGTGTCGCATCCGAAGCCGGTCACGGACAAGGTTCTGACCGACACTCTTCAACGGGCTCGGGACAACGGGCTTGTCGTTCGCCGTGCTGAGGGAAGCCAGATCGGGGGCAGCGTCTGGTATCGGCTCACTCCCAGCGGCAAGGAGCTTCTGCGTGCCCTGCGGCCGTTGGCGACATGGGCACAGCAGAATCGCGACAGCCTGGCGAAAGACGCCTCCCCCAGCACTGACAAGACTTGATCAAGCAGTCGACGTCATCATGCGAACCTGGTTTCGCCCACCGTCCTTCGCGGCGAACAAGGCCAGATCGGCAGCCAGGAGCACATCCTCGAGACTCTTCCCGGTATCCGGGTATAGGGCGGCTCCGATCGACGCACTGAGCGGGTGCTGATCGCCCGCGGCGTGATCGTGGATCCCGTCGACGCGCAGACCGAAGATCGCCTCGCACGTCCGGTCGGCAACGGCTCTGAGCTCGTCCTGAGTTACGTCGGGAAGAATTACGACAAACTCTTCGCCACCGAACCGACCGCTGCAATCTTCCCCGCCGATACTCTGGAGAACCTGGCCAACGGCGCGAAGTGCTCGATCTCCGGCTTGATGACCGAAGGCATTGTTGATCCGACGGAAGTGATCAAGGTCGATCATCAGGACACCGACCCTCGTGCCGTTGCGTTCAGCTCGCGCGAACTCAGCTTCAGCGAGGGCATGCCATGCGGTCGAGTTCAACAGGCCGGTCTTCGAGTCGATGGTGGCCGCGTGCTCGAACTGCCGGATCAGGACCGACCTGTGCAGCGCGTACAGCGGCACGAAGATCAGCACCACGAGCGTGGGGTGCATGCTGAGCAAGAGAGCGGTCACGACGCCCATGCACAGCGTCGCGAGTTCAAGCGCGTTCTCGCTAAACGGTCCGAGGAGCCTCGTAGCCGTCCTGTCGAGACGCACGATCGCGATGGTGATCGCGGCGATCAGCGAGTTGACGGTGAAGTACACGATGACGACCGCGGCGCACGCCAGCGCGTCCGAGCCGTCGAACTCGTGCGTCATGGGCACCAAGTGCATCTGCTTGGCGAGCCATCCAGCCACCTGGCAGGACAGGATCACGTTGGCCGAGTTGAAGGCGAACCTCGAGACGAAGGTCCCGGCCACGCCGCGCGAACAACGGAGCCAGAGGTGGACATAGAGAACGACGGCGAGGACGGCGGCGAGAGACGGGGAGAGGATAAGAGCACCAGCGAGTGTCCATACCGACGAGAAATTGACGTGCGGTGTGTCCGCGAAGCGCCGGCGACGCCGTTCGACGCTGCGCGCCAGCTCGGCCGCGATCACCCCGAAGGCCATGACGAACAGACAGACGCGGACGTCTGCCCACGAGGGCGGATCAAGAGCCGCGCTGACGCCGACGGCCGCGATTGCGGCCATTTCGATGAACACGATGAACGCGCGCGCATACAGAGAGTGAGACCAAACGGACCAGCCTACGCGTCCGATCGGGCTACCGTCATGCGCGCTCTGTGACTTCCCCTGCATACTGACCGCACTTCCGTTCCCTTCGGAGGAGGGGCCGGTCTCCGAAGTCGCCGCTTCCTGGCCGGCGGGACCTCCTCCTTCAGCCGGACGTCCCGGGAGGAGGCCACGATGCGTAACAAGGAAGTCTGATGGTCTTCGTGTCGCCTGATCAGCTTGTGCAGGCTCGTCCTCGGTGATCCTGACGCGTCGGGGACGAGCCACCTTCCAGGCTGCGCCGACGGCGACGACCAGGACCGTGGCCAACACACCTGCGACCGCGACGGTGTATTTCGGCCCGATCAGTTCAGCGACGGCTCCGCCGCCCAGGATCGCTACGCCTTGACCGGCGTAGACGGTGGTGCTGAATCTGCCCATGACAGCGCCGCGCCGGGAATCCGGGACGACCGCGACGATCATGGGCTGCAAACGGATCAGGTAGATCGTCGAGAAGACGCCGGAGAGCGCCCACAACGTGATTGACCAGCCGATTCCCGGCAAGAATGCACAGGCGACAAGCGGTATACCCGCCAGTGCCGCAGGTACGACGACAGCTCGCTGAGTCGGCGTCGCCGGCGAGCTGGTTTTCGCCGCCCACCACGCTCCGATCACGCTGCCGACGGGATCGGCTGCCATCAGCAGACCGATCGCGACCGTGCCCGCTCCGAGAGCTCCCGCATAGGGGGCGGCGAGGCCCTCAGGCACCACGAAGAGCCCGATCAACGCCCCCAAGATGAAGGGCACTGCCAACCTGAAATCGATGCCGCGCCGCTGCGCGGCTGGGTCGACCTCTTCGGCCGCACCCTCCTTCGCCGCCCTGTTTGGCCGAACACCCGCCGCGATGATCAGCGCGCTCAGCCCGAAAGTGACGGCATCGACAACCAGCGCACCTGACGGGCTGAGCACGCCGACAAGAATGCCGCCGAGCCCGAAGCCGGCCACTTGGGCGATCTGGACCGTCATCTGACGAAGCGCTAGACCAGCTTGATAGCGGTCATCGCCCAGCACGTCCGGTAAGAGCGCCAGCTGGGCTGCTTTGAATGGCGCCGAGGCCATGGTCAGCAGACCGACCAACGCCCAAAGCAGCCAGAGCGGCATACCGGGGACGGCCATTGCCGCAGCCAACCCCGCCCGCACGAGATCGGTCAAAACGAGGACACGCTTACGCGGAAACCTGTCGGCTAGCCCAGACAGCAGAAACCCGCCGAGAACAGCAGGAACGAAGGTCAGCGCATAAGTCAGCGCTGTGAGTACAGCCGACGATGTCCGATCGAAGACCAGAACCGCCAGAGCCACCCTCGCGAGTTGATCACCGAGGATCGAAACACCTTCGGCCGACCACAGCGCACGAAACTCGCCGACTCGCAACGAGTCGACAAGGCCCGCCCCTCCCACACGCCGCACTTGGTCCCTCCCCACCGCGCGGTTGTGCCTATCCAGTCGCCTTAACGGCGTCACACGTCTGGACCAGCCACGGTATGCCCGGAGAGTCGCCATCTGGATACCATCAGCGAACTTTCACCCGATCGCAGGCATCCTGTCACTCATCGTGAACGGGGTTGATCGGCTACAAAAGAACCGGCGCCAGCTCGTCTGCTGACGCGGAAGGCACGATTGATTTCGGCCAGTTCCACCGATAGCGAACGGCATGATTCGCAAGATCTGAGATGTTCCTCAACCTGACTGGCCTCGCGCTTCAGCAAGCCGTCCCGGGTCCATGCCCCAAGGCGTTTAACCGTGGGAGCGCATCGTTTCGCGTTGTCGACAGTCAAATGCGCCTGAAGATAACGTTGACGAAGTCCTTCTCGTGCTCGGCAAGCCAAAGCCGACACACCGTTGGCTGTAAGCCCCAGTTCGGGCGCGATATCCGCAGGCGTCCTACCTTCGATTTCGGTGCGCCAAAGTACGTCCTGCCACCGCTCAGGCAACCGCGCGAACGCCCTGGCCGCAAAGCCTCGCTCCAGGCGGGCCATCGCCGTGTCGTTGAAGGGCACGCTAACCAGCACAGGATCGACTGTCGCCGTGATGTCCTCCGACAGCGCGACTTTCCGATCTCTACGCGTCTTCGTATAGGCGGTGTTACGCAGTGCGGTGAGCAAGTACGGACGAAAAGCGGAGCTCGGGCCCCGGCCAGAACGGATTATCTCGAGCACCTTACTGAACGCCTCGGCCACCAAATCGTCAGCCTCGACGCTCGAACGGGCAAGCTGTCGGGCCAGCTTCCGAGCCGACGTGACATGCCGCTCGAAGAGTTCGCCATACGCCATAATGTCTCCGTTCTGGACCGCGACGATCAGCCGAGAGTCGATTCCCTTCGAAACTTCGCCGATCGATAGTCGATCTCCCAAGCTGCTCCGGCGCGTACAGCGAACACGCCTACGCCAGCCGCCCTTCTCTCCGTAACGATCAATAAGTTGAATCACTGCCTGCGTACTCCAATTCCGTTCTACGTCAACAAAACCGCGTTCCTGCCTGTCTGCTACCAGGGAGGCGAATCGCCAGGTTCAGCGAGCTCGTGCCGCCCTGGCCCAGATGAGCCCAGTAAGGAAACAGCGAAGGCCGGGAAGAGAGCGGCCATAGCGCGCACGCAGCACAGCGGGCACAAGGTGTCCGGGACCGGTGGTCGCTGTTCCCAGATCTCTTCGATCGGAAGTCCGCATAGACCGAAGCACTCGTCGCTCGGCCAGACGACGTGGACACGACCGGCATAACGGTCCGCGGTCCCGCCCTGTTGGTTGGTGCCCCAAAAAAGCAATGGCTGCGCCTGCGTCTGCTGCATGGTTCACCAAACCCACGCGGTTCGACGGACATGGTGGTGACGCCCAGCTGCCTGAGCCCACGAAATCAGCGAAGGCATCACCGTTGATCTTTCCTTCCATGACGCCGCTTTTCGTGAGCGGGAGAGCGGCATAAGTGGAACCGGTGGCCCGATCCGGGTCGGGCCACATCGGGCCACCGGAGTTGTCAGGCGCCCGCGTGTGCCGCGGGGGCAGGTCCGTCACCGAGCGGCGGACGTCGCCATCGCTCTTGTGGTGGCGATTACCGCGGACTGTGGCGGGAAGTCACCTCGCGCCGTCGGCTTGCGTTCCCAGCGCCAGAGACCGAGCCGTTCGTCATCCGGAGACGGCAGGACGATGTGGTCCCCCAAGGGAGCGACGGAGGCACCGAACCGGAGCAAATCGGCGAAGACAGCCTCATTCGGCTTATGGCCGGGCCCGGTGATGAATGTCCACCGCCCGGTATGGGGCCGCTCGATCACAGGTCCTGCGAGCATGCGAACGCGCAGGCCTGCGAGCACTCGGCGACCAAGGTCGTGGGGCATGCTGACCGCGCCGACCAACCCTCCCATCGGAAGGACGATCCGCCGTGCGACGGGATCAACGGCAGCAGGCAGGCAATACTCGTTGCGGTAGAAGGCGCACCGCTCTTCCGGAGTTGAGTCCGAACGTGTCGCTGGGTCGCCAGTGGTCGACGTTGTCACCGCGAACCACCTCCTTCTGCGCAGGGGCGATCAGGGAGCGCGGGCCGCGCTACGGGTTGGAATCCGTGAGTCGTGAATCGCTCGCTGCTGACGGATTGCCGTGGGCTGCGCGGCCGGGCGACGAGGTGCTCGAAACCCCGGGAGGCGAGGGTCGAGTCCGACGTCGTCAGCGGCGCCTCGGGGGCTGGGCGCGATGGCAAATGACGACAGCGCTGAATCCGGCGCTGCTCAGCCACGTACCACCAGCCGACACCGACTCCGACCACGCAGCCCACCAGAAGAAGGAGCGCCACTGCGATCGCCGCCCCAGACCCCCTGGACATTTCAACGGGGGTTTCCAGAGCACTGGGGACGACCGTGGCCTTCGCAGCGGCGATGCTAACTTGTGTACACATCGCGTCGCGCTCCTTCGAGACCTGGTGTTACCTGCTTACCTCTCGACTGTAACTTGTGTACTCAAATTAACTAGGCCACCGAATGAGTGAATTGCGGATACGCTCCGCGACAGGACACCCTGTGGAGGTGAAGGACTCCGTGACGCAACACCTGCAGTTGCCGCCGGCCGTCATGAAGGTCGTTCTCGGCAACCAGCTGGCCAGGCTGCGGGAAGCCGCTGATGCGACGCAAGACGATGCGGCGACGGTCCTGGGGTACACCCAGCAGAAGATCGCTCATATCGAGAGTGGCAGCGGGATCAAGCTGATCGAGCTCAACGCGCTGCTCGACCGCTATGGCGCGAACGAGTCGGACCGGGCCTACGCGCGGGACCTTCAAGCCGAGAGCAACCGCCGAACGAAGCGCGGTGCCTTCAGCACCAGGTTCCGCCAGTACCTGCGACTGCTGGTCGACATGGAACCGAGTTGCACCAGGTACTCCTCATACCAAGCACTCGTCGTCCCAGGTCTCCTGCAGACGGAGGACTACATGCGCACGAACGCGCGTGCCTGGCGGCCTTCGCTGACTCCCGAGGAGATCGACAAGTACGCCACCGATCGGCTGGCGCGGCAACGAGTGCTGGACAACACCGACCAGCAGTTCTGGTTCATCCTCGACGAGGCCGCGCTCCATCGGACCGAAGGCGGTCCGGTCATGAAGGCGCAGATCACGAAGCTCATCGAGACCATCGATCGCCCGAACATCGAACTGCAGATCGTGCCGTTCGCCGCCGGCTACTACATGGGCCAAGGGCACGACTACACCATCTTCGGTTACGACACGAACCCCGCGGTTGACATCATCTATCTCGAGCAACACGACGGCGGCGAGTACGTCGACAACAGCAAGCGGACGGCGCGGTACTTGACGCTCTGGGATCACCAGAAGGCAGCTGCCAGTGGGCCAGAGCAGACGCGCCGCACCTTGCTCGACATCGCCTCGTCGTTGTAGCCGGTTGCGGCCTCGTCGAGAGCAGAAGGGCACGAGCAGGTAGATGAACATCCAGGACGCCCATAAAGACCACCTCGATACCGATTTCAAGGAGTGGCACAAGTCCCCCCTGAGCAATCCGCCGGACAACCAGTGCGTCGAGGTCTCGATCACCAAGGACGCCGTGGGCCTCAGGGACAGTCGGAACCCGGACGGCTTCGTGCTGGTCTTCGATCACGGCGAGTGGGAGGCGTTCGTTGGCGGCGTGGCCAACGGAAGCTTCCGCCTGCCGACACCGAGCTGACAGCCGGCCGCGGATCCGGGGAGAACGGGCCTCGTTCGGCCCGTTCTCCGAAGACCTCGGGCCTACGGCTTCGACGCCATCCGTTCCGCCAGGTTCGCGGCTACGTCGGCGAACGCGACCTGGCTCTGTTCGCCGGACTCCATGTCCCGCACTGTCACCGTCCCCCGTTCCTGCTCGTCCGGGCCGTAGAGCAGGACCCAGCGGGAACGCTGCTCGTTGGCCCACTTCATCTGCTTCGCCAGCTTGCCGGAGGAGCCGAGGTAGACGGCCGTGCGCAGGCCGCGGGCACGGAGCTGACCGGCCAACCTCACGATCTCGCGTTCAGCGCCGAGGACGGTCAGGGCGACGTCGAGCCCCTGTTCCATCGGCGCTTCGGCCTCCTGGATCGCGAGGATGCGCTCCAGGCCGATCGAACCACCGCAGGCCGGCATATCCGGCCCGCCGAGCTTGGCGACCAGCTGGTCGTAGCGGCCTCCTGACGCGATCGAGCCGGGGTACCCCACTGCGGAGACTTCCCAGATGGGACCGGTGTAGTAGTCCAAGCCACGCACCATGCGCGGGGTGAACCGGACACGGCCAGCCGGGAGCTCCTCGGTCAAGGCGAGCAAGCGGTCGACCTCGGCCAGACCGGCGCGGCCGCGCTCGGTGGTGCCAAGCTGCTCGCGCACCCGCTCGCTGTCCGGGGCGATCACGTCAGCGACCAAACTTTCAGCGACGGTCGTGGTCAGACCGCGCTCGGCCAGCTCGGCGACCACAACCTCCGGAGCGGCCTTGTCCAGCTTGTCCAGTGAGCCGAGCACGCGCGTGCCCAGCTCGTCCGGGATGCCGTAAGCCTCCAGCAGGCCAGCCAGGGCCAGCCGGGAGTTGAGCTGGAAGACGAACTCCTTGACGCCGAGCGCCTCGAGTCCACTGTTGATCGCCCACACGATCTCGGCGTCGGCCAACGGAGACGGCGAGCCGAAGATGTCGATGTCGCATTGGACGAACTCGCGGAATCGCCCGCGGGCGGCGCGATCCGCCCTCCACACGTTGTCGATGACGTACCGCTTGAACGGCAGTGCCAACCGGCTCCCGTGAGTGACCACCGCGCGGACGGCTGGGACGGTGTGGTCGTAGCGCAAGGCGAGGTCCGCTTCTCCGGTGGCCTCGTGGACACCGCGCTTGAGGATCTTGAAGATGAGGCTGCTCGCCTCCTCCCCGAGTTTCCCGGCGAAGACCTCGAGCCGCTCGAACACAGGTGTGGTCAAGGGCTGGAAACCATGATGCTCGAAGATCGTGCTCACCCGGTCGAACGCGAGCTTCCGGCGACGGACCTCGTCACCCACGAAGTCGCGGGTACCTGATGGTGGCTCGACCTTCGCCATGAACCAGCCCTTCACACGTAGTGGATTGAATGGTCATTCTCGCCGAACACCCGACCTGGTGACGGGACCGCCCCCAGTCAGGATGCCTCGTGCCACTCCCCGAAGAACTCCCGCAGCAGGCCGAGCACCTGCCGCTCGCTGTCCTCGTCGCTGAGTCCGCTCCGCAGCAGCGGAGTGCCCTCGATTGGGTTCAGGGGTTCCCAGCCGCCGATGTCGTTCATGAGCTTCGAGACACCCTTGAGCAGGGACAACGACAGCTGCGGGTTGAGCGCGTCGAGAGCGTGCGCCAGGACGTAGATCGCCGACCGCTGCGGCGTCGTGGAGTCCACCCGTTCCCGGTAGTTGCTCGCGCTGTAGCGCGGATAGCAGGCGTCCAGCAGATACTTCGGGATCTCCCACAGCGGGAACAAACAATCCACCGTGCCCATCCGCCGAACCGGATACGGGAGGGGCTTACGGCCATTGAACAAACAGAACAGCAACTCGGCCGCCAGGTCCTCCCGGTTGTAGCCGACCGCCAGCGAGCGAGCTCCCCGATCCGTGCACAGGCGCCGTCCGACCAGGTTCACGAAGAACGTCCCGAAGAAGTGCACGGTGTCGGGGCCGAAATCCCTTCTGAACGACTCCCACAACTCCGCCGGGGACTTCGTCATGCCGAGCAGATCCGCCATGTCCTGTGCGTAGAGGACCACGTGCTCGAACCCCGCGCTCTCGCACAGCTCCCGAGCACGATCGACCGCGGACTCCGGCCACAAAGGCTCCATCGCCAGCGTGAAGCAGACGACGTTCCCGGCTGACTGCCCGGTCGCGGAAACGAACTGCTTGAGTCCGTTGACCAAGGTATTGCTGTCCCCGCCGCCGGAGATCCCGGCCAGGATCGGTCCGGTGACTTCGTACTGGGCAAGGAAGTGCCCGATCCTGCTCGCCACCATCTCCCGCAACGTGGTTTCGTCGACAAGATGCGCCCGCGCCATCGGCTCGTGGTTGCCCACGTCGAGATCAGGCAGTGCCACAACCGGACTCTCGTCGCGGGCTACGAGTTCAACCTGAGGAGCTCGAAGCGTGGTGATGTCGGTGTTCCGGATGCACCGCAGAACTACCCGGTGAGCCGCCGGCACCTCGTTCAGCACCGTCGTCATCGGCGTCGGCCGCAATCCCTCTTGATCGTCGACGACATAGGCTTGAAACAACGACGGCGGCAACTGGTTCGCCAACAGCATGTCCGCCAACGACCAGGCCTCAGGTGGCTTGAGGGACCGCGGGCCGGCCGTGAACTCCAAGCTGACACGTTGCTGATCACTGGTCATCAGAAGAACGTCCTTCCAGCTCGCGGTCCCATCGCCTTACAGGTGCGCGGTCAGCGCGACCGGCGTCAAGAACTCCTCGAGACGCGACGGCGTCATCCGATCCAGGCCGTTCCGGACGGGAACCGTCTCGGCAACCAGGGCCGCCAACTCGGCGACCTCGAGCCGCTCGTCCGACGCGGCGACCTTCTCCGGCTGGGTAACAAGGGGTACGGACACAGCAGGACCTCCAATGGGCTCGGGAAATACTCGGCTCCATCGAAGGTAGTGAGGCGATCACCACCTGTGAACACTGCGCAGTTGAAGCGAAATCAGCACTCGGTTCGGAGACTTACGGCAGAGCACGCCAGCCGGACCAGGGGCGCTCTCCGTGCTTGCCCTGCAGACACTCGAGACGCCATACCGCCTGCTCCTGTGCCGCGCGATCCTGCGCTGCGACTTGCACTGCCATACACGTCATCCGGAACTCGCGGATGTCTCTGAAGAGCTCGAAGCCGCCCCACTGACTCACATCATGTCCATAGGTGGTACAGAAATCGTCGTACTCTTCCCGGCTTATCCAAGCGAAGGAACGATACTTGATCGCCGTGTGCACGAGGTCCCATTCAGGCGGACCGATCGCGGCCCGCTCGAGGTCGAGGAAGACGACGCGATCATCAGCGGTCGACACGACGTTGCCCACCCAGGCGTCACCGTGAACGACACACCATGGCAAGCCGTCTGGACGCCGGTCCCAGCGGTCCTTCAGCTCTCCGAGCAAGTCCCGCATCCAGTCCTGGTCCGACGAGGTGAGCGTCGTTGCCCGGTCGATTCGCTCGGCGAGCCTCACGAAGGGCTGAATCTCTGAGAGCTCGAAGGTTCGGGGCGGGTCGGCATCATGGAGCCGCCGGAGCGCCTTGGCGACTTCTACGGGTGTCCCGTGCTTGTGCGGCGGCAGTTCTCGCCAGAACGTCACCGCGTGGCCATCCACGACAACGGGCTGGTCTACCGGGCCGGCAAGCTCGACAGCGGGGATCTGCGCCTCCCTCAGCCATCGAGCGACCTCGACCTCCTTACGAGCTGAGGCGACCTGGCCGGTACGGGCGATTCGGGCGATCAGGCCCTGCGCGACGCTGATGATCGCGTTCTCGCCAAGACGGATGACCGAGGCGTTCGACGAATCGAGCCCTGCGGCCGCACAGACGCGCCCCAGGATGTTCAGGACGTCCTGTTCGTCAGTCAGCTCGGTCACGCGACCCCGAGCCGATCACCGATTCCATTTTGAAGCTCAGCCACTTCGGATACTCGGCGGTGATCGTTCGCGAAGGTGCGCAGTTCCCGCAGATCGTCGGCAGCTCGTCTCGAAGTGATCGTGCCCGCCTCCTTCAAGGCCCGCGCTCCGATCTGGGCCGCTTCGACGGGGTCACCCGCGCGCATCGTCAGCGAGGCCAGCTTGATCCCGGAGATGGTGCGTGACCGCGCGTACGGCTGAGAATGGCCAGCGACAGCTAGGGCGAGGCGATCGCGTGCTTCGCCGACGAAGCGCCCGTCGACGGCGAGATCGAACAGAGCGTGCCCGGTGTCGCCGGCATGCTGCGCTTCGTCGTAGTACCGCATCCAGACTGGGTCGTTGTCAGGCGAGGCCTTCGCAAACTGCTCATCCGCGAGGCCCACTGTCGTCACCGCGTCGGAGACCCGGTGGAGCTTGGCGAGCGCTCGGGCGCGTGCGGTCAGCAGCATGGCCCGTTCGGACGCAGTGAGTCTGTCGGCGCGGACCATCGCCAGCTCGACCAGCGTCAACCCGGCGTCGGGGTTCCCACACCAAATCTCCTGCCTGGCCATACTGGACAACACCTTCGCGCGAAGGTGCCAGTCGTTGGCCTCCTCGGCACAGCCCAGAGCGAACTCGAACATCCGGCGCGCATCGTCGTGGGCGTAGGCATCGAACGCCATGAAGGCCGCGGCGTGTCCCAGGAATCCGACGGCCGAGTGCAGGTCGGCGTGGAGCCGATCGCTGCATCGCGCGTTCAGAAGTCCGGCGGAGTACCGCAGCTGAGCCGCGACGGCTTCACGGACCAGGCCACCACCGTACGTATGGTCCCAAGTGCCGAAGAGTTGCGCGGCTGTCCGGACCTGCTCGATCTCCCATTGACCGACGACCGACGGAACCGGTGTCGGCTGGCGCGTCAGCAGCGCCTCGCCCAGCGGGGCCACCACGGCTCCGGCCGTGACCCCCAGAGCGGCACGCAAGAAGTCGGAGCGCTTCACGGTGTCCAGGCTAGCCACCCTCGACCGCGACCGACGAAGGCCCAGTTCGGCGTCCGTTGCGACGCCGAGCACGGCGCGGAGCCCCGCTCGGTAGTCCGCCTGCGGCCACCTGATCGCCCCGCGTTCCAGCTTTCCGATGTAGTTGCCGTCGAGCTCGATCGTCCGGTTCAGATGGTCGTGAACCCAGGCGTTGACCTGCTCGGCAAGCTCGGCCCGGGTCAGGGCTTCGCCTGGCACGTGTGCCGATTCGGTCCGCGTTCGAAGTTGCCGAAGTTGATCATTCGGTCCTGACACAACCGCCTCCCCGCACTGCTCTTCACTCGCGATAATCGCATAGTAACGGGCCCATTACTCCTCCGAACTCTCCCTGTAAACCTCCCTCAATCCTCCCCTTGACATCCCAGAGATCCGGCATTCCTCCAGGTGACGGCGCGAATCCAGGGTGGACATATGACCACTCCGAGGACGAGAGCGACGGGCGTGCGGCCGACCCGCATTCTGCTGCCGCCCACCTTCGAGCAGGGAGCGGGCACATGAACGCGTCCGAAGCGGAGCGCCGAGCGATTGAGGAGTTCCCGGTACTGCGCAAGCTGATCGATCTCCGAAGTACCGCACAGTGGTCGTTCTTCCCTGTCGTCACGGCGAGCGAAGTCACCGAGATCCGCGGAGTACGCGCCTGGGTGTACGGATGGGCCGACGCGCTACTGGTTCGCCACAGCAACGATGCCGCCGCGCTTCGGGTGAACCCTGACGACGAGATCGTGTGGCAGCAGGACGGCGGCCTCGCGGACGTTGTGGACCGATTGAACGAACTGCCGGCTCCGGAATCCTCCCGCGCCCCCTCCCTCGCCATTGCCCACGCGGGCCGGCTCCTCTGGACACCAGGTCGAAGCCTGTAGCAACGCTCGAGAGGATCGATGTTCACCAGCGGATACTCCTCGTCGACGCACCGCGACGAGGCACAGCGACCAGACAATCAGACGTCGGGCAGGACGCATCCAGGTCACGGCATAGAAGGACGTGGATCGGCCGGCGCGAACGCAGCGTTCGACCTTGACTGGGCCTTGGTGAACCTTCCGTCTCGCGAAGTACGCGCACACCACATCTACGGGCCCCAATTACTGAAACGTGTTGCTCGCGAGTACGAGCGCGACTACAACCTCACCGCGGCGAAACTCGCAAAGAATTATGGGACGTCACCCTCCTGGATCCAGCGGGCAATCGAAAAGTCCGGCGTCGAACCCCGCCCCAAAGGAGCAAGGCGCAAGCCCAGACCATACACCGACGAGCAACTCCACGCCGAATACGAAAGAGAACAGAGATCAGTTCGAGCCATTGCCGAGAAATACTCTGTCGAGCTCAGCCTAGTATACCGAGACATAACCAGGCTAGGGATATCGCTGCGCAGCATCAGCGATCAGCGAAAGTTGGATCAAACGCAGATCAGCGTTCGGACAAAGAAAGACGTTCATGAGCAAAGATGACCCATCCCTCCCTAGTCGGGTTCTCGGCAGCGAACTACGCCGCATACGGAAGCGCGCAAAATATCAAGCGATCGACATAAGTCGCATGACCGGCATCGGGTCACCAAGCATTTCAAGACTCGAGAAGGGCGCCAGAAGACTGGACGACTTCGAGGTGGCGTTTATTCTCGGGCTCATCAAAGCAACACCGAGGGAATTCGCCGACGCGATGACTCTCGCAGGGCTTGCAGCCTCAAAGACTTGCACACTAGGGCATCCCGCAAGGTTCCCCGATCAAGTCGGCCCACTGCTCGCGATCGAGGAGCAAGCAGCGGAGGCGACGATCTTCGACCCCACCGGAGTACCAGACCTTCTACAGACTGAGCCATACGTCCGAGCAGAGCTCTCGGCGCTCAACATCCCCGTTCGCAACCATGAGTCCTTGCTCGCGGCACGAAAACTTCGCCAGCGACGGTTCTCTATCATCAATCACGTCCCAGCGACGTTCTATCTCCATGAACGAGGTTTGCGCCATCAGCAAAAAGAAGCTTCGGTGATGCGAGACCAGCTATTACAGCTGACCTTCATGGCATCGACAGTGCAATGTCAAATCAGGATCGTACCGGCGGATATTCCCGTTCCGGCCCCGCCTGGACCAGTAGGACTCTTTGAGGACTCCGAACTCCCGGCTCTAGCGAGGATCACAACCCCCTTCGCAACCATCTTCTCCCAGAACGAGAGCGAGGTCAGATACTACAGCGAGGAGTTCAAGAAGCTCAAAAACTATGCACTGGACGCAGATGAATCGATCGCATGGATGACTACGCTGGCCGACGACCTCCGGCCGCCAGCAGTCGACTAGTCCTGCCCTTCAGTGAAACTCTCGGCAGACGTCGCGGCGGGTAAACATCCGGAGCACCAACCACCTGTTCGCCAATGACGTGGACTTTGAAGCGCCGTGGCTCGTAGCCTCCGGCTTCCCTCGCCATGTCACTTGTCTCCACGCACCACTCACGCCCGGTGACACGCTCTCGCACCAGCCAGACAACACCGTTGGAAGGAAGCACAAACGCCATTCGCGGCATCGGTCCGCCGGATACAACAACCCGGCCGGCGTCGACCAGGTCTTCGCCCTGCTCACCAGAGGCAACGAGGTCCTGATCGAATTTCAAGCCACCCGTGGCGAGTATCCACAGTGGACTCAGTCGCCACGACAACCCCGCTCGCCACGGTTCTTCGCGCTTGTTGCGCCCACATCAGGCGGGGACGCCGCCTCTTCTCCGTGACATACCCGAATCTGGCCCGTCAACAGGTGTTCCAGCCTGAGACGCAGATCCTGCGAGGTGAACATGAATCGTAAGACCGCGGAACTGGCACGGGAGCTGAACGCTTGTGCCACGACCATTCCACCGGCTGTGACCGCGCTGCTCGCCGGCCGCCTGTCCGTCCAGGAGCAACGCGACCTCGCCGACCGCCTGACGACGGCGGCTGGGCTTCTCCGGACGTTCGCGTCCGAACAGGAGGCGTGGAACGCACCGAGCCCGGCGCCAGAACACCGCCTCGACGACAAGGACGGCTAGAAACCCGTTCTCTGCACAGGTTTCTCCAGGCGCCCCTACGCGAGTCTCAGGACCGCAACGCGTCAAGGGTATTGTGCAGGGTTTCGGTGATGTACGCCGGGCTGCCGGGTCCCCAGGCGATCTCGAGGTCGTCGGTTCCCGGTCGGAGATAGGTCAGGATCCTGCCACGGTTCGCGGTGTCGATCGCTGTCAGCGGGACGCTGGCGCGTCTGATCCCGTTCGAGCGGGCCGCGACGTAGAGCTGGTGGCTGGCGAGCCGCTTCTCGGCCATGAGGGTCCGAAGCTCGTCAGCCGGATCGGCAGCGGTGTAGTCGTTCTCCGTGTCCAGGGTGTACGAGTCGTCGTTCATACGTGTCAGGTACTCCGCGCGCGGCACCGCTCGCTCGGCGACCTCGGCTGCTGGATGATTCGGGAGCGCCTCGGCGACCGACCGGATGACCTTGGCGGCCCGGATCTTTTCCAGAGTCAGGCGATCGTCCTGCACCGTGAGGAGGACTCCGTGTTTCCCGGTCGGCACGGCCAGCATCGACCGATCCCGCCCATTGTGATCGACGGAGAAGCCATAGCACTCGTAGGGCGGCGAGGCGATTGCGAGCATCAGGTCCCGGAACCATCCGGCGATCCGGCCGCGCCGTAACTCGTAGAAGCCGGGCTGCGCCAGCGCCTGCCGGGTCAGCTCCTCGAGTTCGTCTTCCACGTCGGGCTCGACCCAGACGTCGACCGGGCCGATCACCGGATGCACCGGCCCGATCCGCTCCCACTCCCACGCTTGAGCCACTGCTAGCCGCGGTACCGTCACCGGCTCGTCGAGCACCCCTCTGTCTCCCTCTGCCGGTTCTACTTTCCGATCACCGGCGGCGGTACCCGGCCGGTGTAGCCGAACAGCCCCTGCGGGTCCGGCTCCTGCAGATAGTCCGGGGACTTCTTCTCCGTGTCCTCGTCCTTGCCCTTGCCGCGCGCGGCCGCCGGTACGACCCCGGCCCCGGTGCCGCGGCTGCCCGCAGCCGTCTGACCGCCCGCGCCAGTCCGGCCGGCTGGCTCATTCCCCTGGCCCAAGGGCCCCGCCCCCACGAACCGGCCTGGGCTTCCTGGCCCTCCGGCGCCAGGTGCCCCGGTCCGGCCGTACGGCGGCACGACCGGACCCGCACCTGGGCGGTCCGGTCCGGTCACGTAGTTCAGTGTGTCCGCGCCGCCGCCCGCGGCCGGAAGGTTCCCCCAGCCTGGTCCTGGGAGGTTCGGGACATCGATGCCTGACGGAGCCGGGCGCACGAACCCAGCGGCCTCGGTCCCGTCATCCCTGCCCGGCGACGCAGGAGCGCCGCCCGGCCGCTGGCCACCCGCCGTCTGTTCCGGCGACACTTCCACCTCGGAACCTGGCCCCGCATCGGGGCGATGATCGGCCTGCACCGCGCGTCCGGTGACGCCGACGGGTTCGCCGTCGGATTCTCGGCCGGGTCCCGCGATCTCCCACTTCTCTACGGCACCAACAGCGCCGGGCGCCTGGCCGACGGAGAAGGTCCCGTCGGACTCGCCGGCGATCTGGCCGAACTGGATCGGCATCGCCTGCGCGTGACCATCGCTGGTGCGGGTGAAGTTGTTGTAGATCTCGTTGTTCCGCTGGATCGCGGCGTTGCGCTCATTGAGCTGGACCTCCGTGTCAGTATCCCACGGGCTCGCGACATCGAGGACGTTCCGCTGCGGCGGCGTAGCCGAGATCTCGACCATCGAATCCCGCGTTGCCTGAAACGCGTGATCCTGATCGGCCAGCGTGTTCTGGCTGCCATGCAACGCGGCCGAGGCCTCCGTCGCGGCCTGTGCGAGCGGCCGCAACCCGGCCCGGGCCGCGTCGCCGCCTTGTCCCGTCCAGGCGTTCTCCAGCCGCGCGACCGCCGCCAGTGTGTCCGCCTCGATACCTTGCTGTTCCTGGGCCTGCAGTGCTCCCGCACGCTGGGCCTCTCCGAGGCTCACCGTGCCGGGCCCGGTCTTGACCATGCGGACGAGGTCAGCGGGCACGATCAGCTTGCCTTCGGCCTGCAGCTTCTGCAGGTAGGCCATCATGGCCTCGGTCGGCGCGAAACTCATCAGGCACCGCTCTTCAACGTCGTTACGGCCAGATCCGCCACCATCCGGGCATCCGCACAGGGATCAACCGTCCCCACCTTCGAGTCGACGACGTTCACATCGACCTCGAAGACAGCGTTGTCCGCGACCCCGACCAGTACCGAACAGTCACCCAGTGTCTGCCGCGTGTCGTTCGCCCCGTAGGCGACGACCGGGTAGCCCTGCACCGGCTCCAGCGGTTCCCACAACTTATTGCTCTGCTTCTTGGCGTAGAACTGGCTCAACCCGTCCCGCGCCGCGTACAGCATCTGAATCCCGATACTCGAACCGCGGCTGAGGTCGGTCCAGTGGCACTGCTGCGCAATGCCTGTGTCCCGCGCGGGGTGCGCCTCGGGTTCGTTGGTGAATAGCGAAGTCAGTTGGGCTGGCGTCAGGACGTCGCAGGGGCTGCGCTGCATCAGTGATGCCGGCAGCGGGTCGGTGACCTTCGGCGCGTCGGCGTAGGGAAGCGCAGGCCGGCCAGCAGACGGTGTGGCGCCTGAGCTCATCGGGTTGGGCGGATCGGTCTTTTCCGTACAACCCGCCAAACCCAGAGTAAGCACTGCCGCCACGACAGCAATTCCTGCACGTCGCATCAGAAATGCCCCCCGCCCACTTTGCCGACGTCAACGGCTGCTTGCTCATCGTGCTGCACGGTGATACCGAGTGCTGTCTGCATCTTGCCGATGATCGTGTCAAGGAAGCGGCCCTGCCGATCCAAGTAATCGCCATAGCAATTGCCAGAGTTGTTACTGGCCTTCGTATTACGCAAGGAGGCTGGATCCTGTCCCGGGGAGACGATGGACCACATCGGCGCTGCCGCGCGGCGCTGCTCCCTGACCCGATCACGAAGCAGCCGCAGATTCTCCAGCTCCGCTGTCATGTCCTCGCGGCTCAGGGTGAAACCGCCCGCAGAGCCAGCCGCGTTGAGGTCGTCGGCGACGAAGAAGTTCACCCCTGCCAAGGAAAAGTCAGTGGCGACGGTGTTCTGTTCAGCCATGCCGTCCTCTCCTAGCCGCGTAGGTTGTCGATGACGAACTCGGCGATCTTCTTGACCGCACCGCAGGGATCGGCTTGCCAGGGACCGGCTTCCGGCTTTCCCCACGTGTTGGCTTTGATGTGTACCAGCGTGTTGTCGTCGACACCGAGAGCCAGCCTGCACGCCAGCGGCCCCTGGTCCCGTCGGCTCGGGATGTTCTCTTTGATTTCCACGATCACGGCCGGGTAGCCGTTGATCGTGACCTCTTCCCAGTGGTTGCCGGTATCGCGGCCTAGCGCACGATCGCTGTACAACGTGCGGATGCTCTCCCGCACCGGCGGAAACCACGATGTCGTCACGTCGACCGACGAACCAAGCACGATCAGGCATTGGCCTTCCCGGGTCTGCTCATGCCTGCCCTCACCGAAGCCGATGCTCTCCAGCTGCTCCACCGTGATCGCCGAGCACGGATCGGCGATGAACTTGGCGCCGTTCAAGGGCGCCAGGATCGGCGGGACCGACACCGACGGTTCGGAGGGCGAAGGTGGCGGGCTCGTTCCGCAGCCGGCCAGCACCACCATGCCGCCGGCCATCAGTGTGGCGAGCCCGCGGGCCAGACGTCGTGTCACGAAGGATCGGCTCCCGGTTTGATCCGCCAGCGACGGGGCTCCCCGACCACCTCGACACTCGTGCCGACATCCGGGATCTTGGGGAAGTTCGTTTCGATGACCGTCAGCTCAAAACCGCTCCCGATCAGCGCCTCGACAGAGGTGATCATGCCGGAGATGAGCGCGATGCAGTCACGCCAGAACTTCTCGAACGCCGAGTTGACCGCGTCCACGAAATCCTTGACCGCGAGAACCGCCAGCGGCGGAAGAGCTGTCGACGCGAGCAGGATTCCGAACTTACCGGCCAGCGCCGACAGATTGGACGCACAGTTGCCGAGCGCGACTAACAGGTTCTTATAGGTCGCGATCACCGTTGTCGCGACCGTGCTCATCGTTTTGGTCAGGCTCGCGATGGAGACCTGGCCCTTGTTCAGACCATCGACGACCATCCCCGAGTACATCGAGAACTGATCGTAGGCATCCCCATGCCAGGCGGCCGCCAGCGAAAGCTTGGCGTCATTGACGACTTCAGCCGCTTCCTTCAGCGCACTCTCCCTGGCAAACACCTCTGCCAGTCTCAACGTCTTCTTCAGGTCGCCGGCGACGAACACACGAAGCTTGTCGAGCAGTCCGATGATCCCGTTCGCGCCGATCAGGTTCGCGTAGTCCCGGATCTTCTGATCCGCGGCCTCCGGATAGCTCATGGTGGCGAGATCCGCGGCGGCCTGGCCCGGGTCGGGGGTGGTCACTTGATCTCACCCTCCAGCTTCTTCATCCGCTCATACGCTTCCTGATCGAGCTGCTCATAATGGTTCGCGGCCTTGCCCAGCGCCGCGCTCAACACGGCGAGCTGAGTTGAATTCTCGGCCGTGATCCGCTGAATCGCGTCGATGGCCGCGTTGTACCGGTCCACCGTCCCCATCCCATTGAGCCCCGGCATGATGTTCGTGACCGTTCCCGGCAAGCCAAGGTCGTATGGGCCGAGCGCGACGTCCGCCAAGTCCACCACCGCGAAGTCCTGCAGCAGCCCCGCCGCGTCCGCGATCGCGTCGGCCGCGGCCCGCAGCTTCTCCGGATAGACGTGATACCCCTGACCGGCCCCAGGGTCGAACGGATCCGGAACACTCATACCAGCCGCTCCTCATCCCGGACGGCCGCGATCGCCGCGTCATAGCGCTGGGCCGCGGTCTCCTCGGCCCGCTGGATCCCCAACAGCAGCTGACGAGACAGGCTCGCCGCGCTGTAGGCCTTCATCGCGGCCACGTCCACCTGCACGTCGACCAATTCACCGGCCCCGGTCACCGTCACCGACCCCAGCTCACCGGGCAACGCCCACGTGACACGATCCCGCGCCGCAGCCACCGAGGCCTGCTCGACCACGGCCACCGTCGCGTCGATCTCCCGCGCCAGGTGATACAGCTCGTCCTCGTAGCTCACCAGCGATCCCGCCGCTCATCCTCGAGATCAGCGTCCAGGAAGTCGAGCTGATCGAAACTCTCCTCCTCGACCTCATCGGTATCCCGGCGCACTGCGCGCGGCTCGGCTGCCGTCCCAGCTCTGGGCGCAGGCGGCGGAACGGAATCGTCCCGATGCCCGGTCACCGATCCGCAGCCCGGTTCGGGAACCCATTCCTGGTCCTTGTCCACCACCGCGCGCATCTTGACGACGCCGACCTGCGCGGCCTCACGCCGAGCCGCCGACACCGCTTCCAGCACCGCGGGCCCCAGCCGCTGCGGATGCGTACTCCGGATCACATGATCCGCGATCGTCAGATCCACCAGCTTGCCCTGACCAGTCACCACCGCCGACGCGATACCGTCAGCCGATCTCCCGGTAAACCGGGCCTGCTCCAGCTCAGCATCAAGCTCACCAGCCTGCTGCCGCAGCTTGGCCACATTCAACGACACGCCGGCTCGCCCTCCCCGTCGCCCGACATCTTCTAGCAGCCGCCCCCACGGCCCGACCGCTACTCCCGCGCGATCACTACACGAGCGTAACCGGCCGAGCGGCCAGCGTAGTCGAAATCGCGGATCCGTGTCTCGTTGTTCCGGTCACTCTGCAGCGATCATCAGCAGATCGACGCGCCCTTCCACTGAGGTCTAACTTCGCGCCGACCTGCTCGCCTGCAGCTTCGCGATGCCAAGATCCTTCATCGAACTCGCCTCAGCGCACCTCCGCCCGGTCGGCTACCCTCGGGCAGCCGAGCTGAACATCTGTTCGACGTGTGGCATGGTGTCCTTGGACCCGGCGCACCCCTCCCCCTTTGTGCGCTGGGCCCGCCATCTCCGGCGACGTACCGCAGAGATCGCAGTCCACCTCGCCACTCCCGACGCGCAGGCGATACCGACTGCGCGCACAGCCAAGCGCTATCGAACGTTGGGTTTCAGCCGAAGGGTGGTCCGTCCCGTCGTGAGCGGCCGAGCAAGCCGACCGCGATCCTGCGGAGTCGGCCGCTCTGTTCCGGTTGTGGCGGCGGTGTCTGGAACGCCCGGTAGTGCTGTTTGGTGACGCACAGGACGACGGCGTGCATGAACCTCTCGCGGTCTGGGACTTGCACTTCCCAGCGTTCGTCTGTGCGCGTGTTCCACAGCACACCCGTTTGGTGGCCGCTCATGACGAGGTAGAGCGCTAGCTGGAGGAACATGGCGCGATCGAGTTCGGAGACGAACTTGAGCTCGAAGACCTTGTCGTCGTGCACGGCGTCGGCGACACCTACGAACGTGATCGGTGTCGCCGCCGACGATGTCGCAGCCGTGCCTGAGAGGTCCATGGGTACCTGTGCCGCGCAGTCGCGGGGAAGCTGTGTCGCCAGTCGCCTGGTCAGTGCGTCGCGAACCTCGCCGCTGACTTTTCGGGTGACCTGTTCCGCGTAGCGCATCTGGTCAGTGTCAACGGCGGTCAGCACCAGCGAGTTGTGCCAAGGGTCGTCGGTCAGTTTGCCGCGCAGCTGCTTCGCGATCGGTTTCGGGTTCAGTACCACCTCGAGGGTGGGGTTGTACCTGTCGAAGAACACAGCTTCCTGGTAGTGCCCCACCACGGGAGAGAGGTCGATCAGCCCGTCGACGCGGTCGATGTTGATCTCCTCGCCCGTGCCGTCGTCGAGGCGTCGCCTGTCGAGCAGGTCGACGCAGGCCTGGAGGTTCTCCGCGTAGGTGAAATCGAAGCAGTCCGATGCCATCATCGGTTTGTCATATTTGGGTTGTTCGGCGGCCAGCAGTTTCGTGAACCGCTGCACGGGGATGAAGCCGATGCTTTTGGGTTGCCGCTGAGCATGTTTTGACCGCACGAAGACGACTTCGTGCTTTCCGCGGGAGGCCGCGACCAGGAACACATTGCGCATCACCGTTGTGTCCACGTTCGGGAAGCTGCAGCGCATGTCCCACATGTCCTCGTCGTAGTCGAACACCACGCTCGCCGGTCGCTCCAGCCCCTTGCTGGAGTCGAACGTCGTGAACACCGCGGTGTCGTCGCTGTAGGTCACCGAGGTGTCGCCGTCGCGGATGGAAGCGTAGACGGTTTCCTTGTTGAAGACCTCACCATGATCGCGTTCCAGGTGATTCAGCGCCTCAGCCATCTGGCCGTTGCGTCTGCCCAGGCAGAGAAGCTCACCGGGGTTCTTCGCCTTCATGAAGTCGAGTGCCTCGTCGTAGGAGACGTACCTGATCGTCTGCCCGGGGTTGACGCCCACCACCGGTTTGTTCCACGCCTCGCTGAGCAGCGTGCCAAGTTCCCGGCCTGCCCGGAAAGACCGCGTGAACGGCATCAACTCGGCCTGCCGGGTGATTTCCCTGGTGAACCGCTGGACGTCCAGCGTCGTATTCGAGTGCACCTTCTGCGCCAGGTCACCGACAAGCACGGTCTGCATGGACGGGTTCAGTGACTTGATGTTGCGCAGCAGCTGCGCGTATTCCTCGTTGATGTCCTGGTACTCATCGACCACGAGCAGGTCGAATCTGGGGAACTGGGCCGAGAGGCTGGTAAAGGCTGCGTTGAACCGTCGAATGGATTCATCAACACCGCATTTGATGCCCGCCTTGAGCAGGGAGGGATATACGATGCCGTGGTAGTTCTGCACTTTCGCGTGTTTCACCCGGCGTTGCGCATCAGCCTTCAACAGCTTGCTGTAGGTCAGATACAGCACCCGCCGTTCCCGACCCACTTCAGTGCACAGCGCCTGAATCGCCGTGGTCTTGCCCGATCCCACGGTCGCATCGACGATCACATCCTGCCCTGACCGCACCGCGTCGATCATCCGCCGCTGCTCGCCGCTCAACGACACAGGCGACACCGAGGCATTACGACCACGACTTCCGCGCCGGGCCGATGTTCTGTTCGGACTCGTGGCGGCGGCAAAATTCGGGTTGGCCGCTAGTTGCCTCCTCAGCACCGCCTCAGCATCAGCGCGTAACGCCGGGCGCAGTTGCGGCGGCAGCAGCACCTTGCACCGTGCCTGCAGCGCACCGGGCGTGCGTTCCAAGCTCTCCGCGAGCGCCTCCAGCCTCGCACCGCGCCGGAGCCCGTCCAGCAGCATCGCGGTGTCCTCTTCCGACCATGCCGCGCCCGCACGGCGCAGTGCGGATCCGGCACCCTCGTCTCGGCTCTCAGTAGTCACCTCGTCACGCTATCGACAACCAGCGACAAAATTTGCCGGTTTCGCGAACAGCAGGCCAACCGCACTATGCGTACTAGCAGCAATGAGCCCGGGACGATGCGTTTGACCAGCGGAAATCCCGGCGCGCCCAGCCTGATCAAGCGCCGGTTGGCAACGCGAGAAAGTCGGCGTGGGCCTGTACAACGGCTTCGGCAGGCCTGTCGTTACTCGTGGCCGGCCATGGCACGGGGAGATGCTGGCGCATCACTGCCGTAAAGGCTTACCACCACTTCGTCCATCGCGATTCGGCGGGCACGACTCCTTGTTTCAGCTGATGCGTGCAGGGGTGGGGGCTATCCGTCCCGACTGCTCCGACCCGGGCCCAGAACGCGACGGCGACCGGATCACGCTTGATGGGCAGCATCGTCCAGTTGAACTTGGTGCCTCGCTTCAAGGCCGCGTTCACCAGCACGCGGCCAGCGCCACGCCTTCGGTGCTTCTCTTCGACCTCGACATGGCAGAGGATCGCGCGCCGGTCGACCGGACACAGTGACAAGTGCACTTCACCGAAGACCGTGTGTCCCAAGCGAAGCTGGATGACGCCGATCCCTGCGGAAACCGGCGGCGGCAGAACAACCAGACGCAGGCCGTACTCGTCCACGTCGGTTTCGATGACTTGCCGTTCCACGGCGGTGTCGATCACTGCCCAGATGCCGCCGTCGCCTGTTAGGGCGTGGCAAGCCTCGCACAGCCACTCCGGCGCCTGATAGTCCTGTGACCAGCTCTGTCGCACGCCGCCGACTGCCAGGTCGTGGCCCCACGGACATCGTTTGGGCGCCTCAGAACCTGGCCGGATCGGCACTTCCAGCGTTCGCCATTCCCGGTTCGCTCCGGTCATCGGAAATCACGCGATCCCGACGCTAAACCCCGGAGATCCAACGGGCGCACTTGATCCGCGACGAGTGTCGACGATCCTTCGGTGACCTCAGCGATTCCTCGGAACAGCAAGGCGTTGCTCGCCAGCAGCACCTTCCTACACCGGTGAAACAGGCCCGGGGAGACGAGGATGTTGGCCATGCCGGTCTCGTCCTCGATGTTGAAGAAAGTGATTCCGCCTGCGGTGGCGGGGCGTTGCCGGTGGGTGACGGCTCCCCCGATCCACACTCGTGCCCCGTCCTCGGCCTCGCTGAGCTGGGCGGCGCTGATGGCGCCGCGCTCGGTGAGCCAGGTCCGGAGGTATTCGACGGGGTGGGAGCCGGGTGAGATGCCGGTGGCCCACAGGTCTGCGGCGGTGACCTCGAACCGCGTCATCCCCGGCAGCGCCGGTGCGTCCAGGCCAGGCGCGAGACCCGGGAAGTGCTCGGGCCGGGTGGTGGCCGCGGCACCTGCGGCCCAGAGTGCTTGGCGTCGCTCGGGGCCGAGGCTGGTGAACGCCCCGGCGGTGGCCAGCGCCTCGACCGCGGGCTTCTTCAGCCGGACACGTTCGGTCAACTCCCCGATACTGGTGTAGGGACCGTTGATCTGGCGTTCGGTGACGATCGCCTCAGCGGCGTTGTCGCCGACGTGTCGGATCGCGGCGAGGCCGAGCCGGATCGCCTGGCCGCCGGTGCTTTCGGGCTCGGCTTCGAGGGTGGCGTGCGAGAGGCTGGCGTTCATGTCCGGCTCACGCACGATGACGCCGTGGCGGCGGGCGTCGGCGACCAGCGACTGCGGGGAGTAGAACCCCATCGGCTGCGCGCGCAACAGGCCCGCGCAGAACGCCGCCGGCCAGTAGTACTTGAGATGCGCGGAGGCGTAGACGAGCAGGGCGAAGGACATGGAGTGGGCTTCGGGGAAGCCGTAGCCGGAGAAGGCGTGGATCTGCTCGAACACGGACACGGCGGTGTCGCGGTCGACGCCGTTGGCCGCGGCACCGTCGAAGAACCGTTTGGCGAGTTTCCGCATTTTGGCGCTGGAGCGTTTCGCGCCCATCGCCCGCCGCAACAGATCCGCCTCGGCCGGGGTGAAGGACGCGACGTCGACGGCCATCTGCATGACCTGCTCCTGAAACAACGGCACCCCCAGCGTCCGGTCCAAGGACCGGGCCAGCAGGGGATGCTTGTGCTTCCAGGTTTCTTCTCCGCGGCGGCGGGCGATGTAGGGGTGGACGGAGCCGCCCTGGATCGGGCCGGGCCGGATGAGGGCGACTTCGACGACGAGGTCGTAGAACTTCCGCGGCCGCAACCGCGGCAGCGTCGCCAGCTGCGCCCGGGACTCCACTTGGAACACGCCGATCGCGTCCGCGGCGCACAGCATGTCGTACACGTTGGGGTCGGCGAGGTCGAGCTTGCCGATGTCGACCGTCTCGCCGTGGTGTTCGGCGATGAGGTCGATCATGTAGTGCAGCGCGGAGAGCATGCCGAGGCCGAGCAGGTCGAACTTCACCAGCCCGACGGCGGCGCAGTCGTCCTTGTCCCACTGCAACACCGACCGTCCGGGCATGCGGGCCCACTCGACCGGCACAACCTCCGACACCGGCTCCTTGGAGATCACCATCCCACCGGAGTGGATCCCCAGATGGCGGGGGAAGTCTTCGAGGGCGTCGGCAAGTTCGAGGATCTCGGCCGGGATCTCCCCCGCCGCTTCCTCGCTGGTTTTCTTCACGCCGGCCCAGCGGTTGACGATCTTGCTGTAGGCGTCCTGCTGCCCGGGGCTGAAACCGAGGGCTTTGGCGGCGTCCCGGATCGCCGACGGCGCCCGGTAGGTGATCACGTTCGCCACCTGCGCCGCATGGAAACGGCCGTGTTTGTCGTAGACGTACTGGATCGCCTCTTCGCGGCGGTCGGACTCGATGTCGATGTCGATGTCCGGCGGCCCGTCCCGCTCCGGCGCCAGGAACCGCTCGAACAGCAGGCCCCACTTCACCGGGTCGGCGTGACAGATCTCTAACGCGTAGCAGACCGCACTGTTCGCCGCGGAACCCCGGCCCTGGCACAAGATGTTGGCGTCGCGGCAGAACCGGACGATGTCCCACACCACCAGGAAATACCCGGGGAACCCCAGCTTCTCGATGATGTTCAACTCGTGGTCGAGCTGGGCGTAGGCCTTCGGATAGTCCTCGCGGTGCCCGTAGCGTTTCGCCGCACCCGCCCACGTCAGCTCCCGCAGGTACGACATCTCGTCGTGTCCCGCCGGGACGGGGAATGGAGGCAGGTCCGGGGCGACCAGGTTCAGGTCGAAGGCGCATTCGACGCCGAGCAGGGCCGCGCGGGTGACCGCACCGGGATACCGGGCGAAGACCTCGGCCTGCTCGGCACCCGAGCGCACGAACGCCATGTGCGCCGCCGACAGCCAGCCCTCCATGTCATCCAGCGACCGGCGGGCGCGGACCGCGGCGACGGCGTCCCCGAGCGGGCCCCGGCCGGGGTGGGCGTAGTGGACGTTGTTCGTCGCCACCGTCACCACCCCCGCCGCCTCCGCCATCGACGCCAACGTGTCGTTGAAGGTCGAATCGAGCGGCAGGCTGTGATCGATCAACTCGACCGCCACGTTGTGGCGCCCGAACTTGTCCACCAGGGACATCAGCTCGGACATCGCGGTGATCTTGTCGTTGGCGGCGAGGGCGCGGCGGATCCGACCTTTTCGGCAGCCGGTCAGTACCAGGACATGTCCGGCGAGGTCGTCGACCAGCGCGGTCTCGTCGTAGACCGGGCGGCCCTTCTCCCCACCGGCCAGCTGCGCCCGCGAGATCACCCGGCACAACCGTCGGTAGCCCTCCAGGCCGCGGGCCAGCACCAGCAGATGCGCCCCGCCGGGGTCCGCGACGCCGTTCTGCGGCGCGGGCAGGTCCAGCGACAACTCCGCACCGAAACCCACGCGGACCCCGAGCTCGCGGGCGGCCTCGTTGAACCGCACCGCCCCGTACATGCCGTCGTGATCGGTCAGGAAGATCGCGTCCAGACCCTGGCGGGCGGCCTCCTCGACCAGCTCTTCGGGGTGGCTGGCGCCGTCGAGGAAGCTGAAGTTC
Organism: Amycolatopsis sp. WAC 04197; assembly: GCF_003947475.1. Classification (NCBI taxonomy): domain Bacteria; kingdom Bacillati; phylum Actinomycetota; class Actinomycetes; order Pseudonocardiales; family Pseudonocardiaceae; genus Amycolatopsis; species Amycolatopsis sp. WAC 04197. The sequence continues at coordinate 403,941 of NZ_QHJK01000004.1, read as the reverse complement.
GAATGCGCGTGCAACTCCGCGTACGGAACCCGCGGCACCGCCCCGCCGTCGTCGTCGCCCTCGCGGACCCGCAGATCCACCGGCGCCCCGGCGTAGCCCTCCCGCTTGCGCGACCACGCCGGCGAATCGTTCCCGTCACCCTCCACACGAGGGCGACCGGACGCGACCCGCTGGATCTCACGCCACGGGACAGCAGGATTGTTGAACGCCACACCAGCTCCACACCACACGCTCTGCCGTGGGGGGAAGCCAGCGACAAACACTCGAACATACGCACGAACTCTGTCGACGATCCTGAACGCCGGACACGCTCCCGTCAAGCCGAGAATGAGCCAAGTTGCATCTATCACAACAGGCCGCCGGTGCAACGTTTGCGCAGATCACAAGCCTGCCGACACGACTGCGGGGCGTCAAGCCGAGCCTCTGACGTCGAGCTGCGGACGCCACTACCGCCCAGGTCGACAGACGCTTCGACGGTTAGCCCGAACGAGTAGAACTCCGCTCAATTAAACGCCACATCGTTGTGTTTGATGCAACATACTGTGGTGGACGACGATCTTGCCGGGGCGGCTCGCATGATGCTCGTCGAGGGCGTGTCGTTTCTCGATCCGGAGACGGCGGTCTTCGAGGCGATGCTCGAGGGGTGGGCGCGGCAGCAGCGAGTCCGGTTCCTGAAACCGAGGACAATCCATGCGCGGTTGCACCTGATCCGGCGGTTCGCCGAGGCGTCGAACCAGTACCCGTGGCAGTGGACAGCAGGCGAGGTGGAAGCGTTCCTGTCACATCTACGCTCCGGCGACAGGCCGGTGCGGATGTCGACGCTGCGCGCGCATGAGTGCGTGTTGCGCTTGTTCATGCAGTACGTCACCGATCCGCGATACCGATGGCCTGACGTGTGCCTGCAGCGATTCGGCGCGGCGCCGATGATGGTCTTGCATGAGTTCAACAGCGTCCGGCACGTCGCCGACGTCGAGAGCCGCCCTGGGCGGCGCGCGTTGAGTTACGACGAGGTGCAGGCGTTGTTCGACGCTGCCGACGGGTTGGCGGATCAGGCGCGGGCGCGTGGCCGCAAGGGCGGCATCACCGCGTTGCGGGACTCGATCGCGCTCAAGACCGTGTACGCGTTCGGCCTCCGGCGCAGGGAAGCCTGGGGCCTGGATTTGCCGGACCTGCGGCACAATCCTCGTATCCGCCACTTTCAACGGTGCGGTGCGCTGTTCGTTCGCTGGGGCAAGAGCTCGCGCGGCAGTCCGCCGAAGCGGCGGACTGTCCTGCTCGTGCCCGAGATGGACTGGGTGGTCGAGCCGTTCGAGGAGTGGCTTGAGGAGATCCGGCCGGTGCTGGACACCGCCGGTCTCCAGGCGCTGTTCCTCACTGAGCGGGGTAGCAGGCTGGCGCCGCGAAGTCTCAATACGGCGTTCCAGCGGGCCCGTGACGCCGCGGGCCTGGATGCGGAACTCGATCTGCATTGTTTGCGGCATTCCTATGTGACGCACCTGGTCGAGTTCGGATACCCGCCGCGGTTCATTCAGGAGCAGGTCGGCCACGCGTATCCCAGTACGACCTCGATCTACACCGACGTGTCGGACGAGTTCCGGAACCGGTTGATGCACCAGGCACTCGGCGCCTTCGCGCCGTTCATGTGGGAGGCGCCGTGACGAAGAAGATGACCTTCGAGTGGCATCTGCGTATGCGGATGGCCGAACGCGGGATGTTTCAGACTTCGGATCTGGTCAAGCCGTTGGCAGAACGCGGGATCGTGCTGTCCCGCGAGCAGATCTATCGGCTCGTGACGACACCACCTCAGCGGCTGTCGATGGACGTGTTCGCCGCGCTGTGCGACATCCTCGCCTGCGCACCGAACGACCTGATCGAGATCAAGGTCGCCGGTACGGTGACAACGAAGGCAGCTGGAGCGTCCCGGCTCCCGCAGGTCCGTCGCAGCACTATCCGCCGCCCGGATCTGTCATGACACAGCCGAACCCGATCAACGTGGCTGGAGAGCCGGGCGGGCTCTTGGCGTCGCTGGCCAGGCATCTGCCCCAGATGAGCGGCGCAGAGTTGCATCTGCTGCTGCACTCGACGCGGATCGCCCCCGAGGAGATCCCCGACCTCGTGGCCTTCTTGGACGGACACGACGACGCGCTGACGGTGGCGAGGTCGGCCGTTCCAGCGGGATATCTTCCCTTGGCGCACCTGCTTTCCGTTCATTCCGGAGTGGACGTCGCGCAGCCCATGTGCTCCGCCTGCGGGCAAGCGACGTTCTTTTTGCCGCACATCGCGGCGGACGGTCGCTGGTGCGCGCGCTGTGTCAGCCGCCTGACCCGATGCTGGCGCTGCGGCACGCCCGGAGGACGTCAGACCATCACCCCCGACGGGCCGATCTGCTCGCCCTGCCGACGCGGCGATCGCTCCCCTCCGCCAGCGCGAGCGAAGAAGCCCAAGAAGGCCGAAGCACGGCGGCGACGCTGCACCTACCTGCCGTGCGCACTGTGCGGCAAAGTCTCGCGCGTCGCCGCACTCTGGCCGCTTGGCGCCGTCGGTGGCTGCTGCCGCGCGAAGGTAATCTCGGCCAAGACACCCTGCGCGACCTGCGGTACCGTTCTGCCGCTTATCGGCTCCGGCGCCGACGGCGCCCGGATTTGCGGTCCTTGTGCGGGCAGCCCGCTCACCTTCGCCTGCCGCACCTGCGGCGCCACCGGCGACAACCACAACGCCCGCTCCTGCCGCCGATGCGCCCTGACGGACCGCGCCACCAAGTTGCTGATGAGGCCGGACGGGACAATCTCCGCCCGGTGGGCTGCTCTTCACGCGAAGCTCGCTGCCAGCGACACACCGTCGGCCACGATCCACTGGATCCAAGCGACGAAAGGCAGCCGGCTGCTCCGCCAGCTCGTCCTCGACGACATCCCCGTCACCCACGAACACCTCGACACCCTCGCCCCCTCCCGAACAAGCAACAGCGTCCGGGACCTTCTCGTCCGATGCGCTGTCCTGCCCGAACGAGACGCCGAGTACATCGACCGGATCGACCCGTGGCTACGCAACCTGATGGCCGAGACGCCACCACACCACCTGCACGTCCTGGGACCGTTCGCCCGCTGGTACCTTCTGCCGAAAGCACGCCGTGCCGCGCACCGCCGTGGAGTCGGCCAGAGCGCCCCCACGACCATTCCCTCCACCGTCCTGGCCGCATCCCGCTTCCTGCACTGGCTCGACAGCCAGCACCTCGCGCTCGCCGATCTTTCCCAGTCGCATGTGGACGAATGGCTCGACAGCGGCCGCGGGCACTACCGCTACCTGTATCCCTTCATCACCTGGACCCGGACCCATGGCTTGATCCCCACCGGCATCCGAGCACCATTCCCTCACTACCCGCAACGGCTGACAATGCTCGACGACGACGAACGCCTGCACCAGCTCCGCCGATGTCTCGACGACGATGACCTTCCGCTCGCGCTTCGCGTCGCAGGCGCACTCACCCTCCTCTATGGACTTCCCGTCACCACCATCGTGCGACTGCGCCACGACCAGGTGACCACGACAACCACCGGCACGTCCCTGAAGCTCGCCGATCATCGACTCGCGCTCCCACCTCGGCTGGCCACGCTCCTGGAACGCCTCGCCGCTGAGCCACCCGCTCCCCACGACGGGCTTGGCCTGAGAAAGCAAACATCGCCACTGCTGTTCCCCGGGGCAACGGGTTCGCGGCCGATCGCGGCCAACACACTGTCCCACCGCCTGGCCGGCCACGGGCTCGCCGGACTCGCAGCGCGCAACAGCGCTCGCCTCGCCCTCGCCGCCCGGCTACCCGCCTCGGTCCTGGCACACCTCACAGGCATCGACATGGAAACCGCCACGAAGTGGAATCACCGCGCGGCACACGACTGGACCTCCTACCTCGAAGCTCGCCTACCCCACGAGCCCGGGACCTGAACCTCACCGACGCGCAGCAGCCTCCCGCCCGGGAGCACCACAATGCTCGTGGTGATCGACCACCCAGAGCCAGGAGATCGGCGCATGTGGAAGTCCGCACCCATCCGGTCAGCGCTGAGTGGTGGGGGCTCGCGAATCGGTCGTCTCACGGCTTGATCTGGGTTCCGTTGCGGAACACGAAAGTCGCGCGGTAGTCGCCGTTGGTGACTATGGTCCAGCGCAGCAGCGAGGTGATGTGGCGTTCGCGGGGGCTGAACTCCTTCGCTGGGCGGCAGTCGCTGGAGTGGTTCGGTAACGGTCTCCCAGACATCTTCGGGGATCAGCCAGCCGTCGAGCGCGCATCAGCATAGGACAACCATCCTGAATTGGGACATGGCCGGGAAACCGGTGGACTTCGCCGGATTCGTCGGGGACCGGATGATCGTCTATCCGGTGACGTGACGGAGGACGCAGCTAGGTCTGGGTTGCCGACACCACCAGACCTGGTCGCGACAGCGTTATCCACGGCCCCAGATCGTTTCCAGCATGGCGATGGTGTCGCGTGTTTGTGGAACGTCGTGGACCCGGATGACGTCGACGCCCGCCGACCACGCGGGAGCCAAGACGGCCAACGAAGCGGGCAAACGGTCTTCGACGGTGCGGCCGGTGACCGCGCCGAGGAAGGATTTGCGGCTCACCCCGAGCAGGACCGAACTGCCCAGCGCGCACAGTTCCGGTAGGGCACGGAGCAGTCGCAGATTGTCCTCGACACCTTTGCCGAAGCCGATTCCGGGGTCGATCCACAGCTCGCTCGACCCGGCGGCGCGCGCCGCCATCGCGATGTCCTGGAGGTGTGTGCTCACGTCGGTCACCACGTCCCCGTACTGAGGCTGGGCTCCGGCCAGGACCGGCACCGCTGTCGAGTGCATGCCGACGTACCCAGTTCCGAGACGGGCGGCGAGCTGGTGCAGGCTGCCGGAGACGTCGTTGATGATCGAGGCTCCGTGGTGCACGGCGATTTCGGCGACCTCGGGATGCCTGGTGTCGACCGAGACACGTCCGTGCTTCGCCAGTCCGGAGACGACCGGCGAAATGCGCTCCCACTCCTCGTCCGGCGACATCGGCGCGGCTCCAGGGCGAGTCGATTCACCTCCGACGTCGATGGCCCATGCTCCGTCGCCGAACATCTCCATGCCGGATTCGATCGCGCGCTCGGCGGCGGCGTACCTGCTGCCCGGCCAGAACGAATCCGGTGTGACGTTCAGGACGCCCATGACCTTGAGCGGCCCGACGTCCGGTCTCAAGACAGCACCAGGCCGGTCGATCATCAATTCCTTCACGCCAAGCCCCTCCGAGCTTTGTTGTTCCACGACAGGGGGTTCAGGCCCCGCGATCCCCGTCACGTCCAGGCCGGTTCGCGAACTCAGCGATCAGCTCGGGCGGACATCCGGGCAGACGGGCCGCGGCCTTTTCCAGGCGATCGACGAACGCGTTGAGCTGGTCGAGCTGCCCGCGCAGTGCCCGGACCCGGGCTCCTTGCGCGCCTGCCTGGCGGCGTTGGCCGTCCAGGCTTTCGTAGGCGGCTTTGGTCAGCACGACCAGCTCCGTTCCGTCGACCCGGATCCGGCGCGGCTTCGGGGGCATTACCCGGGCACCGTGAGTTCCGCGACGACCTCCTTGGTGGCCTTGGCGTAGTTGAACGTGATGAAGTGCAGACCGGGCGCACCTTCGTCCTGCAGACGCCGGGCGAGCAGGATCGCCTGTTCGATGCCGAGCGCGCGGACGGCTTTCGGGTCGTCGGCGACGGCGGCGAACCGTGCCGCCAGATGTGCCGGGAACGGTGCTCCGGACAGCTGTTCCGAGCGTTCGATCGTCCGCGTCGTGGTGACCGGCATCAGCGCGGGGATGATCGGTGTCTCGCAGCCGGCCGCGACGACCCGGTCCCGCAGCCGCAGGTAGTCGTCGGCGTCGAAGAACATCTGCGTGATCGCGTAATCCGCGCCCGCCCGGCATTTCGCGACGAAGTGCGCCGTGTCGTCCTCGACGCTCGCCGAACGTGGATGCCGATGCGGGAAGGCGGCTACCCCGACGCAGAAGTCGCCGTGATCGCGCAGCAGCGCGACGAGTTCGCTCGCGTACGTGAGTCCCTGCGGATGGCGGACCCACTCGCCGTCGACGTCGCCGGGCGGGTCTCCCCGCAACGCGAGGACGTTGACCACCCCGGCGTCGGCGAGCTGCCCGACGAACGACCTCAGGTGCCGCACCGAGTGGTCGACGGCCGTCAGGTGCACCACCGGGAGCATGGTGGTCTCCCTGGCGATCCGCGCGGCCACGGCGACGGTGTTGTCCCGGGTGGATCCGCCCGCTCCGTAGGTGACGGAGACGAAGCCGGGACGCAGCGACTCCAGTTTGCGGACGTTCCGCCAGATGCGGTCCGCGTCGTCGGTCGGGCGCGGGGGCATGAACTCCAGCGAGATCATCGGGACGCCGGCGGCGAGACGGTCGCGGACCGTGCGCGGGCGGGCGGTCCGCTGTGCGGGCACCGCGGCGGGTGGGGTGGCCACCCGCCGCGGGACGATCGAGCCTGGTGTCACGAACGGGCTCGCACTTGGCCGGTGGCCTCGACCAGGTTGGCCAGGGTCGCCCGCACCTCGGGGTAGCCGCGGGTCTTGAGCCCGCAGTCGGGGTTGACCCACAGCCGGTCGGCGGGGAACGCCGAGGAGGCCGTCCGCAGGTGTCCGACGATCTCCTCGACCGACGGGACACGCGGCGAGTGGATGTCCCACACGCCGGGCCCGGCTTCGTTGGGGTAACCGGCGCGGGCGAGGTCGGCGACGATCGCCATGTTCGACCGCGCGGCCTCCAGGCTGATGACGTCGGCGTCCATGTCGATGATCGCCTGCAACACGTCGCCGAACTCCGCGTAGCACATGTGCGTGTGGATCTGCGTCTCGTCCCGCACACCGGAGGTGGCGAGGCGGAACGAGGCGACCGCCCACTCCAGATAAGCGGCACGGTCGGCGGTGCGCAGCGGCAGCGTCTCCCGCAGCGCGGGTTCGTCGACCTGGATGACCTTGATCCCGGCGTTCTCCAGGTCGACGACCTCGTCCCGCAGGGCGAACGCGACCTGGCGGGCCGTATCGCCCTCGGGCTGGTCGTCGCGCACGAACGACCACGCGAGCATCGTGACCGGTCCGGTCAGCATGCCCTTGACCGGCCGCTCGGTGAGGCTCTGGGCGTAGGTGGCCCAGGCGACGGTCATCGGCTCGGGACGGGCGACGTCGCCGACGATCAGTGGCGGCCGGACGTAGCGGGTGCCGTAGGACTGCACCCAGCCGTGCTGGGTGGCCAGGAACCCGGTGAGCTGCTCACCGAAGTACTGGACCATGTCGTTGCGTTCCGGCTCGCCGTGCACCAGCACGTCCAGGCCGATCTGCTCCTGCTCGGCGATGACGGCGCGGATCTCGGCCTTCATCGCCTCCTGGTAGGCGTCGCGGTCGAGCTTGCCCGCCCGCAGCGCCGCGCGGGCCTTGCGCAGTTCACCGGTCTGCGGGAACGAGCCGATGGTGGTGGTCGGCAGTTCGGGCAGCCGCAGGCGGTCCTGCTGGGCCTGGCGGCGCTTGCCGTACGGGGCGGCGCGGTGCAGGTCCGTGTCGGTGATCGCGGCGACCCTGTCCCGGACGGCGGGTACCCGCACGATCGGCGACGCCGCGCGCGAGGCCAGCCGGCTGGCGTTGACGTGCAGCGCGTTGGCGATCGTGGAGCGGTCTTCGGTCAGGCCGCGCCGCAGGGTGACGATCTCCTCCAGCTTCTGCCGTGCGAAGGACAGCCACCCGGCGATCTCCGGGTCCAGATCGGTTTCCAGGGTGACGTCCAGCGGCACGTGCAGCAGTGAGCAGGACGGGGCGACGTCGACGGTCCCGGCGAGCCCGAGCAGGGTACCGAGGGTAGTGAGGGCGGCGGTCAGGTCGGCGGCCCAGATGTTGCGGCCGTTGACGATCCCCGCGACCAGGCGCTTGCGCGGGATACCACCGGCGGCGGCGAGTCCTTCGACGTTGGCGGCGGCCGAGCCGGTGAAGTCGATCGCGAGGCCCTCGACCGGAGCGGCGGCCAGCACCGGCAGCGCTTCGCCGAGCCGGTCGAAGTAGGAGGCCACGAGGATCTTCGGGCGCGCCTCTTCGCGGGCGAGGGCTGCGTAGGTCTCCTCGACCTTGCCCAGCACCTCGGCCGGCTGGTCGGTGACCAGCGCGGGCTCGTCCAGCTGGACCCACTCCGCGCCCGCCTCACGCAACTGCCGCAGCAGGTCGACGTAGAGCGGGACGATCCGGTCCAGCAGGTCGAGAGGCTGGAAACCGTCGGTGCCGGTCGGGTCCTTGGCCAGCAGCAGGAAGCTGACCGGGCCGAGGACGACCGGCCTCGTGGTGACGCCCTGTTCGAGTGCCTCGGCGAACTCGTCGAGCGGCTTGCTCGCGTCGAGGCTGAACTGCGTGTCCGGGCCGAGTTCGGGGACGAGGTAGTGGTAGTTGGTGTCGAACCACTTGGTCATCTCCATCGGCGGCGCGTCCGCGGTGCCGCGTGCCATGGCGAAGTACCGGTCCAGCCGTCCGGCCGCGGTGGTCGCGTCGGGGACCGCGGCGAGGTGCCGCTCCGGGATCGCGCCGAGCAGCCAGGAGGTGTCCAGGACGTGGTCGTAGAACGAGAAGTAGTTGCTGGGGATCTCGTCGATGCCGGCGTCGCGCAGCTCGGCCAGGTTCCGCAGGCGCAGGTCGCGGGCGGTCGCGAGCAAGGCGTCCGCGTCGACGCGGCCCGCCCAGTAGGACTCGATCGCCTTCTTCAGCTGGCGCTCGGCGCCTTGACGGGGGTAGCCGTACACGGTGGCGCGGCTGGTCGTGGTTGTCGAGGTCACGGGGCTCTCCTTCGCGAGTCCACGTGGACTTCGCGGGAGTGCACGACAAAACACGACCGGCACCGGTCGTGTTTCGGCGAGACCCAACCCGCGAGGTCGCAGCCACCACCCCGCGGTCGCGGGGTGCACAGCGGGCAGGTCTTCGGACTCATGGGCGGTCCGGCTTTCGCCGGGTTCCTACTGTCCGTCGCTTCCCAAGCCGTCCCGGCTCAGTGCTGTCTCCGCGGAGACTGACGAAGGTCGTTCCCATTCACCGCTGCGGGGCAGTCCCGGATTCCCACCGGGTTCCCTCTTGCCTCGATCACCGTCATGACGCGCACGATGCTCGAACCAGCTGCGTTCGCCACTGTAGCGCCTCGCACTCGTGATTTCCTCAAGTCTTTCCGGCGCCACCCGCACGTACGCACCGCTCCCCGGGGCGCGCCATCGCGCGCCCCGGGACGGTTCGTGTCACGGTCGCGCGACGGCGCGCTGCGCCTTACCGGAGTAGGTGCTGGACGGGCGGATCAGGCTGTTGGCCGCGAGCTGCTCGGTGATGTGCGCTGTCCAGCCGGTGATCCGCGCGGCCACGAAGATCGGGGTGAACACCGGAGTGTCGAATCCCATCAGGTGGTACGCCGGGCCTGCCGGGTAATCGAGGTTGGGGTGCAGCCCCTTCTCCGCGTACATGGCCCGGGCCAGCGCTTCGTACAGGTCGAGCAGGTTATGACCGTCGCGGAGTTCGGCGACCTCCTGCAGGGCCTGGCGCATGGTCGGGACACGGGAGTCGCCGTTCTTGTAGACACGGTGCCCGAAGCCCATGATCTTGCGCTTCTCGGCCAGCGCGGTCTTGAGCCAGGCCTCCGCCTTGTCCGCCGTCCCGATCTCCTCGAACGTGGCCATCACGGCTTCGTTGGCGCCGCCGTGCAGCGGCCCTTTGAGCGCGCCGATTCCGGCGGTGACGGCGCTGTAGAGGTCCGAGAGCGTGGAAGTGACCACGCGCGAGGTGAAGGTGGAGGCGTTGAAGCTGTGCTCGGCATACAGCACCAACGACGTCTCGAACGCACGGACGATCACCGGCTCCGGCACTTCCCCGAGCGTCATGTAGAGGAAGTTCTCCGCGTACCCGAGGTCCTCGCGCGGCGGGAGCGGGCGCAGTCCGTGCCGACGGCGCTGGGTGATCGCGACGACCGCGGGCAGCACCGCGAAGAGCCGCAAAGCCTTGGCGTGGTTGGCTTCCGGCGAGTTGTCGTCCTCGCTCGGGTCGTTCGCGCCGAGGATGCTCACCGCGGTGCGCAGCGTGTCCATCGGGTGTGCCGCGTCGGGCAGCGCGAGCAGTGTCATCACCAGGTCGGCCGGCAGACCACGCTGGGACCTTTCGACCTCGTTCTGCGCCGCCAGCTGCGCCGGGTCCGGCAGTTCGCCGTGCCAGAGCAGATAGGCGACCTCTTCGAACGAGCAGTTCGCGGCCAGGTCCTGAACCGGGTATCCGCGGTAGGTCAGCGAGTTGGTGTCGGGGTTGACCATCGACACCTCGGTGGTGTCGACGACGACACCGGCGAGTCCTTTATGGATAGTGGGTGTGGACATAGTCGTCCCCTTGAAGGAATTCGGGCGCCCTGAATATCAGACGCGGAAATTGAAGATGTTCTCGTCGAAGGCGTTGTAGGCGTTGTAATCCAGCAGGTCGTACAGGTCGCGGCGGTGCTGCATCCGCGGGAGCAGGCTCTCCTGGCTTCCCTGCTCGGTGATGGTGCGCAGGCCGTTTTCGGCGGCCTCCATCGCGAGGCGCAGCAGAGTGACGGGATAGATGACGATGTTCACCCCGAGCGAATCGAGGGTTTTGGCGTCCAGCAGTTCGCTTTTGCCGAATTCGGTCATGTTCGCCAGGATCGGGACGTCGACCGCGGCCCGCATCCGCTCGAAATCGGCCGGGCCGCGCATGGCCTCAGGGAAGATCAGGTCGGCTCCCGCGTCGGCGTAGGCCTTGGCCCGGTCGATCGCGTCGTCGAGGCCGTTCACCCCCGCCGCGTCGGTCCGGGCCGCGATGACGAAGTCCGGATCACGCCGGGCTGCGACGGCGGCGGTGATCCGCCGGACGGCGACGTCACGTTCGACGACGTCTTTGCCGTCCAGGTGGCCGCAGCGTTTGGGGTTGACCTGGTCCTCCAGGTGCATCCCCGCGACTCCGGCGTCTTCGAGCAGCTGGGTGGTGCGGGCGGCGTTCATCGGCTCGCCGAACCCGGTGTCCGCGTCCACCAGGGCGGGCAGCGAAGTGACACGGGCGATCTGCTGGGCACGGCCGGCGACCTCGGTGATCGTGGTCAGGCCGATGTCGGGCAGGGCGAGTTCGGCGGAGAGGACGGCGCCGGAGATGTAGACGCCTTCGAATCCCTGTCGTTCGATCAGCTTGGCGCTCAAGGGATTGAACGCGCCGGGGAAGCGTTGCAGAGCACCGGAATTCAACCCCGCACGGAACGCGGAGCGTTTCTCCGCCGGAGAGGGCGTGGCGTGCAGCATCAGAAGATCCCCTTGCTGACCGAGGTGGTGGCGAGACCGGCCGGGAGAGCGATCCCGGCGACCTCGGCCGCGTCCAGTTCCCCGAGCCGGGTGACGGTGTCGAGGAACCAGTCCTGGTCCTCGGGAGTGATCACGCCGTCGGCGAGCGTGCGGAACTTGGCGATGTACTGCGCACGAGCGAACGGGCGCGCCCCGGCCGGGTGGGCGTCAGCGACGGCGATCTCGTCGACCAGCGTCGTGCCGTCGGCGAGGGTCACCTCGACCCGGCCGCCGAACGCGGGCTCCGGAGCGTGGTAGCGCTCGGTCCACTCGGGATCCTCGACCGTGGTGATCTTCTGCCAGAGCTCGACGGTGTCCGGCCGCGCCGCCCGCCCGGGCGCGTAGGAGTCCACGTGGTGCCAGGCCCCGTCCTGCAACGCGACCGCGAAGATGTACGGAATGGAGTGATCGAGCGTCTCCCGGCTGGCCTTCGGGTCGTACTTCTGCGGGTCTCCGGCGCCGGAACCGATCACGTAGTGCGTGTGATGGCTGGTGTGGATGACGATCTTCTCCACCTTGCCGAACTCGCCGATCTTCGGGCCAAGCCGCCGCGCGAGGTCGATCAGCGCCTGGCTCTGGTATTCGGCCGAGTGCTCCTTGGTGTAAGTGTCCAAAATGGCCAGTTTCGCCTCACCCTTGCCAGGCAGAGGAACGGTGTACTCGGCCTTCGGGCCGCTGAGCAGCCAGGCGATGAAGCCGTCCTCGCCCTCGTAGATCGGGCTCGGCGCCCCTTCACCCCGCATGACCCGGTCCACGGCCTCGATCGCGGCCTTGCCCGCGAACGCCGGGGCGTAGGCCTTCCACGAGGAGATCTCGCCCTTGCGGGACTGGCGAGTCGTCGTCGTGGTGTGCAGCGACTGCCCGATCGCCTGGTACACGGTCTCCGTGTCCAGGCCCAGCAGCGCCCCGATGCCGCCCGCGGCGGACGGGCCGAGGTGGGCGATGTGGTCGATCTTGTGCTCGTGCAGACAGATCCCGCGCACCAGGTTCACCTGAAGCTCGTAGCCCGCCGCGATGCCGCGGAGCAGGTCCGCGCCGGTGCGGCCGGTGTGCTGGGCGACGGCGAGGATCGGCGGGATGTTGTCCCCGGGGTGCGAATAGTCCGCGGCGAGGAAGGTGTCGTGATAGTCCAGCTCGCGCACGGCGACGCCGTTGGCCCACGCGGCCCACTCGGGGGAGTACCGGCCCTCGACACCGAACACCGTCGCGCCGGGTGTGCCGGGGTGCGAGAGAGCCTGGTCACGGGCGGAGCTGACCGGACGCCGGGTCAGCGAGGCCGCGGCGACGGCGGCGTTGTCGATCACCCGGTTGATCACCATGTCGGCGACCTCCGGGGTGACCTCGACGTCGTCGGTGGCGACGGCGGCGAGCTTCCACGCCAGCTGCTCCTCACGCGGCAGGGCTTCGGCGGAGGGATACGTGCGGACGGTGTGGTCGATCATCACTTTCCTTCGTAGACGTAGAAACCGCGGCCGGCCTTCTTGCCGAGCAACCCGGCGTCGACCATGCGCAGCAACAACGGAGGCGGCGCGTAGAGCGCCTCCTTGAACTCGGCGTAGAGCGAATCGGCGATCGCCGCGACCGTGTCGAGCCCGATCAGATCGGTCAATCGCAACGGGCCCATCGGATGCGCCGTGCCCAGCTCCATCCCCCGGTCCACATCAGACGCCGAGGCGAAGCCCGATTCCACCATCCGGATCGCCGAAAGCAGATACGGCACGAGCAGCGCGTTGACCACGAATCCGGCCCGGTCCCGGGCCCGCACGGTCTTCTTGCCCAGCACCTCCTGGGCGAACCGCTCGGCCCGGTCGGTGGTGGCAGCGCTGGTCAGCAGCGAGCCGACGACCTCGACCAGCGGCAGCACCGGGACCGGGTTGAAGAAGTGCAGGCCGACGACCTGCGCGGCCCGGCCGGTCGCCATGCCCAGCCGCATGATCGGGATGGACGAGGTGTTGGAGGCGAGGATCGCGTCGGGCGCCGCGACGACCTTGTCCAGCGTCGCGAACAGCTCGGTCTTGACCTGCTCGTCCTCGGCGACGGCCTCGATCACCAGCTGCCGGTCGGCCAGATCGCCCAGGTCGGTGGTGAACCGCAGCCGCCAGGCGGCTCGCTCGGCGGCGGGGCGGTCCAGCTTGCCCGCCTTCACCGCGCGGTCGAGGGACGCGAGGATCCGCGCACGACCGGCGTCGGCCGACGGGGCGTCCTGCTCGCAGACCACGACGTCCAGCCCGGCACGGGCGCAGACCTCGGCGATCCCGGCGCCCATCTGCCCGGCGCCGACGACGGCGACCCTGGCGATGTCGGTGCTCATGGAGCCTCCTGTGAACCTTGTAGTGCCTGCGATCAAGCGTGGCACCGGAATCGCGACCGCGTCGATAGCGCGGGGCTGTCAAATGTTGTGAACGTTTGAGCCGAATCTGTAAAAGTTGTTACAGTCGGTGTCGTGGAGAAGTTGTACGCGGGAGCACGACTGAAGCACCTTCGCGAGGACCGGTCGATGACCCAGTCCGATCTGGCGCGACTGCTGGACATCTCGCCGAGTTATGTCAACCAGCTCGAACACAACGGGCGGCCGCTCACCCTGCCGGTGCTGCTCCGGCTCACCGAGCACTTCGGCGTCGACGCGGAGTTCTTCGCCCCCCAGGACACCGCCCGGCTCGTGGCCGGCGTTCGGGAGGTCTTCGCCGACCAGACCGTCGACGGCAAGATCTCCCCCGGACAGGTCGACGAACTGACCACCCAGCTCCCCGAGGTCGCCCGAACCCTGGTGTCGCTGCACCGGAGTTACCGGGAAGCCATGGAGAACATCGCGACCCTGGTGTCCGAACAGGGCCTTGACCGCACCGCCGCGCAACAGCCCCACGAGGAGATCCGCGACTGGTTCTACCGGCGCCGCAACCACGTCGCCGAACTCGACGAACCCGCGGAACTGCTGGCCGCCCAGCTGCGACTGGTGCCCGGCGAGGTCCGCGCCGGACTCGCGGCCGGGTTGCGGGAACGCCACGGCGTGCAGGTGACCGCGGCACCGTTGGGCGCCGACCAGCATCGATTCGATCCCGCCGACAAGGTTCTCCACCTGTCACCCGCACTGCGCCCTGGTCAAGCCGCGTTCCGGCTGGCTTCGGAGCTGGCGCTACTGGAGGCCGGAGAGGTGATCGACCGCCTGGTCGACGACGGGAACTTCAGCGGCGACACCGCGCGCCGGCTCGCGCGGATCGGACTGGCCAACTACTACGCGGGCGCACTCGTCCTGCCCTACCGGGTGTTCCTCGGTGCCGCGGAACGGTATCGCTACGACATCACCCGGCTGTCCGACCACTTCGGCGTCGGCTTCGAGACGATCTGCCACCGGCTCTCGACATTGCAGCGGCGGGGAACACGCGGCGTGCCGTTCTCGTTCGTCCGGGTCGACCGCGCGGGCAACATCTCGAAACGCCAGTCCGCCACCGGATTCCACTTCTCCCGCGTCGGCGGCTCGTGTCCACTGTGGATCGTCTATGAGGCGTTCAGCTCACCGGGCAGGATCGTCACCCAGGTCGCCGAACTCCCGGACGGCAAAAAGTACTTCTGGCTCGCCCGCACAGTGAACCGCACCGTCGGCGGACACGGCGACCCCGGCAAGACCTTCGCGATCGGGCTCGGCTGCGAACTCCGCCACGCCACACGGCTCGTCTACTCCGACGGCATCGCCCTCGGGGCCGACGCCGCGGTCACCCCGATCGGGATGGGCTGCAAGGTCTGCGAACGACCAGCGTGCCCGCAACGCGCGTTTCCGGCCATCGGCAAGGCGTTGCGCGTGGACGAGCACGCCAGCAGCCTGCTCCCCTACCCTCCTCAGGCCTGAACGCCGACACCCTTGCCTCCACTCGGGTGAGGTCCCGGACACAGTCGACATAGTAGGACTTCCTACTTTATGGTGTCCTCAGGTCTGCGGTGCAGGGAAGCCGGTGCGATTCCGGCGCGGTCCCGCCACTGTGACCGGGGAGCGGCGCCTCACGTGAGATGGCCACTGGCGAAAAGCCGGGAAGGCCGGGGCGCCGTGGATCCGGGAGCCAGGATACCGGCCGCGGATGTTCGTGTTCGTCCACGAGGATGGAGCTGAACGCATGCGGATTCTTCCTGCCTGCGCGAAAGACGCCGACCCACCGTCCACCCGGCGGTAGTTCAGCCTGCCTGAGAACCCGGCCACGACCCGTGCGCCCGGGCAGTCCGTCCTGCGCTCTCGCGAAAGGCGACCTCATGACCACTGAACTCCACCATTTCCTCGGTGGCACAAGCGTTTCAGGCACGTCCGGACGCTTCGCCGACGTGTTCGATCCCAGCGCCGGATCCGTCCAAGCACGTGTGCCGCTCGCGTCGACCGCCGAAGTCACCGCGGCGATCGGCCAGGCTGCCGACGCCCAGCGGGGATGGGCACGGTGGAATCCGCAGCGCAGGGCCCGTGTGCTGATGAAGTTCGTCGACCTCGTCCGGTCCGAAGAGGACGGTCTCGCTCGGCTGCTGGCCTCCGAACACGGCAAGACCGTCGCCGACGCGCGCGGCGACATCCAACGCGGGCTCGAGGTCGTGGAGTTCGCGATCGGTATCCCCCACCTGCTCAAGGGCGAGTTCTCCGACTCGGCGGGCACCGGCATCGACGTCTACTCGATGCGCCAGCCCCTCGGGGTCGTCGCCGGGATCACCCCGTTCAACTTCCCCGCGATGATCCCGCTGTGGAAGGCCGCGCCCGCCATCGCCTGCGGCAACGCGTTCATCCTCAAGCCGTCCGAACGCGACCCCTCGGTGCCACTGCGGCTGGCCGAACTCATCCTCGAAGCGGGCTTGCCGCCGGGCGTGTTCCAGGTCGTCAACGGCGATAAGGAAGCCGTCGACGCGCTGCTGACCGACCCGCGCGTCGAGGCGATCGGGTTCGTCGGGTCGTCGTCGATCGCCGAGTACATCTACACCACCGCGGCGGCGCACGGGAAACGCGCGCAGTGCTTCGGCGGCGCGAAGAACCACATGATCGTGATGCCGGACGCCGATCTCGACCAGGTCGCTGACGCACTCGTCGGTGCCGGGTACGGCTCGGCAGGCGAGCGGTGCATGGCCATCTCCGTCGCCGTTCCCGTCGGGGAGGCGACCGCGAACGCCCTGGTCGAGAAGCTGACCGAGCGGGTCAAGACGCTCAAGGTCGGCGCGTCGCTGGACGATGCGGCCGATTTCGGCCCGTTGGTCACCGCCGAGGCGGTCCAGCGGGTTCGCGACTACATCGACGTCGGGCTGGCCGAGGGCGCCGAACTCGTCGTCGACGGCCGTGACCTCACCGTGCCCGGTCACGAGAATGGCTTCTTTCTCGGCGCCTGCCTGTTCGACCACGTCACCGCGAAGATGCGCATCTACCGTGAGGAGATCTTCGGCCCCGTGCTGTCCATCGTCCGGGCCGCCGACTACGAAGAGGCGCTGCGGCTGCCCAGCGAGCACGAATACGGCAACGGCGTCGCGATCTTCACCCGCGACGGTGACACCGCGCGCGACTTCACCTCGCGGGTGAACACCGGCATGGTCGGGGTCAACGTGCCCATCCCGGTCCCGATCGCCTACCACACCTTCGGTGGCTGGAAGCGCTCCGGATTCGGTGATCTCAACCAGCACGGTCCCGACTCGATCCGCTTCTACACCAAGACCAAGACCGTCACCTCGCGCTGGCCGTCCGGCATCAAGGAAGACGCCTCCTTCGTCATTCCCACGATGGACTGAGGCCGCGATGAGACTGACAGAGGAACAACGCGCTCTGCGCGAGACGGCCGCGGACTTCGCCGCCGAACATCTCGCCCCGCACGCGGTCGAATGGGACCAGGCCAAGCATTTCCCGGTCGACGTGCTGCGCAAAGCCGCCCAGCTCGGCCTCGGCGGGATCTACCTGCCCGAGGACGTCGGCGGCTCGGCGCTCGGCCGGCTGGACGGGGTGCTGGTCTTCGAAGCCCTGGCCACGGGATGCCCGTCGATCGCGGCCTACGTTTCCATCCACAACATGGTCGCGACGATGATCGACCGCTTCGGCGATGATGCCCAGCGACACACGTACCTGCCCCGCTTGTCCACTATGGACTCATTCGGAAGCTACTGCCTCACCGAACCCGAAGCCGGCTCCGACGCGGCCGCGTTGTCGACCCGCGCCCGGCGGGACGGCGACCACTACGTCCTCGACGGCGTCAAGCAGTTCATCTCCGGTGCCGGCACCTCCGACGTGTACGTCGTGCTCGCCCGCACCGGCGGGCCGGGCCCTGGCGGGATCTCCGCGTTCATCGTCGAACGGGAAACCCCCGGCGTGTCGTTCGGCCCGAACGAAATCAAGATGGGCTGGAACGCCCAGCCCACGAGGCAGGTGCTCTTCGACGGCGCCCGCGTCCCGGCCAGCGCCCTTCTCGGCGCCGAAGGCGCCGGATTCAAGGTGGCCATGTCCGCTTTGGACGGTGGACGGCTGAACATCGCCGCCTGCTCGCTCGGCGGTGCCGAAGCCGCGTTGGGTAAGGCTGTCCTGTACCTGACCCAACGGACCGCCTTCGGCGCGAAGCTGTCGGAATCCCAAGCCCTGCGGTTCCGGCTGGCGGACATGCGCACCGACCTCGAAGCGGCCCGCACCCTGCTGTGGCGAGCCGCCGACGCCCTCGATCAGCACGAGCCCAACGCCACCCAGCTCTCGGCGATGGCCAAACGCTTCTGCACCGACGCCGGATTCGACATCGCCAACCAGGCCCTGCAACTGCACGGCGGCTACGGCTACCTCGCCGAGTACGGCCTCGAAAAGATCGTCCGCGACCTGCGGGTACACCAAATCCTCGAAGGAACCAACGAAATCATGCGGGTCATCATCTCCCGCCGGATGCTGAAGGAGGCCTCGTGAGCGACGTCGAATTCCTCGTCCACAGCGGGATCGGCCGGATCACGCTCAACCGCCCCCGCGCGCTCAACGCCCTGACCCAGGACATGGTCCGTGCGATCGCGAAGCACCTCGACCGCTGGCGCGACGACCCGGGCGTGCGCGCGGTCGTCGTCGACGGCGCCGGTGACCGCGGCCTGTGCGCCGGCGGCGACATCCGCTCCATCTACGACGACGCCCGCGCGGGCGGCACCGCGTCGCTGGAGTTCTGGGCCGACGAGTACCGGCTGAACGCCACCATCGCCCGCTACCCCAAGCCCTACGTCGCGATCATGGACGGCCTCGTGATGGGCGGCGGCGTCGGCGTCTCCGCGCACGGCAGCCACCGGATCGTCACCGACCGGTCCCGGATCGCCATGCCCGAGGTCGGCATCGGGTTCGTCCCCGACGTCGGTGGCACCTACCTGCTCTCCCGCGCCCCCGGCGAACTCGGCACCCACGCCGCGCTCACCACCGCCCAGCTGTCCGGCGCCGACGCCATCGACTGTGGACTGGCCGACCACTACGTCCCGGCCGACCGGCTACCCGACCTGTTCGACACGCTCGCCTCCCACACACCCGGCGCGGCGATCGATCTCATCGCGGATCCCCCACCGCCCAGCACACTCGCCGCCGATCGCGGCTGGATCGACGACTGCTACGCCGCCGACACTGTCGAGGAGATCCTCGACCGGCTACGCGACGGAGGAGAACGGGCGATCGCGGCGGCCAAGGAGATCGAAGGCAAGTCCCCGACCGCGCTCAAGGTCACCCTGCGTGCCCTGCGGACCGCGGCCACCCTGCCGGATCTGGAAACCGTGCTGGCCCAGGAATACCGGATCTCGCATCGTGCCTTCGCGTCGGCGGAGTTCGTCGAAGGCATCCGCGCGCAGGTCATCGACAAAGACCGCTCACCCCGCTGGTCTCCACCGACCCTCGCCGAGGTCGGGGACGACCTTGTCGACGGCTACTTCGCCGGGCTGGGCACCGACGAATGGACGGGAGTGACCGCATGAGCATCGCCTTCCTGGGACTCGGGAACATGGGCGGCCCGATGGCCGCCAACCTGGTCCAGAACGGTGAAAAGGTGACCGGCTACGACCCGGATCCTCACGCTCGCGACACGGCAGCGGGCGCCGGTGTGTCCCTTGTGGACTCCGCCGTTGCCGCGGTCGCCAGCGCCCGCATCGTGATCACCATGCTGCCCAGCGGAGCGCACGTACTGGACTGCTACCGCGAGATCATCCCCGCCGCCGCGCCGGGAACACTGTTCCTCGACTGCTCCACCATCGAGGTCACCGACGCCCGGGCCGCCGCCGATCTCGCCACCACCGGCGGGCACTCCGCCCTCGACGCGCCGGTCTCGGGCGGGGTCGTCGGTGCCGCCGCGGCCACCCTGACGTTCATGGTCGGCGGCCCGTCCGAGGCCTATATCGCCGCCGAGCCGTACCTGAAGCACATGGGCAAGAAGATCGTCCACTGCGGCGAATCCGGCGCCGGGCAAGCGGCGAAGATCTGCAACAACATGATCCTCGGCGTCTCGATGATCGCGGTCAGCGAAGCCTTCGCCCTCGGCCGCGGTCTCGGCCTGACCGACCAGGCGCTGTTCGATGTCGCATCGACGGCATCCGGACAATGCTGGGCCCTCACCACGAACTGCCCGGTGCCCGGACCGGTCCCGGCCAGCCCGGCCAACCGCGACTACGCCGGCGGATTCGCCAGCGGCCTGATGCTCAAAGACCTGCGCCTCGCCCAAGCCGCCGCCCACGCCGAAGGCATCCCGACCGCACTCGGGAAGCACGCCGAACAGCTGTACACCGCGTTCGTCGACCAAGACGGCCCCGGCCGCGACTTCTCCGCCATCATCACCAGCCTCACCAAGGACGGCCCAGCATGACCGAAACCATCCTCGTCGACCGCCCCGCCGAACGGGTCGCCCGGATCACCCTCAACCGGCCCCAAGCACTCAACGCGCTCAACCTCCAAGCCATGCACGAGATCACCACGACCGCCGCCGAACTCGACCGCGACCCGGACATCGGCGCGATCATCATCACCGGCTCGGCGAAAGCGTTCGCCGCCGGCGCGGACATCAAGGAAATGGCGCCGCAAAACTTCAGCGACGTCTTCGCCGCCGACTGGTTCGCCGGCTGGGACGCGCTCACCCGAGTCCGGACCCCGCTGATCGCGGCAGTGGCAGGCTACGCGCTCGGCGGCGGCTGCGAACTCGCGATGATGTGCGACGTCCTTCTCGCCGCCGACACGGCGAAGTTCGGTCAGCCGGAGATCACCCTCGGCGTCATCCCCGGCATGGGCGGCTCCCAGCGACTGACCCGCGCCATCGGCAAGGCCAAAGCCATGGACCTCATCCTCACCGGACGCATGATCGACGCATCCGAGGCCGAGAACACAGGCCTGGTGTCCCGGATCGTCCGGGCGGACACCCTCCCCGACGAGTCCCTGTCCGTGGCTCTGAAGATCGCGAACATGTCCAAACCCGCCGCCATGCTGGCCAAGGAGGCGGTCAACCGAGCGTTCGAGGGCGGGCTGGCCGAGGGCCTGCTGTTCGAGCGGCGATTGTTCCACTCGACCTTCGCCACGAGCGACCAGAAGGAGGGCATGACGGCGTTCACCGAGAAACGGCCGCCCGAGTTCCGGCACGCCTGACACGCGCGGTCGCGTCCGCGGCTGTCGTCGGCGGCGCGTTCCTGCTGGGTAAGGGTGGCTTCGGTGGAGTGCCGGCGCCGCAAGGCGAGGTAGAGGGCGACCACGCCGCCGCTGCCGACGCCGACGCCGATACTGAGCCCGATCTTGAGCGCGTCGAAGCGCGCTTCAACGAGGTCAGGGCCAGTGAGTCCGGCGGTGGCCCACCACAACCTCACCACCGCCGCCGAGGTCAGCACGACGATCACGGCCGCAGTGGTCCACATCGCTGCAAACCTCGACGACGCTCCAAGAAACTCGTCGATCATACGGTCGAGCGACTTATTAGGATCCAGGAATATTGCACTCTCGAATACGCGCACTTCACCGGTAGTGGCCGACATAACACCAGGTAGTGAACCCGACACCACCCCGGTCAGTGAACCATCCGCGGCGACTGGCATGGTTGACTCGACTTGATAACAGGCTAGGCCGTAAGAGTGACCTGGGAGGCACGGTGGACGAACCCGACCTGACCGGCGCGACCGTGTACGAAGCCGCCGAGAAGCCCTCCCTCGGCGGCGGCCGCTGGTACGTCCTGCCCGACGACACCACCTACTTCCAACCCTTCGACGGCGTTCCCCGTCCAGCTCTCGTCGCAGCGTCCACCCTTCGCGATATGCCGACCTGGACCGAAGTTCCGAACCAGTAACCCCGTGCGAACACGACTTCGTCCCCAGCAGTGCGGAGCACGGAGGCTACGCTCTGTCGATGCCACGCGACGCCCTGGTCCAGTTCCCCGCTTTTCGGCACCACGAAGCTTCCAGGGAGAGCGCCAACAACGCCATGATGGCGCTTCTGGTGGGGGCGCAGGTGTCGGCGAATTTCCTCGAGCTCACCCGCGACTCATCCAGACAGTTGTCGGAGATCTTCCCGACGATCCCGCACGTTGAGCGGTTCGACCTGCGTCCTGACGCCGCCCAGGCCATCCTGCGTGGAGCCGAAGAGCACCTGGGAGCGATGGCAGTACCCCAAGCCCTAGCCATCCACGAAGGCTTCATTCTGGACTGCCTCGAACTGATCGGTGCGAGATCAGCCAAGGCCTGGCAGATGCACGACAAGCTCGCAACGCGGGCAGGCAGCTCGTTTGACGTTGACCGGATGACCCGGTTCCACGTGCTCCGGGAGATGCGCAACGCGATCATTCACCGCAGCGGCATCGTTAGTCAGCCCCTCGTGGACAAGATCGGAGAACTGACCCCTGCGGGAGAAGTCGCATGGTGTAAACACACCGGTCGGTCGCCGCGCGGACTCCAACTCGGTGACCGCGTCACGTTCATGCTTGGTGAGCTTGTGGAAGCCCTCGCCACCACGAAGGCACTCGCCCGCGAGGCCAATTGGATGCTGATCCCCGCCGTCCCACCCGCGACGTGGGCAAAGGTGATCGTCGAGGATCACCTGCAGCACACGCCGGGACGGCTCAACCCCACCAAACGCCGCAAGGTGATCCTCGGGTTCGTCCGCCATCACTACCGGGCGGTCGCAGTGACAGAGGCAGACCTGAAGACAGCGTTCGCAGCGTGCGGGATTGCTATGGCATAGCAAGAGGCCAGGCCCTACCCGGGCCTGGCCTCTTAGCAGGAAAAAAAGGGGCTTTGCTCGTTAAGCTACACCGACTTCGTCGTGCTCGGACTTGCACCGAGAACTTCCTGCTCCGGTTCCCATAGTAGCAGACGACTTTCGGCTGGCCCACTGCGCGTCCTTCCGTGCGAGCCCGTTGCTCATCGCTCAACATGAGTAGGTGTCCAAGGCCGCCCACAGTTACCCGCGTTGACGAGGTTCCGTCTTCGAAGTCGCCGTACGCGGCTGGGCTGAGACGTCGAGGCGTAGCCCGGTGCGGCCTCGTTTGACCAAGCGGAAGACTGCTACATCTCGCGGGCGGCTGTCGAGTCGAGCTCGACGCACAGCGTGAGCTCTGGCGCGGATCACGGCCATGCAGGTGAACTCGATTTCGCCGCCGGATGCGGACGCGGCCTGTTCCATGCGCCGCTTGACAACGTTGGCGCTCAGTCCGACTAGAACTTCCATCCCTGGGCCTGCACGAACCCGACGAGGTTCGTGCACGGGACACTGACCGCTTTACACACGTCGGGAATACGCGGCTTGTTCAGGTTGCCACTGAAGGTTTCATCGGTGACGACGACACCGGTGCGTGCGAGCGCGAGACCGATCACGAACGGGTCGGCGCCGTTGCGACCGCCGCCCGTTCCCATCATCTTCGGATGCGCTTGGAGAATCTTCCTGGTTGAGACTTGGATGTCCTGGTCGAGAGGTAGGAAGAGATCTCCCTGCGAACGCGCCCAGGTGTTGGCCTCGTCGTCACGCTTTCCGAGCTCGTCGCGAACCACTTCTACCGCGCGGATGGTTCCTTCGGCGATCAGCATCTCAATTCGTTGCCACAGGGTACTGAAGACCGACGGCGGCAGTTGATCACGGCGCCCGTTGAGGATCGCGCTGGTGTCGAAGGAGTACAAGGGCACCTGCTAGTTCGCCTCCCGGACAGCCGCGGCGTCGGCGAGCTTGTCGATCTGACCGGCCTTGGCGTTGAGATACGTCGTGGCGGTATAGGTGTCGATCATGCGGCGACGATGCGCGTCGGCCACCTGCCGGACGTAGCCTTTCCCCAGGTCACGGACGGTGTTGCGGTACCAGTCCCCGCCGCCCGCCGTACGGGCGATTGAATCCGCCTCATATGCCTTCACGAACTCCGCGCGGCGTGCTTCGTAGAAGGCCTGGGTGACACGTCCAAGGGTGAGCAGCCGACGCAGGAACGCCTCGGCGCTCACTCCGAAGGGAGCGGCGGCATCGCGCAGCGCCACGTAGGTCCAGGTGTCCTGCTGTTCGGCGCGGGCCTGAACCTCTGGCCGTCGCAGCACCGCGGCGGCCGGCATGAGCATCGCCGCGGCGAGGGCGTTGCAACGCGCCTCCAGCTGCCGCTCCGGCGTCGTCGCGCGCAGATCGGCGGTCACATCACACAGGCCTTGTGTATGCAGGGCCAGGTGAGCGAACTCATGCAGGAGGGAGAACAGGCGACCGCGAGGACTGTCCGCACCGTTGACCATGATCACCGGCAGCTTGTCGAAGTACAACGAGAAGGCGCGCATTTCGGTCGTCGGAACGCGGCCACGTGACGTCGCAAGCACCAGCACCCCGGCCCGTTCGAGTCCGGCGCCCCAGGCATTGAGGTGGTCGTACACGGTAGACCGGGTGGTCAGGACGATCGGCGATAGGCCCAAGAGCGTCTCGCGGGCACGCTCAGCCAGGCGCTCGTCGGGCCCTGCAGCGCTCAGGCGCCAGTCAGCCGGTGGATCTTCGTCATCAAGCTCGTACAGCTCAAGCAGGTTGTCCCGTTGCTGGTGCGCCCGCCGGTACTCCGCATGCAGGTCTGGCGACCATTCCCCCACGCTGGCTTCGGGCAACCGGCGGAAGTCGCGCAACGTGTCGAACGCAGCCGGGGGATCGGCCAGAAAGAACACTCCCAAAGCCCGGTTATAAGCCGTCGCGGCCTTCTTGAGCTGCACGATCGTAGGTTGGGCCTCACCCGACTCCCACTGAGCGACCCGGTCGTCCGGCACGCCGATCTTGCGCGCCGCGGCCACCTCGGTCAGCCCGATTGTGGTCCGAGCCCACCGCAGGACCGCGGGCTCAACGAGGGCTGGAATCGATGTCGGCACACCGTCAATCCTGAACCAACGCCGCGCCCAACGCCAGTCGCGTAACCGGGCGGCAGCCCCGGACCCGAGACCGTCGTTGATGGCGGGTGGACCAGCCACCTTCCACAGTCCAAAGCACCGCTACGACTTGATCCTGCTCGTCGCCACCGAACGCCGGACGCAGCATCCGGCTTCCGGGTCCCACCTTCACCGCGCATTGAAGCCCGCCCGCCTCCTAGCTGCGGGCGGCTGTGTATTCGGCGTCGAGCCGGGCTTTGAGTTCGGCGGCGCGTTCAGCGGTGCAGGCTTGGCCGGGCACGTCGATATCGCAGTGAAGCTTGATCAAGCGGGACCGGATCGCCCCTGCCGTCCGGCCGTACTGCTCGGCGAGCTGGTCGTGCAGCACGGTCGGCGCCGCTGCGGGGTCGGCAGCGAGCCACTGCTCGCGCAGCGCGGCTTCAAGATCAGGTGTCCACGACGCGTGAGACCGCGCGGGCCCGCCTGGCCTGGGCGGCAGAACCCGCCGGGCTGCTGCAACGGTCTCTGGCAGCAGTGGCCAAGATTTGCCGGAGGCCCGGGTATCGGAGATCTGTCGCTGGAGCCGCTCAATACGAGCGGTGTCACCGCGGGGGACTCCCCACAGCTTGCGCTCAAGCATCTCGACGCGCGCGTCCTGCTGCTCGCGAAACCACTGCGCTTGCCGGCTGTGGAGCACGTGCGGAGCGAGCTGACCGATCCGTTCGGGCTGGTCCTTAGCGAGCTGCCACGCGAGCCGGGCGGCAGCGAGTGCGTCGTCAGTGCTGTTATGCGCCTGGTCGAGCCGGACACCGTAGACCTTGCAGAGGTTGGTCAGAGAGCGCTTCTCTTCACGCTGCGCAGGATGCAAGTGGCGGTCGATGCAGATCGGGTCGATGACCGGGCCGGACAGGTCCAGCCCCCGACTGTGGTGGCGACGTAGCTCCGCATCGAGCATGGTCAGGTCGAACGGGGCGTTGAACGCCACGAGCGGAACGGTGGCGGTCCAGATCCTGGCCAGATGGGCGCCGATCTCCGCGATCACCTCGGCGGGCTGACGACCATGAGCGCGCGCATGCTCGGTCGTGATCCCGTGCTTGGCCGTGGCGGCAGCGGGGATCTCGACCTGAGGATCGGCGAGCCAGGTCCTCAGGTCGACCTGGGGTTTCTGACCTGGCCCGGTGGGCACGATGGCAATGACGGCAGCGGTGACGATCCGATCGCGGTGCGGATCGACATCAGTGGTCTCCAGGTCGAACGCGATCATGGGCCCATGTGCCCATGACGCTACGAGATTGCTCATGCGCGGATGGTAAGACTGGGGTACGACAGTTTCTGGAGCGCGCATTTGCCTTGTTGGTCGATGGCCTTGCGGAGCACTGCCGGACCTGCCGATGCTGAGCCCGAAGTTACGACGCGGACTCCGAGCTCAGCGCTCAGCACGGCGCCACCGCCGCTGACGACGACGACGATCGTGACCGCCGCGTTTCTGTCGGTGGGTCGTGGGATAACGGGTACATGGATCCATGTCGACATACGCAGCGCAAGCGACATGCTCAACTCCGGCATCAGCCACGGTCGGCGCCGTTGTGGGTCGGCGATCCCGAAGACTGGGCGGTCGTTCGACAGACGCCCCGCCCTCCCCTGGTATGTCCAGAGCCTGGCTGCGACGTCGAGTTGATCTCGTGCGAGAACCGCAGCTTCAAGCAGAATCCCCGATTCTTCAGGTTCAAGTCGGTCGACCGCTCCTGCGATCACTGGGCCGACCATGATCACGGCGATGGCCCGGAGACGGCGCAGCACGAGTGGGTCAAGCACCGGCTGACCACGATCGCCCGCCGGCTCGGCTACACAGCCACGCCGGAACACCCGTCTACGCGCGCCGACGTCTTCGTTCACGAACCGGGATACTGCCTCGAGGTCCAGCTGCGCTCCACCCAGTTCCAAAAACGCACCCAAGCCCGGGAGACGAAAGGCGGGACCGCCTGCTGGTGGATCGTCGACGGCGTGGACTCCAAGGCATTGACCAAGGCCTTGTTCACCCTGCCAGCCGTGCGATTCAGGGTCATCGACAAGACCAATCCCCGGATACGGACGCTAAACCCATGGACAGACCCCGAGGACCAGGACCTCGCTTCCCGGGCCCACTTGCAGGTCTTCGCCACTGTCGCGCATCCACCATCGGCCATGAACTCGGCCAACCCGCGATCCGCCTGGTTCCGCACCGGAACGATGGACGGCTACGCCTTCCTGCGTGAAGTCCTCTCCGGTCGGCGCCGTTGGTACCCACCGCACGCACTGGGACACCCGTCAGGACTGTGGGCCCTGGACACCGACGTCGACCGCTACCGTACTTTCCGAGCCGAGCAACAGGCACTTAAAGTGGCAGCACAGGCACGCCTCGACGACGTCATGGCCGCGAAATCAGCCGAACCGCCGCTGACGAGGCCTCCCACGCTGCCCACCGAACCGCCCACGGTGCCGATCGCGATTCCGCAACCTGCACCTCTCCCGCCTCACGTTCAACGTCAGCCACATCAAGCCGCTCGCGTGACGACCTTGACGTTGAGAAGCCGGCCGCGGAAGTGGTGGCAGTTCTGGCGAGCTCGATAGCAGCCTTCCGGCGTCGTCGCGTTGGCGCGACCGCACGAGACCACTGCACACCAAGGAGACCTCGCGCAATATTGAATGCCTGACCTTCGGCTTTCACACGCCTCCGCTAGTCTCATTGGCGGAAATCGTCACCAGGGGCCACCGACGCAAAACCGTTATCATTCACAATTCTCTAGTCAGCACGCCCGTAATGTTGCATAGCGGATGAGGACGATGACTGCCACGAGTAACGATCTTGCTTCCCGCCCGATAGGAATTGACCCTGCCGTTGCGGATCCCCATAACGTCCCGGGTCGCCGCCGTCGGTCGATCCTGCGCCGCATCGGCGGGTGGCTGCACCGTGAAGCACGCGCGACCGTGAGCGAGTTCCGCCTGGGCATCTTTGCCGAGTTCGTTGAGCGAGGTTTGAACACCCCTGCAGAAGCACGTCGGGCCAGGTGGAGCGTCCACCGGGCAGAGTGGGGGGCATCCTATATCATCGGCATCACCGTCCTGACCGCTGGATCCCTTCGTGGCGTTCTTGAGAAAATGCCACGTGACCTGATTCCTGCCGCGGTTCTCCTCTTTGTGGGGCTGCCGTTGTTGATCTTAGCTATGCGGGCATGGGCGCCACGGTTCGCTCATGACCGAATTCGGCTTCAGATTGCACACATACTGGAGTCACTGAAGGAGGTCGATGGAATCGAATCAGAGCAGCAATTCCGTGTACGGCGAGGAAATCCTGCCAGGATACAGCAAATTCACATAAGGAAGCTTCGAGGATACCTTCGCCATGCCGCTGCCACGATTCCCGACCAGTTCATGAGTATCAGCGGCCGCGGCCATCTGCAGGGGGACACAGTCCTTCGCGACAAGCTGAAGACGCGCTTGCTACTGTCGCTGGCCGCAGCGCCAGATCTGTCGAAGAGCGTGGCGCGGGATGACCTCCGGGAGCTTCTATCTGTCATTTCTCGCGTGGTCGTCGAAGCAGATCCATGCGCCGAGCTCGAAGCGACGCTGCGCGGCTCTCCTACGTCTTGTTCAGCGGCCCAGCAGCCTCTGAAAACGTGGGCGTGGCGTTGGGCAACGTTTACAATACCTACACTAATTTCAGTCCTGGCCATCCCGGTTATGGCATTCATCGCAGCGAAACTAGCCAGCGCCACGACACCCGTCGGGATGGGAATCGCAGCCGCTGGCACGGCCGCACACGCCGCCGTGAAGTATCTTCAATACCGAAAAATCGAATAAGCAAATCATGACGTCCCCCCAAGGGTGATCGCTTTCGCCCCTCTTGGATGCAGCGCCCTGCCGCTGGTGCGCCTCTGCTCTACTCGGGGACTCGGACGTCGGCTGGCTGCTTGTCGGGACGCCATCCGCGCCAGGCGGCATGGCGGAGCCGGTTTTCGCGAGGGGTGAACTGGCGATAAACGACCTCGCCGACGAGGTCCGGTTTTACCCACACGCCGGTGGCACGGCGTCTCGACGTGAAAGATCCCGCAAACCGTCGGTTTGCGGGATCTTTCAGACAGGAGCCCGTGGTGAGTGCCTCATCTGTAGTAGCTGACGAACCTCTTCATCTCTTCGGCGATCCAGCGTGGTTGCCAGTCCTGCACCGATGACCTGCGGCGCGCGGTCCACGCCCAGCAGGCCGCCGAAGCCCCGATCACCGTGCTCTTCGTCGGCCGTTTCCCGGACGTCGGCCAAGGTGGAGCTTCGGCAGCGACACGGGTGCCAGGTCACGCGGGTGCTCCGGACGGATGTCGTCTTTCCGGGCGAGGCGGTTGATCGCGAACGTCAGGATGACGGTCACCTGTCGGCTGGCGAGATCGTCGCAGCCGTCCCACTCGTCCGGAAGGGCAGCGCGATGCCGGTCGATCAGCACCTCGGCCCACACCAGCGTGGCGTCCTGGCCGGGTTCGGCGTTATGCGAAGCCCGGAGTACCGCAGGTCTGCAGGGGCGTCTATCCGCCGGTGGCCTTCGTGAGCGCGGCGTCGTAACGACCGGTGTCCTGGGCAAGGTCGACCGGGGCGGGCACCACGACTACGACTTCCGCTTTCGTCGCCTGCGAACTCTCTGTTACATGCGCGCCCATCGGAGCGACATTAAGATCAGCAGTCAACTGGGCGGAGGGCAAGTACAGCGTGACAACGGGCAAGAACGAGGTCGACAGGCGCGTGGCTGTTAGCCCCGTGCCTTCACCTGCCGACTCGAATCCGTCCGTGACCTTGGACGGGCCACCCGTCTCACCGGTCGGGCGGATCCGCTTGTACTCACCAGATGACTGGGAAGAGTTCATCCGCGAATGGGTCACTGCCGTGGAGGAGACCTACGTCCAGATCAAGCGGCTCGGTGGCGCGGGCGACAGGGGCGCGGACGTCGCCGCGTTCAAGACCGACCGGCAGTTCGAGGGGCCATGGGACTGTTTCCAGGCCAAGCACTACAAGGAGCCGCTCGGCTTCTCCGTCGCCGCGCCCGAGATCTTGAAAGTCTTCACGTCCGTCATCGAAGGCGCGTACACGCTGCCCGAGAGCTACCAGTTCCTTGCTCCCAGGGGCTTGTCAACTCCCTTCAACGTGCTGGTCAGCAAGCCAACCGATCTACAAGACAGGTTTTTGGCGGAGCTCGCCAAAGGCGGCCCGCTCGTTAAGGGGCTGGGCAAAGCCATCATCGAGGCGGTGCGAAGGCTGGCGACAAACACCGACTTCGCCATGTTCAAGTCAGTGGAGGTCCTCGACGCCCTGGCCACCCACGCCAAAACCAGGTGGCATGCCGCTCGGTTCGGGACGTCGCTTCCCGCGCGCGGTGACAGCGATGCCCCGCCGGAGGAGTACTTGCCGGACGAGACGCGCTACCTCCAGCAACTTCTGGCGGTGTACGCCGAGTACCACCCGGGGAACATCACGACCCTGCACTCCGTGGCCGATGTCCCGAGGCTGAGCAGGCACTTGCAGCGACAACGGGTGAGGTTCTTCAAAGCGGAGTCGCTGAAGGCCTATTCCGCCGACGCGGTGCCTCCAGGCACCTTCGAGCGGCTCCAGGATGACATCCACGCCGGAGTGGTCGATATCGCCGATGCCGACCATCCGGACGGATACACGAAGTTGAACCAGGTGATGACGCACGTGGGCAGTCTCGACCTCAACCGGCACAAGCTCATCAACGTGACCGACATCGACGACCGAAAGGGCGTCTGCCATCAGCTGGCCAACGACGACCGCCTGACCTGGGTGGAAGAGTCATGAGAAGCCCTCTGAACGGTCCGCTGGAATACGGGGTCCGGGTGCTGGTGATGCTGACGGAGGCCTACCCTGAGCAGCTGGACATCAACCACCTGGTCTTGCTCGATCACAGCGTTCTGCACACAGCTGATCTCGGAGGACCGCCCAGCATCCACCCCGATCACCCTTTGCACGCCGGCGAGCTCGGCGTGCGCCGGGCCAACGTCGAAGAAGGACTACAGGTCATGCTGCGGGCGGGGCTCGTCGACATGCGGGCTCCGAGCGACGGCATCCGCTACCAGGCCGGGGACGAGGCGTACAGCTTCGTCAGCGGACTCGCGTCGAGCTACATCGCCGAGCTGCGTAACCGCACCCGGTGGGTGGTCGAGCAGTTCGGGACGCTGTCCGAAGAGCAGATCAGGCAGCAGACAACGGCGATCTTCGGCAGCCGCCCCGCTGACGGCGGCACCACCGGCCGAGCGAGGGAGGCCGGCACGTGGAACGGCTGAGGCTGCTGCACCTGACCTTCATCGGCCCGTCGATCAGCCCCGCCACCGTGGAATTCGGGCCTAAGCTCACCCTGGTCCGCGGACCGTCGGACACGGGGAAGTCCTTCATCGCCGACACCCTCGATTTCATGCTGGGTGGTAAGAAGCTGGATGAGATCCCGCAACTGGACGGCTACGATCAGATACTGCTCGGCGTCCGCCTGCCGAACGGGGAAGCCGTAACTCTGGTCCGAAGCCCGCAAGGCGGCGGCTTCCGCCTCTTCACCGGTGACCACCGCGGACAAGAACCGCTTCCGGTCAAACGCACCCCGCTCTCGCTGAAGCACAACGCCGAGAACACCTCGAACCTCTCGAACTACCTCCTGGACAAGATCGGCCTTGGCGGGAAAGTCGTCCGCAAGAACGGGTCCGGGCAGACAGTCGCGTTGAGTCTGCGCTTGCTCGTGCCGTTGTTCCTGGTTGGTGAGACCAAGATCCAAGCGGAGACCCCGCCGATCCTGACCGGGCAACACATCCACCAGACTAGGGACATCTCCACCTTTCGTCTGCTTCTCCAGGGCGAGGACGACTCCGCGATCGAGGCGAATACCTCGGAAACCGAGCGGCGTAAGTCCAGGGCGGCCAAGAACGAAGTTATCGACGCCCTGCTGGACGACTGGCGCGAACAGCTCAACCCTGATGAGGACCTCCAGCAGGTCAACGAACGTCTCATGCGCGCGCAACGGACGATCAGCAGGTCAGCAGAGAGCGTCGAGCAGGCCGCCGCGGCGAGGCAGCAGTGGGGTCAGACTCTGTCGAACAACGAGCGGCTTGCCACCGCCGCGCGGCGCAGCCTGGCCGAGCTGGACACCCTCGAGGCGCGCTTCACGCTGCTGCACGAGCAGTACACATCGGATCTGGACCGCCTGGACGCCGTCGCCGAGGCCGGGACCTTACTGGGGTACTTCACGCCCGGGCGCTGCGTGTTCTGCGGCGCCGATCCCGAGCACCAGCACTTCAACGCCGACTGCGCCGACGACACGACCGCCTTCGCCGAGTCCGTGCGCGAAGAACAGCGGAAGACGACCGCGCTACGCGAAGACCTTCGTGAGGCCATGGCCGGTCTACGCGACGAACACGAAGAAAAGAGTCAGCGACTCCGGTCCTTTAACGACCAGGCAGCACAGGCGCGACGTGAGATTGCACGGCTGGACGACATACTGGGCCCCCAGGAAACCGAGCTGCGTGAGCTGCTCACCTTGTCTTCCCGACTGCAACGCGACGTCGAGACCCTCCGCCGTATTCAGCAGCTCGAAGCTCTCCGAACCAGTATCGGAGCTGCGCCGAAACTGGACGCCATGGCACCCACGGCTGGTCTGCGTCGCACCGCGATCGCCGAGCTTTCCGGCATGATTGCGGACCGGCTGCGGGCTTGGGGTTTCGACGAAGCCGATCACACCAGCTACAGCTTCGATGACCAAGACCTCGTTTCCGGCAACCAGCTACGCTCCGCTCACGGCAAAGGCGTCCGCGCCATCCTGCACGCCGCTTTCACCATCTCACTCGCTCAGTATTGCTTCGACAACGACCTTCCCCACCCGGGCTTCGTCGTTCTCGATTCCCCCCTAGTGGTGTACCGGCCGCCTGACCCGAACGAACCCGACGACAGCGGCAATATCCTCGACACAGCCAGCCTCGCCGGTCGCTTCTATGCCGACATACAAACCAATTTCTCCGGTCAGATCATCGTTCTGGAGAACCAGAATCCCCCGAACCCCCTCGACACTGCAACGCAGGACACCCCCTTCACCAAGAACGCAGACCGCGGGCGCTATGGCTTGTTCCCCCACCGCGAGGAATCAGGCCGACGAGGCAGACCCCGGTCCTAGCAGTGCATCGGGGTGCACCTGTCGACCTGCCGATTCGCTCGCCGTGTCACGAAGTCGTAGTGCGCGCTAGGAGACAGGTTCGTCCGATTCCCATGCACTAACACGGGCAGGAACGGGCAGTGCATGAGTTCCGGCTCGGGTAAGAATCGCGAGCGCCCACAGCCGGCAGCGGCCTCGCCCAGGATCACACATCGCTGTAGGATTCGCTCAAACTTTGAGGGGGGCACGTGACGGAAAGCAAGGATGAGGCCAGTGAGGCACCGCAGGAGGATTCGCCCACGGAAGAGGCTGAGCAGCTTCAGGCAGCTGTCGAACTATCCAGGAAAGCTCAGGGCGCAGCTTGGGTGCTCGCCGTCGCTGGCATCCTCGCAGGGGGAGCAGGTGTCTTCTTAACCGAGAACCAAGTCGGCACCGCGGTACTCTTTGCTGGAGGCGCCTTCTTTGGCATTATCGCATTAGGTGGACGCCTGCCCAGCAGTATCAAAATTGGCGATAATGAGATGAAGATGGCCCAGGCACTAAAGGCACGAGCAGAGGCCCAGGTCTACAAAGCGGCCGCGAAGCGGGTAGCGGACGCACCATCTGAAGAAGTTGCCGATCTTGTATCGAGCGTCGTGAACAAGTCAACTTCGCCGCATGAGGCAAACGATCACCAGCGAGCGGTACATCGCGCGGCTACTCGGCGAATGATGGGCATAAACTATGAGAATCTAGTTAATGCTGCCGTCAGCGGATACGCCTGGGATCGAGGGATAAACGTACAGCGCGAGGTTTCAGGCGGAGGCGGCAATCGCTTCGACATCGTCCTCCACGGAAATAAGAAGATCGCAATCGAGGTCGTTGCAAAGCAGGTCGACACAGAACTCAGCGTCCTCGATGTCGAGCGATTTGCCCATATGGCAAGACAAGCACGCGAACACTTTGATGCCGTCATCTTTGTTTCCAACGTGCAACTCAGCGGAACCGCAGAATCGTTCTGGTCGCAGTTTCCTGAATCTCGCAGCGATACAGTACACCTTATTATACCAGAGAATGACAGCCTCGTTGCCGAGAGCTTGCTTCCAGCCATAATTGGAACTGAAGAGCCCGGAAGGCAAACCGAGAGAGACTAAGAGGCTGACATCTCAGTCCTTCAACGCAGGCGTTGGCATGCATGGTATGTCACTCAATACATCGATAGAGCTGAATTTATGACCATGATCGAAGCGCATTTACCTGACAATTGGCAGGACCTGGAGAACCGTGTCGCACAGATTCTGATGGAGTGCGGATACGAGGTACAGGTTCAGAGGAACGTCAGTCTCGCACGAGGCGATGCGTGTATCGACGTCTGGGCAGATGATCACAGCAGTCCGCAGAACATCATCGCCGTCGAGTGCAAACACTGGGCGAGACCAGCAACGAAGAGCGTGGTGCACGCATTTCGGACGGTAGTCGGCGACAGTGGCGCCAACACAGGGCTGCTTGTGTCGTCTGCCGGATTCCAGGAGGGCGCTATTCGGGCGGCAGATTATTCCAACGTGCGACTTCTAGACTGGAATGAATTCCAGTCAATGTTCGCCATCCGTTGGTTCAAGACGCATATGTCGCCAACCTTGGCAGAGTGCACCGACGCGCTTCACGAGTACACAGAACTGGTAAATTCACGAATCTTTCGCAAGGCAAACACTCTATCGATAGAATTGCAAGAACAGTTCGTAATACTCCGCAGACGTCACTGGCCACTCGCAGTCTTGAATCTAACCCTACGCCCTGAATTTGGCGAGCTGTTACGAGGCGAGCGGTTACGACCAGACCAATCACCCTGGCCCAGCCTTCCACTGCGGGCAAATTCCCAAACTTCTTCCGAGATCGATTATAACGAAAACTTACCCGATGATGTCTTAGATGCCACTGCACTGCGTCCATTCATGGACACCCTGGTCGAACATTCACAACGTGCCATCTCCGAATTTGACGAATTGTTTGGAGAACGAGCTTAGACCCGTAAGAAAAATACCCTCTCACGCCCGAGCAGGCGACTACAACCTGGCCCAATGATTCAGATCGCGTCTCGCAATACTTTCGGGATGTCGACGTGCACGCACCTCGTCCGGCGATCGCGTCGCACGGCCTCGTGATCCCGGCGTGGCATTTGTATGTTCTGCCGCTACTGCTCAAGGAGAGCGGCTAGGTCGTCTGGACCGAACCCGGCGTCCAGAAGCACCTGGCGGTCGTCCTCGGCAATCCAGCCCCACAGCTGGGCGTGGACCACAACCTCGCGCTCACGCGGCTCCGACAGATCGAAGCCGGCGAGCGGTGCATCATCGGGGTGATGGAACAGGAACCGGCGGGCGCTGTTCAAAGTGCAGGAGTTGCTGTAAAGCGCAGTGGCGGCGACACCCGGCTGCCGAATGTCGCACCCCAAGGCGGCGAGTTGTGGTGGCACAGCGGCCGGCTGATACATGGCCAGCGAGTGGCGGCGGGTCAGCGGCACATGGATGACCATCGCATTCTCGATCCCCGTCCCCCTCCCCATCCGCATCATCTCCTCATATGGAACGAGGTGGACCGGGTGGTCAGAGGTCGCGAGCGCCTTACGTTCGAACACCGTCAGAATCCACAAACGGTCGAGAAGAGATTGCGTGACCCGAGGCAGCATATTGGCGAGATGCTGCATGTGATGGTTCGCCCTAGCCTCTGCGCGAACTGGGTTCTTGAAGTGCCCAATCCACTCGCGGTTCACCGTGTCGTCGTCAACGGGTTCTCCCGCCGCGCTGAGTGCCTCTCGTAGCCTTGCCCGCCCTCCAAGGATCACTTCCAACAGGAGAGCATGGGATGCCATCTCACTCATCCTGTTACGTACGCTGCTCCCGCGCAGGAGTTGGAGTGCGACCCACGCCGCCACGCTCTGCCGGTGCTGATCGCTGAGCGGCCATGCCCCTGCCGCTACTTCTCGCCATGCCGCGGCCGCGGCTGCCTCCACGAGCGAGAGGGCCTGCTCCGCTGCATCGCTCTGCTGTCCTGCTTGGTCGATCACGGTGTAGTAGTCGATCTGGACGGACGCGTCACCAATGCTCTGCGGAAACGTGCGATCGCCGGGCAGCATGACAGTCGTGACCCGCTCATTGTCGTTCGCGAAGTAGCGCAGATAGAACTTCGACACGACGTGGTGCCGTCTCGCTTGCTCTGGCATTCTTGATCACCTCGTCCCAGCCGCTATCTTCCAAAGGTTAGGTGCCGTCGTTTCACACTGACCAACCGGCTCGGCGAGAGGACCAGCCGTGAGCGCTCCTTTCATGACCTGCACCGGTACCTGGGCCCGTCGGATTTTAGGAAACACCCTTTTCAGCTAGCGCTCGCGCATGCACCACTCCGAGCGGACCACACGCGCCAAGCTACGGGAGCGCTCCGCCCCAACCCCCAAGGCTTTGCGAAGTGCTTCGGCCGAGATCGGCCGCTGGTGTATTTCTCGATGCTGAGCGTCCATCCGTCTCGCCCGCTCCACCAACTCGCCGTCCAACCCCGATCCGACCACGTTCGACACCTCCGCCCCACGTTCCACCATCGCAGTCAACGTCGCCGAATCGGCACGACGTTCCACACCCTGGCGAAGATCGGCGAGCGCTTGCAGCAAGCCCGGCCCGACCTCGGACCAGCCGATCAGCAACAACGGCCCTACCGCGTCGAACAGCGCCTTGCCGATCTCTCCGGCGATCAGGGGCTCTGCCACGTTCAACGCCAGCGTCACCGCGCTCGCAAGAACGAGGAGCCGCCGCGCCGAGCGCTGAACCTCAGGCGCTGCTCCATGCGCCGAGAGGTGGCGGATCGCCACGAGCAACGCCACGACCGTCAGATCCACCGCGGGCGCGACCAAGGGCGCGACCCACACCGGAACACCAAGCCGGAGAGCGAGCGCGAACACATTGCCGAACCCGAACAGGAACGTCAGCCCGACCACGATCCCCACCATCGTGCTCACAGCCGACACAACCGGATCGCGCCGATCCCCCACCGTCATCGTCCACACCACCCGACAACGCAGCCCTTCAAGACGGCTGGACCAGTCGGCAGGATCCGGCATCCGCGAGCCCGAGACGAGCCCGAGAGGTCCGAAACAGTCCGACACCAGGCGACATACTCCGACACTGCCGATGCGCCACGACCAGACGAAAAGGTCTTGTTCGACATCACTCGACACCATCCGACACGCCCAGGTGCCGACTCTTAACCAGCGGGTTCGGGGTTCGAGTCCCTGATGGCGCACAGTTCCAAACGAAGCCCACCAACGGTTTTTCCCGGTTTTCCGGGTGCCGTTGGTGGGCTTTGTTGCTGTGCGAGCCCGGGACGGGGCAGCCATGGGGCATGTCAACGAGGCACCAGCCTCTGCCGCTGACGTTTCACCGGCCAGCGACAGCGTCGCGGCGCCATGCCGGAGGTCGTGGACCCGTACCGGCGGCCGCCCGGACTTGGTGACCAACCGACTGAACACATGCGATACCCAACTCGGACTCTTGTGGGACGAACCGGGCGCGAGGAACTCGAGGTCGAGCCGCTCGGCAGCCATGCCCGCCTTCGCAGACCTGGACAGCGCGGATCTGACGAGTGGTGGCGCGATCGGACGAAGGTTCGACAGGTCCGCTTAAGCTCGTCACGCGGCGATCACGTGGCCGCGTCGAGGCGGACTCCTGAGGGGAAATGACTTGTCCGGAGATTTCATCGTCGCCCCGCCGGGGCGCGTTCAGCCACCGCAGATGTTGTCGTGGATGCCCTCACGGGGTCTGCTGCTCCGAGTAGTCGAATTCATCGCCGGCGAAGTCGCGGACGATGAACTCTCCGAAGAGCTGCACCAGTTCACCGAAGGTGGCTACAGCTACTTTTCCCTTAGTAGGTACACAAGTGGGCAAGCCGAAGAGATCATGGCTGTAGTCCGAGAATCGCTCTTACCCGCGGTCGCCGAATGGTACCCGGGCGACGACGAAACCTACGACTTCGTAACGGAGTTGGTCGATCTCGTGAAGCAGGCGCAAGAGCTTGAGCTGATCAAGTGAACGACCGGTGAGCGACGGTGGCTCCTTCTGCGACTCAATGAGAAGGAGCCACCGTCGGCATCACCGGTTCGGTCTTCCTCAGCGGTTGTACTGCCATCCGCTCCGGTAGCAGGTGTCCCAGCCCGCGTCGTCCACGCAGGTCACGACGCGGACCCTGCTCAGCTTGGTGCCCGAGTTGTACTTCAGGTTGCTCCAGTAGCTCGTGGTGCCGCATCCGCTCTCGTTCCAGCGGTACGGCGTCGGGTCGATGGTCCCCATGCCGAGGTCGGCCTCGAAGAACACGTAGACCGGGTTGCCGTCGCATTTCGTGTCCCGCACGGCCATGTTGATGCCCGTCATGCCGCTGAACGTCCAGGTCCAGTTGGCCGAGCCGTACACCTCGCTCCCGGACGCGGTGGCCGCGCCGGTCGCGGCCGAGGCGGTGCCTGTGAACGCCAGTGTCGCCGCCGACGCCACGGCGATCGCCGTGGCCGCCCGCCGCAGGTTCCTGCTCAGAATCCCCTTCATGTTCCCCTCCAGTGTGATAAATGAATGACGACTCCATGGGGGAGGCGTCATGCTTCGTATTCACTTCACCGACCGTGACCTGGCCCGTGTCCGCGTCGCGGCCGCACCGGACCCGCTGTGGGAAACGGTTCTGGCCATGCAGAAGCTCACGCTCGACGGCATTCCCGCCTTCGCGCGCTGGCGCCGCCGGGTGCGGGAAGGCCTGCGGGAGCGTGATACCAGGGCCGCGGTGCGGTTCCTGCAGACGATCGCGCCGCCTGCCCGGTACTTCCCGGACTTCCTCACCCCCGCCGAGTCCGCGTGCGGGCTGAAGGCGGGGCTGTCCGCGCTCCGTGGGACGCCGGCGGATCGGCTCGGGCGCGAAGTCGCGCTGATGGCGAAACATCACCGTCTGCCCGGTTGGACACAGGGGCTGGCGGCCGGTGCGAGCGCGGCGCTCGATCAGGTCGCCGGGGCGCTCCGGATCGCCCACGACACCCTGGTCGCTCCACATTGGACGAACGTGCGAACCCAGGTCGACACCGACCGCGCCTTGCGGTCACGTCTCGCCGGAGAAAGCGGAACCCTCGGTCTTCTCGAGTCGCTCCGGCCCGCTTTCCGTTGGGAGGCACCGGTCCTGACCGTGCGCTACCCCGTCGACCGCGACCTCCATCTCGCAGGTCGCGGTATCCGGCTCGTCCCGTCCTACTTCTGCTGGGACACCCCCGTCGCGCTCGCCGACGACGACCTTCCACCGGTCCTCGTCTTCCCGGTGTCCCACGAGCACGAACCCGCTCCCCTGCCGAAACACCTGGCCACCCTGCTCGGCCGGACCCGCGCCGCCGTCCTGTACGCGGTCGCGGGCTGCCCCACCAGCGGCGAACTCGCCGACCGGCTCGGCATTTCGGCGGCCGCGGTTTCGCGGCACACCACGGTGCTCCGCGACGCCGGGCTCATCGCCAGCCGGCGCCACGGCGCCGTGGTGCTGCACAACCTCACGCCGATGGGTGCCGCGCTGCTGGGCTGAGCCCTCAGCGCACGATCCGCCACAGCGAGCAACTGTCGTCCCCCGCGTCGTCCTCGCAGATCCGGAAGGACGTCACGTCCGGGATCGTGGCGTTGCCGCAGCCGACCTTCGAACCATTGCTGTCGCCGATGGTCAGCTTCGTCCCGTTCTTCTGGTTGTACTCGGCGTAGACGCCGTTGCCGTCCTGCTCTTCGTCGCACACCGCGGCGGCGTCGCGGACGGTGTCGTACTGCGCGTAGTCCTTTTCCTGCCAGATGGTGTTGCCGGTCGCCGCCTCCGCGGTCGAGGTCCCCAGAACCAGCGCCGAGATCATCGCGCCGCCGACGAGCATCATTTTCCGGATCATCGTTCCCCTCCCCTTGGCCCTTCACGGGCATGGGAACAGCTTGCCGCCCGCCTCGCCGGCCGGTCGAGACTTTTGCGCCAGGGCGGAAAACCGCAGACGGGACAGGCCGTCCTGGCCAAGGAGCCACCGAGAGGCCATGATCATCGGACATGGTGGTTCCGGGAGGGGGACGACGGCCATGTCCAGATCATCGAACGCCGGGACGGCGGTCGCCGTCGGGGTGACCGCGTTGTGCGCGCTGGTCACTGTGGGAACCGAGTACGCGGGCGCGCTGGAACTACGGATCGGCTCGTTCGCACTCGTCCTGCTTCCGCTTTTCTTCGCCTTCGTGATCACGGTCGCCCTCAACCTGTCGCTGTCCTGGCGGCGTCCGGAGGCGGCCGCACCGATCTGGTCGTGCGCCGGGCAACTCCTGCAACTGCTGACGGTGGTCTTCGTGGTGCGAGCCGGAGTGGTCCTGGGTACGGCGCTCCCCACGATCGTCGAGGCCGGACCGGCGATCCTCGTGCAGAGCCTCGGAAAGGCGGGAACGGCGCTGCTGGCCTTCCCTGCGGCCTTACTGCTCGGCTTCGGCCGCGCGAGTATCGGCGCCACGTTCTCCATCGGCCGCGAACCCAGCATCGCCCTGGTGACCGAGCGATACGGCATCTCCGG
This sequence comes from Amycolatopsis sp. WAC 04197, assembly GCF_003947475.1. Taxonomy (NCBI): domain Bacteria; kingdom Bacillati; phylum Actinomycetota; class Actinomycetes; order Pseudonocardiales; family Pseudonocardiaceae; genus Amycolatopsis; species Amycolatopsis sp. WAC 04197. The sequence goes on along the minus strand of NZ_QHJK01000004.1, from coordinate 363,576 downwards.
CCCGGAGGGTTCCGGCGTTCTCGCCACTTACATCAGCGGCACGCTCTTCGGGTCCCTGTTCTTCTCGGCACTCGCGGGCATCGGCTCGGCGATTCCGCTGTTCAGTTCCACGGCGCTGGCGATGGCCTGCGGGGTCGGCAGCGGGGGGATGACGATCTCTTGCGCGGGTTCGCTCGCGCACGGCTCCCGCGACCTCCCCCAGGACGACATCGTCGCGCTGGCGACGGCCAGTGACGTGCTGACCTACATCACCACCGTGCTGCTGGGTGCTTTCATCGTCCTTCCGGTGCTGGAACGGCTGTACCGTTCCCCCACCGCCGTACGGAATCGGCTGGTCTCCGGGGACACCGCCGAGCCGGCGGCGACGGTCGTGCCCTCTCGGCTGGTGACCGGCTTGGCCGTGACCGTGCTGCTGCTCGTCACCGCGGGATGGCATGCGGTGCCGGGAATGCTCTTGCTGTTGGCCCTCGCCTTCGGGGTGCGGATGCTCGGCGACCGGACCGGCCGGTTCGTGCCGACCGTGCTGTGGGCGGCGCTCGTCGGTGCCGTGCTGACCGTTCCGGGACTGCCGTGGTCGGCGACCATGGTGCGCGTCCTGTCCGCCGTCGACCTGCTGACGCTGGCGACAGCCGTGCTCAGCTGCGTCGGCCTGTGCGTGACCGTCCGGCAGCTAAGGATCCTGCGGACCCTGAGTTGGCGCGCGGTCGTCGTGACGCTTCTCGTTTTCGCCGGTTCCTTCTTCACGTCGGCTTTGCTGGCCCAGGTCGTTCTCGGGTTCACCTGATGAAAGGAAGGCATATGAAGGTCCTGGTAGCAGGCGGAAACGGCTTCATCGGACAACACGTCGTGCGCGAACTGCTGGCACGCGGGCACGACGTCACGGTGCTGGTCCGCACAGCATCCACGTACCTTCCCGACGCGGTGACAGTTCGACTTGGGGACCTCACCGACCTGTCCGAGGAACGACTCGATGCGATCGTCGCCGGTCATCAGGGCATCGTCGTCGCATCGGCCGCCGCCGTCGCCGCACCGCACGGCACCGACATCGCCGCGTTCTTCCACGATGCCAATGTCGCACCGGTCGCCAGGTTGCTCGCCGCCGGCAGCCGGGCGCAGACCGACCGCGCCGTCATCCTCGGCAGCTTCTACGCCACCCTCCAGCGCGAACAGCCGAAACTCCGGTTGGCCGAACGCAGTCCGTACATCTCCAGCAGAATCGACCAAGCCGAGCGCGCCCGCGCTGCCGTCACCGCGGAAACCTCGGTGGCGATTCTCGAACTTCCGTACGTGGCGGGCACGACTCCTGGCAGGCAATCACCTCTCGAACCCATGCTGCGCAGCATGACCGTCGGCAACGCGGACATCCTCGCCTACCCCGGCACCACCGCGGTCGTCACCGTCACCCAGACCGCGCGAGCGGCAGTCGCCGCTTTGGAACGTCGCGCGAACGGGAACTACCCGCTCGTCACGGCGAATCTCCCGTGGGCAGATCTCTTCACGCGGCTCGCGACCGCGAACGGCCGCCCTCCGAAACGCATCTGGAAACTGCATCCCCGCGCCGTCGAACTGCTGCTCCGCTGGGCAGGGATCCGCCAACGCCGCCAAGGATTCACGCTCGGTTTCGACCCGGCGCAATGGAGTGAACTGCACGCCACCGCCATGGTCCTCGACCCGGACATCGCCAGCGCCGAACTCGGCGTCGAGCCGGACGACCTCGATAAAGCACTTCGCACATAATCTTCGAGTGCGCACCTTTCGAGAATGTCCCTGATCTTTCGGACAATTCGGAGAAACCATTCCAAAGCATTATTCGACGGATCCCTGTCCGTACCGTGAACATTCCGGGCTTTCCATCGCGAAGGCCCGCCAGTGACGGAAACGCGGAGGCAGAACGGGGTTCCGCGCACATGGTTGCAGCCGGAACGATCCGCGACTTTCGTCTTACTACCTAGGAAGGTATTCCGGCTCTCCCGTCGCGAGAAACATTTGGGCGGCCGGCATCGCCCTCGTTCCTCCCACGACCACCAGGCGGCTCGGCCGCCCGAAGGTGAGCAACCATGCGGAAAATCGCTTCAATCGCTCTCGGGTTCCTGGCGGCGGCACTCGCGGTGTCCACGCCCGGGATCGCACAGGCCCAAACGGATTCGGGCGTCCAGCCCTCGATCATCGGCGGGGGCACCGCCACGGAGACCTACAGTTTCATGGTGTCGCTCAACAACGGTTGCGGCGGCAGCCTCGTCGCGCCCCAATGGATCGTGACGGCCACCCACTGCGGCGGCGCGTCGCAGGGCCGGATCGGCTCGACGAACAAGTATTCCGGCGGTGAAGTCGGCAGGATCGACCGCCGGGTCAACAAGCCGGGCACCGACCTCACCCTCATGCACCTGTCCACGGCCGTTCGCGCCACCCCGGTCGCGATGGCCACGAGCAACCCGGCGCCGAACACCACCGCGCGGCTCCTCGGCTGGGGATGCACCAGCTGGCCGAGCTGCAGCACTCCGACCACGCTGCGCCAGATCGACCTCCGGGTGCTTCCCAGCAGCTCCTGCTACGCCGGCGGTGGCGGCTCGGGTGATGTCTGCATCTCCGGTGACCGCGGGCATTCCGCCTGCCACGGTGATTCCGGCGGACCGGCGGTCGTCGGCACCACCGGGCGCTGGACGCTGGTCGGCGAGACCCACGGCCCCGGCGACAACGGCGGCGAATGCGCCACCAGCACCCTCTACACCGGCATCGCCCAGCACCTGAGCTGGATCAGGCAGCAGACCGGCTCCTGATCACCGGGCACCGGCACGCCTCGGTCCGCGAGGCGTGCCGGTTCTGCGTCAGCGCCGGGTGAGGACCCGCTTGCCCAGCCATCCGGCGTAGACGGCCAGCCCGGCGACACCGGCCTTCCGCGTGGGGCGGGCCGCGATCGCCAGGCCGATGGCGAGTTCGGTGGCGCCGTTGCGGTAGGTCCAGTTGCGGACGTCGTCGGCGAACGCCATCTTCGTCACGGGTTCGAAAGCGGCCGGAGCGGCGAAGTGGGCGAGCCCGGTCGCGGCGATGCCGAGGCCGAGGAGCTTGCCGGTGCGTGCGGACATGGAGTTGCCTTCCTGTTCGTTCAGTCGAGGACGCCGGCGCGACGCCAGAGCCGTCGGCTCGGGCCGCCGATGAGGCCGATCTCGGTGAAGTAGTCGACGGCCTTGGCCGCCCACGCCGCCTTGGTCCGGCGCCAGTGCGGGTTCGCGGTGGCGACCTGGCGGGCTTCGCGCGGGTCGAGGCCGACGGAGGTGTATGCCTTGGGGTGCAACAGCTCCGACGTCGCGACGTAGGCCATCCCGGCGATCGCCCAGCGGATCAGTTCGCGGCCGACGCGACCGTGACGGGCCCAGGCCCGGCCCAGTTCGTCCTTGGCGAAGCTGATGTGGCGTGCCTCTTCGATGACGTGGATGCGGGAGATCATCCGGATCATCGGCTGCAGGCTGTCGTCACGCATCATCTCGCGTTGCATGCCGTCGGCGAGTTCTTCGACGTAGATGGCGCCGGCGAACAGCAACGCCGGACCGCAGATCGCGCCGAACACCTTGCCCGCGCGGTGCGCCGTGCGGCTCGGACGCCGGACGACACCGCCGCTCTTCTCGATCGAGCGGGCGAACATGGTGCTGTGACGGCATTCGTCGGCGATCTCGGTGAGCGCGTACTGCGCGTTGTGGGTCGTCGGGTCGCTGTTGTAGACGTGCCGGACGAGGCCCTGCATGAGGATCAGCTCGAACCAGATGCCCGACGCGGCGGCGGCCGCGGCCTCCTGACGGCTCAGTTCGGCGCGCTGCCCGTCGTCGAGCCGGTCCCACAACGCGGTGCCGTACAAGGAACAGCGTTCCGGCGTCTTGCCGTACGCGCCGTCGACCAACGGTGCCTGCCAGTCGACGTCGACGTCCGGGTCGTAGGAGTGCCGCGCGGAGGAGCGCTGCAGACGCTCGGCGACCCGTTCGCTTTCGGTGTTCGCGGTCATGACGACCTCCTTGGATCCGTGTGCTCCGGCAGCGGTCCGCCGCCGTCCGGGATGACCTGTCCGGAATCCCGGTAGGCCACCGCCTCGTGGAAACCATCGCGTTCGGCGAACTCGCGGAACCAGCGGCCTTCCGGGCTGTGCCGGGTGATGCCGTCGAACAGCGTCGCGAGTGTCTGGGTACCGGAAAGGCCCATGTTGTCGTAGGCCTGGTTGATCATCAGCTTCTGCATCACCAGCTGGTTCGTCGGCACCCCGGCCATCCGGTCGGCCAGTTCCTCGACGGCGGTTTCGAGCCTTTCGGGTTCCACCGCCTCGAGCGCGAGTCCCCATTCCGCCGCGGTGGCACCGTCGATGGTGTCGCCGGTGAGCAGCATCCGCTTCGCGCGCTGGGCCCCGGCGCGGTAGACCCACATCGCGGTCGTCGGGCAGCCCCAGACCCGCGCGGGCGGATAGCCGAGGCGCGCGTCGGTCGCCATGATCAGGACGTCGCACGAGAGCGCGATGTCGCTGCCGCCGGCGATCGCGTGCCCTTGCACCTGGCAGATGGTGGGTTTCAGCGACCGCCACAGGCTGAAGAAGTCGTCGGTGTTGCGCTTCATCACCCGGTAGTCCTTGATCGGATCCCAGACCGGGCCCTGGTTCCAGCGGCCTTCGGCGTCGCCCTCGGCGAACTGTTTGAGGTCGTAACCGGCACAGAACGACCGGCCTTCGCCGCGCACCACGATCACCCGGACGGCGTCGTCCTCGTTCGCCAGCTCCACGGCCTGCCGGATCTCGCCGGGCATGACGTCGTTGATCGCGTTGAGCCGCTCGGGGCGGTTCAGGGTCAGGTAGGCCTTCCGGTCTTGGACGCGATACGTGAGCGTCTCAAACGCCATCGGAGCCTCCCAGCGCGCGCAAGGTGAAGGTGACCAGGTGCGGGATGGTGTCCGGGCCGCTCTCCCCCGCCAGCGGGCCGACCAGCATCTCCGCGCCCGCGCCGACCAGTGCCGCGGCGGTCGCTTCCGCGTCCTGCGCCGGCAGCAGGCCCCGCTTCACGCCGTCAGCGATGTTCCTGGCGATGACCTCGCGGAACGCGCGGCGGAAGACCAGGCGCTCGGCCTCCACCACGGCGTCGACCGGCTCGGCGAGCAACGCGTACGCCAGCCTCGGCGCCTTCAACGCCCGACCGGCGAAGGTCTCGATCACGGCGACCACGCGCTCGCGGACGTCGCCTTGGGAAGCGGCGGCTTCGACGGCGTCGACCTCCCGCGAGACGACCTCGCGGAAGACCTCGACGACGAGGTCGGCCTTGGACGGGAACTGCCGGTACACGCTGCCGGTGCCCACACCCGCCCGCGTGGCGACCGCGGCCATGGAACAGCCCGCGTAGCCGGTCTCGGCCAGCAGCGCGATGGCCGCGGCCAGGATCTCGCCTCGCTGCGAGTCCAGTCTGGCCTGCGTCTTCGGAGTCCGTCGGTACGGCATGGGAAGGAGTGAAGCACGGATTCCGCACTTCAGCAACGGGCGATTCCGCCGGTGGCGCGTGAAGGCCTCCTTCCCTCGGCTGAGTCGAGGGAAGGAGGCCTTCACGCGCTGGGGCGCTCAATTCCGGTTGATGGTGAACGTGCTCGTCGTGTTCCGGATGTCTTCGGCGTTGTCGCTCAGGGTGAGCCCGGAGAACGTCGCCGAACCGACGGCCGGGCCCTGACCCGGTTCCGGCAGCTCGTTGGCCCAGATCCCGATCCCCGACTTCGCGTCGAACTCGTCACCGCTGCGGTGCGCTCCGGTGATCGACACGTTCGCCAGCACCGTGTCCTCGACCGGGTTCTCCGGACGGTTTCCGGTGTACTTGGTCTGGAACATGATGCCGCTGTACGTCGGACTTTGGATGTCCACATCGGACACCCGGATACCCCGGAACTCCTTGGAGGCGGAGAACATCCAGATCGCGGGGAACGTCTGCGGCCCCCAGAAATGACCACCGGTGCGGACCAGTGAGACGTTCTGGACGGTCGTCGGCTGCGGGCCGAAGCCGAGGAACGGATAGCCGAAGTCGAGCGAGCTGATCGTGATCCCCGAGTACGTCAACGTGTCCGCGATGTAGAGGTTCCGGAAAGTGTTGCCGTACCCGCCGTACACCGCCAGCCCGGCCGCGCGCCACGGAAGCAGCACGGTCAGATTCTCGAACACGTTGTCGTACTGGTTGCCCGCGTTGAGATCCGTGGCGGCGAACAGCGCGAAACTGTCGTCACCGGTGGAGCGGGCTTCGTTGTCGGTCACCCGGTTTCCCGTGCTGCCGTTGGTGAAGTTGACGCCGTCGGCGAACATGTCGCGGATCCGCGAGTTCGTCACCGTCGTGTTGTCCACATTGGTCGCCCACAGCAGGCACATCTGGTGCTCCACCCAGATGTCGTCGATGGTCATGTTCGTGACGTTCGTGAAGTTGAAGACCTTGCCTGGCCCGTCGATCCGGGACGTGTAGTTCCCGAACACGGCGAATCCGCGGAACGTCGAACCGCTCGCGCTCGCCTGCGCGTCGAACCCGATATCGGTGTTCTCCTGCCCGGCGGGCGCGGTGAACTTCGTGAACCACGGCCCGGCGCCGAGCACCGTGACCGGCTTGCCGTACACGGTGAGCTTGTTCGTCACCGGATATTGCCCCGGCGGCAGGAAGACGCCGGTGAGGTTCGGATCCTGGCGCACCTTGTCCAGCGCGGCCTGCACATCCTGCTGGGTGAATCCGGCCGGGACGGCGTAGCGCGCCGGGTCGGGGTTCGCGGCCGCCGTGGCCAGCTCGAAGTTCACGAAGTCGATCGCGTAGTTCAAGCCGTTGCCGGCGTCCTTCTGCAGCTTGATCTTGTGCCCGGCGGGAACGGTCGTGCCGAGCAGCAGGCTGGCCTCGTCGTAGATGTGCCGAGCGGGACCGGCTCCCGGCGAGTTCTGCGGAGAAGCCTCAGGGCCGTAAAGCCACGCATGGCGCGAAGTCAGGTCGATGGCTTTCAGGAACGTGCCGTCGACGTAGACGTTCAGCGTCGAGTTCTGCCCGCCGCCACCCGCGGCGTCCGGCATCGAGAACCGGGTCACCAGGGTGTTCGTGGCCGCGCGGGTGGTGAATTCGACCGAGGCCCCGGTCGAGTTCAGCGTCACCGCCTTGCGGCCCGACGCCTCCCCCGCGAGATCGCCGATCTTCCGGTTCGGACCGATCACGGACGCGCCGCCCGCGACCACGCCGTCTTCGGCCTCGTACATGTCGTAGGGCATGTTCGCGCCGCGGCCGACGAACAACGCCTGCGTACTCGTGTTGTTGCCCTGCTTGGCGGGCACCTCGTTGGCGTCGTTCGCGACGACGGTCTTGACCGTGTACCGCCCGTTCCCGGCGGTCCAGGTGCCGACGTTCACCCGCGGCGCGGTGGCCCCGGCGGCGATCGCGCCGGAGTACGAGCCGCTGAGCGTCTTGACGACGGCGCCGCTCTGATCGGTGATCGTCACCGTGACGCCGTGGGCGCCACCCGCCGAAGCGGCCGTGCCCTGGTTGCGCACCGCCGTGGAGAAGGTCACGGTGCCGCCCGCCGTGGGGTTGTTCGGCGACCAGGCGGTGGCCGCGACCAGGTCGGAGCTCTGGACCGGGCTGACGACGAGCGCCGTTGTGCCCGTGTAGGCGTTGTTGGCCTCGTCCTGCTCGACGACGGCGTTGGTCTCGTCGACCTTCGCGGTGACCTGGTGACTGCCCGCTTCCCGGGCGCCGATGTCCGCCGAGACCGTCGCCGACGCTCCCGCGGCGAGCGCGCCGACCGCGGCCGTGCCGACCTTCGCCGTGCCCAGGTAGAGGTTCACGTTCGTCGCGCCCGACGCCGCGGTCCCGGCGTTGCGGACGGTCGCCGACACGGTGATCGCGTCGGTCTCCACCGGATTCGCCGGCGACCACGAGACACCCGACACCGTGAGGTCGGGATTCGGGGCTGGGACACCGAAAACCTGGAATTCTGCGGCCTGACCGCCGGGCGCACCGGAGTTGGCGGTGATCCGCAGCCGGACGTCGGCGGCGCGGCCACTCATCGGGATCGTCACGGTGTTGCCGCTCGACGGGGTGAACGTGTACGTCTGCGCGGGCACCAGCGTGGTGAACGCGGCCGTGCCTTGATCACGCCCTTCGACCGCGATCGTCTGTGTGCGCTGGGCCCACGCCGGATCCGGGTTGAGCTTGACCACGACGCGGTCGAGGTCGGCGTCGGCCCCGAGCGCCACGGTCAGCAGGTTCGGATACGCCGCACCCTCCCAATAGGTGGTCACGGAGTCGTCGTTGGCGTTGGCCGCGACGTAGGAATGCTGCACCGAAGACGCCGTGATCGGCTTGCCCAGCGCGAGATTCGTGCCTGCGCGCGTACCCGTCCTGGTCACCGTGCCGCTGCTCGGCGACTGGTTGCCCGCCGCGTCGCGGGCCCGCACGGAATACGCGACGGTCGCGCTTTCCGGCTGGTCGTCGGTGTAGGTCAGGACGTCACCGCCGACACTGCCTCGCAGCTGCCCGTTGGCGTACACGTCGTAGCCCGCGACGCCCGTGTTGTCGGTCGAGGCCGACCACGTGAGCCGGATCTTGCCGCTCGACGGCTCGGTGTAGGCGAAATTCCCTGGCGCGGACGGCGGCTGCGTGTCCCCGCCCGCCGGGCCGTGCACTTCGAACTCCGAGAGCTGGGCCGCCGGCCAGCCGGTGTTGGCGGTGATGTTCAGCCGCACGAAGCGGGTGTTCCCGGTGACGTCGAGGGTGACGGTGTTGCCCGTCGCCGGGTCGAACCGGTGACCCGCCGACGGGACGAGATCGCTGAAGCTCGCGCCGTTCCCGCTGCCCTGCACCGAGAACGTCTGGGTGCGGGCTTCCCAGCCGGAGGGCAGTTTGAGCACGAGCCGGGCGATGTTCGTGGCCGCGCCGAGATCGGCCTGGATCCATTGCGGGAACTGGTTGTTCGTGCTTTCCCAGTAGGTGGCCTGGTTCCCGTCGCCGACGTTCGAGACGACATACCCGGGCAGCTGGCTGCTGGCGGTGTACGTCGCGTCGGCCGCTTCGACGGCGGCAGGAGTCGCGGCGGCCGCCGGGGCTTCACTCGCGGCGACGGCGGGTGGGGCCAGAAGAAGGGACAGGGCTGCGTACGTCAGAAGGCGCCTCGTTCTCATGACATTCCTCTGTTCCGGGAGGGGACTGAGCGGAATCTTCCTGACTCTTGTCATGTTCTTGCGCTGAAATGTCCAAGAATTACAGCCCATGGGGCGCCGCAAGTCAACGGCGGGGGCTAAATCGCGTGACCGGCCGGAAACACGCTGCTAACGTCCGGCCCGACCAGGTGCTTTCCCGGAAAGAAGGAGAACGGCGTGCGCCGAGCTGTCGAGTCCCCGAGCCGTATGGACCTTTCGACAGCCCTGGAGCCGTTCATCCATGGAGTACCTGAACCTCGGAATCCTCGCCCATGTCGACGCCGGTAAGACGAGCCTGACGGAGCGCCTGCTCCATCACACCGGCGCCATCGGCACCCTCGGCCGTGTCGACGCCGGGGACACCCGCACCGACACGATGGAGCTGGAACGCCGTCGCGGCATCACCGTCCGCTCGGCCGTCGTGTCCTTCCGCGTCGGCGACCTGCGCGTCAACCTGATCGACACCCCGGGCCACCCGGACTTCATCGCCGAGGTCGAACGCGCGCTGCGCGTGCTCGACGGCGTCGTCCTCGTCGTGTCCGCCGTCGAGGGCGTGCAGGCGCAGACCCGGGTGCTCATGCGCGCCCTCAAGCGGCTGCGGATCCCCGTGCTGATCTTCGTCAACAAGATCGACCGGGCGGGCGCCCGCGACGACGGCCTCCTGGCCGACCTCGCCGAACGCCTCGACGTCGCCTGCGTGCCGATGTCGGAGGTCGACGGCCTCGGCACGGCGAGCGCGAAGGTCCGGCCGCTCTCGCCGTCGGCGGAGCAGGCCGAGCAGCTCGCCGAGCACAGCGACGCCTTCCTCGCCGCGTATCTCGAAGACGCCGTGACGGCCGACGATTACCGGGCCGAGGTCGTCCGCCAGACCCGGCTCGGCGCGGTCTCCCCGGTTTACTTCGGCTCCGCACGCAGCGGCGAAGGGATCGCCGAGCTGACTTCGGGTATCCGTGAATTCCTTGGCGGGGCTGGAAAATCCGCGCCGGACGACCGATTGCGCGCCGCCGTGTTCAAGATCGAACGCGGCCGCGCGCACGAGAAGATCGCCTATGTCCGCGTGTTCTCCGGCGAGATCGGCGCCCGGGACCACGTCCGGTTCCATCGCCCTGGCGGGGCGGTCACGGCGGAGGCGAAGGTGAGCGCGGTGCGCGTCTTCGAACTCGGCGACGAGACCGTCGAGGCCCGCGCGCGGGCCGGGCAGATCGCCAAGATCACCGGGCTCAAGGAGATCCGGATCGGCGACCTCCTCGGCGTCCCGGAAGACGACGATGTGTCGCCACAGTTTCCGCCGCCCGCCTTGGAAACCGAGGTCGTCCCGGCCGACCCCGCCGAGACGGCGTCGGTGTTCACCGCGTTGCAGGAGCTGGCGGAACAGGATCCGCTGATCACCGTCCGGCAGGACGACGAGACCCGCAAGATCTCGGTGCGGCTCTACGGCGAAGTGCAGAAGGAGATCATCGCGGAGACACTCGCCACACAGCACGGCCTCGATGTCGGCTTCAGCCTCACCCGGCCGGTGTGCGTCGAACGGCCGATCGGCACCGGGCACGCGGTGTGGCTCATCACGGAGAAGCGGAATCCCTTTTTCGCGACGGTCGGGCTACGGGTCGGCCCGGGCACCCCCGGATCCGGCCTGACCTTCGGCCTCGACGTCGAACTCGGCTCGCTCCCGCTCGCGTTCCACAAGGCCATCGAGGAGACCGTCGACGCGACACTGCGGCGGGGCCCGTCCGGCCGGGAGGTGATCGACTGCGTGGTGACCGTCACCCACACCGGGTACTTCAGCCCGGTCAGCGCGGCGGGCGACTTCCGCAAGGTCACCCCGTTCGTGCTGGAAGAAGCGCTGCGGGACGCGAGGACCGAGGTGCTCGAACCGGTCAGCCGCTTCGAGGTGGAACTACCCGCGGACTCGGTGACCGCGACGCTCTCCAGGCTGGTCGAATGCGGCGGGCTCGTCACCGGTTCGGTGGTGCGCGGTGACCGTGCCGAGCTGACGGGCGTGCTGCCGCTGGGCGAGGTCGCCCGGTTCGAGCAGCAGCTGCCCGGCCTCACGCACGGTGAGGGCCTGATGGCCACCGAACCGGCGGGCCACCGGCCCCGGGTTAGCCCGAATCGGCCAATGCCCGGCTAGCCGGAACGAGTACGTTCTTGGTGGACGGCGAAAGCCGCCGTCCGAGGGAAAGGGCCACGATGGATCAGTTTCGCGACACCGCTTCGGCGTTGCGGGAGCTCACGGAGTCGATGCGGCTCGACGAGCCCCGTGACGAGTTGCTGGAACGGGTGGCGGCGAAGGTGGTCGGCCTGCTGCCCGGAGCGGACGCGGCCACGGTGACGCTGTACTCCGACGGCGAGCCGAGCACCGTCGCCGCCACCGACGAGTCCCTGCTCCCCCTGGACAAGGCGCAGTACAGCGCGGACGAAGGTCCGTGCCTGAAGGCCGCCGAGAGCGGCACGATCGTGCGGACCCTGCTGGACGCCGACGCGGCCGAACGCTGGCCGGATTTCGCCGCCACCGCCGAACTGCTCGGCGTGCGGACCGCGCTGGCCTGTCCGTTGTTCGTCCCGGACGAGTCCCACTTCAGGCGGCGGGCGTCCGAGCCGCTGGCCGGCGCGCTCAACGTCTGGAGCTTCCAGGAGAACGCCTTCGATCCGGTGGAGGCGGCCCTGGTCGCGATGTTCACCTCGGCGATCTCGGCGATCATCCTGACCGCGTCCCGCTGGGCCGCCGCCGAACGACAGGCGGAGACCCTGGTCGCCGCGTTGGAGACCAGGGACGCCATCGCCACCGCGAAGGGGATCGTGATGGCACGTCTGGAGCTGAACGCCGATGAGGCCTTTCGCTGGCTCACCGAGGCGTCGCAGCACACGAACCGCAAGATCCGGGAGATCTCGGTGCTGATCGCCGAGGATCCGAGCGCGGTCTTCGGGCGTTAGCCCAGCGAGATCCGGCGGCCCTCGCGTGAGGACTCGAGGCCGGCTTCCGCGAGCCTGATGCCGCGCACCCCCGCCATGAAGTCGTAGGGGTGCGGGGCGTCGTCCACGACGTGGCGGACGAACTGCTCCCACTGCGCGCGGAAACCGTTGCCGAAGTCCTCGTTGTCCGGCACTTCCTGCCACTGCGACCGATAGGACTGTGTTTCCGCCAGGTCCGGGTTCCACACCGGCTTCGGCGTGGCCTCCCTCGGCTGGATGACGCATTTGTGCAGACCGGCGACCGCGCTGCCCTTGGTGCCGTCGACCTGGAACTCCACCAGTTCGTCACGGTGGACCCGCACGCACCAGGACGAGTTGAGCTGGGCGATGACCCCGCCTTCGAGCTCGAAGATCGCGTACGCGGAGTCGTCGGCCGTGGCCGCGTACCGGTCGCCCTTCTCGTCGACACGCTCCGGGATGTGGGTGACGGCCTTCGCGGTCACGGCGTTGACGGCGCCGAAGAGGTTCTCCAGCACGTAGTTCCAGTGGCAGAACATGTCGACGACGATGCCGCCGCCGTCTTCGGCGCGGTAGTTCCAGCTGGGGCGCTGCGCGGCCTGCCAGTCGCCCTCGAAGACCCAGTAGCCGAACTCGCCGCGCACGGAGAGGATCTGGCCGAAGAAGCCGCTGTCGATCAGGCGCTTCAGCTTGAGCAGGCCGGGCAGGTACAGCTTGTCGTGGACGACACCGTTCTTGACCCCGGCCGCCTCGGCGTGCCGCGCCAGCGCGAGGGCGCCTTCGACCGATTCGGCCACCGGCTTCTCGGTGTAGATGTGCTTGCCCGCGTCGATGGCGCGGACGATCGACTTCTCGCGGACCGCGGTCAGCTGCGCGTCGAAGTAGAGCGGGAGGTCGTCGTCGCCGAGCGCGGCGTCGAGGTCGGTGGTCCAGCGGGTCAGCCCGTGCCGGGTGGCGATCTCTTCGAGCTTGTCCGCGTTGCGCCCCACCAGGACCGGCTCCAGCTGCACCCGCGAACCGTCGGCCAGCTCGACCCCGCCGGCCTCCCTGATCGCCAGGACCGAGCGCACCAGGTGCTGCCGATAGCCCATCCGCCCGGTGACGCCGTTCATCACGACGCCGAGTTTCCGCGTGGTCATCCGTTCTCCTTTTGAAAGCGCTTTCCTGACCACATCCTGAAAGCGCTTTCTCACCCTGTCAAGACCGATGCGAGGAAAGTCCCTCCGGCTCAGGAAGCGGGATCGTAGGCGCGGACGGCGTCGAGGTACTCGGTGATGGCGTCCCGGTTGCGGAGCAGGCATTCGGCCCGCCGGGTCATCCGGTCGCGTTCGGCCTCCAGGGTCTGGAGCATCTCCGCGGTCGCGTCCGGGAAGTAGATCTGCCGGGGTTTGTCCAGGCACGGCAGGATCTGCTTGATGATCCTGGTGGGCAGCCCGGCGTCGAGCAGGCCGCGCACCTGGATGACCCGGTCGACCGACGGCTCGGCGTAGTCGCGGTAGCCGTTCGCCAGCCGTTCCGAGATGATGAGACCCTGCTCCTCGTAGTACCGCAGCAGACGGCGCGACGTCCCCGTCCGCTCCGCCAGCTCCCCGATCCGCATGTGCGCCACCTCACTCCGGCCGACTTGACCTTCACATCTATGTGATGGTTCGAGCATACGGAGCATGACTTCGAAACTCCCGCTCGGCGCGCTGCTCGCGCTGACCACGGCGGCCTTCGTCACCGTCCTGACCGAGGCACTGCCCGCCGGCGTGCTGCCCGCGATGAGCGCCGGGCTCGGCGTCGGCGAAGCGGCGACCGGGCAACTGGTGACGGTGTACGCGATCGGCACCGCACTGACCGCGATCCCCCTGTCCGCCGCGACCGCGGGCTGGCGCCGCAAACGTTTGCTCCTGGCCGGAGTGGCCGGGTTCGCCGTCGCCAACACGGTCACGGCGCTGTCCACGAACTATCCCCTGACCCTCGGCGCGCGGTTCGTCGCCGGGATCGCGGCGGGCGTGGTCTGGGCGCTGCTGGCCGGTTACGCCCGGCGGCTGGCGCCGGAAGCGATGCAGGGCAAGGCGATCGCCATCGTGATGACCGGTATCCCGCTCGCGCTTTCGCTCGGCATCCCCGCCGGTACGTTCCTGGGCGGCGTCTTCGGCTGGCAGGTGACGTTCTCGCTGATGTCGGTGCTCGCGCTCGGCCTGCTGGGCTGGATCGCGGTGGGCGTCCCCGACTTCCCCGGACAGGACAAGAGCGGCAGGCTCCCGGTGCGCAAGACCCTCGCCGTGCCCGGCGTCGCCGCGGTGCTGTTCGTGACGCTGACGTTCGTGCTGGCGCACAACATCCTCTACACCTACATCGCCACCTTCCTCGAACACGTGTCGATGGGCGGCGCGGTCGACCGGATCCTGCTGGTGTTCGGGCTGGCTTCGATGGTCAGCATCTGGCTCGTCGGCGTCCACATCGACCGGCGGCTGCGGGCGCTGACCGTCGCGGGCACCGTGCTCGTGGCGCTCGGTGCGACGCTTTTGGCTCTGCTGGGCGGGAATCCGGTCTTGGTCTACGTCGCGGCGACACTGTGGGGACTCGGCTGGGGTGGCGTGCCGACGCTACTGCAGACCGCAGCCGCGAGGGCGGGTGACAAGGGCGGCGCGGCGGACATCGCGCAGGCCATGCTGGTCACCCTGTGGAACGCGGCGATGGCGGGCGGCGGGATCGCCGGCGGCGTCCTCCTCGACGGTTTCGGCGCCGGGTCGTTCCCGTGGAGTGTCCTGGTGCTGCTCGTGCCGACGCTGGCCGTGGTGCTGGTGGCGCGACGGCACGGGTTCACAGCGGCAGTTCCGGATGACTCCGGATCGCCTCGAGAACCAGGTCGACCGCGGCGCGAGGCGCGGACCCGCGCCTGATCGCCGCGGTGATGGAGCGGTCGACCGGTGTCGCGAGCTCGCGAGTGGCGACGCGGTACCGCTTGTCGACGGCGAGGCCGGGCAGGAGCGCGATCGAAAGCCCGGCCTCGACGTGCTGCAAGGTCATCATGTAGTTGCTGAACCGGGCGATCACGCGCGGCTCGAAACCGGCTTCGCGGCAGAGCCGGGTCGCGAGGTTCGCCATGTAGGACTGGGGGATGTCGAACGCCCACGGCTCGCTCGCGTAGGCGGCGAGGTCGGCGGGACCCCGGCCCGCGGCCGGATGGCCGGGCGGGATGACGAGCACGATCGGGTCGGTCGCGAGCGGCACCAGGTCGATGTCGGGCCCCAGCGGCTGCTCGACGAAATCCGTTGTCGTGACGATGACGTCGGCGTCGCCGACCCGGAGCGCCGGCATGCTGACGTGCGGTTCGAGTTCGAGCAGTTCGATCTGGAGGCTCGGATGCGAACGGGCCAGCCGGTTCACCGCGGGGACGGCGATGGTGTGGATCGCGCTCTGGAAGGCGCCGAGGCGGACGTGCCCCGCGGGCCCCTCGCCGAGGCCGCGCAACTCGGCCTCGACGGTGTCCATGTGGTCGAGGATCGCTCGCGCGCGGCGCGCCAGCATGCGTCCGGCCGGGGTCAGCCGGACGCGGCGGCCGGTGCGTTCCAGCAGCCGCGTGCGGGTCTCGGCCTCGAGGACCGCCAGTTGCTGGGACACGCTCGACGCGCTCAGGTTGGCCGCCTTCGCGACCGCGCGGACGGTGCCCAGCGTGTCCAGCCTGCTCAACAGGCTGAGCCTCCAAGGATTGAGCATGGCACCCATTGTTGTACGGATCAGCCGAACAGCACAGCCGGAATCGTGAGCTGGACGTGTCGCTCGGCTCCGACTTACCGTCGGAACATGGCTGCTCCCCTCACCGACCTGTCCACCACCGACCGTTTCTGGGCCGACGCCGACCGGCATCTCGTGCGCTACGCCGGGGCCGGCGACTTCACCCGCGAAATCATCGATCACGCCGCCGGGAGCTACCTGTTCACCGAATCCGGGCGGCGGATCCTCGACTTCACGTCCGGGCAGATGAGCGCGATCCTCGGGCATTCGCATCCGGAGATCGTCGAGACCGTGCGGCGGCAGATCGGCTCGCTGGACCACCTGTTCAGCGGGATGCTGAGCCGCCCCGTCGTCGACCTCGCGCGACGGCTGGCCGAAACCTTGCCGTCGCCGCTGGAAAAGGCGCTCCTGCTGACCACCGGCGCGGAGTCGAACGAGGCCGCGATCCGGATGGCGAAACTGGTGACCGGGAAACACGAGATCGTGTCGTTCGCCCGGTCGTGGCACGGGATGACGCAAGCGGCGGCGAACGCGACCTACAGCGCGGGCCGCAAGGGCTACGGCCCGACCACGCCCGGCAACTTCGCCATTCCCGCGCCGAACCCGTACCGGCCCGATTTCGTCGGCCCGGACGGGGAACTGGACTGGAAACGCCAGCTGGACTTCGCGTTCGAGATGATCGACGCCCAGTCCGTCGGCAGTCTGGCGGCGTGCATCGTCGAACCGATCCTGAGCTCCGGCGGGATCATCGAGCCGCCGGCGGGCTATTTCGCCGCCCTGCAAGAGAAATGCCGGGAGCGCGGGATGCTGCTGATCCTCGACGAGGCGCAGACCGGCTTGTGCCGCACGGGAAACTGGTACGCCTTCGAACGCGACGGCGTCGTCCCCGACATCCTCACCCTGTCCAAGACGCTGGGCGCCGGACTCCCACTGGCGGCGGTGATCACGAGCGCGGAAATCGAGCAGGAGGCGCACGACCGCGGCTATCTGTTCTTCACGACGCATGTCGCGGACCCGCTGGTGGCGGCCGTCGGGAACACCGTGCTCGACGTCCTCACCCGCGACCGCCTCGACGAACGCGCCACCGAACTGGGCGCCTTCCTCCGCCGCGGCCTCGACGACCTCGCCGCCCGTCATCCCGTCGTCGGCGACATCCGGGGGCGGGGCCTGCTGGTCGGCGTGGAACTCGTCGTGGACCGCGCCACGAAACGGAGCTCCGACGAACTGGGCGCGCTGGTCACGCGGCGCTGCCTCGAATTGGGGCTGCACATGAACATCGTGCAGTTGCCGGGGATGGGCGGGGTCTTCCGGATCGCTCCGCCGCTGACGGCCACCGAAGACGAGCTGGCGGAGGGGCTGGCGGTGTTGGATCAGGCGATCGGCGACGCCGGCGCGCGCTGGTCGTGAGACCGTGGCCCCGCAACTCACGTGATTGAAGCCGGAACTCGCGTGATCAGAGGCGAAACACTCGAGTGCGTCCTCCAATCACGCGAGTTACGTCTCTGATCACGCGAGTCACGCCTTCGCTCACGACCCGCTGAACTCCCGAAGCAACCGGGCGACCTCGCCAGGCCGCTCCAAGAACGGCGAATGCCCGGCGCCTTCGACGACCTCCACCCGCGCCCCGACCGCCGAGTAGCGCGCGAAAGTCTTATCACAGTCGTAAAAGCGGTCCCTGCGCCCGAGAATCACCAGGCACGGCAACCCCAAGGCGGCCACTTGCGCATCCAGAGGACGAAATGCGAGCAGTCGCGCGCGTTCCCCGAGTACCACCCGGGCCATCGCGGGCGCGGTGACCGCGTGATCGGCCAAGTCCTGCAAAGGATCGTCGAACCAGCCCGCTCGGCGGAACCGCGAAGCGAACCGCACCCACGGACGGTGAGCCACGAGCCGTACGAGCGCGCTGACCATCGGCAGCAGAACCGAACTCCCCGGCGGAAACGACGCGTAGCTGTAATCCGGCGCCTGCCCGATCAGCACCACGGAACCCACCCGCGGCGAGATTTCGGCCAGC
Source organism: Amycolatopsis sp. WAC 04197 (assembly GCF_003947475.1). Taxonomy (NCBI): domain Bacteria; kingdom Bacillati; phylum Actinomycetota; class Actinomycetes; order Pseudonocardiales; family Pseudonocardiaceae; genus Amycolatopsis; species Amycolatopsis sp. WAC 04197. Next base: position 345,742 of record NZ_QHJK01000004.1, on the reverse strand, counting down.
GCCAAGGCGACATCCGCACCGAAGGAGTGACCGGCGACCAGAACGTCCTCGACGCCCAGCGCATCGAGGACACCGGCGACCATGCGCGCCTGCGACACCGCGTCGAGCCCGGACGAACCACCGGTGCATCCGTGTCCCAGCAGATCCACCCGGATCACGTGCCGCGCCGCGGACAGGCCGAGGGTGAGCCGGTCGAACCAGTGCACCGACCCGCAATACCCGTGCAGCAACACCACCGGCGGCCCGGCGCCGTCCTGGCGCACATGGACGGCGACGCCGTTCACGTCGAGGATGTCACCGATGGGGGAACGAGCCACGGCCCCAAACTAGCTCAGACCGGCGCGCTCTCCCGGCTGCGGGACAACAGGAAGGCCGCGATCCCGGCGGGCAGGAACATGAGCACGCCGTAGACCCCGGCGGGCACGGCCATCGCCTTGTCACCGAGCACGGAGAACGCCACGGCGATCGCGAGGGTGGCGTTGTGCACGCCGATCTCCATGGCGGACGCGATCGCCTGCCCGCGGTCCACCCGGAACAGCCGCGGCACGTAGTACCCGATCGCGAGGCTGAGCACGGAAAGCGCCAGCGCCACCGGCCCGAGCGTGCCGATGTTGTCCACCAGCGTCCGGAACTCCTGCGCGATCGCGGCCGCGATCACCAGCACGAGCACCACGGCGGAGCCGATCTTGACCGGTTTGCGCATCCGCTCGGCCCAGGCGGTGAACCGGTGCCGCACCGCCATCCCGAGCACGACCGGGATCAGCACGATCGCGAAGACCTGCACGAACTTCGCGGGCTGGAGCCCGACCGAGGCGCCGCCGTCGAGGAATTCGGCCATCGACAGGCCGACCACCAGCGGCAGGGTGAACACGGCCAGCACCGAGTTGATCGCCGTGAGCGTGACGTTGAGGGCGACGTCGCCGCCGGCCAGGTGGCTGAACAGATTCGCCGACGTGCCACCGGGCGAGGCGACGAGCAGCATCATGCCGACCGCGAGCACGCCTTCCAGCCCGAACAGCACGATGAGGCCGACGCAGATCACGGGCAGCACGATCATCTGGCACACCAGGGCGATGACGGCGGCCTTCGGGTACTTCAGCACCCGCGTGAAGTCGCCGACGGTCAGGGTCAGCCCCAGCCCGAACATGACGAGCGCCAGCGCTACCGGCAGGAGGATCGAAAACATCGCCGAACCCATCGAGGGGCCTCCGTCCGATATGCCCTTTTCAGAGCGGCAATCGTGTCAAGCGACGAGAACCCGGTCAAGCCACCGAAACCCGGACGTGACCCGTAAGAGTTCGGTAACCGCACTCCTCGCCCCGCGCGGGGTTGAATGAACGCATGAAACGCAAGCGGGTGCTCGCCGTCGTGGCGGCCGGACTGGTGGTGGCGGTGGCCGCGGGCCTCTACTGGTTCCAGCCGTGGAAGCTCTGGGTGAACGAGACGGTCCAGGAGGCACTGCCCGTGGCCGAAACCACGGCCCAGCCCACCACTCAAGCCACCGGAAGTGCCACACCCGCCCCGAAAGAGCCCACGGTCGTGGCGACCGGCGCGCTGATCAGCCACGAGCACGCGACCACCGGTGACGTCCGGATCCTGCGCGCGGCCGACGGAACGCTGGTGCTGCGCTTCGAAAACCTCGACACGAGCAACGGCCCGGATCTGCGGGTCTGGCTCACCGACGCGCCGGTGCTCCCCGGCAAGGACGGCTGGTCCGTGTTCGACGACGGCGCGTACGTGAGCGCCGGGAAACTCAAGGGCAACAAGGGCAGCCAGAACTACACGCTGCCGGCGGGGACCGATCTGGCGCGCTATTCGAGCGTGACGATCTGGTGCGATCGGTTCAACGTGTCCTTCGGCGCGGCGGAGCTGGCGAAGGTTTAGGAGAGCCGGTCCACGGCGTACTCCATCTCCGCACGGACGGCGCGCAGATCGATTCCGCCGGGGTCGATGATCGAGGCCACGGCGATCCCCCGCAGCTGCCCCACCAGCGCCGCCGCGTACGCGTCCGGGTCGCGGACGCCGGTGATCGAACCGTCCGCGAGTCCGGCGGCGACCGTCTGCGCGATGGCGAACCGGTAGCGCCGATCGGCCTCGGTCATCGCCGACCGCACCGCCGGATCGCCGACGGTCGCGTCCGTCCAGAGCACCACGAACGCGCGGTTCAGCGGCGGCATGTCGGTGAGCAGCTCGAAGAAGATGTCCAGCAGGGCGCGCAGCATGTCCATCGGGCTGGGCGTCAGGCCGCCGGTCCGCGTGGCGACGGCGGCGCTGAAGGCGTCGGCGAACTTCTCCGCCGCGAACTCGACGAGCCGCTGCACCAGCGTCTCCTTCGAGCCGAACAGCTGGTAGACGACGCCGCTGGGATAGCCGGTCCTGGCGCAGATCATGCCGATCTTGAGCCGGGCGAAACCTGCCTCGCCGATCAGGCGGGCGGCGGTTTCGAGAATCCGTGTCCGTGCGATCTCCTGGTCACGCTGGACCTGGTGCTCCTCCGCAGACGAGTCCACGCCGAGATCCTCCCATGACTTCGGGTTCGTCACCTGTCGACGCGGCGTTACGATCCGGACATGAGGATCGCCTTCGCCGCCGACGACCGGAACGCCACCACGGACGCCGTCCAGGCGTATCTCGCCGAGGCGGGCCACGAGGTGCTGCGCCCGGCGGCGTCGGACGTCTGGCCGGAACTCGGTGCGGCGGTGGGCCGGGCGGTCGCGGACGGTGAGGCCGATTTCGGCGTGGTGATGTGCTGGACCGGGACGGGTACGGCGATCGCGGCCAACAAGGTGCCCGGGGTCCGCGCGGCGCTGGCCTGGGACACCTGGATCGCCGCGGGCGCGCGCAAGTGGAACGACGCGAACGTGCTGGCACTGAGCCTCAAGCGGCTCGCACCCGACGTGGCCGTCGAAATCACCGACGTGTTCCTTTCCGGCGTCCTGCCCGACCCCGACGAATCCGCGAATATCGCCCGGCTCGGCGAAATGGACGAATTCCGCCACTGACCGGCAGTGGACCAGTGAACGATTAACGCTGTCGAACGTATTAGGCCGTTAGCAGGAAAATCACCACTCTACGTAGTGATGCTTCCCATATTGGTCCAGACCACGTACCGTCTCCCGCAACAAAGCGTTCCGCATGGAGGTGGTCGATGAAGACTCATCCCCGCCTGCCCGGTTTCGGCCGAAGCAACGCGATGTCGCCGATTTCCCTTTGACGAAATCATCTCCAAGATCATTTCCCGGCACCGGGTTGTAAGGAGTGAAATGTCGAGAAAAAAATGGCATCTGGTCGGCCTGTTCACGGCCGTCGCGGCGCTCGCGGTCGGTCTGGTGACCGTCCCGGCGAACGCGGCGGGCGGGGTCGGAGCCACCCTGACCAAGGGCTCGGACTGGGGGTCCGGCTGGGAAGGCAAGTACACGATCACCAACAACTCGGGATCCAGCCTGAGTTCCTGGACCCTCGAGTTCGACCTCGCGGCGGGACACTCGATCGCTTCGCTGTGGGACGGCAGCTACACCGTCTCCGGCCAGCACGTGACCGTCAAGAACACCTGGAACGGCAACCTTTCCAACGGTGGCTCGACCAGCTTCGGCTTCAACGTCAAGTACTCCGGCACCTACACCGCGCCCGCCAACTGCAAGATCAACGGCGGCTCCTGCGACCCGGGTGGCGGCAACCCGACCACGACGCCGACCACACCGACCACCACGACGTCCAATCCCCCGACGTCGACCAGCACGAGCAACCCGCCGACCACTACCACGACTTCGAACCCGAACCCGGGCGCGAAGAAGAACCTCGGCTACTTCGTGCAGTGGGGCGTCTACGGCCGTAACTACCACGTGAAGAACATTCACACCTCCGGTTCCGCGGCCAAGCTGACGCATATCAACTACGCGTTCGGCAACGTCACCAACGGTTCCTGCACGGCGAACGACGACACCTACGCCGACTACGACAAGTTCTACGACGCCGGGTCCAGTGTGGACGGTGTCGCGGACACGTGGGACGCGGGCGCGCTGCGCGGTAACTTCAACCAGCTGCGCAAGCTGAAGAAGATGTACCCGGGCCTGAAGGTGCTGTGGTCGTTCGGTGGCTGGACCTGGTCCGGCGGCTTCGGCCAGGCGTCGAAGAACCCGACCGCCTTCGCGGAATCCTGCTACAAGCTGATCAAGGACCCGCGCTGGGCCGACGTCTTCGACGGCATCGACATCGACTGGGAGTACCCGAACGCCTGCGGTCTCACCTGTGACACCAGCGGTCCCGCCGCGATCAAGAACGTGGCACAGGCGCTGCGCACCAAGTTCGGCTCCTCGTTCCTGGTCACCGCCGCGATCACCGCGGACGCCAGCAGCGGCGGCAAGATCGACGCCGCCGACTACGGCCCCGCGTCGGCGTACTTCGACTGGTACAACGTCATGACGTACGACTTCTTCGGCGCTTGGGCGGCGCAGGGCCCGACGGCCCCGCACTCGCCGCTGACGTCCTACCCCGGCATCCCGCAGCAGGGCTTCAACTCCGACGACGCCATCCAGAAGCTCAAGGCCAAGGGTGTCCCGGCGAGCAAACTGTTGCTGGGTATCGGTTTCTACGGCCGAGGCTGGACCGGCGTCACCCAGGACGCCCCGGGCGGCACCGCGACCGGTGCGGCACCGGGGACGTACGAGGCGGGCATCGAGGACTACAAGATCCTCAAGAACAGCTGCCCGTCGACCGGCACGATCGCGGGTACCGCGTACGCGAAGTGCGGCAACAACTGGTGGAGCTACGACACTCCCGCCACCATCAACGGAAAGATGGGCTGGACCAAGAACCAGGGTCTCGGCGGCGCGTTCTTCTGGGAGCTCAGTGGCGACACCTCGAACGGTGAACTGGTCACGGCCATGCGCAATGGCCTGAACTGAGAGGTTGACTGTGGCTAAGCGGACTTGGATCCAGGCCATCGGCCTGTCCGCCGCTGCCGCAACGGCCGGCGCGGTCCTCGTGATCGCGCCGGCCTCCGCGGCCGGCGGCGTCGGTGCCGCCTTCAGCAAGGGCTCCGATTGGGGCTCCGGCTGGGAGGGCAAGTACACGATCAGCAACAACTCGGGATCGAGCCTTCCCGCCTGGACGGTCGAATTCGACCTCCCGGCCGGGCACTCGATCGCTTCGCTGTGGGACGGCAGCTACTCGGTCTCCGGACAGCACGTGACGGTGAAGAACACCTGGAACGGCAACCTTTCCAACGGTGGCAGCACCAGTTTCGGGTTCAACGTCAAGTACTCCGGCGGTTACGTCGCCCCGGCGAACTGCAAGATCAACGGTGGCTCGTGCGATCCGGGCGGTGGCGGCCCGACCACGACGCAGACCACGCCCACCAGCACGACCACGACATCGACGTCGACCTCCCCGACGACCACCACGAGCAACCCGCCGCTGCCCGGCGGCCGTGGCGCGCCGTATCTGTACATGGGCTGGGGAAGCCCGCCGAACCCGCAGACGGTGATGAACGCGACCGGGATCAAATGGTTCACGATGGCGTTCATCCTGTCGTCCGGTGGCTGCAACCCGGCTTGGGACGGCAGCCGTCCGCTGCAGGGCGGTGTCGACGCGAACGCGATCGCGCAGATCAAGGCCGCGGGCGGGCAGATCGTGCCGTCCTTCGGCGGGTGGAGCGGCAACAAGCTCGGCCCGAACTGCTCGACGCCGGAAGCGCTCGCCGGCGCTTACCAAAAGGTGATCGACGCCTACGGTCTCAAGGCGATCGACATCGACATCGAGAACACCGACGAATTCGAGAACGCGGCCGTGCAGGACCGCGTGCTGAACGCGCTGAAGATCGTGAAGGCGAACAACCCCGGTATCCAGACCATTCTCACCTTCGGCACGACGACCACCGGCCCGAACTCCTGGGGCCAGCGGCTCATCGACCAGTCGAAGGCGCTGAACGCCGGGATCGACGTCTACACGATCATGCCGTTCGACTTCGGTGGCGGCGCGGACATGTACGGCAACACGATCAACGCCGCGAACGGTCTGCGGGACAAGCTGAAGTCGACCTTCGGGTGGAACGACGCCACGGCGTACGGCCACCTGGGCATCAGCGGGATGAACGGTCTTTCGGACCAGCGGGAACTCACGAGTCTCGACACCTGGACCCGGATCACGAACTGGTCGAAGACCAACAAGATCGCCAGGCTGGCGTTCTGGTCGACCAACCGTGACCGGGGCTGCCCGAACGGCGGGGTGGCCGAGAACTGCAGTGGTATCGCACAGAACGACTGGGACTTCACGCGGATCACCGCGGGCTTCTGACGTCCCTTTGCGCCCCGAACTGCGGGCCCGCACCGATGCTGCACGGTGCGGGCCCGCTCCCTTTCTGCCCGCATTTCGTCCTCTGAATGCGATCGTTGCACGCGCAAGGATCGCATCCAGAGGACGAAATGCGTGAGGTCTTCGCTGGGCTCCGGGTGCGGCGCTTGGTCGAGGCGTGTCGCGAAAGCCACTTTCGCGACGTCTGATGTCCCGAAAGTGGCTTTCGCGACACGGTTGCTGGGGCGCACGGGTCAAGCCGGCCCCAATGCCTCGCGAGCGTGCTGCGAAAGCCACTTTCGCAACCTTCAGCGTTGCGAAAGTGGCTTTCGCAATGCCTCCCGGCCCTGTGACCAACGCCTGCAAGCCCTGAGTACGTGAAGGACCCCTTCACTGCGTCTAGCGCAGTGAAGGGGTCCTTCACGTACTAGCGGGACCACAAGCGACGCGTTTAGTCCTCTGAATGCGGATCAGGGCAAGGCGTTCAGGAACGGCTCATGGGCGTTCTGGAACTCCCATCCGTAGTACCGGTCCCAGTTGATCGACCACGTCATCAGCCCCCGCAGCGCGGGCGAAGCACCGCCACGCAAGGAATACGACCCGCATCCGGAGTTCTTCACCAGGCAGTTCAGCGCCGAATGCACCGCCGCCGGCGCGGTGTGCCCGTTGCCCGCGCTCACCGCGGCGGGCAGGCCGAACGCGATCTGGTCCTCACGCAGCCCCGGGAACCGGAATCCGGTCGACGACACCGTGAAACCCGCCTTGATCATGTCGGTCATCGCGATGTGGAAATCCGCGCCGCCCATGAAGTGGTACTGGTTGTCCAGGCCCATCACCGGTCCGGAGTTGTAGTCCTGGACGTGCAGCACGGTCAGCGCGTCCCGCATCGCGTGGATCACCGGCAGGTACGAACCCGTCCGGTTGTCGGCGCCGCCGAGGCCGCCGTAGTACTGGTATCCGGTCTGCACGAAGAACGTCTCCGGCGCCATCGTCAGCACGAATCCCGCACCGTAGCGGGCTTTCAGCGTCTTCAACGCCGAAATGAGATTGACAATCACCGGCGTGGTCGGATTGCGGAAATCGTTGTCCCCGGAGTTGAGGTACAGCGAGTGGCCCTCGAAGTCGATGTCGAGCCCGTTCAGCCCGTACCGGTCGATGATCGCGGACACCGAGCTGACGAACGCGTCGCGCGCCGCGGTCGTGGTCAGCTGGACCTGGCCGTTCTGGCCGCCGATGGAGATCAGTACCTTCTTGCCCTGCGCCTGCTTCGCGCGGATCGCGGCGATGAAATCCGCGTCGCTTTCCACGGTCGGGCATTCCGCGACCGGGCACCGCGTGAAGCGGATGTCGCCGGAGGTCACCGAAGTCGGCTCACCGAAGGCCAGGTTGATGATGTCCCACGCCGCCGGGACGTCGGCCATCCGCGTGTAGCCGGACCCGTTGGCGAAACTCGCGTGCAGGTAGCCGATCAGCGCGTGTTTCGGCAGGCCGGTGTCCACGCACCCGGAGGTCGTGGCGCCCGCTTCGGTGGTCTTCGGCGATTCACCCGCGCTGTTGTACGCGGCCACCGAGTAGTTGTGCGACGAACAGGCCGTCAACCCCGAAATCGTCGCCGAAGTCCCGGTCACCGTCGCGACCACGGTCCCGCCCTCGTACACGCGATAGCCGGTCACCGTCCCCGCCGAGGCGCCCCACGAGAGCGCGATCGACGAGTTCGTCACCGTGCCGACGGCCGGGTTTCCCGGGGTCGGCGGCGCGCCGGGGGTGCCTCCGCCGGGTCCGTCGAGGCTGATGTCGTCCGCGTAGAAGGTGCCCGATCCGTACCAGCCGTGGACGTACACCTCGGCCGTCGTCTGCGTGGCCGACGTGGTGAACGAGAGCGAGAGCTGTGTGTACGAGGTCGCCGCGGTCCAGGTCGAGGGCCCGCCCGTGACGCCGAGGTACACCGGGTTCCCGTTCACCCAGGCCGAAACCGCGTAGGTCGTGTTCGGCCGGACGGATACCGTCTGTGCGCATTTCCCGATCGTCGAGCCGGGCGTGACCGAAACGGCGTAACCGCCCGAACGGACCGGTGTGCTCACGGCCGCGCCCGCCGCGCAGGACCAGCCGGAGGTCGAACCCGCCTCGAAACCGGGATTGAGGAGCAGGTTGGCCGCGTTCGCGGTGCCACCGCCGGTGATCAGGCCGGTGAAGGTGAGCACCAAAACGGCCAGAAATGCCATGGATCTGGAACGCCTCATCGCGATTCCTCCGTGAAAGGGCGGCCTGCCGCCGCGCTGGGCTAATTGTCTAGACCAATCTGGCGAAAGTCCATACCCCGCGCCCACCAGGGTCCAAAGACCCGACTACTCCGGGCTGCTGTACCGGTGTGACGCGCGGGCGCGCTCCGTAACGTCGGAAGGGCCAAGAGGGCTGGGGGCTTTCGGGAGGTGGGGATGTTGGGAACGCACAGGAGCGTGCCGAGAACGGGCGATCCGGCGTGATGACCGTGTCGGATGCCGTGCGCCCCACCTACGTACCCCGGCCGGGGGAACCGGACGGCGAGCTGATCCGCGCGGCGATCGGCGGTGACCGGCGGGCCGTCGAGAGCCTGCTGGCCCTGCTGCGGCCGATCGTGTTCCGGTACTGCGCGGGGAGGCTGGGCGCGACGACACGCGGCGTCGCCGGCGCCGAGGACTGCGCGCAGGAGGTCCTGATGGCCGTCCTCGTCGCGTTGCCGCGCTACAGCTACCAGGACAACAGCTTCCTGCCGTACGTCTTCGGGATCGCTTCGCACAAGGTCGCCGACGTCCGCCGCAACCTCGCGCGCGACCCGTCCGCGCCGGTGCCCGATCCGGAGCCCGAACAGGACGGACCGTGGAACCCGACGTTCGAAGAGGTCGAGAGGGCGGATCGCGGCCGCCGGCTGTCCCGGCTGTTCGAGGTTCTTTCGGCGAAGCAGCGCGATGTGCTGGTGCTGCGCGTGATCCACGGGTGCAGCGCCGAAGAGACCGCGGGCGCGCTGGGCATGGCGAGCGCGGGCGCGGTCCGCGTCACCCAGCACCGGGCCCTCAACGAACTGCGCCGCGTGCTGCGCGAGGATCCCGATTTCGCCGGTGGGTTCACCTTCTTCTAGGAAGAGGACTTACGGCGCTGGGTGGCGTAGACGGCTGCGGCGGTGCGACGTTCGAAGCCGAGCTTGTGCAGCAGGGACGACACGTAGTTCTTGACCGTCTTCTCCGCCAGGTACAGCTTTTCCGCGATCTGGCGGTTGGTCAGCCCGTCGGCGATGTGGTCGAGCACCCGCCGCTCCTGCGGGCTCAGCTGTTCGTACCGCGGGTCCGGGGCGTCGGTCTCGCCGCGCAGCCGGTTCATCACCGACGCCGTCAGCGTGCTGTCCAGGAGCGATCCGCCCGCGGCGACCGTGCGGACGGCCTTGACCAGCGCGCCCCCGGAGACCTGTTTGAGCATGTAACCCGCCGCGCCCGCCATGATCGCGCCGAACAACGCGTCGTCGTCCGAATAGGACGTCAGCATCAGGCAGGCGGGCGGCGGGTCGATGGACGCCCGGATCTCCCGGCAGACACTCACTCCCTCACCGTCCGGCAGCCGGACGTCGAGCACCGCGACCTGCGGTTTGACCGCGGGGATCCGCACGTACGCCTCGGCGGCCGTGGACGCTTCGCCGACCACGGTGAAATCGTCCTCGGCCTCGAAAACGGTTTTGAGCCCGGTGCGCACGAGTTCGTGATCGTCCAGGAGGAACACCGAAATCGTCATCCCACACTCCCCTGTCGGGCCGGCAGTTCCACCGACCAGTCGAGCCTCGTACCGCCTTCGGGCCGCGCCTCGACGCGGAATGTCCCGTTCCACCGGGCGGCGCGTTCGGCGAGGTTCACCACCCCGCTGCGATGGCCGGGCTCGGCGGGCATGCCGACGCCGTCGTCCACCACCGAGAGTTTGAGCCACCGCCCGTCGCGATCGACCGCGACGTCGACCGAGACCGTCGTCGCCGCGGCATGTCTGACCACATTGGACAGTGCTTCGCGCAGCGTCGCGATGAGGTCCGAGCGGACCGTGTCCGGCACGGTGGAATCGAGCGGCCCATCGAACCCGACCCGGGGCTCCGACGCGCAGCCCGCGTCCAGCGCAACCCGCAGCAGCTCCGACCGGAGGCTGCCTTGTGCCTCCGCCGGTTCCTGCAGGGAGAAGATGCTGTTGCGGATCTCGCGGATGGTGCGGTCGATCTCGTGCGCGAAGCCGGTCACCCGGTCGGCGACGGCGGGTTCGCTCGCGAGCCTGCTGAGCCCCTCCAGCCCGAGCCCGATCGCGAACAGCCGCTGGATCACCAGGTCGTGCAGGTCGCGGGCGATCCGGTCGCGGTCTTCGAAGACGGCGAGCCGCTGCCTGTCCTGTTGCGCGCGGGCGAATTCGACCGCGAGCGCGGCGTGCGCGGCGAAGGTCTCGGCCAGCTGGACGTCGTAGGCGGAGAACGGGGTCCGGTCGCGGAACTTCGCGACCAGCAGGACACCGAGCTTCTCCTCGCCGACGATCAGCGGGACGGCGACCGTGGAGTCGAGATCCTTGATCGCCGCGGGCATCACGGCGCCGCGATCGCCCTGGTACTCGACCACCTTCTCGCCGTAATCCCGGACCACGACGGGTTTTCCGGTGGTGAACGCCATCCCGGTCGCGGTGCCCTCGGTCGGCACGGCGATACCGGCGAGCTTGTCCGAGTCCGGGCCGGGCGGCTCGACGATCTCGAAGACCAGCTGCCCGTCGCCGCGTGGCCGGGCCACCGCGCCCGCGGTCCCGCCGGCGACGACGCGGGCGCGTTCGGCGATCAGGCGGAGGGTCGCGGTCAGATCCTGGTCGGTCAGAAGCGCGCCGGTGACGTGGTACGAGGCTTCGAGCCAGCGCTCGCGCCGCTGCACCTGGTCGAACAGTGCGGCGTTCTCGATCACCACACCGGCCGCCGCGGTGAGCGCGACGAGCAGGTCGTCCTCGGATTCGGTGAACTCCTCACCGTCCGGTTTGCGGGCCAGGTACAGCATCCCGAAGATGCGGCCGCGCATCCGGATCGGCACCACGCGGGCGTCGTCGTCGGACGGCGGCCGCTCCCAGGCTTCGCCGAAGCGGATGAACTCGTCCGAATCGAGCACGCTGAGCGCGCCGAACGGCGCCCCCGTCAGCTCGCAGGCGGATTCGACCATCCGCCGCAGGACGTCGGACAGGCTGAGATCGTGGGCGATCCCCGCCACCGCGTCCAGAATCCTCGGCGCCTTGGCGTCACTCGCCGCACTCACCCGCCGCACCGCCGTCACCGTCCCGGAGTAACTCCCCGGGCAGTGGGGTCAGGAATGACAAACGCGCCCGGATCGCTCATCTGGTGCGTCGATCACGGACAGTGCTTCGTTACTGCAAGCGCCGAGGATCCTTCGACCGGTTACCGACTCGATGGGGATCCGGAGATACCGGGAGTCCGTCCGGCCGGTCCAGCAGCCCAGCGGCAAGGTCTCGAGTTCGGCGATCACCAGGGGATCGCGCACCTCGGAGGCGCGGCCGACGACGGTGACGAACCAGCCCGTCCCGAGGTCCTTGGCGAACTCGTCGACGGCGAACGCCACCACACTGTCGAGTATCCCGGCGAACAGCGCGCTCTGTGACGGCGTCCGCACCACGATCGCGCCGTGGTGCAACGCGAACCGCGCCGGCTGGATGGCGGGCATGGCCCGGGAGGTGAACACCACCCGGCCGAGCCCGGCCCGCGCGAGCAGCGCCAGGCACTGCTCGCGATCGAGCGTTTCGAGACCCAAGGAGTCGGACATCGGCATCCCCGCGTTCTCGTAGTTCCTCTGCGTCGAGGTCCACGGTCCCCGGCTTACCGACTCGCCGGTAGGGCCGATGGACCCGGCCCGTGCGGGGGATGCCGGGCTACGCCTTGGGCGAGAGCAGGACGACGGGGATCTCCCGGTCGGTCTTGGTCTGGTACTGCGCGTAGTTCTTGAAGTCCGCGGTGATCTTCGGCCACAGGCGGGCGCGCAGATCGGCGTCGGCGACGCTCGCGACCATCGGCTTCGGGGCCTCCCCCTTCAGCGTGACCTGGACGTCGGGGTTGTCGCGGAGGTTGAGGAACCACGCCGGGTGCTGGTCGTCGCCACCGCGGGAGGCGACGATGACGTACGCGTCGCCCTCGCGCAGCGGCGAGGTCAGCAAGACCGTGCGCGGCTGGCCGGATTTGCGGCCGATGGTGGTCAGTTCCAGCACGGTCATCCCGGCGACCTGCCAGCCGGCGCGGCCGCCGCTGACCTTCTGGATGACGCGGTGGACGGCGTTCATGGTCTTCAAGGCGAAATCGGAGGGCATGCGGAGAAGACTACTCCGCTTTGGTCGCGACTTCGATTCCGTCCAGCAAGACGGACAGCGAGAACTCGAATGCCTCCCTCGCCTCCTCCTCCAGATAGGACACGGTTTCGTCCTCCATGCGGAACGCCTGCTCGGCCTCCATCCAGGTCAGCGTCGGGAATCGCTCGGCGAAGTCCGGCGAGACCTCCTTCAGATGCGCGGACCTCGCATGCCACCAATCGTCGTCGGACTGCCCTGTCACCTTTTCGGCGAGCCTGGCCTCCGAAGCCGTCCTGGCGGGCTCGCGCACGCACGAGTACAGCGCGCTGACCAGCCGTCGCAGCGCCGCCGGGCGCAACCCGGTCCGGCGGAGGATCTTCACCAGCGCCTCCAACACGACGTACTCGTTCGGCCCGAGCACCGGCCGCGCCTGCGAGACCTGCAGGACCCAGGGGTGCCGCAGATAGAAGTCCCAGAGCCCCTCGGCCCAGCGCGCGGCGTCCGCGCGCCAGCTGTCTCCCTCGTAGGCGACCGAGACCTCGGCGAGCGCCTTGTCGTACATGAGATCGACCAGTTCGCTCTTGCTCGGGACATAGGTGTAGAGCGCCATGGCCGTCCGGCCGAGCCTGTCCCCGACCGCGCGCATCGAGAGACCCGCCATGCCTTCCGCGTCCGCGATGGTGATGGCGGTGTCGACGATCAGCTCCACCGAAAGCCCAGGTTTGGGCCCGGGCCGCTCGGCGTCCGGCGGCTCGGTCCGCCACAGCAGTGCCATCGACCGCCGGGGGTCCCCCTGCGCCGCGTAGACGACCACTTGCCAACTCCTTACAGCATAAACTAACCTCTGCTACCCTCACTTTACAGGCTAAAGAGTTCCAATCAGGGGAGAGCCATGCCTTCGGCCGCCGACAGCCACGACATGATCCAGGTGCGCGGAGCCAGAGAGAACAACCTCGCCGACGTCTCGGTCGACATCCCCAAACGCCGCCTCACCGTCTTCACCGGTGTCTCGGGGTCGGGGAAGTCGTCCTTGGTGTTCGGCACCATCGCCGCCGAATCGCAGCGGCTGATCAACGAGACCTACACCGCGTTCATCCAGTCCTTCATGGCCCCGGTCGGACGGCCGGACGTGGACGCGCTGCGGAACCTGAGCGCCGCGATCGTCGTCGACCAGGAGCGGATGGGGGCCAACTCCCGCTCCACGGTCGGCACCGCGACCGACGCGCACACCATGCTGCGGATCGTCTTCAGCAGGCTGGGACAGCCGCATATCGGGACGTCGGGAGCGTTCAGCTTCAACCTTCCCGAGGGGATGTGCCCCGACTGCGAGGGGCTGGGGAAGGTCTCCAGCATCGACATCGACCAGCTCGTCGACAAGGAGCTTTCGCTCAACGAAGGAGCGATCACCGTCCCGAACTTCGCGCCGGGCGGCTGGTACTGGAAGGGACTCGCGGAGTCCGGTTTCGTCGATCCCGCGGTCAAGCTGAAGGACTACACCCCTCAGCAGTGGGAAGACTTCATGTACAAGCCCGCCACCAAGATGAAGCTCGGCGGGCTGAACACCAACTACGAAGGCCTGCTGGTGAAGGTGCAGCGGCTGTTCCTGTCGAAGGACAAGGAAGCGACGCAGCCGCACATCCGGGCCTTCGTGGACCGGGCGATCACGTTCCGGCGATGCCCGGCGTGCGACGGCGCGCGGCTCAACCAAGCGGCGCTGTCCTCGAAGATCGAAGGACTGAACATCGCGGACTGCTCGTCGATGCAGATCAACGATCTCGCCGATTTCCTCCGCAAGATCGACGATCCGTCGGTGGGCCCGCTGATGCAGACCCTGCGCGGCACCCTCGACTCGCTCGTCGAGATCGGCCTCGGCTACCTGAGCCTCGATCGCGAATCCGGGACGCTTTCGGGCGGTGAGGCGCAGCGCGTGAAGATGGTGCGGCACCTGGGTTCCAGCCTCACCGACGTCACCTACGTGTTCGACGAGCCGACCGTCGGGCTGCACCCGCACGACATCCAGCGGATGAACGGTCTCCTGCTCCTGTTGAAGGACAAGGGGAACACGGTGCTCGTCGTCGAGCACAAACCGGAGACCATCGAGATCGCCGACCACGTCGTCGACCTCGGCCCCGGCGCGGGCCCGAACGGCGGGCAAATCTGCTACACCGGCGACGTCGCCGGCCTGCGGGCGTCCGGCACGCTCACCGGACGGCACCTCGACCACCGTGCCCGGCTGCGCACGGAAGTCCGCGCGGCACGCGGGCAGATCGAGATCCGCAACGCCACCCGGCACAACCTGCGCGGTGTCGACGTCGACATCCCGCTGGGCGTGCTGACCGTGGTCACCGGGGTCGCCGGTTCGGGCAAGAGCTCACTCATCCACGGTTCACTGTCCACAAGGGACGACGTGGTGGTGCTCGACCAGTCGGCCATCCGCGGCTCGCGGCGCAGCAACCCGGCGACCTACACCGGCCTGCTCGACCCGATCCGCACCGCGTTCGCCAAGGCCAACGGCGTCAAGGCGGCCCTGTTCAGCGCGAACTCCGAAGGCGCGTGCCCGAAATGCAAGGGCATCGGGCTGATCTACACCGACCTGGCGATGATGGCCGGGGTGGCGACGGTCTGCGAGGAATGCGAGGGCAAGCGGTTCACCGCCGAAGTCCTGACCTACAAACTGCGGGGCAAGGACATCAGCGAGGTGCTCGCCATGCCCGTCGCCGAGGCGCGCGAGTTCTTCCCGTCGGGGCAGGCGCGGACGATCCTGGACCGGCTTTCCGACGTCGGCCTCGGCTACCTCGGGCTCGGGCAGCCGCTCACGACGCTGTCCGGCGGGGAGCGGCAGCGGATCAAACTCGCCATCCGGATGGCGGAGAAGTCGGCGACCTACGTCCTCGACGAGCCGACCACCGGCCTGCACCTCGCCGACGTCGACCAGTTGCTGGGGCTGCTCGACCGGCTCGTCGACGACGGGAACACGGTGGTGGTCATCGAGCACCACCAGGCCGTGATGGCGCACGCGGACTGGATCGTCGACCTCGGGCCGGGCGCGGGTTCGGACGGGGGTCAGGTGGTGTTCACGGGGACTCCGGCCGATCTGGTCGCTTCGGGTGACACGCTCACGGCGCGGCACCTTCGCACCTACGTGGGCCGCTAGCGCTTCCCTCCACCCGCGAGTGTCATGAAAGGGTCGTTCAGGACAAAAGATGTCCTGAACGACCCTTTCATGACATCCGGGACCGACGCCGAACCGCTTCACGACCGGCCACCGCACCGATAAGCCCCAGCACCACCAAAGCCAGCCCCGAAGTCACCATCTCCACCGGCGAGGCCGCCAGCGGCGAAACCCCGGTCACCGACTCCAGCCCCACCACCGCGGTCAGCACCGAGTAGGCACCGATCGCCGCCCACACCAGCCGCACGCGCCGCCGTTCCGTCCAGTCCGCGAACCGCAGCAGCCAGGCGAGCCCCGGCACGATGAGGATCGCGTGCATCGCCACCGCGTGCAGCGGCTTCAGCGCGCCGGCGGTGGTGTACGCGACCTGCGGATTCCCGCCCCGCGCCTCGACGACGCCGCTCGCGATCATCGCCGCGCCCGCGCCGAGCGCCACCAGCAGCGCGACGAGCCCGAACCGCACCGCGAGCCGCATGCTCGCCGTCGTCTCGCCCTCTCCGCGCATCGCCGCGGCCGTGAAGGTCACCGCCGTCAGGATGATGACGCCGCCGCCCGCCGCGAGTGTCGTCGACACGGCGTTGTCGAAGCCGGTCTCGAAGTTGAAGTGCGACGGCACCCCGCGCCAGGCCTGCATGCTCACAAGCACCGTCTCCACGACACTCGCCCCCGTGAACACGCCGAGCAGCGTGTTCCGCACGCGTGGCCGCACCGCGACGTACGACGTCGCCCAGGCGACGGTGACCAACGTCAGCCCGAACGACAGGCCGAACGTGACCGCCTTCCGCATCGACAGCGGCCCGGTCCACGAACCGCCGGACGCGATCAGCACGACCGCGTGCACGAGACCGCTGAGGAACAGGAGCGCCCCGGTCGTGTAGGCGACACGTTCGATCGTCCGCATCATGCCGTCGAGTGTCTTCCGCGGCGACGCGGAAAGCGTCGTCCGTGAAGCGACACCGCGCGTACGTCCGTCTACGTACCTGAGACGCCCCTCAGCGAAAACGGCGGTAGAGACCAATGGGCTGTTAGTCTGGCCGTCATCATGCCCCGCATCCTTGTCCGCGTCGCCGCGTTGATCGCCGTCCTCGCCCTCCTGTTCGGTGTGCCGTGGTGGACGATCATCGGCTCCCCCGAACTCCCGGCCGCGCTCGAAGTCCTCGGAACGATCGTGTTCGCCGTCGCGGCCGTCGCCGTGCCCGCGTGCATGGTCCTCGGCCACGGCCCGTGGCAGCGCGACCTCGCCGCGAAGATCGGCGACCTCTCTCTCGGGCTGATCTGGCTGCTGTTCTCGTTGTCGGTACTCGGGAACGTGCTGCGACTGATCCTCGCCGTGTCCGGAGTGGACAGTGCGGCGGGCATCGTGTCCGGCGTCGTGCTGGTGGTCTTCGCGGCGCTGGCGGCGTACGGGATGGTCGAGGCCCGGCGCGTGCCGAGGCTCAAGGAACTCGACGTCGTGCTCCCCCGCCTCGGCGCGGGGCTCGACGGCCTCCGCTTCGCGATCATCACCGACACGCATTTCGGCCCGCTGAACCGGACGAAGTGGTCGGAGAAGGTCGTCGAAGCGGTGAACGAACTCGACGCCGACGTCGTCGCCCACGCGGGTGACCTCGCGGACGGTTCCGTCGCCCAGCGGCGGGAGCAGGTCGCACCACTCGGGAAGGTGCGGGCGAAACTCGGCAAGTTCTACATCACCGGCAACCACGAGTACTTCGGCGAGGCGCAGGCCTGGCTCGACCATATGCGCGACCTCGGCTGGGAGCCGCTGCACAACCGGCATCTGCCCGTCCACCAGGGGGGCGACACGCTGGTCTTCGCCGGGATCGACGACCCGACCGGCGCCGCCTCCGGCCTGCCCGGCCACGGCCCCGACCTCCCCGCCGCGCTCGACGGCGTCGCCGCGAGCACGCCGGTCGTCCTGCTCGCCCACCAGCCGAAGCAGGTCAAGCAGGCCGCCGAGGCCGGTATCGACCTCCAGATCTCCGGGCACACCCACGGCGGCCAGATCTGGCCGTTCCACCTTCTGGTCCGGCTCGACCAGCCCGTGCTGGCCGGTCTTTCGCGCCACGGCGAGCGCACGCAGCTCTACACGAGCCGCGGTACCGGCTTCTGGGGACCGCCTCTGCGCGTCTTCGCGCCGAGCGAGATCACCCTCCTGACCTTGCGAAACGGCAAGTAGCCACCCAGTTGCGACACCTCTCGGTGTCCCATCGGCGCCACCGACAAATTTTTTTGTCTTGACAACCAAGACTTTCGGAGCGAGAGTTGTGCCAACGCAACCCGCCCCGAAAGGCAGAACCCGATGACCATCACCGCCACCCGGACCCACGTCGCGCTTCCCGCCCGCGCCCTGCTCGCCTGCGGCGCCGTCTCGGGTCCGCTGTACTTTCTGACCTCGCTCACCCAGGCCGCCGTGCGCGACGGCTTCGACCTGACGAAGCACCCGGCGAGCATGCTGAGCAACGGCGACGCCGGCTGGATCCAGGTGACGAACTTCCTGGTCACCGGGGTTCTGATGATCGCGGGAGCGGTCGGCCTGAGCCGGACGCTCGAATCGGGCAGAGGCAGCACGTGGGGGCCACGGCTGCTGGGCGTCTTCGGCGTGAGCCTGCTCTTCGCCGCGGTCTTCAAGGCCGACCCGGGCAACGGCTTCCCGGCCGGTTCCGGTCCCGCCACCATCAGCACCGCGGGCATCCTGCACATGGCCGCCGGCTCGGTCGGCTTCCTCTCGCTGATCGTCGCGACCTTCGTGTTCGCGAGCCGCTTCTCCCGTGAGGGCCACCGCGGCTGGGCCGTCTACTCCCGCGCCACCGGCATCGCGTTCTTCGCCGCCTTCGCCACGATGAGCTCCGGCAACGCGAACGCCGTCGTGATGCTCGCCTTCTGGGCCGCCGTGATGCTGGCCTGGGGCTGGGTCACCGCCGTCATCCTCCGCACCACCCGCTGAACGACTACAGGAGAATTCCCGCCATGAGCACCGTGACCTCGCAAGACGGCACCACCATCGCCTACACCCGCACCGGCTCCGGCCCCGCCGTCATCCTGGTCGACGGCGCGATGTGCCATCGCGAGTTCGGCCCCGCCAAGCCGCTGGCCGCCGAACTCGCCGCGCACTTCACCGTCTACACCTACGACCGCCGCGGCCGCGGCGAGAGCGGCGACACCGCGCCGTTCTCCGTCGCCCGCGAAGTCGAGGACATCGCGGCACTGATCAAGGAAGCGGGCGGGACGGCCCACGTCTACGGGATCTCGTCCGGCGCCGCGCTCGCCCTCGAAGCGGCGAAGGCCGGGCTGCCGATCACGAAACTGGCGGTCTACGAATTCCCGCTGGTCGTCGACGACACGCGCCCGCCGGTCCCGGCCGACTACGACGAGCGGCTGGAAAAGGCCATCGCCGCCGGAAAGCCTGGCACGGCGATCAAGACCTTCATGCGCGAAGGTGTCCGCGTCCCGGCGCCGGTCGTCTTCATGATGCAGTTCATGCCCGCGTGGCCGAAGCTGAAGAAGGTCGCGCCGACCCTGCGCTACGACGCCGCGTTGTTCGACGGCCTGCACGACGGCACCCCGCTGCCCGAAGGCCGCTGGGCGGGCGTTTCCGTGCCGACGCTGGTCATGGACGGCGGCAAGAGCCCCGCCTGGGTCCGCAACGGTGTCGCCGCGCTCGCGAAGGCGGTCCCCGGCGCCGAGCACCGCACGATCGAGGGCCAGACGCATATGCTCAAGCCGAAGGCCGTTGCCCCAATCCTGATCGAGTACTTCACCGACTGACGGAGCGATCACGATGATCGAACTGGTCGAAGGCGACATCACCGAACAACAGGTCGACGTCGTGGTCAACGCCGCGAACTCGTCCCTGCTCGGCGGCGGCGGGGTGGACGGCGCGATCCACCGCCGCGGCGGGCCGGGGATCCTCACCGAATGCCGGGCCCTGCGCGCGGGCCACTACGGCAAGGGACTGAAGACCGGAGAGGCGGTCGCCACCACGGCGGGCCGCCTCCCGGCGCGCTGGGTGGTGCACACCGTCGGGCCGGTGTGGTCCGATGCCGAAGACCGTTCGGCGCTGCTGGCGGCGTGCCACCGCAACTCGCTGCACGTCGCCGCCGACCTCGGCGCGCACACCGTGGCGTTCCCCGCGATCTCGACCGGGATCTACCGGTGGCCCGTCGAGTCCGCGGCGGAAATCGCCCTCGAGACCGTGACGAACACGCTCGCGGCCGGGTCTTGTTCGGTGGAACTGGTGCGGTTCGTGCTCTTCGGGACGGCCGCCTACGACGTTTTCCGGGAGCAGGCGGACGCGATGGGCCTCGTGAGCGGCGATTCGGGCTAAGACCTTACGTCCCTGCTGGCCCGAAGTCCGTGAAGGCCTCCTTGCCTACCCTGAAGGTAGTGAAGGAGGCCTTCACTACCTGCAGAGATCGCCACCTGCAGCTCACCTGCACCAGCAACCACAACGACCACCACGGCGGCGCGTGAAGGCCCCCATCCCTCGGCTCAGCCGAGGGATGGGGGCCTTCAAGTACTTCAGGTGCCCGACCCAGTATCTACCGATCCGAAGCGCAGGGCGCAGCGTGAGCAACGGCGTGACTCGCGTGATCAGGGGCGTAACTCGCGTGACTGGAGGCCGCACTCGGGTGTTCCGCCTCTGATCACGCGAGTTCCGCCCTCAATCACGTGAGTGCGGTGCAACTCACGACCCACTACACACCGGCAGGTGAAGCGGCCTGCGCGACCAACTCCCGCGGCGCCCCGCTCCCGTCCGCGGGCACCGACCAGACCGCCGAGTCCACGCCGTACGCCACGGTCCGGTCGTCCAGCCAGGCCGCCTGGTCGTCCACGCTCCGCGTCTCGGCCAGCATGGTCTCCTTGCCGGAGGCCAGATCGAGGACGGCCAGCCGCCAAGGCGCCGCGAGATCGGCGGAGACCTTCTTCTTGAACGCGATCCGCTTCGCGTCCGGCGAGAGCGACGGGCATTCGACGTTCTCCCGGATCATCCTCGCGACGAGTTTCTCGTAATCCGCCTCGACCAGGTACGTCTTCCCCTTCGTCCCCACGGTCGCGTAGAACTTCTTGCCGTCGGGCGCGAAGGTGATCCCCCAGTAGTTCACGTCGGACGAGTAGTACGGCTTGCCGTCGAGCAGGAGCCCCATCTCCTCGATGCTCTTCGTCAGCTTCCCGGTGGTCAGGTTGAAGATCCCCGCCCTGGTCGAAAACCCGGTCTCCGCATAGGAATCCCCGTTGACGAACAGCGTCCAGCAGGCGAGCTTCCCGTCCGGCGAAACCCGGCCGCGGCTGGGGGTGCCGGGCAGTTCGATCCGGCGGATCTCCTTGAGGTCCTTGTCCAGCACGATGACGTCGGTCATCGGCGGCAGCACACCCGGCTGCGCGGCCAGGCACAGCGCCGTCCCCGCCGAAGCGGCGAAACGGTCGCAGCTGAGGCCGGACACCTTCCGGGGTTCGCCGGGACGGTCGGCCGGGACGGTGGCGAGATGGCCGAAGTCGGGGCCTTCGGCGGTGTTGCGGAACAGCAGCTGTCCCTTGGCCTGCACCGAAACCGGTTGCCCGGTCACGACGGCGACCGAGTTGACGGCCGGCCCGCGGTCCCGGGAGAGGACGCCGTAGCCGACGGCCGCCGCGATCAGGACGACGACCGCCGCCGCCACTCCCAGGATCCGCGCCCTCATGCGTAGGTCCGCAACGGACGGAGGACGGCGGCCGCCACGACCACCACGGCCAGCGCGCCCGCGGCGACCAGGACCGCGGCGTGCAGATCCCAGGTGGTCCAGGCGAGCCCGAAAAGGACGGACGCGAGCATCCGCGTCGTCGCCTGCCCGGTCTGCACCAGCGCCAGCCCGCTCGCCCGCTGGTGTTCGGGCAGCAGCGGCCCGGCCGCGGCCATCAGGACACCGTCGGTGGCCGCGTAGAAGACACCGTGCAGCACGAGTGCCAGCACCGCGAGGATGCCGCCGTCCACCGGGCCGAGCAGCGCCAGCAGCGCGACGACCAGCGCGACGTGCCCGCCGAGGAACACCTTCCAGCGGCCGATCCGGTCCGAAAGCCTGCCGAACGGAACGGCGAGCAACAGGTACACCCCCGCGGTTCCCAGCGGCAGCAAGGGAAAGAAGACCGCGCCGAGTTCCCAGCGGCGCTGCAGCACGAGGTAGAGGAACGAGTCGCTGAGGGTGACCAGGCCCAGCAGCGCCGCCCAGACGCAGATCCGCCGGAACGACGCCTGCCGGATCAGGCCCGCCGTCTCCCGCAAGGAGACCTTGGTCCGCTCGGCTCGCGGCTTCGGCTGGTGATCCTTGACCAGCACCACCAGGATGATCACGCCGATCGCGGCGATGCAGAAGCTCGTGAAGAACACCGAGTCGTAGCTGCCCAGGCTGAGCCAGAGCACGGCCATCGCGACCAGCGGGCCGAGGAACGCGCCGAAGGTGTCCATCGCGCGGTGCACGCCGAACGCGCGGCCGAGGTGTTCGGGATCGCTGCTCAAGGTGATCAGCGCGTCGCGCGGGGCGGTCCGGACACCTTTGCCGGTGCGGTCGGCCGCGAGCACGGCGCCGATCGCGACGGTGGACGAACCCGCCAGCATCAGGCCGATCTTGCCCAGCGCCGAGAGCCCGTAACCGAAGCAGGCGACCGCCTTGAGCTTCTGCCAGCGGTCCGCGAGATGGCCGCCGACGAGCCGGACGACGGCGGTGACACCGGAATAGAGGCCGTCGAGCACACCGAACTGCAGCGGGCTCAAGCCGAGACCGAGGACGAGGTAGAGCGGGAGTACCGCGGTCACCATCTCCGACGAGATGTCGGTGACGAGGCTGACCAGGCCGAGCGCGACGACGTTCCCGGTGACGGCCCGTTTGACGCCGCTCTTCGGGACATCCGCCGCGGCGTCCGATCCCCTACTGGTGGCGATGTACATGGGAGACCTCCAGCGCCGGAAGGAGGTGCCGCGACGCGGCGCGGCACCTCCTCACGGGGATCAGTGGCAGGTGTAGGTGGGAGAGGAGTCGATCGTCTTGCCGTCGAGACCGATCAGCTGGGTCGAGAAGGCGTTGTCCGACATGTTCAGCTTGAGCACGCCGTAGGTCGAGATCGCCTTCGCGGTGGCCGGGTGTTCGGTCTTGACCGGGTAGAGGGTCGCCCCGCCGCCACCGCCGATGATCTGCACCGGACCGGCCGCGTCCTTGTCGCCGTCGGCGTTCTGCGGGTAGAAGCGCTCGTAGTGGTGGTCGTGCCCGTTGAGGACCAGGTCGACCTTGTTCTGGACCATGGTCTCCCAGAGCGTCGCCATCTTGTCGTTGTCGCCGTGGTCACCCGAGGTGTAGCGCGGGTGGTGGTAGTACGCGGCGACGCAGGGCTTGGTGTTGCTCTTCAGGTCCTGCTTGATCCAGTTCAGCTGCTCGTCGCTGATCGCGTTCGCGGCCAGGCCGGGCGAGAACTCCGTGCTGTCGATGGCGACGAAGTGCCAGTTGCCCATTTCCCAGCTGTAGTAGGTCTTGCCGTTCGGCGTCGCGATCTTGCCGAAGTACTGCTTGTAGGCGCCCAGCGGGGTGTGGTCGTAGGTCTCGTGGTTGCCGGGGACCGGGTGCATGATGCTCTTGTACTTGCCCCAGGTCTTGTCGAAGTAGCTCGTGAAATCCTCGATGTGGGCGTCGTCGTACTGGTTGTCGCCCATGGTGATCACCGCGGCCGGGTTCATCTGGCCGACCAGCGCGGCGGTCTTCGGGTGGATGCACGAGGACGAGGACGCGGTGCACTGTTCGGCGATGTCGCCGGAAGCGGCGAGCACGAACGACGAGCCGCCCGCCTGTGTGGTCGCCTGCACCTGGTTGCTGGCCGCCGAGGTGTTGCCGGCGGCGTCCTTCGCACGGACCGTGTAGGTGTACGCCGTCGACGCGCTCAGCCCGCTGTCGGTGTAGGAAGCGCTTTCACTGGTGCCGACGACCTGACCGTTCCGCAGCACCTCGTAGCCGCTGACGCCGACGTTGTCCGTCGAACCGGTCCACGTCAAGTCCACAGTGGACGCGGTGATCGAACCGGCCTTGAGGTTCGTCGGCGCGGTGGGCGCCTGCGTGTCGCCGGACGAGTCCGACGTTCCGTAAACCTGCATCTCCCAAAGGGAGTAGCCGTAACTGGTGGCGCGTTTGGTGCCGACGAGGCGCAGATACCGGCCGCGGCCGGACAGCCCGGTGAGATCGTCGGTCCCGCCGTTGCCGCCGGTGACGGACTTGATCGTGGTCCACGCCGAGCCGTCGTTGGAGACTTCCAAGCGATACGCGCTGGCGTACGCGGCCTCCCAGTTCAGCTTGACCCGGTTGATGGCCGAGGGGCCGCCGAGGTCGATGCGGATGAACTGCGGGTCCACGCCTTCGGCGCTCGCCCAGCGGGTGCTCGTCTTGCCGTCGACCGCGAGCGGGCCGCCGTAGGACGACGACTCCACCGAGGAGACGAGGACAGGTTTTCCTTGGGACAAAAGGACATCAGCGGCTTGCGCGTTGCCGCTGAGCAGCGTCGGCAACAGGATGGCGGCCGCACCTAGTGGCAGTAGTCGGGTTCGGGCCTTCACATCGATCTCCCCGGGAATCCTTGGCGGCGGGTTGAGAGGGACGGGTGCGCGGCGTTCACTTCGAGTACACTTGTTCGTTTGGTAAGTTTCCTAACGAATGCGTACGGTAATCCGTACCACTCAGTGAGTCAAGACGTAGACTCGTCCCATGACCGGCGCATTGATCTTCGACTTCGACGGGACGCTGGTCGACACCGAGGCGGCCGTCCTCGTGGCCTGGCAGGAGACCTTCCGCGCCCGCGGCGACGAACTCCCCCTCGACGTCTGGCACACCGTGATCGGCACGCAGAACACCGCCGTCGCGATGTTCGAACTGCTGGAGAAGAACGACGAGAACCTCGACCGGGTCGCGGTCCGCACCGGCGTCCGCGCCAGGGTCACCGAACTGCTGGAAACCGTGGGGCCGCGTCCCGGCGTCGAGGAGTACCTCGCGGACGCGAAGGAGCAGGGCCTGCGGCTGGCCATCGCGTCCAGTTCGACCGGCGACTGGGTCACCACCCACCTGAACCGGCTCGGCCTCGCGGACGCGTTCGAGGCCGTGCTCACCGGCGACCTCCACCAGGCGAAGCCGAGCCCGGACCTCTATCTGGCCGCCCTCGCCGCACTGGACCTGCCCGCGTCCGAGGCGATCGCGTTCGAGGATTCACCGCACGGCGTCACCGCGGCGAAGGCCGCCGGGCTCGAATGCGTCGCCGTGCCGAACGCGATCACCGCGGTGCTGAACTTCGACCACGCCGACCTCGTGCTGGGTTCGCTGGCCGACAAACCGCTCGGCGAGCTGCTCAGCCGTTGAGCAGTTCACTCAGCCGGACGAGGAACGGGCGCTGCCCCTTGAGCAGCTTCTCCTCGGCGTCGGCCAGCCCGAACCAGGCGACTCTGTCGACCTCCGGGAACTCCTGCGTCCGGCCCGACCGCGGCGGCCACTCCATCTCGAAGACACCCGGCACGACCTGAGCCGGGTCGAGGTCGCCCTCCACCGCCCAGACCGTCACGACCTTGCCGCCGGACTGCTTCACCTCCCCGAGCGGGAGGTACTCCCCCTCCGGCGCCGGCAGCCCCAGCTCCTCCTGGAACTCGCGCCGCGCGGCGGCCTCCGGCGTCTCGTCCGGTTCGTACTCGCCCTTGGGCACCGACCAGCCGCCCGCGTCCTTCTTCGCCCAGAACGGCCCGCCCATATGCCCGAGAAGTACCTCGGTCACCTCGCCCGACCTGCGGAAGAGCAGGATCCCGGCACTCGTCTTACCCGCCATGCCGTCCAGTCTGGCCTTGCTCCGACCGGGTGATGTGACCGGCCCGCGAAAAAAGTTTCGTCGTGGATGTCGATTCGCGTCGATCCCGTCCGACGCGTTGTCAGAAGCCGCCCGACAGACACTCCCGGAAGGACCGGAACCATGACGCAGACCATCACCCCCGCCAAGACCACCACCGCCACCACCTCGCGTGCCGCCAAGGCCCAGGGCGCGATCCAGTCCGCCGTCCGGATCGTCGTCTCGTTCCTCTTCCTCTGCCACGGTTTGCAGGGATTCGGCTTCTTCGGTGGCGTCGACGGCGTGGGCGGCTCGGTCGAGCTCGGTTCCTGGCCCGGCTGGTACGGCAGCGTGATCGAGGTCGTCGGCGCCGCCCTGGTGCTGGTGGGCCTGTTCACCCGGCCGGTCGCGGTGCTCCTCTCCGGCGTCATGGCCTACGCCTACTTCACCGTGCACGCGCCGGAAGGGCTGCTGCCGCTGCAGAACATGGGCGAGCTGTCGACCCTCTACTGCTGGATCTTCCTGCTGATCGCCGCGATCGGCCCGGGCACCTACGCCCTCGACACCCTGCGCCGCCGCCGCTGAACGGGAATCGCGAGGCCCCTTTCCTGGATTGATTCCAGGAAAGGGGCCTTTTTATCGCGTACCTGTCGATTCGCTGTCAATAAATGAGGGCATAACATGGAATTACCCCCCGAAAGAAAGTTCCCTACCGACGGGGGTATCCGGCATCCTCAATCGCATCAATGGTTTAGACCACCTTGAGCCGGAAGGATGCGTCATGACCCAGACAGCCGCCGCCACGACCACCGAGGTCGGCCCGACCGCTCCGAAGTGGCAGGGACTGGCCCTCTCCGTGGTCCGCGTTGTGGTCTCGTTCCTCTTCCTCTGCCACGGTCTGCAGAAGATGGGCCTGTTCGACAAGGCCGCCGTACCGGTCGGCACCTGGCCGGGCTGGTACGCCGGGGTGATCGAAACGGTGGGTTCGCTGCTCGTCCTGGCGGGTCTGTTCACCCGCCCGGTCGCGATCCTGCTCTCGGGCACGATGGCGTACGCGTACTTCGTCGTCCACCAGCCCGACGCGCTGCTTCCGTTGCAGAACAAGGGCGAAACGGCCGCGCTGTACTCCTGGATCTTCCTGCTGTTCGCGGTGGTGGGGCCGGGCACCTACGCGCTCGACACGTGGCGCCGCCGCCGCAAGTCCTGAAGACCCGCCGACGCCAGGAACGGTCCTTTCCTTGCGAAATTTGCAAGGAAAGGACCGTTCCTAGCACTCCAGAGGGGCGTCAGCGGCCCTGCGGCAACCCGGCGGCCAGATCCGAAAGCGCCAGCACGTGCTCCATCAGCACGGTCAGCACCTGCTTCGTCGATTCGCGTTCCCGCGCGTCGCACAGCAGCAGCGGGACGTCCATGCCGACGTCGAGCGCCTGCCGGACCTCCTCGGTGCCGTAGCGGTACGCGTTGTCGAAGCAGTTGACGGCGACGACGAACGGCAGCCCGCGGCGCTCGAAGAAGTCGACGGCCGCGAAGCAGCTGTCGAGCCGCCGGGTGTCGGCCAGCACGACGGCGCCGAGCGCGCCTTCGGCCAGCTCGTCCCACATGAACCAGAACCGGTCCTGCCCGGGCGTGCCGAACAGGTACAGGATCAGCTCGGGGTTGATGGTGATGCGGCCGAAGTCCAGCGCCACCGTGGTGGTCGTCTTCTTCTCGACACCGGTGAGGTCGTCGACGCCCTCGGACGCCGCGGTGATGACCTCCTCGGTGCGCAGCGGGGGAACCTCGCTGACCGAACCGACCATCGTGGTCTTACCGACCCCGAACCCGCCGGCGATGAGGACCTTGACCGCGTTCGCGGTCAAGGATCGCCGGGGCTCAGAGTTTCCGGATGCCATCAAGAACCGCCTGGAGTACGTGTTTGTTGGGGGTGTCGGTGACCGGGGTCGCGGTGCGGAACAGCACGAGGTTCTGTTCGATGAGGTCGCTCAGCAGCACCTTCACCACCGGCAACGGCAGATCGATACGCGCGGCGACCTCCGCGACGGACGTCGGTCTCTGGCACAGGTTGAGGATCCGCCCGTACTCCGGCTCGAAGCCCGCGACCTCGTGCGAGGAGCGCATGGCGACCACCAGGGTGATCAGGTCGAGGCCGAGCGTGTCCGAGCGGGTGCGCCCGCCCGTGACGGCGTACGACCGGACCAGCGGCCCGGCCTCCTCCTCGAACCACGACTCGTGCCGTCCGCTCATGGCGAAGTGGGAGTCGCGGCGCGGGGCGCCGAGGTGAGCACCGCGCCGACCCGCTTGACCATCAGGTTCATCTCGTAGGCCACGAGGCCCATGTCCGCGTCCTCCTTGGCCAGCAGCGCGAGGCACGCGCCGCGGCCTGCCGCGGTGACGAACAGGAAGGCGTGGTCCATCTCGACCATGGTCTGACGGACGTTGCCGCCGCCGAAGTGCCGTCCCGTGCCCCGAGCGAGGCTCTGGAACGCCGACGCGACCGCGGACAGGTGCTCGCCGTCCTGCTCCGACAGGTTCCCGGACCGTCCGATGAGCAGGCCGTCGGAGGACAGGACTACCGCCCTGTCGGCTCCGCTGACGCGCTTGACCAGGTCATCCAGCAACCAGTCGAGTTCACTGACTCCCGCGTTGGCCATCTAGTCACGATCTCCGTACATGTCGAGGTCGGTGTAGTCGTCGGTGGGTTCGGTGTCCCGGGCGCGGCGCGTGCCCTGCTGGAACGCGGCGAGCCGGTTCCTGGCCAGCTCGGGGGTGTCCTCGCGGACGTCCTCGCGCTGGGCGGCTGGCCGGTCCTCCATCAGCTGGGGGACCAGGTTCGCCTGACGACGGCGCTGCGGCAGCGGTGGCCTGCCGGGCGCCTCGGGGCCGGGCCGCCGGGTCTGCGGCGGACGGCCGTCCTGGGGCCGGGTGTCGGCGGGTGGCCACGCCGGCGGCTGCACCGGCTGCGGACGGGCCTCGGCACGCGCGGGTTCCGGGCGGATCGGCTCGGGCCGCGGCGTCTCCGGCCGGGGCACGCGCGGCGGGCGCGGGGGCAGCGGCGGCAAAACGCCTCCGGACTGCTCCGGCCCCTGCTGAGCCTGGGGCTGGGGCTGCGGTGCGACCGGCATCGGCACGGGCAGCTCGGGCCGCTCCGCGGGGAACTCGGTGCGGTGGCGGGCACGACGGCCCGGAAGCAGCGGCGCGGCCTCCGGCACCTCGGTGCTCTCGGGGTCCACCTCGTCCTCCGGCTCATCAGACGGGACCGGCGCGAGCAGGTCGGTGCGGACGAGCACGATGGCCCTGGTGCCGCCGTACGCGGATTCGCGCAGGTGCACGGAGATCCCGTGCCGTGCGGCGAGGCGCGCGACCACGAACAGGCCCAGCCGTGGCTCGGCTGACAACGCCATGATGCCGAAGTCCGGCGGATCGGCCAACATCGCGTTCAGCTCGGCGGCCTGCTCGGGCTCGATACCGAGGCCCTGGTCCTCGACCTCGATCACGACACCCTTGCCGACCACGTTGCCCCGCAGCTCGACACGCGACTGCGGCGGCGAGAACGAGGTCGCGTTGTCGATCAGCTCGGCGAGCAGGTGCACGAGGTCGCCGACGACCGGGCCCTGCACCGCCATCGCGGGCATCTTCGCCGTCTTCACCCTGGCGAAGTCCTCGGTCTCGGCCGAGGCGCCGCGGGTCAGCTCGGCGAGCGTCACCGGCTTGCGCCACTGACGGCCGGGCTGGCCGCCACCGAGGATGATCAGGTTCTCGGCGTTGCGGCGGGCGCGGGTGGAGAGGTGGTCCAGCTGGAATAGCGTGTCCAGCTGCTCCGGGTCCTCCTGCTTGCGCTCGGCCTGGTCGAGCACCTTGAGCTGGCGGTGCACGATGACCTGGCTGCGGTGCGCGATGTTGAGGAACACCGTCTTGGTGCCCTCACGGGTCCTCGCCTCTTCGACGGCGGCCGCGATGGCGGTCTGCTGCGCCTTGTTGAAGGCCTCGGCGACCTGGCCGATCTCGTCGTCGCCGTGGTCGAGGAAGTGACCCTTGTCGTCGAGGTCGACGGGTTCACCCGCGCGCACCCGGTCCACCAGTTCCGGCAGCCGGATCTCGGCGACGTCGAGGGTGTCCTCGCGCAGCCGGGCCAGCCGTCCGATGAGCCGGTTCGACAGCCGCAGGGCGATGACGAACACGCCGATCGCCACCAGCAGCGCGATGGCCGCGGCGATGGCCGACGTGATCAGCGTCCGGTCGGCGTCGTCGACCGCCTGCGTCGTGGCCGTACCACTCTGCTCGACGAAGCCGCGCATCATCGCGTCGCTGACGCCGCGCGCGGCCTGCAGCCACGTCTGCTCGGGGATGGGGAGCGTGGCCTTGCTGTTCTGCAGGAAGGTGTTCTCGACCGTGTTGACGGCCTTCCACGGATCACTCGCGACGAGCTGGTCGAACTTCGCCTTGACGTCCGGGAGCATCCGCGAGACCGACGACTCCAGCTGCGAGCGGTAGGAACCGACCTCCGTGACGTACGCGCGGTAGGTCTCGTCGGTGAAGCCGCCGCCCGCGACGGCCGCGGCGGCGAGGGCGTTCGCGCGCTGCATCTGGTCGATCGCGGTGAACAGCGGGACCGCCGTGATCCGCTGATACGCGTTCTCGGCGTTCGGCGCGTCCTGGGCCAGCCCGGTCAGACCGTCGACGAACTGGTCGAGGATCTGGTTGTAGAAGGTGAAGGCGTCCAGCAGCGGAAGCTGGCCGGAGTCGGCCGACTGCCGGATCTGCGGCATCTTCTGGAGGAGCCCGTTCAGCGTGGCGATGTTGCGCTGCACGCTGTCGGGCGAGTCCCCGATGAACTTCTGCAGATGCGCGGCGACACCCTGGGCGGCGGCGTCGGTCTTGGCGCGCTGCTCGGTGAGCGTGGCGTGCTGCGACCGGTCGCCGGCGAGCTCGCGCAGCGCCAGGCGCCGCTCTTCCTGTACTTGGACGAAGAAGGGGAGAGAAGGGGCTTCCGAGTCACGGATCCGCTGCGCGTAGTCACGGCCATTGACCGCGTCGAAGATCAGGTACCCACCGATCGCCAGACCGACCAGCATCAGCGCGATGCTCGGAATGAGCGCGATCGTCAGAACGCGCGAACGAATCGAAGAGCCGCGGCCTCGTCCAAGGGAAATCTGCTTCACCGTGGTCCGTTTTCCTTCCGGCAGTTATTGGTGTCGGGTCGCCGGGGATCTCATACCCGCGGGATCCGATAGCCGGATCAACACAGCGTGGTCCGCTCCGCCCGCGAAGACGCTAGGAGACCCAAACGGGTGAGTCAAGTCCGGACGCGAAGGGTAGTCGCGTATGGCCGTGACCTGCTGACAAGAGGCGGACGGACCAGGAAAGTCCACCACGTGGGACGGGACGCCCGGCTAAGTGACCCACCAGTAGATCACCTGGCGGTTTAGCGCAGGCAGCGGCTTGATCGGCACTCTTCGGACACGATCAAGTCACACCTCACGGCGTCCGCGTCCCGGCGAAAAAGTCGACGAAAACTACTCGCCGTGACGTCGCTCACGCTTTCGGACGAGGGCTCCACATACCGTTCGGTTTGCGAACGACATCACCACGGAGGAACGCCGTCGTAACACCCTTCGCGCCACGGAATCCAGAATTGCCGACGCTTATCACCGGGGATTCAGCGAAATGATCTTCCTCGGTGCGGCCGAGCTCGTCGTCGATGAGCGCCTCGACCCGTCCGGACGCCTCCCGCAGCATCCGGACGCCCGCCCAGCACAGGGTCGCCACCCCGCAGATCAGGATGGCGACGAGAACCGTCTCCACCGGGTACCGGGAGCCGAATTCGTTGAGCAGAAAACCGGAGGCGACACCGAACACGGCGACGACGACATAGGTGAACGACACGATCCCCTCCTTCTCCAGGCGCCGTGGCCCGCGCCTCACGGGTGAGACGGGCGGCGCGGGTTTTCCTTACGCCACAGGGGAAGGATCTACGTCACACTCGCGGCGAGAGCGAATGTCGAGATTAACAGCGGATTCGCGAAAGATCGCCCGTTCTCCCCCGCCGGGGCGAGGCGATCACCTATTTGCCACCCATTTCCGAATGCGGTTCACCATTTTCACCACACCGGGTATCACTCCGCGCTCAGCCGCGGAGCTCCCGCAGCGTCGTGACGGCGCGGAGCACCTCGCCGTACGTGGTGTAGAGCGGCGCGAGCCCGAACCTCAGCACGTTCGGCGGGCGGAAGTCCCCGATCACCCCGCGGTCGATCAAGGCCGCCATCGTCTCGGCCGCGTCGTCGTCGATCACCGAGATCTGGTGCCCGCGGTCCCGGCCGCGCGGGGTCGGGATCTTCGCGCCGTCGAGGAGCTCGTCCGCGCACCGGAAGAAGAAGTCACCGAGCGCGAGGCCCTTCTCCCGCAGCACGCCGCGGTCCACGCCGTCCCAGACGTCGAGGGCGGCGTCGAGCGCGAGCAGCGAAAGCATGTCGGGCGTGCCCGCGCGGCCGCGCTCGATGCCGGCGTGCGCCTCGTACGCGCCCCGCATCGCGAACGGGTCCCGGTCGCCGGCCCAGCCCGCCAGCGGCTGGTCGAAGCGGTCCAGCCATTTCGTCGCCACGTAAAGGAAAGCGGGCGCGCCGGGGCCGCCGTTCAGGAATTTGTAGGTGCAGCCGACGGCGAGGTCCACCCCTGTGGCGTCCAGCTCGACGGGCAGCGCGCCGACGCTGTGGCAGAGGTCCCAGAGCGCCAGCGCCCCGGCACGGTGCAGTGCCGCGGTCAGCCCGGCCATGTCGTGCGCGCGCCCGGTGACGTAGTCGACGTGGTTGATCAGCGCGACGGCCGTCCGCTCGCTCACCTGGGCGGGCATGTCCTCGGCGACCACCCGGCGTACCGTGCGCCCGGTCAGCCGGGCGGCCTCGTCGGCGATGTAGCCGTCGGTCGGGAAGGTGTCGGCGTCGACGAGGATCTCGTCGCGGCCGGGCTGGAGCCGGGTGGCGGCGACCAGCGCCTTGAACAGGTTCACACTCGTCGAGTCCGCCACGACGACCTGCCCCGGCGCAGCGCCCACCAGCGGCGCGATCCGCCCGCCGACCCGTACCGGAGCCTCCCACCAGCCCTCCGACCAGGACCGGATGAGCCGTCCGCCCCATTGCTCGCGGACGACCGCGGCGAGCCTACCGGCCACGTGCTTCGGCGGGGCGCCCAGCGAGTTGCCGTCGAAATAGGCCACGTCCGCGTCGAGGTCGAAGTCGTTTCGCTTGTGCGCCAAGGGATCGGCCGCGTCCAGCGCCGCGGCCTCGGCTACGAGGTCAGTCACGGCCACCATCGTCGGCGAGTGTGTTCCAGAAGTCCAGTTCGTACGACTGGAAGAGCCGCGCGTGTGTCCGAGCGTCCTTTTCGGACAGTTCACCGGCGTCGAGCGCGACCTGCACGGCGCGGACGGCCAGGTCTTCGAGCTCGGGCGACGGCGCGCCGAAGAAGTCGAAGAAGGCGCAGGCCTCGTCGTCGAAGCCGTACCGCTCGCGCATCGCGGCGGCGATCGCGGCGCAGTACCGGCCGAAGGCGGCGAAGTTCGCGACGATCGCCACGATGACGTCCGCCGGTTCGCCGTTGAGCGCCAGCCAGGCGACGAACGCCGGATACGCCTGGCAGCCCGCGCGCGGCTCGAAATCGGGCGATTCCTCCGCGAGCGCCGCCAGCTTGCCGAGCGCCAGCCCCTCGCCCGAAGCCAAGGCCGCGAAGAACTCCCTCGCGTTCCGCTCCCCCGCACGCGAGGCGAGGTGCAGGAAACTGCGCCAATCGCTGCGGACGATCCGGTACTCCTCCTCGGCGATCGCGGCGAAGACCGCCCGCGGCGCCTCGCCCGCTTCGACCGCCGGGACCAGCCTGTTCTCGCCGTCGCGGGGGGCGAGTTCCGCCTGGACCGCGTCGATCAACTCGCGTGCCGAACCGGTCATCGTCGAGGCTCCTCCTTGTTCGGGGCTCACGCGGTGAAAACGGAAAAGGTGGACATTTCGCGTAGCGCAACCGTGGCCGCGATTCTCTATCCAGCACTGCCGACAGCCCTTACAGTGTGCCTGATCAGGCAGCATCGAGGAGGCCAGCGTTGACCACCCAGCCGACCGTCGCCGAGCAGATCGAAGGCCAGACCATCCCCGCCCTGCTTCACCGCAACGCCCAGGAGTTCGGTGACCTGCCGGCGGTGACGTCACTCGACGTCGAGGGCAAGCCGACCCTCACCTGGGCCGAATTCCGCACCGCCATCGCGGAGGTGTCCCGCGGGCTCGCCGGTCTCGGGCTCGGCGTCCGCGACCGGATGCTGATCATGGCGCCGAGCAGCCCGGAACACCTGATCGCCGACCTCGCCGCCGCACATCTCGGCGCGATCCCCTGCACCGCGTACGCGACGCTGAGCCCGGAGCAGATCGGGTTCGTCGCCCGGCACAGCGCCGCCGGCGTCGTCGTCCTCGCCGGTGCCGACGAACTCGACCGCTGGTCCCAGGTCCTCGACGACCTTCCCGCGCTTCGGCACGTCGTGCTGCTCGACGCGTCCGTGATTCCCCAGGACGACAAGCGTTTCCTGTCCTTCGCCGACCTTCGCGCGGCGGGCGCCGAAGCGCACGCGGCCGACCCGGAGGCGTTCGAGACGGCGTGGTCCGCGATCACGCCGGACGACCCGCTGTCGATGATCTACACCTCGGGTACCACCGGCGACCCCAAGGGTGTCGTGCTGTCGCACCGCAACGCGATCTACCAGGCCGTCGCCGTCCAGAAGCTGCACGACTCCCCGATGCACGCCACGAACATCGCGTATCTGCCGCTCGCGCATATCGCCGAACGGGAACTGTCGATCTACATGCCGATCGTGTGGGCCGGGCACGTGCACACCGTCGGCGATCCGACGGGCGTCGTCGGCGCGCTGGGCCAGGTGCACCCGAAGAGCTTCTTCGGTGTCCCGCGCGTGTGGGAAAAGATGGTGGCGGGC
Source organism: Amycolatopsis sp. WAC 04197 (assembly GCF_003947475.1). Taxonomy (NCBI): domain Bacteria; kingdom Bacillati; phylum Actinomycetota; class Actinomycetes; order Pseudonocardiales; family Pseudonocardiaceae; genus Amycolatopsis; species Amycolatopsis sp. WAC 04197. The sequence continues at coordinate 311,177 of NZ_QHJK01000004.1, read as the reverse complement.
CTGAAGAACCTGCTCGGCTCGCTGCCGGAGGAGAAGCGGAACGGCCTGATCGGCGCGAACGAACTGCTGCAGCAGGGCTACAAACTGCGCAGCGACGGCAAAGAGGTGCCACCGGAACTCGCGGAGAAGATCGCGCAGACCGACGCGGCCGCGCTCGCGCCGGTGCGGGCGATGCTGGGCCTCGACCAGATCGAGGTCGCCTCCAGCGGCGCCGCCGCGCTGCCGGTGGAGATCCTGTACTTCATCGCCGGGCTCGGCGTCGAGATCCAGGAGGTCTGGGGACTTTCCGAGACCACCGGCGCGGTCACGTCGAACACGCCGACGGCGTTCAAGGCCGGTTCGGTCGGCCGCCCGCTGGAAGGTATCGAGGTGAAGGTCGCCGAAGACGGCGAACTCCTCGTCCGCGGCCCGATCGTGTTCCTCGGCTACCTGCAGGCGGACGGCACGATCAAACCGGACGTCGACGCCGACGGCTGGCTCGCCACCGGCGACATCGGGACGATCGACGAACGCGGTTTCGTCACGATCACCGACCGCAAGAAGGAACTGATCATCACCTCGAGCGGCAAGAACATCGCCCCGACGAAGATCGAAGGGCTGCTCAAGGAACACCCGCTGATCGGGCAGGCCGTCGCGATCGGCGAGAAACGGCCGTACGTCACGGCGCTGATCGTCGTCGACGACGAGATCGCGCCGGGCTGGGCGACCGCGAACGGCATCCAGCTCGCCGAGGGCGAATCGCTCGCCGACAACGCCGAGGTCCGCGCGGAGATCGAGAAGGCCGTCGAGGCGGCGAACGCGCGGCTGGCCAGGATCGAGCAGATCAAGCGGTATCACGTGATCCCCAAGGCGTGGACGCCGGAAACCGGCGAAGTGACGCCGACTTTGAAGCTGAAGCGGCGGATCATCAACGACCGGTACGCGCCGACCATCGCGGATCTGTACGCGGCCACCACCCCCGAACCCGCCCCTGCCGCCGGCTCCTGACCTCTCGCGCGTGCCAGGAACGGTCCTTTCCTTGCGAAATTCGCAAGGAAAGGACCGTTCATTGCACGCGCACCGGGCCGAAAGGAGTCGCGACCGATCGGCGACCGCTGCTAACTTGCCGCCGTGGATCTCTTTTCCCGATCTTGGGCGGCGCTGCTCGCCGCCGTCGCCGAAACCCCCGACGAAGACTTCGACAAACCGTCCGGTTGCGCCGGCTGGCTGGTACGGGACCTGGCGTGTCACCTCGTGATCGACGCCCAGGACGTGCTGATCACCCTCGCCACCCCCGCCGACACGGAACCGACGCGCGACGCGGTCACCTACTGGGAGGTCTCCCACGAACCGCCCACCGGTGAGGACGACCTCGACGCGCTGATCGTCCGGCTCGCCGCCGCGTACCAGGAGCCGCGGCTGCTCAAGTTCCACCTCGACGACGTCGGTTCCGCCGCCGGCCGGGCCGCCACTCTCGCCGACCCGGCGGCCCGGGTCGCCACCCGCGACATCGTCCTGACCGCGGGCGACTTCCTTTCCGCGTACGTCCTGGAGTGGACGCTGCACCACCTCGACCTGGTCGCACATCTCCCGCACCTCGACGGCCCCGCCGCCGACGGCCTCGCCGAGACGCGGCGGATCCTGGAGGAGCGGACCGGCGAGAAGTTCCCCGAGTCGTTCTCCGACACCGACGCGCTCCTGGTCGGCACCGGACGCCGCGAAGCGACCGACGCCGAGAAGGCCGCCCTCGGCGACTTGGCCGCGAAGCTGCCCTTCGTCATCGGCTAAACCGGACGACACGCGTGACTGGACGGCGAACTCGCGTGACTGGACGGACGACACGCGTGACTGGAGGCGTGACTCGCGTGATTGGAGGCGTTCCGTCTCCGATCACGTGAGTTCGCCGCCTGATCACGCGTGTCGTCCGTCTGATCACGCGTGTCGTCCGTCTGATCACGCGTGTCAGGCGGTTCGGGTCGACTCCGTCCACTTGCGGAGCCGCGGCGGGACCCGCTTTTCGAGGCCGTAGTTCTCCAGGTGCGCGCTGAAGACCTCGTCGAAGGCGCGCTGCACGGTCTCGGTGTCCCACACCGGCCGCTCGAGGATGGGCTGCTTCAGATACGGCTGGCCCATGACGTGCAGCTGCGGCCCGTTGCAGCGGATCATCTGCCCGGTGATCCCGTCGGATCCGGAGCCGAGCAGGAAGAGCACGACCGGCGCGATCCGTGACGGCGTCCGGTCCGGCGGGCAGGCCCGCAGCGACCGTTCGGACTTCCACACCATCCGGGTGTGCGCGAGCGGGCAGACCGCGTTCACCCGGATCCCGCTCTCCTCCAGGTCGAGCGCCCAGGAGTAGGTCAGCGAAGCGACGGCGCCCTTGCTGGCGGCGTACACGCCGAGCTTGCGCTGCCCGAGCGACGCCCCGGACGAGATGTTGACGATCGAGCCGGGCGTGCCCCGCGAAACCATCGCCTTGATCGCGGCGAGCCCGGTGTACATGACGCCGAGGACGTTCACTTCGACCAGTTCGCGCGCCTGCTCGACGTCGTCCTCCCACGGCAGCGCCTCGTAGTTCAGGCCCGCGTTGTTGACCAGCCCGTCGATCGCGCCGAACTCCGCGAGACAGAGGTCCACGATCTCCTGCGCCTGCTTCGGATCGGCGACGCTGTGGCCGCTGGCGACCGCCCTGCCCCCGAACCGGCGGATGTTCTCCGTCGTCCGTTCGGCGAGTTCGGCGTCGATGTCGTTCACCACGACGGCCCCGCCCGCCCTCGCCACGTGCACCGCGAACGCCTCGCCGAGGCCCCGACCCGCCCCGGTCACGACGACGGCCTTGTCGTCGAGCAAACCGTTCATCGCCTTCACCCCTTTGACCCAGCCGGCCTCCACCTCCAGACCGGTCTCTACTCAGTGTTGGACCATTCGGCCCAGCCGGACCTCCGGCGGCGGCGAACGGCGGCCCGGCTGCGCCGAGCGAGGGCGGGGCGATCGGCGCGGAGATACCCGCGGACGAGTCAGGCCGACATCACCCACCGGTCAGACGGCGTAGCCCGATCGGCCCAACAGGCGAAGGATCGGCCGGTCTTCTGTTCGTCTCGCTGTAGCCGGAGGCATACTGAACGTTGTCCGGCGGGACGGCAACTGTGACTCCCTCGCTGACCACGTAACACGGCAGGCAAGAATGCGAGGAAAGCAAGTTCACCCGATCGGGGGGAGGTGGTCACGCAGTGAAGATGAACGCGGCGCCGCGGATGACCGCCGCCCTGGCGAACCGCGAGTTCCGCGCACTCTGGCTCGCCGAGGTGCAGTCCCTCATCGGGGACCAGCTCACCATCGTGGCGCTGGCGATCCTCGTCTACGACCGGACCGGCTCCGCGTTGCTGTCCGCGGTGGTCTACTCCCTGACCTTCCTGCCCGCGCTCGCCGGCGGTCTCGGCCTCTCCCAGCTGGCCGACCGCTACCCGAGGCGCACCGTCCTCGTCGTCTCGTCCCTGATCCAGGGCGTGCTGATCGCGATCATGGCGATCCCCGGCACCCCGCTCGCCCTGTTGTGCGGACTGGTGGTGCTGGCCCGGCTCGCGAACGCGCCCGGCAACGCGGCGCAGAACGCGCTGACCCGCGAGGTGTTCACCGACGACGACCTCTATCTGAAGAGCCAGGACATCCGGGGGATCTCGACCAACACCGCGATGCTGCTCGGGCTGGCGGGCGGCGGTCTGCTGGTGTCGCACGTCGGGGCGAGCTGGGCGCTGGCACTGGACGCCGCGACGTTCCTGCTGAGCGCGGCCGTGGTCCGCTTCTCGGTTTCCCGGCGGGCGGCGGCGTCCGATGGCAACGGCAGCTGGTTCGGCGCGGTGAAGCAGGTCTTCGGCAACCGCCATCTGAGGGTGCTGATCTGGTTCTCGTGGCTGGTCGGCCTGGCCGTCATCCCCGAAGGGCTGGCCGCGCCGCTCGCCGCGGAGATGGGTGTGGGGAAACAAGCCGTCGGCTGGCTGCTGGCCGCCGATCCGCTGGGATTCGTGATCGGCGCGTTCCTGCTGTCCCGATTCGTCTCGGCGGAACAACGAAGGAAGCTGCTCGGCGTGCTGGCGGCACTACCGATGGTCGCCCTGATCGCCTTCGCGCTCAAGCCGGGGCTTATTCCGGCGTTGCTCCTGCTGGCGGCGGCGGGTGCCGCGGGGGCGTACCTGATCACGGTGAGCGCCACGTTCATCACGTGGGTCCCGAACGAACTCCGGGGCGGTGCGGGTGGGGTGTACCGCACGGGATTGCGGGTGGCTCAAGGAATAGGGGCGGGACTCGGCGGACTCGCCGCCGATCGGCTCGGGGCCGCGACCTCGGCCATCGCGCTGGCAGGCGTGGTCGGCCTGCTGCTGGCCGTACTGGTCGCGCTCAGCTGGGGCCACATCAACGGATCCAGCCCGGAACCGTTGCTGTCATGAGGAATCCACACTCGACACTGCTTCCACGCTCGGCCCTTCACCACGTGGGCGAAAAGAAACGACACTCGATCAGAAGTCACGGCTCGACACTGTCCGACACCTCCCGGCCTCCTCGTTGCTGCGAACTAATACCTTGTCCGGGCTCAGAAGTCACGACTGGACACTATCCGTCACCCCTTCCGCGACGCGTCTCGAAAAACATTCAGCTGCCAAGATCAGAAATCACGGGACACGATTGCCACCTCCGGTCCGTGTTCGCGGGCACCCTTGCCGGTGTCGGACAACTGTTGCGATGGGATGATACCGGCCGTGGAATACGAACGGTGTATCAGTCGGTACCGGTGAGATTACTCAGCCGTGCCGTCCGGGCGGAAAAGAGGTAGCAATTGCCAGCCGAGACCGGCGACCGTCGCCAGCACGGTGACGGCACCGGCGACCTTGACGGCGCAACGGCCGCGGCCGCCGCGGACAGCGGTGTACCGGTGACCGAACGCGGGCAGGCAAGCCCGGAAGGTGACCAGGCCGGACCGCCGGAGCGCCATCCCTACGATCCCAGGGCGTGGGCGCTGTGGCAGCGGCCGAAGCGGTTCATCGCGTTCCTTTTCGCGATGGAGGCCATCGGAATCGCGATCATGGTCGTCGCGACGATGAATTCCACGAATCCGGGAAGAATCGACTGGGTTCGTTTCGCCATTCTCGCCGTCGGCGCCACGGCACATATTCAGCTCACTCAGCGTCAAGAAGAAAGACGACGCGATCGAAGTCGTACCGTCCTCATCGACCTCACCGCGGTTTGGACATTTCCGGCCGCGGTCATCCTGCCGCTTTCGCTGACGCTTTCCATCATCGCGATCGTCCGGATCCAGCATTGGTTCATCGCCCGGCGTCCCGCGCACAACTTCGTGTTCTCGTCGGTCACGCACGGCGTTTCGGTGACACTGGCCTCGCTCACCTTCGCCGCGTTCGGGCCGCATGAATGGGGAAGGATCTCCGGCTGGGACACCCTCGGCGAGTTCGGTGTCCTGATCGTCACCGGGATGGTCTTCGAAGCGGTGCAGATCGCCTACATCGGCGGCATCCTCGCGATCGGCTCGCCGAAGCGGCCGTCACTGTCCACCGTGCTCGGCAACGCGGCGGACAACCTGCTGGAGGCCATCACGATCGGCCTCGGCGCGGTCACCGCGGTACTGCTGTTGATCATGCCACCGATGGTGATCGTGATGGCCGTGGTGACGGTGGTGTTCAATCGCCTCGCCGAGATCGACCAACTGCAAAACGACGCGCGGACGGACCCGAAAACCGGTGTTCTCAACATGCGCGGATGGTCGGAGTCGGCCGATCGGGCGCTCGGAAGGACCGCCCGATCGGACGACAACCTGGCACTTCTGATGATTGATCTCGACCACTTCAAGTGGATTAACGACACATATGGACACCCGGCGGGCGACGACGTCCTCCGCGATGTGGCGCGGAAATTGGACGAGGTCACCCGGCCCGCCGACGTCATCGGCCGGTTCGGTGGCGAGGAATTCCTCGTACTCCTGCCGGATATCGACGAAACGGCGGCCAAACTCGCCGCCGAGCGAGTGCGCAGCGCTATCGCCGAACTGCATATAGTGACTACCGACAAAAGGGGCAGCCGGGTGACCATCTCGGGCCGCACGACCTCGATCGGGGCGGCACTGTTCCCTCGTCACGGTGAATCCCTGGAAGAACTCCTGCACGCCTCCGACGCCGCCGTCTACGTGGCCAAGGAGAACGGCCGGAACCAGGTGCGCTTCGCCCAGGACGTCGACCGGCCCGCCACCTGACTCAGGGACACCCGGTGGGTGAACCCGGGGGTTATCCGGATGTCGGCCCCGATCGGCGGATGGCACCCTTGATCCCATGCCAGCGACAGCCGACGCCGCCGCTCGACCTGCCCGGATCCGGCGGCCATGGTCGACGTCGGGCTGGTTACTGCTGGTCACGGTGCTGGTGTTCGGTTTCGGTCTGATCGCGTCACGACCCGCTTCGCCGCCGGACCAGGGGCCACCGACGGGTGATCTCCTCGCCGCGCAGAACGCGGTCGACGCGCTGGTGCGGCCGGGCCCGGTCGAGAACGTGATCGCCGAACTCCCCGCCGATTTCACCGCGGTCAGCGGCATCACCCCGGGGGTGATGACGGCGCGGGACGGCACCGTGCGCGCCGTCCACACCGACGGCGGTTGCTCGGCGCCCTGGGGCGACGACAACACCAAGTGGGACTACGCGGTCCCCTGCAAGGCCCACGACCTGGGCTACGACATCCTTCGCTACGCCGAACGCAAGGGGCACCCACTCGGCCAGGAGGCGCGGGCCGCACTCGACGACCGGCTCTCCGCCGACATGCACAACGCCTGCGTCCTCAACCCGATGGACTCACGCGGCACGTGCGACGTCGTCGCCTCCCTCTACACCGCCGGTCTGGTGCTCAACTCCTGGCATCAGCGCTGGGGTCCGCCGGTCGGCGACCCGCTCGGCCCGATGATCGTCGGCGTGCTGGTGATCGGCGCGCTGCTGGTGTTCCGCCTCCGCGGCTGGGTCCGCACCCGCCGGACGGCCGTCACGCTCCCCCGCGAACCGCGGCCGGTCGTCCCGGTCGGCCGATGGGCGTTGCTCGGCGTCGCCGGGGTCGCGCTCATGGTGCTCGGCGAATCCGCCGTCGCGCTCGCGCACTGGGCGGGGGCGCCGGAGCGGTCGTTGTGGCCGTTCACCTGGTTGGCCCAGCTCTGTCCGCTCATCTTCTTCGCGGTCGGCCGGATCAACGAGGCGGGCTGGCGGTCGATCCGCGCGAGCGGCGGCCGCTACCCGCAGTACCTCGCCGACCGGGCGAGCCCGCTGCTGCGCCCGGCGCTGATCTTCGCCGTGGTCGCGCTGGTCGTCCCGCTCGCGCTGGAGGTGCTGGGGATCCCGACGGGCACGAACGCCACGGTCATGCGGATCGCGCTGCATCCGCTCTGGCTGCTCGGCGTCTTCCTTCTCACCGTCGTCCTCGCGCCGGCGCTGCTGGCGCTGTATCACCGGACGCGGGCCGCCTCCGTCGCCGGGCTGCTGGCGCTGACCTTGGCGAGCGAAGCTGCCGCGCACTGGTCCGGCTCGGCCGTCCCCCGTTACGCGGAGACGTTGTTCCTCGCGCTGTTCGTCCAGCAACTGGCGTTCGCCCACGCCGCCGGTGCCCGCCCGTCGCGCGGCGTCCTCGTGGCGACGGCGTTCACCGGGGCCGCCGGGCTGGGCCTCACGGTCGCCGTCCGCGGCGAAGGACCGATGCTGCTCGGCGGTCCCGGCGCCCCGGCCGCGCTGTCGGGCCCGCCGTGGGGGGTGCTCCTGCTCGGCCTGGTGCAGCTCGCGCTCCTCGGCCTGCTCGCCCGGCCGCTGGCCCGGCTCGGCGGACGTCCGGCGATCGCCGCGGCCGCGCGTCTCGTCCTGCGCGCCCCGATGAGTCTGTACCTCGGCTTCCTCTCCGCGATGCTGCTGCTCGTGGCGGTCGTCTACCTGCCGGGGCCGTTCGTGGACGGGCTCAGCTGGCTGGCCCGCCCGAAGGTCCTGCTCGCGATGGCCCTGCTCGCCGTGCCCGCCGTGCTCGTCTTCTGGTGGTTCGAACGGCATTCGGGGCCCCAGCAGCGGGCGGTCGACGAGCCGGGCCTGCGGGCCATGGTGTTCTGCCGCGCGGCGGCGACGGTCGGGATGGCGTACTCGATGCTCGGCGTGTTCGGGTTCGCGCTGACCCGGTTCGGCGGCGCCTCGGCCGACGCCGACCTCCTCGGGATCCGGTTCGGACCGGTCCAGAGTCTGGTCAACCTGCTGCTCGGGGTGTACCTGCTGCACACCGTGCGCAACGGCACGAGCCGGATGACCGGGACCTGGCTGGTCTGCGCGGTCGCGTGCGCGCCGCCCCTGATGACCGCCCTCGAAGGCGAGCGGGTGAGCGCCGCCTCCGTCGCGCTGCCGGTCGCGACGATCGTCGTCGCGATGCTCGCGGCGGCCGCCACGCTGGTCCCCGCCCGCGCGGCCCGGCGTGTCCTTCCCTGAACCACACGGCGCTGACCAGGGGATTTCCGTACCCTGGAGAGGAAACCGGTGGTGCGTGCCACATCTTCGGGGGGATGTGTAATCCTGCGACAACCCGCAACAGGCACCATGCGTCCCTTGAAGAGACCGTCGAACCGGTAACGACCAGAAGGAGCAGACCGCGTGGAGTACCCGCCTCGGAATGGGCATGGGGATCGACGTCCCGCCCGGCCTAGGCAGGACGCGCCCGGACGCGTTCCTTCCCGCCCGGCCCCGCCCCGTGGAGCCCGCCCGGTGCCTGCCCGGCAGTCCGCGGGCCAGCCGCCCCGGCGCCCGGCCCCGCGGCGCAAGTCGCTCCGCGGCCCCAAGATCGCCCTCGGCCTCGTGTCGCTGCTGGTGATGGGCCTGACCGGGTACGCGTGGGCCGCGATGGACGGTCTGACGTTCGCGAACGTCGGCATCGGCGCGGACGAAGGCGACAAACCCGCGGACGGCGCCCGCGACATCCTGCTCGTCGGCCTCGACAGCCGCACGGACGCGCAGGGCAACCCGCTGTCGAAGGAAGTGCTGGCCCAGCTGCGCGCCGGGCAGGCCGACGGCGAGCTGAACACCGACTCGCTGATCTTCGTGCACATCCCGAACGACGGCTCCAAGGCCGTCGCGATCTCGCTCCCCCGTGACTCCTACGTCGACATCCCCGGCGGCTTCGGCAAGCACAAGATCAACTCCGCCTACGCCCGCGCGATGCTCGACGAGCGCAAGAAGCTGCAGGAAGACGGCGTCTCCGACCCGAAGGAACTCGACCAGAAGGCCAACGAGGCAGGCGCGAAGACACTGATCAAGACGGTCGAGCAGCTGACCGGCTCGACCATCGACAACTACGCCGCCATCAACCTGCTGGGCTTCAGCGAGATCACGCAGGCCATCGGCGGGGTCGACGTCTGCCTCAACGACGACGTCAACGACCAGTTCTCCGGCGCGAAGTTCACCAAGGGCCCGCACACCATCTCCGGCGTCGAGGCGCTCGGCTTCGTCCGGCAACGGCACGGCCTGCCACGCGGCGACCTCGACCGGGTCGTCCGGCAGCAGGTGTTCATGGCCGGGATGGCGCGGAAGGTGCTCTCGGCGGGCACGCTCGCGAACCCGGGCAAGCTCAACGACCTGATCACGGCCATCAAGAAGTCGGTCGTGCTCAACCAGAACTGGGACGTCTTCGGGTTCGCGCAGCAGATGAAGAGCCTGACCGGCGGTCAGCTCGAGTTCCGGACGATCCCGATCGTCAACATCGAGTACAAGACGCCGAACGACGGCGTCGCCATCCAGGTCGACCCGAAACAGGTCAAGAGCTTCGTCCAGGGGCTCGCGGGCCCGCAGCCCGGCGAACAGCAGCAGGCGCCGCCCGCCGAGTCGGCCAACAAGGCGACCACGGTCGACGTCCGCAACTCCACGAACCGGGACGGGCTGGCCTCGTCGGTCCTGAAGCAGCTCGTCGACAAGGGCTTCACCGCGGGCGACACGGCCACCGCGAGCGCGCGCAAGAAGACGGTGGTCTGGGTCGCCAAGGGTGAGAAGGCGGCGGGCCAGGCGGTCGCCGACGCACTCGGCGGCAACCCGACCGTCCAAGAGGACAAGAGCGTCGAGGCCGGGCACGTGATGGTCTTCCTCGGCTCGGACTTCAAGGCGCCGAGCGGTGCCGAAGGCTCCGGTTCCTCGCAGAACGCCGCCGGCTCGTCGGCCGCGGCTCCGCCGCCCGAGCAGTCCGACGAGAAGCCGATCACCGCCGAAGGTGTGCCCTGCGTCAACTGACGCGCTCTTCGAGCCAGGTTTGTTCACCCATTCGGCCCAACAAGCCAAAATAGATGGGAAAACCACCCCCGAAACCGCGTAAGAGCGGCGGCCCTGCCGACTTTCATACACGTGAGCGCGCTCGTCCCGGGTTTTGTCACACGGGACGGGCGGTGGAGAAGGTTGGCAAGGCAGGGGATGGGGAGTGCTGATCGACGCTGAGAGCTATCAGCGGATACTCGGAGACGAGCTCCGCAAGCTCCGCCGTAAACGTGGCTGGACACGCAAGGAACTGAACCAGCATCTGCAGAGCGAGATCTCGCTCCAGACGCTGGCCACCTACGAGCTGGGCACCCGGCACTGTTCCGTGGTGCGGCTGGTCGAACTGTGCGTCGCGATGGACGAGCTGCCACAGGATCTACTGGCCAAGGTGCATCGGCGCGTGTTCGTGGACGAACCGGGCCGGGTGCGGATCGACCTGCGCCTGGTGATCAAGGACGATCAGCAGGAACTGCTCCCGCTGCGACGGTGGGCCGACGACCGGCTCAAGAGATCGGGTGACAACGGCTCGGCCGAGGTCCACCTCGATTTCGCGGCGCTGGAACGGATGGCCGAGCTGTGCGGCATCCCCACCGTCGATCTCATCGGAAGGCTTCGCCGGCTCAACCCCTCATGAGCGCGGCGTTCCCCGGTCCGTGAAGGCCATGCCCCCCATCTTGGCTTTCACGGACCCTCCCCCTTTCCTCAGCCGAGGAGTTCGTAGTCCTCGCGGCGCACCTTGCGGGTGTCGAGCCAGTACCGCCAGGTGAAGCCCGGCCAGATCGTGCGGTTGACGCCCTTCGCGTCGAGATACCAGCTCTTGCAGCCGCCCTGGGTCCAGATGCCCTTGGCGAGTTTGCGCTGGATTTCGTCGTTGAAGCGCTCCTGCGCCTCCGGCCGCGGGTCGAGCGCCTTGCCGCGCGCGAGCCGCAGCGCCTGCGCGACGTACGAGATCTGCGCTTCGATCATGAACACCACGGAGTTGTGCCCCAGCCCGGTGTTCGGGCCGAGCAGGAAGAACAGGTTCGGGAACCCGGACACGGTGATGCCCTGGTACGTCCGCATCCCCTCGGTCGCCCACTCCTTGCCGAGGTTGCGCCCGTCGCGGCCGATGATCTCCAGGTCGTCGAAGGCGTCGGTGACGTGGAATCCGGTGCCGTAGATGATCGCGTCGACCTCGTGCTCGACGCCGGCGCCGTCGACGACGCTGTGCTCGCGGACCTCTTTCACGCCGTCGGTGACGACGTCGACGTTGTCCCGGGCGAGCGCCGGGTAGTAGTCGTTGGAGACCAGGACCCGCTTGCAGCCCATGGTGTAGTCCGGCGTCAGCTTCCGGCGCAGCTCGGGATCCTTGACGCTCTTGAAGATGTTGCGCTTCGCGATGCGCTGGCCGATCTTCATCACCCACGGCTGCCCGTTGAAGCCGATCGCGCGGGCTTCGAGGCCCCAGTAGAGAACGTCGCGGAAGGCACGCTGCAGCAGCGGCACCGAGCTGAACGTCTTCCGGAGCGCTTCGGGTATCTCGCGGTCCGGCTTCGGCATGATCCACGGCGGCGTCCGCTGGAAGAGCGTCAGCTCGGCGACGTCCTTCGCGATCCGAGGCACGAACTGGATCGCGCTCGCGCCGGTGCCGACCACGGCGACCCGCTTGCCGGTGAGGTCGTAGTCGTGCTCCCACTGCGCCGAGTGGAACGCACGGCCCTTGAAGCGCTCGATGCCGGGCAGTTTCGGGATCTGCGGCAGATGCAGCGCGCCGACGCCGGCGACCAGCGCGGACGCGACGAACTCGTCGCCCGACTTCGAGGCGACGTGCCAGCGGTTCTCGTCGGCGTCCCAGCGGGCGCCGGTCATCTCCTGGCCGAAGCGGATGAAGCGGTGCAGGTCGTACTTCGCGGCGACGTCGCGCATGTACTGCCAGATCTCGGGCTGCGGCGAGTACGCGCGAGACCAGCCGGGGTTCTGCTCGAACGAGAACGAGTACATGTGCGAAGGGATGTCGCAGGCACAGCCGGGGTACGTGTTGTCGCGCCAGGTGCCGCCCACGTCGTCGGCCTTCTCCAGGATGACGAAGTCCTCGCGGCCCTCTTTCCGCAGCTGAATGGCCATGCCCAAGCCGGAGAAGCCGGTTCCGACGATGACGACACCGGTCTCGGTGCGGTTGCCCATGACCCCGACCTCTCGTTCGTATTACCTGTTACCGGGAGTTCACCTTACTCGAAGTAGGTTACCTTCGGTAGAGTGTTGTGGTGACGACGGCGAAGCGCAAACGCATGCCACGAGCAGAGCGGATGCGGCAAATGATCGAAATCGCTGAAGAAGTCTTCGCCGATCGCGGCTACAGCGCGGCGTCGATGGACGACATCGCGGAACGCGTCGGGGTGTCCAAGCCGATGCTCTACGAGTACTTCAACTCGAAAGAGGGACTCCTGCTCGCCTGCATCCAGCAGTCGCGGGCGGCCCTGCGCGAGGTCACCGAACGGGCGACCGTCGGCGCGACGTCGGCCGAGGACGCACTGCGGCGTGGACTGCTCGCGTTCTTCGTCTTCATCCGGGAACGGCGGCAGGCCTGGTCACTGCTCCGCCACGAGATGGCACTGATCGGGACCGGCGCCGCCGACGAGATCGAGCAGACCCGCCGCCAGCAGACCGACCTGATCGCCGCGCTGATGAGCGACCACCTCGACCAGGCCGACGACCTGCGCGCCGAGGCGTCCGCGGAGTTCGTCGTCGGGGCGTGCGAACGGCTCGCGATCTGGTGCGAACGGCACGAGGACGTCAGCCCCGAAACGGCGACCGGATACGCGATGGACATCCTCTGGTCAGGCCTGTCGTCGAGGGCCCGCTGAAACGACTGTGAAGATGCTCGTGCATTAGGCCATTCGGTCGTCACTCAGAGCACATTGCCGCCAGTGTCTTGTGACACAGAGTTGTCCTACTGTATCGATGACACTGTAGAAAGTCTGATGGACAGTCGCGGCCTCCGTCAGGAGGGGGCGCCACCACCCGAAAGTGGCGTCATGACGGCGGCGTGACGAAGTCCATTGAGTGACGCATGCTCGCGAGGAGAGGGGTGAGGCGGATGACCGAACCGATCACCGCGTCGTACGTCCAAGAGGACGACGACTGGAAGGTCACGGTCAGCGGCTCCGGTAAGGAACTGACCGGTCGCGCGCCGGGCATCATCGCGGCACGGGACCGGGCCGACCAGCTGGTCGAGAAACTGTCCCCGCCGGAACATTCGACCGTGGTGCACCTGCTGAACGGCAGTGCGCTCGAGTTCACCGCCGCCTACATGACGGCGAGGCTGACGCTCCCGGAGATCGAACCGCTCGAGGTTCCCCCGCCGTCGAACGGCAAGGCCAAGGAGAAGACCGGCGGCAAGCCTCCGGTCCCCCAGGGCAAGGAACTCCCGAAGGCCGTCGACGAGGCGAAGTCCAAGGAGAAGTCCGAGCCTGCCAAGACACCCGCCAAGGCGGCCCAGACCTCCTGAGACCTACTTCAGGAGTTTGCGGATCAGCAGGACGCCGATCAGCACCGCCCCGCCGATGAGCGGGTACTTCACCTTGGGCTCGTCCAGCTTCGCGCGCAGACCGGTCTTCGCGGAATCCACGAGCTTCGCGGGGTTCGCCTTCGTGCCCAGCTGGTCGAGCGTGGCCACCAGTGCGTTCCTGGCCTGCTCGATCTCACGCTCGATGGTCTCGGGATCGCGAGCCACGTGTCCTCCTCGCCGCGACGGACTTGCTGGAAGCCCACGTTAGAGGACGCCACCCCTCACCGTGGCACCGGCCACGCCGAGAAACGCGGATCGTGTCGCACGCTACGATTTCGGGGCAGTACTGGGGGCCCGTAGCCCAATTGGCAGAGGCACACGGTTTAGGTCCGTGCCAGTGAGAGTTCGAGTCTCTCCGGGCCCACCCAACCTGCTCGGAACGCGTGGCCTCAGCGTGCGGTGGCCACCCGACGAGCTTCTTCGACCAGCGTCTGAGCCGCCCGGCCCGCACGCTTGAACTCATCCACCGTGGCCGGCGTGTGGCTGTAACCCGCCTTGGTCTTCAGCTTGAGCAGGGTTCTCAAGTGCTTCGCGATTTCCTTGTCGGCCTGAGCCAGCAAGCCGATCGCTTCGTCGTGGTTCTCGCCCTGTGCGTGTTCGCCCAACCTGGCACAGCAGATGACGTCGGACGCCGCGATACCGGCGTGGACGCACAAGGTGACGTACGCGTCGGCGATGTCCTCATGCTCGTCGGCGAGTTCGCGGATCATGTCCGCCGCCTCGTTGAACTGGGTCGCCTTGTGCATACGACCTCGTTGAACACTCGCGTCGCATCTTCTGATCCGCACGTCAGCCTTTTCTCTTTCGCAGATGACCGCTCAGCCATGCCCGGCTCCCGGCCACGGTCAGTCCGTCTCGTGCCACATCGTGCAGAACAGCCTCGTCGTACGCGCGGCCGACGAGTTCGGCTTCGGTGAACTCCAGCGGACGGGTGTCGTTGCCGGTCCAGCGGGTCACCTCGACCGCCAGTTCATCGACCTGCGCTTCCCAACGGTCGTCATCCGCGTCATCGGGCCGGATCAGCAGCAGGTCGAGATCGCTGTCCTCCGTCATCTCGCCGCGTGCCACCGAGCCGAAGACCGCGGCGTAAACCGGCGGGACCTGCCAGGACTCCAGCCGGTCCTCGATGCGCTCCAGAAGCGTCTTCTGAATCCTGGCAAGCCCGATGATGTGTTCCGCCGCGAGATGGTCACGGTTGAGCCGGTACGCGAAGGCGTTGCCGACTCGATCGGACTCGACGACACCCTGCTTCGTCAGGCGCCGCAGCACTTTGCGGATGCCCTCCTCCGAATGCCGGGCCAGCAGGCGATGCAACTGCCCGGTCGTGAAGATGCCGTCATGGCCGGCGAGGACGGCGAGCACGTCGCCGTCGACGGTGGGGGTGACCGTCATCAACGGCCTGCTCAAGTCCACGTTCCACTTCCCAAAGCCTCAACTATAGTACTGGTACCTCAACTATAGTACGTCTACCTTATTGAGGTCGGCGATCGACGAACGATCGGCCAAGGTAGAAGCTGGTACTCTGGTACCCGAGAGCAGATGAAGACCACAGGAGGAGAGCCGGTCATGGCCGCAGCGACCGCGCCCATCAAAGTCGACGCCGCGACCGATGAACTGGTGTCCCACGCGGCCCACTTCCTGTCGCGTTCGAAGAAGGACATCGTCGACGCCGCCGTACGGGAGTACATCGACGCGCACCGCGAAGAGATCAATGCCGCGATCAAAGCCGCCCTCGGGCAGCTCAACGGCTCTGACTCTGCCGCCGTCTCGCTGATGACCGGATTCAGCGGTGACGAACTCGATGCTCTCGGCGGCATGCCAAAGTAACCCGAGGCCGTTCACTAGCATTTGATCATGACCCAGGTCACAGTCGGCGTCCGCCCGACCAAGAGATGCCTTGCCGATCTCAGCCTTTCCTTGCCGGACCTCGGCCACCCTCTCGACGAGATGGACGATTCGATCGTCGTCACCGCTCAGTCGATCCCAACGCTTCGGAACGCCGGTGGCGCTCAGCGGATCTTGTCCCTGAACGACCGTGTGTGGTTCAAGGTCAAGACCAGAGATCGCCGGGCGGTCGTAACCCAGTTGCGGGATGACGACTTGCCGGACGAACTCCCGAGCGAGGTCGGAGCCTGGTGGATCGGCGCGGCCGGACACCGTCAGGCCGACAGCCCCCAACGCGACTTCTATGAAGCGATCCGGCGCGAGTGTACCAACGGCAAGACAGTTTCAACCGCTCATCTCCTCCCCGCCGAATGGGACTGGAAGCGCCTCAGCGCGGAACAAGCGGTGGCCTGGCGACGTGAGATGAAGCGGCTGGTGATCCGCCTCATCGCCATGTCGCTCACCAGCGGAAAGCTCGCGGTCGCCGAGTTCCAGAACCATCGCATCAAGGCTCTCGTCCGCGTCGATGACGCGCATGAGGCCTACCTGGCGATCATCGCCGAAGGAATCCCGGACCCGGAAGTCTTCGCTCTGCTCCTCGATTGCGTCCCGGGCGTCACAAAGGACGACTGGCAACCCGAGCCGTCCGAGCTGGCGGCGTTGGAACCGGCCCCCGGCGAGATCGTCTGGTCGACACTGTTCCCGTCGGAAGTCGCGAGCACGATCCTCGAACTCGACGCGAGTCAGCGCACCCGGTCGTAAACCAGCGCCATCTCCCCCAGCTCCCCGACCTCCTGATAAGCCAGCGCCCACTTCGAAGCCGGCAGGCCGTCGACGAACAGCCGCTGCCCGCCGCCGGTGATCTCCGGGCAGATCATCAGGTACAGCCGGTCGATCAGGTCGTCCGCGAGCAGGGCCTTGATGACGCTGGCGCTGCTGTTGACCAGGATGTCGCCTTCCCCGTTCGCCTTCAGGTCGGCGATGACCTCGGCGACGGGGGCGTTCACGACGCGGGCGCGGTCCCAAGGCGCTTCGGTCAGCGTGGTCGAGAAGACCACCTTTTCGGCGTCCGTGAGCCATTTCGCGTAGGCGCGGTCGCGAGGGTCGGCGTTCTCGTCGGCGGCGATGGTCGGCCAGAAGCCCAGGAAGCCTTCGGCGTTCAGCCTGCCGAGCACCGCGGTGGTCGCCGTCTCGTGGATGCGGCCGAGGTGGGCTCGGGCGACGTCGGTGGTGGCGTACGAGACGATCGCGCCCATGTCGCCGGGACCGCCGGGGCCGCTGTAGTGGCCGTCGAGGGTGAGGCTGATGTTGGCGGTGACGCGGCGGCCGGTGTGGTTCGTCATGTCGTTCAGTCCTTTTCCTGGGTCAGCGTTGTCGCGAGGTTGTCGAGCACCTGGCCCCAGCCGGTTTCGATACCGGCGATGAAGGGGACGGCCTCGACGGTGGTTTCGGTGATGCGCAGGTCGAGCCGGAGCCGGGTCCCGCCCGGCGCCTCGGTGAAGTGCAGGTCGTAGTGACCGGTGAAGAAGGTGTCCCCCTTGGCGTCCAGCACCGAGAGGTCGAACTCGAGATGTTCGGGCTCGGTCGCGGCGCGGACCTTCCCCGCGGACCGGTAGCACCCTTCGGCGTCGCGGTAGTCGAGCACGGCCCGGCCACCGCTCCACGGCTCGATGACGCAGTCGGTCACGGTCATCGAGGGCGGCGCCCACCAGGACGCGAGCAGCGCGGGCTCGGTCCAATGCCGCCAGACGTCGTTCCGCGACGCGGCGAGCAGACGGTCGAACGAGAACGCCCGCCCGTCCGCCCACCGGTCCTGTTTCGCGGCCTCGGTGTCCGCGCCGATCGCGGCCTGATAGCGAGTGAGGACGTCGCGCTCGCCCGCGTTCGCCTCGATGGTCGTGCTCAGCGTCCGCAGCCGCTCTTCGAGGTCCTTCAGCGGGCCCGCTTCGACCGCGTAGACGCGACGTTGCCCGAGCGGGAACACCGTCACGAGCCCGACGCGGGCGAGGGTCTGCAGGTGCTTGGTGGTCTGCGGTTGCCGCAGGCCGGTCAGCTCGGCGAGCTCACCGACGGACCGGGGCCGCTCGGCGAGAAGCTCGACGAGGCGCCACCTCGCTCCGTCTCCCAGTGCTGCTGCGATCTGCTCCATGCCGAGAAGTATTCACTCAGCAGAATATTCTTGTCAAGGAATATTCTTTGCGGTGGAACTCCAGCAGGCTGCGCTGCTCGGTCAGGGTGGTGACGGAGTCGAAGACCAGGCCGTGCGCGGCGGCGAGCTCGCGAAGCTCGTCGAGACGTCGTTCGCGGCCGCCGTAGAGCACGAGCATGACCAGGTCCCACTCGGTCTGGGCCCCGAGCCCGCCGACCGCCTCGATGACGAGGACCCGGCTTCCGGCACCGGCCGCCTCGGCACAGCGGGCCAGGATGCGATGGGCGTGCTCGTCGTCCCAGTCGTGGAGGATGTCGGACAACAGATACGCGTCCGCCCCGGCCGGAAGCGGGTCGAAGAAGCTGCCCGCGCTCACCTCGACCCGGTCTCCGAGCCCTTGCTCGCGTAGTTCCGCTTCGGCGGCGGCCGCGGTGGGCGCGAGGTCGACCAGGTGGCCGCGCATCGAGGGGTTGGCCTTCAGGATCGCGGCGAGCAGGCTGCCGTGACCCCCGCCGACGTCGACGAGCGTGCCGAAGCGCGACCAGTCGAAACCGGTGACGAACCGCGGCACCTGCGTCAGGTACCGCTGGGTCATCTGCCGGTCGAACGTCTCCCGAAGATGGGGATTCTCGGCGAGATCGGTCCAGAAGTCCTGGCCGTAGCGGCGGACATAGCCCGCCTCGCCGGTGGCGATGCTGTGTGCGAGTTCGACGAACGCCAGTTCGCCCCGCCCGCCGGCGGCGTTGATGTCCAGCAGTCCGGCGAGACCATTGCCCGCGTCGGCGCGGAGTTTCGCCCCGTACTCGGTGGTGCGGTAGCCGGTCGACGTCCGTTCGAGGACGCCGAGCGTCGTCAGATGCCCCAGCAGCAGATCGAGCGCGAGCGGGGATTGGCCGAGTTCCGCCGCCAGATCGACGGCGGTCGCGCCGTCGCCGGACAACCGGTCCGGCAGTCCCAATGTCACGGCGACGCGCAGCGCCATGGGCGTCGCGAGCCCGGCCAGCCGGAGGAATTCCTGTCTGTCCTTGTCATGAGTGGTCACGACTGACCACTGTGGCAGCGCGGTCAACCGACTTACGGCACCAACGTCCTCCCGGTGAGGTCACCGTTCTCCACGGCCTCGACGTAACTTCGCGCGACGTCGGCCGCCGGGGTGCCGCCTTCCGGTTCACCGAGCGCCGCGAGCGTTTCGCGCACCCAGCCGGGGCTGACGGCGTTGACGCGGAGTCCGCGCGGCAGTTCGCGGGCCGCCGCGGCGACGAAGGCTTCGAGACCGGCGTTGGTCAGGACGCCGAAAGCGCTGCCGCGCAACGTTTCCGGGATCCGGCCCGCGGTCAGCGTGACCGATCCGCCGTCCGGCAGATGCGGGATCGCGTGCCGGAGCAGGAACACCTGCCCGAGCAATTTCCCCTGCAGGCCTTGGGTGAACTCTTCGTCAGCGCCGCCGTCGACCGGGACAAGCGAGCCGCTTCCCGCACAGCACACGACGTGCTCGATACCCGGCTCGGCGGCGAAGAGGGCGTCGACAGTGGCGGGCTCTTCGACGTCCACTTTGACTTCGCCCGAGCGGGAAGCGGCGAGCACCGTGTGCCCGCGCGCGGTGAGGGCCGACGAGACCGCGGCCCCGATCGTCCCGGTGGCACCGACCACGAGGATCTTCATCGACGTCTTTCCTTTCAAGGTCGCACAAGAGGTTCTGTCTCGTAGGCCTGGTGCAGCGTCTCCACAAACGACGGCGCATCCGGCAGCGGCACCGGGCCGATCCGGTGCACCGCGATCCCCGGCGTCCACGAGTTCATGACCACCGCGCCCGCGAGCTCCGGCAGGTCGGCGAGCGTGACCTCCTGGACCCGTTGCGGCACACCGAGTGCCGCCAGCCGACGCCGGACGATGCCCATCGTGGTCCCCTCCAGCAGATCGGCGTCGGGCCACACCACCGTATCGCCGTCGAAGAAGGCGAGGTTCCAGATCGTCGCCTCGCTCAGCCTGCCCCGGCGGTCGACGAACGCCGCGTCGTCGCATCCTTCGGCGACGGCCCGCCGCCGGAAGTAGGTCTTCGCCACCTCACCGGTGTGTTTGAGGGCGGGCAGGACCCGCTCGTGGTCGACGGCCGTCAGCACCAGCGGACCGGCCGGACCCGAAGCCGGAGGCCGGGTGCGCACCAGGACTTCGAGATCACCCGGCAGGTGGATCGTCACGGTGAGAGAGACGTCGGCGGGTCCGGACTTCAGCGCCTCGCGCACGTACGAGCGGATCCGGTCGTCGGGCAGGGCGTCGCCGAACAGCTCCAGCGAAGCGTTCCGGAGCCGATCCAGATGCAGGTCGAGACCGCGCACCCGGCCGTCACGCACCTGCATGGCCGTGAAGTGGGCGAAGCCGGCGAAGGCGAGTGGCGCCAGGTCTTCGGCGGTCGCCGTCCGGCCGTTCCGCTGCGCGACATAGGGACTCATGTCCGCACCGTAAACCGGTTGCGACCGCCGTGCCCCGACGGGAGGATCCGGCGGGTGCCCGCATCGCGTTCGGAGCTGTCCCGCTGGCAGTTCGATCTGACCTGGTCCTTGTTCGAGTACCACCTCGCCGACCTGGAGCCGGGCGACTTCCTCTGGGAGCCCACGTCCCGCTGCTGGACGATCCGGCCGGACGGCACCCCCGACTGGGCGGACACCGAACCCGATCCCGTGCCGGTCCCCACGATCGCCTGGCTCACCTGGCATATCGGCTGGTGGTGGAGCGTGGCGCTGGACCACGCGAACGGGCGGACTCCGCGCGAGCGCACGGAAATCGTCTGGCCCGGCGCGGAAACCGCCGTCGCCTGGCTTCGCGGCCTTCGCGAGGAATGGCTGGACCGCTTGACCGACGCGGACCTCGACGCGCCCTCCGCCTATCCGTTCGGCGAGGAAGCCGGGCTGACCTTCGCCCACACCGTCGCCTGGGTGAACGCCGAACTGATGAAGAACGTGTCGGAGATCGGGCAGCTCAGGATGCAGCGACGCAGCGCGGCGTGATGCCGGGACGGGAACTGGATCTTGGCGCCGTACGCGCATTCGTCGCGGTGGCCGAGGAACGGTATTTCAGCGAGGCCGCGATCCGGCTGGACATGAGCCAGCAGGCGGTCTCCAAACGCGTCGCGAAGCTCGAGACCGATCTCGGCGTGCGGCTGCTGTCGCGAACGCGCGGTGGCGCCGAGCCGACCGAAGACGGCGAGGAGTTCCTCAAACACGCCCGGGCACTGATCAGCCTCGCCGACCAAGCCGTCGAGCGCCTTCAGGGCAGGCGACGTCCCCTGCGCGTCGACGTCCTCGGCACACGGCTGGCGACCATGGAGGTCATCCGCGCCTTCCATGCCGACCACGACGACGAACTGGAACTCGTCACGCCAGGGCTGGGCGCGGTACGCCGGTCGATGCTGCCCGAGTCCGTCGACGCCGCGTTCGCCCGCGTCAGCACGGCACCGTCCCCGGGGATCGGCCGCACGCCCGCCTATCTGGAACCGGCGAACCTGCTGGTCGGGCGGCGGCATCCGCTCGCACGCCGGCGAAAGGTGGCGATGGCGGAGCTCGAAGGTCTGACCGCCTGGATGCCCTACAACGCACGGGCCAGCGAGTGGGCGGAGTTCTGGGCGGAACTGTGCCCCGCGTTCGGCATCCTGGTCGACACCGACGGCCCGAACTACGGACTGGAACACCACATCGAGGTACTCGGCGGGTCGAAGGACCGGCTGGGTTTCGTCGGCGCGAAGATGCATGTGCCCTGGCATCCGGACGTCGTCCAGATCCCGCTCGTCGACCCGACGCCGGTGTACCCGTTCTCGCTGCTGTGGCGGCATGACAACCGGCACCCCACGCTGCCGCTGCTGATCGAGCACGTCCGCTCGGCGTACCGGCCCTTCGATCCGGAGCGGCAGTGGCTCCCGGTGTCCGATCGGGAGGCCATGACCCGTGTGCACGATGCGCGAGGGGCCCTCGGTACGGAAAAGTGAGCCCATGGGGCTGATCGGCGCGAGCGTGACCCGGCAGGAGGACGTCCGCCTGCTGACCGGGCGGGCGCGGTACATCGACGACGTACGGCTGCCGGGGATGCTGGAGGCCGCCGTCCTCCGCAGTCCCCTGCCGCACGCGCGGATCCTGCGCATCGACACCGCGGCGGCGGAAGCCCATCCCGGCGTGTACGCCGTCATCACCGGCGAGGACGTCCAGGCGATCACGAAGACACCCCAACCGGTGATCTGGTCGAATCTGCCGGACATGCGGACGCCGGAGACCCACGCCCTGGCCATCGGCAAGGTGCGCTACCACGGCCAAGGCGTCGCGGCCGTCGCGGCGAAGGACCGGGCGACCGCCGAGGACGCGCTGGAACTGATCGAAGTCGAGTACGAGGAACTCCCGGCCGCCGGCACGCTCGAAGAGGCGTTGGCGGACGACGCGCCGAAGCTCTACGAGGACTGGCCCGACAACATCGTCGGCACCGGAACCATCCCGATGGGTGACGTGGCCACCGCGTTCGCCGAGGCGGACGTCGTGCTCACCGAGTCGTTCCGCTTCGCCCGCCAGATGGGCACGCCGATCGAAACGCGCGGCGTGGTGGCGACCTGGGACCCGTTCACCGACCGGCTCGACGTCTGGCTCGCCACGCAGGCACCCAACCTCGCGCGTGAACTGTTCGGCGAGGTCTTCGGGCTCTCGATGGACCGGATCCGCGTGCGCACGCCCGACGTCGGCGGCGGCTTCGGGAACAAGTTCGACTTCTACGCCGAGGAAGTCGTCGCGGCGATCCTCTCGCGGCGCACCGGGAAACCGGTCAAGCTCATCGAGGACCGCGCGGAGAGCTTCGTCGCGAACGCGCACTCGCGCGAGCAGAAGATCGACGTCGAACTCGCGGCCAAGGACGACGGCACGATCACCGGCCTGCGCGCCACCGTGTACGGGGTCCTCGGCGGCGTGCTCGGGACCGTCGGCGCCAGCCCGTGCTGGACGACGACGGCCCTGCTGACCGGGCCGTACGCCATCCCGAACGCGGAACTCACCCTCGTCGCCGTGATGACGAACCGGTCCCCGTACGGCTCGTTCCGCGGTTACGGGCTGCCGAAGGCGAACTTCGTGCACGAACATCTGGTGGAGCAGCTGGCGAAACGGCTCGGCATGGACGCGCACGCGGTGCGGCGCAAGAACTTCATCCCACCGGAGGCGTTTCCGTATCAAGGCCCGGTGTTCGTCTACGACAGCGGCCGCTACGAGGACTGTCTGGATCTCTGCCTGAAGGCCGTCGAGGAAGCGGGGTGGGCGGAACGTCGCGGAGACGGCGTCGGCATCGGGTACGCGTTCCACAACGAACTGACCGGGTTCGGGCCGAGCCGGATCATCAACCTCGCCGGATTGGGGCATTCCGGATTCGACGAGGAGGTCGTGCGGGTCGACTCGACCGGCCACGTGACCGTCCACACCGGACTCTCCGCGATCGGGCAGGGCATCCACACGACGCTGGCGCAGGTGGCCGCGCACACGCTCGGCGTCCCGCTCGACCACGTCACCGTGCTCTCCGGGGACACCCAAAGCTGTCCGTACACCGGCTACGGCACGGCGGCGAGCCGAGGGGCGGCCGTCGGCGGCGCGGCCGTGCTGAACGCGTCGACCCGGCTGCGGGCGAAGATCCTGCGGGTGGCCGGGCACATCCTGGAGGCATCCCCCGACGATCTGTCCATTCAGGACGGTGTCGTCGCGGTGAACGGCGTACCCGGCAGGCAGGTCACCCTCGCCGCGATCGGTGACGCGGCGTACCGGCGGCTGAACGGCGTCTGGCCCGAGGACGAGACGCCGACACTGGAGGAACGCGAGGTCTACGACCCGGTCAACGTCGCGACCTCGTTCGGCTGCACCGCCGTCCTCGCCGAAGTCGACAAGGAGACCGGCGTCGTGACGCTGCTGGACTACCTGATCGCGCACGACTGCGGCACCGTCATCAACCCGACGATCGTGGACGGGCAACTGCACGGCGGCGCGGCGCAGGCGATCGGCGGGGCGCTGTACGAGGAACTGGTCTACGGCGCCGACGGGCGGATGGAGACCACTTCGTTCACCGGGTACCTGCTGCCGACCGCGACCGAGATCCCGCCGTTCTCCGTGTCGCATATGACGACTCCCGCCGAGCACGTTCCCGGTGGGTTCAAGGGAATGGGGGAAGCGGGGGTGATCGGCGGCGGCGCGGCGATCGCGCACGCCGTCGAGGACGCGCTGCGCGGACACGACGTGGACATCACCTCGCTTCCGATCACGCCGCCGCGGCTGCTGGCCGCGCTGAAGCGGGGAGCGGCCCGGTGAAGGCCGCGCCGTTCGAGTACTTGCGGGCTTCGTCGCTCGACGAGGCCATCGAAGCGCTGGGCACCCCGGACGCGCGGGTGCTGGCAGGTGGGCAGAGCCTCGTGCCGTTGCTGAACCTGCGTCAAGCGCGCCCGTCGCTGGTGGTCGACATCAACCGGCTCGACGAACTTTCCTTCCTGCGCAAGGAGAACGGGCGGCTGGAGATCGGCGCGCTCACCCGGCACCGCTCGGTCGAGACGTCGGCCGTCGTCCGGTCCGAAGTCCCCCTGCTCGCCGACGCGCTCGGCCACGTGGGGCACGTGGCCATCCGGAACCGGGGCACGATCGGCGGCAGTCTCGCGCACGCCGATCCGGCCGCGGAACTGCCCGCGGTGATGGTCGCGCTCGACGCCGATTTCACCGTCCGCGGCGCTTCCGGCGAACGGACCGTCGCGGCACGGGATTTCTTCCTCGGCCCGCATCGGACGGCGTTGGGCCGGGGCGAGCTGCTGACGCGGATTTCGGTGCCGTCGCATCGAGGTGGCTGGGCCGTCGAAGAACTGAGCAGGCGGAGTCGCGATCTCGCGCTGGTCGCCGTCTTCGCGACCGTGACGATGGCGGGCGAGGTCTGCGAATCCGCCCGGATCGCCGTCGCGGGCGCGGGTCCGGCACCGATCCGGGCCACCGCCGCCGAAGAGTCGCTCACCGGCGGGCCCGTTACCGACGACGCGATCGCCCTCGCCGCGGATCTCACCGCCGCGGCGACCGATCCGCCCGGCGACCTCCACGCACCGGCCGATTACCGGCGCGAGATGGCCGCGGTGCTGACCCGGCGGGCGCTCAGGCGAGCCAAGGAGGGCGCATGATCACGGTCACCCTGACGGTGAACGGCAGGACCTACCGCGCCGACTGCGAACCACGGCGGACGCTGGCCGATTTCCTGCGCCACGACCTGGGTTTCACCGGGGTGCACGTCGGCTGCGAACACGGCGTCTGCGGTTCGTGCACGATCACCCTCGACGGAGCGAGCGCGCGTGCGTGCTGCCTGCTGGCGGTGCAGGTGGACGGATCGGAGATCGTCACGGTCGAGGGGCTGGCGTCGGACGGCGAACTGCATCCGCTGCAGGAGTCGTTCCGGAAGCACCACGGGCTGCAGTGCGGCTTCTGCACGCCGGGGATGCTGGCGACGGCGACCGAGTTGCTGAAGGAGAACCCGGACCCGACGGACGCCGAGATCCGGCAGGCGATCTCGGGGAATCTGTGCCGGTGCACGGGCTATCAGTTCATCGTGGACGCCGTCCGGGACGCGGCCCGGTGAGGGATCACCACTACACCGCGCGCCCGATGTGGCATTGGGGACACCCGACGTCCCCAATGCCACATCGGGCGCACAGTCTCGTACTCCGGCCTCAGCCGACGATGTCGATCTCGAACTCCATGTTCGAGCTGTATTCGAAGTCGGCCCACACCGCGCCCGGCAGGTGGTACCGCCGGTGCGAAACCGTCTTCGGGTTGAATCCGGGCGTCTGCAAGGGATTGCCGCCGACGCCGACCTTGTCGCTGCCCCAGGCGTAGATGTTGCCCTGCCACACGGGCGCGTCGGTGACGCCGTCCCCGTCGACACGCGGGCGGACGATGATCGCGGCCGTCTCGCTGCCGGAGAGGAACAGCCGCACGGAGGTGGTCGAGGGACTGGCCGGAATGGTCCTGCGTTCCATGAGTTCTGTCGTCGCCTTCCGTTTCGGGGCGGCGCCGCCGCCGGTCAAGTGGGCGTTCGTGTAGGACTCGTTGAGATCGACACCGCTCGCGCGGATGCCCGAGATCTGGCCCGCGTCCGAATACTGGTGGATGTCGTACCGGCCCGCGGCCGGATCGGGTTTCGCGCCGTAGCGCGCGATCCAGATGACGAGATCCCGTACGCCGAACTGGTCGGGACGCAGCATCTTGGCGAGCGAGTTGTTCATGTAGATGCCCGGCCGGAAGCCGTGTCCGGCCACGCGATTGCAGAATCTGATCGAGAAGTCCCGCTTGCGCGAGTCGGGGATGTTCGGCGTCCCCGAACCCGGCGGGTTGTCCTCGAGGTCGAGCATCGGGACACATCCGGTCGCCCCGAGTCGCCGGACCTCCCCGATCAGCACGTCCGCCTGCGCCTCCGGCGAAGGACTCGCCTGGGCGTAGTGATATCCCCCCACCGGGATTCCCACGGATCTCGCCCCTGCCACCAACGCGTCGCCGGTGTTGCGGCCGCCGTTCGGGAGGCCTCCGCCGTCACTGAGCTTGACGAACACGAACGTCACGCCGTGATCCTTGACGGCCTGCCAATTGGTAACGGATTGAAAGCGACTGTAGATATCTATTCCCAGCGCCATCGTTACAGCCTGACGGGTGAACCAGTTGGACAAAAGGGCCTAGTGGGCGATAACTGGTTCGCCCGATTCGCCCTTTCGGGCGGCCCCTCCGTGGCTGACGCGGCTCACCCATGCCCGTACTGTGACCACCATGGCGTCTCGAAGCCCCTTTCGCTGGCTGACCCGGTGGGCGGACTGGTTCGAAGAGCGCGGCGTCTACGTCCCGGGCGAGGAGAGCCGGGCGGTCGATCCGATGCGCGATTTCGGCTGGCTGATCGTGGCCTGGGTGTCCGGTCTGGCGATCTTCATCCTGTTCTTCGCCTTCGCCGTCTGACCTGTCGCGGATGTGCCATCGAGGTGACGGCTGTCACTAGCCGTACCCTTCCGATCACGGATCGGCCACGGCTGTACACCAGGTGCGCCTCAACCCGGCCGTGCCGCTCCTCTCGGCTGCGGAAGACCGTCACTCTGGACTCTTCGGCACTAATACCTACCTCGAACGGCCCACCCGCACCTCCGACTGGAGTAACCGCACATGGCGCCCCCGCGCACCCCGAAGCTCTTCATCGCCGCCTGCTCGCTGATGCTGGCGGCCGCGTGCGGGGTCCCGGCACCGGAAAAAGGTGCCGCCGTGCTCGGCGCGGACGCCCCCGCGCAGGGTTTGGCCGCGACGCACGCGGAAGGCGACCTGGCGTTCGGCGCCCCGCACCGGTTCGCGACCGGCGTCACGATCTCCGTTTCCGCGCCGAAGTCGTTCCGCCCCAGCGCGTCGGCGTATCCGCAGAGTCCGCGCGCGGTGGCCTTCGGCATCGAGGTGACGAACGCGGGCGACGGCACGTACCGGCTCTCCGGGCTGTCCGTGACCGGTGAGGTCGACGGGGAGACCGCGACGGTCAAACAGGTCGTCGACCCGGTGCAGGGCTACAACGGCGTCGCGGACGCCGGCAAGGACGTGGCGCCCGGCCGGTCGGTCCACCTGAACCTGGCGTTCGCCGTTCCGGACAGGCCGGTGAAGCTGCGCCTGCAGGTGCGGCCGAGCCCGGCGGAGCCCGTCGCCGCGAAGTACTGCGGAAAGGTCTGACGCCGCCGGTTTCGCTACCGTGTGCGTCATGACCGAGCAGCGACTTTCCCCCGGCGACAAAGCGCCCGACTTCACCCTCCCCGACAGCGAGGGCAACGACGTCAAGCTCAGCGACTTCCGCGGCGAATCGGTCGTCGTGTACTTCTACCCGAACGCCGGCACGCCGGGCTGCACGAAGCAGGCCTGCGACTTCCGGGACAGCCTCGCGCAGCTCAACGACGCCGGCTACCAGGTGCTCGGCATCTCGCCCGACAAGCCCGCGAAGCTGGCGAAGTTCGTCGAGGCGGAAGGGCTGACGTTCCCACTGCTGTCCGACGAGGAGAAGACGGTCCTGAAGGCGTACAGCGCCTTCGGCGAGAAGAAGAACTACGGCAGGGTCTACGAGGGCGTCATCCGCTCGACGTTCGTCGTCGACCCCGAGGGCAAGATCGCGGTGGCGCAGTACAACGTGCGCGCGACCGGGCACGTCGCGAAGCTGCTGCGGGACCTCTCGCTCGCGTGAGCGTCGTGAGCGGCGTTTCGGGTTCTGACCCGAAACGCCACTCACGACCAACTCAACCGGCCAGCTTCCGCAGCTCTCCCACCAACGCCCGCAACGCCTTCCCCCGGTGCGAGGCTTCGTCCTTTTCGGACGGTTCCAGCTCCGCCGAGGTCCGCGTCTCCCCTTCGGGCACGAAGATCGGGTCGTAGCCGAATCCGTTGGCACCGCGGCGTTCCCGGATCAGCGAGCCTCGCCATTCCCCGCGCACCACGGTTTCGTCGCCGCCGGGGACGACCAGCGCGGCCGCGCAGACGAAAGCCGCGCCCATCCGCTCGTCGGGAGTGTCGGACAGCTGTGCCAGCACGAGGTCCAGGTTCGCCTCGTCGTCGCCGTGTTTGCCCGACCAGCGCGCCGAGAGCACGCCCGGCATACCGTTGAGCGCGTCGACGGTGATACCCGAATCGTCGGCGATGGCCGGGAGACCGGTCGCGGCGGCCGCGTCCTGGGCCTTCGCGAGCGCGTTGCCTTCGAAGTCCGGAGCGGTTTCGGGTGCTTCGGGGAACTCGGGAACGTCGGCGAGGCCGATGACCTCGACGCCCTCGATCCCCTCCGCCACCAGGATGCGCCGGAGCTCGCCGAGCTTCTTCGCGTTGCGGGTGGCGAGGAGCAGCTTGGTCACTTGGCGCCCTTCTTCTTGTCGGGGCGCGGCTCGGGGAGTTCGCCGGGGTACGGCAACGCGAGCGCTTCGGTCTGCAGACGGGTCAGTTCCTCGCAGCCCGCCAGCGCCACGTCCAGCATGGTGTCCAAAGTGGACCGCGCGAAGGTGGCGCCCTCGCCGGTGCCCTGCACCTCGATGAGGGTGCCCGCGTCGGTGGCGACGACGTTCATGTCGACCTCCGCGCGCGAGTCCTCTTCGTAGGGCAGGTCGAGGCGCACCCGGCCGTCGACGACGCCCACGCTCACCGCGGCCACCGAAGACGAAAGCGGCTGCGGGTCGGCGAGGCGGCCCGCCGCGCCGAGCCAGGTGACGGCGTCGGCGAGCGCGACGTAGCCGCCGGTCACCGCGGCCGTGCGGGTACCGCCGTCGGCCTGGATGACGTCGCAGTCGATGACGATCGTGTTCTCCCCCAACGCCGCCAGGTCGATGCAGGCGCGCAGGGACCGGCCGATCAGCCGGGAGATCTCGTGCGTGCGGCCGCCGACGCGGCCCTTGATGGATTCGCGGTCGCTGCGGGTGTTGGTCGCCGACGGCAGCATCGCGTACTCGGCGGTGACCCAGCCGAGGCCGGAACCGGCCCGCCAGCGGGGGACGCCTTCGGTGACGCTCGCCGCGCACAGCACCCGGGTGTCGCCGAATTCGATCAACACCGATCCCGCCGGCCACCGCTGAAAGCCGCGGGTGATCTTGATGTCGCGAAGCTGGTCGTCGTTCCTGCCGTCTTTTCTCGCCACGGCCGCCACTCTAGAACCCCGCGTCAGAGGTCGTAGACGGCGCCCTGCTCGACCAGCTCGGCCGCGGGGAACGCGACGGCCGCCTCGGCGAGGACGGCGTCCCGGTCGGTCCAGGGCGCGACGTGGGTGAGCAGCAACCGCCCCACCCCGGCCTTGCGTCCCAGCTCGCCCGCCTCCTTGCCGGACAGATGGACGCCGGCGGGCCGGTCGGGCGAGTCGGTCCACGACGCTTCGGACAGCAGGACGTCGACGCCGCAGGCGAGATCGGTCAGGGTGTCGCAGACACCCGTGTCACCGGTGTACGCGAGGGTCTTGCCGCCGTACGCGAACCGCAGGCCGAACGCCGGGGTCGGGTGGTCGACGGGGACCGCGGTGACCGTGAACGGCCCGATCTCCATCGGCTCCGGCCGCAGCGCGTCGAAGGCGAAGACGTCGGAAAGATCGGTGGTCGCCCGCTCGTCCTCGTTCGCTGCGTACGCGTGGGCGAGCCGCTCGTGCACGTCCGAGGGCCCGTACACCGGGAGCCGTCGCGGCCTCGCCGGATACGGCAGCGCCGGGTGGTAGCGGCGCAGCACGGTGAGCGCGCTGACGTCGGCGCAATGATCGGGGTGGAGATGCGAAAGGATCAGCGCGTCCAGGTCGAACGGGTCGCGCAGGGCCTGCAGCCTGGCGAGCGTCCCGTTGCCGAGTTCGAGCCCCAGGACGAACCCGTCCGCCTCGAGCAGATAGCCGGACGCGGCGGCGTCGGGCCCGGGGATGCTGCCTGAGCAGCCGAGGATCGTGAGACGCACTGTGACACCTTAAGCACGGAATCGGCGTTTTAGGCGCTGGTGGGAGCCAGCACACCCGGAGCGAAGCCCATGAACCGCTGAGCGAGTCTGGTGAACGGCTCGGCGGATCCGGTGGCGACGAACTCGTGCCGCGGCGGGGTGTCGCGCTCGGCGAGGAGATCGGCCTCGGTGAGGACGCGCACGAGGTCACGCGCGGTCTCCTCGGCGCTGGACACCAGCGTGACGTCCTGGCCCATGACGATCTGCAGCACCCCGGAGAGCAACGGGTAGTGCGTGCAGCCCATGACCAGCGTGTCGACCTGTGCGTCCAGCAGTGGTTCCAGATAGCCCTGCGCGAGCCCGAGCACCTGGCGCCCGGTGGTGATCCCGCGTTCGACGAAGTCCACGAACCGCGGGCACGCGACGCTGGTGATCTCGACGTCCTGCGCGGCGTTGAAGGCGTCGTCGTAGGCGCGGGACCGGACGGTGCCCTCGGTGCCGATCACGCCGATCCGCCCGGAACGCGTGGCGGACACGGCCCGGCGCGCGGCCGGGAGGACGACCTCGATCACGGGGACGTCGTAGCGCTCCCTCGCGTCGCGAAGGCAGGCGGCCGAGGCGGTGTTGCAGGCGATGACCAGCGCCTTCACCCCGCCTTCGACGATGTCGTCCAGCGCTTCCAGCGCGTACTGGCGTGCCGTCGCGATGGGAAGCGGACCGTACGGGTTGCGGGCGGTGTCGCCGACGTAGCGCAGTTGCTCACCGGGCAGCTGCTCCAGGATCGCCCTGGCGACGGTGAGCCCGCCCACTCCGGAATCGAAGACGCCGATCGGGGCGTCGGCGCTCGGCTTGGTCACACGGCGAGGCTACCGGGGCCCGCCGCCTTCCTGGCCTGGGACCTGTCGGCCCGCGCCATCAACCAGGCCGCGAACACCCCGGAAAGCGCGCCGAACAGGTGCCCCTGCCAGGAGATGCCCGTGTCACCGGGAAGCAGTCCCCAGAGCATCCCGCTCCAGATGCCCAGCAGCACCACGGCCACCAGGATCTGCCCGACGGCGCGGTTGAAGATGCCCCTGACCAGCAGGAACGCGAGCCAGCCGAACGCGACGCCGGACGCTCCGACGGTCACCGTGCCGCTCGGCGCGATCAGCCAGACGCCGAGGCCGGAGAGCACCCAGATGATCGCGGTGACCAGCACCCATCGGCCGATCCCGGCGGACATCGCGAGGAAGGCGAACACCAGCACCGGGACGGTGTTGGAGAACAGGTGCCCCCAGCCCGCGTGCAGCAGCGGCGCCCAGAGCACGCCGTCGAGATCGGAGACCTCACGGGCGACGATGCCCCCGCTCTGATCGAGGTCGAGGGGCAGCACGACGTCGACCAGCTCCACCAGGTAGAGCAGCGCGGTGAAGGCGAGCGCCACGACCGCGGCGGCCCTCGGGTTCGGCGGGAGGACGCGTTTGGCCGGATCCGTACCGGACGACTCGCTCGCCGGGACCGGCTGGGGAGGCAATGTGGTCACCACCCCAGGCTACGACGCGGATCGGCGGGGTCGCCTCCGTGAGAACCCTGATTTGTCGGTGGTGCCCGCTACGGTCGATCACATGGGGTTCCCTTCTTCCGAGCACGTCGACGTGCCCGCCTACCTCGCGCGACTCGGCCTCGAGCACGAGCCGCCGAGTCTCGACGCCCTTTTCCGCCTGCACGCGGCCCATGTGGAGCGCGTGCCGTACGAAGATCTTGAAGTCCAGCTCGGCCGGGTGACCTCGCTGGACCCGGCGGTGTCGTTCGGCCGGATCGCCGCCGGCCGCGGCGGCTACTGCTATCACCTCAATGGCGCGTTCTCGGCCCTGTTGGGGGCGCTCGGTTACCAGGTCACCCGGCATCCGAGCGGAGCGCAGATGCCGGGTGGGGAGGCAGGCATCCACCTCAACCACCTGGCCCTGAAGGTGACCGGGCTGCCGGAGACGCCCGAAGTCGGCTGGCTGGTCGACGTAGGGCTCGGAGACGGCATCCACGAGCCGCTCCCGCTGCGTGAGGGCGAGTACAAACAAGGCCCGCTGGTGTTCCGGATCCGGCCCTCGGAGGTCACGCCGGGCGGCTGGCGGCTCGACCACGACCCGCAGGGCAGTTTCGTCGGGATGGATTTCGCCCCGGAGACGGCCGTGATGGCCGACTTCGCCGAGAAGCACGTCGAGCTGTCGACGGCGGAGGATTCCGGCTTCGTCCGCACGCTGGTGCTGCAGCGACGCGACGCCGACGGCGTGGACTCGCTGCGCGCGCTGACCTTGACCGGCCTGCCGGGCGGCAAGACCGTGCTGGACTCACCGGCCGAGTGGTGGACGGCCATCGAGGACGTCTTCGGCGTGCCTCGCGGCGGATTCACCGGTGAAGAACAGGACAGGCTGTGGCGACAGGCCGTCGCCCAGCACGAACGTCACACCGCGGGAGGGAGTGAGGCCTTGCCCAGCGCGTAGTCCACGGCCGCTTCGGCGTGCAGCCTCGTCGTGGGGAAGGTGGGCACCGTGCTGTCTTCCGGGCCGACGAGCAGTTCGATCTCGGTGCAGCCGTAGATCACGCCTTCCGCGCCCGCCTCGACGAGTCTCGCGATGACCTCGCGGTACCGCTCGCGGGACTCCTCGGTGACCACGCCGTGGACGAGTTCGTCGTAGATGACCCGGTGCACCGTCTCGCGGTCGTCCTCGTCCGGCACGAGCACGTCGAGGCCGTGCGCGGCGAGGCGTTCGCGGTAGAACGGCTGGGCCATGGTGAAACCGGTGCCCAGGAGCCCGACGCGGTTGATGCCTGCGGCCTTGATGGCGACGGCCGTCGTGTCGGCGAGATGCAGGAGCGGGACGTCCAGACCGTCGGTGAGCCGGTCGGCGACCTTGTGCATCGTGTTGGTGCAGAGGACGACGAAATCCGCTCCGGCGGCTTCGAGGGCGCGTGCGGCGCGGTTCAGCTCCCGTCCGGCGTCGTCCCAGCGGCCCTCGGCCTGCATCGCTTCGATCTCGGCGAAGTCCACGGAGTACAGCACGGTGCGCGCGGAGTGGTACCCGCCGCGCAGCTCACGGACGCGCTCGTTCACCAGCCGGTAGTACTCGGCCGACGATTCCCAGCTCATCCCGCCCAGCAACCCGATGACCTTCATGCCCGCCATCGTGCCAGCGCCCGACCACCTCGGGTTTCGAGGCACTCCCCAAACGTCATGAAAGGGTCGTTCAGGACGTTTTCCGTCCTGAACGACCCTTTCATGACATCCGGTTGCCCCTCCCTAACGCTATGAAAGGTCCTTTCCTTGCAAATTTTGCAAGGAAAGGACCTTTCATAGCGCGCGCAGAGGGGGTCAGGCCCAGAGCTGCCCGTCGAGCCTTTGGGCCGCTTCGTCGAGCGAGCCGGAGTACGCGCCCGTCGAGAGGTACTTCCACCCCGCGTCGGCGACCACGAAGGCCACGTCGGCGGGCTTCCCCGCGGCGGCGGCCTTCTCGGCGACGGCCAGCGCGGCGTGCAGCACGGCACCGGTCGAGATCCCCGCGAAGATGCCTTCGTGCTCCAGCAGCTCACGCGTCCGGCGAAGCGCGTCGTACGCGCCGACGGAGTACCGGCCGTTGAGCACGCTGGCGTCGTAGAGCTCCGGCACGAAACCCTCGTCGAGGTTCCGCAGGCCGTAGA
This sequence comes from Amycolatopsis sp. WAC 04197, assembly GCF_003947475.1. Taxonomy (NCBI): domain Bacteria; kingdom Bacillati; phylum Actinomycetota; class Actinomycetes; order Pseudonocardiales; family Pseudonocardiaceae; genus Amycolatopsis; species Amycolatopsis sp. WAC 04197. Next base: position 277,223 of record NZ_QHJK01000004.1, on the reverse strand, counting down.
CCAGCTCGCCGTAGCGCGGCTCGGCCGCGATGATCTGCACGTCCGGCTTCGCCTCGTGCAGGTAGCGCCCGACGCCGACCAGCGTGCCGGTGGTGCCGAGGCCGCCGACGAAATGCGTCAGCGTCGGCAGGTCCTTGAGCAGTTCGGGCCCGGTACCGCGGTAGTGCGCGTCGGCGTTGGCCGGGTTCCCGTACTGGTAGAGCATGACCCAGTCCGGGTTGGCCTCGGCGAGCTCCTTCGCCCGGCGCACGGCCTCGTTGGACCCGCCGGCGGCCGGGGAGAAGACGATCCGCGCGCCGTACGCCTGCAGCAGCTGCTTGCGCTCGGTCGAGGTGTTCTCCGGCATCACGCACACCAGGCCGTAGCCCTTGAGCTTCGCGGCCATGGCGAGCGCGATCCCGGTGTTGCCCGACGTCGGCTCCAGGATCGTGGAGCCGCGCCGGAGCGTGCCTTCACGCTCGGCGGCCTCGATCATCGCCAGCGCGGGGCGATCCTTGATCGAACCGGTCGGGTTGCGGTCCTCCAGCTTCGCCCACAACCGCACGTCGTGGGTGGGCGAAAGCCGGGGAAGGCCGACCAGCGGGGTGCCGCCGAGCGCGTCGAGCAGCGACTCGAAGCGAGCCATCGATCAGCCACCGGCCACGGCGGGCAGGATGGTCAGGGTGTCGCCGTCCTTGACCTCGGCCTCGAGACCACCGGAGAAGCGGACGTCCTCGTCGTTGACGTAGACGTTGACGAAGCGGTGCAGCTTCTCTTCCTTGACCAGGCGGGCCTTGAGGCCGCCGTGGCGGGACTCGATGTCGTCGATCACCTCGAGCACGGTCTTGCCGGTCGCCTCGACGGACTTCTCGCCGCCGGTGTGCGTACGCAGGATGGTCGGAATGGACACGGTCACGGCCATGGTTTTCTACCTCCGGTGGGTTCTCTGCAACGCAGACGTTCGGGCCGGTCCGGGTTATTCCCGGACGGGGCGGGTTCAGCCGATGATCTCGACGGGCTCCTCGGTGATCTCCCCGTCCACGATCCGGTACGACCGGAACTGATGCGAATCGGGGTCCTTGGTGGAAACGAGCACGTAGTGCGCGTCGGGTTCCGAGGCGTACGAGACATCGGTGCGGGACGGATAGGCGTCGGTCGCGGTGTGCGAGTGGTAGATGACCACCGGCACCTCGTCGTTGGCGTCCATCTCGCGGTAGAGCTTCAGCAGATCACCCGAGTCGAATTCGTAGAACGTGGGCGAGCGCGCCGCGTTCAGCATCGGGATGTACCGCTCGGGGCTGTCCGATCCTTCGGGACCGGCGATCACCCCGCACGCCTCATCGGGATGGTCACGACGGGCATGGGCGACGATCTCGTCGACGAGTTCACGGCGGATCCGGAGCACGTCGCCCATCTTAGGTGCTGGACAGAGCCGGTCCATACTCTGAGATTGCCGCCACTCACCCCCGCGTTTCGTCCTCTGAATGCGGTAGTCGCCCACGCAAGGACCGCATTTAGAGGACGAAACGCGTGGTCAGGAGAAGGCTTCGGGCCACACGTCCCGGTACGCCCGCATGTCCCCCGCCGAAGTGGCGGACAGCACACCGTGCACCATCGCCCGCCCGAACACCCGCGCGGCCGCCGAGCACAGCTTGTCCAGCACCAGCGCGCGCCGCGCCGCCGCGACGGGGCCCGCGCCCCCGGGAAGCTCCCGGTCGCCGGTCGCCAGCGCGAACACCGTGTCGCCGTCGAACATCGTGTGCGCGGGCCGTACCGCCCTGGCGAGGCCGTCCTGAGCGGCCACCGCGAGCCGTCGCGCCTCCGCCTTGGAAAGTGCCGCGTCGACGGCGACCACGCCGATGGTCGTGTTGAGCCCCGCGGCCTTCGCCTCGACGTCGCCGGGCCGGTCGGGCCAGCGGACGCCGAACTCGCCGTCGACCTCGTGATCCGCCGCGTAGGGCCGGCCGGTCGAGAGATCGACGGCCTCGCCGGCGGCGTTCACGGCGGCGACGACGCCGACGGTGAACTCGCCGACCTTTTCCGAGGCCGTCCCGATCCCACCTTTGAGTGATCCCGCCTTCGCTCCGGCGCCCGCACCGACGGTCCCCGACGGCACCGGGCCGTCCTTGGCCGCTTGGCACGCCGCGTAGCCGAAGGAAGCGTCCGGACGGTTGCCCCAGTCACCGCGCGGCAGGTCGAACAACACCGCGGCGGGGACGATCGGCACCACCTCGTGCGGCTGGGACCCCACCGGGATGCCCTGGTTCCGCTCGGCCAGCCAGCGCATGACGCCGTCCGCGGCGGCCAGTCCGTACGCGCTCCCGCCGGACAGGCAGATCGCGTTGACGTGCTGGACCAGGTTCTCCGGCTCCAGCAGGTTGGTCTCGCGCGTGCCGGGCGCGCCGCCGCGCTGGTCGACGGCCCCGACGGCGCCACCGGGCACCAGCACGACCGTCGTCCCGGTCGCCCAGCCGTCGCCGACCCGTTCGTGGTGCCCGACCAGCACGCCGGGGACGTCGGTGATCATGACGTCAGCGACTGGATGAGGGTCTCCTGCACCCAGGTCAGCCAGTGGTAGACGCCGAGATGCGGCGCGCGCGGATCGTCCTCGGGCAGTTCGTCGGGCATGTCCTCGGTGACGTCGAGCGCGGTGCCCAGCGCCAGCCGGACGTCGTTGAGCGCGCCCAGCCACGCGTCGGCCTGCTCGAAGGTCAGCCGCACGTTCCCGCCGTCACGCGGCAGGGTGTCCAGCACGATCTTCGCGACGCCGACCTTCTTGTCCAGCAGCTCGGGCTCGTGGATCGACCGCATCGCGGCGGCCGAGTCGATGTCCTCGCGGGTCGGGTTGTCCGGGTCGAGTTTGTGGAAGTCCGGCAGCAGCCGCGAAAGCACCGGGTCGTCCGGCGATTCGGTCGGGCCGGTGCGGATGCCGGTCAGCTCGGCGAGCTCGTCCTGCGGCGCCTCCTCGGCGCGCGCGGTGAGCATGTCCTCCAGCTGGCTGACCAGACCGCGCAGCACCGCGGCCTCCTGCTGCTCGAACCCGGCGACGATGGTCTCGCCCTTGCGGCGCCATCCGTTCATGAAGGCTGCTCCATGGTCGCCCAGAGGCCGGCCGCGTGGAGTTTCGCGACGTCGGTCTCCACCTTCTCCTTGGAACCGGAGGACACGATCGCCTTGCCCTTCTGGTGCACGTCGAGCATCAGCTTCGTCGCGTGGTCCCGGCTGTAACCGAACAGCTTCTGGAACACGTACGTCACGTACGACATGAGGTTCACCGGATCGTTCCAGACGACCGTCCGCCAGGGTTTGTCCTCAGAGACGACTTCTACTCCCTGTGGATCAACCTGCGTCTGCTCGGATGCGACAGGCGTGGACATGCACTCCATGGTGTCACGGGCCCGATCCGGTACGGGCTGGCAGGTCCGGCCATGTGGGTGAATAGGCTGGTGCCATGGGTTTCCCCGAGGCGGCCACTGGCGCCAGCACCGCGCTGCTCACCGACCACTACGAGCTGACCATGCTGGCCAGCGCCCTGTCCGACGGGACGGCGGACCGGCCTTGCGTCTTCGAGGTCTTCGCACGTCGTCTGCCCGACGGCCGCCGCTACGGCGTCGTCGCGGGCACCGGACGGGTCCTCGACGCGATCGCGGACTTCCGGTTCACCGACGCCGAGCTGAGCCAGCTGGAAGCGACGGCCGTGGTGGACGACGCCACACTTTCGTGGCTCGCGGACTACTCCTTTTCGGGGGACGTCCACGGTTACCCCGAGGGCGAGCTGTACTTCCCCGGCTCCCCGATCATGACCGTCACCGGTTCCTTCGGCGAGGCCGTCGTGCTGGAGACGTTGATCCTCTCGATCCTCAACCACGACAGCGCGATCGCGTCCGCGGCGGCGCGGATGTCGGGCGCCGCGCACGGCAGGCCGATCATCGAGATGGGCGGCCGCCGCACGCACGAGTACGCCGCCGTCGCCGCCGCGCGGGCCGCGTACCTGGCCGGGTTCGCCACGACCTCCAACCTCGAAGCCGGGCGCCGCTACGGCATCCCGACACGGGGCACCGTCGCGCACGCGTTCATGTTGCTGCACGACAGCGAGGAGCAGGCGTTCCGCGCGCAGGTGGACAAGATGGGTGCCGACACCACCCTTCTGGTGGACACCTACGACATCACCAAGGGCATCGAAACGGCCGTCCGGGTGGCGGGCACCGAGCTCGGCGCGATCCGCATCGACTCCGGCGACGTGGGCCCGCTGGCGCGCAAGGCCCGCGAGCAGCTGGACGCCCTCGGCGCCAAGGACACCCGCATCGTGGTGTCGGGCGACCTCGACGAACACGCGATCGCGGCACTGCGGGCGGAACCCGTGGACGCGTACGGCGTCGGGACCTCGGTCGTCACCGGTTCCGGCGCGCCGACCGCGGGGATGGTCTACAAGCTCGTCGAGGTCGACGGCAAACCGGTCGCGAAGCGCAGCGCGCACAAGGAATCCCGCGGCGGGCGGAAATCCGCGCTGCGACGGCACCGCGAGACCGGCACCGCCGTCGAAGAGGTGATCTGGACGGCCGCCTCGCCGGTCCCGGAACGGGGACCGAACGACCACGAATTGCAGATTCCGCTGGTCCGGGGCGGCCGGACGGTGGATGATTTGCCCACGCTGGACGACGCGCGCCAGCGGCTTCGGCGGGCGCTGGTGAGCCTTCCGTGGGAAGGCCTCAAGCTCTCGCACGGGGAGCCCGCCATCCCGACCGTATTCGTCTAAAGAGACTCAGGAGCAACACATGGGGACCGCCTTGATCGTGGTCGATGTGCAGAACGACTTCTGCGAAGGCGGGTCGCTCGGCCTGCCCGGTGGCGCCGCCGCCGCCGAAGCGATCTCCAAGCAGGCCGCGGAGGGTGGCTACGCGCACGTCGTCGCCACTCGCGACTACCACATCGACCCGGGCGACCACTTCAGCGAGACGCCGGACTTCAAGGACAGCTGGCCGCGGCACTGCGTCGCGGGCACCTCCGGCGCGTCGTTCCACCCCGCGCTCGACGTGGTCCCGATCAGCGAGGTCTTCTCCAAGGGCGAGTACACCGCCGCGTACTCCGGTTTCGAGGGCAACGCGCGCGACGGCAAGACGCTCGACGCGTGGCTGAAGGAGCACGACGTCACCGAGGTCGACGTCGTCGGCATCGCGACCGACTTCTGCGTCCGCGCGACGGCGCTCGACGCGGCGAAGGCTGGCTTCACCGTGCGGGTGCTGCTCGACCTCACGGTCGGCGGTTCGCAGCCGACGGTCGACGCCGCGCTCAAGGACTTCGACGAGGCGGGCGTGACCTACACCGGGAAGGCGCCGGTCCCCGCCGCATGATCCAGCACGACCTCCAGGACACCTTGATCGAAAACCGGCTCGTCGCGATCCTGCGGGCCGCGGACGCGAGCCGGTTCGCCGACGCCGCGACGGTGCTGCACGCGGCGGGCGTGCGGGTACTCGAAGCGGCGTTGACCACGCCGGGCGCCACGGACGCCATCGCGACCATCCGGAAGAAGCTCGGCGACGACGCGTACGTCGGCGCCGGGAGCGTGCGCGAAGTGTCCGATGTGGACAAAGCGGCGGACGCGGGCGCGATGTTCCTGGTCACGCCCACGGTGAACCCGCTGGTCATGGAGCGCGCGCACGAACGCGGGCTGCCGGTGATCTGCGGCGCGCTGACCCCGACCGAGATCGACCAGGCGTGGCGTCTCGGCGCGGCGGCGGTGAAGGTGTTCCCGATCGCGGCCGTCGGCGGGATCGCCTACCTGCGGGCGATCCGGGCGCCGATGCCGGACATCCCGCTCGTCCCGACGGGCGGCGTCCACCTGGCCGAAGTCGCGAAGTACCTCGAGTCGGGTTCGATCGCCGTCGCGGCCGCCACGCCGCTGATCGGCGACGCGCTCACCTCGAGTGGCTCGCTGACCGATCTCGCCACCCGGGCGAGTGAGTTCGTCGCCGCGGCCGCGAAGTACGTCTCGCGCACCTGACGCATTTCGTCCTCTGGATGCGGTACTTGCGTGTGCAAGGACCGCATTCAGAGGACGAAACGCGGGGCGTCAGGGCTTCTTCTTGCCGTACGGGTCGCAGCGCGCGGTCCCGAGGTAGATGTCGCCCTTCGCCGGTCCGCCGCCCTGCGGGAACAGCTTGATGTGCAGCATGTGCGTCACGAGGCTGCCGTCGGGCGGCGTCGGCGTGACGGTCTCGTTGACCGTGAGCGACGCCAGCGCCGTCCCGCCCTTGCCGCCGGAGATCGTCAGCCGGTAGTTCTGCGGGATGTTCTCCGGCAGCGTGAACCCGCTGACGTCACCGAACTCGATGTAGCCGAGGCTTCCGTCCTCGGTGGTACTGCATTTCGCCAGGAACGTGCGGACCTTGATCACCGGGCCGCCGAACCGCTTGAGCAGGGTCGTCTCGAAACGCCGCCCGGCCGCCTCGCCGATGGCCGCGGCGCCGTTGCGGCCACAGCGCGACTCGCCGCCGCCGAACCGGGCGAAGTCGCCGGTGGATCCGCCCTGGGTCTTCGCGTTCAAGGGGCCATCGACGTCGCACGGCGCCAGCTCGCCGGTGACCACGTGCTGGTCGCCGATCTCCACGTCGAGCGAACCGACCGACGCGGCCGCCGTCGCGGGCGCGGGTCCGGCCGACGCGATCGCCGGTCCCCCCGTCACCAGCGCCCCGGTCAGCATCGTCACCGACAACAGCCTCGAAACGGGTTTCCTCATATCCGGCAGCCTCCACCAACCGCCTGTCCCGTGCAGGGTCATGCCACCCGGTCGAGTGGATCGTGAGGTGCCCGACATTCGGTCCGCGCCCCGCCATCTGACGTTAGCCTCGGTTCACATTCGTGTACTCATAGGAGGTCTGAGTGTCTTCGCTGTCCGTGACCGGCACCCGCCCGGTTCTCGCCGACCTCGTTCCCGGCGCACTGGTCCGTGACGCGGTCCTGGTCGCCGGTGGTGCCGCCCTGACCGGTGTGGCCGCGCAGATCCTGATCCCGGTCCCCGGCTCGCCGGTGCCGATGACCGGCCAGACGTTCGCCGCCCTGCTGGTCGGCGCCGCTCTCGGCTGGAAGCGCGGCGCGCTGTCGATGGCGCTGTACCTCGCCGTCGGCGCGGCCGGGTTCGGCTGGTTCCAGAACGGTTCGTCGGGTCTGTTCGGCGCCAGCGCCGGCTACATCGTCGGCTTCGTGCTCGCGGGCGCCCTGGTGGGCGCGCTCGCCGGCCGCGGCGGTGACCGCACGCCGCTGCGCACGGCGGGGACGATGGTGCTCGGCAACCTCGCCATCTACTCGGTCGGTGTGCCGTGGCTGATGGCGTCGACCGGGATGGGTCTGTCGACCGCGCTCGACAAGGGTGTCGTGCCGTTCCTGATCGGGGACGCGCTGAAGATCGCCGTCGCGGCGGCGCTGCTTCCGGGCACCTGGGCGCTGGTCTCGCGCTTCAGCAAGGAGTCGTGACCGGTCCTTTCACCGCTCCACGAGCTGCCATGAAAGGTCCCTTCCTCGCAAATTTTGCAAGGAAGGGACCTTTCATTGCACGGGGCGGACGATCTTGACGGTGCCCCCGGCTATCGTCTTGTCCCGTGCCCACCCGTGCTGATTTCCCCGGTGTCCTCGAACTCCTGACCCACGCGGTCGAGTCCGTGGGCGGTGCCGAGCGCGAGGGCCAGGTCAAGATGGCGGACGCCGTCGGCCGCGCCATCCGCACCGGCGAGCATCTGGCCGTCCAGGCGGGCACGGGCACCGGGAAGTCGTTGGCCTATCTCGTCCCCGCGATCCGGCACGCGGTCGAGAAGGAGGCCACGGTCGTGGTCTCCACGGCCACCATCGCGCTGCAGCGCCAGCTCGTCGACAGGGATCTCCCCCGGTTGGCGAAGGCGCTCAAGAAGCCCCTCGGCCGCGAGCCCACCTTCGCGATCCTCAAGGGCCGCCGTAACTACCTCTGTCTCCACCGGCTCGATTCCGGCGCCCCGGACGAGCCGGAAGACCAGCAGCTGTTCGACCCGTTCGCCGTCTCCCGGCTCGGCAAGGAGGTCACCCGGCTGCGGGAATGGTCGTCCGACACCGAAACCGGTGATCGCGACGAGCTGGTCCCCGGCGTTTCGGACCAGGCGTGGCGCCAGGTGTCCGTCACCGCCAAGGAATGCCTGGGCGCTTCACGCTGCCCCATCGGCACGGACTGCTTCGCCGAGCGGTCCCGCGCCGAAGCGGGCAAGGCCGACGTCGTGATCACCAACCACGCCCTGCTGGCGATCGACGCGCTGCAGGGCTATCAGGTGCTGCCCGAGCACGATCTGGTGATCATCGACGAGGCGCACGACCTGGTGGACCGCGTGACCTCCGTGGCGACCGGCGAGCTGACCAGCGGCATGGTCTCCGCCGCCGCCCGGCGCTGCGGGAAACTGGTCGACGACGAGGTGGCCGATCAGCTGCTGGAGGCGAGCGACGGGCTGGCCCTCATCCTCGACGACCTGCCCTCGGGCCGCATGGACTCGCTGCCCCAGGCCCTCACCGGCGCGATCCCCGCGGTCCGCGACGCCGCGCACCGTTGCCTCACCTCGCTCGGCAAGGACCGCAAGGAGGACGTCGACGAGGCCACGGCCCGCAAACTGGCGCGTTCACTGCTCGAAGAGGTCCACGACACCGCCGTCCGGCTGCTCGAGGCCTTCGACGACGACAAGGCGCATCAGCGTGACGTCGTCTGGCTGACCGGGGATCGCTTCTCCACGAATCCGCGCCCGCCCGCGCTGAAGGTCGCTCCGCTCGGTGTCGCCGGCCTGCTGCGGGAGCGCGTCTTCAACCAGCACACCACCATCCTCACCTCGGCGACGCTGACGTTGGGCGGCACGTTCGACACGATGGCCCGGCAGTGGGGTCTCCCGCCCGGCGGAGCCAGGGTCGAGAAGGCACCCGGCGCGGCGACGGACAAGGCCGCGCCCGCCGACAGCGACGACGCCGACGGCCCGAAGTGGACCGGCCTCGACGTCGGTTCGCCGTTCGACCACAAACGCAACGGCATCCTCTACCTGGCCAAACACCTGCCGCCGCCGGGCAGGGACGGGTTGCAGCCCTCGACCATGGACGAGCTGGCCGAGCTCATCGAGGCCGCGGGCGGGCGCACGCTCGGCCTGTTCTCCTCGATGCGCGCGGCCAAGCAGGCCACCGAGGAGATGCGGGAGCGGCTCGACCTGCCGATCCTCTGCCAGGGCGACGACGCCACCGGCCTGCTGGTGCAGAAGTTCTCCGAGGACGCGCGCACCTGCCTGTTCGGCACGCTGTCGCTGTGGCAGGGCGTCGACGTGCCCGGCCCGTCGCTCCAGCTCGTCGTGGTCGACAGGATCCCGTTCCCCCGCCCGGACGATCCGGTCTCGTCGGCGCGGCAGCGGGCCGTGGAAGCCAGGGGCGGCAACGGATTCCTCACCGTCGCGGCCACGCATGCCGCGCTGCTGCTCGCGCAGGGCACCGGACGGCTGCACCGTTCGGTGACCGATCGCGGAGTGGTGGCGATCCTGGATTCGCGGCTGGCCACCGCCCGCTACGGCGGATTCCTGCGTGCCTCGCTGCCGCCGTTCTGGCCGACCATGGACCCGAAGGTCGCCCGCGACGCGCTGCGCCGCCTCGACGCGGCCGCCCCGGCCTGAGTGGCCTGGAACACGGCCGAGTACCGTTAACGGAACGCCGAAGACAGGGAGAACCGGTTGTCCCAGGAGTCGCCCAACGCACAATCCCGGACCGTCAGCGTCGATGACACCGGAGTGCGGCGCCAGCTCGCGGACGGCAGCGAAGAAGCCGTCACGTGGTCCGAGCTGTCCGCGGTGGTGGTCAGAGTGATCCCTGAAGGCCCGTGGAAGGAAGACGTCTTCTTCATGCTCGCGGGCGCCGACGGGAAGGGCACCGCGATCCCCAGCGGCGACCCGGCCGCCGACGCGCTGATCGAGCGGCTGCAGACGCTGCCCGGCTTCGACAACGAGAAGTTCATCGAGGCCATGACCACCGACGCCGACGAGGCGTACGTGGTGTGGAGCTCCGAAGGCCACGCCGCCAAACACTGAGCCCGAGCGCCATGAACGGTCCGTTCCTTGCAAATTTTGCAAGGAACGGACCGTTCATGGCATCCGGGGGAGCTTCACGAGGTCGGGAAGCTTTCCGTGACCGGGATGCCCTTCTTCAGCGTCCGGCTCACAGTGCACAGCCGCTCGATGGCGCGATCCACCGCCGCCGCGAGTGCCTCTCGATCAGCGGCGGGCAGCGAGGACACGTCGACGTCGAAAGCCACGTGGACGGCGTCGAGCTCCGAAGCACCTTCGCGCCTGTCCGCGGTCACGCCGACGCGGAACTTCGAGTCCTCCCCGATCCGGCGCGTGATGAGGTTCTCGGCGGTGACGGCCGAGCAGCCCGCCGCCGCGATCTGCAGCAGTTCGGCCGGAGAGAAGGCGCCCTCGGCACCTTTGCGGCCGATCACGACCTCGGCACCGCGTTCGTTGCGGCCGATGAAGCGGTGCTCACCGTCGCGCTGGACTTCCAAAGACACGGTGTTTCCTTTCAGAGTGGCGGCAGCCTCGGGGCGATCTCGCCGGCGAGCCGTTCCGCGGCCGGGCACATCTCCTGCGGCGGCTTGACCTTGTCCGCGACGTAGATCTCCACCGTCTCGATCATGGCACGACCGTCGCCGGTGAAGCCCCGGTGCGGGATCTCCGCCTGACAAGCCTTCCATTCGGTGGAGATCTCGACGAAGGCTTCCCGCGATCCGAGAGCGACGCGTCTGCCGTCGTCCTCGAACGGCGCCCGCTCCCGTTCGAACCGGACCGTCACCTCGGTCTCGCGATGGTTCCAGTAACACTCCCAGTTGCCGAAGACCGGATCCGGCGTCGCCGGGCCGCCGACGATCGCCTGCGGCAGGTTCCCGCCCAGCGCGCAGGCGTCGAGACTTCCGAGCGAACCGGCGGGGAACGGCGCGGGACGCCGCTCGACCGGCTCCCGGTTCAGCACGCTCACCGCGTGCGTGGCCACCGGATCGACGTAGTCGCACAGATGCGCGTGCCAGTTCTTGATGTGCCGGGCGTGCACCCACACCTGGTTGCCGTCCGGCAGCGGGATCCCCCGCGCGCACTTGTCTTCCGAGTCGCTCGGCACCTCGCGCACGATCAGCTGCCCCGGCATCGGCTTGTCCAGCAACGGTGACGTCGGCGTCGTCAGCTCGAGCCGGATGTCGACGACGTCCTCGGCGTCGGGGCTCAGACGCAGCCGGACACCGCACGCGTTGAAGTTGCCACCGGCGCTGTCCAGTTCCGGTGTCCCGAGATGGTTCAGCACGGACGGATCCACCAGCGCGCACGGATCCGCCGTCCGCCGGTCCCCGATCAGCTCGGACGGCGGGTCCGCCGCGATCGACGCGGGCTCCCTGGTGGCGAAGAACAGCGCCCCGGTCAGCACCAGCACCGCCACGACGGCACCGATCGCGAGCGCGCGTTTCGGCACGTGGAACCGTCGCGTCCGGACGGGACCGTCGACGTCCGCGACCTCGGACAGCAGTTCGGCGGCGCGGACGGCGTTCGGCCTGCCCGCCGGCCTGCGCCGCAGCAGTTCGGTCAGCGCGGGCGCCAGCGGCCCCGCCCGCCGGATCGGCTCCAGCGTGTACGCCGTCGCCCGCCGGAGCTGCACGAACGGGCCCACGTTCGCGTCGCCCCACACCGAGGTGCCTTCGACGGCGGCGAACAGGGTCGCGCCGAGCGAGAACACGTCCGCCGCCGCGCCCGCCTGCCGCCCTTCGGCCATCTCGGGCGCGACGTAGCCCGGAGTGCCGACGTCGAGACCGCCGCCTGTGCGGGTCACCTCAGCCCATTGCGCGATGCCCAGGTCGGTGAGTTTCGCGGTGCCGTCTTCGGCCACCAGGACGTTGCCCGGTTTGAGGTCGCGGTGGACCATGCCCTTTTCGTGCATCGCCGCGAGCGCCGCGGCGAGCTGGACGCCGATCTTGGCCACCTTGCCGGGCGGCAGCGGCCCGTCGGAGTCGATGACGTCGGCGAGGCTGCGCGAGGGCAGGTACTCCATCACCAGCCAGCGGTCGTCACCGTCGATCACGGCGTCGAAGACGGTGACCACGTTCGGGTGATGCAGGCCGGCGCCGATCCGCGCCTCGCGCCGGATCTGACCGCTGTCGCCCGCCTGCGAACGCTTGAGGGCGACGACCCGCCCGAGGTCCAGATCGGTGGCACGCCAGACCACGCCCATACCCCCGGCGCCGATCCGCTCCTCCAAGCGATAGCGCCCGGCGATCAGCCGGTCACCCATGCGGGGAGTATAGGAGGCTAAGCCCTTTGGGCTATGACCGTGACGGTTCCGGGATCTACTTCGGTGAACCCGGCGTCCCGGACCGCGACGACCCCGTCACGACGCCACGAACCTTCGGGATCCTCGACCGGGCAGAGTGCCTTCCAGGTCGCCACCGGCGGAGTCCGCACCGAACACCGGAACCCGGTCGCGGCCCACGCGGCCAGTTCGGCTTCGTCCAGCACCGACGCCAGGATCATCGTCGCGTGCCCGACCTGTGCGGCGCCCTTGCCGACTGTCATCGAGACCTCGGGGTTCAGCAGCAACCGCGGGAGGCCCTCCGGCGCGGGCCCCGGCTCGTCGGCGGGGAGTTCGCTGCCGGAGATCTGCAGCCGCAAGACCTCTTTCGGAGACTCCACGACCCGGCCGGGCAGCAACGCCCGCGCCTCGGCGCCGTCGACCTCGACCGTGATCCCCGGCAGTTCCTGGACCGCCTGCCAGTGCGCGCCGCGCGCCCGCCGGGCGACCTTGCGGATCCGGCCGTCGACCCACGCCTTGAGCGGGTCGTGCCAGTCGCCTCCCGGCAGCGCGCGTTCGTCGAGGCAGACCGCGACCGCGGCCGCCGCGGCGGCCTCCAGCAACGCGGTCCGCGACGGCGGTTCGGCCCGTTCCATCCGCAGGATCACCGGCATGGCGCGGACCTCGGCGGGATCCTCGTCCGAGGTGTCCACCGTGCTTTCCGCGGGGAGGCCGAGCCAATGGGCGTAGCGCGCGGCCAGCGGCTCCAGCACGCTCATGGCCGGGAAAGCTCGAGACCGTCGGCCGCGTCGGCCGCCTCGATCTCGGCCCTGGTGACGCCGAGCAGGAACAGCACGGCGTCGAGGTACGGGTGGGATAGCGCGGTGTCGGCGACCTCGCGCAGCGCGGGCTTGGCGTTGAAGGCGACACCCATTCCGGCGACCGACAGCATGTCGATGTCGTTCGCCCCGTCACCGACCGCGACGCACTGCTGCAGCGAGATCTCGTACTCGTCGGCGAAGCGGCGAAGCGCCTTCGCCTTGCCCGCGCGGTCGACGACCTCCCCGACCACCCGGCCGGTGAGCTTGCCGTCGACCACTTCGAGTTCGTTCGCCGCGGCGAAATCGAGGCCGAGGTCGTCCACGAGGGACTGGATGATCTTGGTGAACCCGCCCGAGACGACACCGCAGCGGAAGCCCATCCGCTTCAGCGTGCGGATGGTCGTGCGCGCGCCTGGGGTGAGCTCGATGGACGCGGCGACCTCGTCCAGCACCGTTTCGGGCAGCCCTTCCAGCAGCGCGACGCGGCGTTCCAGCGACTCGCCGAAGTTCAGCTCGCCGCGCATCGCGGCCTCGGTGATCTCACGGACCTGCGGTTCGACCCCGGCGTGCGCGCCGAGCATCTCGATGACCTCGCCCTGGATGAGCGTGGAATCAACGTCGAAGACCACCAGGCGCTTGGCGCGGCGGGCGAGCCCGGCCCGCTCGACCGAGATGTCGATCCCGGCCTCGACGGCGGCGTCCGCGAGCGCGGTGCGCAGCGCGGCGTCGGCCTCCGGGGTGTCCTGGGCGAGCGAGGCGTACAGCTCCAGCCCGGTCACCGGGTAGTCGGCGACACTGCGGATCGAGTCGATGTTGACGTCCAGCGCGGCGAGCCGGCGTGCGACGTCGGAGAAGGCGCGCGCGGTCACCGGGCGGCCGAGCATCAGCAGGACATGCGTCGAGTCCTTCTGGCCGATGGCGAACGGGTCGGCGCCGATGGCCGAGCCGATCTTCACCTCGACCTGCATCCCGACCGACGCCATCGCCTGCTCGACGTACTCCTGCAGGCCTTCGGGGTCGCGGTAGACGCCGGCGAGCACGCCGAGCACCAGCTGGCCGCGGATGACGACCTGCTCGACGTCGAGGACGTCCACGTCATGGCGCGACAGCACGGCGAACAGCACCGAGGACACACCCGGCTTGTCGGGTCCGGTGGTGGTGATGAGAACTGGTGTCTGCGTCACGAAGGTCAGTCTCCCTCAGCCGGCCATGAAAAAGGCGCGTGCCTTGCCCCTGTGTGAGGCAAGGCACGCGCCGTTTCCGCTTATCGGGTCACTTCTCGCTGGAGTTGTCCTCGGAGTGATCACCCGGCATGGCCGCCTCGGTGAGCACCTGGGACGGCGCCCGGTGGGTGTTGACCTTCTGCTTCCCGAAGAAGCCGATCTCACCCTCCTTGTGGATGCGCTCCATCATGTGCGGGTAGTGCAGCTCGAACGCCGGGCGCTCGGAACGGATCCGCGGCAGCTCGGTGAAGTTGTGCCGCGGCGGCGGGCAGGACGTCGCCCATTCGAGCGAGTTGCCGTAGCCCCACGGGTCGTCCACCGTGACGATCTCGCCGTACCGGTAGCTCTTGAAGACGTTCCAGATGAACGGCAGCGTCGAGGCACCGAGGATGTACGCGCCGATCGTGGAGATCGTGTTCAGCGTCGTGAACCCGTCGGACTGCAGGTAGTCCGCGTACCGGCGCGGCATGCCTTCGGCGCCGAGCCAGTGCTGCACCAGGAACGTGGCGTGGAAGCCGATGAACGTGGTCCAGAAGTGCCACTTGCCGAGCTTCTCGTCCATCATGCGGCCGGTGATCTTCGGGAACCAGAAGTAGATCCCGGCGAACGTGGCGAACACGATCGTGCCGTAGAGCACGTAGTGGAAGTGCGCGACGACGAAGTAGCTGTCGGACACGTGGAAGTCGATCGCCGGCGCGGCCAGCATGATGCCGGTCAGACCGCCGAAGAGGAACGTGACGATGAAGCCCATCGAGAAGATCATCGGCGTCTCGAAGGACAGCTGGCCCTTCCACATCGTGCCGATCCAGTTGAAGAACTTCACGCCGGTCGGGACCGCGATCAGGAAGGTCATGAAGGAGAAGAACGGCAGCAGCACGGCGCCGGTCGCGTACATGTGGTGCGCCCACACGGCCACCGACAGCGCGGCGATCGCCAGCGTCGCCCAGACCAGGCCCTTGTAGCCGAAGATCGGCTTGCGGCTGAAGACCGGGAAGATCTCCGACACGATCCCGAAGAACGGTAGCGCGACGATATAGACCTCTGGATGGCCGAAGAACCAGAACAGGTGTTGCCAGAGGATCACGCCGCCGTTCGCGGGGTCGAACACGTGCGCCCCGAGATGCCGGTCCGCCAGCAGGCCCATCAGGGCCGCGGTCAGGATCGGGAACGCCAGCAGGATCAGGATGCTGGTGACCAGGATGTTCCAGGTGAAGATCGGCATCCGGTACATCGTCATACCGGGGGCGCGCAGGCAGATCACCGTGGTGATCATGTTGACGCCACCGAGGATGGTGCCGAGACCGGACACGACCAGACCGGAGATCCACAGGTCGGCGCCGACGCCGGGCGAGTGGATGGCGTCCGACAGCGGGGTGTAGGCGAACCAGCCGAAGTCGGCGGCGCCACCCGGGGTCAGGAAGCCGGACATCACGATCAGGCCGCCGAACAGGTACAGCCAGTACGAGAACGCGTTCAGCCGCGGGAACGCGACGTCGGGCGAACCGATCTGCAGCGGCAGGATGAAGTTCGCGAAACCGAAGAGGATCGGCGTCGCGTACAGCAGCAGCATGATCGTGCCGTGCATGGTGAACAGCTGGTTGTACTGCTCCTGCGAAAGGAACTGCTGCCCGGGACGCGCCAGCTCGGAGCGGATCAGCATCGCCATCGCGCCGCCCACCATGAAGAAGGCGAACGACGTGACCAGGTACATGATGCCGATTTGCTTGTGGTCCGTCGTGCGGAACAACCGCAGCAGGTACGAACCCTTAACCGACTCGCGCGCGGGATACGGGCGCGTGGCGATCGGCTTGGGGGCTACGGCCGTCACTCCTGCCTCCAACACTCAAACCTTGTGGTGGTCAATTTGCGGTCGCCGGGCGGGTTCGGGACCCAATCCGGCGGCTAGTGGGGATCGTAGCCCTCACTACCGACAGTCGCGCGCACCGGCTGGCAAGATCGGGCCGTGACCGACGAACACACGCGTGCGGGAGTGGCCGCGGCGCTCGCCGTCGGTGCCCGGTACGGGCTGCCGACCGGCAGTCCCGACGTCCTGCATTTCAAGTCGAACGTGCTGGTGAGACTGGGTCCGGTGGTGGCACGGGTGCCCGGCACGACCCGGCTCGCCCGGTCGTCGCCCGAGGACTGGCTCGCGCGCGACGTCGAGCTGTCGAGGCACCTCACGGAACGTGATGTGCTCGTCGTCTCACCGACCACGGATCCCCCGGCAGGACCGCATTTCGCCGACGGACTGCCGGTCACTCTCTGGCACTACACGCCGCACGAGCCGGGCCACACGCTGCCGCCGCGCGAGGTGGCGCTTTCCCTCGCCCGGGTGCACGACGCGCTCGCGGACTACCCCGGTGAACTGCCCGAACTCGGGCCCGTCCGCGAACTCCGGACGGTGCTCGACCGGCACGGCGCGGTCATGGGCGGTGCGGCGCCCCGGTTGTACGACGAACTCGAACGGGTCGCGGCGGCGCTTCCGGACGACGAGGCCCGGCCGCTGCACGGAGACGCCCATCGGGGGAACGTCGTCGCGACCGCGGCCGGGCCGTGCTGGCTCGACTTCGAGGACACCTGGCGCGGGCCGCTCGGCTGGGACCTCGGCGTGCTCTACGCGGAGGCCGGGCGCGCGACCCTGGACGCGTACCCGGCGGACGTGGCGCCTTCGTCGCTGGAGCCGTTCATCGCGTTGCGGCGGTTGTTCGAGGTGCCGTGGCGGTTCGTGATCGCGCAGCGGTTCCCCGAACGGCTCCCGGAGGCCGAAGCCGCCCTGGAGCGCTACTTCTCCTCCCGCGTTTAGTCCTCTGAATGCGGTCGTTGCACGCGCAAGTACCGCATCGAGAGGACTAAACGCCGGACATCAGGAGCTCAGCCGCCACATCGACGCCGTCCGTTCGCACCTCGCCGCCGACCTGCCGGGCCCTGGAGGCGACTTCGGAGCGAAGCACCTCGCCCAGGGCGAGCGTCAGCGCTTCGACCGAGGGCTCCCCCGTGATCGACGTCCCCACCCCGAGATCCCGCACCCGCTGCGCGAAGTAGGGCTGGTCGAACATCTGCGGCACCAGCACCTGCGGCACCCCGGCCCGGGTCGCCGCCGTGGTCGTGCCGGCACCGCCGTGATGCACGACGGCCGCGACCCGCGGGAACAGCGCCTGCTGATTGACGTCCCCGATCGCGATGCAGTCGGGTTCGTCGTCGATCGGCGCCAGACCGGTCCAGCCCCGGAACACGATCGCCCGCCGTCCGTGCGCCCTCGCCGCCTCGATCATCGCCTTCGCGATCTCCTCCGGCGCGCGGATGCTCCCGAATCCGAAGTAGACGGGCGGTTCCCCGTCGTCAAGGAACGCCTCCAGTTCCGGCGACAGCGGGCTGTGGTCCGGCAGCAGCCAGGCACCGGTCTGGTGGACGTCCAGCGCCGACGGGCCCCGCCACGGCGCCAGCACCGGATCGGCGGCCAGCCACGGACGCTCGGTGAAGATGTGCCCGCGCACGTCGTCGACCGGCGGCAGGCCCAGCAGTTTCCGCTGAGCGTCGAGCACGTCGCCCCATTGCGCGTTCCACCGTTCCGCGTCGTCGGCCCACAAGGCCGGGATGTCGGCGTCGGGATTCTTCGGCGCCCATCCCGGGAAAACGGGCGGACGATGGTGCAGTGAAGGCAGCGTTATCGGGCAGTAAGCGGTGAAGAAATACGGAATCCCTTTTCGCTCGGCCACCGAATGGGCGGCGATGTTCAAGGCCATTCCCGCGACGACGGCGTCGCAGCCCTCGGCCACATCCGGCATCGTCTCGAACTGGTTCACCACCATGGCCTCGGCCATCGCGCGCCGCCCTTCCGGCGTGGCCATCGCCTTGGTCATCGCGGAATCCGGCTTCGCCGTCGACCGCAGTTCCGGCCCCAACGGCGCGAAGGAGATCCCGAGACCTTCGGCCCACTCACGGAAATCCGGCGGTGCGCAAAGCCGGACTTCCTGGCCCAGTTCCCGCAATCGCACCGCCAGTGCCACCAGCGGCTGCACCTCACCCCTCGTCCCGATGGTGGACAGGAGTACACGCATGGGAATCCCCCTTCGGCAAAAACGTGAAGGCACGAATTGTGGACCGGGAACGGGGGCTTGCCGCAAGCCCCGGGGTCCGCTATACCTTTAAAGGGGCGAGGGGAACCTTTTCTTACGCGGGATACCAGCCCAAGATCGCTTCGACGACTCCGGCCGGATCCTCCAGCGGCGTCAGATGTCCCGCCTCCGGCAGCACCACCAATGTCGCGTCCGGCAGCGTTTCCACCAGGGTGTTCGCCGCTTCCAACGGGGTCAGGCCGTCCTCTTCGCCGACCACGACCAGCGCCGGCACGTCCGCCGAACGCAGCGTTTCGAGCGAATCGGGCCGGGCCGCCATCGCGCGCGCCGCCCACGCGATCCCGGACGGCGGCTGCGTCGTGATCAGTTCCCGAAGCCGTTCGACCACTTCCGGGCGCGCTTTCTCCGCGAGCAGTCCGGGCGTGACGGCATCGGGCATCCAGCCGGCGCCCTCCGCTTCGACCCGGGCCGCGACGTCGTGCCGGGCTTGCGCGGCTTCCGGGGTGTCAGCGGTCGCCTTCGTGTCGATGAACACGAGCCCGCCCACCCGTTCCGGCGCGAGGCGCAGCACCGCCATCGTCAGGTAGCCGCCCATCGAGCAGCCGCCGAGGACGACCTTGTCGAGTTCCAGCCGGTCGAGCAGCGCGACCACGTCGCGGGCGGCGTCCTCCAGATCCGGCTCCCGGTCCGTTTCCGGCAGCGGGCTGCGGCCGAGGCCGCGCT
Organism: Amycolatopsis sp. WAC 04197; assembly: GCF_003947475.1. NCBI lineage: Bacteria > Bacillati > Actinomycetota > Actinomycetes > Pseudonocardiales > Pseudonocardiaceae > Amycolatopsis > Amycolatopsis sp. WAC 04197. Next base: position 258,101 of record NZ_QHJK01000004.1, on the reverse strand, counting down.
GGTCGGGGGTGATCAGCCGCAGACGTTCCGAGAGCGGCGCGCGGACCGCGTCCCACATGCGGGCGTCGACGGGGAAGGCGTGCAGAAGGACCAGCGGGAGATCGTTCATGGCGATAATTCTGTCGCACCCTGGCGCTACCGTCAGATCCGTGCTGACAGAGATCAAGACGGAGAGGCTGCTGCTGCGGAGGCTGCGCGAGGCGGACCGCGAGAACATCGTCGCGCTGCAGGCCGATCCGGAGACGAACAGGTTCAACCCGGAGCCGCACACCGTCGAGGGTGCGAACGAGCTGTACGACGCTTGGCTGAAGCAGTGGGCCGAGTACGGGTTCGGTTATCTCACGGTGTCCGCTTCGGACGATCCGGAGACGATCCTCGGTTTCGGCGGCGTCCGCTATCACGAATGGAACGGCGAGCGCGTGCTGAACCTCGCGTACCGCTTCTGGCCGTTCACCTGGGGCAAGGGCTACGCGACGGAGATGGCGGCCGCCGTCGTCGAGTGGGCGGAGCGGGAGATCCCTGACGTCCCGGTGATCGCCAACATCATGGCGTCCAACGAACCGTCCATCCGAGTCGCCGAGCGGCTCGGTTTCAAGATCCACACGGAGGAGGAATTCGCGGGAGAACCTTCACTGCACCTGCGGCGCTGAAGCTCACCAGCGGCCGAGTCACCAACGACCTGGCCTTCGCCGGGACCGCGCGCCCCAGCACGCCTTGTGCCAATGGCGGCGGTCGGCGACGCCGCCGGTGTCGTCGGCGGGCCAGGCGACCACATGCGGGGTCCCCTGCCGGATCTCGTGATCGCAACCGGGACAGCGGTAGTCCTTGGTGGCCTGCGCGCCGGGCACGGTGCGCACCAGCCATTCGCCGTCGGAGGCGGATTCGGAGCGCGCCCAGCCGGTCGACGCGCCGAGGTCGGGGCGCCCACCGCGTTCGGGCCGGTTACGTCGTGGCACGCCCGGAACGGTATACGGCGGGCCCGGCCGGCCGCCGACGTACGCGCGCAGGGTCACACCTGGTCCGCCTTCCATCAAGCGTGTCGTCCGTCTGATCACGCATGACGTCCGCCGAATCACGCGTGACGTCCGGCCGATCACGCGTGATTGAAGCCGGAACACGTGTGATCGAAGGCGTAACTCGGGGGTCAGCCGCCGAAGTAGGCGCCCGGCGTCACGCCGACCGCGCGGCGGAACGCGGCGACGAAAGCGCTCGGCGAGGAGTAGCCGATCCGACGGGAGACCGCGGTCAGCGGCATGCCCTCGGCCAGCAGCGGCAATGACGCGCGCAGGCGCGCCTGGACCCGCCACGCGCCGAACGTCGTGCGGCACTCGGTGAGGAACAGCCGCGCGAGGGTGCGTTCGCTCGCGCCCGCGTGCCGGACGAAATCGGCGAGGGCGCGGCGGTCCGCGGGATCGGCGATCACCGCCCGCGCGACGGCCAGCGCACGTTCGTCGGACGGCATCGGCACGGTGATCGGCACGACGTCCACCGGTTCGAGCAGGTCGAACGCGACCGCCTCGGCCCGGCGGCGCGCGTCGTCGCCGAGGTCGGTCGCGCCGAGGTGCTCCAGCAGTTCGCGCAGCAGTGGACGGACGGCGACGAGCGTCGGTTCGGGCCAGCGCACCGGACATCGGTCCCGGGCGGCGTAGATCCCCCGCAACACGGTCTGCGCGGTGGCGCCGGTCCGGTGGACGACCCCGGCCGGGATCCAGAGCGCCCGCGTCGGCGGCAGCACCCAGTACCGCTCGCCGACGTTCACGCTCAGGATCCCCCGCGCCGCCCAGGCGAGCTGGTGGCCGTCGTGTTCGTGCCAAGGGAGCCAGGTGCCCGCGGGCAGGTCCATCTCACCGAGCACCATCGCCGTGGACATCGGCGGCAGGAGTCCGATATTCGACATCGGTTGGCAGCCTATCGCCTATCGGTCACCGTTAGCTTCGGACGCATGCCGATGAACCTGGTGCACCGCAAACTCTGCAGTTCCGCCCTGTGGGCGAAGGCCGTCGCGGCAGAGATGCCGGGCAACGTCGCCGGTTTCGACCTGGGCGACTCCGTCCTGGAGATCGGGCCCGGCTTCGGCGCGACCACGCGCGCGCTCGCCGGGCTCGTCCCCCGGCTCACCGCCGTCGAGATCGACGAGGCGTCGGCGGACCTCCTCAAACGGGAATTCGACGGCCGGGTGCGGATCGTCCAGGGCGACGGGGCGGCGATGCCCTTCGAGGACGGTGAGTTCTCCGCGGTCGTCTGCTTCACGATGCTGCATCACGTGCCGACGACGGCGTTACAGGACTCGATCTTCGCCGAGGCATTCCGCGTGCTCCGCCCCGGCGGTGTCCTGCGCGCGATCGACAGCCTGGCGAACGCGCCGTTCCGGCTCCTCCACCTCGGCGACACGATGAACGCGCTCGACCCGGTCTCGCTCTGGCCCCGGCTCACCGACGCCGGATTCACCGACATCAAGGTCGACCACATACCCAAGCGCTCCGTGAAGTTCTCGGCGAGGAAGCCCGCCTAGGGGGTCGCTCGCGAGAAGTCCGGGCACAGCAGGGGTTTTAGGGGCTGTCCCGGCGCTGGGCGCCTCCTAGCGTCAGGTTCATGAATCGTCTGTTTCGCGGTTTTGCGGCGATCGTCGCCGGCACCGCCTTGTTCTCCGGAACACTCGCGGCCGGTCAGGCCGTCGCCGCCCCCGCCAGGGAAGGTCTGCAAAAGGCGCTGGACGACGCCGTCGCCGCCGGCGCGCCCGGTGCGTACGCCGCGGTGCTCGACCAGGACGGTGGCTGGTACGGCCGGAGCGGCGTCGGCGACGTCACGACGGGCGGCGCGCCGGACCCCCGCGGCCGGTTCCGGGCGGGCAGCATCACCAAGAGCGTGGTCGCCACCGCCGTGCTGCAACTGGCCGGCGAGGGCAAGGTCGGCCTCGACGACCGCGTCCAGGACCGCCTTCCCGGGCTGCTGCCCTACACCGAGCCGATCACCGTGCGGCAGTTGCTGCAGCACACCAGCGGGATCCCGGCGACCGACCGGTGGAACAGCCTCCCGGAGATCGACACGACCCGCTGGCGGCACCAGTCACCGGACGAGACCATCCGGCTGGGGACCGAGGGCAAACCGCTGGCCTTCCCGCCCGGTCAGGGCATGGTGTACTCCAACACCAATTACGCCGTACTCGGGAAACTCGTCGAAAAGCTCACCGGCGACGAGCTGAATTCCGTGCTGCAGCGCCGGGTTCTCGACAAGGCGGGAATGCGGGACAGCTCTCTCCCGTACCGCTATCCCTACGTCCACCACGCGGCAGCCCGTGGTTACGAACGGCTGTACGGTCCCGACGCGCCGCTGACCGACGTCACCGACTACGAGATGTCGCGGTTCTGGGGCTCCGGGAATCTGATCTCCACCGCCGACGATCTGAACCGGTTCTATGGCGCCGTGTTCACCGGACGGCTCTTCCCCGCGGCGCAGCTTGCCGAGATGCGCAAGACCGTGCCCAGCGGCGTTCCCGCGGTGGACTCGGGCCTCGGCGTCATGCGGCTCCGGCTCCCGCAGGGCTGCGCCGCGCCGGAAGCTTGGGGCTTCAACGGTTCGGTGCCCGGCTACAACACCTGGAGCATGCGGACTTCCGACGGCACCAGGCAGATCACGGTCGGCGTCACCACGAACCTGACCTCCGAAACCGCGCGCTCGGCCGTGTTGCGCGCGATGTTCGCCGAGTTCTGCGGCTAGCCGCGCGCGAGGACCAACGGGACGAGTTGCTCGGCGGGGGTCAGCGAGCCGTGCTGCCCGACCAAAGAGGACTCGACGGCCTCCGCCAGTTCTCGCACGAGCCCGAAGCGTCCCTTCGCCGCCACGACCACGTCGCCGATACGCGGGCGGACCCGATCGGAGACCGGCCCGAACCAGCCCGCCTCGACGGCCTCGTCGCGCGGGAGGATCCAGGCCCGGTCTCCGATCACCTCGCGCCACGCCGCCAGGACGTCGGCCTCCGCGCCCGTTTCGCTGTAGACGTGCCGCGCTCGGACCTCGCCCCCGATGGCCCGGACGCCGCCGAGCAGCGCGGGTGTCTCGTCGATGTCGAGCGCGCCCTCGACGGTCACCATGCCGTGGTCGGCCACGACGGCGAGGAGCGCGCCCGGCGGTAGACCGTCCACAAGGGACTCGACCAGCCGGTCGACCTGCCGCAGCTGCATCCGCCACGGCGCCGAACCGGGCCCGTAGATATGGCCCATCATGTCGAGTTCGCTGTGATAGCCCCAGCAGAACGCGGGCCTCGCTTCGAGGCAGTGCAGGACGCAGGCGGCGAGGTCGCCGAGCGCGTGGACGCCCACATAGCGCGCGCCGGACTGCGTCGCCCGGGTGAGCGCGGTGTCGGCGAACTTCGCCGAGGACACCACGCTGGTCGTGATCCCGGCGGCGGCCGCGCGTTCGAACGTCGTCGGCAGCGGCTGTACCTCGCGCGGCGGCAAGGCCCCGCGGAGATCGCCGCCGTCCACGTGGCTGCTCCAGCGCAGCGCGTTCAGGACGCCGGTGCCCGGCACCTCGAAGCTGTATCCGACCAGGCCGTGCTCCCCCGACGCCAGCCCCGTGCCGATCGCGCCGAGCCCGGCCGCCGTCGTCGCCGGGAAACCGACCCGCAGCGGCGACTTCGCCAGCTGGGTGAGCACCGGCGCGTCGGCGGGGTGCTCGGCCAGCAGCTCCCAGCCGAGACCGTCGATCAGCAGGACACAGGCGCTGGACGCCTCCGCCAGGCTCAGCGAATTGGCGAACCCCTCGGCGCCGAGGGCGGAAAGCACGGACGGGACGACTTGGCCGAGATGCGGCACATGCGCCGCGACAGGCAGTTCCACCCGGCCAGCTTGCCATCCCGGCGGCCGGAAGGAGATGGGATAATGCCGGAATGCCGACCTACGCCTACCGCTGCCGCGAATGCGCCGGAACCTTCGAACTGCTGCGGCCGATGAGCGAGTCCGGTGCGCCCGCGCCGTGTCCCGAGGGCCACCAGGACACCGTCAAGCTGCTGACGACCGTCGCGCTGACCGGGTCCGCCTCCGGTCCGGCCCCCGTTCCCGCAGGTGGAGGCGGTTGCTGCGGCGGAGGCTGCTGCGGCTGACCCACCCGTTCGGGTGGCGTAACGTGTGATCGCCCGAATGGCGGGTACCCCCTTCCCACCAGTCTGGAAGCTCCAGTGGTGGGAAGGGAGAAAGTCCAGTGGCCACATCAGCACTGGCGGCCGTCGACTTCGGTCAGGGCGTGTCGAGCGCCTGGAGTTCGGTCGCCACCTTCGTCCCGAAACTGCTCGCGTTCCTGGTCATCCTGTTCATCGGCTGGCTGATCGCCAAGGCGCTCTCGAAGGCCGTGAGCATGGTGCTCGAGAAGGTCGGGTTCAACCGGCTTCTCGAACGCGGGGGCTTCAAGCAGATGCTCGCGCGCAGCCAGTTCGACGCGTCGGGCATCATCAGCAAGATCGTCTATTACGCGATCCTGCTGATCGCCCTGCAGTTCGCGTTCGGCGTGTTCGGCCCGAACCCGGTGAGCGCGCTGCTCAACGACATCGTCGCGTGGCTGCCGCGTGCCATCGTCGCGATCGTCATCGTGGTGATCGCCGGGGCGGTCGCCAAGGCGGTCAAGGACCTGATCGGGAACGCCCTCGGCGGTGTCTCCTACGGCAAGGTGCTCGCCACCATCGCCTCGGTGTTCATCTGGGGCCTCGGCGCGATCGCCGCGCTGAACCAGATCGGCGTGGCCACCGCGGTCACGATGCCGGTGCTGATCACCGTGCTCGCCACGGTCGGCGGTATCGCCGTCGTCGGTGTCGGCGGTGGTCTCATCAAGCCGATGCAGCAGCGCTGGGAGACCTGGCTCGGCCGGGCCGAGGCGGAGATCCCCGCCGCGAAGGCGCAGGCCGAGGCCTACCAGCGTGGTCGTGAGGACGCGGGCCGCTCGGGTGAGGTGCCGACGGAGCGGACGGCGGTCAGCCAGCCGGTGTCCGCCGGGCATCACGCCGCGAACCCGAACGCGCCGACGCAGCACCAGCAGTTCCCGCCCAGCCAGGGTCAGGTGCCGCAGCACCAGGATCCCGGCCAGCGGCCCCCCGGTGGAAACATGCCCCCTCCGCCGGAGTACCGCTGACCTTCCACGGGAGCGGGTGGGGCGTCCGGCCGCCCTACCCGTTCCCGGTCGGCTGGGTCCGCCGGTCGTCCATCGAGGCGGCCAGCGAACACACGCCGACCAGCCGCGCGGTCACCCAGTCGCTGGTGGTCCACGCGGTCAGATCGGCCGGAGCACGGAACGTCCAGCCCTTGGCCTTCGCCTCGTCGAGCAGCCCGCGCGTGTAGCCGGCGAGCAGGACGACCCCGGCCACCGCCGCCGAGCCTTCGACCCCGACCGCGAGGATGTCGCGGACCGCGGCGGAGTGCTGATCGAAGACGGCGGACAGCCCGGGCACGGCCGCCGCGGCGGCGAGCCCGGCCACACCGATCTGCTGGTGCAGCCGGGAAAGCGTGCTACGAGCCGAAGATTCCACCCAGGACGAGACCAGATCTTTCACCCGACCAGGTTAGCCAGGCCGGACGATTTGTCGACATCCCGGTGATGACGATCGCAGAACTCAGCACGCTTTGAGTGCTTGATCCAGGTCGTGCCACAGGTCCTCGACGTCCTCCAGCCCCACCGACATGCGGATGAGCCGGTCGGTGACCCCCGCGCCGCGCCGGTCGTCCTCGGCGACGATCCGGTGGCTGATCGAGGCGGGATGCTGGATGAGCGAATCCACACTCCCGAGGCTGACGGCCGGGGTGATCAGCCGGACCGCGCCGATGAGCGCGTGCGGATCGCCGTCGACCTCGAACGCGATCAGCGGACCACCGACGGCCGGGTAGTGCACGGCGCTCACATTCGCGTGGCCGCGAAGCCGCTCGACGAGTTCGGCGGCCGTCGCGGACGCGGCGTTGACGCGCAGCGGAAGGGTCGAGAGACCGCGAAGCAACATGTATCCGGCGAGCGGGTGCAGCACGCCTCCGGTGGCGAAGCGGATCTGCCGCAGCATCCCCGCGTCTTCGGCGCTGCAAGCCACCACGCCGCCCATGACGTCGCCGTGCCCGCCGAGGAACTTGGTCGCGCTGTGCAGGACGAACCGGGCGCCGTGCCGTCCCGGCCGCTGGAGCACTGGGGTCGCGAAGGTGTTGTCGACCAGCACCGGGACCTCGCCCGCGGCACGGACGATCTCGGCGATGTCGACCTCGCGCAGGGTCGGGTTCGCGGGGGTTTCGAGCAGCACCAGCCCGGTGTCGGGACGCAGCGCCGAGGCGACGCCCTCCGGATCGGCCCAGGTCACCTCGGTCCCAAGCAGCCCGGACGTGAGCATGTGGTCGGTGCAGCCGTAGACCGGCCGGACGGCGACGACGTGCCGCTTGCCCTGTGCGACGGCGGCGAGCAGCGAGGCCGAAACCGCGGCCATGCCGGTGGCGAACGCGACGGCGTCTTCGAACCCTTCGAGTTCGGCCAGTGCCTTCTCGAAGCGCTCGACGGTCGGGTTGCTCAGCCGCCCGTAGACCGGGAGCCCGGACAGCGAGCCCGAGGCGGCGAATTCGTCGATGCGGCCCGCCTCCTCGACGCTGTCCCGCGACGGGTAGGTCGTGGACAGGTCGAGCGGAGCGGCGTGGACGCCGAGGTCCGTGAGATCGTCACGGCCGGCGTGGACGGCTCGGGTGCGCAGCGTTGCGGTCATACTCCAGATGGTGCGATTTTCTCCGGATCGGCCGCAATATCCTCGGATATCATTCGCCGATGTCGGATTCCGTCGAACTGAGTACGGTTGATCTTCGAATTCTGCGGCTCTTGCAGAACGACGCCCGGATCTCGAACAAGGATCTGGCGGCCGAAGTCGGCGTCGCGCCCTCGACCTGTCTCGACCGCGTCAACCGGCTGCGCGAGCTCGGGGTGATCATCGGCCAGCACGCCGAGGTGGACGCGGCCAAACTCGGCCGCCCACTCGAAGCGCTCCTGTTCGTGCAGGTCCGCCCGCACCGGCGCGCGCTGGTCGATTCGTTCGTCGAGCATCTGCTGGCGTTGCCCGAGGTCCGCGCCGTCTACCACCTGACCGGCCCGGACGATTTCCTCGCGCATGTCGCCACCGCGTCGGCGACCGAGCTGCAACGGCTGGTGCTCGACGAACTGACCGCCCGTGACGAGGTCGCCAGGGTGCACACGAACCTCGTCTTCCAGCACTGGAGCGGGGGACCTTTGCTACCACCCGGCTGATCAGGCGATCCGGACCTTGAACGGATGCCGCGGATCGGTGGGGCAGGTGAAGATGTTCAGCACTCCCCGGTCGCCGAACGCCCAGCACGCCGGTTCGTCGTCGTCGACCCCGCAGCCGCAGCCGACCTCGTGTTCCTCCGTGGCCAGCGCGAGCGTCTGTCTCAGCTCGGCACCGCATTCCCGGCAGTCCAGGTCGACACGGCCGGCCGCGTGCCAGGCCGTCCAGCCGCCGATCTTCGCGTAGTGGTCCAGCTCGGGCCAGCCGTCCGGGTCTTCGCTCGCGCCTTCGGGGATGCCGAGCGCGGCGCGGGTCTCCGGCGGGAAGTCGCAGAGGCGCGGCAGCTCGTCGATCGAGCACGGTTCGAAGACGCAGGGTTCCGGCAGGTAGGCGTCTTGGGCGTCCTCGGGTGCGGGCGGCGGCTCCGCGATGTCCCCCACCTCGGCGGAATCGCGCCACACCAGCCGGACGGCGGGGCCGCGGTGGTACGGGTTGTCGTGCTCCAGCGGGCAGAACAGGATCTGCAGCACGTCGGTGCCCTCCGGGAAGGGCAGCTCCGGGAAGTCGTCGCGGAAGAACTGCGCCGCGCCGACCATCGCCGGGACCGGCTCGTCGAGCGGATGACCGGCCGGCCACGCGTCGTCGGACGCGTCGGGGTCCGGTGGCCAGGTCACCGGGCACTCCGGCCATGGCTCGTCCGACGGCCAGAGCAGCGGGCCGCCGAAGTGGCTTTCGTCCGGACGGGGCAATCCCGGCGCGGGATGCAGCCGGATGGCCGTCCGGACCAGGTCGTTCAGGCCGGGGATGGGCACCCCGTCGTATGTGAGCTGACGCACTCCCGGGAGCTTAGAGGTCCGGCAGCGGATCTTCAGGTTTTGCCCGCATGATCTCGGCGTCGGCGGCGTGCACGACGGCGATGTACTCGTCGTCGATCTCGTAGTCGACGCCGTTGAACTTGAACCACGGGACGGTCGACGTGTCGACCGGCCCGATCCGGTGGTTCCGCAACGTCGTCGCGACGACGCGTTTCGGCGTCTTCCGGCTCAGGTACCCGGTGGTCAGGATCGTGATCGTCTTGCGGGTCACCGCGAAGAACACTCCCGGGTTGGTGCTGCCGAAGACGTCGGCTGGGAACACGTAATGGATCTCGTCGTCCGGATCGAGGAGCTCCTTGATCCGTTCCCTGACCCCCGCGGAAACCGGCATGGCACCCAAGTTACCGCGCCGAGTAGTCCTTGAACCCCTTCCCGGTCTTGCGGCCGAGCCGACCGGCGGTCACAAGGTGCTCCAGCAGCGGCGCCGGCGCGAAGCCCTCTTCGCGGAACTCGTTGTACAGCGTCCGCTGGATCGCCAGCGAAACGTCCAGCCCGACGACGTCGAGCAGCTCGAAGGGACCCATCGGCAGCCCGCAACCCACCTTCATCGCGGTGTCGATGTCGTCGGCCTCCGCGTAGTGCGCTTCGAGCATCTTCACCGCGTCGTTCAGGTACGGGAACAGCAGCGCGTTGACGATGAACCCGGCCCGGTCGCCGCAGTGCACGGGGTGCTTGCCCACGGCCGCGCAGACGGCGTCGACGGTCGCGATCACGTCGGGAGCGGTGGCGATGGTGGAGACGACCTCGACGAGTTTCATCACCGGCGCCGGGTTGAAGAAATGCACGCCGACCACGTCGGAAGGGCGTGAAGTGGCGGCCGCGCATTCGATGACCGGCAGCGAGGACGTGGTGGTCGCCAGGACCGCGCCCGGTTTCACGACGTCGTCGAGCGCGGCGAAGACGGCCTGCTTGACGGCCAGGTCTTCGGCCACCGCCTCGACGACGAGGTCGACATCGGCCAGTTCCTCGAACTCCACGGCGGGCGAGATCCGGCCGAGCGCGGCCGCGGCGTCCTCTTCGGACAGCTTGCCCTTGACGACGGCCTTGTCCAGCGACTTCTTCACCCGCGCGACCGACGCCGCGGCCTTCTCCGCGCTCCGGGCGCGCAGGATGACCTCGTAGCCGCGTTTCGCGAACACCTCGACGATGCCCGTCGCCATGGTCCCGGTCCCGACGACGCCGACCTTGCGCACCTCACGGGGCGCCGCGGTGTCCACTGTGGACTTCGTGACCGCGTCGGTCACCGTCGGCGAATCGGGCTCGTCGTAGGTGTAGAAACCCCGGCCTGTCTTCCGGCCGAGCAACCCGGCGGTGATCATCTGCTTGAGCAGCGGCGCCGGCGCGTGCAGCCGGTTGCGCGACTGGTGGTACATCGTGTCGAGGATCTCGTACGCGGTGTCCAGCCCGATGAGGTCGAGCAAAGCCAAGGGCCCCATGGGATATCCGCAGCCGAACCGCATCGCCGCGTCGAGGTCCTCGCGGGTGGCGTAGCGCTGCTCGTACATCCGCACGGCGTGGTTGAGGTACCCGAAGAGCAGGGCGTTGGCGATGAACCCGGCGCGGTCGCCGATCACCACCGGGGTCTTGCCGAGCCGTTCGGCGAACGCGACGACGTCGGTGACCACGTCGGGTTCGGTGACGACGGTGCGGACGATCTCGACCAGCTTGAGGATCGGCGCCGGGTTGAAGAAGTGCATCCCGACGACCTTGCCCGGCCGCGCGGTGTGCACGCCGATCTCGGTGATCGACAGCGAGGAGGTGTTCGAGACGAAGATCGTGTCCGGGCCGGTGATCTTGTCCAGCTGCGCGAACACGTCGGATTTCGCTTCGAGGTTCTCCGGGATCGCCTCGATCACCAGGTCCACATCGGACAATTCCGCCAGCGACGTGGTGTACCGGATCCGGTCCAGGAGCGCGCTCCGGCCGTCGGCGTCGAGCTTGCCGCCGGACACCGCCCGTTCGGTCGAATGCTCCAGATGACCCCGGCCGCGGTGGACGCCGTCGTCGTCGATCTCCACCGCGACGACGGATACGCCGCTCCGCGCGAGCACCTCGGCGATCCCGGCGCCCATGGTGCCGAGACCGATGACTCCCACACTCGAGATTTCCCGCGCCACAACCGGCCTCCGGAGGTTACTCGCTGGTAGTTTCTCCGATCGTGCCATGCCGGGGCGCGGAAAGCAGCGGCTGTCACCCTCCGAATCGAGTAAGTGTCACTCGCGGACGAGGACCGGAGGACACTTTTCCTCCGGCGCCGATGGCCGGATCAAGGGACCTTTGCTACCACCCGGCCGGTTCCCAGGCACCGTTGGTCCGCCGACAAGGATCCTCAAGTCCGTGAAGGCCTCCTTGAGGGACTCAGAGTCCCTCAAGGAGGCCTTCACGGACTTGAGAATATGGACAAATATTCGCAAATCGGGCAATTCACCACAGCGGGCGTCCTCTATGGACAATCAGGTACATGAAGTGCCCCTTCACCGCGCTAGACGCAAGGAAGGGGGCCTTCATGTACTTGGGGCAAGTCCGTGAAGGCCCCCTTCCCTACCCTCAAGGTAGGCAAGGAGGCCTTCACGGCACGACGGCCCGGCTCACTCGCCGAAGTTCTGCTCCACCAGATCCTTGACCTTGGTGAGTGCTTCGTCGGCCTGCGCGCCCTTCGCGCGGACCTCGATCCGGTCGCCCTGGCGCGCGCCGAGCGCCATCAGCGCGAGCACGCTGTTGGCGTCCGCGGTCTCGTCGCCCAGCCGCACGGTGACCTGCGCGTCCAGCCCCGCGATGCTGCGCACCAGTACCGCGGCCGGCCGCGCGTGCAGCCCGACGTCGTTCCGCAGCGTGAGTTCGACGCTGCGCTCGCCGTCCTGCGCGCCTTCGTCGAAAGTCAGGTCCGGGGGTGCTCCCGCCGAGGCGGCCGCTTCGGCGACGGCCTTGCGGTCCGCCCCGCCCTGCGCCGCGACGGCGGCGGCGATCGCGCCTTCGACCAGCGGCGCGTCCACGACGACCGCGGCCGACGGGTCGGCGAGCGATTCGACCGCCAGTTCCGCGGTCATCTGCGCGCTGCCCAGGTCGTACAGCAGGACGACGCCCGATCCCGAATCGGCGCGCTGCGTCGCGGCGACGACCTCGTCGTAGTCGGTTCCGATCCCGCCGTCGGCCAGGCCGCCCGCCGGCGCGATGGTGACGTCCGGCGCCATCTGCGCGGCGAGTTCCGCGAGTCCTTCGGCGAGTTTGGCGCTGTGGGAGACGAGCACGATTCCGACGCTCACTGGGCGGCCTCCGCGAAGGCGCGCAGCAGCAATGCCGTCGAACGGGCACCAGGATCCATATGCCCCTTCGCCCGCTCACCGAGGTACGACGCGCGCCCCTTGCGCGGTACGAGGTCCACAGTGGACTCGGCACCCTTGTCGGCGGCGTCGGCGGCCGCGGACAGGATCGCCGCGACGCCGTCGCCGACGGCCTCCTCGGCGGCGGAGACGGCGGGGATCAGGGCGTCGACCATGGTCGCGTCTCCCCCGACGGCCTTGCCGCGCGCCTGCACTCCTTCGAGCGCCGCGCGCAGGGCCTCGACCAGCAGCGGACCGTCCACTTCGGCCGCGTCGCCCAGTTTGACCGACGCGCGCAGGAAAGCCGTGCCGTACAACGGGCCCGCCGCGCCGCCGACCTTCGAGATCAGCGTCGTGGCGGCGAGTTTCGCGACCGCGGCGGGGGTCTCGGGGGTGGCGGAGTCCAAAGCGGACACGATGGCGGTGAAGCCCCGGTCCATGTTCTCGCCGTGGTCGGCGTCGCCGATCGCGCGGTCGAGGTCGACCAGTTCGGCACGATGCTCGGCGATCACCTCGGCCGCCGCCCGCAAGGCGGCGGCGAGCGTCTCGGCGGTGCAGGCCATCAGACTCCCCACCTCAGGGCCGGGGTGTTCACCGGCGCGTCCCACAACTCGGTCAGCTCGTCGTCCAGTTTCAGCAACGTCAGGCTCATCCCCTGCATCTCGAGGCTGGTGATGTACGGCCCCACCAGCCGCCGTTCGACCACGATCCCACGCTCGGCCAGCAGCCGCTCGGCGATCCCGTGGGCCAAGTACAGCTCGACCAGCGGGGTCCCGCCCATCGAGTTCGTGAACAGCAGGACCTTGTCGCCCTCGGCGAAGGGCAGGTCCGTGACCACCGCTTCGACCATGCGCGCGACGAGTTCGTCGGCCGTCGTCACGGCGGTCCGCTCGATACCGGGCTCGCCGTGGATGCCGATGCCGAACTCGATCTCGTCGTCGGCGAGGTCGAAACTCGGCTCGCCCGCGTGCGGCACGGTCGGCGCGGTGAGCGCGACGCCGATCGACCGGACCTGGCCGATCACCTTGCGCGCCAAGGCCTCCACCGCGTCGAGCGTGTCGCCCCGTTCGGCCGCGGCGCCGGTGATCTTCTCCAGCAGCACCGTGCCGCCGACGCCACGACGGCCGGCGGTGTAGGTGGAGTCCTTGACCGCGACGTCGTCGTCGATGACCACGCTGCGCACGTCCAGCCCTTCGGCGGCGGCGAGTTCACCGGCGGTCTCGAAGTTGAGCACGTCGCCGGTGTAGTTCTTCACGATCAGCAGCGCGCCCGCGTCCCCGGTGGTCGCCTTGACCGCGGCTTCCACGGCGTCCGGCGTCGGCGAGGTGAACACGGCGCCCGGGACGGCGGCGGCGAGCATGCCCTGCCCGACGAAGCCGCCGTGCAGCGGCTCGTGCCCGGAACCGCCGCCGGAGATCACCGCGACCTTGCCCGCCAGTGGCGCGTCCACGCGCACCACGATCGCCGGGTCGTCCTCCACGCGCAGGACGTCCGCGTGCGCCGCGGCGAGTCCGCGCAACGATTCCGCGACCACCGTCTTCGGGTCGTTGATGATCTTCTTCAAGGTGGCCTCCGGCACGTCGGCGGGTGGGGTGTCCCCTTCCTACCTGTCCCGGCCGGATGCCGCCAGCGTCAGGGCTTCGGCAGCTTGGAGATCACCGATTTGGCGACCTTGGCCGCCTTGCCGCACGACGCCGCTTCGTCCTTCTTCTCGTCGTAGTTCTTGTAGTCGACGCTGACGATTTCGACCTCGTCGTCCGCCCACGGCCTGTGCTGCCACTCGAGCCTGCACTCGGCGTCGCTGCCGCTGCCGACCTTCTGGTACACGGCGACGCCGTCGATGTCGATCTTCTTGTTCCCGTCGCGTTCCGCCGGCGGAAGGGCGCGGCGGAAGCCGATCGAGATCCTCGGGTTGGACCCCGGCGTCCAATCGCAGAAGTGGAAGGAGTTCAGCGTGGCGGCGCCGTGCGGCACCACCTCGTTGAGGACGGCGGTGTCGGCGGCGGTGCACGGGTCGACCGCGGTGAGCGTGCCCGGCACCGCCGGGTACTTCGCCGGTGACGCGTGCAGGCTCTTCACTGCCTTCGCGGCCACCGCACGGCCTGTCGCGCACGGGTCGCCGCCGTCGTAGGTGACCGAGAAGTTGATCCCGCGCTCGGGCTTGCGCAGGGTCATGATGCCGACGTCGCAGCTCTTCCCGTCCTTGTCCTTCCGCTCGATCTGCGGCAGCCCGTCGACCGTCGAAACGGTGACGCCGTTGATCGAGGAGTAGGTCGACGCGCCGATCTCGACCCTCACCGTGAGGGTCTTGCCTCCGGCGTCCACGGCCTTCGCCCGGCAAGTGCCGAACGAGCTGAGATTCGCCGTCGGGTCCTCGGGCGTGCCGAGGCTGCTCATGATCTCCTTGCTCACCAGCCCGCACGGGTCGACCGTGCGCAGCACCGCGGGGGTGACCGCCGGGTCGTTGATGTCCCCGTCGGGCACCGAGCCGGAACCGGAGCCGGGTTCGGCGGCGACGGTGGTGCGGGCGAAGTTGGACTTGCCGAGGTTCTGACCGCAGGCCGAGAGCACGCCCAGTGCGATGACCAGGGCCAGCACGGACGCGATCCGGCGACGTCGAGCGTTGAGCAGCACGAGATGCACGGTAGCCGGAGCCCCTCGCCGCTGTCCGGACAACCCGCCTATTCGCCGCTCTCGCCGTCGGTGCTCGGCGGCACCACGATGGGCCGCAGCTTCGCCCACAGCACGAACAACGCCGCGAACACCAGCATGCCGATACCCGCCCACAGGTTGATGTTGACGTCGGCGGCCTTGGCCAGCTCCTCCTCGGTGGTGAAGCCGATGCCCATGATCGTGAGCACCAGCCCGTAACCGCCGATGAGCAGGGCGATGATCAGCCGGATGTCGAAGACGCCGGCCTTCTTGGGAGCTTGCGAAGCAGCCATCTCCGGCCTCCTAGAAGATGATGTTGAGCGCGATGGTCAGGATCAGCACGATGCCCGCGAGCAGGCCCGGCTTGCGGTACCAGCCCGCGTCGTCGCCCGTCTCGTCGTGCTTCAGCGACTCCTTCGGGGTGAGGGAGTAGACGAGGCCGACCAGCTGGGCCTCCGGCTTCGGCGCGGTGGCGAGCGAGACCGCGACACTGACCGCGATGTCCACGACGAACGCCGTACCCGCGGCCACGAAGCTGATGCCCTGCCCGGTGAGCCCGAGGACCCCGGCCTGCGACAACAGCCACACGGTGATCGCCGAGGCGGTACCGGACACCAGGCCGACCCAGCCCGCGGTCGGCGTCATCCGCTTCCAGAACATGCCGAGGATGAAGGTGGCGAACAGCGGCGCGTTGAAGAAGGAGAACAGGTCCTGCAGATAGGTCAGGATGTTCCCGGAGTTCGACGCGATGAACGCGGTGCCGATGGCGAGCACGGTGCCGATGGCGGTGACCAGGCGGCCGAGCCGGAGGTAGTAGCCGTCCGACTCGTTCTTCTTCACGTACGACTGCCAGATGTCGTAGGTGAACACGGTGTTGAACGAGCTCAGGTTCGCGGCCATCCCGGCCATGAACGAGGCGAGCAGACCGGCGAGCGCGACGCCGAGCATGCCGTTGGGCAGCAGGTCGCGCATCAGCAGCAGGATGGCGTTGTTCGCGGTCACGCCGCTCGGCGCGTCGCCGCCGTCGAGCAGGACCTGCTTGTCCTGGACGTACTCGGAAACGGTGACCGCGGCGATCATGCCGGGGATGATCACGATGAACGGGACCAGCATCTTCGGGAAGGCGCCGATGATCGGCGTCCGCCGCGCGGCCGACATGCTCTTCGACGCCATCGCGCGCTGGACCTCGACGAAGTTCGTGGTCCAGTAGCCGAAGGACAGCACGAAACCGAGACCGAAGACGAGACCGAGGATCGACAGGAAGCTGTTGCCGAAGCCGGTGAGGTTGTCACCCGGCCACGAGTGCAGCTGCGCGTCGCCGCCGGGGCTCGCGGTGACCTTGTCGACCAGGCCCTGCCAGCCGCCGACCTTCACCAGGCCGACGATGGTCAGCGGCAGCAGCGCCGCGACGATCACGAAGAACTGCAGGACCTCGTTGTAGATCGCGGCGGAAAGACCGCCGAGCGCGGTGTAGGAGAGCACGACCGCGGCCGCGACGATGATCGACACCCACAGCGGCCAGCCGAGCAGGAGGTTCACCACGCTGGCGAGCAGGAACAGGTTCGCGCCCGCGATGAGGATCTGCGCGCTCGCGAAGCTGATGCCGTTGACCAGGTGGGCGGGTTTGCCGAACCGGCGGAGCATGAACTCCGGGACACTGCGGACCTTCGAGCCGTAGTAGAACGGCATCATCACGATGCCGAGGAACAGCATCGCCGGGATCGCGCCTATCCAGAAGTAGTGCACGGTCGGCAGGCCGTAGAGCACGCCGTTGGCCGACATGCCCATGATCTCGACCGCGCCGAGGTTCGCCGAAATGAAGGCGAGACCGGTGACCCAGGCGGGCAGTGACCGGCCCGAGAGGAAGAAGTCGAGGCTGCTCGAGACCGACCTCCGCGCCATGTACCCGATGCCGAGCACCAGCGCGAAATAGAAGGCGAGCAGGACGTAGTCGATCGGACTTGCGTCGAGCCGCAGGTTCGCATCGGCCAGCACGTGCAACCGACCCACCTCCATAGTGAAAATGTCCACGAGAAACGCCGGTATCGCGTCAATCGCGGACCATACTGCATGGATTCAGGAACGGCAGTGTGGGTGGCCGCCGATCGCCCTGAAGTGTCTGTTTCGGGGCGATTCTTGACAATTCCTGTCCGGTCGAGGCGCGCTCAGGGACGTTTCACCTTTTCCTCGTCCGCGCCCAGTGCGATGTAGACGTCGATCCATTGGCGGTCGATGTCGGTGACGTCGCCGCCGTCGCAGTACGGTTTGGCCCCGTTCGCGGTGTAGTAGCGAAGCAGGGCGAGGGTCTCGTCGGTGCGCCGGATCGAGTCGTCGGTGTAGCGGGCGCCCGGCGCCCGCGGCTGATGCTTCATACAGGTCAATTCGGTCACGACGCCGTCGGTGGTCTCGTCGTCGAACCGCGGCCCGGTGTCGGACCCCGTCTCGGAGCACGCCACGACGACGGCGAGGAAGACCAGCGTGCTCAGTGCGGCTCCGCGCAACCGGCGCGGAACCCTTTCGGTGGGCAGATTGCGCATGGGCCTGCCGCCTTTCCGGTCGTTTTCCCGCCGTCGCGGACTCATCCGGCACCGCCCAGGTTCGCCAGCGTGGTGCGTGCCGTCCGCGCGTCGGTCAAAGAGAAGTTCGGGTTGATGCGCAGCGCTTCGGCGAGTGCCTTGACGGCTTCACCCGGCCGTCCGAGCGCGGCGAGGATCATGCCGCGGTGGTAGGCGAACGAGGCGCTGCGCCAGCCGGTGCCCGCCGCGCGGTCGGCGAAGGTGAGGGCTTCGGCGTTCCGGCCGTTGAGGTGCAGTGCCCAGGCCATGGCGTCGGCGACGAACACGGGTTGCCTGCGTTCCCATTCCGCCTGCGCGAACCGGAGTGCCTGCACGGCGTCGCCGCGGTCCGCGGCCACCAAGGACGCTTCGAGATCGACGTTCGCACCGGAGGCGACTTCGAGACGTCGCTGCTCCTCGAAGAGCTCGTACTGACGTGCGGCGGATTCCGGTGCCCCCGACGTCGACAGCAGCAGGGCGTACTCGCGCAGGTTTCCCACGTTCGGCTGACGGGCCACGAGATCCTGATAGCCGGCGAGCGCCTTGGCGGTCTGCCCGCGTGCCGCCGCGACCTTGGCCTTTCCTTGCTGGAGCGAGGTTTCCTGTGGCACCGCGCGCTGGCCCGCGTCGAAATGCAGCTGCGCGGTGTCGAGATCCCCGTTGTCGAAGGCGAGTTCGCCGAGCAGGTTGCGGACGAACGCGACGTCGTGGGGATCGACGGCGTCCGCCAGCGCGCGATCGAGCGCGTGCCGGGCGTCGTCGACGCGACCGTGTATTTCGAATTCGTAGGCGGCGCGGGTGAAGGAGGAGACGCCAGGCTTCAGATCGAGCATCCGCTGCAACGCGGCGGTGGCCGCGGCCGTGTCCCCGAGCTGGGTGTAGGCGTCGTTGAGCACGCCGTGGATCTCGGCGTTGTCCGGCAGCGCGGCCTTCGCCTTCTCGCCCCAGTCGCGAGCGCCGGCGAAGTCGTGCCGCGCGTTGGCGAGCGCGCCCATGCCCGCCAAGGCGATCCCATTGCCGTCGGGTTGCTGTCGCAACGACTTCCGCAACGCCTCTTCGGCCTTCGGGAAGTAGGCCGGGTCGGCCTTGACCCTGGCCACCTCGACATAGGCGGCACCGAGTTCGGCCCAGGTCCGCGGATCCTGCTCATGTTTCGCGAGCTTGGCTTCCGCCGTCCGGACCGCCCGGTCGAGAGTGCTAAGACTGCCCTGCGGCGCTTCGCTGAGGACCGGTTCGGGCGGGATCAACGCGGCGACACCCACGGCGAGCAGGCTCGCGCCGAAGACCGCCAGGAGCGCGAACCGGCGAGTGCGCTTCCCGAATCGGATACCTGTCGTGTTTTCGTCGTGGGACATCGGGTCCGCCTTCCGCGGAGTCGGGGGTGGTGGCCGCCGAGGGAGGGGCAGCGGCGGCCACCGAGGGGGAGGGGGATCAACGGACGGTCGAGTTGACCGCCTTGTTGTTCGGCAGGGCGACGTACGGGAACACCGCGCCGAACGGGACGTCGTTCCGGTCCACCCGGTCGCCGGCCGCGAGTGCTTTGACGATGCCGCTGACCGCCGCGCCTTCCAGCGCCTGGACGCTGATGTCGAGCGCGTCGTCGGCCAGCCGCCTGCCGTTCGGGAACCCTTGGAGGTCGCCGCCGAGGACACCGAGCCGGTTGGGCTGCGCGGTGACCGGGATCGACGTGTTCAGCCGCAGCTGCTCCGACGGCGCGAACCGCGCCGGGTTGACGTCGGCGTTGTTCAGCTGCGAGTTGAGATCCAGGTTGATCTTGTCACCGGATTTCGTGGTGATCCCGGTCAGGAAGATCTCCGTCAGATCGTCGCGGGGTTTGGCGGGCGCGGGGATGCCGTAGATCCGCTGGACGAGGTCCGGCACCTCCGGGTTGGTCACCCTGTTCACCAGCGCGGGCACCGTCCGGTCCTGCTCCGGCAGGAGCGAGTTGAACCGGTCCTTCAGCCCGGCGGGCACGACGACCTCGTTCACCAGCGGGTTGCCCAGGCGCGAAACCTGGACGTCCGCGCCGAGCGCCCGCTCCGCACCGGGGGTGCGCAGCGTGATCGTCTTGCGTTCGGTGTCGCTCCAGACCCCGATCACCGGGTTCCTGGCCGGATTGCCCCCGAGGGTCAGCGCGCTCTTGGGCAGCTGCAACGCCACGGTGTTGACGTTGAACCCGGCCAGCGTGTCCTGCCCGACCTCGGACAGGTTCTTCCCGTAGAGCAGGTCGAAGATCCGCAGATCCAGGAAGAACGGGTCGTCGGCCTGCCCGGCGAACGTCTGCCCGCCACCGGGGACCGGGGTGATCGCCTGGTTCCGGAGCACGCCGTAGTTCGGCATCGACGCCGGGCCGACGTTCGACGGCGCGACCCTGCCGTTGGTGACCAGGTTCGTCGTCCGCCCGGTCCCCCGGTCGATCACCGAGAGCGTGTAGAACTGGCGGAACAACAGGTCCTCGTCGTCGAGCGAAGTGACCGGATCGTCGTTGTAGAGGAAGGTGTCGTTCCCGCGCCGGTCTTCGGTGCGGAAGGTCCACCGGTAGGTCAGGTCCGCTTTCGCGTCACCGTTGTTGTCGATGTTGATGTCGTGGTTCGCGTCCGTGGCCCACGGGTAGAAGTTCGGTCCCCCATTGGGTTCTTCGAACGGATACCAGTTCGCGATCAGGGTCACGGTGTCCGGCTTGTCAGGGCTGACGAACGCGTACACGTCGGTGTTGTCCACCGCCGGGTCGCCCGAGATCAGCGGGGCTTCCCGGTGGCTGGAGGCCGACGCCGGGGCGGCGAGGGCGCTCGCGAGCACCGTCGCCCCGGCCAAGAAGACCGAGACGGTCGCTCGCCGGCGGCGAGCGAGATGGGATGTGGCCATTTCATTCCCCTTTCACCGAGGCCGATGGTGCCCGCCGTCGTCAGTGGGGATGTTGTGGAAGTGTTGCGGCGCCGGGAAAAGGGCGCGAAAAAGGGCCGCTCCCGGCGTTTCCGCCGAGAACGGCCCTCTCCCGTGACCGGCGGGGGTTTACCGGTCCGTGGGCAGGCCCACTTCGCCGTCCTCCTTGATCAACCGGGCGAGGACGTCGTCCGGCATGTACGTGCGGTGCGGATAGCCCGGACCCCACGAGTTGAGGAACGGCACGGCGCCGAGTTCGTCGGCACGCGGGTTGCCGAGGACCTCGTGCACCTCATCGACCGACTTCGCCCAGCGATACGCCTGGATACCGTTCTTCACGTCGGGCGTGTAGGCGGCCCGCTTAACGTGATCGTCGTCGGCGTAGGTCTCCGACCACGGGACGTGCCCCAGTTCGAGCAGGACCTCGGCGGCGGCACGGCACGAGGTGCCGTTGTTGTCACCGGGGTTGGTCTCGTCCCATTCGTCGCGCATCTTCGCCTGGTCCCACAGCCACCGCGCGGCGTAGAGGTCGCCGTTGAACATCGACATGCAGCGCGACCAGCCGAAGCCGACGCACGCGCCTTCCCGGCCCTGGTCGTAGAAGGCGTATTGCTTTTCGCCGTCGGTCGACTCACCGGGTTCGAGGCAGACGCAATGCCCGCCGCGGATCCTGGTGAGCGATTTCGCGCCGCCCTTCGCGACGAAGAATTCGCCGGACTTCTCGTCCTTCTCCGGTACGTCGAATTCCTTGTACCAGTTGACACCGATGACGACCGGCGACCGGGTGGGCCGGTCCTCGGTGGCGAGCGCGGTCAGCGGATAGCGCTCGACGTGGCGCCAGTCGTCCGGGACGAACCGGCCGAGTCGGCCGTCCGCCGGGTCACTACCGATCGGGCGATAACGCATGGGATCCTCCTATCCCTCATCCCACCGGAATACCGCCGGCGAGTTCATTGCGGCACGATCTTTTCCAGGAACCGCCGCGCGGCCTCCCGCCCGCTTTCGAAGAGGCGCTTCTTCTCCTCTTCGCCGAGCCCGAAGTCGACGGCGGAAACCCCGGTCGTGTCGACGTACACCGTCCGCCGGTTCACACCCTCCTCGTGCAACCGGTAACGATTCCAGTCCGAGAGCAGGGTTTCGAGCGAACCGATGGCGATCCGCAACGCGCTCTTCACCGGTTTGTCCCTGCCGCCCACCGGTTCCCCGGAAAGCTTCACACCCCAGGTCGGCCAGCGCGGCTTCTTCGTGTCGGTCCGGTCGAAGACGGTGATCGGGAAGTTCGACAGCAGCCCGCCGTCGACCCAGGTGACGGTGCCCTCGGGACGGACGGCGAACTGCACCGGCCGGAAGTACAGCGGGATGGACATGGACGCGCGGACCGCGTCGACGATCTTCTCCGCACCGGGGTCTCGGCCGTACTGGGAATAATCCCAAGGCAGCCGGACGAGCACGCGGCGCGTCAGGTCACTGACGTGGACGACGAGGGAATACCGTTGGTAGGGAAGCAAAGTACTTTCCGGATCGTCGATGGCGAGATCGGCGAAAGTACGCACGCCGACGTCTTCCAGCAACGGGGTGAGCCATTCCGCGAGATAGTCGCCGGAGTGCATCCCGTCGTGCAGGAGCAGATCCACGCCGTCACCGATCGGACCGGTGACCTTGTCGAAGAGGGACTGATCCTGGAAACGGCGGCAGTCCATGTCGTTCATCACCGCTTCCAGACCACCGAGATCCTTCCCGGCCTTCTGATAAGCGGCGACCAGTGCCGCCACGATCGCACCGGCGCTCGTCCCGGCGATCCGGGGAAACGAATAACCGGCTTCGTGCAACTCCAGCACCGCACCCAGCAACCCGATGCCTTTGACGCCGCCGCCTTCCAGCACCAGATCGACACACTTCGGAGAATCAGCCATGGCACTTCACCTCTGGACCCGCGACCACCGGATGTCGGTGGTACCCCTCGCGGAAATCGAGTGTGACACAGCGCGAGACCGAGGAATCCGGCGTTCACCCGAATGGCCCGGAAGTAGCTGGTTCTTTTGCGGGAGAACGCGAGTTCGTTAATTTCCCGCCGCCCTTTAGGGCATTCTGTGGCGCGAGAAAGAATGCAGATACCCGAATCATGGACTCGATTCGGTATCGGCTGTTCAGTGCCCGAACCTGCCGCGTTTAGTCCTCTGGATGCGGTAGTTGCGCGCGCAACTACCGCATCCAGAGGACTAAACGCGAGCGGGAAACGCTCAGAACAGGCGGAACTCGTCCGACTCGATGCCGCGCAGCGCGTCGTAGTCCAGCGTGAGGCACCGGATCCCCCGGTCCTCGGCCAGCACCCGCGCCTGCGGTTTGATGACCTGCGCCGCGAACACGCCCTGCACCGGCGCCAGCAGCGGGTCGCGGTTGAGCAGTTCGAGGTACCGCGTCAGCTGCTCGACACCGTCGATCTCGCCGCGCCGTTTGATCTCGACGGCGACACTGGCCCCGTCGGCGTCGCGGGCCATGATGTCGACCGGGCCGATCGCGGTCGGGAACTCCCGCCGCACCAGCGTGTAGCCGTCACCGAGGGTCTTGATGTGCTCGGCGAGCAGTTCCTGCAGGTGCGCCTCGACGCCGTCCTTCTGCAGGCCCGGCTCCGCGCCGAGTTCCTGGGCGTGGTCGTGGAAGATCTCGTCGATCGTGATGACGAGCTTCTCCCCCTGCTTGTTCTCGACGATCCACAGCTTGCCGTCCTCGATCAGCCAGCACGGCGGGCTCATCCAGTTCAGCGGCTTGTAGGCGCGGTCGTCCGAGTGCACGGACACCGAGCCGTCGGCCTTCACGAGCAGCAGCCGGGTGGCCATCGGCAGATGGGCGGTCAGACGGCCGGCGTAGTCGACCTGGCAGCGAGCGATCACAAGGCGCACCCCGCGAGGGTAGGACAAGCACGGCGATACTGTGCGCATGGACCCCGTTCAGCGTGTCAGCTCGCGTGAGGTGTACCGGAACAACTGGATGACCCTGCGCGAGGACGACGTCCGGCGGCTCGATGGTTCCGAGGGGATCTACGCGGTCGTCGACAAACCCACCTGCGCCGTCGTGATCCCCTTCGACGGGGCGAGGTTTCACCTGGTCGAGCAGTTCCGCTACCCGCTCGGGCTGCGGCGCTGGGAGTTCCCCATGGGCACCGCACCCGAACTGGCCGACGTCCCGCCGCTCGAACTGGCCGCGCGCGAGCTGCGCGAGGAGACCGGGCTGATCGCGGGCTCGATGGCCGAACTCGGCGTGACGGACGTCGCCGCCGGGATGTCGAGCCAGCGCGGGCGCGTCTTCCTGGCCACCGATCTCACGCAGAGTGAAGCCCAGCGCGAGGTCGAAGAGCAGGACATGCGGACGGCGTGGTTCGACCTCGACGAGTTCGAGAAGATGATCGCCGCGGGTGACATCACCGACGCGCAGACCCTGGCGGCCTACGCGCTCCTGCTTGTGCGCGAACGCGTGCTGTGACGGCCGCTCAGTCCGGCCACACCGGCGAGCGCTTCTCCAGGAACGCCGCCATCCCCTCGCGGGCGCCGGGCAGCTGCGAGGCCGAAGCCATCACCTCCAGCGCGAGCGCGTAGGCGTCGGCCTCGGGCCGGTCCAGCTGCGCGTAGAGGGTCTGCTTGCCCATCGCCTTGCTCGCCCGGCTGCCCCGCGTCGCACGTCCCAGCAGCGAAGCGACGGCCTCGTCGAGCGAGTCGTCCGGGACCACGCGGTTCACCAGGCCCCAGTCCAGCGCGGTCGCGGCGTCGACGACGTCGCCGGTGAGCGCCAGCTCCATCAGCCGTTTCCGCCCGATCGCGCGGGCGACCGGCACGGCGGGCGTATGGCAGAACCAGCCGCCCTTGCCGCCGGGCAGGGCGAACCCGGCGGATTCCGCGGCGACGGCGAGGTCGCACGACGCCACCAGCTGACAGCCCGCCGCGGTCGCGAGCCCGTGCACCCGCGCGACGACCACCTGCGGCACGGACTGCATCGTGCCCATCAGGTCCGTGCACAGCCGCAGCAGCTCGCGCACGCCCATCAGGTCGCGGGCGGCGACGTCGCCGAAGTCGTGCCCCGCCGAGAACACCGGCCCGGCGCCGGCCAGGACGATCCCGGTGGCGTCGGTGTCCCCCGCCTCGCGGAACGCCGCGAGCAGCTCGGCGAGGTGGTCGGCGGACAGCGAGTTCCGCCGCGCGGCGCGGTTCATGGTGATCGTGACGGTGTCGCCGTCCCGCTTCACGAGGATGTGCTCGTACTCGGCCATGCTTCGACGGTAACCGACCGGAACGTCCGGCGATACGAATCGGGCCCGACACCGACGTCGGCCCGGAGCCGTCGCCGCAGGTTGGCGGCGGTGCCGAGGCCGGACCGCTGCGCGACCCGCTCGACCGGCAGCTCGGTGGTCTCCAGCAGCCGCCGCGCGAGCCGCACCCGCTGCGCGCGCAGCCAGCGTCCAGGAGTGACACCGGTGGCCGCGGCGAACTCGCGATGGAAGGTCCGCTCGCTGAGCCCGGCGTGCCCGACGAGGTCGTCGACGCCGATGTCGTCGGCGATACGCTCCAGCGCCCAGTCCATTGTGGACGAAACGCTCGGCCGTGACGGCTTGGGCGGCAAGGGGTTGTCGACGTACTGCCGCTGGCCGCCTTCCCGCGCCGGCGGCATCACGAGCCGCCGGGCGAGCGCGGCCGCGACGTCGGCGCCGTGGTCGCGGCGCACCAGGTGCAGGCAGAGATCCAGCCCGCCGACCACCCCGGCGGAGGTCAGGACGTCACCCTCGTCGGTGAACAGGACGTCCCGCTGGACGACCGCGTCGCGAGCGGCGGTTTCGAGGTCGTCCAGCAGCCGCCAGTGCGTGGTGACGGACCGGCCGCCGAGCAGCCCGGCCGCCGCGAGGGTGAAGGCACCGGAGCACAGCGACGCCACGGTGATCCCGGCCCGGTGCGCCTTGCGGAGCACGGCGACGGCGGCCGCGGGCACCTCGGCGTGCGGATCGACCCGGCCGGGCACGAGGACGAGATCGCAGCCCGCCAGCCCGCTCAGCCCGTGGGTCGCCTCGACCTGGCCGAAC
Organism: Amycolatopsis sp. WAC 04197; assembly: GCF_003947475.1. Lineage (NCBI taxonomy): Bacteria > Bacillati > Actinomycetota > Actinomycetes > Pseudonocardiales > Pseudonocardiaceae > Amycolatopsis > Amycolatopsis sp. WAC 04197. The sequence goes on along the minus strand of NZ_QHJK01000004.1, from coordinate 232,503 downwards.
GGGTGGATGGCGACCCTTCCGCGATCGGACGCGCAGAGCCGGACCTCGAAGGGGCCGATGCCGCTGTCGGTCCGGTCCACGCCCCAGACCTCGCCGATCACGCCCAGATCGAAGGACCGGCTGCCCGGCAGGAGGAGCACACCCACGGTTCGCATGGCAGGAAAGTACCGCATCGCGCGTCTTCTGCCACTCCCTCGACGGCCGCTCCGAGCCCGAGACTCGAGGCATGACCACTGAAACCAAGGCCTTGATCGTGATCGACGTCCAGCGCGGCTTCGACCGGCCCGTCTGGGGCCCGCGCAACAACCCCGGGGCGGAGGCCAACATCAAGGCGCTCGTCGACGCCTGGCAGGAGCGCGGGCTGCCGATCGTGCTGGTGCACCACGACTCCGTGAAACCCGGCTCGTCGCTGCGGCCCGGCCAGGAGGGCAACCACTTCAAGCCGGAACTCGACGGCGTGCGCGCGGAGCTGGTGTTCGGCAAGAAGGTCAACTCGGCCTTCCACGGCGACATCGATCTCGACGGCTGGCTGAAGACGCGCGGCATCAGCTCGTTCGTACTCGCCGGGATCCAGACGAACTTCTGCTGCGAGACCACCGCGCGGGTCGGCGGGAACCTCGGCTACGACGTGACTTTCGCGCTCGACGCCACGTTCACCTTCGACCTCGCCGGGCCGGACGGCGGCGTCCTGACCGCGGACGAGCTGTACCGGGCGACCGCGACGAACCTGCACGGAGGCGGATTCGCCACGGTCACCTCGACGAAGGAGATCTTGAGCGCGCTCTAGGCGCGGTCGATCACGGCCTTGAGGAACCGCCGCGTCCGGTCGTGCTCCGGATCGTTGAACAGCTTGTCCGGCGCGGCGTCCTCCAGCACCCGCCCCTCGTCGAACATCATCACCCGGTCCGAGACGTCCCGCGCGAACTGCATTTCGTGCGTGACACAAAGGATCGTGATGTCGGTGGACGCCGCGATCTCGCGCAGCACGCGCAGGACGTCGGCCACCAGTTCCGGATCGAGCGCCGAAGTCACCTCGTCCAGCAGCAGCACGTCCGGCCGCATCGCGAGCGCGCGGGCGATCGCGACGCGCTGTTGCTGGCCACCGGAAAGCCGGGTGGGGTGCGCGTCCTTCTTGTCGGCGAGCCCCACCATCTCCAGCAGTTCGACGGCCCGCGCCTCGGCCTCGTCCCGCGAGACACCGAGCGAGTGGATCGGCGCTTCGGTGATGTTGCGCAGCACGTTCATGTTCGGGAACAGGTTGAACTGCTGGAACACCATGCCGATCCGCTTGCGCGCTTCCCGCAGGTACTTCTCGTCCGCGGGCACCAGCTTTTCACCGCGCTTCATGTGGCTCAGGTAGTCACCGCAGACCTCGATGGTGCCGCCGTCGACCTTCTCCAGCGTCATCAACAACCGCAGGATCGTCGTCTTCCCGGACCCGCTCGGCCCGATGAGCGAGACGAACTCCCCCGGCGCGACGGTGAAATCGAGGTCCCGCAACACCACGTGGTCCCCGTAGGACTTGACCACCTGCGAGAACCGGATCATCGGGGAATCAACTGTGGGCGGCACGTCGCTCCAACCTTCTCACCAGAATCGAAGCCGGCAGGCTCACCAGCAGGAACAGCACCCCGGCCAGGGTGTACGGCTCGGTGACGCGGAACGTGTCGGCACCGACCTCCTTCGCCCTCGCCAGGACGTCGACGACGCCGATCGCCAGCAACAACGGGGTTTCCTTGAACATCGAGATCGTGTAATTGCCGAGCGCGGGCAGCACCCTGGGCACGGCCTGCGGCAGCACCACCGCGGCCCACACCCGCGACTTCGGCAGGTTCAGCGCGGTCGTGGCCTCCCACTGTCCTTTCGGGACGGCCTCGATCCCGGCGCGGTAGACCTCGGCCGCGTACGTCGCGTAATGCACGCCGAGCGCGATGACACCGGTGGCGAACGGGGACAACGTCAGCCCGCCCACCGGCTGGATCACGTAGTAGAGCACGAACACCTGGATCAGCAAAGGCGTACTGCGGACGAACTCGATGAACAGCAGAACCGCCTGGGACAGCACGGGAATCCCCGTCCGGCGGATCAGCGCGAACACCAGGCCGAGCACGTACGCGACCACCGAAGCCAGCAGGGTGATCTCGACGGTGACGAGAAGCCCTTCCAGCAGAAGGGGAACCGAATTCGCGGCGGATTCCCAGCTCCAGTCCATCACACACCTCCCGCGGTGGCCGTCATCTTGGCCGGCGCCCGGCCGAGGCGCCGCGCGGCGATCCGTTCCAGCAGCCGCATCCCGCTGGTGATCAGCAACGCGAGCAGGAGATAGAGCACGAGTTCGGTGCCGTAGATCCAGCCGAGCTCGGCGCCGAACACCGGCCGCAGCAGTTCACCTTGACGCGCCATCTCCGGGACGGCGATGAACGAAAGCAGCGCGGTGCTCTTCAGCAACTGGATGAAGAGATTGTTGAACGGTGGCAGCATTTCCGCGAACGCCTGCGGCAGGATCACCCGCCGCATCCGCTGGGCGGGCGTCAGGTTGAGCGCGACGGCGCCTTCGAACTGCGCGCGGGGCACGGAATTCACCGCGCCACGGACGATTTCCGCGCCGTACGCCCCGTGGTTGAGGCCCAGCACCAGGATCCCGGCGAACATCGGCACCAGCTGGAAGCCGACCAGCACCGGCAGCACGAAGTACAGCCAGAACAGCTGGACGACTTCCGAGGTGCCGCGAAAGATCTCGACGTAGACACGGGAAATCCCCCGCACCGTCCGGGACGGCGAGCCCAGCGCGAGCCCGGCGATCAGGGAGAGCACCACGGTGAGCGCGATCCCGCCGACGGCGGCGGTGACGGTCGAGGTCAGTCCACTGAGGACGGTCGTGATGATATGCGATACCGACGACGACATGACGTCAGCCCCACCTACACCGCGCAGAGTTTCTCGGTGGTGACGTCGGCCTTCGGCAGGTTGTCCGCCGAGAACCCGAACGGCGTCACGATCTTGGTCCATTCGCCGCTGTCGTGCAGCTTCTTGAGCTCGGCGTTGAAGGCCTCGCGCAACGGGTTGTCGTCCTTGCGGAAGACGAACGCGCCGGCGGAGACGACCGGTTTGCCTTCCTTGATCGGATCGAAGCCCGGCGTCACCTCCGCCGCGGCGCCCGGGCTCTTCGCCAGGACGTCCTTGAGGGAGATGTCGGTGAGCGCGGCGCAGTAGACCCGGCCGTCGGTGACCGCGCGGAGCATGTTGTCCTGCGAGTCGAGGGTGACGATCTGGTCCTCGGCGACGCCGGAGTCGGTGGCGTATCCCTTTTCCACGGCCGCGGAGAGCACGGCGACCTTGACCTTCTTCGCCGCGATGTCCTCGAACTTCAGCACCTGCTGCGGATTTCCCTTGGGTACCAGCAAAGCGGTCAGCGCCGAGTAGTCGGGGATCGAGAAGGCCGCCGCGTCGCACCGTTCCTTCTTGATGTTCATCCCGGCCGCGACGATGTCGTACTTCCTGGCGTTGAGCGCGGGGATCAGCTGGTCGAAGGAGACCGCTTCGGCTTCCACGTTGTCGATGCCCATGGCCTTGAAGACGGCACGCGCGACCTCCGGCGCCTCACCGGTGACCTTGCCGGATTGGTCGGTGAAACCGTACGGCGCTTCGTTCGCGATCCCGATCTTGATCTTCTTCGCGTCCTTGGCGGCCTGCAGGGCGTCACCGGAAGACGTCGACGTGCACGCGGACAACAGCACCGGGCCGCCGATCGTCACCGCTCCCAGTACCGCCGACCGCCGGAAGAACTCTCGCCTCGACCATTCGCCGTGCACCATCGCGGCACCTCTTTTCGATTAATCGGTTTAATCGAAACGTAGGTGGGTACCCAGACGCGAGCAGTGTGAGCGGGTGACGAACCATCCGCTGTTACGGTACCGAGATTTACGGTGACTTTAGGTGCTCAGACCGTGGCGCTCCCGTACCAATCCGACAATTCCGTCCATGATGTCGGTGAGTTCGTAGTCCTTCGGCGTGAACACCCGCGCGATTCCCCGCTCCAGCAGGAGCTTCTCGTCGTCGGGCGGGATGATGCCGCCGACGATGACCGGGATGTCGCCCGCGCCCGCGGCCCGCAAACCGTCCACGACCTGCGGCACGACCTCGAGATGCGAACCAGAGAGCACCGAAAGCCCGACCACGTGCACGCCCTCCTGGACGGCGGCCGCGACGATCTGTTCCGGCGTGAGCCGGATGCCCTGGTACACCACCTCGAAACCGACGTCACGCGCCCGGACGGCCACCTGCTCGGCGCCGTTGGAATGCCCGTCGAGACCGGGTTTGCCGACCAGGATCCGCAGCCGTTCGCCGATTTCGGTGTTCGTCGCCTTGATCCGGTCACGGACGCGGCGGATCTCCTCGTTGCCCTCACCCGCGGCCGCCGACGCGGAAACCCCGGTGGGAGCACGGTATTCGCCGAACACCTCGCGCAGCGCACCCGACCATTCACCGGTGGTGACCCCGGCGCGGGCACACTCGATGGTGGCCTCGAACAGGTTCTGCGACGTCTTCGCGACGGACTTCAGCTTCTCCAGCGCCGACTCGACGGCCGCGTTGTCGCGGTGCGTCCGCCATTCCTCGATCGCGGTGACCGCTTGCTTCTCGACGGCGGGATCGATCGTTTCGATCGCCTTCGCGCCTTCGGCCTGCAGCGGGGACGGCTCGGTGGTCTCGAATTTGTTGACCCCGACCAGGATCCGCTCGCCGTTCTCCATGCCACGCCGGTACTCCGCGAGCGAAGCGACGAGCTGCGACTTCATGTAGCCGCTCTCGACGGCCGCTACCGCGCCGCCCAGATCCTGCACCCGCGCGATCTCCTCGCGCGCGCCCGCCATGATCTCGTCGACCTTGGCCTGGATGACGTGCGAGCCGTCGAAGATGTCTTCGTACTCCAGCAGATCGGTCTCGAACGCCAGCACCTGCTGCATCCGCAGCGCCCACTGCTGATCCCACGGCCGGGGCAGGCCGAGCGCCTCGTTCCACGCGGGCAGCTGGATCGCGCGGGCCCTGGCACCACGGGAAAGGGAGACCGCGAGCATCTCCAGCACGATGCGCTGGACGTTGTTCTCCGGCTGCGCCTCGGTCAGGCCCAGCGAGTTGACCTGCACGCCGTAGCGCAGCCGCCGCGCCTTGGGATCCGTGACGCCGTAACGATCCCGGGTGATCTCGTCCCAGAGCGCGGTGAACGCGCGCATCTTCGACATCTCTTCGACGAACCGCACCCCGGCGTTGACGAAGAACGAGATCCGCGCGACGACCTTGGCCATGTCGGCCTGCTCGACCTGACCGGAATCGCGGACCGCGTCGAGGACGGCGATGGCGGTGCACAACGCGTACGCGACCTCTTGCGTCGGCGTCGCACCGGCTTCCTGCAGGTGGTAGCTGCAGATGTTGATCGGGTTCCACTTCGGCACGTGGTGCACCGTCCACGCGATCATGTCGGTGATCAGGCGGAGACTCGGGCCCGGCGGGAAGATGTAGGTGCCGCGGGAGAGGTATTCCTTGATGATGTCGTTCTGCGTGGTGCCGGTGAGTTTCGCCAGCACCTCGTCCACGTCACGGCCCTCGGCTTCGGCCTGCTCGCGCGCCACGGAGACGTAGAGCGCCAGCAGCCACATGGCGGGCGCGTTGATCGTCATCGACGTGTTGGCCTCGGCGAGCGGGATGCCGTCGAAGAGGCGCCGCATGTCGCCGATATGCGAGACCGGGACGCCGACCTTGCCGACCTCGCCCTTGGACAGCTGGTGATCCGGGTCGTAACCGGTCTGCGTCGGCAGGTCGAAGGCGACCGAGAGGCCGGTCTGCCCCTTCGCGAGGTTACGGCGGTACAGCTCGTTGGACGCGGCCGCGGACGAGTGACCCGCGTAGGTCCGCATCACCCAGGGGCGGTCCCGTTCACGGTCCGTGGGATAGGGCACGGCATACCTCCGGCGCTGGACGACCGTCTGAGTGTACCGGCCGGTAACATCGCCCGCGCAGTTGAATCGAACACAGTCGGGTCATTCTTCCCGGCTGGAAGGTGCCCGGGCCCCGGTGGACGACACGGGACCCGAGCACCGGGATCAGACGACTTCGAGCCCGATGCGGAACCCGTCCGGGTCGAAGGCGTTGGCGTCCAGCGCGAAGTCGCTCTGGCCCCCGCCCTGGCTAGCCCACCGGGTGAAGGTGGGCACGCCCTCCGGCTCGCCGCGGTCGACGGCAAGGATGGACAGGCGCAGGTCGGTGATCTGGACGCCGGGCGGCAGCGGACGCGTCTCCAGGAACAGCCGGTACTGGTCCGGGTCGAAGGAGTTGCTGTCGGTGATCAGGTCGGTCGTGCCACCGCCCTGGCTCGCCCACGGGGTGTAGGTGACCGGACCGAGCTCCCGGCCGCCGTCGCGGGCCTGCCCGCCGATCCGGAAGTCGATCTGGTTCAGCTGGCCACCACCGAACGCGGGATTGAGATCGATCCTGGCGCCGTCCGGGTCGAAGTTGTTGCTGTCCCCGGCCCACTGCGACACGCTGGTGCCGAAATTGGCGAATCCGGTGAACTGCTCGACCCCGAAGCCGCCCCGGCCGCCGTTGTCGGCCAGCTGGATGCCGATCCTGAAGTTGGGCGGTGCCGCCTCCGCGATCGCCGGGGAGACGGTGGCGGACAGCCCACCCGCGGCGAGCAGGGCGAGGGTGCTGCTCCAAAGCTTGCGCATTTCTCTCTCTCCTGTCGGGAATCCGTGCCAACGCGGAGAGATTCACATCCGGCACCACCCGGAAATGTTGTGAAGGTGTTGTGGCCGCTAAGGGTTTCGGGTTCGTGCCTCTTCGACGGCTTTCGCCAGCTTCTCCCGGACCTTCGCCACGTCGCTGACGCCCACCAGGATGACCGGCGGCTTCCGGTCCTTCCCGGTGCCGGCGCCGAAGTTCGCCGACGCCCACGCGAGCACGCCGAGCCTGCCGAAGGTGATCGTCCCGGTCTTGCCCGGCCCGGGGGTGACGACGGGATCCGCGAGGCCGGCCAGCGCCGCGGACTCCTCCTTGCGGCGGACGAGCGAACTGGTGGCGATGACCCGGCCGTCCGTCACGGCGTACGTGGTCGAGGCGAGCCGGAGGTAGCGGATCAGCGGCCTGCCGGCGAGATGCAGGACGCCCGCGACGGTGAGCACGACCCACGCGGCCGTGTGGAACGCCGTGTCGTGGTTGGCCACGAAGAACACCGTGACGGCGGCGAGCCAGAGGAGGCCGACAGGGACGTTGAAGTAGTCGCCGGGATTGAAGAGGGGCCTGCGTACCGGCTGCCCGGCCCAGATGACCCGTTCGCCTGGAAGGAGGTCGATCTGGCCCTCATGCATGCCACGGCACACTACCCGTCCGGGGGACGGGCGAGGAGTGTCCGTTCGTCGGTTGCCCAGCGGGCCGAACGGACCCAGCGAGCCTTCGGTACAGGTGGTCGTGAGTGGCGTTTCGGGTTATTGAGGGGTAAGTCAAAGGTGGCGTGATGGAGTCGGCGGTGCGAGCGGACTCGCACCGCCGAGGCCTGGCATTCCCCTCTGACTGTCCAAAGAGGACGTCTTTCGAGAGCAGTGGGTCCAATTTGGGCACTTTGCGTAGTATTACCCGAGGGTCGTGAGTGGCAATGGTCGTTCTAACCCTCTTTACCACTCACGACCCACGCGAGAAACGGACATCATGACATAAATCGGGCGCAGAATCCCGCGTGGCAGGGGTTCGATCCCGCCATTTTCGACTTACCTCTCAATAGAACCCGAATCGCCACTCACGGCCGGCTCGGCCTCGCCGTGCCTGGATGGCCGACAGGGCTCGGGGCAGCCCGGCCGCGCCGTGGACTGTGACCGAAATCCGCGAGACTCGCCCAGCCCCGGGCGTCTAGCGTGGGTGACCGTGACGTGGAGTTCGTACAGCAGCTATCTGGTCATCGTCGTCCTGATCGTCCTCGCGCCGGGGCCGGACACGATGGTGATGCTCAAGAACTCGCTGTCCGGCGGCACCCGCGGCGGTTTCCTCACCACGGCCGGGATCTTCGTGGCCAACGCCGTCCAGGGCACCGCCGCCGCGCTCGGCCTCGGTGTCGTGATCGCGCAGTCGCAGCCGGTGTTCGTGACGCTCAAATGGGTCGGCGCCGCGTACCTGGTCTTCCTCGGTTTCCAGGCGTTGCGCGGCGCGTGGCGGGGCGACTACTCCGGTGTCACGGCGGTGAAGCAGCAACGGTCGAGCGGGTTCCGCCGCTTCCGCGAAGGCTTCCTGTCCAACATCACCAACCCGAAGGTGCTCGTGCTGTACCTGTCGGTGCTGCCGCAGTTCCTCGACCCGGTGACGACGTCGGCGTGGCACGCGCTGCTGCTCGCGTACACGGTCGCCGTGCTGGGCGCGATCTGGCTGCTGACGCTGCTGTTCTTCGTGCACCGCGTGCGGACCTGGCTGGAACGCCGCAAGGTCCGGCGGGCGCTCGACGGCGTCACCGGCACCGCGCTGGTCGGCTTCGGCGCGGCTTTGGTGTTCGAGTCATGACCTGGGGTGTCTACAGCGGTTTCGCGCTGATGATGCTGGCGCTCGCGCTCGTCCCCGGCCCGGACAACATGGTGGTGTTGAAGAACGCGCTGTCCGGCGGTGTCCGCGGCGGCGGCTGGGCCTGCTTCGGCGTCGGCGCCGCGAATCTCGCGCAGGCGACCGCGGCCGCGCTCGGTCTCGGCGCGGTCATCATGAACTCGCGGCCGGTGTTCGAAGCCGTGAAATGGGCGGGCGCGGCGTACCTCTGCTACCTCGGCGTCCGAGCCCTCGTCGGCGCCTTCCGTGGCGATTACGACAAGCTCGCCGAGACCGCCGCCGCCCGGCGGAGCGGATTCCGCCGCTGGCGGGAGGGCTTCCTCTCCAACGTCACCAACCCGAAGGTCCTCGTGCTGTACCTGTCGGTGCTGCCGCAGTTCCTGACCCCGGGCGTCACCGGCACCGGGGACGCGCTGCTCCTGGCGTACACGATCGCGGCCGCGGGCACCGTGGCCCAGCTCCTACTGCTGTTCTTCGTGCACCGCGTGCGGACCTGGCTCGAACGCCGCAAGGTGCGCCGCGCACTCGACGGCGTCACCGGCACCGCGCTGGTCGGCTTCGGCGCCGCGCTCGTATTGGAGTAACCCCTTCGGTCGTTCACGCGAGCCGCCTTCTCCCTCATCCTCCTCGGCGCGGGCCCCGCCGACGCCGGCGAGCGCGGCGACTCCGGCGCCCCGCCCGGACACCACCAAACCGCAGCCAGGCACGGCGCGAACAAGCACGGGCCGTACGACTCCACCCGGGACGGTTCGCCGTCGGCAAGCCCTGCGCCGGTTGCGTCGGCAAGGCCGACAACAAGAACCCGCGCGGGCAGCTGCCCGGAGGCTCCGACGCGAACGCGGGCTACGAATGCGACCGCAACCCCGGTGTCGGACGCGGCAATCCCGCGCACACCGCCTGCGTGCCGGACCGGACGCCGCCCGCCACGAAGCCGCCGGTCGAGACTCCCCCGCCCGGGGGACCACGCGTCGATGCCGTCCCTCCCGCGGTCGTGCCGGTGGCGGCCGTCGCCGCGGCCGCCGCACCCCGCGCCGACGTCGCGGTCACGAGCTCGCCCTCACTGGCCAAGACCGGTTTCGATCTCGAACCCGTACTGCTGACCGGGCTGGGTTCGCTGGCCGCGGGCGGTGTCGCGGTCTACGCGGGAACGCGGCGGCGCCGCGACGCATGACTACTTTCGGCGGGTGACTTTCCGACGTCCACCACGTTGAATCCCGTCTCCAGAAGCACCTAGCCGAGGAGGCCGTTCGTGAGGTTCACCCCCGCCGCCACCGTCACGGCGATGGCCGCCGCCCTGCTGCTGGGCGGCGCCACCGCCGCGACCGCGATCAACTCCTACAACGCGACCCCCGCGCCCGAGCGCACCGAGGTCGGCGCCCTCGTCGCCACCTGGGACAACGACGGCGACCCCGCCACACCGGACCGGGTCGACTGGGTGTGCTCCGGCACCATGGTGGACGCCGACACCTTCCTCACCGCCGCGCACTGCACCACCGACTGGCCCGCCAACGTGCGGTTCTTCGTCTCGCTCGACCAGGACGTGCAAGCGGGTCTCGACGCGGCAGCGAAGAAGTACCCCGGCGACCCGGCGGCGATCGCCAAGGCCGTCGCCGTCGAGGGCGTCGCGCACAGCGAGCCCGGCTACCCCGGCAACTCCGCCGACTCGCACGACATCGCCGTCGTCCAACTGCCCGCGAAGCAGGTCGCCGCACGCTGGAGCTTCACCCCCGCGAAGCTGCCCAGCGCCGGTCAGCTCGACAAGCTCGGCCCGCAGGGGCTGAACTCGACGCCGTTCGTGGTCGCCGGCTACGGCACGCAGGAAGCCGTGAACGGGCCGGGCGGGCACACGCATCCTGGCGGCGGCGTCCGGATGAAGGCGCCGGTCACCTTCAACGCGCTGAACAACACGTGGGTACGGCTCGCGATGACGGAACCGCAGGGCAACGGCGGCGCCTGCTACGGCGACTCCGGCGGGCCGAACTTCGCCACGATCGACGGCAAGCGTGTCCTCGTGTCGACGACCATCACCGGTGACGGGCCCTGCTACGCCACCAATGTCACCTACCGGCTGGACTCGCCGACGTCGCGTGACTTCCTCGCGCCGTTCGTCGCCCTGCCCTGATCAAGCCCGCTCGGGTTCGCCCGCGACGCGCTCGATGCGGGCACCGAGCCGGTTCAGGTTCTCCACGAAATGCGGGTAACCGCGGTCGATGTGGAAGACGTCCCAGACCTCGGTGACGCCGTCCGCGCACAGCCCGGCCAGCACCAGCCCGGCGCCGGCACGGATGTCCGCGGCCCACACCGGCGCGCTCGAAAGCTTCTCCACGCCGCGGACGACGGCGTGGTGCCCGTCGGTGCGCGCGTCGCCGGAAAGCCGCATCATCTCTTCGATGAACCGGAACCGGGCTTCGTAGATGTTCTCCGTGATCATCGAGGTGCCCTCGGAGACCGCGGACAGCGCCACCGCGAACGGCTGCAGGTCGGTCGCGAAACCGGGGTACGGCAGCGTCACCCAGTCGACGGCCTTCGGGCGCTCGTTCTGGACGATGCGGAAGCCCTTGTCGTCGAACGTCTCGACCTCGGCACCCGCCAGGCGGAGCTTGTCGAGGACCAGGTCGAGGTAGTGCGGGTTGACGCCGCGGACGGTCAGGTCGCCCCGGGTCATCGCGGCGGCGAACGCCCAGGTCGCGCCGACGATCCGGTCGCCGATCACGCGGTGCTCGGTGGGGTGCAGCTTCTCGACGCCCTCGACGGTGAGAGTCGAGGTGCCCGCGCCTTCGACCTTCGCGCCCATCTCGGTCAGCATCGTGCAGATGTCGACGATCTCGGGTTCGCGCGCGGCGTTGTCGATGACCGTGGTGCCCTCGGCGAGCACCGCGGCCATCAGGATGTTCTCGGTGGCGCCGACGCTCGGGAAGTCCAGCCAGATCTGCGCGCCACGCAGCCCGTCGGCCTTCGCCACGACGCAGCCGTGCTCGATGGTGCTGGTGGCGCCCAGCTTGCGCAGGCCGTTCTGGTGCATGTCCAGCGGCCGCGAGCCGATGGCGTCGCCGCCCGGCAGCGCCACGACGGCCTGCTTGAGCCGTCCGACCAGCGGACCCAGCACGCACACCGACGCGCGCAGCTTGCCCATCGCGGCCGAATCGGCCCGGTGCGACAGCTCGGCCGGGGTGGTGATCTTGGCGGTGTCGCCGTCGATGACGACCTCGCAGCCGACACTGCGCAAGACGTCGCCCATCAGGGGGACGTCCAGGATCTGGGGGCAGTTCGTGATGGTCGTCGTACCCTCGGCCAGCAGGGCCGCGGCCATCAGTTTCAGGACGCTGTTCTTGGCCCCGACCACGTCGACCTCGCCGACCAGCCGTGCTCCGCCGTGCACGTCGAAGTGCTCGCTCATGGGCGCCAATCATGCCCTCTCGCCCGGATTTGCCTTACGCCGGGCCGGTAGAGTCGGCTTCATGGTCGTTCGCATCAACCGCGTGTACACGAAGGTCGGCGACAACGGCACCACGGCGCTCGGCGACGGCTCCCGCGTGCCGAAGACCTCGCCCCGCCTTGGCGCGTACGCCGACGTCGACGAAGCCAACTCCGTCATCGGGCTCGCGCTCGCGATGGGCGCGCTTCCCGAGGAGATCACGCAGGTGCTGCGTGCGGTGCAGAACGATCTCTTCGACGTCGGCGCGGATCTGTGCGCGCCGATCGTGGAGAACCCGCCGTACGAGCCGCTGCGCATCACCGAGCGGTACATCGAACGGCTGGAAGGCTGGTGCGACGAGTTCAACGAGCGCGTGCCGAAGCTGACGTCGTTCATCCTGCCGGGCGGCACCCCGGGGGCGGCTTTCCTGCATCAGGCCCGCACGGTCGCACGGCGGGCCGAGCGGTCCGGCTGGGCGCTGTTCGAGGCGGAGCAGGCCACGACGAACCAGCTGGCGATCAAGTACCTGAACCGGCTTTCGGACCTGCTGTTCATTCTGTCGCGGCTGGCGAATCCGGACGGCGACATCCTGTGGCAGCCGGGCGGGGCGAGCTGAAGGACGCTTTCATCGCGCCCTTCAGCTCACGTTCAGCCCTGTTCCTGTGCCGCCCAATAGCGCTCGAGGTCGACGTCGGGCGTGCCGTCCTTGCCCGGGTCGATCGCCTTCATCGTGATCGTGTCCTCCAGGGACACGGACTCGGGAAGGTGGCTCCAGCGGTTCGTGTCCTCGCTCTGAGTCATGGACCGAGAATAGACGTGGATCACGTCCGAGGCCCGGTAGAAATGCCGCATTCAGAGGACTAAATGCCCCAGGAGGTCCGGAGCGAAGCGAGAGCGTCGTGGAAACCGGGGAAGGTCTTCTTCACGCAACCGGGGTCGTCCAGCGTGATGCCCGGCGTCCGCAGCCCCGTGACGCTGAACGCCATCGCGATCCGGTGGTCCCGGCGGCATTTCACCAAGGCCCCCGTCGGCACGCCGGGCTGGATCTCGATCCAGTCCCGCCCCGTCTCCACCGAGATGCCCATCGCGCGCAGGTTCTCCTCGCACGCCGCCAGCCGGTCGCATTCCTTGATGCGCGTGTTGTAGACGTCCTCGATCCGCACCGGCCCGTCCGCGAACGGCGCGATGGCCGCGAGCGTCGGCACGGTGTCGGAGATGTCGCGCATGTTCACCGTGACCCCGCGCAGGCCACCCGTTCCGGTCACGGTCACGGCGTCCGGACCGACTTCGACGTCCGCACCCATCTGTCGCAGGACCTCGACGAAGGCCAGATCCCCTTGCAGAGCGCCCTCGCCGAGCCCCGGCACGGTCACCGAGCGACCGGTCAAAGCCGCCGCCGCGAAGAAGTAGCTGGACGTCGAAGCATCGGGCTCGATTTCGTAGCGACAGCCCTGATACGGCGTGGGCGGCACGACGAACGTGTCACCGTCGCGGACGACCTCGACGCCGAAGCGCCGCATCATCGCGATGGTGATCTCGACGTAGGGCACCGAAACGAGGTCCGTGACGGTGATCCGCAGGCCCTCGGCGGTCAAGGGACCGACCAGCAGCAACGCGGTCAGGAACTGCGACGACAGCCCCGCGTCCAGCGTCAGCTCGCCGCCCTTGATCCCGGCGGCCCGCACGACCAGCGGATGGTGTCCCGGCGAGCCTTCGAAGGTCAGGTCGACGCCCAGCTCCAGCAACGCGTCGGTGAGCGGTCCCAGCGGCCGGGCGCGCATCTGCTCGGAGGCGTCGAACCGGAAGGTGCCGTGACCGGCGGCGGCCAGTGCCGGCAGGAACCGCGCGGTGGTGGCGCCGTCACGGCAGAAGACGTCGGCGCTGTCGACGGCGGGACCCGCGGGCCTGCCCTCGATCGACCACTCGCCGGGAGCGCGGGAGACCTGATAGCCGAGCTTGAGGAGGCCCTCGGCGAAGCCCTCGGAGTCGTCCGAACGCAGCGGCCTGCTCAGCACGGTCGTCCCGTGGGCGGCGGCCGCGAGGAACAGGCCTCGGGCGGTGATCGACTTCGAACCGGGGATGTCGACGATGGTCACGGCGTGAGCATACGGCGTGCCCGAACGGCGAACTCGCGTGATCAGACGCGGGACACGCGTGATTGAAGGCGGGACACGCGTGATCAGACGGACGACACGCGTGATCAGGAAGCGCGCGGGAGGCGGCGGCCCGGCGGGGCCGACTCCAGCCAGGACAGGAAGCCGGTGAGGGCACCGGGACCCATCGCGATCTCGATCGCCTCCTGTTTGGCGGACTCGCACCGCAGGACGATCGAACCTTCGGGGACGGCGTACGCCTCCGTGCCGGAGGGGTCCCGCCGGTCCGCGATCTCCATGCTTTCGCGCTCGAACACGCGATCCGGGCCCGTCCGCAGGCTCCAGACGCGGAACCAGACGAACTTCTCGCCCTCGTAGCGGCCCAGCCCCAGATGCCAGCTGGACCGCGCCTCGTCCGGACGCCACCGCAGCGCGACGCTCACGCCGCCACCGCGGCGCATCCGGACCCACCGCAACGAATACCAGGCCGCGAGAACGGCCAGGACGGTCAGGGCCCCGAGAACACCCACGGCGATTTCCACGGCCCGGCCCCTGTCCTTCGCCCGGTCAGACTGACTGACCGGCCGCGCGAAGCTGGGCGGTCGCCCTAGCCCGCTCTTGCTCGTCTTCGCCGGTCAGCGCCTTCTTGGCCGCGTCGACGTCGATCTCGTCCGAAAGCTCCGCGCTCTCGGCGAGGATGCTCACGCCGGTCGCGGTGACCGACAGGAACCCGCCGTGCACCGCGGCGGTCACGGTCTCGCCGTCCGTGGTCGTCACCTTCACGACACCACCCTCGACGAGCTGGCCCAGAACCGGCTCGTGACCGGCCATGATGCCGATCTCGCCCTCGGTGGTCTGCGCCACCACGAACGTGGCGGTACCGGACCAGAGACGGCGCTCGACGGCTACCAGCTCGACAGAAATCTCAGCCACGTAGCTTCCCTTCACCTCAGGTGCTGGCACCGAGTGTAATAGTCAAAGGTTCCGGTATGCGAACGACGGGACCAGCGTCCACAGTAGACACTGATCCCGCCGCTCATCGGAACATCACTTCTTGGTGATTTCCTTGTACTTCTTCTCGAGGTCTTCGAGGCCACCGATACCCAGGAACGCCTGCTCCGGGTAGTGGTCGAAGTCGCCCTTGGTGATGCGGTCGAACGACTCGATGGTCTCCGACAGCGGCACGGTCGAACCCGGCTGACCGGTGAACGCCTCGGCGACCAGCATGTTCTGCGACAGGAACCGCTCGATGCGGCGCGCGCGCTGAACGGTGAGCTTGTCCTCTTCCGACAGCTCGTCCATACCGAGGATCGCGATGATGTCCTGCAGCTCCTTGTACTTCTGCAGGATCCGGATGACCTCGGAGGCCACGCGGTAGTGGTCCTCACCGACGATGGCCGGGTCGAGAATGGTCGACGTCGACGCCAGCGGGTCCACCGCCGGGAAGATGCCCTTCTGGAACACGCCACGGGAAAGCTCCGTGGTGGCGTCCAGGTGGGCGAACGTCGTCGCCGGGGCCGGGTCGGTGTAGTCGTCCGCGGGGACGTAGATCGCCTGCATCGAGGTGATCGAACGACCACGGGTCGAGGTGATCCGCTCCTGGAGCTGACCCATCTCGTCGGCCAGCGTCGGCTGGTAACCCACGGCCGAAGGCATGCGGCCCAGCAGGGTCGACACCTCGGAACCGGCCTGGGTGAACCGGAAGATGTTGTCGATGAAGAGCAGCACGTCCTGGTTCTGCACATCGCGGAAGTACTCCGCCATGGTCAGCGCGGACAGCGCGACCCGCATACGGGTGCCCGGCGGCTCGTCCATCTGACCGAAGACGAGGGCGGTGTCGTTGATGACGCCGTCCTCGGACATCTCCAGAAAGAGGTCGTTGCCCTCACGGGTGCGCTCGCCGACACCGGCGAACACCGAGGTACCACCGAAGTTCCGGGCGACACGGGTGATCATCTCCTTGATGAGCACCGTCTTGCCGACGCCGGCACCGCCGAACAGGCCGATCTTCCCACCCTGCACGTACGGGGTCAGCAGGTCGACGACCTTGAGGCCGGTCTCCAGCATCTCCGTCTTGCCTTCGAGCTGGTCGAAGGACGGCGGGTTGCGGTGGATGCCCCAGCGCTCGAGGTCGTCGCCGTAGCCGGGCTCGTCCAGGCACTCGCCGAGCGCGTTGTAGACGTGGCCCTTGACCTTGTCGCCGACCGGGACCGTGATGGGGCCGCCGGTGTCGGTGACCTCGGCGCCACGGACGAGGCCGTCCTGCGGCTGGAGCGAAATGGTGCGGACGAGGTTGTCGCCGAGGTGGCTGGCGACCTCGAGCGTCACCGTCTTGCGCAGCTGCTCGAACTCGATTTCGACCTTGAGCGCGTTGAACTGGTCGGGAACGGAACCGCGCGGGAATTCGACGTCGACGACCGGGCCGGTCACCGAGACGATGCGCCCCTTGGCACGGGCTTCAGTACTGGTCATCAGTCATCACTTCCTGCTGCGGTGAGAGCGTTCGCCCCACCGACGATTTCGGAGATCTCCTGGGTGATCTGCGCCTGGCGGGCCTGGTTCGCCTCCCGCGTCAGCGTGTTCACCAGTTCGTTCGCGTTGTCCGACGCCGCCTTCATCGCGGTGCGGCGGGCCGCGAGTTCGGACGCCGCCGACTCGAGCATCGCCGCGAAGATCCGCGTGTTGATGTACTTCGGCAGCAACGCGGCGAGCAGCTTCTCGGCGCTGGGCTCGAACTCGTAGCTCGGGAGCAGGCTGTCCGGCTTCTCCTCTTCGCCCTCGACGTACTCGACCTCGAGCGGCGCGACGCGCTTGGCGACCGGACGCTGGGTGAGCATCGAGACGAACTCGGTGTAGACGACGTGGATCTCGTCGACACCGAGGATGCCGTCGGCGTTGCCTGCCTCGTCGTCGGCGCCGTTCAGGAACGACTCGACGATGAGCTCACCGGCCTCCGCGGCGTTGACGTAACCCGGCTGGTCGGAGAAACCCGTCCAGCTTTCGGCCACGTCGCGGCCACGGAAGCGGTAGAAGCTCAGGCCCTTGTTGCCGGTCACGTACAGCACCGGCTCCTTGCCCTGCTCGCGCAGCAGCGTGAGGAGCTCCTCGGTCGCCTTCAGCACGTTGGAGTTGTACCCACCGCACTGGCCCTTGTCGCTGGTGATCACGAGGACCGCCGCGCGCTTCGGGTTCGGACGCTCGACCAGAAGCGGGTGGTCGAGGTTCGCCGAGGCTCCGGCCAGGGCCGAGAGCACGTTCGTGATCTCGTCCGAGTACGGCCGGGAAGCCGCGACCTTCGCCCGCGCCTTGGTGATGCGCGCGGTGGCGATGAGCTCCATCGCCTTGGTGATCTTGCCGATGGACTTGGTCGCCTTGATACGCGACCGGAGTTCTCGGAGTTGTGCGGCCATGAGCTATCAGCTCACTTCTTCGGGGCGGGCTTGTTGACCTTGACGGTCTCCTGCCCGACCTTCTCGGCGTCCATCGCGTCGGAGACCTCGACCAGGCTCTTGCCCTCGGAGGTGGTGAACTCCTTCTTGAACTCGTTCACCGCGTCGACCAGCCCTTCGGCGGTCTCCTTGGAGAACTTGCCCGACTCGCGGATGTCCTTGAGGAGCTCGCCGTGCTTGCGGCGCGCGGAGTCGACGAACTCGTCACGGAAGCGACGCACGTCCTCGGTCGGGACCGTGTCGAAGTGGCCGTTGGTACCGAGGTACACGGTGACGACCTGCTCCTCGACCGGCATCGGCGAGTACTGCGGCTGCTTGAGCACCTCGTACAGGCGGGCACCACGCTCGAGCTGCGCCTTCGACGCGTCGTCGAGGTCCGAAGCGAAGGCCGCGAAGGCCTCCAGCTCGCGGTACTGCGACAGGTCGATACGGAGCGAACCCGAAACGTCCTTCATCGCCTTGACCTGCGCGGCACCACCCACGCGGGAAACCGAGATACCCACGTCGATGGCCGGGCGCTGACCGGCGTTGAAGAGGTCCGACTGGAAGAAGCATTGACCGTCGGTGATCGAGATGACGTTGGTCGGGATGTAGGCCGACACGTCGTTCGCCTTGGTCTCGATGATCGGGAGACCGGTCAGCGAGCCCGCGCCCAGCTCGTCCGAGAGCTTCGCGCAACGCTCGAGGAGGCGGGAGTGCAAGTAGAAGACGTCGCCGGGGAAGGCTTCACGGCCCGGCGGGCGACGCAGCAGCAGCGAGATCGCGCGGTAGGCGTCGGCCTGCTTGGTCAGGTCGTCGAACACGATGAGGACGTGCTTGCCCTCGTACATCCAGTGCTGGCCGATGGCCGAGCCGGTGTACGGCGCGATCCACTTGAAGCCGGCGGAGTCCGACGCGGGGGCCGCGACGATGGTGGTGTACTCCATCGCGCCGGCGTCCTCGAGGGACTTCTTGACCGCGGCGATCGTGGAGCCCTTCTGGCCGACCGCGACGTAGATGCAGCGAACCTGCTTCTTCGGGTCGCCGGTCTCCCAGTTGGCCTTCTGGTTGATGATCGTGTCCACCGCGACGGCCGTCTTGCCGGTCTTGCGGTCACCGATGATCAGCTGGCGCTGGCCACGGCCGATCGGGGTCATCGCGTCGATCGCGGTGATACCGGTCTGCAGCGGCTCGGCCACCGGCTGGCGCTCGACCACCGAAGCGGCCTTGACCTCCAGCGGGCGGCGCTCGGTGGTCTCGATCTCGCCGAGGCCGTCGATCGGGGCGCCCAGCGGGTTCACGACGCGGCCGAGGTAGCCCTCGCCGACCGGAACCGAGAGGACCTGACCGGTCCGCTTGACTTCCTGACCTTCGACGACGGTCTCGAAGTCACCGAGGATCGCGGCACCGATGGAGCGCGCGTCCAGGTTCAGCGCCACGCCGAGGACCCCGCCGGGGAACTCGAGCAGCTCGTTGGCCATCGCCGAGGGAAGACCCTCGATGTGGGCGATACCGTCACCGGCGTCGACGACGACGCCAACCTCTTCCCGGCTCACGTCCGGGGCGTAACTCGAGACGTAGTTCTCGATCGCGCTACGGATCTCATCCGAGGAGATCGTCAGCTCCGCCATTTCGTTCCCGCTCTCGCTTCGTTCGTGCCAGTGTGCAAAGTCGTTGTTGTGGGTTCAGCCGGCCAGCCGGCGACGCAGGGCGTCGATCCGCCCCGCGGTGCTGCCGTCGATGACCTCGTCGCCGACGCGGACGACGAGTCCGCCGCCGAGTGACGGGTCGACCTCGACGTGCAGCGCGAGCTGCCGCCCGTAAAGGGCGTTGAGCTTCTCGCTCAGCCGAGCCTGCTGTTCGTCGGAAAGCGCGCTCGCGCTGGTCACCCGGGCGACCGAGCGTTCACGGCGTTCCGCGGCCAGCTGGACCAGCTCCTCGAGGGCGTTGCCGACCCCGCGGCCCTTGGCGCGCAGGACGACCTGCTCGACGAGGGTCTCGGTGACCACGTCCACCTTGTCGGCGAACAGCGTGCGGACCAGGGTCCGCTTCGCCTCGGCGGGAGCGGTCAGGTCGGACAGTGCCCGTTCGAGCTCCGGCTCACCCGCGACGATACGGCTGACCCGGAACAGCTGGTCTTCGACAGCGTCGATGTTCCCGGACTTCTCCGCACTGGTGAGCAGCGCCGAGCGGCCGAGGGCCTCGAGCCCGTCGGTCAGTTCGCGCGGGCTCGACCAGCGGCTGCCCGCCACGGAGTCGAGCACCTGCAGGGCCGGTTCGGAAACCTTGCCCGCGAGGATCCCGCGGGCGAGGCCGATCCGGGCTTCGGACGAGGCCGAACCGTCGGCGACGGCCCGGCGCAGGCCGATCTCCCGGTCCAGCAGGGCGACGACCGAAAGCAGCTCGTCGCCGACCGTCGCCGGGTCCGTACCCGCTTCGGCCAGAACCTCGCCGAGACGCTTCTCGGCGAGGTCGAGCGCTTCACGGCTCGCAGCATGCAGCGTCATTCTGGTCTACTTCCCCGCTCCGTTGGAGGCACCAGCGGTCTCCAGCTCGGCAAGGAACCGGTCCACGGTGCCGTGGCGGCGCGCGTCGTCCGCGAGCGACTCGCCGACGATGCGGCTGGCCAGCTCGACGGAGTTACGGCCGAGTTCGGCGCGCAGTTCGGCGATGATCTGCGCCTTCTGGGCCTGCAGCTGAGCCTGACCCTGGGCGACGATGCGCTGGGACTCGGCTTCGGCCTCGGCCCGCAGCTCCGCCTTGATCTGCTCGGCTTCGAGCCGGGCGTCGTCGCGGATCTTCGCGGCCTCGGAACGGGCTTCCGCCAGCTGCGCCTTGTACTGCGCAAGGTTTTCTTCGGCTTCGGCCTGAGCCTTTTCGGCCCGCTCGATGCCACCCTCGATCAGCTTGGTCCGCTCTTCGTAAGTCGCCTCGAAACGCGGGACGACGTACTTCTTCAGAACGAACAGCAGCAGAAGGAAGGCGATGAACCCGAGGATGAGCTCGGGAACGTGCGGCACGATCGGGTTGGGCGCGTCTCCCGCGGCCAACACCAATTCGGTCTTCAGCACAACGTCTCCTTAAGCGATGAGCGGAACTAACTCAGGAGGCGAGGAAGTAGATGACGATACCGATCAGCGCCAGCACCTCGGTCAGCACGAAGGTCGAGAAGGCGATGCCCTGCAGCTTGCCCTGCGCCTCCGGCTGGCGGGCGGTGCCGTTGATGACGGCGGCGAAGATCAGACCCACACCGATACCGGGGCCGATGGCACCGAGACCGTAACCGATGGCGGCGAGACCCGGGTTGATGTCGACAGCGGCCTCGGCAGCCTGCGCCAGAACGATGTTGCTCACGTGCGTTTCCCTTCAAACTCGGTCCGCGCGACTCACGCGGATCGGGGGCTTTTGGTGTTTCTCAGTGCTCCGACGCCAGCGCGGCGCCGATGTACCCTGCGGACAGCAGTGCGAAAATGTATGCCTGCAGGACCTGGATGAAAGCCTCCAGGAAGGTCATCGCGATCGCGAAAAGGAACGCGATCGGCGACACGATCTTCACGGCGCCTTCGCCTTCGGTCAGCAGGAAGCTCCCGCCGAGCGTGAAGACCATGATGATGAGGTGCCCGGCGAACATCGCGGCGAAGACCCGGATCGCCAGCGTGGCCGGCGCGATGAAGAACTTCTGCGCGAACTCGATGGTGGAGTACAGCGGCAGAACGAATCCGGGAATTCCGGCCGGCGCCAGTTCCTTCTTCAGGTAACCCTTGAAGCCGTGGCGCTTGAACCCGACGTAGTGGTACACCGGGTAAACAACGAGGAACGCGAGAGCGACGGGGAAACCGACTCGGGCCATCGTCGGGAACTGGAAGAACGGGATGATCCCGAACAGGTTGTTCACCAGCACGAAGCTGAACAGTCCCAGTACCAGCGGAATGAACGGCTTGAAGTCGGCCGAGCCGATCTGCTCGCGCGCGATGTTGTTGCGGCCGAAGTTGTAAATGCTTTCGGCGATGAACTGCCCCTTGGTGGGGACAACCTTGAGCCGGCGCGACGACACCATGAAGTAGGTGACGATGATGATCAGGGAGATGACCACCAGCAACATCGGCTTGGTGAAGCTCAACCAATAGCCGGAGCCGAACAACGGCGGCAGGTTGAAGTCTTTGACGCCAGGCGGCGTGAACTCCGCACCCTCGGCTAGTACCAGCGCGCCCACTGGGCTCCTTCCGGTTCTCCCGGCCGGCGTTCACTCCGCCGGGGGAATCGTCACGATCTGGACTTAACGTACCCGACACGTATCGGGCCGTCGGAGGCGGCCACCCCACGATGTGCTGAACATGGTTTCACGTTCCGCACACGAGGATTCTCGATGCAGTGCTCCCGGGAGACAGACGCCTACCAGCGGGTAACGAGGGACGATTCAACACCGTCGCCACACTGCTGTTCGGGGTTCGTCATCAGGAGCCGGCAGCCGAGGCCGCCGCCCATACGCGGACCATATCAGCAGGTTCCGACGGGCCGTACAGGCGTACTACATTGCCCCTGATCGGCCGAGGACCTAGGTCCCGTCCCAGGTCAGGACCTGGGTCCCGAAATCAGCGGGAAGCCGGGATGATCGTCGGGATCTTGGTCTTGCGGAAGGCCATGAACTCCGCGGCGGCGGACACGAGGATGGCCGCGATCATCGTGATACCCAGCGACATCGGGTGCAGGTCGGACCACCCGCGCAGCAGGGTCAGCGCCCCGAACAGCACGAGGATCTTGAGCACGTAGCCACCGAGGGCGATCACCATCACGAACATCGGGTCCATGCCCGCGCTGAAGCGCATCAGGCCCATGGTCGCAAGGGAAGACAGAATGGCGAGCACGCCGCCGATGGCCGCCCCGACGAGGCCCGGGAGTCCATTGAGGACGGTGAAGAGCACCACACAGACCAGGACGACGGGCGGTGTCGCGATCAAGGATGCCTTCGTCATCGCGTTGGCCGCCTGCAGAACCACCTTGGCGTGGGGGTTCTCCTCCGCCTCGACGGTCTTCTCGGTCTCGCTCACAGAAAACTCCCTGGTCGTCTCAGCCCGCCAGTGTAGGCCCGCGCCGATGCGGGCCTTCAGGCAGTCCTGTTCCGCGACCGCAGTCTCGGCACGATCGACACCAGGGTCGCCAGCAGGAAGCCGAATCCGACAATCCAGAAAACCGCGACACTGTCGAAAAGCGTCACCGAAACGGCGCCGAACGCGAGCAGCCCCGCCCACAAGTAGATGAGCAGCACCGCACGACGCTGGGAGTGGCCGATCTCCAGCAGGCGGTGGTGCAGGTGCATCTTGTCGGCCGCGAACGGGCTCTCACCGCGGCGGGTGCGGCGGATGACCGCCATGATCAGGTCGAGCAACGGCACGAACAGCACCGCCGCGACCACCACGAGCGGCGAGAGCAGCGCGAGCGCGTCCTTACCGCTGAACTGCGGATACGGCACGCGGCCCGACGCGGACGTCGTCGCACCGGCCAGCATGAGCCCGATCATCATCGAGCCCGAATCGCCCATGAAGATCTTCGCGGGCTGGAAGTTGTACGGCAGGAAGCCGAGACAGGCCCCCGCGAGCGTGGCGGCGATGAGGGCGGGCGGGTACGCGCCGACGTCGCCCCCCGAGGAATCGAGCAGGCCGAGCGAGAAGGAACAGGTCGCGGCGGCGGCGATGAAGCCGAGTCCGCCGGCGAGCCCGTCGAGACCGTCGACGAAGTTCATCGCGTTGACCATGACGACCACCAGGACGACGGTCAGCAGCGCGCCCTGGTTCTTGTCCAGCACCAGCACCTGGCCGAAGGACTCGCCGCCCCCGCCCCACGGCACCCAGAACGACACCCACTGCACGCCGAAGATCACCAGGATCCCGGCGCACATGACCTGGCCCGCCAGTTTCGTCCAGGCGTCCAGCTCGAACCGGTCGTCGAGCGCGCCGATCAGGGAGATCACGCCCGCGGCGAGCAGGACGCCCAGCGAGTCGAAGGAGAAGTCGAAACCGCGGCTCAGCGCGGGCAGCTGATGCGCCAGCCCCATCGCGGCCGCGACACCGAGGAAGATGCCGATACCGCCCATCCGCGGGATCGGGGTGACGTGGACGTCGCGGGCCCGCGGGTTGGCGATCGCGCCGATCCGGATGGCGACCCGGCGCACGACACCGGTGAGCAGGAAGGTCACGGCCGCCGCGGTGAGGGCGACGAGGATGTACTCCCGGATCGGGAGGCCTTGCGTAGGAGGCATGGTGCGTTACGCCGCCGAGGTCCAAGTCACTCGAACACGCTACCGCGTGCGGGGGATACGGCGGCCGACGGTCCTAGGCCAGTGACTCCGCGGGCACGCCCAGTACTTCCGCGACGGCGGCGCGGCTGACCGCGCCCTCCCGCAGGATGACCGGGTCGTCGCCGGTGAGATCGACCATCGTGGACGGAACGGGCTCGCCGGACGAGCCGCCGTCGAGGTACACCGCGACGCTGTCACCGAGCTGGTCGACCGCTTCCTGCGCGGTGGTCGCGGGCGGGCGGCCGGACACGTTCGCGCTCGAAACCGCCATCGGGCCGACATCGCGCAGCAGTTCCAGCGCGACCGGGTGCAGCGGCATCCGGAGCATCACCGTTCCGCGTGACTGGCCGAGATCCCACTGCAGGCTCGGGGCGTGCGGGAGGATGATCGAGAGGTCGCCGGGCCAGAAGGCCTCGATGAGCGCGCGGGCCTGCGGCGGCGTACCGAGCACGAGTCCGTCCACAGTGGACCAGGAGCCGACCAGGACACCGACCGGCATGTCCGGGCCGCGGTGCTTGGCCCGCAGGAGGGACTGGACGGCGCCGCCGTCGAAGGCGTCCGCGCCGATGCCGTAGACCGTGTCGGTCGGGAGGACGACCAGACGGCTGGAGCGCACCGCGCTCGCCGCCGCGGCGAGCCCGTCGGCCCGGGATTCGTGCTTGCTGCAGTCGTACACCGCGCTCATGGCCAGTGAGCGTAGCGCTGCGGTGTGGCGGGGCTCGCCAAAGGTGCCCGTCTCGGCCGGGTGTTCTCGGCCGGGGTGGTCGTGAAGGCCTCCTTGCCTACCCTGAAGGTAGTGAAGGAGGCCTTCACGTACTCGGCTTCAGGTGCGCAACCCGTGGCACCGAGCCGGGCCCAGTGTCATGAAAGGGTCGTTCAGGACGTTTTCCGTCCTGAACGACCCTTTCATGACATCCGGAGCGACCGTCAGAACGCGAAAGCGGTACAGACCGACGTCGCCGTCTTCGCCGGGTCCGCGATCGACGTCGCGGTCAGCTTGATGTGCGCGACGTGGTCACCGCCCGCGGCCCGCTTGGCGTGCGCGGTCGCCGAAGACCGGCCACCGAACGGGACGGTGGACAGCTCGTTCGGCAGCCGCACCTCCCAGCCCTTCGCACTGGTGGACGCGCTCAGGCGGTAGGTGTCGGTGTTGAACGGCGCCGCCGCGCCCTTCGCGTCGCCCGTGTTGAACACCGGGAACGAGCAGGTCGCGAGCCCCTGCTTGGCGAACGCCGGGGCCGACGGCCACAGCGAAACGCCCCTGGCCTGCGAGCCGGAGCCGTCGAGCGAAGCCACCGTGATGACGTAGGACAGCACGCCCTTGCGGTCGCGCTCGACGTCGGAGACGAGGAACTTCAGCCTGTTCGCCTCGTCGGTGTACTCGTACTTGCTCGCGGAACCGGTGCCCGCCTTGAACGCGGCGTCGTTGAGCTGGCGGTAGTCGCCGATCGGGATCGGCACCGGGGTGCCGTCCGGCTTCTTGTAGTCGGTCATGCCGATGTCGGCCGGGTTCGCGTCCACGATCCATTCGAACGGCGCGTTGTCCTGGTTCTTCGTCTTCGCGATGAGGACACCGGAATCGGGGGCGAAGGAATCACTGCCCATCCGGTCGACGACCTCGACGGTGTAGTTGTTGTAGCCGCCACCGTCGCAGAACGGATCCTTCGAGCGATCGCATTTCGGCGAAAGGTCCCCGCCGGTGAGCGCGATGTTGATACCGCTGTAGGCGCCCTGTCCCGGCAGGACCGAACGCGCCGTGATCCTGGCCGAAACCGGGCCCGTCTTGGCGAGGGAGTTCCGGTCGAGTTTCAGGACGTCTTCGGGGTCGATGATGTCGAGCTTCATCTTGGTGCGAAGCATGTGGTGCGAGCCCATCGAGCCGCCCTGCGTCGCCGGGATCTGCCAGCGGGTGTGCGGTCCGCCGGGGCCGTTGAAGCTGCCGCGCGACATCATTTCCCACGGTCCGGTGTAGGTACGGGACGGCGGGTTTCCGAAGGGGTTGTTGTAGTTGTCGCCGATGCCGAGGATGTGGCTGAACTCGTGCGCGTAGACGCCCTGGCCCGAGCTTTCCGCCTGGGTCGAGGAGCCGGTGACCGCGTTCGGCCAGATGCTCGCCGCGGATTTCCACGACGTCCACGGGACGTAGCGGGTGGACGCGGCGTTCGGCATCCCGGCGACGCCGGGGCCGAACGCGTCGGGGACGTTCTCCTTCTCGCCGAACTTCATCACGCCGAATTCCTGCCAGGTCGAGCTCTCGTCCTGGCCGGCGGAAAGATAGAAGACGAAGTCGAACTGCTTGGACACGTCGCCCACGTCCGCCCGCCAGGCGGCGCCCGCGTCGGCGCGCAGGTCACGTTTGCAGTTCGCGCCAGGCGGACACGCGTCGGGCTGGAACTCCATGCCGTATTCGAAGGACTTGCCGGGCAGGCGGTACGGGCCGAACGCGGTCAGTTCGACGCCCAGCCTGCCGCCGGAGTCCTCCATCCAGTACTCGTTGATCGTGTGGCCCTGGTTGAGCGCCTGCGGCTTGTTGAGGAAGTCCTGGTAGAACTTCGCGACTTCGGCGCGCGGGATGTTGCTCGCGGCGGGGCCGGGGTTGCCGAACACCGTCGAACGCGGGGGCTGCGTGACGGCGAATTCTTGATCCGGGTAGTCCGCGAGCACCACGGCACCCTTGAACATCCGCTTGGTCGGCTTCAGCGCCGGATCGACCCAGTTGGTGCCGGGCGGTTTGCGGTAGTCGTCCCACGTCATGTGGTCCTGGTTCTCCCAGGTCGACCCGTCGATCGCGGCGGGCCAGCCTCGGACCGGCGCCGCGGCGGACGCGGGCTGGGCGACCAGACCCGGCAGTAGCGCGACGGTGGCGAGGACGGCGAGTGTTCTGAGTGGGGCTCGTCGGAGAGACGATCGCATCGGGGTACACCTCCCAGTCGGACCGCCGATGAGGCGGCCGTGATCGACGTTAGGAGGTGGGCTTTGTCCTGGGCACCGCCGGAAGTCGTGAGTCTCGCTAACTATCTGCCTGCTCCATCCCGCGTTTCGTCCTCTGGATGCGGTGGTTCGCACCACGAACTACCGCATTCAGAGGACGAAACGCGAGGGGTCAGGAGACGCGCAGGGCGGTGACGAAACGCGGGCGTCCGGCGAGGTCGAGGTGACCCTGCACGTCCGTGAGCACCCGCCGCGCCCGCACGAGCGCCGGGACGGCGGAACCGTGCGTGTCGTCGTGCTCGATCGCCATCCCGCCGGTGGGCCGCAGCAGGCGTGCGGCGGCCGCGATCGCGTGCCGGATCACCGCCAGCCCGCTCTCCTCCGCGAACACCGCCCGCGGCGGGTCGTGCTCGGCGACCTCCGCCGGCACCGGCGTGCCTTCCGGGACGTACGGCGGGTTGCACAGGACCAGGTCGACGAGGCCGTCGAGTTCGGCGAACATCGTGCTGTCCGCCACGTCGCCGGAGTACAGCCGAATGGGCGTGTCCCCCGCGTCGGCGTGGACGTCGGCGTTGTGCCGCGCCCACGCGAGGGCCTGCGCGTCGATGTCGACGGCGTAGACGACCGCGTCCGGCCGCGCGTGCTGCACGGCCAGCGCCAGCGCGCCCGAGCCGGTGCACAGGTCGACCACCACCGGGTACTCGCGTCCGTGCAGCAGTTTGAGGCCCCATTCCAGGAGCAGCTCGGTCTCCGGGCGCGGGACGAACACCCCGGCGCCGACGTTGACCGTGATGTCGCCGAGCGCGGCCCAGCCGGTGAGGTACTGCAGCGGGATCCGTTTGGCCCGCTGGTTCACGAGCTGGCCGATCGCGTCGATGACCGGGGGGTCCACCAGCGGCACCATCGGCAGGCGGCCGCGATCGACACCGAGGACGTGGGAGGCGATCAGTTCCGCGTCCGAACGCGGTGACGCCACTCCGGCCTCGGTGAGGATGCGGGTCGCTTCCATGATGGCGAGGCGCAACGGCTGCCGGTTCACTGGTGTTCCTTCACAGAGTCAAGCCTGACACACGAGGCACGCGTGCCGGGGTCGATACACGCGGGCTCAGGGTATCGATTCCTTTCAGCGCACCCGCCACGAGAGCGAGGACAACGTCAGCGCCGCTTCGGCCACCCGCCGCGCGAGGTCTGTCTGAAGGCTCTTCGTCGCCGAAGCGATCCATTCGTCCACGTTCCGTACACCGATGTCGCGGTACTCGACGGCCTGAAGCAACATTTCGAGCTTGTCCGCGTCGCGCGCGTAGAGCGCTTCGGGGCTTTCGGCGGACTCGTACTCATCGACGGCGTCACGCACCGAGTCACGCGCGGCACCGGGCAGTGCCGACGTCTGCGCGGCGGTGATCGCCCGCGGATCCGGCTTCTCGACGAAACCCTTGATCGTGTGCGGGAGGTCGCCGGTCCGCGTCTCCTGCGTGTCGTGCCACAGCGCGAGATACGCCGCCCTCGCCGGATCCGCGCCGCCCTCGGCCGCCAGGAGGCCGGCCAGCTGCGCGACCCGCGTGGTGTGCTCGGCCACCGATTCGGGATCGCGGACGCCGGCCTGCCACCATCCGGCCCGCCGGATCCGCTTGAGCACACCCAGTTCGAAGCCGAATCTGGCGAGGGCGTCCAACTGTTCTCCTACGCGTCGACGGTGAGATATCCGGCCAGTGTCCCGCGCCGCTGCCGGAGCGTGTCGATGCGGTCGTCCATTTCGGCCAGTTCGCGCCGGATCTCCGCCACCACTGTCGGGCACATGTCCAGCTCGAGCGGTTCGCCCGTGGCGCACGGGAGCATCTTGGCGATGACATGCGTGCTCAGCCCGGCCGCGAGGAGCGCGCGGATCTGCCGCACCGTGGTGACCGCGTCGTCGTCGAAGGTGCGGTAGCAGTTGGAATCGCGCCGCGAAACCAGCAGCCCCTGCTCCTCGTAGTAGCGCAGCAGCCGCTGGCTCACGCCGGTCCGCCGGGACAGCTCGCCGATCAGCATGTGACCCCCGTCATCCGAGTTTGACCTTCACATCGATGTCAGTACCTAACGTCGCCGGCATGACGAATCATTTCGCGCACATCGTTCGCGGTTCCGGTCCCGGCCTGCTGCTCGCCCACGGCGGTGGCGGCGGCGTCGAGGGAAACTTCGGGAGCATCCTCGACGACCTCGCCCGCACCCACACCGTCGTCGGCCCCGACTACCCCGGTTCCGGGGCCACACCGCGCAGCAGCGAGCCGCTGGACCTCGACTCCGTCGCCGACGAGCTGGTCTCCATCGCCGTCGACGCCGGCCTCGAACGCTTCGCGATCCTCGGCTACTCGCTCGGCACCGGAGTCGCCGTCCGCGCGGCCACCCGGCACCCCGATCGGGTCACCGGGCTCATCCTGACCGCCGGGTTCACGAAACCGGACAACCGCCTCCTGCTGGCCGTCGACATCTGGCGCGAGCTGCTGGGCGGTGACCGGAAGCTGCTGGCGAAGTTCCTCACCTTCGCCGCCACCGGCGAAAAGCACCTGAACGCGCTGTCGCCTTCGGAACTCGAAGCCGCCATCGAAGGTCTCGCCGAATTCATCCCGGAAGGGAGTCCCGAACACGTCGGCCTCGTCGCGAGCGTCGACACCCGTGCCGAGCTGGCCGGGATCTCGGTCCCCACGCTCGTCATCGCCACGACACTCGACGGACTCGCCCCGCCCGCCCATTCCCGCGAACTCGCGGCCGGTATCCCCGGCGCCGAACTGGTCGAGATCGAGTCCGGGCACGGTATCGGCGTCGAGGCCCGCGACGAATGGCTCGGCGTGATCCAGAAGTTCCTCTCCGCAAGTGTTAGAGAGGGTACGAACTGATCACCCTGCGGAATCTTCTAAGGTGACGCGGGTGAAGATCCGGGAAATCCGACTGACCTTGGGCGTGTTTTTCGCCGCGCTCGGGGTGCTCCTCGTCCGTTTCCTGGTGCCACGGCCGATCGGCATGGCGGACAACGGCGACGGCTGGCGCATTCTGTGCCAGCTCGGCGCTCGTGAGCTCGACCGGCCTTCGGAATACTTCGTCCGTTTCTCCTACGGCCCCGCCCCGGCCTGCAACAGCGAGTACATCTCCAGTCAGAGCTGGATCGACAAGATCGCCAGCGGGATCGGGCAGCTGCTCGGCTCGTCCGCGATCCTGAACCTGCTGGTACTGGGTGTGCTGGGCTGCCTGCTGGTCGCGGGCGGGATCGCCGCGATCGTCGTCGGCCTGCGCCTTTCGGTCCGGAACAGCGTCATCGCCACGGCCGCGCTGCTGCTGGTCGCGGCGGACTCGGCCTTCTTCGGCTACTTCGCCTCCGTGCTGAGCGAGGGCGCCGCCTTCGTCGGGATGCTCCTGCTCGCCGGCGGGCTCCTGCTCATGCACCGCACCGGGCCGTGGCGCTACACCGGTGCCGCGGTCACCGTGCTCGGCGCGATGATCGGGATCAACGCGAAGTCGCAGACGCTGCTGCTGATCCCGCTGTTCGCGCTCGCGCTGCTGTTCGTCCGGCCGGAAGGCAGCCGCGGCCTGGCCCGGTGGGCGCTGCCGCTGGCCGTGCTCGCCGTCGTCGGCACCGGTACCGCGCTGGTGCAGGGGGCGGGCGACTCGGCCAACGCGGAGTACCGCGAGGCCAACATGTACCACGTCGTGTTCAACGGGATCGTGGACGGGAAACACGACACCACCGGTGACCTCGCCGCACTGGGCCTCCCACCCGAGTTCGCGAAGTACGTCGGCACGGGCTGGTGGAGCGTGAACGCGGCCTGGCGTGACCCCGAGTACGCGAAGTACCGCGACAAGATCAGCCGCCGCAACGTCGCCCAGTACTACCTCGACCACCCGGTGCGCGTGGTCGAGATGCTGCACCGGTCCGCACAGGAGACGCTGACCGCGCGGGTGCCGAACCTCGGCAGCTTCGGTGAGCACGCCGGGCAGCCGCCGCTCGCCAAGGAGTACCGGATCCCGGTCCTGTCCGGGATCACCGGCTGGCTCGCGCCGCTGGGATTGTTCGCCCTGCTGCCGATCTGGCTGCTCATCGGATGGGCGGGGCTCCGCGCCTTCCGGAACCGCACCGGACGCCGCGACGTCGGCATCGTGGTGCTCATGTTCCTGCTCTTCGCGATGGGCCAGATCCTGGTGTCCGGCCTCGCGGAAGGCATCGAGAACGTCAAGCACCAGCAGCTGACGATCTACCCGACCCTGCTCGCCGCCGCCTTCGCCGCGCTCTCGTTCCTGCCGAAGCGCAAGGAAGAACCGCCGGTGGCCGAGGAACGCGAGCCGGAGACGGCGTCCCTCTCCGCCTGAGACATCAACGCGCCGGTTCCCAGAATCCGGCGAAGCTGCCGCACGCGACCCTCGCGCCCGTGAGCTCGTCCTGGATCCGCTTTTCCACTCCGGTGTAGGCGATCGTCCGCGCGTCCGGGCCGACGGCCTCGGGGACCGGCGCGCCCGCGGTCAGCGAAACGGCTTTCACCGTCTGGAAGAGCACGAGGTAATCCCCTTCGCGGGCAAGGTTTTCCGCCGCCTCGACCATCCTTTCCGAACTGTCGCCGGTGAGTTCCATCGGCAACGGCCAGTCCAGCGGGAAGGGGTTGCGGACCTCGAAGATCGGGGCGACGAAAGGATTGTCCGGCAGGACCGCGACCTTCGACGCCGGATAACGGTCGAGGCAGCCACGGATCTGGGCGACGTAGGTGTACACGCTGGGATTCGTGCGGATGCCGCGCAGCGCCGGGGCGATGTCCCCCAGATCGTTCGTCAGTTCGCCCTGCGGCCGGTCCGCGTACGGCGCCTTGTCGTGCGCGGACATCAGCAGCAGCCCCGCGAGCACGAACGCGGCGGCGGCGAAGACCCCGCCCGCGGACTCGGACGGACGCGGCGGCGGCACCGCTTCCAGTACGCCCAGCGCGAAGATCCCGGCCAGCAGGCCGGGAAGCGGGTAGCCCCAGGACAGGCTGGCCATCCAGCCGAGCGCGGCGATCGCCAGGTACCGCCAGGGCAACCGCCTTCGGATGACGGCGTCGAGCACGGCTGCGGCGAGGAAGAGCCAAAGCAGCGTGATCGGCCAGCCGCCCGCGTGCTCGAATCCGCCGTCGGCCACGACGAACACCACGACCGCCACGACGCACAAGCCCGTCGCGCCACGGAGCCATCGGCCCGGCTCACCGAACTGGTCGCGGGCCGACCACGCCACGGCCAGCACGCATATCCCGAGCAGCACCGGGACGAAATACGTCCGCGGGTCCGCCCGGCCCGCGAATTCCGCCGTCCAGAACCGGAAAAGGCCTTCACCCCACGTCTGAGTGCCGCTGGAGAGTTGCGTGATCGCCGACCGCAGGCCTCCGGCGGCGGTGACCATGCCGAAGTACAGCAACGGCGCCGCGCCGAGCATCAGGAGGTCACCCAGCAGACGTGGCACCTTTCTCGGCGGTGCGGCGGGGTGGAACAGCAGGATCAGCACCCCGATCGGGACCGCGAACAGGAAACTCTGCTTGACGATCACCGCGAACCCGAGGCAGAACAGGCCGGACAGACGCCGCCATCGCGAGCCCGAACGCAGCCCGCCGTCGAGCAGCCACCAGCCGACCGCGACCAGGAAGACACCGTCGACGGTGTGCCAGGCCATCACCGGATACGTGTTCAGGCCGACCAGGACGGCGGTGAAGACCAGTCCGAGCCGCGTCGGGCCCCAGTCCAGCGGCGATGTCCCGGTCAGGAACGCGGCCAGGGCGACCGTGGCGACGGTCAGCTGCACCATCATCACGAAACCCGAGCCGATCATCAGCGGCGCGGGGACGAGATGATCGATCAGATGCAGATAGGCCGAACCGAACGGCCTCGGCCCGAGGAAATCGACCTGCGGGATCTCGCCGTGCAGGACCCGCCACACCTGGGCGAGCACGAAGCCCTGATCGGTCGGGTTGAACCCGAACCGGCCGATCCTCGCGACGACGGCCGCGCTCAGCAGTCCCGTTCCGGCGACGAGAACGAGAGCTCGCGGAACACGTTTCCGGGACGCCGGAAACGATCTTTCCATTCGTGTTCTCCCGGGACAGGTTCCCCTTATCGCCCAGGGACCGTAGCGGAAGCCGGGAATGGACGACAGGCCCGATCGGACGCCGCTCGCCGCCACCCGTAGGCTGAACGAACCTGTACGCGCCGAAGGGCTCAAGAAACAGTCATGGATCTCCGGGAAACGACAGTCGTCACGCGGATATCGGCGAATATCGAAACCGAGGATTTCGCCGCGGCCGCCGCGCTGGGCGAACGCCTCATCGGCGAGTTCGAGGCCACCGAGCTGGAGATCTGCCGGGCGGACCCGGAAGGCGGCTGGACGGGATTCCTGGTGTCGGTCGGCTATCGCACGCCGCCGGCCGACGGCGAAGATCCCGCCGAAACACTGCATAGGGCCGCTGTACCCGCGCTTTTTCACTTCGGTCTGAATGCGGAATTCTTCGAAATCCACGGCACGCCGGAGACCGGCCAATACGGAAGCTACGACGCCTACGACATCCCGGCGGACGGATTCACGCTCTATTCGCTGATGGCGTCCGTCGGCGGCACCGATCCCCGCGAACCCGCGTACGTCACCAGGCACGATTTCACCCCGCGCGCGGAAACCGATGTCATTTCACGGGTGCATCTCTACGTCCCCACCGGTGACCTGCGACTGGCCGTGGACCTGTGCGGCCGCCCCGCGACCGACCTTTCGGCGTCGCTGGTCCGGATCAGCACGGACGCGGGCCCTTGCGAAGCGGTGCTGCTGTCGGCTTTTCCCGCTCTCGCCGGGGAAAGCGGTGAAGAGGCACTCAGCCGGGTGACGCACGAGGTGACCGACAGGCTTTCGCACGTGAGCATGTCCGTCCGGGCGATCCACACCGCGTTGGAGGACGATCCGTTCTACACCGAGCCGGGTTAGGACGGCGCGGATCAGCCGGCGTGGGCGGCGAGCCGTTCCTCGCGGTCCGCGGTGATGAGCGCGTCCAGCACGCCGTCGAGGTCGCCGTCGAGGACCTGGTCCAGGTTGTACGCCTTGTAGTTCACCCGGTGGTCGGCGATGCGGTTCTCGGCGAAGTTGTACGTGCGGACCCGCTCGGAGCGGTCGACGGTACGGACCTGCGAACGACGCGCGTCCGACGCCTTCGCGGCGGCCTCCTCCTCGGCGATCGCCTGGAGGCGGGCCTGGAGCACCTGCAGGGCGCGGGCGCGGTTCTGGATCTGCGACTTCTCGTTCTGGCACGAGACGACCACGCCGGTGGGGATATGCGTGATCCGCACGGCCGAGTCGGTCGTGTTCACGCTCTGGCCGCCGGGGCCGGACGAGCGGTAGACGTCGATCCGCAGGTCGTTGGGGTCGATCTCGACCTCGACGTCCTCGGGTTCGGGGTAGATGAGCACGCCCGAGGCGGAGGTGTGGATGCGGCCCTGCGATTCGGTGGCGGGCACGCGCTGCACGCGGTGCACCCCGCCCTCGAACTTCAGCCGCGCCCAGACGCCGTCGGCCTCGGCCGACCGGCTCTTGATGGACACGGTGACGTCCTTGAAGCCGCCGAGGTCCGAGTCGACCGAGTCGAGGACCTCGGCCTTCCAGCCGTGACGCTCGGCGTAGCGCAGGTACATGCGCAGCAGGTCGCCGGCGAACAGCGCCGACTCCTCGCCGCCTTCACCCGATTTGATCTCCATGACCACGTCGGAGCCGTCGTATGGGTCGCGCGGCAGGAGCAGTTCGGTGAGCTTGGCTTCGAGCACGGGGATCTTGGCGGAGATCTCCTCGGCCTCGGCCGCGAAGGCGGCATCTTCCGCCGCCAGTTCCTTCGCCGTCTCGAGGTCGTCGCGGGCGGTGTCGAGCTCACGGACCGTCTTGACGACCGGGCTCAGCTCCGCGTACCGGCGGCCGAGCTTGCGGGCGCGCGCCTGGTCGGCGTGCACGGACGGGTCGGCCAGCTGCTCTTCCAGCTGGGCGTGCTCTTCGAGCAGACCCTTCAGCGAACTCGAATCCACCACTCCACCTCTCAACGGACCCTGATAGAACCATGAAAAACGGCGCCCACCCGGACATGCGGGTAGGCGCCGTCGTTCAAGCTACTTGGCGTCTTCGGCCTTCTTGCGCTTGCCGTAGCGAGCCTCGAAGCGCGCGACGCGGCCGCCGGTGTCCATGAGCTTCTGCTTGCCGGTGTAGAACGGGTGGCAGTTCGAGCAGATCTCGACGTGGAGGTTGCCGGAGGTCTTGGTGCTGCGCGTGGTGAATTCGTTGCCACAGTCACAGTTCACGTGCGTGACGACGTACTCGGGGTGAATACCGCTTTTCATGGTGTCCTCTCTCGTTGGCCCCGGGTCCCCGAGCGGGGTGAACCGGTGCCGGACTTCAGCGGGTGATTTTGCCAGATGTGCTGGCAGTGGCGTCAACGCACCCCCGCCCCCGCATATTCCAACACGTTGAGTTATCAACTATCGACGTTGAGTTGTACGAAATTTGTACTTGATCACGGGACCGTCCTCGCTGTTGGTAATTCCTCAACAGGAGGTACTGATCATGCGCACCATCCTCGCCAAGGTGGCGAAGCCGGCGTCCGTCGCCGCGCTGGCCATCGCGGCCCTCGCCGTGGCTCCGGTCGCCGGGGCCGCTCCGGCCGCCCCCGAAGCGGGCGCCACCATCACCGCCGCCGACATCAACCCGGCCGCGGGAACGTTCACCACCGTGCCCGAGGGCGACCTGGCCATCCAGGGCGCCGGCGACGGCACGCCCGCCGGCGCCGTCCAGTGGTTCAAGAACCACATCGGCTCCACCGCGTACCAGGGCCTCTGCGAGAAGGCCGTCGAGAACGCGTACGGGACGACCGGTGTCTGGGCCTCGGCCAACGCGCACTGGAACGGCGCGAGCCCGAAGCACACGACCGGGACTCCGCCGAAGGGCTCCTTCGTGTACTGGAACATCAGCCAGTGGGGTCACGTCGGCATCGCCGACGGCTCCGGCGGGATCTACGCCTCCAGCATCGGCGGCAAGATCGGCCACGCGTCGAGCGTGCACTACTTCAACAACTACCGCGGCTGGACCCCCGCGGCCGTTCCGCACCGCTGATCTCCTCCGCTCTCGTGAGCCAAAGGCGCCCCGACAGCGCGTGAAGGCCCCCTTTCCTCGGCTGAGCCGAGGGAAGGGGGCCTTCACGCGCATCTGGGGGCGGGATCGCGCCCGAGCAGGACGGTGAGCGAAGACGTAACTCGCGTGATCAGGCGGCGAACACCGTGAACGCCGTCTGATCACGCGAGATCCGTCTCTGATCACGCGTGATCGCCGCCTGATCACGAATGATCGCCCATCTCACCCCGATTACCACTCACGAGGGCCAGCCAGCATTCGGTTGCGCCTCTGAACTTGGCGAACACGACTTCGCCGGAAGTACATGAAGGCCCCCTTCCTTGCGCCTGGCGCAAGGAAGGGGGCCTTCATGTACTAGGCCGAAAGGGCTCAGTCGTCGTCGTTCGAGCCGAGGGCCGTCTTCGAGACCTGCATGAGGAACTCGATGTTGGTCTTCGTCTTGCGCAGACGCGAGATCAGCAGGTCGATGGCCTGCTGCGAGTCCAGCGCGTGCAGCACCCGGTGCAGCTTGTGGGTGACCGCGAGCTCGTCCGGCGAGAGCAGCAGGTCTTCCTTGCGGGTACCGGACGGGTTGATGTCCACCGCGGGGAACACGCGCCGCTCGGCGATCTTCCGGTCGAGCTTGAGGTCCGCGTTCGCGGTGCCCTTGAACTCTTCGAAGATGACCGTGTCACCGGTGGAACCGGTCTCGACCATCGTCGTGGCGAAGATCGTCAGCGAGCCGCCGTTCTCGATGTTGCGCGCCGCGCCGAGGAACCGCTTCGGCGGGAACAGCGCGGTCGAGTCGACACCACCGGAGAGGATCCGGCCGGACGCCGGGGCCGCCAGGTTGTACGCACGGCCCAGACGGGTGATCGAGTCGAGCAGCACGACGACGTCGTGGCCCATCTCGACCAGGCGCTTCGCCCGCTCGATGGCCAGCTCCGCGACCGAGGTGTGGTCGGACGGCGGGCGGTCGAAGGTCGAGGCGATGACCTCACCCTTCACCGACCGCTGCATGTCGGTGACCTCTTCGGGACGCTCGTCCACGAGCACGACCATCAGGTGGCACTCGGGGTTGTTCGTCGAGATCGCGTTCGCGATGTCCTGCATGATCGTCGTCTTGCCGGCCTTCGGCGGCGAAACGATCAGCGCACGCTGCCCCTTGCCGACCGGCATCACCAGGTCGATGACGCGGGTGGTGAGCTTGTGCGGCTCGGTTTCGAGGCGCAGCCGCTCGTTCGGGTACAGCGGGGTCAGCTTCGTGAACTCCGGACGGCGCTTGGACTCGTCCGGCTCCAGGCCGTTGATCGAGTCGACGCGCACCAGCGGATTGAACTTCTGCCGCTGCTGCTCGCCGTCACGCGGCTGGCGCACGACACCGGTGATGGCGTCACCGCGGCGCAGGCCGTACTTGCGGACCAGCGAAAGCGAGACGTACACGTCGTTCGGCCCGGCGAGGTAGCCCGAGGTACGCACGAACGCGTAGTTGTCGAGCACGTCCAGGATGCCCGCGACGGGCAGCAGGACGTCGTCCTCGCGGATCTCGGTGTCGGGCGAACCGCCCTGCTCGCGGCCACCGCCGGAACCCCGGCGGCGACGGTCGCGGAAGCGACGGCCGCGACGGCCGCCTTCCTCGTCGTCGTCACCCTGCGGGCCCTGGCCCTGGCGCTGGCTGTTGTCCTGGCCGCCGCCCTGCTGGTTGCGCTGGCGGTTGTCCTGGCCACGGCCGTCGCGGTTGCCCTGACGGTTGCCGCCCTGGTCACCGCGGTCGCCCCGCTCGCTGCGGTCGCCACGGTCGCCGCGCTCACGCTGCTGGCCGCCCTGCTCGGGCGAACCCGCGGCGCGGTTGGAGCCGCGACGACGACGGCTGCGGCCGCCCTCTTCCTGCTGCGGCTGGCCGTCCTGCGGCGCTCCGTTGTCCTGCTGCGCGGGCCGCTCGGCGGCGGGCGCGGAGCCGTTCTCCGAAACCTTCTCGGCCTTCTCCGCACGAGGAGCCTCGGCCGGAGCGGCTTCCGCCTTAGGGGCCTCCTGCTTCGGGGCCTCGGTCTTGGGCGCTTCGGCCTTCGGGGCCTTGCGCGGTGCGTCGATCCCCTCGAGCGGAAGCGTTTCGCTCGCCGCGGCGGGGGTCTTGCGCTTGGTCTTGCCCTGGCGCTCGCGGATGGCCGCGATCAGATCGCCCTTGCGCATGCCCGTCGTCTCGCCGATGCCAAGGTCCCCAGCGATCGAGCGCAGTTCGGCGACGGTCTTGCCGGTCAATCCGCCGACCGTGCGCTTGGGAGCGACGACGCCGTTCGACTCGGCGGCGCCACCTTCGACGTCGCTCAAAAGATCGGTGTTGCTCACAAATGTCCTTCCTGACCGATCCACGCCTCCAGGTGGATCAGCGGACCGCCGCTCGCGTCCGATTGCGAAACGGCGTAATTGGCCCCCGATACGGGCGATCAGCTCCTCGGCCGTGTTGAACACAGCTAGAAGGCCTCCAGCACAGGGATTTGCGTCCTCCAAACGGAGGAAGCGGAATTCGGCACCGCCGGAACCGGGAACCCGCCTGCGTCCATCCGCTACTCCCCGCTTGCCAGGCGGTGTACGGAACTGGCGGATCAACGAAGGATGCGGGCCAAGGATGACACTGGTCACCTGGACCGGCACCGGGTGCGGAAACGCACGGTGATCGAACGCCCCCGAGGGTAGACCGCGCCACGGTCCGGTGCAACAACCACCCCCCGCGTGGCGGGGCGGGGCTCCGGCATGTGACCGAGGCTTTACTGAGCCGCAACCTGAACGCCGCCCGGATCGATCGGCAGCTCGGTGACGTCGAAAGACGTAACGTCGACGCCCGCCGGGAGTATTCCCTCCGTCGTCAGCGCGAGCACCGTCGGACCGGCCCCGGAGATGGCCGCGGCCACCCCTTCGGCCCGCAGCGCGCGCACCAATTCGCTGCTCGCCGGGTACGCGGACGCCCGGTAATGCTGATGGAGCCGATCTTCGGTCGCGGAGAGCAACAGGTCGGGGCGCGCGGTCAGCGCGTGCACCGCGAGCGCCGCGCGACCGGCCGTGAACGCCGCGTCGGCGTGCGGGACCCGGTCGGGAAGCAGCCCGCGGGTGGCGTCGGTCGAGGACCGCAGCGCCGGGACGGCGACCACGGGCCGGATGTCGTGATGCGGCTGGAGCCGTTCGGCGCGGAACCGCTCGCCCTCGTTCCACGCCACCACGAAGCCGCCCAGCAGGCTCGCCGCGGCGTTGTCGGCGTGTCCCTCGAACTCGGCCGCCAGCTGCAGGGCGTCGTCGTCCAGGGGCTTCTCAGCCAGCGCGTACGCCGCCGCGACGCCGGTCACCACGGCGGACGCGGACGAGCCGAGGCCGCGGGCGTGCGGGATGGCGTTGAAACAGCGCAGGTGCACGCCGGGCGGCCGGAGACCGAGGTGCTCGCAACCGCGCCGGAAGGCCCGCACGACCAGATGCGATTCGTCGGTTGGGACGTCGTCCACGCCGCCCGCGCCGACGTCGGTCACCTCGATCTTGAGCCCGGCGTCGGTGATCTGGAGTTCGACGCGGTCGTACAGCGCGAGCGCCAGGCCGAGCGCGTCGAACCCCGGGCCGAGGTTCGCCGAAGACGCCGGGACCTTGATCTTGAGCAGGGTCATCGCAGGTCCAGCGCGGCGGCGACGGCGGTCGGGTCGACGGCGAGCGGCTCGACCTCGACGTTGCCCTCCAGCGCCGTGGCCGGATCCTTCAGACCGTGCCCCGTGACGGTGCACACAACGGTCGAGCCCTTCGGCAGGCGGCCGTCTGCGGACGTCGCGAGCAGGCCCGCGACGCTGGTCGCCGAGGCGGGCTCCACGAACACGCCTTCCTTGCGGGCCAGCAGCCGGTACGCCTCGAGGATCTTCTCGTCGGTGATCGCCTCGAACAGCCCGGCGGAGGCGTTCTTCGCCTTCATCGCGCCGTCCCAGGAAGCGGGGCTGCCGATGCGGATGGCGGTCGCGATCGTGTCCGGATCGGCCACCGGCTCGCCGTGCACCAGCGGCGCGGCACCCGCCGCCTGGAAACCGAACATGCGCGGGGTGTTCTTCACCACACCGTCGCCCGCGTACTCGGAATATCCGGCCCAGTAGGCGGTGATGTTGCCCGCGTTGCCGACCGGCAGGCAGTGGATGTCCGGCGCCCGGCCGAGCACGTCGCAGATCTCGAACGCGGCCGACTTCTGGCCGGCGATACGCACCGGGTTGACCGAGTTGACCAGGGTCACCGGGTAGTCGATCGCGGTTTTCTGCGCCAGTTCGAGGCAGTCGTCGAAGTTGCCGTCCACCTGCAGGATCCGCGCGCCGTGCAGCACGGCCTGGGCGAGTTTGCCCATCGCGATCTTGCCCTGCGGGACGAGCACCGCGCAGGTGAGCCCGGCGCGGGCCGCGTACGCCGCGGCCGAGGCGGAGGTGTTGCCGGTGGAGGCGCAGATGACCGCCTTGAGCCCGCTGGCGAGCGCGTGCGTGATGGCCACGGTCATCCCGCGGTCCTTGAACGACCCGGTCGGGTTCGCGCCTTCGACCTTGAGGTGGACCTCGCATCCGGTGAGTTCCGAGAGATGCGGCGCGGGCAGCAGCGGGGTGTTGCCTTCGCCGAGCGTGATCACCTTCGCGCCGGAGGGGACCGGGATCCGGTCCGGATAAGCCTGGATGATCCCCGGCCACGGTTGGGAAATCACTGGTCTTCGCCTTCCACACGCATCACACTGACGACCTGGTTCACCACATCGAGTTGGGCAATGTCGTCCACAGTGGACCGCAATGCCGCGTCCGGCGCCAGGTGGGTGACCACGACCAGGCTGGCCGTGTCGTTCGCGTCGCGCTGGCGCACGGCGGCGATGCTGACACCGTGCCCGGCGAACGCCTGGGCCACCTGGGCGAGGACGCCCGCTCGATCGGCCACGTCGAGACTGACGTGGTACCGCGTCGGCGTCTGGCCCATCGGCCTGACCGGGAGCGCGGCGTGCGCGGATTCGCGCGGGCCACGGCCGCCGACGACCCGGTTTCGAGCCACCGCGACGAGGTCGCCGAGCACGGCACTCGCGGTCGGCGCGCCACCGGCGCCCTGACCGTAGAACATGAGCTCACCGGCGGCGTCGGCCTCGACGTAGACGGCGTTGTACGCGCCGCCCACCCCGGCGAGCTGGTGGCCGCGCGGGATCATCACCGGATGCACGCGCGCCGAAACGGATTCGGTGCCGTCGTCGGCGGTGACGCGCTCGCAGATGGCGAGCAGTTTCACCGTGCGGCCCAGCACCTTCGCCGCGGCGAGATCCGACGCGGTGACGTCGGCGATGCCCTCGCGGTGCACGTCGGACGCGGTCACGCGGGTGTGGAACGCGAGCGAGGCGAGGATCGCGGCCTTGGACGCGGCGTCGTAGCCGTCGACGTCGGCCGTCGGGTCCGCCTCGGCGTATCCGAGCCTGCTGGCCTCTTCCAGCGTTTCCGCGTAGCCGGCGCCGGTGGAGTCCATCGCGGAAAGGATGTAGTTGGTGGTGCCGTTGACGATGCCCATCACGCGGGTGATGCGGTCACCGGCCAGCGATTCGCGCAGCGGGCGCAGCAGCGGGATCGCCCCGGCCACGGCGGCCTCGAAATAGAGGTCGACGCCTGCCGCGTCGGCGGCCTCGAACAGCTCCGCGGAATGCTCGGCCAGCAGCGCTTTGTTCGCCGTGACAACGGATTTCCCGGCCTTGAGCGCGTCGAGCAGCCACTGCCGCACCGGCTCGATGCCGCCGACCAGTTCGACGACGACGTCG
This sequence comes from Amycolatopsis sp. WAC 04197, assembly GCF_003947475.1. Classification (NCBI taxonomy): domain Bacteria; kingdom Bacillati; phylum Actinomycetota; class Actinomycetes; order Pseudonocardiales; family Pseudonocardiaceae; genus Amycolatopsis; species Amycolatopsis sp. WAC 04197. The sequence continues at coordinate 190,873 of NZ_QHJK01000004.1, read as the reverse complement.
ACGTCCGGCGAGGTCACGAGCTTCGTCACGTCGGACGTCACCAGCTCCGGCGGCAGCTCGGGGTGCTTGTCGGGGCGACGCACCGCGATGCCCGCCAGCTCCACCCTGGCGCCCGCCCTGGCGGCGAGCTCCCCGGCCTGCTCGGTGAGCAGCCGGACGACCTCGCCACCGACCGTCCCGCAGCCGAGCAGGGCGACCCTGATCACGCGTCCGTCTACAGTAGACACTTGCTAGACCTCCAGGCGCAGCATGTCGTCCGTCGTCTCCCGCCGCAGCAGCACGCGGGCGCTGCCGTTGCGCACGGCCACCACCGCGGGCCGCGGCTGCCGGTTGTACCCGCTGGCCATCGAGTAGCAGTACGCCCCGGTGGCCGCCACGGCGAGCAGGTCGCCGGGAGCAAGGGTGTCGGGGAGCCAGCAGTCACGGACGACGATGTCGCCGGACTCACAGTGTTTTCCCACGACCCGGGACAGCGCGGCACCCACCTGGCCGTCCCCGTCGTCGTCGGCCGACCGGGAGACGAGACGGCAGTCGTACACCGCGTCGTAGAGGGCGGTGCGGATGTTGTCGCTCATCCCGCCGTCGACGCTGACGTAACGCCGGGCGGCCTTGTCGCCGAGCGAGACGTCCTTGATGGTGCCGACCTCGTACAGCGTGATCGTGCCGGGACCGGCGATGGCGCGGCCGGGCTCGCCGGCGATCTTCGGCACCGGAAGGCCCGCGTACTCGCATTCCTTGCGGACGATCTCGCGGATCTGCGTGATCATCTGCGCGGGCGGCGGCGGGTTGTCCTTGTCGGTGTAGGCGATACCGAAACCACCGCCGAGGTCGACGATCGACAGCTGGTCGAGCAGTTCGGGGCCGTGCTCCTTGCCGAGTTCGGCCAGCAGGCCGACCACGCGACGGGCCGCGACCTCGAAACCGTCGGCGTCGAAGATCTGCGAACCGATGTGGCTGTGCAGGCCGATCAGCTTGAGCGAAGGCGCGTTGAGCACCCGGCGCACGGCCTCGGCCGCGTCACCGGAGGCCAGCGAGAAACCGAACTTCTGGTCCTCGTGCGCGGTCGCGATGAATTCGTGGGTGTGCGCCTCGACGCCGACGGTGACCCGGATGAGGACGTTCTGCACGATGTCGTGCCGGGCGGCGACGTCGGCCAGCCGCGCGATCTCGTAGTAGGAGTCGACCACGACCGTGCCGACGCCGGCTTCGACGGCGGCTTCCAGTTCCCACAGCGCTTTGTTGTTGCCGTGGAAGGTGATCCGCTCGGCCGGGAAGTTCGCGCGCTGCGCCACGGCGAGTTCGCCGCCGCTGCAGACGTCCAGGCTCAGCCCCTGTTCGGCCACCCAGCGGGCGATCTCGATGGACAGGAACGCCTTGGACGCGTAGTGCACGAGCGCCGGGTCGTCGAACGCCTCGGCGTAGTCGGCGCACCGGGACTTGAAGTCGGCCTCGTCGACGACGAACAACGGCGTGCCGTACTTCTCGGCGAGTTCGCGGACGTCGACGCCCGCGATGCGGACGACGCCGTCACCGCCGCGGAAAGTGTTGCGGGGCCAGACTTTCGGGTACAGCCTGTCGAGTTCTTCCGGACTCGACGGCGGGAAACCGGAGGCGTCGGCGTGGGGGTAGACGTCGGCGTGGCGGGGGCCCGCGGGGTGAGCCATTCTGGGTTACATCCGTTCCGGAGCAGAGACACCGAGCACGTTGAGGCCGTTCGCCAGCACCTGACGGGCGGCCTGGCACAGCGCGAGCCGGGCGAACGTGAGGGGGGTGGCCTCCTCGTCGCCCTGGGGAAGAACACGGCCGACCGTGTAGAACTTGTGGTACGCGCCGGCGAGCTCTTCGAGGTACCGGGCGACGCGGTGCGGTTCGCGCAGCTGTGCGGCCCGGCGGAGGACGGTCGGGAATTCGCCGATCGTGCGGATCAGATCGCCCTCGGCGGGCAGCGTAAGCAGTCCGAAGTCGACGGCGCCATCGGATTTCAGCCCGAGATCGGCGGCGTTGCGCTGCAACGAGGCCAGCCGCGCGTGGGCGTACTGGACGTAGTAGACCGGGTTGTCGTTGGAGTGCTTGCGAAGCAGGTCCAGGTCGATGTCCAAAGTGGAATCGACGGAGTAGCGGATCAGCTCGTAGCGCGCCGCGTCCACCCCGACGGTGCCGACGAGGTCCTCCATGGTGATCACGGTGCCGGCACGCTTGCTCATCCGGACCGGTTTGCCCTCGGAGACCAGGTTGACCATCTGGCCGATCAGCACCTCGACGACGGCGGGGTCGTCACCGAAGGCGGCCGCCGCGGCCTTGAGCCGGGCGATGTAGCCGTGGTGGTCCGCGCCGAGCATGTAGATGCACAGGTCGAAACCGCGTTTGCGCTTGTCCTGGAAGTAGGCGAGGTCACCGGCGATGTAGGCCGGGTTGCCGTCCTTCTTGATGACGACGCGGTCCTTGTCGTCGCCGTGCTCCTTGGACTTGAGCCACCAGGCGCCGTCGGAGAAGTACAGGTTCCCGGAGTCCTTCAGCTGCTGGACCGAGGTCGCCACGGCGCCGGACTCGTGCAGCGAGTTCTCGTGGAAGTAGACGTCGAAATCGGTGCCGAAATCGTGCAGGCTCTGCTTGATCTCGGAGAACATGAGCTCGATGCCGACCCGGCGGAAGGTCTCGGCCCGCTCGTCGTCGGGCAGCGACAGCGCGCTCGGCTCCTGCCGGATGACCTCGGCGGCGATGTCGTTGATATAGCCACCCGCGTAGCCGTCCTCGGGGGCGGGCTCGCCCTTGGCGGCGGCGATCAGGGAGCGGACGAAGCGGTCGATCTGCGCGCCGTGGTCGTTGAAGTAGTACTCCCGGGTGACCAGGCCGCCCTGCGCGGACAGCACGCGGCCCAGCGCGTCGCCGACCGCGGCCCAGCGGGTGCCGCCGAGGTGGATCGGGCCGGTCGGGTTCGCCGAAACGAACTCGAGGTTGATCTTGACGCCCGCCAGCGCGTCGCCGAGGCCGTACTTCTCGCCGGCGTCGAGCACCTGCTGGACGATCTGGCCCTGCGCGTCGGCGGCGAGCCGCAGGTTGAGGAAGCCCGGGCCGGCGACCTCGGCCGAGTCGATGCCGTCGGTGGCCGAGAGGGCCTCGGCCAGCGCGTCGGCGAAGTCGCGGGGCTTCATGCCCGCCTTCTTGGCCACCTGCAACGCCAGGTTGGTCGCGTAATCGCCGTGCTCGGGATTGCGGGGACGCTCGATCGTCACCTTCTCCGGCAGCACGGAATCGTCGAGGCCGCGCGCGGTGAGAACCTGCACGGCGGAGTTACGGACCAGGTCGGCGAGAGCTGCGGGAGTCACTCGCGGAATTCTAGGTGTGACCTGGTCCGGGCTTCGCAGCGACCGCCGGAAGGTGTGAGCCAAGCCGGTGATCTTCGAACTGTTCACGGTGATCAGACGCGCGGTCTCTACACTGGCCCGCGCAGGGACCACCCCCTTCGGAGAACGCAGGAGCCATGGCTAACGGGACAACCAGAAAAAAGGGCGCGTCGTCGAAGAACGCGATGAAGGCCGCCCGTAGTTCCGTCGTGTCCAAGAAGGGCACGCCCTGGGGCACGATCATCGCCGTCGTCGCGATCGTCGTCCTGGCTGCCTCGGTGGTCACCTATTACATGGTCGCTTCGGCGCCCAAGCGTGAGCAGAAGACCCGCGAAGAGGCCGCGGCCGCCTTCGCCCCCTCTCAGCAGGACCCGGACCCGTCGAAGCGGATCCCGGGCGTGACCACGGCCACCTACGAGGGCTCCGTGCACGTCAGCGCCGCCGAGCGCGTCGCCTACGACAAGACCCCGCCCTTCGGTGGCCCGCACGACCAGGCCTGGGCCGCGTGCAACGGCGTCGTCTACGAGAAGGCCGTCCGTAACGAGAACATGGTCCACGGTCTCGAGCACGGCGCGGTCTGGATCGCCTACAACCCGGCGCAGATCTCCGGCGACGCGCTGGAGCTGCTGCGGGTCCGCGTCGAGGGCAAGCCGTACACGGTGATGTCGCCGTACCCGAACCTGGACAAGCCGATCTCCGTGCAGTCGTGGGGTCACCAGCTGAAGCTGGACTCCGCCTCCGACGAGCGGATCGACCAGTTCATCGCCGCCCTGCGCACCAACCCGTACGGCGCGTACCCCGAGCGTGACGCCACCTGCGACGCGCAGATCGAGCCGGGCGACTTCGACCCGACCCCGCCGGGGCCGGACGCGAAGCCGATGGATTACAAGGGCAGCGCGGGCACCCAGCCGGACCAGCCCGGCGCCGGTCAGCCGTCCGCGCCCGCCACCCAGCCCTCGGCGCCCGCGAGCAAGTAAGTGAGCCAAGTGGACCCCGATCTCCAGGAAGACGTCTCACGGTCGGCCAAGAGCCGATGGCTGGTGATCGGGGCCGCCCTGGTCGTCATGCTGATCCTCGGCTTCGGCCTCGGCGCGCTGACGACCAGGCTGATCGACTCCGAGCCGGAGCAGAAGACCCCGGGCACGGGCTCGGTCGAGGTCGGCTTCGCGCAGGACATGTCGGTGCACCACCTCCAGGCCGTCACCATGGCGGGCTGGGCGCGGGACCACACGACCGATCCGGCGATCAAGACCCTCGCGTTCGACATCGAGCGCACGCAGACCGGCCAGGTCGGCCGGATGAAGGGCTGGCTCGGCCTGTGGGGCCAGCCCGAGCAGACGACCGGCGCCTACATGACCTGGATGACCGAGCCGATGGCCGGTCACGGCGGGCACGGTGGCGCCGACATGAAGCCGTCGAACGGCGCCCCGATGCCGGGGATGGCGACGTCGGCCGAACTCGCCAAACTGCGGTCGCTGACCGGCAAGGAGATGGACGTCTTCTTCCTGCAGCTGATGCTCCGGCACCACATGGGCGGGACGGAGATGGCTCAGTACGGCTACGACCACACGTCGATCGCCGACGTGAAGTCACTGACGCAGAGCATGCTCGTTTCGCAGGGCGCGGAGATGACCCTGATGAAGGGCCTGCTCCAGGAGCGCGGCGCCGCTCCCCTCCCCGCCTGACGCATTTCGTCCTCTGAATGCGGTAGTTCGCTTTGCCGACTACCGCATTCAGAGGACGAAATGCGTGGTTACCAGGAGAGCTCCTGGCAGCGTTTAGCGCACTGGGGCACTTCTATCTGCAGCGTCGCGTGCTCGATCGAGTAGCGGTTCGCCAGGAGGTTCTGGGCCTCGGTGAGCACCTCGGCCTGCTCGACGGTCGGTGCGATGGTGAGGTGCGCCGAAGCGACCTCCATCCCCGAAGTCAGCGTCCAGACGTGCAGGTCGTGAACGTCCTCGACGCCCTTCAGTCCGCCGAGTTCGGCCTGGATCCCGGCGACGTCGACGCCCTTGGGCGCGTGCTGGAACAGGATCCGCAGCGCGCGCCGCGCGAGGGCGTAGGTGCGGGGCAGGACGAACAGGCCGATCGCGACACCGATGATCGGGTCGGCGTAGCGCCAGCCGGTCAGCAGCGTGATCGCACCGCTCAGCAGCACACCGACGGAGCCGATCAGGTCGGCGAGGACTTCGAGGTACGCGCCCCGGACGTTGATGCTCTCTTCCGCGCCCTTGCGCAGGATCATGAAGGAGACGATGTTCGCGACGAGGCCCGCGGCCGCGGCCAGCAGGACGGGCAGGCCGGGCACGGCGGGCGGGTCGCTGATCCGGCCGATGGCCTCGACCAGGACGTAACCCGCGACGCCGAACAGCAGGATGGCGTTGCCCAGCGCCGCGAGCACTTCGGCGCGGTAGAAGCCGAACGTCCTGGTGAGCGTCGGGCCGCTGCGGCGGGCGAGCAGGATGGCCGCCAGCGCCATGCCGACGCCGAGGACGTCGGTGAACATGTGGGCGGCGTCGGAGATGAGCGCGAGCGAGCCGGTGGCGAACCCGACGACGAACTCCATGACCATGAAGCCGGCGCCGATGACCAGCGCGATCGTCAGGCTCTTGAGGTAGCGGCCTGACGCGCTCGACGGCGCGGCCGTCCCATGCCCGTGCCCGTGACCCATTGCTCCGCCTCTCGTGAAGTCGACAGGCCGAATATATTGTCACATGCGCATATGTGCAATACAGGTGAGCCTAAGTTCACCATGTCTTAAGCCACACAAGGAAGCCATCCCCCAGGAGGGCCTTCCCGAAACCTGAAACCGCCACGCACCGCTACCGAAGCGACCGGAAGAACCCCCGCAACTGGCCGACGAAGGCCTCGGGCTGCTCGAACGCGGCGAAGTGGCCGCCCTCGGCCAGCACCTCGTACCAGCGAAGATCGGTGTAGCGCAGCTCCGCCCAGCGGCGTGACGGCCGGACGATCTCGCGGGGGAAGATGGAGATACCCGAAGGAACTTCAACGGGGCTGACGTCCCGCTCCTTGTTCTCCCAGTAGATCCGCGCCGACGAGGCCGCCGTCGCGGTGAACCAGTAGACGGAGATCGCGTCGAGCATCTGTCGCCAGGACAGCACGGTCTCCGGCGAGCCGTCGTTGTCGGTCCACTCCCAGAACTTCTCGGCGATCCACGCGGCCTGCGCGACCGGCGAGTCGGTGAGCCCGTAGCCCACCGTCTGCGGACGCGTCGCCTGCTGTTGCGCGTACGCCGACCCGACGGCGCGGAACCGCGCGAGGTCGCCGATCGCCGCCCTTTCCTCCACCGTCGGCTCGCCGAGAACGGACCCGTCGTACGGGACGCCCGCCATGTTCACGTGGACGCCGATCAGCCGCTCCGGGGCCACCTTGGCGAGCATGTTCGTCACCCCGGCGCCCCAGTCGCCGCCCTGCGCGGCGTACCGCTCGTACCCGAGACGTCCCACCAGCTCGTCCCAAGCCCGGGCGATGCGCTCGACGTTCCACCCCGTCGACGACGGTTTGTCACTCCAGCCGAACCCCGGCAGCGACGGCGCCACGACGTGGAACGCGTCCGCGGGATCGCCCCCGTGCGCGGCGGGATCGGTCAGCGGCCCGAGCACGTCGAGGAACTCCACGACCGAACCCGGCCAGCCGTGCGTGAGCACGAGCGGTGTCGCGTCCGGCTCCGGCGAGCGAACGTGCAGGAAGTGGATCCCGAGACCGTCCACAGTGGTCTTGAAGCCCGGGAAAGCGTTGACCCGGGCTGCCACTCCGAAGTCGTAGTCCTCCGCCCAGTACCGGCACAACTCCCGCGCGAACTCCAGCGGGACACCCTGTTCCCAATCGTCGACAGTGGCAGGCTCGGGCCAGCGCGTCGCACGCAGCCGGGTGCGCAGGTCTTCGATGTCGGATTCGGAGATCCTCACCTCGAACGGTTCGATCACCAGGTCCTCCCAGTTCGTCGATGCCACCAACGCTACGCATTTCCGATGCCTGCCGGCTCGCTCTTGCGAAAGACCTGGTCAGAGGGGCCCCTGGCCGCCTCGTCGGGCATCACGCCGGTTAACGACCACCACTCGCGAGAGCCTGCGGGGACATGCGCTAAGCTTCCAACGTCGCTCAGGCGGCAACGCCCTCGTAGCTCAGGGGATAGAGCACTGCCCTCCGGAGGCAGGTGTCGCAGGTTCGAATCCTGCCGAGGGCACACTTCTGAACAGCGTTTTCAGCTGTTCGCTCACATCGGTCGAACATTGCCTCTTGGGGTTGTTCGAGTACCGACTCTCAGCGACGCGCTCGTCGGCATGTGGCGACGGTTCGGCCGGTTACCCCGACTACGGCAGGCGTCGTCGCCTCAAGGTGATCCGAAGCGCGCGAGCCGCCCGAGAACAGCGGCGGGCAACCTTGTCGAAAATCGACGAGAGTGACGGCGTATTCAGCACCCATCATAGCGATCTTCACGACATCTCATCAGGGCCTGTCCGCCCATGCCTCGAAGAGGGCCGATGCCAGCCAATGACCGTCTACGAAGGCCATGTGCTCGGCGCTGACGCCACGACCGCCATCAGAACGACGCTTCGGGTCCGCTCCTCGCGCCAGCAAGTAAGCCGTCACGTCCACGTGCAGCGGCTCGCCCGTCTGCGCGTGACTGTCGATCTCGACGTCGATGGCATGGTGCAGCAACGTGAGCCCGTCATGCTCTTCGTGGATGTCGGCGCCGCCGTCGAGGAGTTCACGAAGCAGCGGAAGGTCGCACATCTCGACAGCCCGGTGAGCGGGGCTCAGATCGTTCACACCCAGCGTCCTGAATCGGACTCGATACTTTTTATCGAGTTCAGTAGAGAGACAAAGTCGACACCGGCCACCATGCCTTGGCCGGCATCAGCGTCCAGTTTCGGTACCTGCGATTGAACACCCACTCCACCGCGCCGAAAACCCCTCCACACATTCGGAGTTACCTCTCCGAACGACCGCGGACGGCTCAAGACAGCACTGCTTCCGAGACAAGCCATCGAGTTCGGATCAGGATCCGGCGATGACCCGGACGCCGGCGATCAGGCGGTCGATGTGCTCGGGTGTCGTGCCGATGCCGATGCTCGCGCGCACCGCCGTCCGCGCGGTCGCGCCCGCCTGGTCCAGCAGCCGCCGGGTGAACGGGTGGGCGCAGAACAGGCCGTCGCGCACACCGATGCCGAACTCCTCGGCCAGCCGGGTGGACACGGCGCGCGTCTCGACGCCGTCGACGGTGAACGACACGATGCCCAGCCTGTCCGGCCAGCCGCCGCCCAGGATGCGGACCTTGGGGATCTCCGTGAGGCCGTCGTGCAGCCGGGTCGTCAGCGCGTCCTCTTCGGCTCGGAGCGTGTCCAGGTCCGCCGCCGCGAGCGCATCGCACGCCGCCGCCAGCGCCACCGCGCCGATGACGTTCGGGGAGCCCGCCTCGTGTCGCGCGGCGCCTGCCGCCCAGTCGACGTCGCCGGGTCCGTCACCGACGTGGGCGGTGGCCCCGCCACCCGCGAGGTACGGCCGCGCGCGGTCCAGCCAGTCGGCCCGGCCCGCGAGTACGCCGACGCCGAACGGGGCGTACAGCTTGTGGCCGGAGAAAGCCACGTAGTCGAGACCGAGCGCGGCGACGTCGATCCGCCGGTGCGGCGCGAGCTGGGCGGCGTCGACCGCGATGCGGGCACCGAAACGGTGGGCGGTGGCGGCCAGTTCGGCGAGCGGCCAGACCTCGCCGGTCACGTTGGACGCGCCGGTGACGGCCAGCAGGACCGGACGTCCGGCGGCCCGCTCGGTGAGCGCCGCCTCGACGGCGGAAACCGCTCCCGCCGGTGACGAAGGCGCCGGGAGCCGGACGACGTCGTTCCACGGCAAGAGGTTCGCGTGGTGTTCGCCTTCGAACGTGACGACCAGGGTGTCCGACGGCACGGCGTGGGCCAGGAGGTTCAGCGCGTCGGTGGTGTTGCGAGTGAACACGACCACGTCGTCGGCGCGGCAGCCCAGGAACGCGGTGACGGAAACGCGGGCGAGTTCGTACTTTTCCGTGCACAGCTGGGAAAGCGCGCCCGCGCCCCGGTGCACGCTCGCGTACAGCGGGAGCAGTTCTCCCACGACGTCGGCCACTTCGCGCAGGCAGGGCGCGCTGGCCGCGTAGTCCAGGTTGGCGTAGGCGATCTTCGTGCCATCGGCCAGCCCTACCTTGACATCGGAGCCCAGCACTCCCAGCGTGTTCCCACTCATCACGAAGCTCCTTCGAAGATCCACGGCGAAAGGGCGATCGCGCAGCCGTTCCGTTCGAACCGCCCGGGATGACGCGAGACGAGGCCTCCCAGATCGCGCCGGACGGGCACCGCGATCGAGCCCAGCCCGCTTTCCCAGTCCGCCACCGGCCGGGTGCCCAGCGCCTTGGTGATCGCGTCCGGCAGTTCTTCCCGCGGGGGTACGGGAATGTCCAGCTTCGCGCACAGCGCCTCGACGTCTTCGGTCACGATCGCCAGCAGCCCGTCGGCCGCGGCGAAGACGCCATCGACGGCGGCGGGTGACGGCTCGCGCAGGAGGGCGTCGGCCGCGGCGAGCAGTGACGTCGTGACCGAGCCGCCCCGGCCGGTGCGCTGACGGGCCACCAGCGCGGCCAGGATCCCTTCCGCCGAAACGAATCCGCCCGCGATGTCCACCATGATCATCAACGTCGGGCGCGGCGGTTCGCCGGCGGGCGTCAGCGCGTCGGCCACCCCGGAGTAGGCCTGGACCATGTAGTCCGTACCGGCGGGCGGCCGCTTCCCCAGCGCATCGCCCCAGCCGCACGCGGCCGCGTAGACCAGTCCGGGGTTCACCGCGTGCATGGCGGTCGCGTCCAGGCCGAGTTCGACGTCCTTGCCCGGTGCCCAGTTGTGCAGGAACACGTCGGCGTCGCGGATCAGATCCATCACCTCGTCACGGCCCGCGGCCGCTTTGAAGTCGATCTCGGCGATCCGCTTGCCGTCGTTGAGCACACGGAACTTCGCCGAGCAGTCCCCCGCCATCGGCGGCATCCCCCGCAGCGGATCGCCGCCCGGCGGTTCGATCCGGGTGACGGTCGCGCCGAGCATCGACAGCAGCCGGGTCGCCAGCGGGCCCTGCACCCGGCGGGTCGACTCGACGACGTGGACGCCGGCGAGCGGCAGACCGGCGTCGGCGTCGGATCCCGGCGGCGCCACCCGTCCGGCGCGGAGTGTCCACGGGGGCACGCCCGCGTCCGGGTCCGCGCGTCGCTCGGTGACCGTCCGAACAGGACAGACGTGCATTCCGGTCGCGGCCGCGATCGCGCGGATCTCCTCGAACGAGGTGGACTCGGCCGCCTCGTGCAGCTCACGCGGGAGCACCGCCGACGCGCGCTCGTAACGGAGGAGGAACGGCCGCCAGCCACGGGCGATCGCCCGCTCCGGAGTCCCCAGCGAGGCCCAGAACGCTTGCCAGGCCTCGCCGCTGAAGGACTCGACCTCGAACGCGATCCCGTCGGCGGAGACGAACGGTGGCCGCGCCGTCGACGGCAGGTCCTCGTAGCCTTCGGGGTCCTCGTCCGCGGTGGCCGCGGCGATGTACTGCCCGACGGCGAGCAACGCGACGCCGTCCGCGTCGAGCTCGATGCGGGATACGGGGTTTCCGCGCAGTTGGGCCAACGTCGCGGCCAGCATGCCCTGAACGGTGGCGATCCCGGTGAGGATCGAAACGTAGTCGACACCCAGCGGCCGCGGCTGCGCCTCCGACCGTCCGTGCACCGCCATGATCCCGCAGCCCGCCTGCACGAGATTCTCCGAGAACGGCCCGCGCAGGCCGGCCTCGACCGAGACACCCAGCCCATTCAGGCCGAACGGACCGGGCGGCCCGCCACCGACGTCGGCTTCCAGCATCCGCAGCCGGTCGAGAACCGTCTCGACGACCGGGCCGGATCCGGGGAGCCGGGCTTGGAAACCCCTCAAGGGCGCGGAAAACGACACGGCGAACCTCCATGCTGGAACGGCCTGGCGTCCGCTTGTGGCGGACACCAGGCCGGCGGATCGAGGAGCAAGGGACTAGACCGGAACCGATTCCTCACGCGGCCGCGGCAGCGCGGCCGCGGCCTTGCGGGCGGCACGGCGCTTGATGACCCGCTCACCCCAGTTCATCAACGGACGTTCCAGCACGTAGTACGAGATCGTCGACAGGATGATCGTGCCGACCAGGGTGACCAGCTGCAGTTCCCAGAAGCCGGTACCGGCGCGGATCAGCATCAGCGGCATCGGCTCGCCGTTGAAGTAGGCGTTCGGCTTCTGCAGGTAGAAATGCATCACCGCGAACTGCCACAGGTAGACGCCGTAGGAGATCTTGCCGATGAACAGGATCACCCGGTTGGTGAACACGGCGCGGATCAGGCGCGACTCGGGTCCGGGCGCGACCATCGAAAGCAACAGGCTCGCCGAGAGAATGGCCAGCAGGCCGTAGAAGATCCCTAGCGCGGTGAGACTGTAGTAGTCGTCCATGCCGATCTCGCTGCCGGGACGGGCACAGTTGATCAGCAGGCAGGTCAGCGCGATGCCCAGGAACAGGACGCGGTGGCGGCCGGCGAAGGTGAGCAGCTTGGGCGCCTCGTTCGGCGAGGCCTTCTGCAACTCCAGCCAGATCGCGATGACCATGCCGATCGCGACCTCCGGCATCAGGCCCATCGGGTACCAGAACAGCGCACGGGTGCCGAGGCCGTTCATCTGCGAGTACAGCAGCCAGGCGACACCGGCGGCGAACAGCAGCGGTACGGGGAGCATCATCCGGTACGCCCGCGCCCGCGCGGTCTTGCCGCGGGAGGCGAACTTGAACGTCGCCCAGGCCAGCAGCGGCAGCAGGAGGTAGAACTGCGCCATGTCCGGCACGGTCCAGGTGATCTCCATGCCGTTGCTCCAGCCGTCCCAGTCGTAGATGTGCAGCAACGCCAACGGCCGGAAGACGTCCCACACACTGTCGATCTGCTGGAGGTTCAGCGCGATGAGGACCACGAAGTACATCACGTAGTACGCGGGGAGCAGGCGCAGTACCCGGCGGATGACGGTGCCTTCGCGTTTGCGCGGGGTCCCGTTGATGACCGACTTCGCGAACCCCTGGTAGACGAACATGCCCGTGAGCACGAAGAAAACGCCCGCGAAGATCTGCAGGCCACCGGTGAAGAACCCGCCGACGGCGCTGGTCGACGCGATCGTGCCGCCGAGTTCCTTGGTGCCCAGCACCCCCGCGATCATCGCGACATGTGTGAAGAGCAGGGCCAGCGCGCAGACTCCGCGCAGGCCGTCGACGGCCAGATAGCGTTGTTTGGCCGGCTTTTCCGCGGCTGCGGGCGGCCCGCCTTGCCGCGTTGCGGTAACGCTCATTGTGCGTCCTTTCTCCCAAAGCGATGGGGGTGAACCGCGTTCGAGCATTTCCACGTCACGCGGCGGAACCCGGGCCGGAAACCGGCTGCACTGCAAGGTTCGCATTGTGGGGACGGGCTCGTCTTATTCCATTCTGCGAGAATGCGCGGCGTGAAAAAAGCTCGTGAGTGGCAAGGAGGGTTAGAACCGTCCTTACCACTCACGAGCGGGAATCAGGCGGCTTCTTCTTCGAGCCGTCGCGCGATGTCCGCCCGCAGCACCTTCTTGTCGATCTTGCCGATCGGGGTGCGCGGCATCGCGTCGACGATCACCAGCCGTTCGGGGAGTTTGAACCGGGCGACCCCCGCCGTCTCCATGACGTCGATGACGTCCTGCAGTGCGACGGAGGTGCCGGGCGTCGGCACGACGTAGAGGCAGCCGCGCTCGCCGAGCACCGGGTCCGGCATCGCGACCGAGGCCGCCATCTCCACCGAATCGAGCTGATAGGCGAAGGATTCGACCTCCTCGGCCGCGATCTTCTCGCCGCCTCGGTTGATCACGTCCTTGGTGCGCCCTTCGACGACGACGTAGCCGTCCGGGCGCAGCCGCACGACGTCACCCGTGCGGTACCAGCCGTCCGGGGTGAAGGCGCGCTCGTTGTGTTCGGGCGCGCGGTAGTAGCCGCGGATCGTGTACGGGCCGCGGGTGATCAGCTCGCCCTGCTCGTCCGGCGGGACCGGGTTCCCGTCGGGATCGACGACGCGCAGTTCGTCGGCCGGATTGATCGGACGCCCCTGGGTGTCGCAGGTGATGTCGAACGGGTCGTCCAGCCGGGTGAGGTTGGTCAGCCCCTCCGCCATCCCGTAGCCCTGCTGCAGCGTGCAGCCGAACACCGTGCTGATCTGGCGGACCAGCTGGTCCTGCAACCGCGCGGCGCCCAGCGTCAGCACCTTGAACGACGACAGATCGTGGTGCTTGTCGGCTTCGCGGTATTCGAGCCAGCGCACCACGATCGCCGGCACCACCGACGTCACCGTGGCCCGTTCGGCTTCGATCGCGCCCAGCGAGTCCCGCGGGGACGGCGACGGCGAGACGACCACCCGGCCGCCCGCCCACAGCACGCCGAGGATCGCGCTCAGCGGGTAGTTGTGCCCGAACGGCAGGACGGCGAGATACACCGACGACGCGTCGAAGCCGAACGCGTCGGCGGATCCGTCGACATAGCAGGCGTAGTCGTCGTGAGTGCGTGCGATGAGCTTCGGCAGACCTGTGGTGCCACCGGAAAGGATCAGCAGCGCGACCGATCGCGGGTCGGGCGTCAGCGCGTCCAGTTCGGCGCGGGCGGCGGCCGGATCCGAAGCCGGGGCGCACAGCGCGCGCAGGTCCACGTGCCCGTCTCGGACGTCACCGGCGACGATGACGTGCTCGATGGTCTCGGCCCCGGCGGCGATCCCGGCCGCCAGTTCCTGGTGGTCGAAGTCCTTCACCCGGTCCGGCACGGCGATCGCACGTGCCTCGGACAGCTCGACCAAATAGGACAGTTCGTGCCTGCGGTGCTGGATCAGCGCCATCACCGGGATCACGCCGAGCCGGAAGCACGCCAGCGTCAGCACGACGAACTCCCAGCCGTTGGGCAGCTGGACCAGGAGCCGGTCGTCGGGCCGGAGTCCCAGTGCCCGCAGCCGTTGCGCGGCGCCGTCCACACGGGACAGGAGTTCGGCGTAGGTCAGCCGGAAGTCGCCGTCGGTCAGTGCCTCGACGTCCGGGGTCGCGTCGGCGGCGGCCACGAAACGCGACGCGAGCGCCTGGCCCTTCCAGTGGCCTTCGGCGACGTAACGCTCGACGAGGTCGGCGGGCCAGGGCACCGTTCCCGCGCGGCTCGGCTGGACAGGTTTCGAGGGCACGACGGCCTCCCTTTCTCTTTGGATCATCCGAAGCGGGCGGGCATGGACTTGGCGCCGTTGACGAAGTTCGACTCGAGCCGGGTCACCGGCCCGGTCAGGCGCAGGCCGGGCAGATGCGGCAGCAGTTCGGTCAGCAGCGTCGTCATCTCCAGCCGGGCCAGATGCGCGCCGAGGCAGAAATGCGGGCCGATACCGAAGGACAGGTGCGGATTGGGGTCGCGGCCGAGGTCGAGGCGGTCCGGGTCGGTGAACACGGCCGGATCGCGGTTGGCCGAGGTGTAATAGACGACGACCTTGTCGCTCTCGGCGACCGGCTGCCCGGCGATCTCCGTGTCCCGCACGGCGGTGCGGCGGAACTGCATGATCGGCGTGACCCAGCGGATCAGCTCGTCGACCGCGGTGGCCACCGGTACCTCACCGGACACCAGCCGGTCGCGTTCGGCCGGGTTGTTCACCAGTGCCTCCAGCGAACCGGAGATCAGGTGCCGGGTGGTCTCGTTGCCCGCGACCACCAGCAGCAGCCAGAAGCTGCAGAACTCCCGGTCCGACAGGTGTTTCCCGTCGACCTCGGCGTTGACCAGACGGCTGATCAGGTCGTCGGTCGGGGTTTCACGCCGGTTCAGACCGAGCTTCATCGCGTAGGCGAACGCTTCGGCGAACGTCCGGCGGTAGGCCTCGACGTCGCCGCCGCCGAACTCCGGGTCGTCGAAGCCGACCAGCGCGTTGCTCCAGCGGTAGAGCAGGTGCCGGTCCTCCGGCGGGAACCCGAGCAGGTCGCAGAGGACCAGGAGCGGCAGCTCGGCGGCGAAGTCGGCGACGGCGTCGAACTCCGCGCCGTCGGTGACCTTCTCCACCAGCCGCCGGGCGTGCCCGGCGATGCTGTCGCTCAAACCGCGGACGGATTTGGGGGTGAACACCGTCGCGACCAGACGGCGGATCCGGACGTGCTCGGGGCCGTCCATGCTGACCAGCAGTTGCCGGGTCTGCTTGAGATCGCCGGGTGTGCGCGGGTCGGGCAGGAAGGCGCCCTTGGCCGCGGAAGAGAACTCCTCCGGGCGCCGCGACACCGAGTAGACGTCGTCGTACCGGGTCACCGCCCAGTAGCCGGAACCGCGCTGAGTGGTGCTGCCGGCGCTGGAATGCCTGGTCAGCAACGGTTCCGGGGTCCACGCCACCGGTTCGGTCTCCCGGCGGCGGGCGAACTCCGCGTGCGGCACGCCTTCGGCGAACGTCGCGGGATGTGCGATGTCGGGCCGCTCGATGCCGATCGCCGCGAAACTCTTGCGCAGCACGTCCTTGCGGAGTTTGCCGGTCGCTTCACGGGGCAGCCGCGGGATGACGTGGTACGACCTCGGTGTCTTGAACCCCGCCAACGACTTGCGGCAGAACGGGTCCAGCACGGCGAACAGGTCTTCGGGCGCGTCGGCGGTGACCTCCACGACGGCGGCCACGCGCTCGCCGAACTCGTCGTCGGGGACGCCGATGACCGCGACGTCGTGGACCGCGGGATGGTTGATCAGCACGGCCTCGATCTCGGCCGGGTAGACGTTCACCCCGCCGGAGACGATCATGTCCTGCGCGCGCCCGGTGAGATAGAGGAAACCGTCCTCGTCGAGATGGCCCACGTCGCCGAAGGTGAAGGTGCCCGGCTCCAAATGCGCGGACCGCGTCTTCTCGGGCGCGTTGTGATACGAAAAGCTCTGCCCTTTGACCCGGCGGACGAACACCTGTCCGGTGGCGCCCGGCGGTTGCGGGGTGCCGTCCTCGCCGAGGATCACGATCTCGTTCGGCGGCACGGCCTTGCCGACGCTTCCGGGGTGCGCGAGCCAGTCGCGAGAGCCGGTGAGCGTGACGGCGCCGCCCTCGGTGGCGCCGTAGTACTCCGTCAGGACGGGGCCCCACCAGTCGATCATCCGGCGTTTGACGTCCGGCGAGCACGGCCCGCCGCCGTGCCACACGCGACCGAGGCTCGCCCCCGAGAACCGCGCGCGGACCTCGTCCGGCAGCCGCAGCAGGCGGATGAACTGGGTCGGCACCAGATGCGCGGCGGTGATCCGCTCCCGGTCGATGACGTCCAAAGTGGACTCGGGATCGAAGGACCGGCGGATCACCAGTGTCGAGCCCAGCAGGAGCCCGAGCAGCGAGAAGAACAACTGGGACGAGTGGTACCAGGGCCCGTCGAGCAGGCACCGTTCGCGCGACGGGACGTCGAGGACGACGTGCGCGTACCGCGTCAGCTTCGCCACCCTGGAGAACGGCGCGCCGACCACGAACAGGCCGTTCACCACGCCTTTCGGCGCCCCGGTGGTCCCCGACGTGTACAACATCGTGGCACCGCAGGTCTGTCCTTCGGGCTCGGCCGAGGACATCAGCGCCAGCAACGGTTCCACCGCTTCGAACCCGGACTCGGCCGCGGAGCCGGTGACCAGCAGTGTCGTGCATTCCCCGGTGGACCGGGCCACCGCGCGGCCCGCCGTTTCGGCGTACGACGGCTCGACGACCAGGGCCTTGCTGCCGGAATCCGAGACGATGTAGGCGATCTCGGGATCGGTGAGGTGCCAGTTGATCGGCACCACGGTGATCCCGGAGTGCAGGCACGCCAAGAGGACCTCGAAGGTCTCCCGGCGGTTGCCGAGTACACAGGCCAGCCGGTCTCCCTCGCCGAGCCCGCGGTCCCGCAGCAGGGCGATCCAGCGGTTCACCCGCTCCCCCAGCAGGCGCCAGCCGACCGCGCCCGCCTCGTCGACGATCGCGGTCCCGGCACCGCCCTCGGCGATGTAGTCGTTCAGTAGAGCCGGCATGACCTTCCCCTCAGTCGAGCAAATCCGGTTGGCGGCGCACCAGATCGGCGTACAACGGCCGGAAGTTGAGCCGCCCCATCCCCGGCGTCCCGATGGTCGACGCGGTGTGCCGCGCGACCTCGGGCTCGATCTTCACCGGATTCCCGGCCGCTTCCGCGAGCAACTGCACGTGACACGAGCTGTCCATGGTGGTGAACCACCAGGCCGCCTCCTGCACCGTGCCACCGACCGTGAGCAGCCCGTGGTTTCGCAGGATCACCGCCTTGCCGGTGCCGAGCCGGACCGCGATCCGTTTGCCTTCGTCGGAATCCAGAACCACGCCGCCGAATTCGTCGAAGACCTCGTGGTCCTCGTAGAACGCGCACGCGTCCTGGGTGATCGGGTCGAGTTTGCGGCCGAGCGCCGCCCACGCGCGCCCGTAGGTGGAATGCGCGTGCGCGACCGCGACGACGTCGGGCCGTGCGGCGTGGACGTGCGAGTGGATGACGAACCCGGCCGGGTTGATCCGCCCGTCGCCCTCGACGATTTCACCCCGGCCGTCGACCAGCAACAGATCGCTGACCCGGACGTGTCCGAAGTGGACACCGAACGGGTTGATCCAGAACCGGTCGGGGTCGCCGGGGTCGCGAGCGGTCACGTGCCCGCCCGCGCCCTCGTCGAAACCGCGTACCGCGAACAGCCGCATGGTCGCCGCCAGCCGTTGTTTGCGGTAGAGCCGTTCTTCTTCGACGGTCCTCATCCGCAGCCGCCCGGGCTGTCCCAGTCGTAGGCGGCGCCCTCGTCGAGCAGTTCGGCGGGCACGCCGTACCACTGATCGGTCGGCAACTCCGTGACCGTGGCCTCCTGGTCCTCGCTCACGCCGCACGCTCCTCTCGCACCGCCGGCCGCCAGACCCCGAGGAAACCGTCCAGCCGGTCGAATCCCCAGTAGCGGTGGCGGCCCCATTTGAAGTAGGGGATGCCGAAGATGTCGTCGAGATAGGCCTGGTAGAGGCAGTCGACGCCCTCGGCGCGGATCTCCGGGTCGTCGACCGCGCCGACGGCCAGCTCCGGATCGAGCCCCGCCTGCTCGGCCGCCGCGCGCACGATGTCCGGCTCGCAGATGTTGTCGCCGCGGCCCCAGCGCGCCTCGTTCAGCGCGTCGTAGAACGGCCACTCGACGCCCTCGCGGCGTGCCCGCAACCAGGCCAGATGCGGCAGCTCCCACCACGGCTCGATGTCGATCGGCCAGGCCATCTTGCGGCCCTGCGCCTCGGCGATCCGTTTGGTGTCCATCAGCATGTACAGATGCTTCGCGCGGCTCATCTGCACGTAGTGGAACTCGCCGCCGCGTTCGTCGAGGCCGGCGCCGGTCACCGTGTCCGGATCCCAGTACGGGTAGCACTCCAGCTGTTCGAGTGCGCCGGGCACCTCGTCGCGCAGCTTGTTGATCGCGAGCCAGCTGTACGGGCTGCGCAGCGAGAAGTACAGCTTGGCGGGCCGGCTCACGCCCGGTCCCCGATCAGCGCGTGCACGACACCCTCGTCCAGTTCGGCCATACCGCCCGCGCCCGGCCCGGCCGCGATGGCGTAGCCGTGCAGGATCTGGGCGGTGGCGACCGGGACGAGCTCCTGTCCACGTTGGACATAGCAGTCCATGCGGCCGTCGAACATGACGCCGCGCAGGATGTCGGTGACGGTGAAGACGGTGTGCACCGTCTCCTCCATCCGCGCGTCCTCCAGCAGCCGCACGCGGGCGCGGGAGACGACCGGGATCCAGGCGCGTTCGGACAGCATCCGGCCGACGGAGATACCGCGGTCGGCCAGGTACCGGTCGACGACCTCCTCCAGCGTCCGGACGAACCCGGAGTGCTGGACGCGGTCGGAGTAGTGGCAGTAGAAGTACGGGGCACGCCACGACCACAGGAACGCGCCCGGCGACGCGGTCAGCACCGATTCGGCGGTCTCCCCGGCGGGAATCGGCAGCCGCTCCACAGTGGACTCCAGCGCCGGGACCTCCAGGTGCGCCAAGGCATCCGGGGCCGCGGCCCGGGTGTCGGCGGCCCGCTCGCGGACGAGTGCGACGGTGACCTTGCCGCGCAGCACGGTGACCTTTTCGCCGCCGCGGACCACCGAGAGCTGCACGTTCAGCTTGTCGCCGCGGCCGGGCGTGACCTCGACCTCGACCTCGTCGTCGAGTTCCAGCACCGCGGGCAACTGCACCGAGCAGTCCACGATCTCCGCGCCGAGACCGTGCTCCAGGAACAGGTCGCGCGCGCTCGTGCCCTGGTCGCGCAGCCACTGCAGGACACCCTGCTCGACCAGGTACATGAAGTGCTTGAAACCGATCCAGGTGCGGATGTTGGCGCCCTCGAACGCGGGGCGGCCGTGCGTGACGGTCCGGCTTGGCCGCAGGACTGCGGTCATCGGAGTTCACCTACCTTCGGAAGGGTCCGGACGTCTTCGACGAGGCCGGTCACCTCGGCCGCGGCGTACCGGGCGTAGCGGACGTGGAAGAAGTGGTCACCGCGGTCGAGCGTGTGCAGCGTCGCGCCCGGCATACCGTCGGCGAGGGCGCGCGCGGATTCGGCGGGCAGCGTCGGATCCAGGCCGCCGACCAGCACCTTCGTCGGGATCTCGACGTTGCCGAGCTGGAGGTCGGCGCTCGCGGCGTAGCGGTCGAACACCGCCGCGAAGCCGAGCGGGCCGGCCCGGTTCAGCGCGATCTTGACCATGCCGTCGACGACCTCGGGGTCCAGCGAAGCAGCTCGTTTGCCGAGCCGGGCGCGGACACCCTCGCCGACGTGGGCGGTGAACGTCTCGCGGGAGCGTTCGAACATCCGCCAGGTCACCTCGTAGCGGGGCAGGCGGTAGAAGGGGCAGAACAACGCCACCGACGAACCGACGCGCGGGTCGAGCGCGCACATCAGCTCCAGCGCGGCGTTGGCGCCGAACGAATGCGCCACGAGGACGTCCGGGGTGGCGCCGACCATGTCCAGTCCGTCGCCGAGCCATTTGCCGAAGGAGCGGTTGCGCCAGCGGAAGTCGTTGCCCGCCTTCCACGGCAGCTCCAGCGAAACGATCCGGTAGCCCTGATCGAGGTGCGCGGCCAGCGGCGTCCAGCTCTTCCAGTGGCCTTCCATCCCGTGCGCGAACAGCACCAGCGGCGCACCGGGCCTGCCGGGCGCGATCGTGTGCGCCTTCACCGCCGAACCGTTCACCGGAACCCCATCTCATCGCTGTGCTCGGTGACGGTGACCGACGGCCCGCCGTCCGGACGCCGCGGGCCGATGCCCACGCGGCCTTCGCCTTCCGTGACGGCGAGGTGGGCGGCGAGCGCGAGCTCCACGACCCCGTGCGCGCCGTAGAAGTCGCCCCACCGTTCCTTGACGTCGAAGCCACCGGGGCCGACCGTGCGCCGCACGGCCTCGCTCGGGGCGACGTCGACCACGACGTGCCCGGAGTTTTCGCGCCAGGGTTCGAGGATCGCGCACGCGCTCCCCGCGCGCAGCGGCCCGTCGTGCAGGATCGAGGCGATCTCGTCGTCGGGCTCGGCCCCGACGAGCACCACCCGCGTGGCCCGGCCGGAGCGCAGCAGCAGGCTCGCCATCCGCAGGCCGGCGTGCCCGGCCGTGCTGCCGGAGCACAGCATCAGGTTCGGCCCGCCGAAACCGAACCACAGCGCGACCGTGCTGGCCACGACGTTCGGCGAGACGTTGGGCGCGTCGAGCACGCTCACCGCCCGGCCGCCTTCCGCCTCGACCGCGCGCGTGACCTTCGCGACCGTCTCGACGTTGCCGAGGTTGCTGCACGCGACCACCGCGGTGCCGGTTTCGATCGGCCCGCTGGGCCGCTGCCCCGGCTCCCAGCCGAGGGCGCGATGGACCGCGCACAACGCCAAGCGGGTCGAGGGTTCCTTGTACAGCAGGCCTTTCCGACCGAGGACGGTCGCGGCCTTCTCCGGCGGCGCGCCGTCGAACTCGGCGATCCCCGGCAGGTGCAGGCTCCAGCCCGTGAGGAGCAGGCGGGTCTCCCTCGCGCGGCCGGTCATGCCCGCTCCAGCAGTGTGACGGCGTTGACCCCGCCGAAGCCGAACGCGTTGACCTGTACCAGTTCCGGCCGGGCGGCGACCGCTTCGCCGATGACCAGGCGCAGTCCGGTCGCCTCGTCGAGCGGCTCGGAAAGGCCGGTGACCGCGGGCACCTCACCGGTTGCGAAGATCCGCAGCGCGACGTCCACATTGACCAGTGCGGCGCTGCCGGAGGTGTGTCCCGTGGCGCCCTTGACCGCGGTGACGAGCGGGTTCCCGCCGCCACCGAGGACGACCTTGCGCAACGCGTCGCATTCGACCGGGTCGTTGAGCGCGGTGCCGGTCGCGTGCGCCACCACCACGTCCACATCGGACGGTATGCGGCCGGCCCGCGTGTAGGCGTCGGACATCGCGCGGGCGATGCCTTCGATGTCCGGCGCCGTGGCGTGGTAGGCGTCGCAGGAGAGGCCGGTCGCGGTGACCTTGCCGAGCGCCGGGCCATCCCAGGTCTCGGGCACGACGACGAGCACCGCCGCGCCCTCGCCGAGGAGCACGCCGGTGCGGTCGCGGTCGAACGGGCGCACCCGCTCGGTCGGTTCCTCGGCCACCCGGCCGACCATGGCGAGCATCGACCGCGTCATCGCGTCGGCGGCGGCGACCACGACGGCGTCGCATTCGCCCAGTTCCAGCAGATCCTGTGCGAGCGCGAGCACGTGGCCGCCCGCGCTGCACGCGTTGACGACCGTGGTCACGTCCGTGACGCCGGGCAGTGCTCCGGCCACGACGTCGGCGAAGTCCAGCCGATCGGCGGGCACGGTCTCCCCGGTGAGCGCCAGCCGTTCCACCGCGGACAGCTCACGCAGTCCCGTGCCGACGAGGACGGCGACCCGCTGGGTGGCGGTGTCCACACCGGACTGTGCGACGGCTTCCTTCAGGCACTCGGCGAGAAGCCGCCCCGCGCGGAACGGCTCGTCGGCCAAGCCGGTGTGGTAACCGTAGGCGACATTCAGCTTTTCCGGATCGCCGTACCGGAGCGGTGAGACGCCGCAGGCGCCGCGAAGCAGGCCCTCGAACGTCTCCGCTCCCGAACCGAGGCAGGTGCGCACCGCGCTACCCGCGATCAGGACCGCCATCGGCGTACCTCCTCGCTGTCTGTCGGTGAACCCGCGTCCGCGATCGACGTCGGCAGGGCGCTGCCTGGTCTTCCACGTCACGGTGGTGAACAAGGCGCCCTGCCACCGCGATAGCGGGGCCTTCGGCCGGGGCGGGTTCACGCGTTGGGGCGCTCTTCGAGTACATCTTCAGCTCCGCCCACAAGTTCTCACGATGGCGGCGCCGACAGCGCCGTCCGCGCCCCGCGCGGTGAGCAGGCAAAGCCCGCCGGGCCGGGCATCGCGCTCCTCGGCGAGCAGGACACCCAGCGCCACCGCGCCGGAAGCCGCGTCGCATTCGCCGAACAGCCGTTTGACCATGACCCGCTCCGGACGGTGGCCGAGAGCCCGGACGATCGGACCGTACTCACGCCGGTCATCATCGTCGGCCTCGCCCGTGTACACAGTGGACACTTCGGACGTATCCGCGCCCGCCTTCACCAGCACCCGGTGCACGCATCCGGCGAGCGCGGTCTCGGCGGCGTCACCACCGCCCGGTCCGTACGCCGTGGCGACCGCGAGGACGCCGGCGCGCTGCCGCGTGCCCGCCCATTCCGGCGTGTCCTCCTTGGCCAGCACGAACATCCCGGCCGCCTCACCGGCGGCGACGACCTCGGTCGCCCCGGTCAGATGCGTCGACCACGCGCGGTGCGGCGTGAACTCCTCCACCGCGCCGGCGACCACGACGTCGACATGGCCGCGGTCGATGGCGTTGCCGGCGTAGCGCAGGGCGTTGAGGAACCCGAGCGTGCCGCCCGCGATGGTGGTGTTCACCCCGCGCAGGCCGAACCGGATGGCGACCTGCCCGGCGGCGCAGTTCATCACCGTGTTCGGGAACAGCATCGGGTTGACCAGGTACGGCTTCTCCTGCACGAGGGTCTCGCGCGTGTAGTCGCTGGTGGACTTGAAACTGCCCAGCGAGGTCCCGAGCACCACACCGATCCGCGGCCGGACCTCGTCGTCGAGGGTGACCCCGGCCTCGCGCAGCGCCTCCTGGCAGCACACCACGGCGAGCCCGGTGGCCCGGTCGAAGGTGCTGGTTCCTTTGCGTCCCAGATGTTCCCGAGGGCTGAAACTCGGGAGGAAGTGCCCATTCGCCGCGGGTAACGGCTCCTCGTAGAGATCGCCGATCTCCTGGCCCTTGTGGACTTGACCGGCCTCGGCCAGTTCGAGCCGCTTCGCCAGCGCGTCCACGCCGACGCCCGCGGAGGTCAGCGCGCTCCAGCCGGTCACCACCACACCGCTCATTCTGGCGCTCCCAACATCACGATGGCGTTGTTGCCACCGAAGGCGAAACCGTCGTTCTGGACCACCCGCACGTTCGCCTGCCGGGCCGCGTTCGGCACCGGGTCGACGCCCAGTTCCGGGTCTTCGGTGGTCCAGTTGACCGTGGGCGGCAGGAATCCGCGGTCGATCGCGATGGTCGAGGCGATCGCCCCGAACCCGCAGGCCGCGCCCATGGTGTGGCCGAGCATCGACTTGATCGAGCTGATCGGCGGCGGCCGCTCGCCGAACACTTCGAGCACGGCCTTGCTCTCGACCAGGTCGTTCACCTGCGTGCCGGTGCCGTGCGCGCAGATGTAGTCCACATCGGACGGTGAGATCCCGGAATTGCGATGCGCGATGCGCATGCATTCCGCGACCGTCGGCGCGTCCGGCGTGACCGGGTGGATGGCGTCGCAGTTGACGCCGTACCCGAGCAGTTCCGCGTAGATCGTGGCGCCCCGTTTCGTGGCGTGCTCCAAGGTCTCCAGCGCGAGCACGGCGCCACCCTCGCCGGTCAGAATGCCGGCGCGGTCCTTGTCGAACGGGGTGCAGGCGTCCTTCGCCAGCGCGCCGAGCCGGTAGAAACCGGCGTGCGCCCAGCGGCACACCGAATCGGCGCCGCCGGCGAAGACGACGTCGGCTTCGCCACCGGCCAGCAGGTCGTAGGCGTAGCCGATCGCGTAGTTGCTCGCCGAGCAGGCGGTCGCGATGGTCAGCGACTCCCCGGAGAGCTCCAGTTCCTCGCTGACCGCGTTCGCCAGCCGGTTGGCGGGCAGCTGGGTCAGCAGGGCCGGATCCTGCGCGGCGAATCCGCCGTCGATGATCTGTTCGGTGAGCGCCTCCGCGACCGCGGACTCACCGCTGGTGGTGCCCATGATCGCGTGGGCACGCCCCGGCGACACCGACGTCAGGTCGAGCCGGGCGTCGGCCACCGCCAGCCGCGCGGCGCTCGCCGCGAACTGGCTGGACCGGCCCCAGCTCGCCGGGTCGACCCGGCGGAGCTGGGCACCCGGATCGAAGGTCTGGACCTCACCCGCGTTCCGGTGCGGGAACCCGGCCGGGTCGAAGCTGGTGATGGGCGAGATCCCGGATCGGCCGGTGCGGAGCGCCTCGGCGAACGCGGCGATCCCGATCCCGATGCTCGACACCGGGCCGACCCCGGTAACGACAACGCGGGCCACGGTTCATCCCTTCTTGACGGAGTGCCGGATCAGGGCGTCGTTGACCGCCTTGAGCGTGCGCAGCTCGGGCAGTTCGGCCTGCGGGATCTCGATCTTGTACTGCTTGTCGATCCGGGCGAGGATCTCGATGGCGCGCAGGGAGTCGGCCTCGTAGTCGTCGATGAAGTCCCCGTTGTCCTCGAGTTCCTCGGGCTCGAGCTCGAGCACCTCGGCGACCAGCTCGCGGAGCTCCTCGAGCTGGGTGTCGGTCTGCGTCATGACGATCCTCCGGTTTCGTTGTCCCGTGCGGTTCTCACGCCGCGGCCCGCACAGGGCGCCGCGTCGCGGTCAGGGTGGTGACGGTGGCGATCAGGCGATCCCCGGCCCAGGTCCGGCCGGTGGCGAAGGCCGTGTCGGCCAGCACCGACTCCAGGCGGACCTCGTGGCGGAGCACGTCACCAGGGCGGGCGGCACCCGTGAACCGATAGTCACGGGCACCGATGAACATCAACGTCGTGTCGTCGTCCTCGACCGGCGCGCGGCCGTCGAGCCACAGCAGCGCGGCGCTCTGCCCGAACGACTCGATCATCAGCGACTTCGGGTAGTCGTACCGGCTCGGCGGCGCGCCGTCGGGAATCCCCGCGTAGCACGGCTCGGTGCCGGTGACCGCCTTGATCGTCACGATCGACTCGCCGGGGACCAGTTCCAGCACGCGGTCCACCAGCAGCAGCGGATACCGCTGCGGGAGCAGGACCCGGATGTCGTGGTGCTCGGTCATTCCGCGTCCTCCTCGAAGGTCGCCCGGATCTTGGCCGTCGTCGTCTCGCCGAGCGCTGCCGTCCCGGTGACGTCCCAGCCGTCCTCGGTGCGCTTCGCGGTGGCCGTGAGGACCATGCGGTCGCCGTCGAGCACCGGGGCGAGGAAGCGGACGGACCGGACGGTGCGCAGCCGGGCGTTCGCGGCCTCGCGCATCGCCTGTTCCAGCGTCTCGATGACGAAGATGCCGGGGTACACGGCCTGGCCGGGGAAATGCCCGCGCAGGTTGGGTTCCTTGCCGTCCACGGTGATCTGGGCGACCAGCTCGAGGTCGTCCCCGCACGCACGGACGTCCAGCAGGTCGACCGCCCGCAACGGCGCGGCGTAGTCGGGAAGCCCGGTCACAGCGTGATCCCCCCGTCGACCTGCAGCACCTGTCCGGTGATGTAGGAGGCGCGGTCGGAGACCAGGAACGCGACCAGTTCGGCGACGTCCTCCCCGGTGCCGAACCGCTTGACCGGGATCTGGGTCAGCGCCTTGGCGCGCTGCTTGTCGCCGAGGGCGCCGGTCATGTCCGTCTCGATGAAGCCGGGTGCGACGACGTTGACCCGGACGCCGTGCCCGGCGACCTCCTTGGCCAGCGACTTGCTGAAGCCGATGATCCCGGCCTTGCTGGCGGAGTAGGCGGTCTGGCCCGCGTGGCCGTAGACGCCGGCGACCGAGGACATGTTGACCACGACGCCGCCGCGGTTCTTCATGAACCGGAAGGCCATGGCACGGCAGAAGTTCCAGGTGCCGGTGAGGTTCGTGTCGAGTACCGCGTGCCAGTCCTCGGCGTTGGCGAGCACCAGCGGGCTGTCCTTGGTGATACCGGCGTTGTTGACCAGCAGATCGATCGTGCCGAGCTTCTCTTCGGCGTCCTTCACGAATCGCTCGACGGCTTCGGAATCGGTGACATCGCATTCCGCGAAATAGGAGGGAACCCCGATCGCGGCGATGTCCTCTTCGGTTTCCGCCGACGCCGCGCTCGCTTTCGAAAAACAGCCGGCGACGGCGTAGCCCTCCTGGGCCAGCCGCAGCGCCACGGCCCGGCCGATCCCTCGTGAAGCCCCGGTGATCAGGGCCCGGTGGTGCTCCGCCACGACGCCTCCTCGTTTTCCAGCACACTTTGTTTTCATTTTATGAAGCGCGGCGCAAACTGTTCTTCTCATCGTTTGCCGCGAGCTCCGAAAGCACTTCTTCGGTATCCGCGCCCGGGCGCGGCGCACCACGACGGACCTTCGTCGGAGTACGGGAGAACTTCACCGCGGGCCCGACGATCGGCGCGACGGATCCGTTGCTCAGCACCGTTTCCTGCAACATCGCGCGCGCCTTGACGTGTTCGTCCGCGACGGCCTCGGTGAGCGTGCGCACCGGCGCGGCGACCAGGCCCCGGCCGTTCAGCACTTCGAGCGCCTCGGCCAGCGGACGTCCCGCGCACCAGCCCGCGACGATCGCGTTGACCGCGTCCCGGTTGGCCAGCCGTTCGGGTGCCGTGCCGAACCCCTCGGCGCGGCCGAGCTCCGGCCTGCCGATGATCTCGGCGAGCGCGCGCCAATGCCGGTTGATGGCGACGGCGAGGTACAGATGGCCGTCGGCGCACGCGTAGACGTTGGCCGGGACGACGAAATCCGTCTCGTTGCCGACCCGCTGCGGCGGCGCGCCCGTCGCCGCCAGCGTCGGCAATCCGCTGCTGCTGGCGAGCAGACAGTCCACCATGGACACGTCGACGTGCTGTCCCTCGCCGGTCCGGTTCCGGTGTGTCAGCGCGGCGAGGCCGCCGATCGCCGCGTGCAGGCCCGCCAGCTCGTCGGCGAGGAACGTCGGCGCACGCACCGGCGGGCCTTCCGGAATTCCGTTGAGCGACATCCAGCCCGCCGCGGCCTGGATCGCGGGATCGTAGGCGGGCAGATGCGATTTCGGGCCGTACTGCCCGAAACCGGACACCGACACGAACACGATGTCCTCGCGCGCCGCGCGGCAGGCCTCGTAGCCGGCACCCCAGCCGTCCAGCGTCCCGGGCTTGTAGTTCTCGACCACGATGTCCGCGTGCGCCACCAGTTCCAGGAACCGGGCGCGGTCGCCGTCGTCACGCAGATCCAGCCCCGCGCTGCGTTTGTTGCGGTGCACGGTTTCCCGGAACCACGACAGGCCGGTGCCGGGGATGTTCGGCGGCACCTCGCCGTCGTGGCCGTCGGCGAGCTCGACGCGGACGACGTCCGCGCCCATGTCCGCCATGACACAGGTGGCGAGCGGACCGGACCAGACCTTGGTCACGTCCAGGACGCGCACGCCTTCCAGCGGCCCGACCGAACCGGCGCGCGCCCTACGGAAGAAGTCTTCTTCGCGCATGGTCAAAGCCTTTCCAGCAGTGAGGCGGTGCCGAGCGAACCGCCGCAGCACATGGTGATCAGCGCGGTCGAAGTGTCGGTGCGCTCGAGTTCGTGCAGCGCCGTCACCAGCAGCCGGGTCCCGGTCGCGCCGAGGGGGTGGCCTAGCGCGATGGCGCCGCCGTTGACGTTGACGCGATCGATGTCCGCGCCGTGCGCCTTGGCCCAGTTCAGCACCACCCCGGCGAACGCCTCGTTCACCTCGCAGATGTCCACATCGGACAGCCGGCGCCCGGTCTTGCGCAGCACCCGTTCGGTGGCGACCACGGGCCCGTCGAGCAGGTAGTACGGATCCGCGCCGGTGACGACCTGGCCGACCAGCCGCGCCCGCGGGGTCAAGCCCAGCGCGCGGGCCTTCCCGTACGACATCCAGAGGATGGCGGCCGCCCCGTCGGAGATCTGCGAAGTCGATCCGGCGGTGTGCACGGCGCCCTCGACGTTGGGGCGCAACGCGGCGAGTCCTTCGAGCGTGGTGTCGCGGACGCCTTCGTCGCGCGTGACCGAACCGACCGGGGAGACCTCGCGATCGAACCGGCCTTCCGCCCACGCTCGCGCCGCCCGCTGCTGGGAAAGGAGGCCGTAGTCGTCGGCGTCCGCGCGGCCGATGCCCTCCCGCGCGGCGATCCGCTCGGCGCCGCCGAACTGTGCCTTCGGCGGGTCTTCCCACGGGTAGTCGGAAGTCTTGTAGTGCCCTGGCCCCTGGTAGAGATTCGTCCCGATCGGCACCCGGCTCATCGACTCGACACCGCAGGCGATCCCGGTGTCGATGGCGTCCGCGGCGATCAGCGCGGAGATCAGATGGTTGGCCTGCTGGGCCGAACCACAGGAAACGTCCACTGTGGAACAACCGACCGCCGGGTCGTGGCCGGAGTTGAGCCAGGCGTTGCGGGTGACGTTGAGGCTCTGCTCACCGGACTGGGTCACGCAGCCGCCGATGATCTGCTCGACGTCGCCGGGTTCGATGCCGGCGCGGGCGATGACCTCCAGCTGGACGTGCCGCATCAGCTCGACGGCCTTGAGCCCGGCGAGCACCCCGCCACGTTTGCCGAGCGGGGTGCGGACGGCGGAGACGATGACCGGGGTCCGGTCGTTCAGCGCGGCCACGCGGGTACCTGCCTCTCCACCGGACGCGGTGCCCGGCTCCACCATCGTGGTGCGGCCCACGACGGGGGAACGTCTCTCGGATTGCGGTGCCGACCGGGGGTTCTCCGTAGTTGCGGGAATGGTTCGCGTACCCCCTCACGATCATCGGCGCTGGCTATGGTGCGTACATGCGGCTGGACGACAGCGAAGATCAAGCGGCATTCCGGGCGGGCCTGAAAGCCTGGCTCGCCGAACAGTTACCCGAAGCCACGCCGAGCGCGCCTCGTACGTGGTCCGCCGACGAACTGCGCGCCTGGAGCAAGGCGTTGCACGCGGCCGGATACGCCGGTCTGACCTGGCCCGCCGAACACGGTGGACGCGGCCTTTCCCCGTCGTACCAAGCGATCTACGCCGAGGAGAGCGCACTGGCCGAGGCACCGGACCACGCCGGGGTGATCGGGCTCGGCATG
Source organism: Amycolatopsis sp. WAC 04197 (assembly GCF_003947475.1). Lineage (NCBI taxonomy): Bacteria > Bacillati > Actinomycetota > Actinomycetes > Pseudonocardiales > Pseudonocardiaceae > Amycolatopsis > Amycolatopsis sp. WAC 04197. Next base: position 161,149 of record NZ_QHJK01000004.1, on the reverse strand, counting down.
GTCGGGCCCGCGATCGTCCACTATGGAACGGACGCGCAGAAGGCCGAGCACCTCCCCCGGATCCTCTCCGGGGAAACGATCTTCTGCCAGGGCTTCTCCGAGCCGGACGCCGGTTCGGATCTCGCCTCGGTGCGCACCCGGGCTCGCCGCGTCGACGGCGGTTACGTCGTCGACGGCGAAAAGGTCTGGTCCTCCTACGCCCATTTGGCCGACCACTGCCTGCTGCTCGCCCGCACCGATCCGGACGCGGCCAAACACCGCGGCCTGACCTGTTTCCTGCTCGACATGCGCGCGCCCGGCGTCGAGGTGCGGCCGCTGCGTCAGCTGTCCGGCGACACCGACTTCAACCAGATCCTGTTGAGCGGCGTCGAAATCCCCGACCACTGCGTACTCGGTGAACCAGGACAGGGCTGGCGGGTCGCGCTGACCACCCTCGCGCACGAACGCGGCACCTTCGGCATCACCCTCACCGCGCGGCTGGCCGTGCAGCTCGACAGGCTGGTCAAGACCGCCAAGGCGTGCGGCGGCGACACCGACCCCCGGGTCCGTGCCGAGATCGCCGAGCTGTACGTCGACCTGCAGGGCCTGCGGTTCACCGGCTACCGCGCGCTGGCCGCGATGGAACGGACCGGTGAGCCGGGGCCGGAGAGCTCGATCCTGAAACTGCGCTGGTCGCAGGCGAACCAGCGGGTGAGCGCGCTCGCCCTGCGGCTGCTCGGCGCGGGCGCGGCGGCCGACGGGGCCGACGCCTTCTGGGGCGGCTACTGGCAGCACCAGCGGTTGCGCAGCCGGGCCAACAGCATCGAGGGCGGGACGTCGGAGATCCTTCGCGGGATCGTCGCGGAGCGGGTCCTCGGCCTGCCGAAATCACGTTAGGGGCGACCGATGGACTTCGCGTTGACCGAGGATCAAGCCGGGCTCAAGGCCGCCGCCCGCACCTACCTCGAGGACACGTACGGCTTCGAGCGGATCGCGTCGCTGGCCGACGACGGCGGGCAGGACCTCGCCGCCTGGCCGGAGCTGGTCCGGCAGGGCTGGCTGGATCCGGACCTCGGCCTGGCCGAACTCGTCCTGCTGGCCGAAGAAGGCGGGCGCGCCCTGCATCCGGTGCCCTGGTTCGCGACGGCCGGGCTCAGCCTGCCGGTGTACCAGACGGCCGGCGTCGAACGGCCAGGCCCGGCGACACTCGCCGATGGCTCCGGCACCTGCCGCGCGACCCGTCGCGACGACGGCTGGTGGCTCGACGGCGCGGTGCAGGCCATCCTGCACGCCGACGTCGCCGCGGAGCTCGTGGTCGCGGCTCGCACCCCGGCCGGGGTGGCGCTGTTCGGCGTCAGCCCCGCTGCCGTCTCGGTTTCCGCGCGCGACGGCGTAGATCCGCTCCGGACGACGTCGGACATCGCGCTGGCCGGCGCCGAGGGCAGGCTGCTGGTCGGGCCGCCTTCCGCCGCACCGCTGCTCACCGCGATCCGGAGCCGGGCGACCACGCTGCTCGCGGGCGAGGCCATCGGCGTCGCCGACCGGGCGCTGGCGATCGCCGTCGACCACGCGAAGACGCGGTCGCAGTTCGATCGCCCCATCGGTTCGTTCCAGGCGGTGAGCCAGCAGCTCGCCGACGGGTACGCCGAGGTCGAGCTCGCGCGTTCGCTGGCCTACCGCGCAGCTGCCGCCCCCACCGCGGAAGCCGTCGCGTGCGCCGCCCACGCCGCGGGCCGCGCGGCGATCACCGTCTGCGAGACGGCGATCCAGGTCTGCGGCGGGATGGGCGTCACCTGGGAATTCCCGCTGCACCGCTGGTTCCGGCGCGCGCTGTGGCTGGAGGCGGAACTGGCCTCGGGACCGTTGGAAGCGATCGCGCACTCACTGTTCGGGGAGCACTCATGAGCCTGCAACTGCACTGGTTCCTGCCGTCACACGGCGACGGACGGGAGATCGCCAAGACCGCCGACGGCGTCGCGGCCCCAGGCGCCCGTCGCGAGCCGGACCTCGAATACCTGACCCAGGTCGCGCTCGCCGCGGACCGCTTCGGGTTCACCGGGATGCTCACGCCGTTCGGGTTGTTCTGCGAGGACCCGTGGGTCGTCGCCTCGGCGCTCGTGGGTGCGACGCGGTCGGTGAAGTTCATGATCGCGCTGCGCCCGGGGTTCATCTCGCCGCTGCTGGCCGCGCAGACCGCGGCGACCTTCCAGCGCGTCTCCGATTCGCGGCTGCTGCTGAACATCGTGACCGGCGGGGACCCCGACGAGCAGCGCCGCTACGGCGACTGGCTCGACCACGACCAGCGGTACGCGCGCACCGGCGAATTCATGGACGTCTTCCGGCAGGCTTGGCCGGGTTCGCGCTTCGACTTCTCCGGCACGCATTACACGTTGCGGGCCGGGATGGTCGCGCGGCCGCATCCGGTGCGGCCGACCCTGTTCCTCGGCGGTTCTTCGTCGGCCGCGCTGGAGGTCGCGGCCGCGCAGGCGGACGTGCTGCTGATGTGGGGCGAAACGCCGTCGGCCATGGCCTCGCACCTCGCCCGGTCGCGGGAACGCGCGGAAGCACTGGGGCGTTCGCTGCGCTTCGGCACGCGATTCCACGTGATCAGCCGCGACACCTCGGCCGAAGCCTGGAAGGTGGCCGACCAGCTGCTCGCCGGGATGGACCCGGCCCGGATCCGGCAGGCGCAGGAACGTTTCGCCGCCACCGAATCCGAGGGCCAGCGGCGGATGGCGGCCCTGCACGCCGGCCGCACCGACTCGCTGGAGATCCACCCCAACGTCTGGGCGGGTTACGGCCTGGTGCGCCCCGGCGTCGGCACGGCGCTGGTGGGCAGCCACGAGGAAGTGGCCGAACGGATCGAGGAGTACCACGCGCTCGGCCTGGACCATCTGATCCTTTCCGCCCAGCCGCATCTCGAAGAGGCTTACACCTTCGGGGAAGGCGTCATGCCGCTGCTGCGTAAGCGGGGGCTTCTCGCGGAAACACTCTGAAGTTCCGTGCTCGTCGGCGTGATTCACGTGATTGAAGCCGGAACTCGCGTGATTGGCGGCGTAACTCGTGTGTTCCGCCTCCAATCACGCGAGATCCGGCGGGAAACACGCGAGTTCCGCGATCGCGACATCTGAAGTAGGCTTACCCGGCGATGAAGGAATTGGGACACGCGACGTCCCAATTCCTTCATCGCCGCTTTCGCGTCAGCGTCAGCTGAAGCTGATGATCACGCCGCCGCCGTTGCCGGCGGCGTCACCGAGGCCGACGACGCAGGTGATGGCCGTGCAGTCCACCGCGCCGTAGCTGCTGCCGTCGGGCAGCACACCGGTGAAGTTCTTCCGCACCGTGACCGAGGCCGAGATCTTGCCGGCCGCGTCAGCGACCAGCGACTGCTGCGAAGGGCTGCAAGGGAACTGCCCCGCCGCGTCCTGGGCGCATTCGCCGACGCGATAGGTCGCACCCGGCGTCAGCCCGGTTCCGGTCACCTGGACCACCGCACCGTCCGAGAGCCCCGACGACGGCGTGACCGTCACGGCCGCGGCGGCCGAGGCACCCGGCGCCACGACGGCCATCAGGCCGAGCGCGGCGATGGCGGAACCGGCGAACTTGGCGGCAAGCTTTGCGGACACAGTAATCAACTCCGATTCATTGCTGGGAATTTTCCGACTTCACCAGGCGCGGGTTCCGTTGCCCCCCGGCGTCCTGGTAACAACGTTACGATCATCGAACGTAGATCGTCAACCATTTCTTCGAGCAGTTTTCGAGTAGGCCGTAAGAAAAAAGGTGCAATAAACTCGCGCGCTTCGTGCGTAATTCATAGGCGACGGGCAAGTCAGGAGAAGAAGGTGCGGCGGCGCGCACGGGATCCTGATTCGGTGACCTCTTCCAGCTCCGATTTCCTGTTCGGGGGCGCGCCAGAAAGGCACGCCGCCTACGCCGCACTGCGCGAAAGCGGCCCGGTCCGCAGGATCACCCTCTCCTCCGGTACCGCCGGCTGGCTGGTGAGCGGCTACGCCGAGGTCCGCCAGGCGCTCGCGCATCCCGGGCTGAGCGGGCGCACCGGCGCCGTCGGCGATCGGCGCGGGCTGTCCGAGGACGTCCGGCTCGGCATGAACACGCATATGCTGAACCTGGATCCGCCGGATCACACCAGGCTCAGGAAGCTGGTGTCCGCCGCGTTCACCGTGCGCCGGATCGCCCAGCTGCGCCCCAGAATCGAGGCCATCACGGCCGAACTCCTCGACGCCGTGGCCGATTTCGACGAGGTCGACCTGATCAAGGCGCTCGCCCTTCCGCTGCCGATCCGCATCCTCACGGAGATGCTCGGCGTGCCGGAGGACGAGGCGGGCGCCTTCCACGGCTGGACCGAGATCCTCACCGCCAGCGCGCTGCCCGTCGACGAACTCGACGCGGCCGCCGCCGAAATGCTGCGCTATGTCAGGAAACTCCTCGCCGAGAAGCGCGCGAATCCCGGCACGGACCTGCTTTCCGCGCTCGTCACGGTGCACGACGGCGACGACCGGCTCACCGAACACGAGCTGACGTCGATGGTCTTCCTCCTGCTCATCGCCGGGCACGAGACCACCGTCCATCTCATCGGCAACGCCACCCTCGCGCTGCTCGAGAACCCGGCGCAGCTCGCCGCGTTGCGCGCGAACCCGGACGGGATGCCCGCCGCGGTCGAGGAATTCCTGCGCTACGAGAGCCCGGTGCACGCGGCGATGCGTTACGCCAACGAGGAAATCGAGCTCGGCGGCGTGACGATCCCGGCCGGTTCGCTGGTCATCGTGTCGTTGCTGGCCGCCAATCGCGATCCCGCTCGATTCCCCGGCGCGGACGCCTTGGAACTCGACCGCGCGGACAACCCCCAGCTCGCCTTCGGACACGGCATCCACCATTGTCTCGGCGCGCCGATGGCCCGGCTCGAAGGCGGGATCGCGTTGTCCGCGCTGCTCACCCGGTTCCCGGAACTGCACGCGGCCGTCCCCGCGGAAAGTCTCCGCTGGCGCGTCAGCATGGTGATGCACGGCCTCGAAGCCCTTCCCGTCCGCCTTCACCGATGACTGTCCTCAAAGGACCGATCGCCCAAACCAGCAGGCTGGGATAAGACGCGTGCGAAACCGTGGTGCGACACTTTTTGAGACGATCACGAATTCGCGGTGCGTATCTCACGTCCGTGAGCCGCGTCATCTCCTATTCCTGGGAAGGGAGTAGAACGTGTCCCAAGACCTAGGCACCCCGGTCACGAGCGCCCCGCCACGGGCCGCCGTCCCGACCGCGCGGACGCCGAAGAAGAAGACCAAGACGGGGTTGTCGGCACTGGCCGCCAAGCGCATCGCCGTCCTGAGCGCGCTCGTCGCCGGCGTCGCCTACGGGTGGGGTATCGGCGGGAACGCCGCGCACTACGCGTACGCCGCCGCGGTGCGCAGCATGGCCGCGAACTGGCACAACTTCCTTTACGGCGCCTACGATCCCGCCGGGTTCATGAGTGTCGACAAGGCACCCGGCGCGCTCTGGCTGCAGGCGCTTTCCGTCCGTGTCTTCGGTTACGAGACCTGGGCGCTGCTGCTGCCCGGCGTCATCGCCGGAGCCGTCTCGGTGTACGTGCTGTTCGTGCTCGTACGCCGCTGGGCCGGGCACGCGCCCGCGGCGCTGGCCGCAGTGCTGCTCGCCGCGACCCCGATCACGATCGCGGGCACCCGGGTCAACCTGCCCGACTCGACGCTGATCCTGACGCTGCTCGTGGCGACCTACGCCTTCTGGCGGGCGCTGGAGAAGGCGTCCCCGCGCTGGCTGCTGCTCACCGCCGCGCTCGTCGGACTCGGCTTCCACATCAAACTCGCCATGGCACTGGCCATCCTCCCGGTGCTCGGGATCGTCTACCTCGTCGCCGCGCCCGCCTCGCCGGGACGCCGGGTGCTGCATCTGCTCGGCGCCGGAGCGGTCACCGCCGCGGTTTCGTCGATCTGGATGCTGATCGTCGGGCTGACCCCCGCGGGCTCCCGCCCGTACATGGACGGCAGCACGTCGAACTCGGTGTGGCAGATGGTCTGGTCCTACAACCTCTTCGACCGCACGGACGCCGCGAAGGCCGGGAATTCCGCCGAACTGCCCGTCCTGCCCGACGGCAAGGTCACCCCGGTCGACCAGGGCGGCGACACCGGCGTCTTCCGGTTGTTCAACGACCTGATCGGCGGCCAGATCTCGTGGCTGCTGCCCTTGGCCGTGCTGCTGCTCGTCGTCGGCTTGGTCGCCGCGGGCCGCGCGCCGCGCACCGACAAGGCACGCGCGGGCTGGCTGCTGTGGGGTGGCTGGCTCGTCCTCTTCGCCGGGGCACTCAGCTTCTCGCAGAGCATCCACCCGTACTACACGAGCATCCTGGCACCCGCCATCGCCGCGATCGCCGGCGCCGGCCTGCACCTCGCCTGGACGGATCGCCGCTTCACGTGGGCGCTGCCGGTCGGTCTGCTCGCCACCGGTGCCTGGGCATTCGTGCTGATGAACCGTTCCAGCGACTACGTGCCGTGGCTGCGTCCCGTCGTCGCGATCGCCGCCGTCGCCGCCGCGGTGCTGGTGCTCGTGCGCCGCACCGGGAAGTTCGCCGTCGTGACCGGCGCCGTGGCCGGGGTCGCGCTGCTGGCCGGGCCGGTCGCCTGGGCGGCGCCCGCCTTCCACCCGCCGACGGATCCCCGCACGGCGATGTTCCAGAACTTCAACCCCCTCGCCGGGCCGAACCCCAACGCGCTCTCGACCGGCATCGATCTGACCAAGCTGATGGCGGGGGGCCCGAAGCCCGGCGCGGCAGGCGGGCAGGCCATGCCGCTGCCCCCGCCGATCATGTTCCAGATGATGCCGTCCGACGCCGACCCGAAGCTTCTCGCTTTCCTCAAAGCCAACAAACGCGGCGAGCGCTTCGATGTGGCGACGGTCGGCGGCACCGGTGCGTCGCCCTACATCCGGGCGGGCCTGTCCGTGATGCCGATGGGCGGTTTCGTCGGCACCATGCCGATGCCGACCGCCGACGGGCTCGCCGACGCCGTCCACAGTGGACAGCTGAGGTACGTCCTGTTCGGCGGGTTCGCCTACGACAGCCCGACGGCGCTGGCCCGCAAGGACTGGGTGGTGCGCAACTGCGTGCGGATCCCGCCGCCCGCCTACACCGCCAACCCGTGGATGGGCTTCACCTCCGCGCTGTTCGACTGCAAGCCGGGAGCGTGATGCGCCATGACGGCTGAACTCACCGCGGCACCCCGCGTCGCACCGGGAAGCCGCACGACGGCGACCGTCGAGATCGTGATCCCGGTGCTCAACGAGGAACGCGCCCTGCTGGGCTGCATCACCACGCTGAGCGCGTTCCTCGGCGACGACTTCCCGTTCCCCTGGTCGATCACCATCGCCGACAACGGCAGCACCGACCGGACCTGGGAGATCGCCACCGGGCTGGCCGAGGGGAATCCGCGCATCTCCGCGCGGAGGATCCCGGTCCGCGGCCGGGGCGCGGCGATCAAGGCGACGTGGGGGTCGAGTACCGCCGACATCGTCGCCTACATGGACGTCGATCTCTCGACCGGACTGGAAAGCCTGCTCCCCCTGATCGCACCGCTGGTCAGCGGGCATTGCGAGATCACCATCGGGACCAGGCTCGGCCGCGGCTCGCGGATCCGCCGCAGCCTCAAACGCGAGATCGTGTCCCGTACCTACAACGCGATCACGCGGCACGTGTTCGGGCTGCGCAGCACCGACACCTCGGCCGGTTTCAAGGCGGCCCGGCGCGACGCGGTGACCGGGCTGTTGGAGGCGGTCGAGGACGACCACTGGTTCTTCGACACCGAGATGCTGATGCTGGCCGAGCACAACGGCCTGCGGGTGCACGAGGTGCCACTGGACTGGGTCGAGGACGTCGATTCGCGGGTCAAGGTCACCCAGACCGCGATGGGGAATCTGAAGGGCCTGGTCCGCGTGGGCCGGGCGATCGCCGCCGGGAAAGGACGGGTGGACGTGCCGGAGATCCCGCAGTTGCGCGCCACCCATCCGGACGCCGTGCTCGCCGAGCCGCGGGCCGCGACCCTCGCGAAGTTCCTCGGGTTCGCGGTGATCGGTGTCATTTCGACAGTGCTGTACACGCTTCTGTATCTCCCGTTGCGTGTCCCGCTGACGCCGGCGGGGGCGAACCTGGTCGCGCTGGTGCTCGTCGGGGTGGCCAACACCGAGGCGAACCGGCGCTGGACGTTCAACCGCGGCGGCGGGCACCGGCTCGGCCTGCACACCCGGGCCGCGATCCTGTTCGCCACCACGTATCTGCTGACCACGCTGGCCGTGACCGGGCTGCATCTCATGGCCCCCGGTTCGGGGCCGGTCGTCGAACTGCTCGTGCTCATCGTCGCCTACGGGCTGATGACGCTGCTGCGGTTCGTGGCCCTCGACCGCTGGGTGTTCGCCCGGCATCGGAAGGAGAGCCGGTGAAGACGGAGGACGTCGCCCGGATCACCGAGATGGAGGACCGCCACTGGTGGTTCCGGGAAAAGCGGCACCTGCTCGCCGACGAACTCAAGCGGCTCGGGCCGCCCGGCCGCGCGCTCGACATCGGCGCGGCGGGCGGCGGCAACACGCGGGTGCTGCGCTCGCGCGGCTGGGACGTCGTCGCCACGGACTACGACGAGAACGCCGTCGAGATCGCGCGCTCACGCGGTCTCGACGCGATCCACGCCGACGCCCGTGACCTGCCGCTGCCGTCCTCGTCGTTCGATCTGGTGGTGGCTTTCGAGATCCTCGAACACATCCAGGAGGACGACCAGGCCGCGGCGGAGCTGTTCCGGGTCCTGCGGCCCGGCGGCTCCGCGCTGATCAGCGTCCCGTCCGGAATGGACCTGTGGTCGGCGCACGACGTCGCGGTGCACCACGTGCGGCGGTACGACCGGGCTTCGCTGCGGAAGGTCATGGAGGACGCCGGCTTCGTCGTCGAGGAGCTGTGGAGCTGGAACGTCCTGCTGCGGCCGGTGGTGGCACTGCGGCGGCGCACGGCGCGCGGCAACGAGCTCAACGAGCACACGCCCTGGCTGGTCAACCGGGCCCTGACCGCGATCGTCACGGCCGAGCGCTACCTGCCGACCCGCTCGCGGCGCGGTGTTTCGCTGATCCTGAAGGCGCATAAGCCCTGACGGTTCGCTTTCGCGCGTGAAGGCCCCCTTTCCTGAGGGAAGGGGGCCTTCACGCGCTTCCGGTGTCGGGGATTGGTGCCGGCGTCCGTGAAGGCCTCCTTGAGGGACCCTGGGTCCCTCAAGGAGGCCTTCACGGACTGGCCAGGCGCTCAGGCGGCGCGAAGACCGGGCCCAGGGACGTCCCAGGCGGTACCGCGGTGCTCGAGGTACCAGTCCACCGTCTTCGCCATACCTTCTTCCAGCGTCACAAGGGATTCCGGCTCGATGCCGACGGAAAGCAGGGTCGAGACGTCGGCCGTGACCGGCGTGTTCGGCGTCTCACCCGGCCGCATGGGCAGGTCGGTGATGCCCACCCGCGAGTGCCCGCGCTGCTCGCACAGGTCGATCACCAGCTCCGCCACCTCGCGGATGGTGACCGACTCGGCCGGCCCGATCTCGACCGTGTTCTCCAGCACCCGGCCCTCGGCGGCGGCCTCCAGGGACGCCACCAGCGTGCGGGCGACGTCGCCGACCCACACCATGTCCGAGATCTGCCGTCCGCCGCCGTAGAGCTCCACCGGCATCCCGGACAGCGCCCGGCAGATCAGCGCCGGGGTGATCTTGCGGACCTTCCCCGCGGCGAACGGCGGCGCGGCCTTCTGGCGCGGGCCGTAGGCGTTCACCGCGCGGACGCAGTTCACGCGGGTACCGCGGTCGGCGTTGAACATGCGGACGAATCGCTCGACCGTCGTCTTGGAAATCGAATAGCTGTTGTTCATCCAGTGGTTGCCGACGCAGATGTACACACCGGGCAGGTCGTACTGGGCGACGGCCTCGAGGAAGTTCAGGCCGCCCATGACGTTGGTCTCCACCGCGGGTCGCGGATTGGTGATCGTCTCCTGGGTGCCCAGCACGGCCGCCAGGTGGATGATCCCGTCGCAGTGCGCGGCGAGCTCGGTCAGCGCCGTCGCGTCGCGGATGTCGCCCAGCATGACCTCCCACGGCCCGCCGTCCCCCTCGCCACGATGGTCGAACACGACCGGCGTATGCCCTCGTGCGGCGAGCTCCTCGCAGACGTAGCGCCCGATGAACCCGGTGCCACCGGTAACACCAACCTTCATTTTAGCCACCTTTTCCCGATAGGCTGGGAATTCCAGGACTTTCCTTTTCGCAGAATCCCATCGGCGGCTCTTCCCGGACGCCTCCAATACTGCCCCGAAAGGCAGTATCGGGAGGCGGTTTCAGCCCGATGCCACATCGCTTGAGTTGATCTTCCGCGCGCAGCTTGCCACCGATGCCCAGCTTTCGCGACACGGACGCCGGAGGTGAGGTGGACGGCGCGGGTGAGTGACCGGGATGAAGGCTCCCTTCACTGCAACAGACGCGGCGAAGGGAGCCTTCACCCCACCGGCGACCCGTCCGCGACCACGCCACTTTGCCTTGCCGCTCAATAGAACCCACGGTCTGATCAGTCAAGCCGGATAAGGTCACCGGTAGCGGACCGGGGCATGACTGTCCACAAGGGACGTCAGCCTGGATCGCGTTGCCCGATTTGGGCACTGTGCGCAGTTGTAGGTGGGGGTCGTGAGTGGCAAAGAGGGTTAGAACGACCTTTACCACTCACGACCCTTCGAAAGGATCGCCCATGTAGTCACTAATCGGACATTCAGCCGCCGAGAGGTGACCACAGTGGACACTGGGGCATGGCCGGGCGCTTGCCCTGCGGCAACCGTCACCACTTGCGATCAAGACCCGTCCGAGGTCGACGCAAGCCACGTGGCCTTCGGTTTCAGCCCAGGAACTTCGTCAGCGCGCCGATGACCTGGGCGGGCTGTTCCTCGGAAAGGTAATGCCCGGCCCCGGCGATCTTGACCACTTGCGGATCCACCGCCTTCGACGGCATCACCTGGACGAAGTACTGGTGGTTGAACTCCCCGGCGAGGCCCAGCACGGGCATGGTCAGCTTCCCGTACGCCGAGCCGGCCGCGATGTCCTGGTTGAGCGTCCGGTACCAGCCGTTCCCGGCCCGGACGGCCTCACGCGTGTAGTAGGCCCGCGCGTAGACGTTCCGGTCGAAGTCGTCGACCGCCGACGGCACCACCGAGAGCTGGTCGATCATCGTGTCCACGACGTACCGCGAGCGGCCGGAGACGAGCTGCTCCGGCAGGCCTTGCAGCTGGTTGAACGTCCACCACCACGGCGAGAACTGGCCGGGCGCGCTGGGCAGCAGGGGCAGCTGGTAGAGGCTCTTGTCGGGCGCGACGACGTCCATCAGCGCCAGTTTCCCGACCGCCTGCGGGTACTTGATCCCGTAGCTGTGCGCGACCATCGCGCCGATGTCGTGGCCGACCAGATCCGCCTTCGCGTACCCGAGCTTGGCGAGCAGGGCGTGGATGTCGGCGGCCAGCGTCTCCTTGTCGTAGCCCGACTGCGGCTTCGACGAGCCGCCCATCCCCCGCAGGTCGACGGCGATCACGCGGTGGTGCCCGGCCAGCGCCGGCATCACCTTGTGGAACGCCCACCAGGTCTGCGGCCAGCCGGGGAGCAGCACCACCGGGCTGCCGGATCCCCCGGCGACGTAATGCAGGCGGACACCGTTGACGTCGGCGTAGGAGCTCTGGAACCCGCCCGGCAGGGAGCGGGCGAGCGCGGCGTCCGATTGTCTCCACCCCGTGTTCGCCGCCGCCCCCGTCGCCGTTCCCCCCAGCAGTACCACCGCCGCGACCGCGGCCAGCGCGGTCATGACCTTCTTGAACTTGCGCATGAATTTCTCTCCCACCGCCAGGGAAATGGTCATTGACACCTCAATGATCAGCCGGAAGGGCCGACAGACGCATCTCGCTTGTTGCGGAGGAAAATAAAGAAACCTCGTGAGTGGTAAGAACGGGGTGGATTCATGTGGTCGTCGCAACATGCTCCTGTTAGGACAGTAGCTTGTTGAGTCGTTCGGCTGGGGTGTCCCAGTTGAGGGTTTTGCGGGGGCGGCCGTTGAGTTCGGCGGCCACCCTCGCGAGGTCCTCGGGGCTGTGCTGGGCGAGGTCGGTGCCTTTGGGGAAGTACTGGCGGAGCAGGCCGTTGGTGTTCTCGTTGGAGCCGCGTTGCCAGGGTGAGTGCGGGTCGCAGAAGTAGATGTCGAGGTCGGTGGCCAGGGTGATCTGGGCGTGCTGGGCCATCTCGGTGCCTTGGTCCCAGGCCAGTGACCGGCGTAGCTCGGCGGGCAGCCGCAGAATCGTCTTGATCATCTCGTCGGCGACGGTGGCGGCGTCTTTCCCGCCGGGCAGGTGCAGCAGCAGGCAGAACCGGGTCGTGCGTTCGACCAGGGTCCCGATGGCCGACCGGTTGTCCTTGCCCATGATCAGATCGCCTTCCCAATGCCCGGGGATCGCCCGGTCGGCGGCGTCGGCGGGGCGTTCGGAGATCGGGACCATCCCGGCGATCTTGCCCTGACGGGCCCGGCGCCCATCAGAGGTGCGCTGCGGTTTGCGGATCGCTCGACCGGTCCGCAGACACTGCGCGAGCTCGCGCCGTAGCGCGCCCCGGCCTTGGACGTAGATGGCCTGGTAGATCGTCTCGTGACTCACGTGCATCCTCGGCTGGTCGGGAAAGTCCCGGACCAGCCTTGCAGTGATCTGTTCCGGCGACCACTTCGCCCGCAGGTCCTGCTGGACCCGGGCCCGCAGCACCGGATCCACGGCCAGCTTCGCCGGTTTCGGTCTTTTCGCCCGCTCCTCGGCCGTGTGCTGGGCCGTGCTGGCCCGATAACCAGCCGCGGTGCTGTTGCGGTCCAGTTCCCGCCCGACCGTCGAGCGATCCCGGCCCAGCCGGCGCGCGATCTCCGCTTTCGGCACCTCCTGGGCCCACAGGATCATGATCTCTTCTCGTTCGGCCAGCGAGAGATAGCGTCCCGCCCCGGCCTTCGGCGCGTTGCTGATCACGCCGCCAGCCTCGTCGAACAACCGTCTCCCGCTGGCCCGCGACACGCCCACGGCCACCGCCGCCCGCTCCACCGGCAACCCGGCCCGCACCTGATCCCAAAACGCCACCCGAGCATCCCGCGGCAACCAACGACGACGTTTCCCAGCCATCACAACACCTCCACACCAGATGTTGCGACGACCACTAGAACTCAAGCGGTTCTAACCGTCCTTACCACTCACGAGGTTATTCAGGCAGCGCGCGATTCCCGGTCGGCACGCGGCAGCTCGGTCACCGTCGCCCGAGGAGCCGGACGCCGCCGGTTGGCCCGCAGCACCTTCAGCATCAGGCCCGGTTTCATCAGCGCGGTGGGCGGATCGATCAGCCCGGCCACGCGCATGAACGCCGCCGTGATGTCCGGATCGATCGTCGCCGCGTACTGAAGCTTCGCCATGTACGCGTTGCCCATCTTGACCTTGAGCGTCCGTTTCCCTTCCGCGCCGGGGAAGTCCAGGTCGCCGCTGGTCGAGATCTCCCACGGGTTGTCGACGATCTTGCCGATCTCGCGCAGGAACCGCCGCGAGTCCGGTTCGGACCGTCGCGAAAGATGTGCTCGCAGCGCCATGGCCTCCATCGACGCGACGGTCATTCCCTGGCCGTACACCGGGTTGAAGCTGCAGAACGCGTCACCGAGCACGAACAGCCGTTCCGGGAACCGCTTGAGCCGTTCGTAGCGCCGCCGCGAGCTCGCCGGGAACTTGAACGTCACCGGCTCGATCAGCGGCTGGGCGTCCTTCACCGCTTCGTAGATTTCCGGGGCGGGCAACGACTTCACGTAGTCGAGGTAGCCGCGCGCGTCAGTCGGCGGGTGGTCGCCGAGGATCCCGGTGAGCGAAAGGATGCACTCGTTCTCGTTCACCTGCCCGAAGAACGCGCCCCGCGGATGCTCGGGCGAGGCGACCGGGTTGATCGACTGCCAGCCGTCGAACATCTCCGGCCGTTTGCGGAACATCCGCGTGGTGTAGGCCAGCCCGATCTTCACGCGTTCCTCGGACGGCCGCTCGAAACCCAGCTCCTCCAGCCACACCGGTGTCCGCGAACCGCGGCCGGAGGCGTCGACGACCAGGTCCGCGCCGAGCCGTTCCTCCGCCGAACCGTCGCGCGCCTGCACGCGGACCCCGACGATCCGGTCGCCCGCACGCGTGGCGAGCAGGCCGTGGACATCGATGCGTTCGCGGTAGGTGACGTTCGGCAGTGCCGCGGTGCGCATGCGCAGATGATGCTCCAGCACCGGGCGCAGCGCGGTGATCGACGGCAGCCCGCTGTCGGCCGGTTCGACCTGCTTCCCGTTGAAGTACCACTTCATCCGCGCGAGATCGCCGACCGGGATCCCGGAGTCCCGCAGTTCGCCGAGCAGGTTCGGGAACAGCTCTTCGAGGATGAAGTAGCCGCGCGCGTGCAGTCCGTGCGCGTGCCAGGTGTGCGGGGTGCCGCGCCGCGGTTTGTCCACGCCCAGCACCTCGTCGCGGTCGACGACCACGACCTCGCGATAGAACTCGGAAAGCACTCTCGCCGCCAGGGTGCCGGCGACGCTGCCGCCGATCACCACCGCGCGTTTGCCGACGGGTTCGTTCATGACCATGGCTCCTTGGTGCTCAGGCCGCGAGGTCGTCGGACGCGGGCGGTGCCTGACCGATCGTGGCCGTGGGGGCGAGAGGTGCGGCCGTCTTGACGCGCCGCGCGGTGCGCAGCACGCCGACCACCAGGCTCGGCCGCATCAGCGCGGTCGGCGGGTCGACCAGGCCGGCGGCCCGGAAGAACGCCTCGGTGAACCGGCCGTCGACGGTCGCCGCGGAGTGGAGCTTCGCCATGTAGGCGTTGCCCATCTTGACCTTCAGCGGACGCGGGCCCTCGACACCGGGGAAGGCGAGGTCACCGCCCGCCGAGATGTCCCACGGCACGTCGATGATCGGGCTGATCTCCTTGAAGAACCGCAGCGGGCGCACGCCACCCGCGTCGAGATGCGTGCCCAGCTGCGCGGCCTCCATGGCCGCGACGGTCATGCCCTGGCCGTACACCGGGTTGAACGCGCAGACGCCGTCCCCGATCACCAGCAGGCCCTCGGGGAAACGACGCAGCTTGTCGAACCGGCGGCGGACACTGGCGGGCACCTTGAAACTGGCGATCTCACTGATCGGCTTCGCGTTGCGCACGGCCCGATAGATCTCGGGCGCGTCCAGCGTCTTGGCGAACTCGAGGAAACCCTTGGCGTCACGCGGCGGGTGATCCCCGAGCAGGCCCGTCTGCGACAGCAGGGCCACATTCCCCGGCAGGTTCACGAAGAACGCGCCGCGCGGGTTGGCGGGCGAGGCGACCGGGTTGATCGCCAGGTCGTCGCCGAACGGATCGGTGTCCAGCTCGAACAGCCGCGAGGTGTAGGCGAGGTCGATCTTGATCTTCTCCTCGGCCGGGCGCTCGTAGCCGAGTTCCTCCAGCCACACCGACGAGCGGCTGCCGCGACCGGTGGCGTCGACGATGAGGTCGGCGAGCAGCGTCTCGGGCTCGGCGTCCTCACCGGTCACGCGGACACCGGTGACCCGCGAGTGGTCGCCGGTCGCGACCAGCGACTGGATCACCGTGCGCTCGCGGACCTCGACATTGGGCAGCGCGACGACCCGGCCGCGGACGTGCTCTTCGAGCTCCGGGCGGGTCGCGGACACACTGAGCAGGCCGGATTCCTTCTGCTGCAGGCGCTTCCCGTTGAAGTACCAGCGCAGGCTGCCGGACAGGTCACCGCTCGGGATGCCGTCGGCGGTCAGCTCGGCCTGCAGGCCGGGGAACAGGTCTTCGAGGATCTGCTGGCCGCGTGCGAGCAGCGCGTGCGCGTGGTGCGCCTGCGGCACGCCGCGGCGGGTGCCGGTGACGCCGACGATCGTGTCACGCTCGACGATCACGACGGAGCGGTAGCGTTCCGAAAGTACGCGGGCGGTCAGCAGGCCGGCCATGCCGCCGCCGAGCACGACGGCGCGTTCGCCAAGGTATTCGCCCATCGCGGGATTCCTCCATTAGGTCTTCGGCCGGGCCGTCGGAGTCCGACACGGGAAGAATCGTCGTCCGCCTTCGGGGCGGGGGCGTCTCTTCGACTGCTTTTCCGGGAAAGCGTTACAGGGCAACCGGTTCTTGAGTGGATCTCCATTCGCGGTTGTTAGCTTCGGGCAGGTAATTCCGGCTGTCGGCGTAGTTGGAGAGGTGTCATGCGCGCATCGACCCAGATCCTCGTGATCGGCGGTGGACCGGCGGGATCCACCGCTGCCGGGCTTCTGGCCAAAGAGGGCTTCGAGGTCACTTTGCTCGAGCGGGAGCACTTCCCGCGCTATCACATCGGCGAATCGCTGCTGCCTTCGTGCCGTCCGATCCTGGAGCGGCTCGGGGTCTGGGACAAGATCGCCGCGGCCGGGTTCCAGCCCAAGGGCGGCGCCTACTACTTCTGGGGTCCCGAGGAATGGGAGGTGCGCTTCCGGCCGCACGGCCGCGACGGCAGCACCAGCGCGTGGCAGGTCATCCGCGCCGACTTCGACAAGATCCTCCTCGACCACGCGCGCGAGGTCGGCGTCGACGTCACCGAGGGCATCGCGGTGAAGAAGCTCGACTTCGACGGCGACCGCCCGGTCGCGGCGCACTGGGCCGAAACGAAGAACCCGGCCAACAGCGGACGGATCGAGTTCGACTACCTCGTCGACGCGTCCGGCCGCGGCGGCGTGATGGCCACCAAGTACCTGAAGAACCGCAAGTTCCACAACGTCTTCCGCAACGTGGCCGCCTGGTCGTACTGGAAGGACGCGAAGCAGCTCGACCGCGGGCCGAGCGGAGCGATCACGGTCGCCTCGGTCGGCGACGGGTGGTTCTGGGGGATCCCGTTGCCCGACGGCACGATGAGCGTCGGGCTGGTCACCGGGAGGGACTCCTTCAACGCCGCGCGCAACGAGCTCGGCGGCGTGGACCCGGTGTACCACAAGGCGATCGGCGACTGCCCGGCGATACAGCAGCTGCTCATCGAGGCCGAGCAGGTCACCGAGGTCAAGGTCGAGCAGGACTATTCGTACGCGGCCGAGCGGTTCCAGGGCCCCGGTTTCCTGCTCGCCGGCGACGCCGCCTGCTTCCTCGACCCCCTGCTGTCGACCGGTGTGCATCTGGGCACCTACAGCGCCCTGATCGGCACCGCCGCGATCAGCAGCGTGATCCGCGGCGAGATCGACGAGCGCGAGGCATGGGACTTCTACGAAGTCGTCTACCGCCGTGCCTACGAGCGGCTGCTGGTGCTGGTGTCCACCTTCTACGAGAGCTACCGCGGCAAGGAGCACCACTTCTTCCGCGCGCAGCAACTGTCCGAAAAGGACTGGGAAGGAATGGACGTACAGGCGGCGTTCGACCGGTTCGTCACCGGTATCGCCGACCTCGAGGACACCGAAGAGGTCTACCGCCGGATCCAGGGTCACCTGCTCGGCGAGGAGAGCGGCAAGCACAACCCGCTGGACAACCTCAACCGCGTCCACGAGCACAAGCAGGCTCCGGAGAAGCCCGAAAAGGCGATCAACGGGCTGTACCTGAGCTACGAGCCGCACATCGGCATCCGGCGCGCGTGAGCGCCTCCACTCCTCCATCGGCCCAGGAAGGGTTTCTCATGTCAGCCACGCTCCACGGTATGCCCGAGCGGTTCGACGTCATCGTCATCGGCGGCGGCCCGGCGGGCGCGACCTGCGCCGGTCTCCTCGCGAAGGAGGGGCGTACGGTCCTGGTCCTCGAACGCGAACGCTTTCCCCGCTACCACATCGGCGAATCCCTGATCCCGGTCGGCATGCGCCCGTTGCAGGAGCTGGACCTGCTCGACCGCATGGAGGCGCGCGGCTTCGAGCGCAAGTACGGCGGCAGCCTGGTGTGGGGAAACCGGGACGTGCCTTGGAACTTCTCATTCATGAAGGCCGCCGAAGGCACCTACGCCTACCACACGCGCCGCGCCGACCTGGACACGCTGATCCTCGACCGCGCCCGCGAGCTCGGCGCGTACGTCGTGGAGGAGACGACGGTCAAGGACGTGATCCAGTCCGACACCGGCCGCGTCACGGGCGTCCGGTTCACCCTGCGCGGTTCGGCGGGCGACTACGAGGCCGGCGCCTCGCTGGTCGTCGACGCGTCCGGCCAGTCACGGGTGATCGGCCGGAAGTTCAGCGACATCACCTGGCACAACGAGCTCCGCAACGTCGCGGTCTGGACCTACTACGACAACTGCGACCGGCTGCCCGGTGACGAGTGGACCAACATCCTCATCGAAGGCACCGCCGACGGCTGGTTCTGGGGCATCCCGATCGACAAGGGCACGATGAGCGTCGGCTACGTGACCAAATCGGATCTCGCGAACGCCGACGACCAGTCGCTGGAGCAGCTGTTCCTGCGCGAGCGGGACAAGACCACCCGGCTGAAGGGCCTGCTGGCCAACGCCCGTCAGCACGCCGGGTACCGCACGGCGCGGGACTGGTCCTACACCAACGAAACCTTCTACGGCGACGGCTGGGTGCTCGTCGGTGACGCGGCCGCGTTCGTCGACCCGCTGTTCTCCACCGGAGTCGCGCTGGCCACGCTGGCGGGCAGCTCACTGTCCAAAGTGGTCGACCGGATCCTCGACCACCCGGCCATCGAGGAGAAGGCGCTCGACCGGTACGCCGGGAACTACCGCGCGTTCTTCGACGAGATCCGCAGTTTCGTCGAGCGGTTCTACGACCGGACGAAGTACAAGGAGTACTACTACGACCTCGCGCAGGAAATCGTCGACCCGGAGCAGCTCCACGCGCCGAGCACCGACTTCGTCACGCTGATCTCCGGGCTGTCGGGCAAGCACCCGCTGTTGAAGATCAACCTCGACGACCTGGTCGCGAACGTCACCGAACCCTGAACGGAAGGGACATGGTGGAGATCGAACGCCGTCCCGGCCGCCGGGCGCTGATGGTCTACATAGGACTGGTCGTGGTCCCGGTCGTGATCGCGATCATCCTGCTGGGACAGGGCGAAGCCGGTGCGGGGGCGGCCGCCGCGAAGGCGGCGACCGGACCTTCGCTGGCCCAGCTCCTGCTGGCGATCGCCGTGGTGGTCGGCGCCTGCAAGGTGGTGGGCTGGCTCGCCCAGCGGATCGGGCAGCCCGCGGTGATCGGCGAGATCACCGCGGGCATCCTGCTCGGCCCGTCGGTGCTCGGCGCGTTGTGGCCATCTGGCGCGGCCGTGCTGATCCCGAAGGCGGCGGTGCCGCAACTGAACGTGGTGGCGCAGCTCGGCGTGATCTTCTTCGTGTTCCTCGCCGGGCTGGAACTGAACACCAGGCTGTTGCGCGGCCGCGGACGGCTCGCGCTGGTCGTCAGTCACGTCAGCATCGCGCTGCCGTTCCTGCTCGGCGTCGGGCTCGCCCTGTTCGCCTACACCCGGTTCGGGACAGGCGGCGGATTCCTGCCGTTCGCGTTGTTCTTCGGGGTGTCGATGAGCATCACGGCGTTGCCGGTGCTGGTGCGGATCCTGCACGAGATCGGGCTCTTCCGCAGCGAGATCGGCGTGGTGACGCTGACCTGCGCGGTGGTCGACGACGTGACCGCGTGGAGCCTGCTGGCGCTGGTGATCGCGCTGACCACGGCGTCCTCGCTGGTCGGGGTGGTGCTGACGGTGGTGCTCACCGCGGCGTTCGTCGCGCTGCTCGGCCTGGTGGTCCGGCCCCTGCTGCGGAAGTTCGTGGCCGGGGCTTCGGCGGCACGGCTGCACCGGGTCGCGCCGCTCTCGGTGGTCGGGGTGCTGGTGTGCGCCATGGCGACCGAGTGGATCGGCGTGCACGCGATGTTCGGCGCGTTCGTGTTCGGCGTGGTGTTCCCACGGGACAACCCGATGGCGACCTGGCTGCACGACAAGGCCGGCGGGCTGACGACGGCGTTGATGCTGCCGTTGTTCTTCGCCTACAGCGGATTGCGCACCGACCTCGGCCTGCTTTCCGGCGGCGGCGCGTGGCTCTGGTGCGGCGCGATCCTGCTCGTGGCCGTCGCGGGCAAATTCGGCGGCTCGGCGCTGGCCGCGCGGGCGGTCGGCGAGAACTGGAACCGGTCGCTGCAGGTGGGCGCGCTGATGAACTGCCGCGGCCTGACCGAACTGGTGGTGCTCAACATCGGGCTCGACCTCGGCGTGCTGTCCCCGACGCTGTTCACCATGCTGGTGATCATGGCGCTGGTCTCGACCGCGATGGCGGCGCCGCTGGCGACCTGGTTCGCCCGCCGCGACGGCCGGAACGTGGTGGATTTCCCCGGCCGCACCTCCGAACGTGCGGCAGCCTGACGCACCGGCAAACGGGAAGACGCCTCGCCGTCCGCCCGCTGCGAAGCTGGACCAGTCGACGATCTAGGAGGTCAAGGTGTCGAGCACCGATGTTCCGACGCGGGAGGAACTGGTTCGCCGCGTGGCCGAACTGGCACCCGCACTGAAGAAGCACTCGGCCTGGCAGGAACAGAACCGGCGGGTGCACGAGGAATCCATCGAAGCACTGGCCGAGGCCGGCGTCTTCAAGCTGCGCCGCCCCAAGCGTTACGGCGGCTACGAGGCCGACACCCGCACCCTGGTCGACGTCGCCACCGAGATCGGCCGGGCCGACGGCTCGACCTCCTGGGTGGCCTCGGTGTACTGGATCCCGACCTGGATGGCCTGCCAGTTCCCGGAGGCGGTGCAGGACGAGGTGTTCGCCACCCCGGACGTGCGCGTCTGCGGCACGCTGAGCCCGTCCGCGATGGCCGCGCCGGTCGACGGCGGGGTCGTGGTGAACGGCAAGTGGGGCTTCATCAGCGGGGCCCTGCACGCGCAGTGGCAGGAGATCATCGCGATCCTCGTGCCGCCGGAGGGCGAGCCGTACCCGATCATGGCGCTGGTGCCGATCTCGGATCTGCTGATCGTGGACGACTGGGACACCTCGGGTCTGCGCGGCACCGGCTCCGTGTCGACGGTGGCGCAAGACGTCTTCATCCCCGCGGAGCGGGTGCTCCCGCTGCCGGCGGTGCTGGAAGGTCAGGGCGGGGCTTCGGCCTCGATCTACCGGGCACCGCTGCTTCCGGTCGCCTCGGCGTCGTCGGTGGGCACGCTGGTCGGGATGGCGCGGAGCGCGCAGGACACCTTCCTCAAGCGCCTGCCGGACCGCAAGATCACTTACACCGCCTACGATTCCCAGCGCGAGGCGCCGATCACCCACCACCAGGTGGCCGAATCGGCGCTGAAGATCGACGAGGCCGAGTTCCACGCGCACCGTCTGTCCACTTTGGTCGACACGAAGACCGCGGACGGCACCCCGTGGAAACTCGAGGAACGCGCCATCGCGCGGGCCGACCTCGGCGCCGTGGTCCGCCGAGCCAAGGAAGGCATCGACATCCTCGCGTCCGCCTCCGGTGGTTCGTCGATCTACCACGGCATCCCGATCCAGCGCATCGCCCGCGACGTCGCCGCGGTCAACCTCCACGCGCTGATGCACCCCAACACCAACACCGAGCTGTACGGCCGCGTGCTCTGCGGGCTCGAGCCCAACACCCTCTACATCTAGGAGGATCCTCCGATGACCACGACCGAAACCGGCACGGCCGCGGACCAGGCGGCGATCGCGGCGCTGACCCAGAAGGTGATCGCCGCGTGGGCGTACCACGACGCCGACGCCTTCGCCGGCGTCTTCACCGAGGACGGCACGATGATCCTCCCCGGTGTCTTCAGGAAGGGCCGCGACGACATCCGGGCGTTCCTGGTGGAATCCTTCGCGGGCAACTACAAGGGCACCCAGGTCACCGGGCGTCCGCTGGAGATCCGCTTCTTCACCCCGGACTCCGGCGTCCTGATCACGCAGGGCGGCGTGCTCGGCCCCGGCGAGACCGAGGTCGCCGACTCCCAGTCGATCCGTGCCTCGTGGACGGTCGTCAAGCGGGACGGCGCGTGGCAGCTGGCGTCCTATCAGAACACTCCGGCGAAGCAGCAGCTGCCGAAGCCGGGCACTGTCTGATCCCTCCCCCATTCGGAACCCGGGCCTCCCCTCCTCAGGGCCCGGGTTCCGCCCTTTCCGGGTGGGTCGTGAGTGGCGTTTCGGGTGGTTTCGGCTGTGCGCCCAATGTGGCATTGGGGACGTCTAGTGTCCCCAATGCCACATTGGGCGCGGTGAGTGGGCGCGGCGGGCGAGGTGGCGCATGCTGAGTCCGTGAAGGCCTCCTTCCCTACCCCGTCGGCTGCTTGGCGAGGTGTTGCGAAAGCCACTTTCGCAACGTTGGAGGTTGCGAAAGTGGCTTTCGCAACACCCCAGCCTGTCTCCTAGCAAGGCGAGTCCGTGAAGGCCTCCTTCCCTACCCTGAAAGTAGGGAAGGAGGCCTTCACCGCCCCCGTCGGCTGCTTGGCGAGACGTTGCGAAAGTGGCTTTCGCAACGTTAATGGTTGCGAAAGTGGCTTTCGCAACACCTCCGCACCGTCCGGCAGGTCGCGAGTAGCGACACCGCGCACCTAACCGATGCTGAAAACCTCGACCGGATGCGAGATCCGCACCCGCCCCGCGGAAACCGTGCCCATCCCGGCGACCGCGTCGAGCAGCTCCGCCCGCCCGGTCTCGCCGCGCCAAGGCGAATGCCGCGCGAAGGTCAGGAACTCCAGAAGACGGTGCGCCGGCTCGGAAACCGGCACCGTGATCTCCGCGTCCACCGTGACGGACCGGAACTCGACGCCGAACCGCGTCAGTTCCTCCGCCAGCGTCTGCGCGAACAACGGGCGCACGATGCCTTGCCGCGCGAGGGATTCCGCGAAGGGACCGTTCAGCCGGTTCAGCGGGGGCACCGCGACGATCAGCCGCCGGTGCCGGTTGCGCGCTTCCTTCAGCACCGCCATGCCCTCGTCCGCGCCGAGGTAGCACAACGACTGGACGAACAGGCCGTACTCGGTCGGCGTGATCCGGAGGTCGGCGACGTCGGCCATGCTCGCCGTCAAGACACGGTGGCCCCGGACCTTCGACAGACCCGACAGCCGCGCGCGGAGTCGTTCGACCGCTTCGCCGTTGGTGTCGATGCCTTGGAACCACACCGTTCTCCGCGGCACGCGCGCGAAGAGCTCCAGTTCGAACATGCCGAACCCGCAGCCGTACGACGTCAGTTCGAGATCGGCGTCCGCACCGATCAGTCTCGACGTCTCCTCGACCATCAGCCGTTGCTGGTCGGTCAGGCTGCGGAAGGTGGCGTTACAGGTGTTGTAGTCCAGTTCGTCCATCGGCGCTCCCCGGGTCGGGCCCCCGAAACACCGGAGCCGTGGCGCGCGCACGCGTCACGGCTCCGGTGATCGAGCGGCGATTGCTCAGATCCGCTTCTTCAGGGCACGGACCGAAAGCGCCCCGAACACGATCGCGATCACGGCCGCCCAGACCAGGGACCAGATCACCGCCGAGGTGACCCCGGCGCCGCCGTTCATCAGTCCGCGGCACGCCTTGAGCAGGATCGCCACCGGGCTGACCTCCGCGAACGCCTGCAGCCAGGACGGCATCGTCTCGACCGGCGCGAACACGCCGCTGACGAAGTTCAGCGGCAGGATCACCGCGAACGCGAACACCTGGACCTTCTCCGCCTGGTCGGCGGCGACGCCCACCAGCGTGGGCACCCAGGAGAACGCGATCGCGAACACCAGCAGCAGCAACCCGGCCGCGAGCACGCCGAGGAAGCCCTTCTCCGGCCGGAAGCCGAGCAGCAGCCCGACACCGACCACCAGCAGCACGGACCAGACCTGCTTGAACTGGTCGCCGATGATCCGGCCGGCCAGCGGTGCCCAGCGCGCGATCGGCAACGAACGGAACCGGTCGAACACGCCCTGGGACAGGTCGGTGTTGAGCCCGATGCCGACGTTGATGGTCGCGAACAGCATGCTCATCACCAGCATGCCCGGGATCATGAACTGCAGATACGCGTTCCGGTCGCCGGAGATCGCGCCACCGAACACGAAGGTGAACAGCAGCGTGAAGATGATCGGCTGGAAACTGATGTCGGCCAGCTGCTTCGGCTCGTGCTTGACCGAAACCGTGCTGCGCCAAGCCAGCGTGAACATCTGCGAGATGCCCTGGAAGAACCCGACCCTGGTCGACAACTGCCGCGGGGGCAGCGTCGTCGTCGCGGCGGTCATCGGATCTCCTCCTCGGTCTCGTCGGCGGGCTCCTCGGCCGGACGTCCGGTCAAGCTCAGGAACACCTCGTCCAGGCTGGAGCTGCGCAGGGACAGCTCGCCGATGACGATGCCCGCCTCCTCCAGCCGCCGGACCGCGCCGGGCAGCGCCGCCGGGTCGGTGACCGGGACGCTGACGACCTGGCCCGAGACGTCCGGCGTCGCGCCGGCGATCTCGCCGACCAGCCGCACGACCTTTTCGAGGTCGCCCGCCTGGGCACCGCGCACCGTCAGGCGCTGGGCGCCCGTGCTGGCCTTGAGCTCGTCCGGGGTGCCCTTGGCGATCACCTTGCCGTGGTCGACGACCACGATCTCGTCGGCGAGCGCGTCGGCCTCCTCCAGGTACTGCGTGGTCAGCAGCACCGTGACGCCGTCGGCGACCAGTCCGCGCACGACGTCCCACAGCTCGAGCCTGCTGCGCGGGTCGAGACCGGTGGTGGGCTCGTCCAGGAACAGCAGACGCGCGTCCCCGACCAGGCTGGCGGCCAGGTCGAGACGACGGCGCATACCGCCCGAGTAGCCCTTCGCGGCGCGGCCGCCCGCCTCGGTGAGGGAGAACCGCTCCAGGAGCTCGTGCGCGCGGGCCTTGGCCGCCCGCCGCGAAAAGCCGAGCAGCCGCCCGATCAGCAGCAGGTTCTCCACGCCGGTCAGGCTTTCGTCGACCGACGCGTACTGCCCGGTCAAGCCGATCAGCTGCCGCACCTGGTGGGCGTCTTTTTCGATGTCGTACCCGGCCACGGTGGCGTGGCCCTCGTCCGGCGTCACCAGCGTGGACAGGATCCGGACCGTGGTGGTCTTCCCGGCGCCGTTCGGCCCGAGGATGCCGAGCACGGTGCCCGAACGGACGGTCAAATCGACCCCGTCGAGCGCGGTCGTCTCGCCGAACCGTTTCACCAGCCCTTCGGCGTGGATCGCGAATTCAGTCTCGGTCCCCCGCGGCCCCGGGCCGGCCCTCGACGCGGTCGCGGGTTCGACGTTCTGCAACATGACGCACTACCTTCCTGTTCCTCACAACGGAGACACTCTCGTGCGGTTACATCATGCGAGGAAGTGCGGCGTGGGAGCAGTGAATGGTTAACCTTCCGGGTATGAATTCTTCATTTTTGGGATGATTGTCCCAGCCTGAAAAAACCGCACCTTCGCCGAGAATACCGACGACACGCCCCGGCGTCCTTCTCCATAAATGCGGTAAATAATCGTGGCCCGTTCCCGAATACCGCTGCTAACCTGCGAATGTCCGCCTCTCGGCGAAATTCCGCTGATCAGCACGGAAAGGACCGTCACGCCTCATGGTCGCCGTCATCACCGCAGCTCCGCGGACCGGCACGGTCTTCGCGGGATTCGCCGCGTACGGCGCATTGTGGGGTCCGTACCTTTCGATGTTGCCGGACGTTCGCAACGCCACCGGCGCCGGTGAGGCGCAATTGGGCGCCGCACTGCTGATCGGCGCGCTCGCGGCGATGCCCGCGATGTTCGCGATCGGCCGGTTGCTCGACCGGTTCGGCCGCCCGGTCGCGGTCTCGACCTTCGCCGGATTCGCGCTCATCGCGCCGACACCGGCATTGGCCGGATCCGTTCCGGCGTTGTTCCTGACCCTGGGATTGTTCGGATTCGGTTCGGGTGCCTGCAATGTCGTCGTGGTCGCGCTGGCGGCGTCCGCCGAAGCGGGCGACGGGCCCCGCGTGATGAACCGCGCGCACGCGTTGTTCAGCATCGGCCTGTTGACGTGCAGTCTCGGCACCGGGGCGGCGCGGACGGCGGGAGTACCCGCCGAGGCGATCGCGCTGACGCTTTCGGCGCTGGTCGTGCTCGGTGCGATCGCGGCGAGGAATGCCGTGCCGGGACGGCTGGTCCGCCAGGGCCGCGAACCGGGACGGCGCCTGCGGCTCGGCCCGGCGGTCCTGCTGCTGTGCCTGCTGGCGGCGCTGGCGATGGTCGTGGAAAGCGGCGTCCAGCAATGGAGCGCGGTGTTCCTGGCCGACATCACCCGCGCCCCGGTCGGGATCTCGGCCGCCGCTCCCGGCATCTTCGCCGCCGGGATGGCGCTGGGCCGGTTCGGCGGGCACTGGCTGTCCGGCCGCGCGTCGGATCGCCTGGTACTGCTCACCTCCGGCGCGCTTTCCGGGGTGGGCGTGCTGATGCTTTCCCTGGCCGACGCGCCGGTGCACGGCCTGCTCGGCACCGCCGTGGTTGGCGGCGCGATCTCGGTGTCGACGCCCACCGTCTACGGGCTGATCGGACGCGGCGCGACCGCGGAGGACCGCGGCGCGGTGATCGGCTCGGCGGCGTCACTGGCCAGTGTCGGCCTCTTGCTCGGCCCGGCGGTGGTCGGCCAGATCGCCGGGCGCACCGACCTGCGGGTCGCCATCGCGGCGCTGTCCGTGGCCTCGGTCGCGGTCTGCCTGCTCGCGCTGCGCGTGCCCGCACGGAATCAATGATCGGAGGATGGACCCGATGGGCGACGTAACAGGGGGTCGCGGAGGCTCGGACTTCGCCGAAGGGCGGCAGCGACGGCAGCTCGTCGGGGACGACATCCCCGACGGCTGCCCGTTCGGTTCACGACAGCGCGACGGACGCCGTGAATGGCTGGTGAGCGGCTATTCCGAAACGCGCGATTTCCTGCGCGACAAGCGGTTCAGCCGCGCCGTGCTGGCCGAGACGACCCATCCGCGCGGACCGGCGACCCGGATGTCGGTGACCGACCTGGACCCGCCGAGGCACACCCGGATCCGGAAGCTGATCGGCGGCGCGTTCTCCGCCCGCCGTGCGGAACAGCTGCGCGAGTACGTCGAAACCACCGCCGCCGGGCTGCTCGACAGGCTGATCGACACGGATTCCACCGCGGATCTGATCGCCGACTTCTGCGCCCCGTTGACCTTCACCGCACAGGCCGAACTGCTGGGTGTTCCGCCGTCGCGGCGCGAAGCCGTCCGCAAACGCGCGAACGCGCGGCTCGGCAAGCCGGGTTCCCCGCGATCCGCCGTCTACCAAGGCGAACTGCTGTTGCACGATGAGGTCGCGATGATGCTCGCCGACACCGAAGACCCGCCGTCCGGGCTGATGGCCGAGCTCATCGAGGCACATCGCAACGGCGCCTTGGACGAAACGGAACTGACCGGGCTGGCGGCGTCGCTGTTCTTCGACGGGCACGCGCTGGCGGCCGCGCAGATCGCCAACGCGGTGTTCTGCCTGATCTCCCGGCCGGGTCTGCTGGCTTCACTGGACGCGGACCCGGCGCTGCTGGACGCGGCCGTCGAGGAAACGCTCCGCTACAGCCCCGCGGTGAACTTCAGCATGACGCGCGTCGCGACGGAGGAAGTCACCATCGCCGGCACCCGGATCGAGCCGGGCGACCTGATGACCGCGCTGCTGCCGGTGGTCAACCGCGACGAGGACGTCTTCGCCGATCCGGACCGGTTCGCGATGGACCGGAACGGCAGGCATCTGTCGTTCGGGCACGGGACGCACCATTGCATCGGCGCCCACCTCGCGCGGGTCGAGATCCAGTCGGCCCTGCGCGCGCTTTCCCGTCGCGCGCCGGAACTCTGTCTCGCCGTACCGGAAGAATCCCTGGAATGGACCGTCTCTCCGACGATGCGCGCATTGTCCGCGCTGCCGGTCCGCTGGACTTCTTCCGGTGTGCTCGATCCCTTGGAGCGTCGCGCGCGACGGTGGGAAGATCGGCCCGCGGCCTGACCACGGGCCTCGGACAACGAAGGAGTTCGTCATGCGCGAAATCGCCGCTGGATTGTTCATGTCCCTGGACGGGGTGGCCGAACGGCCGGACCGCTGGATGGGCCAATACTGGTCCGACGAGATGAGCGAAGGAATCGCCGAGAGCCTCGCCGCCTCGGACGCCATTCTGATGGGCAAGGACACGTACGTCGCTTTCGAACAGATGTGGAAGCCGCAGGGTGACAGCAACCCGATGGCGGCGTTCCTCAACGGCACGCACAAATACGTCGTTTCTTCGACGCTGGACGAAGCGACGTTGACCTGGCCGGACACGAGCCTGATCACCGGTGACATCGCCGGCGAGATCACCCGGCTGAAGGAAGGGCCCGGCAAGACGATCCGGGTGCCCGGAAGCCCGAGGCTCGTCCAATGGCTGCTCGCCGAAGGACTCCTGGACGAACTGGCGCTCAACATCATGCCGCTGGTGGCAGGCGAGGGCGCGAAACTGTTCGAAGGAACGGACAAGGAGATCCCGCTGAAGCTGACGCGCTCGAACGCGCTGAAAACCGGCGTCATCGGCGCCGTCTACACCCGCGCCTGACGAATTCACCGGGACCGTGAAAATTTCATGTTTTCGTCGTGACGAGAACATGGCCCGATCACACACGAATCGACTACCGGGCATTCGGTGGCGCTGCGATACTGGTGAGCAGGCGCGATCATTCGCGCACCGGCGAGGAAAGGAAATTCTGTGACTGCCGCAGCCCGCAAGACCAAGCAACCGGCGGGTGAGGGAATCCGCGTCACCGGCGCTCACGAGAACAACCTGAAGGACGTCTCACTCGAGCTCCCGAAGAACCAGATCACGGTTTTCGTCGGGGTTTCGGGTTCCGGGAAGTCCTCCGTCGTGTTCGACACGATCGCCGTCGAGGCGCAGCGTCAGCTGAACGCCACCTTCCCCTGGTTCATCCGCAACCAGCTGCCCAAACACGAACGCCCGCACGTGGACGGCATCGAGAACCTGACCACCCCGGTGATCGTCGACCAGCGCCCGCTCGGCGGGAACGCGCGCTCGACGGTCGGCACGGTCGCCGACATCCACCCGCTGCTGCGGGTGTTGTTCTCCAGGCAGGGAAAGCCCAGCGCGGGCAATCCGTCGCTGTATTCGTTCAACGACCCCAACGGGATGTGCCCCGACTGCGAGGGCATCGGCCGCGCGCTGCGCCCGGATCCCGAGCTGATGCTCGACATGACGAAGTCGCTCGACGAGGGCGCGATCCTGGTGCCGGGCTATCCGGTCGGCAGCCCCGGCTGGCAGTTCTACGCCAACCACGACGCCATCAACCCGGCCAAGAAGCTCAACAAGTACACCGCCAAGGAGATGGACACCCTTCTGCACGGCAAGGAGGGCAAGGTCCAGCTCACCTTCAAGAACGGCAAGACGCAGACGCTGACGTTCGAGGGCCTGGTCGCGAACTTCACCCGCCGTCATCTCAAGCGTGACACCGGGTCGATGAGCGAGAAGACCCGCGCCCAGGCGGAGAAGTTCATCACCGAGGGGCCATGCCCGGCCTGCCGCGGCGGACGGCTGAGCGAGGCGGCGCTGGCGACCAAGCTGGCGGGCAAGAACATCGCGCAGTGGTGCGAGCTGCAGATCACCGATCTGATCGAGCTGATCAAAGCCATCAAGGACAAGCAGACCGCCGCGATGGCGCAGGGCGTGCTGGCCGCGCTCGAACGTATCGACGCGATCGGCCTCGGCTACCTTTCGCTGGACCGGGCGACGACCTCGCTGTCCGGTGGTGAGGGGCAGCGGCTCAAGCTGGTCAAGCATCTGGGCAGCGACCTGACCGGGCTGACCTACATCTTCGACGAGCCCAGCGTCGGCCTGCACCCCCGCGACGTCGGACGGCTCAACGATCTGCTGCGGGCGTTGCGGGACAAGGGGAACACGATCCTCGTGGTCGAACACGACCCGGACGTCATCGAGATCGCCGATCACATCGTCGAGATCGGGCCGCGCGCCGGTGTGCACGGCGGCGAGGTCGTCTTCCAGGGAACGTACCGGCAGCTGCGGGCAGGCAAGACGCTGACCGGGGCCGGGCTGGCACGCTCGGGTGTCGTCAAGGAGGATCCGCGCCGCCCCAAGGGGAAGTTGCCGATCAAGCGGGCTTCACTGCACAACCTGAAGAACGTGTCGGTCGACATCCCGACCGGTGTGCTCACCGCCGTCACCGGCGTCGCGGGTTCGGGCAAGAGCTCGTTGATCTCCGGTGTCTTCCGCGAGGCGCATCCGGACGCGATCTTCGTGGACCAGACACCGATCGCGGCGTCGTCCCGCTCGACTCCGGCGACGTACCTCGGCCTGATGGACCCGGTGCGCAAGCTCTTCGCGAAGGCGAGCGGCGCGAACGCGGCGTTGTTCAGCTTCAACTCCCAGGGCGCCTGCGAGGAATGCCAGGGCCGCGGCGTGCTGATCACCGAAGTGTCCTATATGGACCCGATCACGACGCATTGCGAAAGCTGCGACGGGCGCCGGTTCAAGGACGAGGTGCTCGCGCACAAGCTGCGGGGCAAGTCGATCGCCGACGTGCTGGAGCTGTCCGCCGAGCAGGCGGCGGAGTACTTCACCGAAGCCCCGGTGCTGGCGAAGGTGAACGCGCTGATCGAGACCGGGCTCGGATATCTCGGGCTGGGTCAGGCGCTGAGCACGCTGTCCGGCGGTGAACGCCAGCGGATCAAGCTGGCGGACCGGCTTTCCGGCGGCGGCAACGTCTACATCCTCGACGAGCCGACCACCGGTCTGCACATGACCGACATCGACATGCTGCTGGGCCTGCTCAACGGCATGGTCGACGCGGGCAACACGGTGGTGGTGATCGAGCACAACCTGGCGGTGATCGAGCAGGCGGACTGGGTGATCGACCTCGGACCCGGCGGCGGCAAGAACGGCGGCGAGATCGTCTTCACCGGCCCGCCCGAGAAACTCCTGACCGCGGAGAGTTCGCTGACCGGCGAGTACCTCAAGCGTTACCAGCAGGCCGGCTGAGCTCCGGCTCTTCGTTGAAGGGGACGTCCCGCGCGGGGCGTCCCCTTCTTCGTGTTCGGCGCAGGATACGAGACGCCCGATGCCCGCGGCGGCGACCATGCTGGAAACCGGTGCGGCGAGGAGGGTCGGATGGCGGTGCGGCTGGTGCTGACCGGCGGGCTGGAATGGCTGGATTCGATTCCGGAAAGCGAACGGGCGACGGTTTTCACCGCACTGTTCGCCGTCTGCGACGGATCCGCGTTCCTGACCTACGGTGTTTTCAAAGTCGGCGGCGGTCCGGGCCGCTTCCTGTTGACCGTGGCGCCCGCGCTGGCGATCCGGGTACGGATCGATTGGGCGCGTTCGGAGTTCGAGTTGCTCGGGCTCAGCAGGGAACCCGTCGCGTGGCCGCGCGAGCTGGACGTGCTCTGAAGCTCTTCGATATCACCGCATGGGGTGAGAATCCCGTAGGATGACAACGGAGCCACTGAACTGGGGTGCGAGGTGCTTCGTGGTGATCAAAGTGCTGCTTGCCGAAGATATGCACATGGTTCGCGGGGCGCTCGTCGCCCTGCTGAACATGGAATCCGATATCGAAGTGGTCGCCCAAGTCGCCGCGGGTGACCAGATCCTTCCGACGGCGAAATCCGTCCAGCCCGATGTCGCGGTCATCGACATCGATCTGCCGGGCAAGGACGGTTTGACCGCGGCCATGGAGATCCGCGAAAGCCTGCCCGGCTGCCATACGCTGATCCTCACCAGCCTCGGCCGTCCCGGCACGGTCCGGCGCGCGCTGGACGCGAAGGTCAACGGCTTCATGCTCAAGGACGCGCCGTCGGACAAGCTCGCCAACGCCGTGCGGTCGGTCGCGATCGGCCGGCGGGTGATCGACAGCGAATTGGCGCTCGCCGCTTGGGACACCGACGACTGCCCGCTCACCACCCGCGAGATCGAGATCCTGCGGGTGACCGCGCGCGGGCGCACCGTCGCCGACATCGCGGCCGAACTGTTCCTGTCCCCGGGCACGGTCCGGAACTATCTGGCCGCGATCGTCACGAAGCTCAACGCGCGCAACCGGGTACACGCGATCCGCATCGCCACCGACGCGGAATGGCTGTGACTCACGGGCGATCTCGCGTGATCGGAGACGGAACTCGCGTGATTGGACGCCGAACACGCGAGTTCCGCCTCTGAGCACGCGAGTTTCGCCTTCGGTCCGGCGAACGACCCGGTTAGAACCTCTCACTTTCGCGCTTGACGTTCACTGCCGCTTCGCTATAGCCTCTAACTATCGCAACATGCGATAACAACAGGAGCGAAGGAGAAGCCATGTTCGGCAAGCGCGCGGCCCTGCTCACGGTCCCACTGGCCATCGCCGGCGTCCTCGGCGTCACGGCACCGGCCCAGGCCGCCCCCGCCCACCACACCAGACCGGCTTCGCTTACCTGCCAAGGAAAAGGCATCGACCGGTCGGCCAAGGTGCACTACCGGACCGAGACCTTCGTCAAGGCGCCACTGCGCACCATCTGGAACCTGCAGACCGACGTCGAGGCCTGGCCGTCCTGGCAGAACCCGGCCATCCCGGTCACCATGAAGCGACTGGACGACGGCCCGCTGCGCAAGCATTCCCGCTTCCAGTGGACCATTCCCGTCCCGCCCGGTATGCCGTACCCGCCCGGCGACGTGACCATCGTTTCCACCGTCCGGCAGCTCCAGCCCGGCAAATGCCTCCGCTGGACCGGCCCGCTCGACGGCCCCGGCGGTATGCACATCGACGGCGTCCACGTCTGGAACTTCGTCAAGGTGCCCGGCGGGGTCATCGTCCGCACCGAGGAGAGCCACACCGGCCCGCAGGTCGACAAGGACGTGCCCGGCTCCACCGCGATGCTCGGGCAGGGCCTCGAAATCTGGCTGAAGGACCTCAAGAAGGCGGCCGAAAACCGGTAGCGGGGCGAGCCCGGACCCGCCGCACGACGCCACCCGGCTCGACCCGTTCCACCGTGAAACCCTCGCGCTCGAAGAAGACGCCCTCGCGTTCGTCCGCCACCGGATGTTCGACGTACACCCGCCCCGCGGGCAACCGTCCGATGAGGACTTCGAGCAACCGCGAGTCCAAGCCGCGATACCGAGGAAGCGTGTACAACTTGCGGATCACGGGCTCGCCACCTTCGAGGTCGCACTGCCCGACGCCGGCCAGCCGCCCGTCGTCCTCGGCGATCACGACCGCGCCGAGGGCGACGGCCCCGGCGATGTTCGTCGTGTTCCACCACATCCGCACCTGCCGGGCGGCCTCTTCGTCGCCGATCAACGGCGCGTAGTGGGCCCGGACGTGCTCCTCACCGAAGCGGCAGACGGCCATGACGTCGTCGCGATCCGCGTCCCGCACGATCGGTCCGCTTTCCATGGCCTGCCCCGATCCGCCACCCCTGCGGCACTTTCGGGCACTCTCTGATCATCGGGCTTGTCCGGCCGACCGCCCGGTGGTAACGATACGGGCGATCCACCTCGCGACCTCTCGCATTTTCGTGCCCCATCCCCCTCGAGCCAAGGCGACGCATGCAACCCAATTTCGACGCAGGTGAGGACTTCGCACTCCTTCTGGAGCGAGAGGCCAAGAAACTCGAGGAGAAAGCCCAAGCCCTGACGGCCGCGTTCACCGCCTCGGCGTCCACGGTGACCTCTCCCGACGGCTCGGTGACGGTGACGGTCGAGGCCAACGGCTCGCTGAGCGCCATCGAGTTCGGCAACCGGGCCACCTCGCTGGGACCGGCACGGCTCTCCTCGCTGGTCATGCAGACGGTGCGCCAGGCCCAGCGCAAGACCGTCGAGAAGGTCACGGAGTCCTACACCGAGATCAACGGCGAAGACGAAGCCGCCCAGTTGGTCCGCACGTTCCTGCCGAAGGTCGAGGACGAGGAAGGCGCCCCGGAGAACCCGGAGCAGGACAAGTGGGCCCCCGAGGCGCACGACGAGCCGCCGCGTCCGCAGGCGGGGTACCGGCCGCCGCCACCTCCGCAGGCGGGTCCCCCGATGCCGCCGCAGCCCGGCCGTCCCGTGCGGCCCCCGAACCCCCCGGCGCCGCGAACCCGGCGGCCGGCCTCCCCCGACGACGACGAAATGAGCCCGTGGTGACCGGATTCGGTGTCAAGACGGAGGCCATGACCGAGTTCGCCGGTCACCTCGACAGGCTCGAGGACGCGCTGCGGAAGAGCGCCGACATGGTGGGCAGTTGCGTGGCGGACCCCGGCATCTTCGGCATCTTCGGCGGCCAGATCTACGGTGCCGGCGCGAGCATGCACTGCGGGAAGGCTCGGGACCAGCTGAACAAGTACTCGGAGAACGTGCAGGAGTTCTCGGACAGGGTGCGCGAGGCGGCGAAGCGGTACAACGCCAACGAGCAGGAGACCGAGAGCCTGATCACCGAAGCCGGCAAGGGGATCGACGAGGTGAAGGTCAAGTGAGCGACGAGTACCACCGCGGCGATTTCGGGAACAACACCGGCACCAAGGCCAGCGACTTCAAGGACGAGAAGAACAACTTCCTCGCGGGCAGCGGCGACACCACGGGCGCGGGCTTCTTCGATTCCGCGTTCTCGCTGAAGAAGGCCGTCGACGAAGGGGACAGCCTCAGCATCGGACTGGCCTCGGCGGGGATGGCGATCGAGATCCTCGGCATGGTCGCCGATCCGATCGGCTCGCTGCTCACCGCCGGGATCGGCTGGCTGATCGAGCACATCGTCATCTTCCGCTGGCCGCTGGACTTCCTGCTGGGAGACCCGAAGGGCATCGAGGCGGCCAAGACGGCGATCTACAAAGAGGCCGCCGAAGTGCGGGAGTGGTCGAAGGAGCACGGGTCCGCCACCACCAAGTTCATGGAGAAGTGGGACGGCGAGGCCGCCGACACTTTTCGCGCCGACATGGAGGGCGTCGCCGCCCAGATCGACGCGCTCGCCGGATACATCGAATTCGCGGGCAAGCAGATGGGGATCGCCGGCGCCGTCATCGGCGCGGTCCGCGGCATCGTCCGCGACATCATCGCCATGACGCTGGCGGGCATCCTCAAGGCGGCGATCGTGGCGGTGGCACTGGCGCCGGTCACCTTCGGCGGTTCGATCATCGCGGCGATCACCTCCATCATGACCACGGTCGGGGTGGCGATCGCCAAGATCGCCAAGCAGATCGCCGACGTCGCCAAGAAGCTCGCCGAGATGCTCAAGATCCTGGCGAAGACCCGCGGCGCGGCCGACGACGTCGTCAAGTTGACGCTCGGCGGCGGCAAGATCAAGCTGCCCAAGCCGAAACCCGCCGGCGGTACCCCGATGCCCGGCGGCAAGAAGCCGATCGAGGGCCCGCCCCCGAAGCCGGGTGACAGCACTCCGGACGCGACGCCCGACGCTCCGAAGCCCAAACCGGAGAGGCTCGGCGACATCCCCCCGAGGGTGGTGCGCGAGAAGCTGGCGAAGGAGCTGGAGGGGCATCCCGACGCCAAGAAGATCTTGGAGCGGTACGACTACTGGAACAGCTTCCCGATCGGCGACCTGAAAACGAGGTTCCCCAAGGCCGCGGACGCGCTCGACAAGCTCGAAAAGGGCCTCAAAATCCTCAGCGACCCGACCTACGGCGCGTCGGGCATGGCCGGGAAGACCGTCGTCGAGCTGACGAAGGCCATCCCGCCGGCCGCGAACGAGAAGCCGCCGGAGGACAAGGAAGAGAAGTGAAAGCAGGCGGTCCCGTCCCGGTGTTCCGGCGCGGGACCGCCTGTGCTTTCGTTCGGTCATGACTGAACGGGTGAACATCTCCTCCGGCGGGGACTACGAGCCGGTCTTCGGCTACAGCCGGGCGGTGCGCGTCGGCGAGCACATCCACGTCTCCGGGACGACGGCGCGCGAGCCGGAACGCTCGGGCGACGCGTACGAGCAGGCTTCGGCCGTGCTGTCGCTCATCGAGACGGCGTTGAAAGAGGCCGGTTCGAGCCTCGCCGCGGTGGTGCGCACGGTCACCTACGTCACCGACATCAAGGACGCCGACCTGGTCGCGCGGGCGCACCGCGAAGCCTTCGCCGACGTGCTGCCCGCGGCCACCATGGTCGAGGTGTCGGCGTTGCTCGACCCGAAGATGAAGGTCGAGATCGAGGCTTACGCCGTCGAGAAGTAAGTCACCTCCCGAAAGACCCGACGAGTGCTTCAGGAGCTTCGCGCGTCTCGTAAAGCTTCCAGAAGGCGTCGGCGAAGACGTCCGGATGGATCACCTCGGGCTCGAAGTCCAACGGGCTCGCGGTGATCGTCCGATGCGGCACGCTGCCCTCGATCAGCGCGCCGACGTTGACGGCCCCGGCGTAGATCCCCTTCTCCGCGAGCACCGCGTTCAGATTGAGGAAGTAGTTCCGCAGCCCGGCCTGCGCCATCCCCACGTTGCCGAGGAAGGGCGCCGGGTACCGGCCGGATTGCCCGGCGGTGAACAGGATCGCGCCGTCGCCGCGCTCGGTCATGGCGGGCAGCACGGCCCGCACCAGCGCCACCGAGGACACCAGGAACCGGTCGAGGATGAGCCGCAGGTTCTCCGGATCCACGTCGAGCACCGGCACGATGCCCTCCCCCATGGTCCCGCCGCCGGGATTGAACGCGACCGCGTCGATCCGGCCGATGGCGGTGACGGCGGCGGCGATCTGAGCCGGCTCGTAGACATCGGCGACGAACCCGCTCGCCTCGATGCCGTCGCGGGCGAGTTCGGCGACGAGCGCGTCGAGGTTCCCGGTGGTACGCGCGACGAGGGCGATCCGGAAGCCCTCGCGGCCGAACCGGCGGGCGAGCGAAAGTCCCAGCACCGGCCCGGCGCCGAAGATCGCGAGCGTCTTGGTCATCTGTCCTCCCAGGTTAAGTTGAGGACGTCCTCAACTTCTTCGAAGGTACACACAACTTGAGGCCACCTTCAACTTGACTACGATGCGGTCATGACCAAACCCCTGCGGAAGGACGCCCGGCGCAACCGCGACCTGCTGATCGAGGCGGCCAGGGGGCTCTACGCGGCACGCGGCCTCGACGTCGCGCTCGAAGAGATCGCCAAGACCGCCGGCGTCAGCATCGGCACGCTGTACAACCACTTCCCGCAGCGCGCGGATCTGGTGAACGCCGTGTTCGCCGACCGGACCGAGACCGTCGCGAAGCTGGCCGAACACGCGCTCTCCCTCGACGACGCCTGGACCGGCTTGACGTCGTTTGTCGAACGGGTCTGCGAACTTCAGGCCGCCGACCGCGGCTACAACGAACTGGCCTCGACGCGGCCACCGCAGGCCGAAGACCTCGAACGCGGCTACGAACTCATGACCAGGATCGTCGAACGCGCCAAGGAGAGCGGCGCCCTGCGCGAAGACTTCACCCTCGAGGACATGGCCTTTGTGACCTGGGGGATCGCGCGCACCGTGGAGGCGACCGCGACGGTCCGGCCGGAGGTCTGGCGACGCCATCTCGCGCTGCTGTTCGACGGGATGCGGGCACCCGCCGCGAACCCGTTGCCGGAGCCCCCGCTGGAGCCCGCCGAACTGGCCCGCATCATGGGTGGCTGCGGCTGAGGCAACCCTCCACCCCTCCGGCGCGTGTTCACCCCGGAGGGGATTCCATGAAGACGAAACTTCTGCTCATCGTCCTGGCACTGTTCGTGACGACGGCCTGCTCCGGGGAGCCGTCCGCGGCACCCGCGACGGTCACCGTCACCCCGTCGTCCTCGGCGCCGAAAGCGCCCGCCGGGCCGGACGCCAAGACCGTCGCCTGGCTCGACGGGATGTGCGGTGCGATATACGGCTACCTGAAGGCTTCCAACGATTACGCGAGCAAGCAGCGATCGGGGACCGAAGTGACCCGCAACGCGCTGAAGGAAGAACTCGGGATCCGCGCGGGCTTCGCGGGCAAGGTCGTCGACGAACTGACCGCGCTGCCCCCGTCGCCGATTCCCGGCGGCGACACGGTGCGGAAGTCCCTTGTGGACCAGTACACCGCCGCGAGGGACGCGGCGAACACGGGCAAGCAGCGGTTGGAGAAGTCCGGGAACAGCGCGGCCATGGACGCGGCCATCCAGGCGATGGACGCCACGCAGAAGCCGATCACGGAAACCCCCGACCTCATGCCCGCGCTCACAATCGACACGCAGGACCTGATGGCCGCCGCCGCGGAGGCCAAGAAGTGCGCGGCTCCGCACTAAGGCGTCGTGAAGCCGGGCGGCATCACCATCGGCCGCCCGGTGTTCAAACCGCCGTCGACGAGAACGGAAGTCCCGGTCAGGTAGCCGAAATCCGGTGACGCCAAAGCGAGAACGGCCGAGGCGATATCCGCCGCCTCGCCCATCCTTGGCAGGCCATGGACGTTCAACGGTCCCCAAGCCTTCTTGAACCGCGCCCACGAATCGTCCGGAATGCCCGGCGGCCGCACCAGCGGCGTGTCGATCGTCCCCGGATCGATCGACAGCACCCGGATCCCCTTCGCCCCGTAGTCCAGCGCGGCCGCACGCACGAGCCCCTGCACGGCGCGTTTGCTCGACGTGTAGGCGGCGTGCCCCGGCCTGGTCTGGTCGGCCTGCGCCGACGCGGTGCAGACGATCACCCCACCGCCCGCCTTCAGCAGATGCGGCACCTCGTGTTTGATCGACAGGAACACGCCCCGCGCGTTGGTGCGCTGCACGTCCTCCCATTCGTCGACGGAGATCTCGTGCAGCGGTTTGCCGAGGTGGATCCCGGCGTTGTTGAACGCGATGTCGAGCCTGCCGTACCGGTGGACGGCACCGTCCACAAAGGCCTGAACCTGTTCGGGAATCCGGACGTCCGCCCGGAAGTAGGTCGCCTCCCCGCCCGCGCGGCGGATCTCCCGCTCGACCTCACGGCCGAGTTCTTCCCGCCTGCCGCAGAAGCCGACCTTGGCTCCGGCCGCGGCGAAGGCGATGGCCGCCGCACGGCCGATCCCCGACGTCGCCCCGGTGACGATCACGACCTTGCCCGCGAACCGCCGCCGGTCTTCCCCCGCGGTGGCGGTGTTCGCGGCCAGCATCGCGACACCGGCCGCCGCCGCGCCCCCGAGCACCGCACGCCTGCCCACTGCTTCGCCCACAGTTCCCTCCAGATGGATAGTCTCACTTTCCAAAACAGAAAGTAGAACTATCCATCTGAGAGAACTCTCAAGAATCGATCTCCGGCGTGATCCCACCCGCCGCGGCCAGCGCGCGATGCAGCGCGAGTTCCGCCGTCGGCCCTTCGGCGAGGACGATCCCGGTGCACGACCGCTGATCCGCGAGATGCCGGATCTCGTCGCCAGGGCTCGCCGTCGGATACCACTCCGGCGCGCCGGGCAGCCCGGGCAACCTGTCGAGCCCCGACCAGCCCTTCAGCACGCCCTCCGCGACCGGATACGCCAGGACGAACCCGATCCCCGGGCCTCCCCCGATCTTCCGGGTGAGCAGGGCGGGTTCCTCACCCAGCGCCATGGCGATCATCGCCGAATAGACGTTGGTGCCCAGCGACCGGCACAACGCCTCGCCGAGCATCGCCCCGCCGATCCGGATGTTGATCTCGACGACCTCCGGGCCGTCGGCGGTGAGCACGAACTCGGTGTGCGCGAATCCCTGCTCGTGTCCGGCCGCCTTGAGCACCCGGCCGATCCAGTCGGCCAACTCGGCGTACTCGGCCTCGGGGAAGGCCACCGGGAACGCCGCCGCTTCCTCCCGCCGGACGGGTTCCGGCGAAAGCTGACGGGAGAGGATCCCGAGCAGCCGGGTCCTTCCCTGCCAGGTGACGGTTTCCGCGCTGTAGAGCGGTCCGGCGAAATACGGTTCGGCGATCAGATGTCCCTTGAGCGGTGTTTCCTTCGCCTCCAGCCTCGCCCGGTCGAGTTCGGCCTGATCGCGGACGAGCCACACCCCACGGGACGACGTTCCCGAAGAGTCCTTGACCACCAACGGAAAGCCGAGTTCTTCGGCGACCATGACGGGTACCGGCCTGCCGCGGGTCAGCCCGTGTTCGTACAGCAGATCACGCACCGCGCCCTTGTCCCGCAGCACCCGGACGGCGGCCGCGTCCGGACCGGGCAGGCCGAGCCGGGCGGTGAGTTCCGCACCCGGCAGCGCCCAGGTGTCCGTCGAGTTGATGATCCCGGCGAGGTCCGGGATGGCGCGCAACGCGGTTTCGCAGGCCTCGATGTCGGTGGTGTCGATGTCGACGACCTCGACCCTGTCCGGCCCCAGCGTGCCGAGCTCGTAGCGGTAGATGTCGCGGTTTCCGGTGAACAGCACCAGTTTCCGCCCGGCCTCCGCCGCCGCGTCGGCCAGCCTCCCCAGGCCGAAGGTGAGTGCTTCCAACAGGACGACGGTCACGACGCCCGCTCCTTCCGGTACAACGGCAGTGAGGGTTTCCCGAAGCGGCGCCGCCGCCAGTCCATGGCCGCCCACGGCAGGGCGAGGTCGTCCAGCGACGCGATCTCGCGCGGCGCGAGCGTAGCCGGGTCGACGGCCTCCCGATGCCGGGAGAAAACCCTTGCCGTGTAACGATGTCCGGTGTCGGCGCCGATCACGACATGCGTCCGGTCCGGATTCCGCGCCGCCTCCCAGCCCGCGACGAGGTACGCGGCGCCGGTGGACAGCCCGGCGAACACGGCGTGCTCGCGCATCAGGCCGACGGTCGCGGCCATGGCGTGCACGAAATCCAGCCAGTGGATCCGGTCGTACAGCTCGTGATCGACGTTGTCGAACGGGATGGCCGAGCCGATCCCCGCGATGATCGCGTCCGGATCGGTGAACCGTTCGCTGCCGAAGGTGACACTGCCGAAGGGCTGGACGCCGGTCAGCCGGACGTCCGGATCGCGTTCGCGCAACGAGCGGGCGATCCCGCCGGTCGACGCGCCGGTGCCCACGCTGCCGACGACGGTGAGCGGCCCGGACGGCAGGGCGCGGGCGACGAGGTCGGCGACCTCGGCATAACCCAGGTAGTGCACGGGATCGTGGTACTGGCGCATCCAATGCATGTCCGGATGCCGGTCCAGCAGTTCGCGCACGCGCGCGACCCGGCGCCGCTGGTCGAGGCGGAGGTCGTCCGACGGCGGCATCTGATCCACCGTCGCACCGAGGATCTCCAGCTGCGAACGCATCGTGAGGTCGACGGTGGTGGACGCGACGATATGGCAACGCAGACCATAGCGGTGACAGGCCATCGCCAGGGCGAGCGCGTAGATCCCGCTGGAGCTGTCGATCAGCGTCTGTCCCTTTCGGACAGTTCCGTCGGCGAGCAGCGACCGGACCGCGCCGAGCGCGGCGTAGACCTTCAAGGTTTCGAAGCGGATCAGCACGACGTTCGGTTCGAGCCGGATCAGCGACGGCGTCTTGATCGCGTCGGTGACGTGTTCGTGGACCAGCGCGGTCATCGCGGTCACCGGCCGATCGAGCGCAGGTACGCGGCCAGCGACTCGGCGCCCGCGGCGTTACGCGGACCGCTCACGAGGTCGCCGTAGGAGATGACGTGGAACCGGTTGTCGCGCACGGCGGGGGTGTTCTTCAGCTGTGGCGAGGATTTCACGAACGCGATCTTGTCCTGCGCGGGCCGGTCGGCGTAGTCCACGACGACGATCACCTCGGGTTCGGCCTTCACCACCGCTTCCCAGCCCACAGCTCCCCAGCCGTCCTGCAGCTCGCGGAAGACGTTCGTCCCGCCCGCGACGTCGATGATGTCGTTGGGAGCGGCGTGTTTCCCGGCGGTGAAGGGCTGATCGGTGCCGGAGTCGTAGACGAACACCTTGGCGGGCGGCGATTTCGGCGCTCCGGCACGGACCTTGTCGAAGCGCCCCTTGAGTTCCGCGACCAGCTCGTCGGCCCGCTGACGGACGCCGAAGATGTCACCGAGGTTCCGCAGGTCGGTGTAGAGCGCTTCGAGCGGCGTCACCTCCGACTTCGCGGTGGGGTACTCCCAGCAGGTCTCGGTGTGCAGGTAGCTGCGGATGCCGACCTGCTCCAGCAGTTTCGGCGTGATGCCGCGTTCCTCGCTGAACCCGGAGTTCCAGCCCGCGATCACCCAGTCCGCCTTGGCGTTCACCAGGATCTCGCGGGTGACCCGCGAAGTGCCGAGTCGTTCGACCTTGGCGTAGTCGTCCTTCCACGGCGAACCGGCGATCGACGGGTCGCCGAGCGAATTCATCACGTAGCCGCGCATCCGGCCGGCGAGCCCGAGCGCGAACAGCTTCTCGGCGCCGGAAACGTCGTAGGCCACCGGACGTTGCGGCGCTGGGAAGGTGACCTGCGCACCGCAGTTGGTCACCGTGGCCTGTGCCTGCGCGGTCGGCCCTGCCTCGACCTGGGCACCGCAGGCGCTCAGGAGCAGTGCCGCGGCGAAGAGCGCGGTCACCCTGGACGGCTTCATCGTGAGATCCCCTCGGTTTCGTCGGCGGGAAGGTCGTAGAGCAGTTGGAGCGCGCCGGTCACGGGATGGGTCACCTGGGTGACCTCGACGCCGAAGACCGCGTGGACCGTTTCCGGCGTGAGCACTTCGGACGGCGTGCCGCAGGCGGCGAGCGATCCGGCGCGCAGCAACGCGATCCGGTGACAGACGGCGGAGGCGAGGTTGAGATCGTGCAGCGCGACGAGCACGGTGAGCCCGCAGCCACGCAGGAACTTCAGCAGTTCCACCTGGTGACGGACGTCGAGATGATTGGTCGGCTCGTCGAGGACCAGCACCTCCGGTTCCTGCACGAGCGCCCTCGCCACCAGGACCCGCTGCCGTTCGCCGCCCGAAAGCGTCAGCACACCGCGCTGCGCGAGATGGGTGATGTCCATGCGCCGCAACGCTTCCCGGCACAGCGCGCGTTCACGGGCCGAAAGCCGGAGGTTGCCGCGCTGATGCGGCGAACGGCCGAGCGCGACGACCTCTTCGACGGTGAAGTCGAGATCCGCCCGGCTGTCCTGGGTGAGCGCGGCGATCCGGCGGGCGGTGTCGCGCAGACCCTGCTCCGCGATGTCGGTCCCGTCGAGCAGGACCGCGCCGCCGGACGGGGCCAGCGCGCGGTAGACACAGCGCAACGCCGTCGACTTGCCGCTGCCGTTGGGGCCGAGGAGGCCGACGACCTCGCCCGCGCCGACGTCCAGACGCAGCTCGCGGATCAACGTCGTCCCGGCCACCTCGACGGAAAGTTCGCGTAACGACAGCATCAGCGGCCTCCGAACGTGTAGCCGCGGCGCCGCATCACGACGAGGAACACCGGCACACCGATCAACGCGGTGATCACGCCGAGCGGCAGTTCCTCGGGGGCGACGAGCGTGCGGGCCAGCAGATCGACCCATACCAGGAAGACCGCGCCCACCAGCGGCGCGAGCGCCAGCACCCGGCGATGCCCCGAACCGGCGATCATCCGCACCACATGCGGCAGGACCAGCCCGACGAAGCCGATCGAACCGCTGACCGCCACGAGCAACCCGGTGACCACCGCGGTGAGCTGGAAGAGCCAGCGGCGCAAGGCGGCCGCGTCGGTACCGAGGCTCATCGCGGTCTCGTCGCCCATGGACAGGACGTCGAGCGCGGTGCCGTAGCGCAGCAGGACCACGACCGCGACGGCCACGCCGAGCGCGGCCAGCGGCAGGGACGCCCACGTCGCCGAGCCGAGGCTGCCGAGCAGCCAGAACAGCACGGTCTGCGCGGCCTGGCCGTTCGGCGAGAGGTAGACGAGCACGCTCATCACGGCCTGGAAGGCATACGTGAGCGCGACCCCGGTGAGCACGAGCCGCAACGGCGTCAGCCCGAATTTGCTCCGGGCGGCCAGATACACCAGCGCGGTCGCGCCGAGCGCGCCGAGGAACGCGGCCGTCGACAGCGCCAGCACGCCGAGCCCGGCGAACAGGCCGAACACGACCACGGCGGCGGCGCCGACCGAGGCACCCGAGGAGATCCCCAGCACGAACGGATCGGCGAGGGCGTTGCGGACCAGCGCCTGCACGGCCACCCCGACCACCGCGAGCCCCGCGCCGACCACGGCCGCCAGCAGCACCCGCGGCGTGCGGACCTGCCAGACGATCGAGTACCCGGTGACCTCGTCGCCGGTGATGGTGCCGCCGGTGATCGCCTTTCCCAGGTAGCGCAGGACATCCGTGAGCGCGACGGTGGTCGGGCCGAGCGCGATGCCCGCGATCAGCGAGAGCACGAGGGCTGCCGAGAGCAGGAGCACCGGGCCGGTGAGCCGGAGCGGGCGTGAGGTCTCGTCGTCCGGTTCCGCGAAGAGGCGGAGCGGTTCAGGCACGTTCACCACGCACGATCAGGCGGCGCGCGTGGTTGTCGTACGGCGAGCCGTCGAAGTCGCCGAAGCATTCGACGCCGGTGAAGCCCGCGGTCTCGAACAGCGCCTTCAGTTCCGCGGCGCTGTACAAGAAGGAGCGGATCGACGCCCGCTTCGCCTCGCCACCGCGCACCAGGGTCCATTCGGTTTCGAGGCGGGTCCAGTCGTCGAGGATGGTGTCGCGCATGAACACCGTCCCGCCGTCGACGTCGACCGCCTTCGGCCGCCCGACCCAGCCGGCCAGCACCTCCTTGCCGAGCACGTCGACCAGCAGCCTGCCGCCGGGCGCGAGGCTGGCGTAGGCGTTTCGCAGCACCGTGAGGTTGTCACCGGGCTCGGTGAAGTAGCCGAACGACGTGAACATGTTGATGATCAGGTCGTACGCGCCGGGCTCGGTGTACTCGAGCATGTCGGCCTGGATCAGCTTCGCGGCGACTCCCGCGTTTTCGCAGGCCTCACGCGCGCGTTCGAGCATCGCCGGGCTGAGGTCGACGCCGGTCACGTCGGCACCCCTCCTGGCGAGCGGGACGACGTGGATCGCCGGGCCGCAGGCCAGGTCGAGCACCTTCGCGCCGTCTGCGACTTCGAGCAGCGGTGACGTGGC
The DNA here is from genome assembly GCF_003947475.1 of Amycolatopsis sp. WAC 04197. NCBI lineage: Bacteria > Bacillati > Actinomycetota > Actinomycetes > Pseudonocardiales > Pseudonocardiaceae > Amycolatopsis > Amycolatopsis sp. WAC 04197. The sequence goes on along the minus strand of NZ_QHJK01000004.1, from coordinate 116,298 downwards.
CGTCAGGCGTTCGGCCTCTTCGGCCCGGCTGGGCGGGAACATCACGTCCGCGAAGCCGACCCACAGGTCGTCGTCCTCGTACCAGTGCATCTCTCTCCGCTCGCCGGGCCGCACGATTCAGCCCCACAAGTCGTCGAAAGGTCGTCTTCGGTTCCCGGCGTCGCCAAATCCTCGTGAGTGGGAAGGACGGTTAGAACCTGTCGTGTGCGGGGGCCGGTAGTGGGCTGAAGGCTCCCTTCGCCGAGTCCGATGCGACGAAAGGAGCCTTCGACCTAGCCGGAAGCGGGGCTTCCCGTGATTGGTCGGACGTCACGTGTGATCCGACGGACGACACACGTGACCAGATGGACGACACATCCGCGACCAAGCTCCGCCGCGTGTCGTCCGTCCAGACACACGTGTCGTCCGTCGGATCACACGTGTCGTCCGTCGGATCACACGAGGCCCGTCCACTCGCTCACGGAGGCGGGATCAAATCGATCAAGAACGTCTGGTCCGGCGCTCCCGAACAGCGTTCCCGCACCACCTCGGTCCCCGCCACGGTGTCCAGGTCACGCAGGCCGAGGCACTGGCTGGTGCCGACGGGCCGGATGACGAACCGCCCTGGTTCCGTCGGGCCTGCCGTGCCGATGGTGAAGAGCTGGTCCATACCATCGTCGTCACAGTCGTCGCGGGGTTCGAGCAGGTCGTGCCCCAGCCCTTCGTTCACGACCGTGAGACAGCCGACCCCGGTCTCCGGATGGTGCCATTGGATCTGCACGGCGTTCTCTTCCCCGACGGGATCGAGGAACAGGTGCGGCGACGCGTCACCGCCGCAGGTCTGCTGGGCGACGATGGTGCCGGAGTAGAGCCGGGTCCGGTCTGTCCCCTCGGCCAGGCAGAACTCGGGCGAGCGCGCGGGCCGGATCCGTGCCCAGCTGCCCACCTCGCGCACGTCGAGGCCGGGCACCACGGCCACGGTGTCCTTGGGTTTGGAGGACGCCCCGAAGGAGCGCGTCAGATAGCCGAGCGTCCCGACGAGGACGACGCTCATGAACGCGGCCACGATCATCGGCGTCCGCCAGCGCCGGCGGCGGGGTTGCGGTTCCGGCGGTGCGACGGCTTCCGCTTTGGGTTCGTCGGCGGGCCGCGGCGGTGCCCCCATCGCGATCCGCGTCCGGGCGTCGAGCCACCGCCGCACCTCTTCGTCGGTCAATCCGCACGCGCGCGTGAACGTCTCGACGAACGATTCCCGGGGCAGTGTGGTGCGGCCGAGGGTGGTCGCGACCGTACTCGCCGGAAGTGTTCCGCCGAGTTCTTTGGCCCTTCCGGCCAACTGCCGATAAGTCAATCCGGACCACGTTCTCAATACACGCAGTGCCGCCGTGTACTCAGCCGGTGAAGCCGTGGAGTCCGGTGGGTGAACCGTCGTCGGCGACTCCCCGTCGCCGTCCCCCTCGTCAACGATCATCGCTCTAGATTGACTGAGCAGATCTGAGCCGCGATACCGCCATTCAGCGGCGCCGGAATCTGCTGTTCGGACCACTCGAACGATTTCGAACAAGGCCGAACTACCCGAAGGTTGCCCCTGCGCTGGTCAGGAAGTCAGGCTGACCTCAGTCGGCCCCCACGCCGGCCACGACTGGGGAGGCCCGGGAATGCGGGCCGAAGAAAATGAGCAAACCAGAAGAATCCGTACGACCATCGTCAAGGGCGACGGTGAACCCGGCGGAAACAGCTGGTTCATCTCGAAAGGCGTCCACTGAAATCTCTGTACTGAACACCGGATGACGTCTGCCGTCGCCTGAATGCGACGCCGGCCACCGATTCCGAAGAATATTCCTCGTGCGCCGCCGGTCTGAGCACACACGAGGAAATAGGGCTGCGAATCCAGTAGCAGACCACTTGTTCACAGATTCGACCCGTATTCGCCCGGTGACCGTGCGTCGACATAAGTATTCGCACCGTTCTCCGGCGATATGGCTCGGTCTTGTTCGAACTCGGTCGTCCTGAATGGCGAACACCGGATTGTGGAGCGTTGTCGATGCATAACGGGCAAAATGATACGGCCGAACGGCAGGTAGCCGTCGTCGGCGGGGGTAATGCGGGGCTCTGCGCGGGGATAGCCGCGATGCAGGCGGGCGCGACCTCCGTCAGCGTCTTCGAAGCCGCGCCGAAAGAACTGCGCGGCGGGAACAGCTCCCTGACCAGGACCATGCGCTTCTCCTGGCAGGGAAGCCCTTTCATCGCCGCCCTGTTGCGAGAGGCGGACAAGGAACGGGTCGAAGAGATCCTGGCCGGCCGCTCCGGCTACAGCGACGAGCAGTACCTCGAAGACTGGTTGCGGGTTTCCGGCGAACAGGTGGACGTCGCGCTCATCGAGTCGATCATCCGCCGTTCGACGGACACGATCGCCTGGATGCGCGACTTCGGTCAGCGCTGGGCCCCGAGACCGACCCCGCTTCCCGGTGACGTGCCGATCGTCCTCGACGGCGGCGGCCAGAGCCTGCAGGACCGGAACTTCGACCGGTTCGAACGGCTCGGCGGAACGGTCTTCTACGACAGCGCGGTCACCGGCTTCGAGAAGACCGCCGACGGCCGGTACCTGCTCCACGGTTCGGGACCCGCGTTCCCGGTGATCGCCGACGCGCTGGTGCTGGCGTCGGCGGGCTTCGAGGCGAACGACCGGCTGCGGGAACTTCATCTCGGCGAGGCGTGGCGGGACGTGAAGCTGCGTGGTGTCCCGTTCAACGAAGGCGCTCCCCTGACGGCCGCCGTCGAGCTCGGTGCCGACACCTCGGGCAACTGGGAGAAGTGCCACACCACACCGCAGGGCATCGAACTGCCCGACCACATGCTGCCGGGGCAGATGCACGAATCCCACGGCCTCGCCCGATACGCCTATCCGCTGGGCGTCGTGGTCAACCGGGAGGGACGCCGGTTCTTCGACGAATCCGGCGGCTACAGCAACCTCACCTACGTCACGCTGGGCCAGAAGATCCAGGAGCAGCCGGGGAGGACGGCCTTCCAGATCTTCGACGACAAGGTCGTCTCGGCGGGCGCGCTCCCCAAGGGGTATGCCGGCGACCCCGCGTCGGTGACCGTCTCCTCGATCGAGGAAGGCGCCCGGCGGCTCGGGATCGACGCCGCGAACCTCACCGCCGAAATCGAGCGGCTGCACGCGGATCAGGACGAGAAGCGGATCGACACCCCGCCGTACCTGTTCGTCCCGGTGGTCTGCGGGTTGACCTTCACCTACGGCGGTCTCTCCGTGACCCCCGACGCCGAAGTGCGCGGCGGTGGCGAGCCGATCAGCGGCCTCTACGCGGCGGGCGTGATCGTCGGCGGCCTTTACGACCAGGGCTATCCGGGTGGCACCGGCCTGATGGCGGGTGCCGTGCTCGGCCGGGCCGCCGGTACCTCCGCCGCCCGCCACGCCATCCGATCACGGGGAGGGGAAGCCCGTGTCGGCACCGTCGCCGGTTGAGAAGACGATCGTCATCGTCGGGCTCGGTAAGATCGGGTCGCTGTACGCCGCTTGCTACGACCAGGCGGGACACCGGATCCGCACGGTGGACATCGGCGACGGGGCAGACTGGGAACGGGTCGCCCAGGTGCCGGATCCGGCGTCGGTCGACGCCTGGGTGGTCGCCACCCCGACGGCGACCCATCTCGCGGTCGTCGACGAGATCCTGCGGCGGCAGCCCGATGCCCGTGTCCTGCTGGAGAAACCGGCCTGCTACCCGGAGGACCTCGACGGCCTCGGTCGCACGGTCCGGCGTCATCCCCGCGCCCGGATCATCGTCAACGACGTGTATTCGCACAGCGAAGCGGTGCAGCGTTTCGCGGCCTCCGTGCGGGAGTTCAGCGAGTCCGATCCCATCCGGAAGATCACCGTCGAATTCACCAAGAACCGGGAATTCGACGTCGCCAACGGAAGGTTCGTCGACACGCAGTACGGCGAAGCCGGCTACGAGGGCTTTCACATGTTGAGCATCCTGCGTGCGATCCTCCCGGCCGAGCAGTACCGGGCCTATCTGCGCACGGTGCCCTCTTCGGTGACGGCGGAAATGCGCGTGCGGACCGCGGCTCCCGGCCTGCCCGACGTCGAGCTGTACACGTCGTCGACCGGGGCCATCGCCTTCCCCGAGCTGGCCGGATTCGCGTTCCCCGACGACGTCGTGAAGGACTTCGTCGTCCCGTCGAGCATCCCGTACGGCTCCGAGTTCCGATACCGCTTCGCGGACGTCGAGCTGCTGTCCGGGAAGCACATCACCTTGGTCTTCGAGCCCTTCTTCGGCACGGACACCGGCTACAAGAACATCCACGCGGTCCACGTCCGGGACGCGGTGCCGGAGGGCCATTTCCTCATCGCCGTCAATCATTTCAAGGAGGCACTTCTGACGCAGCTGGACCTTTTGCGGCACCTCGACGAGGGCACCACGGTGGTCCGCCCGGCGGAGCACCGGTTCCTCGCCGCGCTGGGTTCGGCGATGTTCACCGGAACCTTCCCGCAGACAACGGAAAACGAGAAGTACGCACGGATTGGGAGCGAAGCATGACGCGAAGCATCGAGGACCTTTCGACACTGTTGCGGCCGGCCAAGGACATGCTGCCCGAGGTCGCCGACCGCGACGTGGCGCTGGCCGAGGTCACCGGCCAGGTCAAGAACGACGACGACGCCCGCGCGTTGTTCGCGAAGGCGTGCCGGTTCGAGGCGCCCTACACCGCGAGCTGGATCCACGGTCCCGGGGACGAATCCCCTTACCTGTCCTTGGAACTGGCCGCGTCCTCTTTGGACGACGACCGCTATCGCGCCCTGCTCGCCGACGTCGTGCTCTCGACGTCGACGTCGATCCCGTTCGATTACCGCGCGATGGCCGCGGAAAGGCTCGTCCACGTCGGGGCGGGCGAGTTCACCGGCGCCTTCCAGGAGGTCGTCGATTCCTACGAGCCGCTGCCCAAACGCGGCCTGCAGGCCAAGATAGCCGTCCCCACCGACGGTATCGACCATCTCTTCGACATCCCGGAAACGGTGACTGGCAGGCTCAACCTGTTGATCGCGGCCAGCAGGGCGAAGACGCTGGAGAGCAGGCATCTGCTCGCCGTGCGCGTCCTGGCGAACGGCGTCGTGCCCGCGGAGGAGGTCGGCGACGCGGAACGGCTGATCCTGGAAGACGTCGGAACCACGATGGTGGCGCCGTCGGACTACCTGGTGCCGTGGGACCAGGAGTTCCCCGGTGAGCACGGCTCCGGCCTCACGCTCGCGGAACTGGTGCGCATCACCTTGATGTGCGGGGAATTCTCGCTTCCGGACACGACCGTCCGGCCGATCCTGGTCGATTTCTACCGGTCGGTGCTGCGCACCTGCGGCCGCTCGATCATCGGTCTCTCGGCGGGTGTGTTCCATGTGGAGCACGGCACGCTCGCCACGCCTTCGTACTACTACCAGGGCCGCGACGCGATCCTCGGCAAGGGCTGCGTGATCGACTGCGTCGGCGGGGCGGTCCTGCAGTCGGGTTCGTTCCTCGGGGGCGGCTACATGCCGATCCTGATCCACACCCACAAGCACATCCGCAAGGGCGGCCAGGCCGCCGCCTCCGAGCGGAAGCAGATCCTTCCTTGCGTCTTCGCCGCGGAAGCGGGCGCGCGGTACCCGATGCACGCGATCGGCCTGTTCGAAACGGTGGACTACCTCGGCAAGGAGACCCCGTACGAGGGGATCCGCGCGATCCCGCACGTCAAGTGACACAAGCCTTTTCCGGCTGAACACGAAATCCGTATCTCGCGATGCCGCCGGGCGGGGCGACTCCGCGCCGCCCGGCGGCATCGAAACTGGAGGGTAAGAGAATGGGTGCAACATCGGGGGTCGAGGTCGCCGTGATCGGCGCGGGCTACGTGGGGCTGACCACGGCCGCGTGCCTTTCGTCCTTGGGACACCGCGTCGTCTGCGCGGACGTGGACCAGGAAAAGCTCGACGCGTTGCGGCGCGGCGAAACGACCATCAGGGAACCCGGGATCTGCGAGCTCGTGGTGGACGGGCTGGCGTCCGGGCGGCTGGACTTCGTGCTCGGCGCGAGCGCGGCGGTGGCGGGCGCGGATATCGTGATCCTCTGCGTGCCGACGCCGATGGGCGCGACCGGCGCGGCGGATCTGACCGCACTGGAATCCGTCGTGACCGAGGTGCGGGATCTGCTGCCGCACGGCTGTGTCGTCGTGAACAAGTCGACGGTCCCCGTCGGCACGGCGGCCCACGTCGCGCACCTGATCGACCGGGCCGACGTCGCGGTCGTGTCCAATCCCGAATTCCTGCGCGAAGGGTTCGCCGTCCACGACTTCCTGAATCCCGACCGGATCGTGGTCGGCTCCGCGGATCGCGACCCGGTCCCCGCCAGGCGGGTCGCGGCACTGTACGAGCACCTCGACACCGCGGTCCTCGTGACCGACTCTTCGAGCGCGGAGCTGATCAAGTACGCGTCCAACTGCTATCTCGCGACGCGTCTGTCCTTTGTGAACACGGTCGCCGAGCTGTGCGAGTACCTCGACGCGAGTATCGACGACGTGACGGCCGGGATGGGTTACGACGACCGCATCGGCAAGGCGTTCCTGCGGCCGGGGCCGGGCTGGGGTGGCTCCTGCCTGCCGAAGGACACTTTCGCGCTGCTGCGTACCGCGGAATCGGCCGGCAGCGATTTCGCCCTGCTGCGGGCGGCGATCGACACCAACGTCAAACAGCAGGAACTGGTGGTCGGCAAGGTGCGCAAGGCCGTCGGCGGCGACCTGGCCGGGGTCCGGATCGGCCTGCTCGGCCTGACGTTCAAGGCCGGAACGGACGACCTGCGGGATTCCCCCTCGCTGGCGATCGCGGCCCGGCTGGCCGCCGAAGGCGCGGAGCTGTCCGGCTACGACCCCAGCGTCCACGCGCCGGTGCCGGGTGTGACCGACGACGTGCGGATCGCCGGGACCGCCTACCACGCGGCGAAGGGCGCGGCGGCGCTCGTGCTGCTGACCGAATGGCCGGAGTTCCGCGACCTCGACTGGGGTCGGATCGCCGACCGGCTCGACGGCCGGTCCGTCATCGACACGCGGAACCTGCTCGACCCGCTCACCGTGGCCCGGACCGGGCTCTCGTATCAGGGCATCGGCCGTCCGGGCGGCACCCGGGCGCCCGCCGTCGCCATGGCCGCGCGAGCAGGGTGACCCCCGGGGTGGACGGCGAGTGGTCGCGCTCGTCGTCCCACCCTTCCGGGCGCCGGAACAGGAGGACGGATGCCGAAGCGAACCAGGCCCTGGGCCGCGCTTTTCGCGCTGTGCCTGGGTTTCTTCATGGTCATGCTGGACATCAGCATCGTGAACATCGCGGTGCCGTCGATGGTGCGCGAACTCGGCACCGAGCTGACCGCGGTGATCTGGGTGACCAGCGTGTACCTGCTCGCCTACGCCGTCCCGATCCTGCCGGCCAGCAGGCTGGGCGACCGCTTCGGGCCGAAGCGCGTCTTCGTGGCCGGGCTGCTCGTGTTCACCGCGGCGTCGCTGTGGTGCGGGCTTTCCGGTGACGTGGAAACGCTGATCGTCGCCAGGGCGGTGCAGGGTTTCGGCGCCGCGTTGATGACCCCGCAGACCACGGCCTTCATCACGCATCTGTTCCCGCCGGACGAACGAGGCCCGGCGATGGGCGCCTGGGGCGGTGTCGCGGGTCTCGCCATGATCGCCGGACCTGTGCTGGGCGGCCTGCTCGTCGATCACCTCGGCTGGGAGTGGATCTTCTTCGCGAACGTCCCGGTCGGGTTGATCGCGCTGGCGCTCACCGTCGTCCTCGTCCCCGACTGGCGGCCTGGGAACTCGCACCGCTTCGACGTTCCCGGGATCCTGCTCTTCGGCACCGGGCTCGTCTGCGTCGTCTTCGGTATCCAAAATGGACAGACGTACGGCTGGGGAACCGCCTTCGACATCATCGGGGCCGGTGTGCTGCTGCTGGGCGGTTTCGTGCTGTGGCAACGAACCAACCGCCGCGAACCACTGCTGCCGCTGCGGATCTTCCGCCATCGCGACTTCTCCCTCGGTACCGCGTCCGCGGTGATGGTCGGCTTCGCGATGACCAGCCTGCTCCTGGTGTTCGTCATCTACCTCCAGTCGGTGCTCGGCCTGTCCCCGGCCGACGCCGGTCTGCTCATCGCGCCGCTCGCCGTGGTGTCCGGCGGTGTGGCGCCGTTCGCGGGCAGGCTGTCGGACCGGGTTAACCCCAAGTACCCGCTGATGTCGGGGATGCTCGCCCTGAGCGGCGGCCTCTGCGTCGTCTCGCTCGTGCTCATCCCGGTGAGTGAGCCGTTGGCCCTGCTCCCCGGGCTGCTGCTCTGCGGGCTCGGCGTCGGGTTCACCTTCTCCCCGATGAACAACGTGACCATCAACTCCGTCGAGCGGCCGCTGGTCGGCAGCGCGTCGGGCATCTTCAACACCGCGCGCCAGGTGGGCGGGGTGCTCGGCAGCGCGGCCGTCGGAGTCCTTCTGGAGGCTCGGACCAGCTCCTCGATGGCGGTCCGGGCGAACGAGGCCGCGGCCACGCTGCCCGCCGGGATCCGGCAGCGTTTCGTGGACGTATTCGCTGCGGAGGCCGGTTCGGCGGGCGAGTTCGGCGGCGTTCCCGAGGTCGCCGTGGATCTGCCTGCCCAGGCACGGGAACTGGTCGCCCAGGTCACCGGCGCCGCGCTCACGGACGCCGTCAAGGCCGCTTTCCTGCTTCCCGTGGGCGCGCTGCTCGTCGGCGTGGTGTGCGCGGTGAGCCTGCGCGGGCCGATCGGGCAGGACAGATCGCCCGATCGGATGACCGTGACCCGGTGATCACCGGCGCCACCCTGGCTACCGTCACGTCATGACACTCGTACCGACGGTCGATCTGAGCAGCTGGAACGACGGCGACCGCGCGAAGCTCGCGCACACCGTCGACGAGGCGTTGACGCGGGTGGGGTTCCTGCAGGTCGTCGGGCACGGCATCCCGCGGACGACGATCGATGCCATGTGCGAAGCGACCGCGGCCTTCTTCGCGCTCCCTGTCGAGGAGAAGCTCCGTTCCGCGCCCGCCGACCGTGCCTCGGATCGCGGGTACGCGGCCGAAGGCACCGAAGGGCTGGCGTACAGCCTCGGTGAGACGACGCCGCCCGACCTGTCGGAATCGTTCGTCATCGGCGCGGAGCACATCGACGGCGAAGACCCGTACGGCTTCTTCGTCCCCAATATCTGGCCCGAGCTGCCCGAGAACCTGCGTCCCGCGCTCACCGAGTACGCCGACGAAGCCCACCGCGTCGCGCGCGTGCTGCTGGAGATCTTCGAGACTGCGCTCGGCCTCCCCGACGGCTACCTCAGCGCGTACACCCGGCACCCGACACGCACCTTGCGGGTGAATCACTTCGAGCGCCGCGCCGGAGCGCCCGAACCCTTGCCCGGGCAGATGCGGCTCGGCGCGCACACCGACTACGGCATCGTCACCGTGCTCTACGCCGATCCCGTCCCCGGCCTGCAGATCCACGGTCCCGACGGCGCCTGGCACGACGTGATCCCCGCCGAAGACGCGCTCGTCGTGAACCTCGGTGACCTCACCGCGCAGTGGACGAACGATCGCTGGCGCTCGACCCTCCACCGGGTCGTGCCGCCGTCCGGGCCGGGGCCGTCACGACGGCGCAGCGTGGCGTTCTTCTTCGACGGCGACCACGACGCCCGGTTCGAATGCCTCCCGACCTGCCAGTCCGCCGCGAACCCGCCGAAGTATCCGCCGGTCCTCGGCGGCGCGCACCTCTACGCCAAGATCACCGGCGGGCGAACCCTGGAACCGGCCGACGCGATGAACACGGCGGCCGACCGCGGTTGAGGGAGAATTCTTGGCGAACGGTGTCCGGTCCTGTCCGGCGGGTCCGACGTCCCCGGCAGAAGGCACCGGAACGGTGCCGGCCGAGAGGAGACAACCGTGAAGTACATGATCATGATGTTCGGGTCGCAGAAGGACCTCGCCGACATCGGGGGCACCTGGAGTGCCGACGAGGTCAAGGCCCTGCACGAGTTCATGGGCAAGTGGAACAACGACCTGGTCGAATCCGGTGAGTTCGTCGACGCGCAGGGCCTCTCCCAGCCGGCGCACGCCCGCCGCGTCTCCCTGCGCGACGGCGCCCCTGTGGTGACGGACGGGCCGTATGCCGAGACGCAGGAGGTCCTGGTCGGGTACACGACCGTCGACTGCGCGAGCTACGACCGCGCGACCGAGATCGCGGTCCAGCTGGCGAACACGCCGCATCCGGAGGGCAGCGACCTCGGCCGCGACTGGTACGTCGACATCCGGCCGTGCGCCGACAGCTTCGAAGAGCTGGAGCTCTAGGTGCCGGACAGCGGCGTCGAAGACCTGCTGCGCGAGCTTTCGCCGCAGGTCCTCGGCGCCGTCGTCCGCCGCTACGGTCACTTCGACCTGGCGGAGGACGCGACCCAGGAGGCGCTTCTCGCGGCCGCGACGCAATGGCCGGCCGAAGGGCGGCCCGACGATCCGCGCGCGTGGCTCATCACCGTCGCCTCACGGCGGCTGACCGATCTGCTCCGCGCCGAACAGGCGCGGCGTCGTCGCGAGGACACCGTCTTCCAGTGGAGGTTGCCGGAAGAGCACGTCACGTCCGCGGACGACACGCTCGTCCTGCTCTTCCTGTGCTGTCACCCGTCTCTTTCGCCCGCGTCGCAGATCGCGCTGACCCTGCGGGCGGTCGGCGGTCTCACGACGGCGGAGATCGCGCGCGCGTTCCTGGTCCCCGAGGCGACGATGACCCGGCGGATCAGCCGCGCGAAGGCGGGTATCAAGGCGAGCGGCGTCCCGTTCGCGCTGCCGACGGGACCGGGACGGCTCGACGCGGTGCTCCACGTGCTGTACCTGATCTTCAACGAGGGTTACGCCAGCACGTCCGGCCCCGATCTGGTGCGGAGCGACCTTTCCGCCGAAGCCATCCGGCTGGCGAGGATCGTCCACCGGCTGGTGCCGGACGACGCCGAGGCCACCGGCCTGCTCGCGCTGATGCTGCTCACCGACGCGCGCCGTCCGGCGAGGACGGGGCCGGACGGCGCGCCGATCCCGATGTCCGAACAGGACCGGGGCCGGTGGAACGCCGGGTACGTCGCCGAGGGCATCGCGCTGCTGTCCGAAGCGCTGCCGAACGGGCCGACCGGGCAGTTCCAGCTCCAGGCAGCGATCGCCGCGCTGCACGACGAGGCGCCGAGCGCGGAGGAGACCGACTGGCCGCAGATCGAGGCGCTGTACGAAGTCCTGCTGCGGCTCTCCGACAATCCAGTGGTGGCGCTGAATCACGCCGTGGCCGTCGGGATGGCCCGCGGGCCACGAGAAGGGCTGGCGGCGTTGGAAGAACTCGGCGACCGGATCTCCGGCGACCATCGGTTCCACGCCGCCCGCGCACATCTGCTCGAGATGGCCGGGGACATCGACGAAGCCATCGAGTCCTATGTGGACGCCGCACGGCTGGCGACCGGCCTGCCACACCAGCGTTATCTCCACGCTCGCGCCGAACGCCTGCGCTGACGCCGTTCGGCACCCGCTCGCGAGCGGGTGCCGAACGGAGTGATTCAGCAGGTGAGCAGAAGACCGGTGACCGCCGTGCAGGTCGCCGACGCGGTGTCGTTGGCCGCGTTCGGATCGGCGACGGAACTCTGCGTGATCTTCGCGGTCGTCTTGACCTGCCCGATGCTCAACAGCCCCGCGGCCACCGAGAACTTCGCCGTCGCACTGGCTCCGGACGCGAGCGACGAGAAGTCGCAATTGACGACCTTGGTGCCGCTCGGGTTCGAGCAGACCGACGAGCCGGTGAAACGCAGCCCGTTGCCGAGGGTCGACACCACCCGGATCCCGGACGCCGCGCCCGGGCCCGCGTTCGTGACCTTGACCGTGTAGTCGATCGACGAGGTCAGGATCCCGCGCGGGGACGCGGTCAGCGAGACTCCGAGATCGGCCGCGGTGGTGCCGCCGGTGATGGTCAGGACGGGACCGTCGAAGGTCTCGAAACTGTAGTTCTCGCCGAGGAACTGGTGCCGCAGGGTCACCGGGCCGAGCGGGGCGGTGTCCTTGATGCGCAGGGTGAACGTCACCTTGCGACTGTCGCCGGGAGCCACGTCCCCGACGCCGCCGCGAATGCTGACGACATGCGAACTGCAGCTGAGCGCGCCGGGACAGGAGACGACCTCGGCGATCTCGGTGAGCGGGATTTCTGCGGCGTACAGCGTCGCCGCGCCGCCTTCGATCGCCGCGTCGGTGAGGGCGTTGTACAGCGAATGCTCGACGGTGAACGTCTGTCCACGTTGGACGGTAGTCGGGGAGACCACCACCGAACTGGTGGGCGTCTCCGCGTAGGCGGGAGCCGGCACGGCGAGCGCGATCGTGGCCGCGGCGGCTGCAAGAGACAGAAGTGTGGTTCTTCGAAGCTTCATCGGATCTCACATTCCCGGGGTCAGGAGCGTCGCGCCGATCGGAGCGGACAACGATCAGTCGCCCAGGAACGGACATTCGTTACCGGTGTTTCCCGCCAGGTGGCCTGACGCGCTCACCCGCACGGAGTAGCCTCGCCACGGAGCGCGGGGAGCAGGTTCGCCTCCTCGTAGGCGAAATGCTCCTCAAGTCCACTCACGACCCGGTCGAACTTCTCGCGCACGCTGCCGGGATCGCCCTCGCCCTGAAGCAACGCGTCGAGATCGAGCAACGCGCGGGACACGGTTTCGTGTTCCTGACGCAACCGCTTCAGCGCCGGCGCGAGCCCGGGATGAGCCTTCTCGATCGCGGTGAAAGCGCCGTCCTCGCGGAGATGGTGCATGCGCAGGTCGTTGCAGAAGGTCACGCAATGGCCGAGCAGTTCGCGCCGCAGGCCCGACCGGTCCGCGACCGGCCCGCCGTCGAGTTCGGCCCGCGCGGCCGCCAAGGTCTTCCTGAGTTCGCCGTGATGGACGAGCAGCTGATCGGCGATCGCGCGGCCACGGGCGGCATCGACTTCCAGCAGGTGCAACGCGAACCCGCGTTCCCCGCCTTCGAGGGGCACGGCACGCGCGGCATGGGGCACCCCGTCGATCTCGAGTGTCGCTTGTGGACTGGCGAGGAGGTCTTGATACCAAGGCGAAGCGTCGTCGGGCGCGTACACCAGATACCGGCTTCCGGACGGACGGCAAGCGACGCGAGTGGTGCGGGGACGCCCCGATTCGGCGTCCGCGGTGGTCATCAGCAACGGAACTCCCCAGGTAGCATCAACGGGAAAGCTATTTTGCTTTGCAAGCAAAGCCTCTTTGTTCGCAAAGGTATCCAGGAGGGTGGCCGGTGTCAACCGAGGACATGGAAGTCGACGACGCCGTGCGGGCCTTGCTGCTGCTCATGCCGCGGATGGTCGGGCGGGCGAAGCGGATCAAGATCCCCGAAGAACTCCAGTCGCTGTCACTGGCGCCGCGGCACCTTTCGCTGTTGTCGTACCTGCTCTTCGACGGGCCGATGACGGTGAACGAACTGGCCGAACGGCTCGAGGTCGCCCCGACCACGGTGAGCCTGATGGTCGGCGAACTGAGCAAGAAGGACGTGCTCGACCGGCGCGAGGACGAAGCGGACCGGCGTCGCCGGATCGTCGCCATCACCGAACGGATGCGGCCCGCGATCGACGGCTGGCTCGCGCAGGGTGCCCGCGCCTGGCAGAAGGCGCTCGCGCCGCTGAGCCCGGCCGAGCGCCGGACGTTCATCGACACCCTGCGCGCGTACGAAGACGGACTGACCGACTAGGAGGACCGATGCGCTACCTGCTCATGCTCGGCGGAACCGTCGGCGACGAAGGGCTCGACACCGACATCACCGAACCCTGCCGCGCCTGGTCCGGGGAGCTGACGCGGCGCGGCCTGCGCGTCGAAGGGATGGGCCTGCACCCGCCCGAGTCGGCGACGACCGTCCGCGTCCGGGGAGGCGAGGCACTGCTCACCGACGGCCCCTTCGCCGAGACGAAGGAGCAGATCGGCGGCATCGCCATCCTCGAATGCGAGAGCCGCGAACAAGCCCTCGATGCGGCGAAGACCCACCCGTGGGCCGCGATCGGGACGATCGAAGTGCGCGAGATGCTTTAGGCGATCCGCACGGTGACCTGATTGTCGGCATAGGTGTAGGCCACGTATTCGAATTCGACACCGGTGCGTTCGACGTATTCCAGCCACGCCCGGTGCTCGTGCCGCTGCCAGCCGGGGTAATTGAAGAACTCGTCGAAGTGCACGATGCTGCCGGCCCGCAGACGCGGCCCCACCAGGTCGAGCACCGTTTTCGCCGAGCTGTACAGATCACCGTCGACGTGAAGGAAATCGACGACGCCTTCATGCTGCTCGAGAAAGCCGGGAAGCGTGTCGGCGAAAAGGCCGACGACGAGTTCGGCGCCGGGGACGTCCGGCAGGTCGTCGCGCGCGAACGAACCGGCCGGCATGCCATTGAGCCAGTTCTCCGGCAGGCCCTGGAACCAGTCGAACCCGTAGGTCTCGACGCCGCCACGGGCCTTGGCGATCACGCGCAGCGTGTTCCCGCTCGCGACGCCGAATTCGAGGGCCATTCCCCCTGACGGGGCAAGGGAAAGCGCGTACGCGAGAGTCTCCTGTGGACGGGCGAAGTGTTTGGTCCCGGTCAGGTGCTCGCGGGCGAACCGGTTGCTGTCGCGGGCCGCGTCCTGATCGCCCGCGTAGATGATGTCGCGACGGCTCCGGATTTCGAACTCGACGATCCGGTCGAAACAGCGGTCCCCCTGCCGGACGATCTCCGCCCGCAATTCCGCGGCGACCCGTTCCAGTTCCGCCGTATAGGGATCATGGAATCGGCGGGCGAGCCGGTGCAGGCCCCGGCCGAACGTTCCGCGGGCCGAACGGCCCAAGGTCTTCAGGGCTGAATGGGGTACCAGGTGACGCATTCCGGGACGATACACCAGCACCGTTCGAGTGAACGGGACCAGAACATCCCGCGCCCGGTTTCGTTGCGGTAACCGAGGGGTCCGCTCCTAGCATCGCGTTCGCCGCCGGTACCCGGGTACCGGCACGAGAAAAGGAGCGCGATGAGCAGCATCGTCATCTTCGGGGCGGGTGGGCGCGGAGGGCGCCGTGCCGTCGCCGAAGCCGTGAGCCGCGGGCACCAGGTCACCGCCGCCGTCCGGGATCCCGGCCGCCACGCGGATCTCGCCGGGGACAACGTCACCCTGATCGCCGCCGACGTCACCGTCGCGGACGACGTCGCGAAGGCCGCCGCCGGACACGACGCCGCGATCAGTTCCGTCTACCGCGCGGATCTCCCGTCACGCGAGTACTACCCGGCCGCCGCGCACGCGCTGATCGACGGCCTCGGGCGCGCCGGGGTCGCGAGACTGGTCGTCGTCGGCATCGGAACGGCGCTGGAGATCGAGCCGGGTGTCGCCCTGCACGACCAGCCGGGTGTGCCGCCCGAGCACCGCGAGTTCTCGCTCGGGCACACGGCGGAGCTGGAGGTCTTCCGTACGTCCGGTGGCGGGCTCGACTGGGTGATCGTCGCGCCACCGCCGGTGTTCCTCGACGAACACGCCGAGCGCACTGGCGAGTACCGCAGCGGGGACCACCGGGTGCTGCCGCGCGCGGAGGACGCGAAGCCGTTCTCGTACGCGGATCTCGCGGTCGCGCTGGTCGACGAGATCGAGCGACCGGCGCATTCGAGGGCGATGGTCGCCGTCGACTACTGACCGTTGGCCGCAAGTCCGTGAAGGCCTACTTCCCTACCCTGAAGGTAGGCAAGGAGGCCTTCACGGACTTCTCGAGCGTGACTCAGCGCTCCGGCGAGTCCCCGCCGTTCTGCTCGGCCAGGAACCGCTCGAACTGGTTGCCCAGCTCCTCGGCGGTCGGCATGTGCTCGACCGACTCCGCGAGCAGGCTTTCCTTGCCCGACGCCTCCATGAACGTGTCGTACTGCTGCTCCAGCGCCCGCACGAGGTCGGCGACCTTCTCCGAGCCGGCGACCTGGCGGGCGATCTCGGCTTCCGCGGCGTGCGACGCCTCCCGCAGTTCCTCGTCCGGCAGGTTCAACCCCGTCGCCGCGGCGATGGCGCCGAGCAGGTTCAGCGCGGCACTCGGGTACGTCGAGTCCTCCAGATAGGGCGGCACGTGCGCGGCGAAACCGGACGCGTCGTGTCCCCATTCGCCGAGACGGAACTCCAGCAGCCCGGCGATGCTGCCCGGCACCTGCATCCGGTTGGGCAGCGGGCGATGTTCGCCGACCAGCTCGTTCCGCGTCGCGTGCGCGGTCACGCCGAGCGGGCGGGTGTGCGGCGCACCCATCGGGATGCCGTGGAAACCGGTGGTGAGCCGGACGTCCCAGCGCTCGACCAGTCCGCGCACGGCCGCGCAGAACCGCTCCCAGTCGTGGTCCGGTTCCGGCCCGGTGAGCAGCAGGAACGGCACGCCGTCGGCGTCGTGCAGCAGGTGGACGACCAGTTCGGGGGCGTCGTAGGCCTCCCAGTGGTCGATGGAGTAGGTCATCGCCGGGCGCCGCGAGCGGTAGTCGATGAGCCGGTCGACGTCGAATCGCGCGATCACGCGGTGCTCGGAGGAGTTCAGGAGCTGCTCGGCGACGAGTTTGCCCGCCGAACCCGCGTCCATGAAGCCGTCGAAGTAGTGCAGGAGCACGGCCCCGCCGAGGTCAGGGACGTCCGAGTCCACCTCGTACAGGTCTTCCGGGTCCAGCGCCACCAGATCCTCCAGGTTTCGTGCTTGCAACCGTCTACGGGTGGCAACGCCCCGATAGGGGGTATCCATTCCGCCGGCCGTGGCCGAAATCCTATCGGTCCGTGACAGGTGTCGTGGGCGGTCCGCACCGAGGTGGGGCAGGGTGGAGGGGTGACGGAAGAGACCCTCGGCCTGCGCCCACCCGCCAATCGGGTGAGCAGGCGCGCCATCGGCTACTGGACGGTGTGGGCCGCGGTCGGCTGGGTGATCCTCGTCGCGGCGCAAGCCGTGTTCGTGATCACGAGCGACGACGCGCCGACGTGGCTCACGGTGACGCTGACGATCTCGTGCGTGCTCGCGCCCCTGCATCTGCTGGTCATGCCGCAGTGGCGGTACCGGATCCACCGCTGGGAGGTCACCGGCGAGGCCGTGTACACGCAGGAAGGCTGGCTCAAACAGGACTGGCGGATCGCGCCGATCTCGCGGATCCAGACCGTCGACATCGAACGCGACCCGGTCGAGCAGCTGTTCCGGCTGGCGAAGATCACCGTGACGACGGCGTCGGCCGCGGGCCCGGTCAAGATCTCCGGTCTCGACCACACCCAGGCGCTCGCGCTGGCCGCGGAACTCACCAGGACCACGCAGGCCACGCCGGGTGACGCGACATGAGCACGGAGGCACCGCCGGACACCGAGGTCGGCCAGTGGCACCGGCTCGACCGGCGGATGCTGCTGATCCGCCCCGTCCTCGACGTCGTCAAATCGCTGCCGGTGCTGATCGGGACGGTGATCCTCGGCCGGGGCAACGGCTGGGAATGGTTCGGGCTGGGCGTCACCGCGCTGACCGTGTTCGTCGGTGTCTCGCATGTCCTCACGTCGCGGTACCGCGTCGCGGACGGCCAGGTGGAATGGACCACGGGGCTGCTGCTGCGCAAACATCGCGCGATCCCGCTGGACCGGATCCGCACGGTCGACGTCACGTCGGAACCGAAGCACCGCTTGTTCTCCCTCAGCGCCGTGCGCATCGGCACCGGACGGCATTCGGTGGCGCAGGGCTCGGGCAACGACCAGCTGGTGCTCGACGCGGTCAGCCAGGCCGAGGCGCACCGCCTGCGCACGGTTCTGTTGCACCGCAAGGAAATCTCTCCGGAAGCCGAGGCGGCACCCCCGGAACAGGTCGTGGCGGAGGTCGACCGGAAGTGGGTGCGGTACGCGCCGTTCACGCTGTCCGGCCTCGCCGTGGTGGGCGCGGTGTTCGCCGCGGTCTGGCATTTCGCGCATCAGCTGGACATCGCCCCGGAGAACGTCGGACCGCTGCGGGATCTCCTGGACGATCTGGCGAACACGGCGGTGTGGCTGATCGTGGTCGTGGCGGCGGTCGGCCTGCTCGTGGTCGTCTCGCTGCTGTCCGTCGGCGGCTACGTGCTCTCGTTCTGGAACTTCAAGCTCACCAGGGAATCCGAGGGCACCCTGCACGTCCGCCGCGGGCTGATCACCACGCGTTCGGTGTCCATCGAAGAAGAACGGCTTCGCGGCGTCGAGGTGAAGGAGCCTCTGCCGTTGCGGATCGCGGGCGGGGCGCGGCTCACCGCGATCGCGGGCGGGCTGCGCGAGGGCAAGGGCGGGGACAAGGGCGGCGGGCTCCTGCTGCCGCCCGCGCCCGTCGGCCGGGTCCACGAGGTCGCCGCCGAGGTGCTGCGCGAGAACTTCGACCCGGCCACCGTGCCGCTGAACCGGCATCCGCGACGGGCGCTGACGAGGCGGCTCACGCGCGCGATCGGCGGCGTGCTGCTGCTCGCGGCTGCGCTGTTCGGGCTGGCGTGGATCGATTTCCTGCCGTCGTGGATGTGGCAGGTCGCGCTCGGACTGGTGCCGTTCGCCGCGCTGGTGGGCTGGGACCGCTACCGCAACCTCGGCCACGCGATCGTCGGCCGGTACCTGGTCAGCCGGTCCGGTTCGCTCGCGCGGGCGACGGTGGCGATCCGGCGTGAGGGCGTCACCGGCATCGTCGTCAGCCGCTCGTTCTTCCAGCGCCGCGCCGGATTGATCACCGTGACGGCCCCGATCGCGGCCGGCAAGGGCGGCTACCAGGTGGTCGACGTCGGCGAATCGGCCGGACTGGCGATGGCGGAGCGCGCCGCGCCCGGTCTGCTCACGCCTTTCCTTCGCCGTGATGCTCAGCGATAGCCGGTGACGTCCGCGGGCAGACCGGGATCCTGGACTTCGACGAGATAACGCCAGCAGTCGGGCCTGCTGCCGTCGAGGTCGGTGAATCCGTATTCCTTCGCCAATTCGCCACTGGACATCGATTTCCCGTTCCAGCGGGCGACTTCCGCGTCACCGGCCAGCGCCGCGACCGCCCTCCCGACGAACGCGGGACTTTCAGAAATGGCGAAGTGCGGTTGCACCTTCGTCGCGTCGCGCCAATTCTCTTCCGTCACCCGATAAGCGTCGAGCATCGCTTCGGAACGCAACCAGCCCGGCGTGACGGCCACCGCGGTACCGCCATGCGGTGCCAATTCGTGCCCGAGCGCGAACGCCATCCGGTTCACCGCGGTCTTGGCGAGATCGTAGAAGAACGAAACACGGTAGTTCTCCGAGTTGTACTCGGTGGTGCCGTCGTTGACCTCGACGACCAGCGCGCCCGGATTCCTGATCATGAGCGGAAGCGCGAAATGACTGGTGATCGCGTGCGTGTCGACGGCGAGCCGCAGCGTCCGCAGCCCCACGTCCAAAGTGGACTCCCAGACCGTCTTGCCCCATTCGATGGGCGCGCCGTAGATGTCGTTGACCAGCACGTGCAGCGCGCCCTGCTCGGCGTCGATCCGTTCCACCAGTTCGCGGACCTGGTCCGCCTCCAAATGGTCCACACCGATCGCGATCCCGTGCCCGCCCGCCTCGTCGACGAGCGCCGCCGTCTCCTCGATCGTCTCCGGGCGATTCATTTCCGAGCGCCGGGAACGGGTACTGCGTCCGGTCACGTAAACGGTCGCGCCCGCGGCACCCAGCTGGACCGCTATTCCCCGACCGGCCCCGCGAGTCGCCCCGGCGACCAACGCGATCTTGCCCGTCAATGGCTTTTCCATGGTCCGAACCTAGCAAGAAGTCCGCTTGTTCGTGGACCAAAGTCCCTGGTCCGCAATTCACACAATGTGCTACTTTCTTGACTCTTCGTGATTCTCCGGCGAGAGGTCGAGATGACGCCTGCCGCACGATCCCTGGACACCACCGCCCCGCCGAAACGCACCCCCGGCGCCAGTAGTTCACGCAAGGTACTGCAGCTGCTGCTCTCCTTTTCCGAACGCCGCTGGGACGCGAGCGTCGCCGAACTGGCCGCGAGGATCGGCACCCCGGTCGCCACGACGTACCGCTATGTGGCGCTGCTGAAGGAACTCCAGCTCCTGGAGGAGGGCAAGACGGGGCGCTATCACGTGACGAGCCAGGTGATGCCGCTCGCGCGGGCCGCGCAACTGGCCAACGATCTCGCCCGCCTCGCCCGGCCGTCGATGGAGGAGGCGGCCCGCGACCTCGGCGAGACGGTGCTGCTGTTCCAGCATTTCGGCGATTCCGCGGTCTGCGCGGACCGGGTCGAATGCGAACGCGCGATGCGGTTCACCTTCCAGCCGGGGCATTCCGTCCCGCTCGGCACCGGCGCCTCGGGCAAGATGCTGCTCGCGATGCTGCCGGAGGGCGAACGCGAAAGACGGCTTTCGTCGATCGTCCAGCGTCGCGGCCCGAGCGTCCGGGAAGAGGTCAAACGCGCCGGGGCGAACCGGTATTCGGTGAGCTGGGGCGAACTGGACGACGGCGTCTGGTCGTGTTCGGTGCCGATCCCGAGCACCGGGCACCGGCCCGCGGTGCTCACCTTGGCCGCCCCCGCGACCCGGATCGGCGACGACGCGAAACGGGCCGCCATCGTCGCACTCCAGTCGTACGCGAGCCGGATCCACCGCGCCGTTTCGTCGTTCGCCCTCTGATCACGCGAGTTCGCCCTCCAATCACGCGAGTTCGCCGTTCAATCACGCGAGTCCCCCCTCGCGGTAATTCGCGCGCGGCCGCTCAGCCCGGCGGGTACAACTCGATCCGTGATCCGACTCGCCACTCCCGAAGACCTGCCCGCGCTCCAGGACATCGAACGCGCCGCGGGCGAACCGTTCCGCGCGCTCGGCATGGCCGCGATCGCCGACGACGATCCGCCGTCGATCGCGGACCTCACGGCCTTCCAGCGTGACGGCCGGGCCTGGGTCTGGGACGCCGGCGACGGCCCGGTGGCGTACCTGCTCGCCGAGGTCGTCGACGGTCACGGGCATATCGAGCAGGTGTCCGTCCATCCCGATCACGCGCGCCGGGGTCTCGGGCGGCGGCTGATCGAGCACGCCGCGGAGTGGGCCTCGCGAGAAGGCCTCGCCGGACTGACGCTGACGACGTACGCCGAGGTGCCGTGGAACGCGCCGTACTACACCCGGCTCGGCTTCACGACACTCGACGAAGAGAGCCTCACGGAGGGCCTTCGGGCCGTCCGCGCCCACGAAATCGCCCGCGGCCTGGACGCGTGGCCTCGGGTGACCATGCGGCGCTGACCCGCGCGGGGGGTTGGGTTGGCGACGGTCGTCGAACATGTGTTCTACTGTCCGCGCCGGCCCCGGAGGGGGAAGCTCCGCGGGCCGGCACCGGACTTCAGGGAGGCACGGATGGCGGTCAAGATCACCCATCTCACCAACGGGCAGCAGGTGCGCTTCGCGAACGCGGACGGCGCCCGCCGCTACGCCGAGATCATCGGCGGCGGGGTCGACAAATGGCGGTTCACCGTGGTCAGCGGGCATGAGCGCCCGGAATTGTCGGGGCGGGTCGTTAATGTGCCGGTATGGCGTATGACTTCCAGGTGACCGTGGACTCCGCTCGACCGCACGACCTCGCCGACTGGTGGGCCGAGATGCTCGGCTGGCAGGTCGAGGCGAGCAACGAGGAGTTCATCCGCGAGATGGTCGCCAAGGGGTATGCCCCGGAAGAGGCGACCACCACGCACAACGGTGTCCTGGTCTGGAAGGACGGCGCGGCGATCGTCCATCCCGAGACGAAGCAGCGGTTCCTCTTCCAGCTGGTGCCGGAGGGGAAGACGGTCAAGAACCGCCTGCACCTCGACATCCGGATGGGGGCGGACAAGATCGAGGCCGAGCTCGAGCGGCTGACCGCGCGCGGTGCGACGTTCCTGCACCGCGGCAAGCAGGGTCCCGCCGAGTGGATCACGATCGCGGACCCGGAAGGCAACGAACTCTGCCTCTCCTGAGGCGGGCCCACGAGGGCCCGCCACTGGGGGTGTCATGAAGGGACCTGGTCCCGTCGGCTGTGCCCTTCATGACCGAGCGCGCGGCCCTCGTGCGCGTCAAGGCCCTCGTGAGTGGCAAGGAACCGTCCTTGCCACTCACGAGGCCCGATGGTCACCGCGGGTTACTCCCCCGCCAAGCGACATAGTCGGCGACAGCGGCCGCGACGTCGAAGCCCGGTTCGAAGCCGGTGTCCTCGACCAGCCGCGAGATGTCGAGATATGGCCCCGTCAGCCCACCCGGCCGGAGATCGAGCCGGAGTCCCGGCGTGATCGCCTCCAGCGCGTCCACGAGCTCGCGATGCACGAA
Source organism: Amycolatopsis sp. WAC 04197 (assembly GCF_003947475.1). Lineage (NCBI taxonomy): Bacteria > Bacillati > Actinomycetota > Actinomycetes > Pseudonocardiales > Pseudonocardiaceae > Amycolatopsis > Amycolatopsis sp. WAC 04197. The sequence continues at coordinate 93,971 of NZ_QHJK01000004.1, read as the reverse complement.
CGGCCGTCCACGGGACACGTTGTACGTGGTGTACCGCAAGGTTTCCGCGTCCATCAGCGAAGCGATCGCGCGCCCCGCGTCGGGCGCGTAGCAGCTGTCGCCCCCGTCGTCCGCGTTCAGCGGCGACGGCCGCTCGCCGCGCAGCACAGCGCTGATGTACGGCGGGAGGGGGTTGAACGGCGATTCGGGATCCATCAGCGGACCCCAGATACTCCCGATCCGGAGCACCACCGGCTGCACGCCGCTGCCGGCCAGAGCGTGGGTGGTGATCGGCTCCACGGCCTTCTTGAAGGCGACGATCGGATGCGGCAGCTCCACGGTGGGCAGGGCGAGTTCCTCGTGCCACGGCGAAACGGTCTGTCCGATGTAGACGCCGAGACTACTGGCGACGGCGAACCTGCGGACGCCCCACGCGCGGGCGGCGTCCAGGGCGTTGAGCAGGGCCGTGGTGTCTTCGCGGAAGAAGCCGGACGGGTCGTCGCCGGGGATGCTTCCGGCGAGATGGACGATGTCGCCGATGTCGTGGCGATCGGCCAGCGCCAGGAACGCGTCCCGGTCGGTGACGTCGAGGGATTCGACGATGACCCGGCCTTCGAGGAACGAGGGGACGCCGGTGCGGCGATGGGCGGTGACCACGACGTCGTGACCGAGGTCGGTGAGCGCGCGGGCGGTGTGGGCGCCGATCATGCCCAGCCCTCCGGTGACGAGGATCATCGGCCGACGCCGTAGTGCAGGTGGGTCACGCCGGGAGCCGGGACCGCTTGCAGCAGGCGGAGTTCCACGTGTTCCGGGAGCTCGTGGAAGAACCTCCTGCCCCCGCCGAGCAGGATGGGCACCTGGTGGAGGATCACCTCGTCGACCAGCCCGGCCGCCAGCGCGGAGCTGACCAGTCCGCCGCCCATCAGGCCGACGTCCTTGCTCCCGGCGATGTCCCGCGCCGCGGCGATGGCGTCCTCGACACCGGTGGTGATCACGGTCTGTCCGTCACCCGCTTCGGGCACGAGCCGGTTGCTGAGCAGGACCATCGGCGCGGTCGGATGCGGGCTCCCGCCGCCGAACCGGCTGGAGTGCTCGTAGGTGGTGTGCCCGACGACGATCGCACCGACCCGGCTCGCGATGGAGTCGAAGAACCGCGCGCTCGGTTCGCTCAGCTTGAACCCGTCGAACACCTGGCTCGGGGTGTCGCCGTCGAAGTACCAGTCGAACAGTGTCGGCGCGTCGCCGAGACCGCTCCCGAACTCGTCGGCGCCCTCGGGCCGCTTCCCGCTGATGTAGCCGTCCACCGAGACGGCGAGGCCGGTGAAGACCTTGCTCATGTCATTCCTCCACGCTTCGTTTCGCTCCTTCGAGGTGGGCGGCGATCCCGCCCGGGCCGCCGCCGACCTCACGGACCGGCGGCCAGCCCTGTTCCCGTGCGTATTCCGCGACCCGCGCGGCCAGTTCGGCCCCCGGTCCGTCCCCCGCGACCACCACCGGACCCGGATCGGCCCCCAGGCTCCGGGGATGGGCCGCGGCCCACTCCAGCACCGCCCGCGCCGCCGGGAACGCGGGCACTCCGGCGGCGATGACCACCGCCCCGCAGGCCGCGACCCGTTCGGCCCCGGCTCCGCCAGGGGCGAACCAGAGCACCAACGGCGGGGCGGCACGCCGTGCGGAAGGCCAGTGCACCCGCGCCACACCGCCCCGCATGCGCAGCTCCGCAACGCGCTGACCTGCTCTTTCGGCCATGAACAACCCTGTCACGGGTGAGGCGGGGAAGGGAAAGACCGATCCCGCATCGCCGTCTTGCGCGGAACGCATCACCCCCGCGCGTACCGGCGGGGATACTCGACGCCATGTCCGAACGTCCCGCCGGGCCGCGGCTGCTGGGTATGCCTTCGGCCGCCGACGCGATCGAGCTCAAGCATCTCCGGGCGTTCGTCGCGGTCGCCGACGAACTCAACTTCAGCCGCGCCGCGAACCGGCTGTTCGTCTCCCAGCCCGCCCTCAGCCGCCAGATCAAGGCGCTGGAAAGCCTGATCGGTTGTCAGCTGCTGCGCCGTTCGACCCATCGCGTCGAACTCACCCTCGCCGGTGAGGCCCTGCTCGGCGCCACGCTCCCGCTGTTGTCCGACATGGACGACGCCATCGCCCTCACCCGCTCGGTCGGTGGCGAGGTGAACGCGCGGGTCACGCTGCTGTGGAATTCGGTCGTGGAGGACGGCGCGAACGGTCTCGCGGCGATGCGCGAAGCCTTCGAAGCGTTCAACGCGCAGCTGCCCATCCCGGAGGGCACCGTGGTGAGGCCGGTCCAGGCGGACGGGGTGTCCTCACTGGTGGTCGCGCCCGGGCAGGGTCCCCGGCCGACCGTGCTGCATCTGCACGGCGGCGGGTACATCGCGGGCTCCGCGTTCGGTTACCGCCCGCTGGCCGGTGCGCTGGCGGCGGCGACCGGCGCCGCCGTCCTGGTGCCGGATTACCGGCTCGCGCCGGAGCATCCCTTCCCCGCCGCGGTGGACGACGCGCTCCGCGCGTACCGCTGGCTGCTCGGCCAGGGCACGGACCCGGGACAGCTGACCATCACCGGCGATTCGGCCGGCGGCGGACTGGCCGTTTCCCTCATGCTCAGGCTGGCGAAGGAAGGACTTCCCCAGCCGGGCAGGGCGGTACTGCTGTGCCCGGCTTTGGACGTGGTGGATCCGCCCGGCGGCGACGGCCCGGTCGCCCGGTGGTTCTCGCTCTACGTCCGCGACCATCCGGCGACGGATCCTCTGCTGAACATCTTCGAGGCCGATCTGTCCGTGCTGCCGCCGTTGCTCGTCCAGTGCGGTACCGAAGACGTGACCCTGCCCGAGACGCGCCGGTTCGTCGACCACGCCCGCGGGCAGGGGCTCGACGTGCGCTTCGACCTGTACCCGGTCAGCACGCACGTGTTCCATCTGTTCTGGTCGTTCCTGCCGGAGGCGGCCGACGCCCTCGAACAGGTCGCCGGCTTCCTCCGTACGGACGAGAACGGTTCCGCGGCCGAAGCCGGTTAGGCGAGCTTGTCCAGTGCGCGAGGCAAGGCCGTCGCGAGCAGGTCGAGCTCGGTCTCCCCGGCGATCAGCGGCGGCGACACCGCGATCCCCTTGGCCAGGTTCCGCACGAGGACGCCTTCGTCCCGCGCCAGCCGCTGCAGCCGGTTCGCCGCGCCGGGGTTCGCCGCGACGAGGTCCGCCTTCAGTTCGAGCGCGCCGAGGAAGCCCAGCCCGGCCCGCACCTCTTCGACCAACGGATGCGAGGCCAGCCCGGAAAGCGCGTCCGCCAACGGCTTCTCCAGTTCCCGCCCGCGCGGGATGAGCCCGTCGCGCTCGTAGATGTCCAGCGTCGCGTTCCCCGCGGCGCAGGCCACCGGATGCCCGGCGTAGGTCGCGCCGTGCCGCAGCACCGGCGCACCCGGCGCGCCGGTGAAGAACGGCTCGGCCACCCGGGGCGCGACGACCAGGGCGCCCAGCGGGATCGTCCCGCCGGTGATGCCCTTCGCGGTCGTGATCATGTCCGGTTTCACGGCCCACCGGTCGATCCCGAACCAGGTGCCGAGCCGCCCGAACGCGGCGATCACGCAGTCCGCGACGAACAGCACGTCGTGTTTGCGGCAGATTTCGGCGACCGTCTCGATGTACCCGTCCGGCGGAAGCAGGACGCCGCCCGCGCCGATCACCGGTTCGCAGAAGAAGGCCGCGACCCGCTCCGCGCCGACCCGCAGGATCTCCGCTTCGAGCGCTTCGGCGCTGTCGTACGGCACGTGCGAGATGTCGCCGGGCAGCGGCCCGAAGCCCGCCGCGTTGGCCGCGATACCGCCGACGGCCGTGCCGAAACCGTGCGTGCCGTGGTAGCCCTGCACCCGGCCGATGACGTGCACCTTCTCCGGCCGCCCGGTGTGCGCGAAATACGAACGGGCGATCTTGACCGCGGTGTCGATCACGTCACCGCCGCCCGATCCGAAGAAGACCTTCGAACCCGGTTCGGGTGCGAGCGCGGAAACACGCTCGGCGAGCTTCAGCGCGGGCTCGTTGGCGTTGTAGCCGAACAGGTTGTACGAATCGAGCGTCCGCAACTGGTCCGCGACGGCCTGCGCGATCTCCTCGCGGCCGTGCCCGAAGTTCGCGTACCAGAGTGACGCGGTCGCGTCGAAATACCGCTTGCCCTCGTCGTCCCAGACGTAGGAACCCTCACCGCGGGTGATGACGAGCCGGTCGCCGTCGACCGCTCCCATGTCCGCGAAGGGGTGCCACAGCGGATTGCGCGCGGACGCCGACGAAACCATGATCTTCCTCCTCGTGCTCGTGCCCCCATCCTCACCCGGATCCGGCCGGGACGCGAACACTCCATCGTGCACAGTTCGCGCTCCGGATCTGTCCGGCTTGTCGCGGCGGCCGCCGGTGAATCTCCAACACCATCCCTTCGGCTCTTGACCGGCGTCGAGCGATCCTGTTGTTTGATGAGTGAGTTTGTTCAAAGTTGAGCATTCCGGGAGGAACTTATGCGTCGTCTCGCCGGCACGTTCGTCGCCGCCTGCACGCTCACCGCCCTCTGCGTCGTTCCGGCGGCGGCCGCCGCCGAGAGCCCACCACCGGTCGCGACCCCGCCGATGGGATGGAACAGCTGGAACAAGTTCGGCTGCGACATCACCGAAGAGCTGATCCGGGAGACCGCGGACGCGATGGTCTCGTCCGGGATGAAGGCGGCGGGGTACCAGTACGTCAACATCGACGACTGCTGGGCCGAGAAGAACCGCACCCCCGACGGGAAGTACGCACCACACCGGACGCGCTTTCCCAGCGGCATCAAGGCATTGGCCGACTACGTCCACGGGAAGGGCCTGAAACTCGGCATCTACACCAGCGCCGGCACGGAAACCTGCGCGCGGACCATGCCCGGTTCGCTCGACCACGAAGAGGTCGACGCGCAGACGTTCGCGGACTGGGGAGTCGACTACCTCAAATACGACAACTGCCACAACCAGGGCCGCCCCGCGCTGGAGCGATATACGAAAATGGGCGAGGCATTGAAGAAGACCGGCCGTCCGATCGTCTACGCCCTGTGCGAATGGGGTGAGAACAAGCCGTGGGAGTGGGGCAAGAGCGCGGGGGCGCAGTTGTGGCGCACCACCGGCGACATCAGCGACTCCTGGTCGAGTATGACCAACCTCCTCGACCAGCAGGTCGGCTTGGAAGGCTATGCCGGACCGGGTGGTTGGAACGATCCGGACATGCTCGAAGTGGGCAACGGCGGCATGACCGACACGGAATACCGCTCCCACTTCGCGCTCTGGTCGCTGCTCAACGCGCCGCTGCTGGCGGGCAACGACCTGCGCTCGATGTCCGAGGCGACCAAGAAGATCTTGACGAACAAGGATCTTCTCGCCGTCGATCAGGACTGGGGCGGCAAGCAGGGCCGCAAGATCCGCGACGACGGTGACACCGAGGTCTGGGCCAAACCGATGTCCGACGGCTCGAACGTCGTCGTGCTGTTCAATCGCGGCGGCGCCCCGGCGACCCTGTCCGCCACCGCCACCGAGATCGGCGCCCCGGCGGCGTCGGGCTACCGGGTCCGGGATCTGTGGACCGGCGCGGAGACCGAATCCGCCGGTACCTTGCGTGCCGGGCTGCCGAGCCACGGCTCCGCGGTGTTCCGCGTCTGGCCGTCGAACCAGCCGAACGCCGCGCCGCATACGACGCTTTCCTTGACCTCGCCCGAATACGCGGCCGTCGACAAGCCGTTCACCACGACACTGCGGGTGTTCAACGACGGCCGGACACCGGTCCGGTCGGGCGTGGTGAAGCTGGCGGTCGGCGCGGGCTGGAAGCCCGACGGGGCCACCGAAGCACGCATTCCCGCTGTCGCGCCAGGGAAGTCATGGGAACGGACGTGGACGGTGCGGCCGTCGTCCCCCGGCGGCGACCGGGTCGAGGTCTCCGGCCGGTTCGGCTACCGGACGTCCTGGGGCACGCGGTCGTTGTCCGTGGACGGAAGCGCCCCCGTCGTGAAACCGCCCGCCGCCGGGACGAACGCGCTGTCGAAGGCGGTGTTCATGACGGCGGACAACGGCTACGGCCCGGTGGAACGCGGGACCAGCAACGGTGAATCGAAAGCGGGCGACGGCCATCGCATGAGCATCGGCGGGGTGACCTACGACGACGGGCTGGGCGTCCACGCGCCGTCGAAGGTCCGGGTCTACCTCGGCGGCGGATGCGCGTCGTTCACGTCGTCCGTCGGGGTCGACGACGAGAAGGCCGGCGGCAGTGTGGCTTTCGAGGTCGTCGGCGACGGCAAGCGACTGGCGAACACCGGTGTACTCAAGCGCGGTCAGGCGGCGGAGAAGCTTTCCGTGCCGCTGAGCGGGGTTCAGGTGCTCGATCTGGTCGTGACGGACGGCGGTGACGGGGTCGACTCCGACCACGCGGACTGGGCGGGCGCCACGCTGCGCTGCTAAGGCTCGCCCCTGCAGTACGTGAAGGCCTCCTTCCCTACCTTCAGGGTAGGCAAGGAGGCCTTCACGGACCTTCGGCCAACCGCCACCGCGTTCAGTAGGTACTTATGGCAGCCTCGGCCCCTCCGCGTGCTAGGAAAGGACCGTTCCTTGCAAATTTCGCAAGGAACGGTCCTTTCCTAGCGTTCCTGCCGCTCACGCGTCCCGGCGCTCATAAGCGGCCAGCAGCTGCTTCTCCGCCTCCCGCAAGTACTTCTCCAGCGCGGTCTCGGCGGGCCCGAAACGTCCTCGCTCCAGGTCCCGCAGGATCCGCTCGTGCCGCTCCAGGAACGGCTCGAAGAACGCGCGCGTGTTCTCGGCCAGCACGAAGAAGAGCCGCGTCTCCGCCAGCACCTGGCGCATCGTCGTGCTGACCCGCTCGCTGCCCGCCAGATCGCCCACCGCCTGGTGGAACGCGATGCTCGCGGTCCCGACGGCCTGCCAGTCGCCTTCGTCGGCCGCGGCACGGCCGTCCCGCACGGCGGCCGCGACGGCCGAAAGATCCACAGTGGACAGTTCCGACGCGCGCCGCAGCGCACCGCATTCGGTGACCCGCCGCATCACGTACAGATCCGAGATGTCCTGCGCGGTCAGCTCGCGGACGAACACGCCGCGGTTGAGCTCGTGCACCGCGAGCCGTTCGTGCGCCAGCAGCTGGAAGGACTCGCGCAGGGTGTTGCGTGAGACGCCCAGCGCGGCGCTGATCGACGGTTCGGACAGCCTCGACCCCGGCGGGAAGACGCCTTCGGTGATGCGCTGACGCAGGATCTCGGCGACCCGTTCCGCGGTCCCGCTTCGTTCGAGCAAGGGTCTGTCGCGGGCCAGCGTCTCCTCGGCGGAGGTGGACACGGCGTTACCTGACGCCGAGTTCGAAGTCGAGACTGTACCGGTTGCCCGGCATGGCACCGGCGGCCTTCGCGCCGTCGATCGGGAGCGCGACCCCGTTGACGAACCGGGATTCGTCGCTCGCCAGGAAGACCACGGCCTTCGCGACCTCCCACGCCTCGCCGACCCGCCCGGCGGGTGTGCTCGCGACCAACTGGTGTTGTTTGGCCTCGAAGTCCTCCGGCGACGCGAGCGTGCCGCGCAGCATGTCCGTGTCGATCGCGCCCGGGTTGATCGTGTTCGCCCGGATCCCCTGGTGCGCGTGCGCGACCGCGATCGATTTCATCATGCCGACCAGCGCGTGTTTGGTGGCGTTGTACACCGGGTCGCCGGGGCGGCCCATCACGCCGCCGTTGGAGGACGTCGTGACGATGCTGCCCGCCTTGTTCGCGATCATATGCGGCAGTACGGCCCGCGTGCCGAGGAAGGCGGCCCGCACGTTCAGCGCGAAGATGTTGTCGAATTCCGCCAACGTGGTGTCTGCCAAGGGTTTCCCGAGGTGGATGCCGACGTTGTTGAACAGTACGTCGACCCGGCCGGTTTCGGCGACCACGCCGCGCACGAACGCGTCGACCTGTCCTTCGTCGGTCGCGTCCACAAGGGAGTGTCGCGCCCCTTCGACGGATTCCGCGGGCTCGCGGATGTCGCTGGAGAACACGGTCGCACCCTCGGCGACGAACTCCTTCACGGTGGCGAGCCCGATACCCCTCGCTCCCCCGAAGACCACCGCGACCTTGCCTGCCAGCCGACCCATGCTCATTTCCTCCCTCGTAGCGAAACCGCTGTGTAGTCCTCCGGAAGACGCACCAGCGCCTCAGGATCTCCGTGATAGGTGACCTCGACGCCGTACAGTTCGCGCGCCGCTTCCGCCGAGACGTAGCCGTCGACGACGTCGGCGAGCACGGCGTCGACGGCCCGCTCCCCCGGGTCGCCGTAACCGCCACCGCCCGGCAGGTCCACGTTCACCACGTCGTCCGGCCGCAGGTTCACCCGGCTCTTCGACGGCAGGGCGCCGCGGGCCAGCTCGAACCGGCCGGCCGCCCCGTCGTGCCCGGAGTCCACACCGGACGCCGGACGACGCACCCGGTCGACGTTCCCGTTGACACTCCACGAGATCTCGCCGCGGGCGGCCATGGTCGTGCACTGGCCGAGGCCGCCGCGCCACTTTCCGGCGCCGCCCGAGTCCGTGCGCAGCACCCGTTCGCGCTGGATCAGCGGAGCCATCGTCTCGATGACCTCCGTCGGCGTCGAGCGCAGGCCGCTCGGGAATCCCGTGGTGTTCAGTCCATCCTTTGTGGACCGAGCACCGATCCCGCCCGTCTGGAAGACGTTGAGCATGAACTCACGGCCCTCGGTGTCGGTCCCGCGCCAAATCGTCATCCACAAGGCGTCCGCGCTGTGCGCCATGGCGTTACCGGGCAAGGCGGTCATCAGCAGCGACGGCAGGAAATGCCCGATCAGATGCCGCGACGCGACCGGCGCGGGCGGCGTGCAGTTGAGCACCGATCCCTCCGGCGCGGTGACGTGCACCGGCCGGAACGAGCCCGCGTTGTGCGGCACCTCCGGCGAAATGGCCGCCTTGACCGCGAACGACGCATACGCCCTGGTGTAGTTCAGGACGACGTTGATCCCGCGGCGGCTCTGCGGCGACGATCCCGCGAAGTCGAGGTGGATGTCCTCGCCGTCGATGGTCACCGCGACCTTCAGGACGACCTCTTCGTCGTCGAAGCCGTCTGTCGCCAATTCGCTGGTGTACGTGCCGTCCGGCAGTTTCGCCAGCGCGTCGCGCAGTGCGCGTTCGGAGCGGTTCATGATCTCCGCGGCGACTTCGTCCAGCGAATCGAGACCGAATTCCTCCAGCAGCCGCACCAGGCTGGCGGCGCCGACCTCGTTCCCGGTGACCTGGGCGTACAGATCGCCGATGGTCTCCTCCTGGGTGCGGACGTTCGCGCGGATCAGCAGTTCGAGATCCGCGTTGACCTCGCCCGCGCGGAGGAACTTCATGATCGGCAGGCGCAGTCCCTCTTCGAAGACCTCGTGCGCCTCGGCGGAGACCAGCCGCCCGCCGATGTCCGGGGCGTGGCAACAGGAAGCGAACCAGGCGACCAGCCTGCCTCGCAGGAACACCGGCGTCGCGACGGTGATGTCGTTGATCTGCCCGGCGGTCTGCCACGGGTCGTTGGTGAGCAGGACGTCGCCCGGCACCAACGTCTCCGGCGGGTACGCGGCGACGAAGTGGTGCATCCCGGTCGCCATCGCGTTGATGTGGCCGGGGGTCCCGCCCACGGACTGGCCGATCATCTCGCCACGCGAGTCGAACACCGCACAGGCGAGGTCGAGTGACTCCCGCACCACGGACGAGAACGCCGTGTTGACGAGCGCGTTCTGCTGCTCCGCCAGAATCGAATGCAGCCGGTTTCCCAGCAATCCCACCAGGATCGGGTCGACGCTCATACCGTCACCACCAGGCTGGCGTCTTCGCCGACGACACAGCGAGCCCCGGGCGGAACGACCACAGTGGACTCCCGTTCCTCCACGATAGCCGGCCCGTCGACCCGATCGCCCGGTTCGAGCCGGTACCGGTCGAACACCGCCGTGTCGACAAATCCACCTTCGGCGGGAAAGTAGGCCGGACGGCTTCCCTTACGCGCGTCGCCCTCGGCCTCGGCGCCCGCGAGTTTCAGCGTGACCTCGGGCACCGGCCCGCTGGAGACGACCCGCCAGTTGAGCACCTCGATGGCGACGTCCGGCCCGGTCCGCCGGTACAACGTCCGATACGTCTCGGTGAACGCGCCGATGAGCGACTCCGGCCAGTTCCCCGGCTCGACCGGCACGCGGATCTCGTATCCCTGCCCGGAGTAGCGCATCTCGGCGATCCGGCGATGCATCACACTGTCCACACCGGACTTCCGCAGGAGTTCCGCGCCCTCGGTCTCCATCTCGGCGAACAACGCGTCGACCTGCGCCCAGGAAAGATCGAGCACTGCCGAGCGCGCCGAACGGACGAAATCGAACGCCAGTGGCGCGGTGAGGAATCCCGCCGCGCTCAGCACCCCGGCGGCGGGCGGCGCGACCACCTCGGGTGCGCCGAGCGCCCGCGCCACGCCGACGCCGTGCACCGGCCCGGCGCCGCCGAAGGTGAACATCGGCAGCTTCGCCGGATCCTTGCCGCGCTCGACGGCGTGGACGCGGGCGGCGTTGGCCATGTCCTCGTTGACGCTGGTGTGGATGCCCCAAGCGGCCTCCTCGACACTGACGCCGAGCGGGCCCGCGATCTTCGAGCGGATCGCCTCGCGTGCGCCCTCGGCGTCCAAAGTCATTCCGCCGCCGAGGAAATAGCCCGGATCCAGGTAGCCGAGCACGAGGTCGGCGTCGGTCACGGTCGGCTCGGTGCCGCCTCGGCCGTAGCAGACAGGCCCGGGCTCGGACCCCGCCGAATCCGGGCCGACGGTGAGCAGGCCGAGCGCGTCGATACGCGCGATCGAGCCGCCGCCGACGCCGATCTCGATCATGTCGGTGACCGGCACCTTGACCGGCAGCCCGGATCCCGGCAGCAGCCGGTACTTCCGGTCCACTTCGAACTCGTGCGTCACCACCGGCGCGCCACCGGAGATCATGCACAGCTTCGCCGTCGTGCCGCCCATGTCGAAGGCCAGCAGATCCTCGACACCGGCCGCGGCACCGATCGCGGACGCGGCCAGCGCGCCACCGGCCGGGCCGGATTCGAGGATGCGGATCGGATAGCGGGCGGCGGTGTCGACGGTCGCGATCCCGCCGTTGGACAGCATGATGTGCGGCGACGGCCGCACCCCTGCCTCGTGCAGGCGCCGTTCCAGGTCGCGCAGATAGCGTTCGGTGAGGTCCTGGACATAGACATTCGCGACCGTGGTGGACGCGCGCTCGAACTCGCGGATCTCGGGCACGACCTCGCTCGACAGCGCGACCCGCAACCGGGGCGCCACCTCCGCGAGCACTTCGGCGGCGCGTCGTTCGTGCGCGGGATTCGTGAAGGCGTGCAGGAAACAGATCGCCACGGCGTCGATCCCACGAGCGTCGAGCTCTCGGCCGAGCCGCGCGACGTACTCCTCATCGAGTTCTGTATGGACGGTTCCGTCGGCGAGGATCCGCTCGGGCACGTCGAATCGCAGATGACGCGGAACCAACGGGGCGGGAAGTTCGATGAGCAGGTCGTACAACTCGTAGCGGTGCTCGCGGCGCATCTCCAGCACGTCACGGAAGCCGGCGGTCGCCAGCAACGCGGTGCGGGCTCCCTTGCGCTCGATCAACGCGTTCGTGACCAGCGTGGTGCCGTGCACGAACTGCTCGACGTCGGCCGCGTCCAGCCCGGCGTCGGCGAGTGTCCTTTTGAGACCTTCCTCCACCGCGCGGGCGGGCTCGTCGTGCGTGGTCAGCACCTTGCCGACGGCGACGACCCCGGTTTCGTCGAGCACGCAGAGATCGGTGAACGTACCCCCGATGTCCACGCCGACCCGAAGCCCGGTCACAGGGATTCCTTGCGGTACCAGCGAGGCGAGGTGTTGAGCGGCGGCGCCATCTTCGCGCGGACGACCAGCACGTTCGGTTCGTCGGACTCGACGAACTCGCCGAGCAGCCGCCGGAACGCCCGCCCGAACCCGGAGACGCGATCCGCGTGCACACCGAAAGACCTCGCCAGGACGACGAAATCGGGGCTGTCCCAGTCGACGCCGCGCCGCGGCAGCCCGGCGCGATCCTGGTCGTAGCGAAGCATCCCGTACCCGCCGTCGTCGACGACGATCGTCGTGACCGGCAACTGTTCCTGCGCCAACGTGTGGAGATCACCGCAGCCGAAGAGGAAGCCGCCGTCACCGGTGACACAGATCGCGCGCCCGCCGCTCGCGGCAGCGGCACCGAGCGCGGCGGGGAAACCGTAGCCGAGCGTGCCCCAGCCCATCGGATACGCGAGCTTGCGCGGCGCGCGGACCCGGTGGAACCCGCCGATCCAGTACCCCGCCACGCACATGTCCGCGACCACGACCGCGTCGGGCGGCAGCACCTCGTCCAAAGTGGACAGAAGGTCCGCGGCCTGCGGCTCTTCCTCCTTGATCCGCTGCCGGACCCGGGCGGAGACCTTGGCCAGCCTGCCGACGAGCGCCGCGATCCCGGACCGTTCCTCGACCTTCAGCGCCTCGACGAGCACCCGGGCGTCGCCGACCAGCGTGATGTCCGGCTGGTAGTTCTTGGCCGCGTCGTCCGGGTCGACGTTGATCGCGATGAGCTTCTTCGGCTTCGGCATCAGCCAGTTCTGTGTCATCAGTCCGTCGAAGTCGGTGCCGATGGCGAGGACGACGTCGGCCTCGTCCCACAGCGCGCCGACCTCGGGCGCGTGCACCGGGTTCGGGGCGAGACAAGGATGATCGACCGACAGGAGCCCGCGGGCGCCGAACGTGGTGAGCACCGGCGCGGCCAGCCGTTCGGCGAGTTTCCCGATCGCCTCACCCGCCTCGGCGCGCAACGCGCCGCCGCCCGCCCAGATCAGCGGCCGGTCGGCGGCGGCGAGCAGGGCCTCGGCCTCGCTGAGATCCGGGATCTCGGACGGCCGGGCGTGCGAACGCGGCGGACGGCGCGCGGGCGTCCGCTCGGACAGGAAGTCGGTGGGGATGCCGAGGTAGACCGGCCCGCTCTGCGGCTGGAGCGCGAGCCGGGCCGCGCGGTGGAGGGTGGCGGCGACCTGGTCGGCACTCGTGACGGTGAACCCGGCCTTGGTGACCGGCGCGAACATCGCCTGCTGATCCGACGTCTCGTGCAGGACGCCGCGGACCACGCCGGGCCGCCGCAGCGTGGACGGGATGTCGGTCGCGATGATCAGCACCGGCGCCGCCGACGCCATGGCCTCGCCGACCGCGGCGAGCGTGTTCGCCGCGCCCGGTCCGGTGGTCACCAGCGCGACCCCGAGCTTCCCCGTGGCGCGGGCGTACCCGTCGGCCGCGTACCCGGCCGTCTGCTCGTGCCGGACCCCGACGAGCCGGATGTCCGTATCGGCCAGCGCCTCCCATAACGGCAGGTTGTGCACCCCGGGGAGACCGAAGACGACTTCGGTCCCCAGAGCGGTCAGCGCGTCGGCGAGATGCTGGGCTCCGGTGGGTGCAGGCACCCCGCCGATAGTGCCAGATCGTTCAACGATCCAGCAACCAACCAGCCTCAGTACAGACCGGCCGCGTATCGCCCCGGCTCGTAGTACGCCTCGAGGTCGGCCATGCTCTCCTCCGGCCGCTCGAAGGTCTTCGCGATCGCCGCCCGCGACGGCATCGCGTCGGGCGTCCAGGTCTCCGGCGACCACAGCTTCGACCGCATGAACGCCTTCTGGCAGTGGTGGAAGATCTCGTCGATGTCGACGACCAGCGCGAGCTTCGGCCTGCTGCCCTTCACGATCATGTCGTCGAAGAACGGCGCCTCCCGCACGAGCCGCGCGCGGCCGTTGATCCGCAGCGTGTCGCCGCGGCCCGGGATGAGATAGATCAGCCCGACGTGCGGATTCGACAGCACGTTGTGGAAGCCGTCGGCGCGCCGGTTGCCCGGCCGCTCCGGGATGGCGATCCGCGTGTCGCTCAGCACCAGCGTGAATCCGGCCGGGTCGCCCTTCGGCGAGACGTCGCAGGTGCCGTCCGCCGCCGAGGTCGCGATCAGCACGAACGGCGACTCCGCGAGCCACTGCCGGTCCATCTCGTGCAGCTTCGGGCGCGCCTTGTTCGCGGTCCGCTCCAGCGGCGGCGGCAGGATCTCGCGCAGCTCGGCCTCGGTGGTGACTTCGACGAACTCAGACAATGTTGTGCTCCCTCGTCACGGCCCGGTCGCCGGCGAACCGGCGGACGTCGAGCCCGGTGATGTCGATGGCCGGGACCCGCCCCAGGTAGAGGTCCCGCACGAGCTCCCCCACGGCCGGGCCCATCTGGAACCCGTGTCCCGAAAACCCCGTCGCGTAGAAGAACCGTGACAGGTGGACGCTTTCCCCCACGATCTGGTTGCGGTCGGGGGTCACCTCGTACAGCCCGGCCCAGCCGCCGCGGATCCCGGCGCCGAGCACGGCGGGCACCCGGCGCGCGGCGATTTCGGCGAGTTTCGGCAGCCACTCGCCCGGCTGATACCGGGTGTCGAAGCCGGGGTCGCCGTCACCGTCGCAGAAGGACATCGCCAGGCCGGGGCCCTCACGGTGGAAGTAGAACGCCGAGGGCATCTCGATGGTCAGCGGCACTCGCCCGGGCAGATCCGCGACCGGGCCGGTGAACACGACCTGCCGCCGGTACGGCCGCACCGGGAGTTCGACCCCGGCCAGCTCGCCGATCCGTCCCGACCACGCGCCCGCGGCGCAGACCACCGCGCCCGTCCGCACGAAACCGGCCGACGTCCGGACACCGGTGATCTCGTCGCCGTCTCGTTCGATGCCGACGACCTCGACGCCGGTCTTCAGCACCGCGCCGTGCCCGCGGGCCGCCCGCGCGTAGCCCTGGACCGCGGAGTCCGGAGTCGCCTTGGCGTCGTCCGGCGACCACAGCGCCGCGACCACGCCCTCGGTGTCGATCAGCGGGGAGAACCGCCGCGCTTCGGCGGGCTCGACCAGACGGCTGCGGACGCCGTAGGAGTTCTGCAGTTCGGCACAACGCTCGAATTCGGGCAGGTCGGCGGGGTCGGTGACCAGGTACAGGTAGCCGTCGCGGCGGAAGTCGATCTCGGTCCCGTACGTCTCGGCGAAGGACGCGTACTCGGCCAGCCCCCGCAGCCCGATCTCGATGTTGACCCGGGTGGTGAACGACGACCGGATCCCGCCCGCCGCCTTCGCCGTCGAGCCCGCACCGAGGGTGTCGCGTTCGAGCAGCAGCACCGAGACCCCGGCGGCGGCGAGCCGGTACGCGCAGGCGACCCCGATGATGCCGCCGCCGATCACGACGACGTCGGTGCGCTCAGGCAGTGACTCCATCCGTGTCCCCGATCCGTTCGTCCTCGGGCGGCGGTCCCGGCGGCGTGCCGTCGCCGAACGGGCGCCCGCCCAGCTGCTCCCGGTGGTGCGGCGTCGTCCAGCCGGACAGGTCCGGTCCCAAGGGGACGATCCGCGTCGGGTTCACCTGCTCGTGCACCGCGTAGTAGTGCCGCTTGATGTGGTCGAAGTCGACGGTGTCACCGAAGCCCGGCGTTTGGAAGAGGTCGCGGGCGTAGGCCCACAGCACCGGCAGCTCGGCCAGCTTGTTCCGGTTGCATTTGAAGTGCCCGTGATAGACGGCGTCGAAGCGGACGAGCGTGGTGAACAACCGGATGTCCGCTTCGGTGATCGTGTCACCGACGAGGTACCGCTGCTTTTCAAGCCGTTCGGAAAGCACGTCCAGCATGGTGAAGAGACGGGTGTAGGCGTCCTCGTACGCGGCCTGCTTGGTCGCGAAACCGGCTTGGTACACGGCGGCGTTGACGTCGGCGTAGACCCCCGCGTTGACGGCGTCGATCTCGTCGCGCAGTCGCTCTGGGTAGAGTTCGGGCGCGCCGGGCCGGTGGAGGCTGGTCCATTCGGTGGACAGATCGAGGGTGATCTGGGGATAGTCGTTACTCACCAGCCGTTTGCTCGGAATGTCCACAATGGCCGGAACGCTGATCCCGCCCATGTAGTGCGGATCGGCCGCGTGATAGGCCTCGGCGAGGTACTTGATCCCGAGTACCGGATCCCGGTCGCCGGGATCGAGGGTGAACCGCCAGCTCTTGTCGTCCTGGATCGGGTCGGCCACGGCCACGCTCAGCGCGGACTCGAGACCGAGCAGCCGCCGGACGACCAGCCCGCGGCTCGCCCAGGGACAGGCCCGGCTGACCACCAGCCGGTATCTCCCCGCCTCCACCGGCCAGCCGTCGCGGCCGTCGGCGGTGATACGCGCGTCGAAATGGTTGGCGGACCGACGGAACTCACCCGTCTGCGGATCGGTCGGGATCGTCATGTGAGCCACCCTAAAGCGTGAGATGGTGGTTTCGGTGTGCGTAGACTCTGGCACCCGGCGTGTTCGCACGCCGCCGCGCGGAAGGTGGTCCCGACGATGCCGTTCATGCCCGTGACCGATTCGATGTTCCTTCTCGTGGAGACTCGCGAACATCCGATGCACGTCGGCGGTCTGCAGTTGTTCAAGAAACCCGAGGGCGCCGGTCCCGACTATCTTCGCGACATCCGCAAGAGCATGCTCGAGTCCGACAACATGCGCTCGGTGTTCCGGCGCCGTCCCGCCCGGCCGGTCAACACCGCCGGCCACCTCGCCTGGTCGACCGACACCGACCTCGAACTCGACTACCACTTCCGGCATTCCGCGCTGCCCCAGCCCGGCCGCATCCGCGAACTGCTGGAGCTGACCGGACGCTGGCACAGCACCCTGCTCGACCGGCACCGCCCGCTGTGGGAGATCCACCTGGTCGAGGGCCTGCAGGACGGCCGGTTCGCGATCTACAGCAAGATCCACCACGCGCTGATGGACGGCGTCTCGGCGCTGCGGCATCTGCAGGGCACCCTGTCGGACGACCCGGCCGACCTCGATTGCCCGCCGCCGTGGGGGCGCCGCGCCAAACCGGACGGCGGCCGCAACGGCAAGGCGTCGCCCTCGATGCTCAGCACCTTCGGCAAGACCGTCAACCAGCTCGCCGGGATCGCGCCCGCCGCGATGAAGGTGGCGCGAGAGGCGTTCCAGGAGCACACGCTCACGCTGCCGGCGCAGGCGCCGAAGACGATGCTGAACGTGCCGATCGGCGGGGCACGGCGGTTCGCCGCGCAGTCGTGGTCGCTGGACCGGGTGCGCAAGGTGGCGACCGCCGCCGGGGTGTCGCGTAACGACGTCGTCCTCGCGATGTGCTCGGGCGCGCTGCGGGACTACCTGATCGAACAGAACGCGCTCCCCGACGCGCCGCTCACCGCGATGGTCCCGGTTTCCTTGCGGCGCAAGGACAGCGGGGACGCGGCGGGCAACAACATCGGCGCGCTGCTGTGCAACCTCGCCACCCATCTGACCGATCCGGCCGCGCGGCTCGCGACGATCAACGCGTCCATGCGGAACGGCAAGAAGCTGTTCTCGGAGCTGACCCCGCTGCAGACGCTGCTGTTGTCCGGGATCAACGTCGCCCAGCTCGGCGTGTCCCCGATCCCCGGTTTCGTGAACAACACGAAACCGCCGTTCAACCTGGTGATCTCCAATGTGCCGGGGCCGCGCAAGCAGATGTACTGGAACGGCGCGTCGCTCGACGGCATCTACCCGGCGTCGGTGCTGCTGGACGGGCAGGCGCTGAACATCACGCTGACCAGCAACGGCGACAACCTGGACTTCGGGGTCACCGGTTGCCGCCGCAGCGTCCCGCATCTGCAGCGCATCCTGACCCACCTGGACACCGCGCTCGCCGAACTGGAACACGCGGTCTCCCTGCCCCGCGTTTAGTCCTCTGGATGCGGTGGTCCACCGCATCCAGAGGACTAAACGCGCCGGGGGCTAGCTGCCGTCGGAGACGTACAGGCCGCCCGGGGTGATCGTGTACAGCTGGCCGTCCGGGCCGGCGGTCGCGTCACGCGTGCGGCCGAGGTTGGTCCAGAGCTTGCCGCCGTTGCCGTTCAGGTCGAGCTTGTACGTGCCGCCCTTGAGCGACGCCATGTACAGCGAGCCCTTGTAGGCCGCGAGCCCGCTCGGCGTCGCCGAGGACGTCGGCCAGGACTTGACCGGGTTGGTCATCCCCGCCGTGTTGCAAGGGCCTTCGCAGGTCGGCCAGCCGTAGTTCTTGCCGGGCTCGATCTTGTTCAGCTCGTCGAGCTTGTTCGCGCCGATGTCGGAGATGTACAGCTGGCCGTTCGCCCAGGTCAGCCCCTGGACGTTGCGGTGGCCGTAGGAGTAGACGCGGCTGTTGAACGGGTTGCCGGGCGCGGCGGCGCCGTCGGTGGTGACGCGCAGGACCTTGCCGCCGAGGGAATTTTTGTTCTGCGCGTTGGCGCCGTTCTGGCCGTCGCCGGTCCCCGCGTAGAGGTAGCCGTCCGGCCCGAACCGGATCCGCCCGCCGTGGTGGTACTGCGAGCCACGCGGGATGCCGGTGACGATCGGCGTCGGCGGCTGGCCCAGCTTCAGCTTGGCGATGCGGTTGTCGGAACTGGTGGTGTAGTAGATGAAGACCGTCTCGTCGGTGGCGTACTTCGGCGAGACGGCGATGCCGAGCAGGCCCGCCTCCGCGGTGACGCTCACGCCGGGGATGGTCTGGACCGTGGTGACCTTGCCCGCCTTGTCGATCTTGCTGATCGTCTTGGCGTCCTTCTGCGTGAAAAGGCCGGTGCCGTCGGGCAGGAAGTCGATCGACCATGCCTGGTTCAGGCCGCTCGCCAGCTGTCTGATCGCCTGGACGGACGGCGCTTCGGCGGCCGTGGCCGGGATGGCCGCGATCGACACGGCCGTCGCCGCGGCGAACGTGGCGGCGAGAATGCGACGTAAGGACATGGGACGCCTCCTTCAACTACCCCTGGAGCCCCGTGAGTTGGATAGAAACACACAACATAACGAAACGGACACCACTGGACGGGCTATCGGGCGCGCGGGCTGTTAACCGTTGTGTGCGCCGAGCGTGACGAATCGGGCGGTGCGATCCGCCATAGGTAGGAAACTTTACAAAATAGCTCCGGAAATCGGCTGCGCGCTTCTAGGGTGGCGGGGCTCGGCCCGGTTCGATCCCATGTGGACGTTAGGAGCGGAAATGATCGAAACCATCGAGGTATGGACCACGCCCGACTTCGTCGAGTACGAAACCCCCATGGAGGTCACCGCTTACGCGGCCCGCATGGAGGACTGAATCCGCAACCGGTGGTGGGGGACGTCCCCCACCACCGCGCCGCCGTCCCGATCAGCGAGCCGTTGGAGGCAGCCGGTGTCCGTCATGTCGTCGTCGGAGTTCATCGCGGCTCTGCGCGGTCTTTCGCATCGCTACTGGGGAACGCACCCGTTCCACGTGCGGATGCACGAAGGCGACCTGTCCGAGTACGAGCTGAAGATCTGGGCCGCGAACCGCTGGTACTACCAGTGCGTGCTGCCGCAGAAGGACGCGGCCATCATCAGCAACTGCCCGCTGCCGGAGATCCGCCGTGAATGGCTCGACCGCATCGTCTACCACGACGGGACGCGGCCCGGGGACGGTGGAATCGAGCGATGGCTCCGTTTGTGCACGGCGGTCGGGCTCGACCGCGAAGAGGTTCTCGATCAGCGGCACGTCGCGCCCGGCGTACGGTTCGCCGTCGACGCCTACGTGACTTTCGCCCGCACGAAACCTTGGCTCGAAGCGGTCGCTTCGGGGCTGACCGAAATGTTCGCCGGCCATCTCATGCAGCGGCGGGTCGCCGACATGCTGGCGAACTATTCGTGGATCGCCCCGGAAGACCTCGCCTACTTCACCAATCGCATCGACAAGGTCTCCGGCGAGGGCAAGGGAACGCTCGACATCGTGGTGCGGCACGCCGTCACCCGTGAGCAGCAGGAGAAGGCGATCGCCGCGCTGTCGTTCAAAACCGACGTGCTGTGGTCGATGCTCGACGCCATCGAGCGCGCGGCGGCCAAGGAGTAGCCATGACCACCCTCGAAAGGGGCTCGGTGCCCCGGCTGCGGCGCGGAGTCCGGCTGAGCTACGACCAGACCAGGGAAACGCATGTCCTCCTATTCCCCGAAGGCGTGCTTGTCCCCAACGCCACGGCGGCGGCCGTACTTTCCCTTTGTGATGGCATCGAAGACGTCGCTGGGATCGCCTCGGCGTTGCGCAAGCGCTACGCCGGTGTTCGCGAGGAAGAAATCCTGGACGTCCTGTCCCGGCTCGGAGATCGGCGGATCGTCGAATGGACCTGAACACCGCGGCACCGCTGGGCATGCTGGCCGAGTTGACCCATCGCTGCCCGCTGCATTGCCCGTATTGCTCGAATCCGGTGGAGCTGATCGCGCGTGACGGCGAACTGTCCACAGAGGAATGGCTCTCCGTGCTCTCGCAGGCGCGGGAACTCGGCGTGCTCCAGGTGCACATGTCCGGCGGCGAGCCGCTCGCCAGACCGGATCTGCCCATCCTGGTCGAGCACGCCACGAAACTGGGGTGCTACGTCAACCTGGTGACGTCCGGGCTCGGCCTGACGGAGTCCAGATTGGACGATCTCGTCGAACGCGGTATCGCGCATGTCCAGCTCTCCGTCCAGGGCGCGACCGCCGACCGCGCGGACCGGCTCGCCGGCGCGCGGGCCCATGACCGGAAACTGGTCGCCGCCGAACTGATCAAGAAGGCCGGGCTGCCGCTTTCGGTCAATGTCGTGCTGCACCGGCAGAACCACGACCAGCTCGCCGGGATCATCGACCTCGCCGAGGAAATGGGCGCGGACCGGCTCGAACTGGCCAATACGCAGTACTACGGCTGGGCCCTGCGCAACCGCGACGCCCTGATGCCGTCCCGGCGGCAACTCGACGAGGCCGAGCCGATCGTGCGCGCGGCCACCGAACGGCTGCGCGGCCGGATGGAGATCATCTACGTCGTCGCCGACTACTACGAGCAGTACCCGAAGCCGTGCATGTACGGCTGGGGCGCACGGCAACTGACGGTGGCGCCCGACGGGAACGTGCTGCCGTGTCCCGCGTCGACGGCGATCGGGACACTGGAATTCGACAACGTGCGGGACAAGCCGCTGGCCTGGATCTGGTACGAATCCGATTCCTTCAACGCTTATCGCGGCGAGGACTGGATGCCGGACACCTGCGGCACCTGCGAGCGGCGCGCGATCGACTTCGGCGGCTGCCGGTGCCAGGCGTTCCAGCTCACCGGTGACGCCGCCGCGACTGACCCGGTGTGCTCGCGTTCACCGCACCGCGGCGTCGTCGACCTCATTCTGTCCACGCAGGCGAAAACGGACGAACTCGTGATGCGGGCGCCGCGATGAGGGTGATCCTGCTCGGCACCGCGGCGGGCGGTGGCTTCCCGCAGTGGAACTGCGCGTGCGCGCTGTGCGTCTCGGACGCGCCGCCGCGGACCCAGGACTGTGTCGCGGTGAGCGCGGACGGCGAGGGCTGGTACCTGCTCAACGTGTCACCGGACATCCGCGCGCAGATCCTCGCCACGCCGCCGTTGCGCGCCGGGCCGGGACCACGGGAAATCCCGCTGCGCGGGGTGCTGCTGACCGACGCCGAACTCGACCATTCCCTCGGCCTGCTCCTGTTGCGGGAAGCGGGCGGCCTTCCCGTGTGGGCACCGGAAGCCGTTCTGGGTGCCTTGTCCGAACAGTTTCCGGCGCGGGCGATCATCGACGGCTACGGTGGCTGGCAGTGGCTGCCGTCGTCGGATGTCTCCATCGACGGTCTCCGCGTGAGCATGCTTCCCGTGAGCGACAAGCGGCCGAAGTACGCCCGCTCGTCCACTGAGGACGGACCGTGGGTGGTGGCGTACCGGATCGAAGACGTCCGGACCGGCGGCGTCTTCGTCTACGCGCCTTGCCTGAAGAGCTGGCCGGACGGATTCGACGACTTCACCCGCGACGCGGGCCTGGTGTTGCTGGACGGAACCTTCTACGCGCCGGACGAGATGTCGGGTGCCACCGCGGCCGAGGTCGGCGACGGCACACAGCTGGCGATGGGGCATCTGCCGATCACCGGCAGCCTCGCGAAGCTCCGGCCCGGCCCGCAGTGGGCGTACACGCATCTGAACAACACGAACCCGGTGATCGACCCGGCTTCGCCGGAGCACGCCGCCGTACTGGCCGGCGGCGCCTCCCTTCCGTTGGACGGTACGGAATTCAAACTCTAGGCAACGCCTTCGGGGCTCGCGCCTGAAACAGGAACTGCGTCGGCGGTGAGCCGATCGATCTCCGCGAGCTCGTCCGCGGACAGGTCGATGTCGGCGGCGGCGAGGCTGGCTTCGATGTTGGCGGCCTTGCGCGCGCCCACGATCGCGACGTGCACGCCCGGCTGGGCGAGTGTCCACGCGATCGCGAGCTGGCTGACCGAGATCCCCTTGCCCGCGGCGAATTCCTTGAGCCTGTCGACCACGGCGAGGTTGCGCAGGAAGGTGTCTCCGGTGAACGCCGACGACCGAGACCGCCAGTCGGTCTTCTCGAACGTCGTCTCGGGTGTGAAGGCTCCGGTCAGCAGGCCGCTGCCTAGCGGGCTGTACACCAGGACGCCGATGTCGTTCTCCCGCGCGTACGGCAGAGGATCGATCTCGATGTCGCGGCGGAACAGGTGATACGGCGGCTGCAGGGTTTCCACCGGACGGGTCTTGTCGAAGGCGGCGAGCCCTGCGGTGTCGTAGTTCGAGACGCCGACGTGCCGGATCTTCCCGGCGTCGACGAACTCCTGCAGGATCCCCGCGGTCTCCTCGGCCGGGGCGGCGGAGTCGGGCCAGTGGATCTGGTAGAGGTCGATGTGGTCGACGTCGAGGAAGCGAAGACTGTCCTCGATGCCTTGCGTCAGCCACTCGCGCCGGGAGTCGCGTGGCCGTTCGGAGCGCGGCTTGATGCCACCCTTCGTGGCGATGACGAGGCTGTCGCGGTCGCGCTTGAGTTCCTCGCGCAACGCCTTCCCCAGCATGGCTTCGGATTTCCCGAAACCGTAGGCCTGCGCGGTGTCGAAGAGGTTGACCCCGAGTTCGCGGGCGTGGTGGATCGCGGCGATCGCCGTGTCCTCGTCGAACGAACCCCAGTCCCCACCGAGCTGCCAGGTGCCGAAGGCGATCCTCGACACCTCGAGACCGCTCCTGCCCAATGTCGTCGTACGCATGACTCCAGCAGAGCACAGACATCGGATCACCGCACCGGTTCTCCCGGCCAACGAAACCCCCAAATAACTGTTTGACGGTTGACGTCCCGGCAGTCGATACTCGTGCCATGCCCGAGTCCCCCAGCCTCGATGGGCTGCGCGTCCTGGCCCATCCCGTGCGGCTGCGCATTCTGTCGCTTTTGACCGGTGTCGCGATGAGCGCGGCCGAAGCCGCACGCGAACTCGGCGAGACCCAAGCGAATGTCAGCTATCACCTGCGGCGGCTGCACGAGGCCGGGCTGCTCGACGTCGCCGAGGAAGTCCGGATCCGGGGCGGGCTGGCGAAACGCTACCGCCACGACCCGGAGTCCGGTATGCGGTTCACCTCGAAGCACCCGGACGAGGAACAGCTGCTCATCGCGGCGATGGTCGAAGAACTCAAGCGCCGCAGCGAATTCCGGTTGCCGGACGAACGCGGGTCGATCAGCGACGCGGAGATGTGGGTCGACCGCGAGACCTGGGAGAAGGCGCTCGAACACGCTCGCGAACTGAGCGATCTGCTGCACTCGGCCGCGAAACCGCCCCGTACCCGGGGCACGATCCCGGTCAGCGCGACGGTCGCGATGTTCGAGATGAGGCGTCCGTGACGTCCCTGCGCGAACCGTTGCGCCAGCACAACTTCCGCTGGCTGATCGGCGGCCGCACGTTCGGGGAGTTCGGCAACGCCGTCGCCCCGCTCGCGCTCGCGTTCGCCGTGATCGACCTGACCGGTTCCGCCGTCGACATCGGCATCGTCGTCGGCGCCCGCTCGGTGGCGAGCGTGGTCCTGCTGCTGTTCGGCGGAGTGCTCGCGGACCGGCTGCCGCGTTCGGTGATCCTGCAAGGCACCGAAGTCGCCGCGACCCTGACCCAGGCCGTCATCGCCGCGAGTGTCCTTTGTGGATTCGCGTCGATCCCGCTGCTGGTCGGCCTGAGCGTGGTCAACGGCGCGGTGGCCGCGATCTCGGCCCCCGCCTCGGCGTCACTCACCCCGCTGACGGTGCCCGCCACCCAGCTCGCGCAGGCGAACGCGCTGGCCAGGCTGCTGTCGAACTCCGGCCGGATCGCCGGCGCCGGACTCGGCGGCATCCTGGTCACCGCGGTCGGCCCCGGCTGGGCGCTCGGCGGCAACGCGCTCCTGTTCCTGGGCTCCGCCCTGTCCTACCGGCGCATCCGCCTCGACCGCCGGGAACGCGTGCCCGGCAGCCGTCCACTGGCGGAACTCGCCGAAGGCTGGCGCGAATTCCGGTCACGGACCTGGGTGTGGGTCGTGGTCGTGCAGTTCATGGTGGTGAACGCCGTCATCGCCGGCGGGATCGCGGTGCTCGGCCCCGTCGTCGCCGACAGCAGCTTCGGGCGCTCCGGCTGGGGTTTCGCCCTCGCCGCGCAGACGATCGGCTCACTCGTCGGCGGGATCCTCGTGGCCCGATGGCAGCCGCGGCGCGCGCTGTTCGTCGGGGTCGCGGTGATCCTCTTCGAAGCGCCGCCCCTGATCCTCCTGGGCCAGGCGCCCTTGCTCCCGTTGCTGCTCGCGGCCATGTTCGTCTCCGGACTGGCGATCGAGCAGTTCGTGGTCGCGTGGGACTTGTCGCTGCAGGAGAACGTTCCCGAGGACAAGCTCGCGCGCGTCTACTCCTACGACATGCTCGGTTCCTTCATCGCCCTGCCGCTCGGCCAGATGGCGGCCGGACCGGCCGCGCAGCACTTCGGGGTCGGCACGACCCTGCTCGCGTGCGCCGCCCTGGTCGTGGCCGCCACCTGTCTCGCCCTGTGCAGCGGCCAGGTGCGCGGACTGGTCCGGAAGACCCACGCCGCCCTGCCCTGACCGCCCCGCGAAAGTGGTAGCAAAGGTCCCTTGCTCCCTTTCCGCAGGTCACGGCCAGGGACGGACCTCCTCGAGGAGCTTCGCGACCGCGAGCACCAGGTCGTCGGAGTGCCGAGGGCCGACGATCTGCAGGCCGACCGGGAGGCCGCTGGAGGTGCGGCCGGCCGGCACGCTGATGGCGGGCTGCTGGGTCATGTTGAACGGATAGGTGAACGGCGTCCAGTCCGGCCAGCCGCTCAGCCCGCTGCCCGGCGGCACCTCGTGTCCGGCTTCGAAGGCGGGGATCGGCAGCGTCGGCGTGATCAGCACGTCGTAGCGCGTGTGGAACTCGCCCATCAGGATGCCCAGCGCGGCCCGCTCGGCGTTGGCGCCGAGGTAGTCGCTCGCCGAGAAGGTCTTGCCGAATTCCCAGACCTTCCGCAGCCCGGGATCGACCTTGTTCTCCGAACCGGCGGGGAAGGTGTCCAGCCACTTGGCCGCCCCTGTCGACCACAGAATGTCGAAGGCGGGCTTGGGATCCGTGAACCCGGGATCGGCCTCTTCGATGTGCAGGCCCGCGTCCCCGAGCGACTGGACCGCCGACTTGACGATCTCCGCGACCTCCGGATCGACGTCGACATAGCCGAGTGTCGGCGAGTACGCGGCGATCAGCCCGCGCACGTCCCGGCGGACGGCCTCGCGGTAGGTCGAGACCGGCGGGGCGAGCGCGGCCGGGTCACGGTAGTCGGGCATCGCGAGAACATCGAGAAGCAGCGCCGTGTCGTCCACCGAACGCGCCATCGGACCGGCGTGCGAGAGCGGCCCGAACGGGCTCGCCGGGAACAGCGGAATCCGGCCGTGTGTCGGTTTGAGACCGACGATTCCGCAGAACGAAGCCGGAATCCGGATCGAGCCGCCACCGTCGGTGCCGACGGAGAGCTCACCCATCCCCGCCGCGACGGCCGCGGCACTGCCCCCGCTGGAGCCGCCCGCCGTCGTCGAGGGGTCGACCGGGTTGCGGGTGATCCCGGTCAGCGTGTTGTCGGTGACGCCCTTCCACGCCAGTTCCGGCGTCGTGGTCTTTCCCAGCAGTACCAAGCCGTTCTCGCGCAGTCGCGCGGTGACTGGGCTGTCGACGTCCCACGGCTGGTCGGGGTCGATGCAGCGCGAACCGCGCAGCGTCGGCCAGCCCTGCGTCAGGAACATGTCCTTGATCGAGGCCGGGACACCGTCGAGCCAGCCGATCGGATTACCGTCCCGCCACCGAACCTCGGACGCTTTCGCCTGTTCGAGCGCGCCGTCGGCATCGACCAGACAGAAGGCGTTGGTCTCACCGTCGCGTTCCTCGATGACACGCAACGCGTTCTGAGTGGCCTCCACCGGCGACAGCTCTCCGGTGGCATACGCGGCGACGAGCTCACTCGCGGTCAACTTGGTGTCGTTCAATCCGGCCCCTAACCTTGGCGAAGCGTCTCCGACGGCACGTATCCGAGCTGCTTGTCCACGACGTTGCGCAGTGGCTCCCCCGCGCGCCAGCGACGGAAGTTGTCCGCGAACACCTCTACCAGAGTATTACGCCAGCCGACGAAGTCACCCGACATATGCGGCGAGATCAGCACGTTCTCCATAGTCCACAAAGGACTGTCGACGGGGAGCGGCTCGGTGTCGAAGACGTCGAGCGCCGCACCACCGAGCGAACCGTCCCGCAGCGCGGCGATCAGATCCGAGGTGACGACCAGTTCACCGCGGCCGACGTTGACGAACCGGGAGCCGGGTTTCATCGCGGCGAAGGCCTCCGCGTCGAACATGCCCTTGGTCTGCTCGGTCAGCGGCGCGACCGCGACGACGTAGTCCGCCCCGGGAAGATGACGAGACAGCTCCGAAGACGCGTATACGTCGCCGAAGTCGGGATCGCCCTCACGAGGACGACGTCCGACACCCGCCACCGACATCCCGGCCGCCCGCAGCATCCGCGCGATCGACCGGCCGATCGGCCCGGTGCCGACCACCAGTACCCGGCGGCCGGAGATCCGTTCACTTTCCCGGTGCTTCCACTGCCGCTGCTTCTGCAGGTCCCACGACCGGGCGAAGTCCTTGGCGAACGCGAGGACGACGCCGAGCACGTACTCGGCTATCGCCCCGTCGAACACCCCACGCGAATTGGTGAGCACGACGTCGCTCTCCTGCAGCCCCGGGAACAGCACCGGGTCGACGCCCGCGCTGGCGATGTGCAGCCAGCGCAGCCGGTCGGCCGCGTGCCACGCGCCCGGGACGGCGGTGGACAGGAAGTCGTAGACGAAGAACGCGTCGGCGCCGGATAACGCGTCGGCCAACCCGGCCGCGTCGGTGTAACGAACCACCGCTTCGGCTTCGATAGCGCGCATGTCCGGTGGGCGCGTGTCTCCGCAGAGCACCGCCAGCACAGGGGTCTCCGAGGCGATCACGTTGACACCGTAAAAGTGGCTCGTATGATTGTCAACAATCCGAGGAACGACCCCCGGAGCACCGGACCTGTGACAGCAGAAGCTTTCCGGAGGCTGAGACTTGGATTTCGACTTACTGGAGTTCGAAGGCCCGTTGGCGCAGCGCGGTATCGGCGTGATCGCCCCCTTCGACCTCGCCCTGGAACGCGAGCTGTGGCGCTGGGTGCCCATGGAGGTCTCCCTCCATCTGGCGCGCACACCGTACGAGCCAGTGCCCGTCAGCATGGAGATGGCCCAGCTCGTCAGCGACAGCAGGCATCTCGCCGCCGCCACGAGGGACGTGCTCCACGTGGAGCCCGAAGTCGTCGCCTATCTGTGCACCTCCGGCAGTTTCGTCAACGGTGTGGACTACGAACGTTCTCTGACCAAGGCGATCTGCGACGCGGGCGCGACGGACGCCGTCACCACGTCCGGAGCACTGGCGGAGGTCTTGCATCAGCTCGACCTCCACCGCGTCTCGGTGCTGACGCCCTACGACGGCGACCTGACCGGGAAGCTGCACGACTTCCTGGCCGAACTCGGCGTCCGCACCGTTTCGAGCGACCATCTCGGCCTGGGCGGCGGCATCTGGAAGGTCAGCTACCGAACCATCGCCGAACGCATCCTCGCCGCCGACCACGCCGACGCCGAAGCCATCTTCGTCAGCTGCACCAACCTCCCCACCTACGATCTGATCGAGCCACTCGAAAGCGCGCTCGGCAAACCGGTCCTCACCGCGAATCAGCTCACGATGTGGGCCTGCCTCCGGCGGATGAACCTGCCGATCGTCGGGCCCGGCAAGTGGCTCCGGGAGGTCGACTGACCTCTTCCCTTACGATTGTCGACAATCTGCCCTCCGGAGGTTCCGTGCCCATCACGCCGTTCGCCCCACCCGAGCCGCCGTCCGAGACGACCACCATCGGGTTCATCTACCCCGATCACGCGGCCGAAGACGACTACCCGCTCGCGGAACAGCTCCTCGGCGGGGACATGGCCGGGATCAAACTGCCGGTCGAGCACATCTACGGGACCGATCTGCACGCCGTGCCCGAGCTCCTGGACCTCGGCAGCGAAAGCCGGCTCGCCGACGGCGCCGCGCTGCTGGCCAAACACGAACCGGACGCGGTGGTCTGGGCGTGCACGAGCGGCAGTTTCGTCTACGGCTGGGAAGGCGCCCGCGACCAGGCCGACCGGCTGGCCGCCGTCGCCGGTGTCCCGGCGTCGAGCACCTCCTTCGCCTTCGTCAACGCCGCACAGGCCCTCGGCGTCCGGCGGGTCGCGGTCGCCGCCAGCTACCCCGACGACGTCGCCCGCCTGTTCGTCGAATTCCTCGGCGCGGGCGGGATCGAAGTGGTCTCGATGGGCAGCGCGGACATCGACACCGCCGCCGAGGTCGGCGAACTCGCCCCGGAAGCCGTCGTCGAACTCGCGGTGAGCCGCGACCACCCGGCCGCCGACGCGCTGCTCGTCCCCGACACCGCCATGCGGACGCTCGGCGAGATCAACACGCTCGAAACCAGGCTGCGCAAGCCGGTGCTGACCGCCAACCAGGTCACTGTCTGGGAGGGCCTGCGACTCACCGGCAAGGCCCCGCTCGTCCGCACCTTGGGCGCGCTGTTCGGACTGAGGAGCAGCTGAACCATGTCCTTGCCGGAAATCGAGCCGGTCAGCCGGGAGTCGACCGCCGGGATCATCGCGCGCCAGCTGCGGGACGCGATCATGACCGGCGCCCTCCCTCCCGGCACCCAGCTCGGTGAAACGGATCTGGCCTCCCGGTTCCAGGTTTCGCGGGGGCCGCTGCGCGAGGCGATGCAGCACCTCGTCTCCGAGGGGCTCCTGCGCAGCGAGCGCCACCGTGGGCTGTTCGTGATCGACCTCGAACCCGGCGACGTCTACGACATCTACTCGGCGCGCTCGGCCATCGAACGCGCCGCGATGCTGCGCGCCTTGCGCGGGGACCGGGAACGGGTCGCCACCGAACTCGAAGAGTCCGTCCGCGCCATGGCCACCGCCGCGGACGACGACGACCCGACCGCGCTCTCCTGGGCGGATCTCCGGTTCCACGAGGCGCTGATCGCCGCCTCCGGCAGCAAACGGCTCGTGCGCATGGCGCGGACGCTGCTGATCGAGACCCGGATGTGCCTCACCGCTCTGCAGGGGACCTATCAACGGGTCGAAGAACGGGTCACCGAGCACACCAGGATCATCGAGGCCCTGCGGGCGGGCGACGAAGAGACCGCGCTTTCGCTGCTGGAAGCCCATATGGAGGACGCCGTCCAGCGACTGGCACCGGGAACCAGCCTGCGGGAGGGCGAAGCTCCCGCGGTGCCCTAGGGATTCAGCCACGGCCCCGCGCCCCCAGCACCGGCTGCCCACCGGTCCCGCCACGGAACTCCCTGTCCCATGGCCAATTTCCGTGCTCGTCCTCGTAGACCAGTTGCAGGGCACGGAAGTCCTCGCCGTACAGCAGGACGGCGGTGAGCAGATGCGCCGACGGCGAACTGAGCGGGACGACCTCCAATGACGGCCAGCCCACCTCCGCGGGCAGCACCTCGCCCGGCTCCGGCGGCCCCGACCGGACCACCTGCTGGGCGAAATAGTTCAGCAGCTGACCGGATCTTCGTTCTCTCAGGCCGGTGACGACCAGTTCCGGAAGCCCGGCGTCGGTGAGCCCGACCGTATACGCGAAGCCTGGTTGCACGATTCCGCGCTCGACCGTCTGCACCATCCAGCCGTACTTCCGGATCAGCGGACGGACCTCCTCGGTGAGGTAGTCGGCGCGGGTCTTTCCGGGGTTGTCGCAATGCCAGCACATCGGCACTCCTCCAGTCGTCGAATCCAATGATCGACACTGTGCACCGGGGCACCGACAAAAACTCGCGCCCCGGATCGGCGCGCGTGCGACGAACGGGCTTTCATACCGGAGTTCGCGCCGAGATTCCCTTTCGTGGCAACGTTTTTCGTCACTTCGAGAAAATCTGCGGGTTGCCGAGAGGAACGAATCCGCGAAGTTCAACGGCGGGTCGGCACTATCTGAAGGTTGGGAAAGGTGACGTGTTGCGAAAGCCACTTTCGCAACCTTCAGCGACCACGGCGGCGTCGAGTGGCCCCCATCCGAAGCCACTCAAGTACGTGAAGGCCCCCTTCACTGCGCCTAACGCAGTGAAGGGGGCCTTCACGTACTACCGAAACCATGAATGGACCATTCATGGCATCCGGGACTTGACACGTCACCGGTCGGATGGTTCAAGATAGAGCGGCGACCACCGCGGACCCGAGTTCGGCGGTGGTGGACTTCCCACCGAGGTCAGGGGTCTGCACGGTCCCCTCCTCGAGAACCTTTTCCACCGCGGCGCGTACGTCTTGTGCCGCAACGGTTTCCCCGAGGTGTTCGAGCAGCATCGCCCCCGCCAGGATCTGCGCCACCGGATTCGCGATGCCCTGTCCGGCGATGTCGGGAGCGCTGCCGTGCACCGCCTCGAACATGGAAGGGAGCTCACCGGTCGGATTGATATTGCCCGAAGGCGCCATCCCGAGCCCGCCCGTCACGGCCGCCGCCAGGTCGCTCAGGATGTCGCCGAACAGATTGGAAGCGACCACGACGTCGAGCCGGTCCGGCGCCTGCACCATCCGCGCGGCGAGCGCGTCGACATGACATTGTTCGGCGTGCACGTCCGGATACTCCGAAGAGATCTCGGCGAAGATCTCGTCCCAGAACGGCATCGAGTGAATGAGCCCGTTGGATTTGGTCGCCGAGCAGACCCGCCCCGTCCGCGTCTTCGCCAGTTCGAAGGCATAGCGGATGATCCGCTCCACCCCCACCCGCGTGAACACGGATTCCTGTAAGACGAACTCGTTGCCGAGACCGCGATTGTGCCTGCCGCCGATCTCCGAGTACTCGCCCTCGGAGTTCTCCCGGACGATCACCATCTCCAGTTCGTCGGCGCTCCGGCCGGCCAGTGCCGACGTCGTCCCCGGCAGCAGCCGGACCGGCCGGAGATTGACGTACTGCCCGAACGCACGCCGAACCGGAATGAGGAGGCCCCACAGGGAAACATGATCCGGGACGCCAGGGAAGCCGACGGCACCGAGAAAGATCCCGTCGAACCGGGAGAGTTGCTCGATACCGTCGTCCGGCATCATCGAGCCGGTCTTGGTGTACCGCTCACAACTCCAGTCGAACTCCTGCCATGACAAGGAAAAGCCGTGCGACGCCGCCGCGCGGTCGAGGACCTTGCGGGCCTCGACCGTCACGTCGACACCGATCCCGTCGCCGGGGATGCTCGCGATCCGATACGAAGAAGTCACAGAGCCACCGCGATGTACTTGGTCTCGAGGAACTCGTCGATGCCGACGGTGCCGCCTTCGCGGCCGAGGCCGGATTGCTTGATCCCGCCGAACGGCGCCGCCGGATTCGAAACCAGCCCTTGGTTGAGACCGATCATGCCGGCCTCCAGTCGTTCCGAAACCCGCAATGCCCGCTTGAGATCGGAGGTGTACACATAGGACACGAGACCGAATTCGGTGTCGTTCGCCGCCGCGATGGCCTCGTCCTCGCTGTCGAACGGGGTGATCGGGGCGACCGGCCCGAAGATCTCTTCCGACGCTAGCCGGGCGTCCTTGGGCACGTCGGTGAGCACCGTGGCCTGATAGAAGTTACCCGGACCGTCCACAGTGGATCCACCGGTGAGGACGCGCGCTCCTCGCTCGGTGGCGTCGGAGACCAGGCCACTGACCTTCTCGACGGCGGCTTCGTCGATGAGGGGGCCGACCACGACACCCTCCTCGGTACCGCGCCCCATGGGCAGGGCCTCCATGCGCTCGGTGAGGCGCCGGGAGAACTCGTCGACGATGCCCCGCTGGACGTAGAAGCGGTTCGCGGCCGTGCAGGCCTCACCGATGTTGCGCATCTTCGCGGTCATGGCGCCTTCGACCGCCGCGTCGAGGTCGGCGTCTTCGAAGACGAGGAAGGGGGCGTTGCCACCGAGTTCCATCGAGGTGCGGAGCACCTTGTCCGCGCACTGTTCCAGCAGTTTCCGGCCGACGCCGGTCGAGCCGGTGAAGGACAGCTTGCGGGCACGACCGTCCCGGATCAACGGCTCCATCACGCCGCCGGAGTCCGACGTCGTCAGCACGTTCAGCACGCCTTCCGGCAATCCCGCTTCGGCGAGGATGGCCGCGAGGGCCAACATCGAAAGGGGGGTCTGAGCAGCGGGCTTGATGACCATCGTGCAGCCTGCCGCGACCGCGGGCCCGATCTTGCGGGTGCCCATCGCCATGGGGAAGTTCCACGGCGTGATCAGCAGACACGGGCCGACCGGCTGTTTGGTCACGAGGAACCGGCCTGTCCCGTTGGGAGCGACGGCGTAGCCACCGTCGATCCGGACAGCTTCCTCCGCGAACCAGCGGAAGAACTCGGCCGCGTAGGTGATCTCGCCCTTCGACTCCGCGAGCGGCTTGCCCATCTCGAGGGTCATCAGCAAGGCGAGCTCGTCGGCGCGCTCGATCAGCAGTTCGTAGGCGCGGCGCAGGATCTCACCGCGTTCACGCGGGGCGACGTTCGCCCAGTCGGCCTGCGCGGCGACGGCCGCGTCGAGTGCGCTGACACCGTCCGCCGGTGACGCGTCGGCCACCTCGCACAGGGCTTCGCCTGTCGAGGGGTCGAGAACGGGGAAGGTCTTCCCGTCGGCGGCGGGCACCCACTTGCCGCCGATGAACAGTTCCTTGTCGACCGACGTGACCACGCCGGCCTCACTGATCGAGCTCATCCCAACGCTCCTCCATGTTGTCCCGAACGCCATGCTATGGATATTGTCAACAATCGACAACAGCTCAGCCGACCTAGGAGCGCAGCCCATGGCCCAGCTATCACCGCTGCTCAAGCAGGCAACGCCGGTCGTGGTCGACCACGGTGAAGGGGTTTACCTCTACGACACCGATGGCAAACGTCACCTGGATTTCACCGCCGGTATCGGCGTGACCAGCACCGGCCACTGCCACCCGCACGTGGTGAGCGCGGCGCAGGAGCAGATCGGCAAACTCATCCACGGGCAGTACACGACGGTCATGCACAAGCCGATGCTGGAGCTGACCGAGAAGCTGGGCGGTGTCCTGCCGGAGGGGCTGGATTCACTCTTCTACGCGAACTCCGGCAGTGAGGCGGTCGAGGCGGCGCTCCGGCTGTCACGGCAGGCGACCAAGCGGCCCAACGTCATCGTCTTCCAGGGCGGGTTCCACGGCCGGACCGTCGCGGCGGCGACGATGACGACGTCGGGCACCCGGTTCAGCGCCGGGATCTCGCCGCTCATGTCCGGGGTGCACGTCGCGCCCTTCCCGTACGCCTTCCACTACGGCTGGGACGAGGAGACGGCGACGAAGTTCGCCCTGCGCGAGCTCGACTACCTGTTCGCGACGGTCTGCGCGCCGAACGAGACGGCCGCGTTCTTCATCGAGCCGGTACTCGGCGAGGGCGGATACGTCCCGGCGAACCCCGAGTTCCTCGCCGGGCTGCGGGAGCGCGCCGACAAGCACGGGATCCTGCTGGTGATGGACGAGATCCAGACCGGTTTCGGCCGCACGGGCCGGTTCTGGGGTCACGAGCACTTCGGGGTGCGCCCGGACATCGTTCTCATCGCGAAGGGGCTCGCGAGCGGCTTCCCGATCTCGGGCATCGCCGCGTCGGAGGAGCTGATGGCGAAGGCGCTCCCCGGCTCCCAGGGCGGCACCTACGGCGGCAACGCGGTGGCCTGCGCCGCGGCGATCGCCACGCTCGAAGTGATCCAGCGCGAAGGTCTGGTCGAGAACGCCGCCGAACGAGGACGCCAGCTCCTGGAAGGCGCGCGGGTGATCGCGGACAAGTCGCCGTCGATCGGTGACGTACGGGGGCTGGGGCTGCTGGTCGGATCCGAATTCACCACGCCGGACGGCGAGCCGGACACGGCGAAGGCCCAGGCGGCGCAGAAAGCCGCGTCCTCCAACGGGTTGCTGCTGCTGACCTGCGGGGCGTACATGAACGTCGTCCGGATGGTGCCGCCGCTGATCGTCGACTCCGAACAGGTCGACGAGGCACTGCGGATCTGGGGCGACGTCGTGGCGGGGGTCGAGTGATGGCCCGCTACATCACGATCACCCTGGACAAGCGCGGGGTGTCCTGTCGCGCCCGGCTGCTCGACGCCGAAGCCCCGCGGACCTGCCGCGCGGTGTGGGACGCGTTGCCGCAGAGCGGTTCGGCCTACCACGCGAAGTACGCGCGCAACGAGGTCTACACGCTCGTGCCGCCCTTCGCCGAACCGAAACCGGGCCGCGAAAACCCCACGGTGACCCCGATTCCGGGGGATGTCGTGTACTTCGGGTTCGAAGCCTGGGAGATCGGCAACCCGGCGTACGGCTACGACGAGGGCAGTGAGGCGCACAGTGACCAGGGCGCGACGGATCTCGCGATCTTCTACGGCCGCAACAACCTGCTGATCAACGGCGACGCGGGCTGGGTGCCCGGCAACGTGTTCGCGACGATCGAAGAGGGGCTGGCCGAAATGGCGGAAGCCGCGCAGGATCTGTGGCTGCGCGGTGTCGAGGGCGAGACGCTTTCGTTCGCCCGTGCGTGAAACCCGTGGGCGGTGCGGGTTTCCACCCTCACCGCCCACGGGCCGGCACCCCTCCTGGCTTACTGTCGCGCTTCGGAGAGCCGGTACTCGACGCCACCGACCTCTTCGCCGCGCTGGTCGACCTGAGTCACGTGGACGGTGTACTGCTGTCCCCCGGCCGCCTCCGCTCCGGCGGTGAAGCTCAGCCTGGCGTCCACCTGTTCGCCGGACTTGAACGTCAGACCACTGATCCGGGCCCGCTGCGGGTTCACGATGGCCAGCTCGGTCTCGCCGATCCGTTCGACACCCTCACCCTTCGCTCCGGCTGCCCGCCAGCGTGCGGCGAGATCGGGACCGAGGTCGATGGTGATCCGCCCCGGGCCGGTGAACGGCCTGCCCGGCTGGGTGAAGACGATGTCGCCGACCGCGGTGGGGTCGGGACCGTCCCAGCCGAACACGATCGGCCGGTACTCGGGGACCTTGATCTTGAACGGCAGGACGTTCACGTTGTGCCAGCCGATGTTGTTGTTCTTGCGCGCGTTGGTGGACGTGCTCAAGCCTTCGGTCGGCAGGTCGGTCGGCGAAAGCCACCGTGCCAGCAGGCAGAAGTGCGAGCCGAACGGGACCTTCCACGGGATGACGACCCGTTTGGTGCCGTAGGGCACGCTCACATTGGAGAGCGAGCCGATGTAGTTCCATTGGCTCGCCCATTGGGCCACGGTGCCTTGCTTCGTGTAGTAGACCTGCAGCGTCCCCTTCTCGAGCTTGTCCCCGTACGGGCCCGGGTTGTTCAGAGTGACGTGGATGTAGGCGGTGCTTCCCTGGGTGACCGGGTCGTCGGTGAGGCAGTAGGTGGGCCCGGCGCACACCCGGATGTCGGGGCTGGAGTAGAGCGAACCGGTCGAGGGTTCGAACCCGACATCGGACGTGTTGTCGCGGATGAAGACGTCGCTCCGGTCCCCTGGTGCGGCCTGCACCGCCGGTGTGACCCCCGCGAACAGCGTCGCGGCGGCCAAGATGGCCGAGGCGAGCAGTGCTCGCCCGCGCCGCGGATTCCTGCTGATCATGTTCCCCTCCTAGG
The DNA here is from genome assembly GCF_003947475.1 of Amycolatopsis sp. WAC 04197. NCBI lineage: Bacteria > Bacillati > Actinomycetota > Actinomycetes > Pseudonocardiales > Pseudonocardiaceae > Amycolatopsis > Amycolatopsis sp. WAC 04197. The sequence goes on along the minus strand of NZ_QHJK01000004.1, from coordinate 57,896 downwards.
GCGAAACGTTCGACCCGTTGACCGTCGGTCAGGCCGGTTGTGGCGGGGTTGTCGAGATCGTGTGCCCTAATTGGCCGATTTCGGTGGGTCTTCGCCCGGATACGCTCACCGAGGTCAGATGCCGGAGGGAGCAGGGTGCCCGGGCCAGGGGAATTGCGGGTGCTGGGCCCGGTCGAAGCGATCGGCCCCACCGGGCGGGCGGAGTTGCACGGCGCCCGCCAGCGAGCCGTGCTCGGCGTTCTCGCCCTGCACGCGGGTTCGGTCGTCCCGATCCCCCGGCTGGTCGATGTGCTCTGGGGTGAAGATCCGCCGCGCACAGCGGTGAAGACCCTGCACAGCCATGTCGCACGGATCCGGCAGGCATTGGAGGACTGCGGGTTCCCGCTGGTCCTGCAGACGCGCAAACCCGGGTACGTCCTGACGGTCGCACCGTCCTCTGTCGACGCTCTTCGCTTCGAGGAAGAACTTCGTGCCGCCAAGCGGAGTAATCCCGGTCAGGCGGTGACGGCGTTGCGCGAGGCGTTGCGGCTCTGGCGCGGCGAAGCCTTCGCGGACGCCGGACTCGACGGCTGGGGCCTGCGCGAGGTCGAACGGCTCCAGGAACTACGGCTGTCCGCCTGGGAAGAACTCTGGGACGCCGAGCTCAGGCTCGGCGAACACGAAGAAGTCCTCCGGGAGCTTCCGCGGCTCCGGGCCGAACAGCCGTACCGCGAACGGCTCGCCGCGCTGCACATGCTCGCTCTGCATCGCTGCGGGAGACATGCCGAGGCGCTGGAGACGTTCCAGGCCGTGCGCAGAGGGCTGGCGGACGAGTTCGGTGTCGATCCCGGACCGGAACTGGTCGAACTGCACACTTCGATCCTGCGCCGCGCGCCCGAACTCGACGCACCCGCCCGCGGCACCGCGCCCGCGCAACTCCCCGCCCGTGTCGGACACTTCACCGGACGGCAGCAGGAGCTCGCTTCACTCGACGAGCTCCTCGACGAAGCCGAGCCGCCGGTCGTGGTGATCTCCGGGGCGGCGGGAATGGGGAAGTCCGCGCTCGCCGTGCAGTGGGCGCATCGCATCGCGGACCGTTTCCCCGATGGCCAGCTCTTCCTCGATCTCGCCGGGCACGACCCGAACGAGGCGCTCTCGCCGGGCGACGCGCTCGCGCATCTGTCGCGGGGTCTCGGTCTCCCTGACGACCGGCTGCCCGACGCGACGGCCGAACGCGCGGCGCTCTACCGCTCACTGCTGCACGGCAGGCGTTGCGTGATCGTCGCCGACAACGCGGGCGGCGTCGACCAGATCCTCCCCCTCGTCCCCGGTACGGCGAAGGCGATGCTGATCGTCACCAGCAGGCAGACGCTGGCGGCGCTCGGCAGCAGGCACGCCGTCCGGGTGTTCGCCCTCGACGCGCTGGCCGATCCCGAATCGATGACACTGCTCACCCGGGTGCTGGGCGCCGACCGGGTCTCCCGCGAACCCGCGCAGGCCGCACGACTGGCCAGGCTGTGCGACGGGATGCCGTTGGCGTTGCGGATCGCCGCCGCACGCCTGACCGGCGAACCGAGCCGTCCGATCGCGGAACTCACCCATGAGCTGACCGGCGCCGGACGGTTGGAAACCCTTGCGGTGCAAGGGGATTCCCGGACGGTCAAAACCGTCCTCGCGAGTGCGTACCTGCCACTGGAACATGCTCCGGCCCGACTGTTCCGGCTGTCCGGGCTGATTCCGGGGACGTCGTTCAGCGCGGCACTCGGCGGCGCGCTGTGCGGGGTGCCCGCCGACGCGGGCCGGGCCGCGGCCGCCGAACTCTCCGCGGCGCACCTGATCACCCCGGCGGGCCCGGATCGCTATCGCCTCCACGACCTGATCCGTGAGTTCGCCGTCGCGTGCGCCCGCACCGACGAAACGACGTCGAGCCGCGCCGAGGCCGCGGACCGGTTGATCGACTGGTATCTGCACGTCGCCGCCGAGGCGAACCGGATCATCGACCCGAACCGCGATCTGGTCGTCCCGGCTTTGCGCCACCCGGCACCCGGAAGGCCGTTCCCCGCGGAAAGACGTGCGGCGCTGGCGTTCCTGGGGGCCGAGCGCCCGAATCTGCTGCCCGTAGTGCGCTTCGCGCGCGAACACGGCCGCAACACCGCCGCCTGGCAGCTCACCTACCTGCTCACCAGTTTCTACGACACCACGGGCGGCTGGAACGAGCGGATCGGGCTCTGCCGCGAGGGGGCCGCGGCGGCCGCCGAGCTCGACGATCCATTGGCGGAAGCGGAAATGCTGCGCGCGCTGGGCGCTGCTTACTTCATGACCCGCAGGTTGACGGACGCGCTCGAAACCAACACTCGCGCGTTGCAGGCCGCCCGTGCGGCCGGCGATCTCGAAGGCGAAGGGCACATCTACAACAACACCGCGAACGCCTACGCCGCGCTTCGCCGGTTCGACGAGGCGATCACCGCGTACCGGCTCGCGGTGGAGCGGTGCACCTCGGCGGGCAACCGGCTCGGGCGCGCCCTGTCCCAGCGCAACCTCGGCCACGCCTACATTCGCCGGGGCCAGCCGATGGACGGTCTCAGCCCGCTGACGGCCGCGCTGGAGACGTTCCGCGAACTCGGCAACGCCCGGCTGGAAGCGGCCACCCTGGACACCCTCGGCGAGGCCTACGAGGAACTCGGCGATCACGACGTCGCGCTGGACCACCTCGGCAAGGCGCTGGCCGCGTCCAGGGCGATCGGCGACCGCTGGCAGGAGTGGGAGTCCCTGCTGCACGCCGGCCAGGTCCACCTCGCCCGCAAGGACTTCCGGGCCGCGCGGGACGACTTCGACCAGGCGCTGCTGATCAGCCGGGACGTCGGGAACCGGCACAGCGAGGCGGCCGCCCTCGACCGGCTCGGCCGCGCCCACCTGGGGCTCGGCGATCTGGCGTCGGCGAGGGAAAGCCTCGAGCGGGGTGTCGCCGTCCGGGCGGGTGTCCCAGATCCGTACGAGGAGGCTCATCTGCACCGCGACCTCGGCGACCTGGAGACACGGTGCGGTGACACGGCCGCCGCGGCCGCCCACTGGGCTCGAGCGATCGAGCTGTACCGGCGGGCGAACGCGACGGCCGACGCCGACCTCGTCACCCGGCGGGGCTGATCACCACGGTGGAGGTCGCGTACACGAGCCTGCCCTGCGACGGCTCGAAGAACTCGACCCGCGCCTTCCCCGTTTGCCCGGGCAGGACCGTGAGTTCGGCGTATCCCCTGGTCTCACCGCGTTCGAAGGTGACGACACCGTCCTTCACCGGCTCGTGGGCGGAGCCTTCGGTGCGGTAGCGGACCGTGAGCGGTCCCGCGAGCCACGGCCGGGAGAGTACGAGTGGCACCTTGCAGCTGCTGGCCTGCGCGAAGTTGGGCGGGAGCGACCAGCAGATCTCGCCTTCCTGCGTGGTGGCCAGCGGCACGGTCTTGACCTTGTCGTCGTCGGCCACCCAGGCCACGCCGACACTGTGCCCGATCCGCACGCCTTTCTCGCCGTACAGGCGCAGCGAGAACATCTCGTCGTTCTCGACGAAGGAATCGGCGCGGACCTTGACCGCGACCGTCTGCGTATCCGCCCGCCCGGACCAGGTCAGCGTGCCCGCACGCGGCAGGTAGTCGACGCTCTCCTTCGCGACGAACGCCGGATCGACCGGCGAGCCGTTGCCCTCGATCGTCCGGTACTCGACCGAGCCCTGTGGCGCGCAACCGCCATCGGCGAGTGAAACGGTGAAGAGAAGGGTGGTGTAGCCGGCGCTTGTCCCCTCGGCCTGGCTGACGCCGCTGACGTTCGCCACGGGCGCGGTGCAGCCCGTTCCCGCGCCTTCTGCCGCCGGCACCGCGAGTCCGAACGCGATCGCGAACGACGCCCCCAGCGCCGCGATCCGCCTCATCCTTGATCCCATCGAGCGTCCACCCCTTCCGGCGGGCCGCCGCGGCCCGCTGCGACATGGGTATCCGAGTGAGGTTGTCGTGAGGTTGTGACCAGCGGAAGCAAACATGAAAATGATTCATGGCCATCCCCGCCCACGACGTACTACGCTTCGGTAACCAGGCAAAGAAGCGTGAGGAAGGGCAGTCGATGGGCGATGTTGCGGCACGGTTCGCCGAGATCGTCGGGGACGCGAACTTGCTGTCAGGCGAGGCGATCCCCGAGGACTACGCACACGACGAGGCTTTGACCACCTCGGCGCAGAGGCCCGCCCACCTGGCGAAACCGGGAAGCGCCGAGGAGGTCGCGGAGCTGCTGAAGGCGGCCAGTGAACACGGCGTGCCGGTCACCGCGCGCGGGTCGGGCACCGGCCTGTCGGGTGGTGCGCGGCCTCGCGAAGACGGCCTGGTGATCTCTTTCGAACGCATGAACGCCGTACTGGAGATCGACACCGAAAACCACGTCGCCGTCGTCCAGCCCGGCGTCACACTGTCCGATTTGGACGAAAAGACCACGAAGGCCGGACTCGGCTACACCGTCTATCCCGGGGAACTGAGCGCGAGTGTCGGTGGCAACGTCGGCACGAACGCGGGCGGCATGCGCGCGGTCAAATACGGCGTCACCCGGCACAACGTCGTGGGCCTGCAGGCCGTACTGCCGACCGGCGAGATCATCCGGACCGGCGGCAAGACCTCGAAGGTGTCGACGGGCTACGACCTGACCCAGCTGATCATCGGCTCCGAAGGCACCCTCGCGATCGCCACCGAGGTCATCGTGAAGCTGTATCCGCGCCTGCCGCACGGTGCCACGGTGTTCGCCCCGTTCGAGACCTTCGACGAGGTGATGACCGTCGTCCCGAAGATCATCTCCAGCGGGCTCGCGCCGCACATCCTCGAGTACATCGACAATCTGACGCTCGCCGCGATCAGCTACAACGAGAAACTCAGCCTCGGCGTCCCGGACTCGATCCGCGACACCGCGCAGGCTTATCTGGTGGTGGCGCTGGAAAACCGCGACAGCGACCGGCTGCACTCCGACGTCGAGGAGCTCGGCGGACTGCTGGGAGATCTCGGCGCGATGGACGTGTACGTGCTCGAAGGCCCTTCGGCACGCAAGCTCATCGAGGCGCGGGAAAAGGCGTTCTGGACGGCCAAGGCGGCCGGTGCCGACGACGTCATCGACGTGGTGGTCCCGAGGTCCGCCATGCCCGAGTTCCTGCGCAAGGCGCGGGAGATGGCGATGTCGCGCGAGGCGGGCGCGCTCGGCTGCGGACACGCCGGCGACGGCAACGTCCACCTCGCCATCTTCTGCAAGGACACGGACAAGCGGAAGCAGCTGCTGACCGACATCTTCGCGCTGGGCATGGAACTCGGCGGCGCGATCTCCGGTGAACACGGCCTCGGGAGGGCCAAGGCAGGCTACTTCCTCGACCTGGAGGACCCGGCGAAGATCGCGCTGATGCGCCGGATCAAGGAAAGCTTCGACCCGGCCGGGATCCTCAACCCCGGCGTTCTTTTCGCTGAGAGGGCTTGAAAAGTGAGTGAGATGAACGGCGCCCAGTCCCTGATCCGCACCCTCGTCGACGCGGGCGTCGACGTGTGCTTCTCGAATCCGGGCACCTCGGAGATGCACTTCGTGGCCGCGCTCGACTCCGTGCCCGAGATGCGCGGCGTGCTCGGCCTGTTCGAGGGCGTCGTCACCGGCGCCGCGGACGGGTACGCGCGTATCGCCGGCAAGCCGGCCGCGACGCTGCTGCACCTCGGCCCCGGGCTCGGGAACGGACTGGCGAACCTGCACAACGCGCGCCGCGCCCACACCCCGATCGTCAACGTGATCGGTGATCACGCGACCTACCACAAGCAGTACGACGCCCCGCTCGAATCGGATATCGAGGCCGTAGCTGGTTCGCTCGAAGGCTGGGTCCGCCGCTCGGAGCACACGAAGGACGTCGGTGCCGACGCCGCGGCGGCGGTCGCGGCCTCGCAGGACGCCCCCGGACAGGTGGCGACGCTGATCCTCCCCGCCGACGCGTCCTGGGGCGAGGGCGGCGAAACCTGCGCACCCATCCCGCCTCGGATCCCGCAGGTCGTAGACGCGACGACGGTGAAGAACATCGCCGAAGTGCTGACCAGTGGTGAACCGGTCGCCCTGCTCGTCGGCGGCGGCGGCTGCCGCGAGGCCGGACTGCGCGCGACCAGCCGGATCGCGGCCGCGACCGGCGTGAAGGCGTTCGTCGAGACCTTCCCCGCCCGGCTCGAACGCGGCGAGGGCCTGCCGACGATCGAGCGGCTGGGCTATCTCGCCGAACAGGTCGCGTACCAGCTCGACGGGATCAAGCACGTGATCGTCGCCGGAACGAAGGCTCCGGTCTCGTTCTTCGCCTATCCCGGCAAGGCGAGCAACCTGGTACCCGAAGGCGCGCAGGTCCACGTGCTGGCCGAAGTCGTGCAGGACGTGCCGCGGGCTCTGGCCGATGTGGCGGAACTGGTCGCGGCCGAGACCGAGCCGGTACTGCAGGAGGCCGCCCGGCCCGCGTTGCCGTCCGGGCCGCTGACCCCGCAGAACTGGGTCGAGGTGATCGGTGCGCTGCTGCCGGAACGCGCGATCATCGCCGACGAAGCGAACACGTCCGGGCTGTTGCTGCCCGCCGCGACCGCGGGTGCGCCCCGGCACGACGTGCTGACCCTGACCGGCGGCGCGATCGGCTACGGCATGCCCGTCGCGACCGGGGCCGCCGTCGCCGCACCGGACCGGCCGGTGATCAACCTGCAGTCCGACGGCAGCGCGCTGTACACGATTTCGGCGCTGTGGACGCAGGCTCGGGAGAATCTCAACGTCACCACGGTCCTGCTGAACAACCGCGCGTACGCGATCCTGCGGCTGGAGCTGCAGCGCGTCGGCGCGGACGCCAACGGCCCCAAGGCGAACGAACTGCTCGACCTTTCCCGGCCGGACATGGACTTCGTCAAGATCGCCGAAGGCATGGGTGTCCCGGCGACCAGGGCGACGACCGCGGAGGAGCTGGCCGAGCAGTTCCAGCGCGCGCTCGCCGAGCCGGGACCGCACCTGATCGACGCGATCGTTCCGACGCTGTTCTGAGCGGAGTGCCCTTGCGTTGCGATGAAGTCCTTTCATCGCAACGCAAGGCGCGTCAGTGGACCGGAGCGACCAGCGGCTCGGGTTGACGTTGCTTCGGGACGAAAGCGGTCAAGACGAGCCCCAGGAGCGCCGCGCCGGCGGCGACCACGAAGCTCAGCCGGAATCCGGCCGCGGACGGGACGGAGACCCCGCCGACGGTGATCGCCAGCGACGCGAGCATGGACGCCATGACCGCGCTGGACGTCGACGTGCCGACGGAGCGCATCAGCGAGTTCAGCCCGTTCGCGGACGCGGTTTCGGTGACCGGCACCGAGCCCATGATCAGCGCGGGCATGGCCGCGTAGGCGATGCCCACCCCACCGCCGATGATGATCGACGCCGTGATCAGCTCGAAAGCGTTGTCCATTAACACGGTCGCGAAGACGTACCCGGTCGCGATGGTGGTGGCGCCGACCATCAGCGTCGTACGTGGTCCGTAGCGCTCGATGAGCCGGGCCGAAACCGGCGACAGCATGAACATGACCAGACCGTTCGGCGCGAGGCAGAGTCCGGCCTCCACCATCGTCAGGCCGAGGCCGTAGCCGGTCGACGCGGGCGCCTGCAGCAGCTGCGGGAACGACAACGCCATCGAGTACAGCGCGAAACCGATCATGATCGACGCGAGGTTGGTGAACAACACCGGACGCCGCGCGGAGACCCGCAGATCCACCAGCGGATCCCGGCGCCGCAGCTGGTAGGCACCCCAGACCAGCAGGATCACCAGCGCGCTCCCGCCGAAGGCCAGCGTGCGGCCGCTGCCCCAGCCCCATTCGCCGCCCTTGACGATCGGCAACAGCAGGCAGACCAGGCCGACGGTCAACCCCAGGGCACCGAGGTAGTCGAACGGCGCCGGTGTCTTCACCGGTGATTCCGGCACCACGAAGAGGATCAGCAGGCCGCAAACGAGCCCGAGCCCCGCCGACGCCCAGAAGAGGACGTGCCAGTCGGCGTTCTGCGCGACCAGCGCCGACACCGGGAGCCCGATGGCACCGCCGACACCGAGCGTCGAACTCATCACCGAGATCGCGGCACCGACCCGTTCCGGTGCGAGCTCGTCGCGCATGATGCTGATGCCCAGCGGGATCGCGCCCATCGCGCAGCCCTGGAGCCCCCGGCCGACGACCATCAGCGCGAGCGAACTCGTCAGCGCCGACACCACCGAACCGGCGACCAGGAACCCCAGGCTGATCAGCAGCAACCGGCGTTTGCCGTAGAGGTCGCCGAGCCTGCCGCTCACCGGCATCACCACGGCTCCGGCGATCAGGGTCGCCGTCACCACCCACGACGCGTCCGACGGGGTCGTGCCGAGCAGCCGGGGAAACGCCGGGATGAGCGGGACGACCAGCGTCTGCATGAACGAGGCCACCAGCCCGCAGGTGGCGAGCACGACCACGAAGATCCGGGGCGAAGGTGCCCGTCCGACCGGTTTCACCATGCGCATCCCATGATCCGACCTTACACAGCACCACCCTTCCCGGTGAATGAACAACGGACGGGATCACAGCCAGGTGCGGACCCCGCCGTGCCCGGAGCAGGTGCCGCGGCGGTTCTGGCTGTAGCTGTACGAACCGTCCTTGCAGAGGGCGGTCGCACCGTCGGCCGCGCCGGGGCCGCTCGCCGGCCGATGGACGCACACACCGTCGGTGTTGCGGTAGTAGTCGCTTCCGCATTCCGCCGGGTTCGGCGCCTTCGGCGTCGCCTGCGTGGTCTTCGGACGTGTCTTCGTCGGTTTCGGCTCGACCTGCTTCGGTACCTCGACCGCGGCGGTGGTCGTCGGAACGAACTGTTGAGGTGTCGGCGTGGGCGTCGCCGTGGTCGTGGTCGTCGGCGGTGTCCATGTGCTGGTCGCCGGCGTCGACATCCGACTGCTCGTCGGCGTGACCCGCCCGGTGGGCACGGTCTCCACCCCGCAGGCTCCGGCGACCAGAAGTCCGATCGCCAGTGCCATGCCCAGCTTCGTTGCGCTCTTCGGCATAACAACCTCCCCAGCACCTGGTAGTGCCGCGTAGTCGGGAGATCGTTCGCCGGTGTTAACGGCGGCCGCGGGTCAGTCGACCATCGTGCCGCAACTGATATTCAGCGCTGTCGCCGTCATGCTGCGCGCGTGGTCCGACGCGGCGAAGGCGGCCACCCGGGCGACGTCTTCAAGTGAAGCCGTCCGCTTGAGCATCGTCGCGTCGACCATGTCACGGATGGCGTCGTCGAGCCCGGCACCCGCCGGGATCGTCTCCGGGATCCCGCCGGTGCGCAGGGTCACGACACGGATGCCCTGCGGTCCGAGCTCGCACGCCAGCCCTCGCCGCAACGCTTCCATCGCGCTGAACGCGACCTGGAGCCCACCGAGGTGATATCCCGGCAGCGGGTCACCGTCGCCGCCGAACATCAGGATCACCCCGGATCCCTGCTCGATCATGTGCCGGGCGGCCGCCCGTGCGGTCAGGAAGTTCGTCCGTACCGCCGTCCGGACCGGGCTTTCCAGGTCCTCCACCGACATTTCGACCAGCGGAGTGCCTTGGACGTCGTTGTGCGTGATCACGTTCATCGAGATGTCGACGCTGCCCGCCGTCGAGGCCACCGAAGCGGCATGCTCGACGATGGCGGTTTCGTCCAGCGCGTCGAATTCCGCCGTTTCCGCTTTCCCGCCCGCCGCCCGGATTTCGTCGGCCAGCGCGTCGAGCTTCTTCAAGGTGCGGCCGGTGAGATGGACGGTCGCGCCCTCTCTCGCGAAGCCGCGGGCCACCGCGCTCCCGATTCCACCTGCAGCACCGTAGATGATCGCGTTCCTGCCTTCGAGCAACATCGCTTCCTCCTACTTTCCATCCAGTGTGATGAGACCTTCGGGCATTCCTTCCAGTTGGACGTCGGCCCACAGTGGGAGCCACGGGTCGATCTCGTGGAACCGGCGCAATTCCGCCAAACCGCTGAGCCAGCCCATCCACGAGCCGTAGGGCGGCTTCTCGTCGGAGAATCCACTTTGGACGAACGTCAGCTTGGTGCCGCCGCCGGAATCCTCGAGCTCCCAAGTGGCGACGACGCCGTCCTGGTACGCGAGCGACATCTTCGCGTCGGGCACCAGGTCGACGATCTTCGCCGGATTCGGGTCGTTCTCCAGTGACCCCATCGCCCAGCGGCCGCCGACCTCGGTCTCCGCCTCGATCCGGGCGCCGAACCAGCGCGTGAACACGGCGGGATCGGCGATCGAGGAGTAGACCTCACCGCGCGGCGCGTCGATCCGCACCTCTTCGCTCATCAGCGGGGAGGTGAGGTCGCAGCGGGCGGTGAGCGGCCGTCCTTCGACGTGGTCGACGAGGTTCGAGACGGAAAGCGCCCAGAACGTGTACATCATGCCGAGTGACGAATCCGGGTCGGCGAGCATCGCGGTGTAGTCCGGCAGACCGCTCTGGCTGAACGACAAGGACGTGCCGTCCCCGTCTTCCGTCAGCGCGATCTCGACGACGGTCTCCTTGCCGTCGACGGTCCACGCGAACCGCAGGACGTTGTCCTCGGCCAGCAACAATCGCTGGCGCGGACGATCGCCGTCCGGCGTGTAGCGGCCCCAGAACTCGTACCGGGACGGCAGATCGACTTCCGCGTACTCGGAAAGCCACTCGCGCAGTGCCCCGGGATCGGTCAGCGCGTGCCAGACCTCGGCGATCGGCGCGCGCAGGCGCACCTGGAACCTCGTCGGTTCAGTCACGGGCATCTCCCTTCGGGTAACAGGCCACGGCGAGCTTGAAGGCGTCGCCTTCCGCTCCGCCGTAGCGGGTGAACAGGTCCTGCAAAGTCGTCTTCAGTTCGTCGAGGAACTCCTGGCGCCGCTCGGGCTCCACCCGGATCTCGCCGGAAACGCCGATCGACGGCAGCTCCGGCGCGGCCCGGTCGAGCGCGGCGACGTCCGCCTGGACCTCCTCCATGAGGTCCACCAGGTAGCCCAGGCTCAGCTCGTCCCGCACCACCCGCGGGCCGAGCCGTCCGACCAGTCCGGGTGACAGCCAGTACGAACGGGCGGTCGCCTGGTACACGCCCTCACTGACGGCGCGTACCTTCCGCTCCGACACCTGCTTCACGAGACCGGCTTCCACCAGTCGCTTCACGTGGTAATAGACCCGCTGGGGAGTCTGATCCAGCACCGTCGCCACCTCGGTGCACGACCGCGGCTCCGCCAGCTGCCGCAGGACGTCCACCCGCTGCGGTTTCAGCAACGCCTCCGCCTGCTCCAGCCGATCGAGGTACTCCACATCCTTCACGGCGTCACACCCTTGATCACAAAAATCAGTTTGAACGTAAAAATCCATTTTGTCAATCGGCCCGGATCGCGCTACCCTCGTCGTGTGGCGATCCTGCGGCGGTACGCGGCGGAAATCGCGGTCACCGCGGCGGTGATCGCGGGTTCCGTCGTGGTCTCGCTCGGGGACGGCGCGGAGACACCGCGCAACGCGGCCGCCGGCTGGGTCTGCGTGGCGCTCGCCTGCGCGGCGTTGTTCCTGCGCCGCCGGTACCCGCTCCCCGTCACGATCTTCACCGCGGTGTGTTGCGCGGTCTACTACCCGCAGACCGATCCGGACGGGTTCGTCCTGCTCGCGTTCGCCTTCGCGCTGTACAACAACGCCTCGACCGGGCGGATCCGGAGCGCGGCGGTCGTCGCGGCGGCCTCGATGGGCGGCGTCGCGCTCGGCGAACTCGGGGCCGGCGCCTCACGGCAGGTGGACAACTTCGCCTTCCTGCTGATGGCGGGCTGGTTCATCGCGCTGGTCGCGGTCGGCGCCGTGACGTACTACCGCCGAGAGGCCGAGCGCACCAAGGAGGCCGAGGCCCAGCGAAGGGCCACCGACGAACGCCTCCGGATCGCGCGCGAACTGCACGACGTCCTCGGCCACAACCTGGCGCTCATCAACGTCCAGGCAGGCGCGGCCCTGCACGGCAAGGATCCGGCGAAGGCCGAGGAGGCACTGACCACGATCAAAAAGACCAGCAAGGAGGCCTTGCGCGAACTCCGCGCCACCCTGGGCATGTTGCGGCAGGCGGACACACCGAGCCTGGCCAGGGTCGCCGAACTGGCCGAGTCGGCGGGCGCGCACGGGCTGACCGTCCGGACCGAGATCGACGGCACGGCGACGGAACTGCCACCCGACGTCGAACACGCCGCGTTCCGCGTCGTCCAGGAGGCGTTGACCAACGTCGCGCGCCACGCCGCCGCGAACACCGTCGTGGTGCGGATCGGCTACACGCCCCATGATGTGTCCGTGCAGATCGACGACGACGGCCGGGGAGGCCCGGCGGAGCCCGGCAACGGGATCCGCGGCATGACCGAACGGGCCGAGGCACTCGGTGGCGAGCTCACCGCGGCCGCGCGCGAGGACGGCGGCTTCCGCGTGCGCGCCCGGCTTCCGCTGCGGGTGAAGAAATGATCCGGGTCCTGCTGGTCGACGATCAACGGCTGGTCCGCGCCGGGTTCAAATCCATTTTGGACGGTGAAGACGACATCAGCGTGGTCGCCGAAGCGGCCGACGGGCGTGAATCCCTCGAAGCCGCGCGCGAACACGAACCCGACGTCGTCCTGATGGACATCCGGATGCCGGTGATGGACGGGCTCACCGCGACCCGGCATCTGCTCGGAGATCCGGCGCGGGCCGGGACCAAGGTCGTCATCCTCACCACCTTCGACCTCGACGAGGACGTCTACGGCGCCTTGCGCGCGGGTGCCAGCGGGTTCCTGGTCAAGGACACCGAACCGGAGGAGCTGATCCACGGTGTCCGCGTGGTCGCCAGGGGCGACGCGTTGCTCGCGCCGTCGATCACCCGCCGCCTGATCTCGGAATTCGCCGGCCGGGTGGACCGGCCCGCCCCCTCGCCCACCCTGAACCGGCTCACCGAGCGGGAACGCGAGGTGATGAGCCTGGTCGCGGCCGGACTGTCCAACGACGAGATCGCGAAGGAACTGGTGCTCAGCCCGGCGACGGCGAAGACACACGTCAGCCGGATCATGACCAAAGTGGACGTCCGTGACCGCGCGCAGCTCGTCGTGCTGGCCTACGAATCGGGCATGGTCACCCCGCGCTGGTTGACCCCGTGACCACAACCCCGGTAGTACGGGAAGCGCCTTAGGGGTACCCAGAAGTTGCGGCCCGAGTGCCCGCCCGGGCCCGACGATATGCGGCCGGGAAAAGCCGATGCTGTCCGCCATGGACACCATCACTCTTTCCGAGAGGCGGCCTGGGGGCGGCCTTTCGAAGCTGGCGGGCTGGTCTCAACGCCACCGCTGGCTCGCCGTTTCGCTCTGGCTGCTCACCCTCGTCGGTGTCACGCTGGGCTCGCAGCTGGCGGGCAGCGCCTACCACGACGACCATTCCCTGCCGGGTACCGAATCCCAGCAGATCTCAGACCTGTTCAAAGCGCAGGTCCCCGCGCAGACCGGTGCGACGGCCGAAATCGTGTTCAAGACCGAGGGCGGACTCGCGACCGCACGCGGACCGATCGACACGATGCTCGCCGAAGTCCGGAACCAGCCGCACGTGAAATCGGTGACGAGTCCTTTCGACACCCCGTCGGCCATCTCACGTGAGGGCACGATCGGTTACGCGGCGGTCGCTTTCGACCTGGAGTCGAAAGACCTTCCGTACGACGACATCGTGCGCGTCGTCGACACCGCGAAGAGGGCGGAGACCACCGCGCTCCAGATCGAACTCGGTGGCGAGCCGATCAAGCGGACCAGCGGAGGCGGTGGCCCGTCGGAGGGTGTCGGGCTGCTCGCCGCGCTGGTGATCCTCGTCTTCCTGTTCCGCTCGATCCTCGCCGCCGGGCTCCCGGTGATCACGGCGATCTTCGCCGTCGGCAGCACACTCGGCGTGATCGTGCTCGTCAGCAGGTTCGTCGACATCGCGAGCTACACGGCGCCGCTGATGATGCTGGTCGGGTTCGGCGTCGGCGTGGACTACGCGCTGCTCATCTTTTCCCGCTATCGCGGCGAAATCCTCGGCGGCCTCGACCGCGAACAGGCGGCGCGGCGGGCGCTGGACACCGCGGGCCGGTCGGTGCTGTTCGCCGGTGGCACGGTGATCATCGCGTTGCTCGGCCTGCTCGCGCTCGGCCTCGGATCGCTGCGCGGGGTCGCTCTCGCGGTCGCGCTGACCGTGCTCGTGACGATGCTCGCCTCGATCACCCTGCTGCCCGCGCTGCTCTCGCTTTTCGGGCGACGCCTGGAAAAGGGCATCCGCAAGCACGCCGCGAAACGCGAACACGGCAAGGCGTGGGGCAAACTCGGGGACGCGGTGCAGCGGCGGCCGATGGTGCCGCTCGCGATCGGGCTGCTCGTCCTCGTCGGGCTTTCCTTGCCCGCGCTGGGAATGCGCCTCGGATTCGCCGACGCGGGCACCGACCCGGAGACGTCGACCACCCGGCAGGCCTACGACCTGATGGCGGAGGGTTTCGGCCCCGGGTTCAGCGAGCCGTTGATCGTGGTCACCGAGAACGGCGACGGCGTCGCGCTGCAACGGAAACTCGAGACCACACCGGGAATCGCCAAGGTGACGCCGCCGATGGGCCAGGGTGTCACGACGGTTCTCGCGTTCCCCACGTCTTCGCCGCAGGACTCCGCGACCGCCGATCTGGTCGAGCGGCTGCGCGCCGAGGTTCTGCCGGGACTGCCGGGCAAGTACCTGGTCGGCGGAAGTGTGGCGGCCGCGGTCGACTTCGCGGACGCCGTCGGCGACCGGTTGCCGCTGTTCGTGCTGGTGGTCGTCGGTTTGTCGGCGTTGCTGCTGATGGTCGTCTTCCGCTCGATCCTGATCCCGCTCAAGGCGGCCGCGCTGAACCTGCTGAGCATCGGTGCCGCGCTCGGCGTGATGACGGCGGTGTTCGGCGACGGCCTGTTCGGAGCACAGGCGGGACCGATCGAAGCGTTCGTGCCGGTGCTGATCTTCGCGATCGTGTTCGGGCTTTCCATGGACTACGAGGTGTTCCTGGTGTCCCGGATGCACGAGGAGTGGCGGCGTACCGGCGACGCGCGCCATGCCGTCCGCGAAGGGCTCGCCTCCACCGGTGGGGTGATCACGGCCGCGGCGGCGATCATGATCGTGGTGTTCGGCGCGTTCCTGCTCAATCCCGACCGGATGCTGGCGCAGTTCGGTCTCGGGCTGGCGGTGGCGGTGCTGGTGGACGCGTTCGTGATCCGCTGTCTCGTGGTGCCCGCGGTGATGCGGCTGCTCGGGGAACGCGCCTGGTGGCTGCCGCGGTGGCTGGACCGGCGGTTGCCGCACGTGGCGCTGGAACCGGCGTCGCGCTAGTCCCCCGGATGCAATGAACGGTCCTTTCCTTGCGAAATTCGCAAGGAAAGGACCGTTCCTAGCACGTTAAGCGGGCGAAGCGTGCTTATTCGTAGATCTCGCCCTTCGCGGCCTTCTCGACCAGCGAAGCGGGCGGGGTGAAGTGGTCGCCGTAGCGCTCCGCGAGCTCACGCGCGCGGTCGACGAAGCCCTGCAGGCCACCCTCGTACTGGTTGATGTACTGGATGACACCGCCGGTCCACGCCGGGAAGCCGATACCGAAGATCGAGCCGATGTTGGCGTCGGCGACGGTGGTGAGCACTCCTTCGTCGAAGCACTTCACGGTCTCGAGCGCCTCGGCGAACAGCATGCGCTCCTTGAGGTCCTCGAAGGGAACCTCAGCGCTGCCCGACTTGAACGCGTCGCGCAGGCCCGGCCAGAGACCGGTCCGCTTGCCCGACTCGTCGTAGTCGTAGAAGCCCGAGCCGGTGGAACGACCCTTGCGGTCGAACTCCTCCACCATCCGGTCGATGACGCCCTCGGACGCGTGCGCGTTCCAGGTGCCGCCCGCGGCCTCGATCGCTTCGCGGGTCTCCTTGCGGATCTTGCGCGGCAGCGTCAGGGTCAGCTCGTCCATCAGCTGCAGCGGCGGGGCCGGGTACCCGGCCTGCGAACCGGCCTGCTCGATCGACGCCGGCTCGACACCCTCGCCCAGCGCGGCCACGGCCTCGTTGAGGAACGTGCCGATGACGCGCGAGGTGAAGAAGCCGCGGCTGTCGTTGACGACGATCGGGGTCTTCTTGATCTGCAGGGTGTAGTCGAAGACCTTCGCCAGCGTGGCGGGCGAGGTCTTCTCACCGCAGATGATCTCGACCAGCGGCATCTTGTCCACCGGCGAGAAGAAGTGGATCCCGATGAAGTCCTCGGTCCGCTGCACGCCCTCGGCCAGCGCGGTGATCGGCAGCGTGGAGGTGTTGGAACCGAGCACGGCGTCGGGGTTGACGATGCCCTCGATCTCCTGGAACACCTTGTGCTTCAGCTCGACGCTCTCGAAGACGGCCTCGATCACGAAGTCGACGCCGGCGAAGTCCTCCGCCTTGTCGGTCGGCTTGATCCTGGCGAGCAGCGCGTCGGACTTCTCCTGCGTGGTCTTGCCGCGGGAGAGCGCCTTCTCCTCCAGCTTGACCGCGTAGCCCTTGCCCTTTTCGGCGCCTTCGAGGGTGACGTCCTTGAGCACGACGTCGATACCGGCCTTCGCCGAGACGTACGCGATCGCGGCGCCCATCATGCCCGCGCCGACGACGCCGACCTTCTTGGCGGTGTACTTCTCGAAGCCTTCCGGCCGCGAACCGCCGGAGTTGATGCTCTGCAGGTCGAAGAAGAACGCCTTCGTCATGTTCTTCGAGACCTGGCCGGTGGCGAGGCTGATGAAGTAGCGGGTCTCGACGGTGATCGCGGTGTCGAAGTCGACCTGCGAGCCCTCGATGGCCGCGGCCAGGATCGCCCGCGGGGCCGGCATGTTGGCGCCCTTGATCTGCTTGCGCAGGTTCGCCGGGAACGCGGGCAGGTTCGCCGCGAAGCTCGGGTTCGACGGGGTGCCGCCCGGGATCTTGTAGCCCTTGACGTCCCACGGCTGCACGCCGCCCTCGGGGTTGGCCTTGATCCACGCCTTCGCGGCGGGGACCAGTTCCTCGACGGTGCCGACGAGCTCGTGCACGAGACCGAGCTCGAGCGCCTTGGCCGGGCGGTGCCGCTGGCCCTGCAGCAGCACGTTCAGCAGCGCGCTCTGGATGCCCAGCAGGCGCACGGTGCGGACCACGCCACCGCCGCCGGGGAGCAGGCCGAGGGTGACCTCGGGGAGGCCGATCTGGCTGCCCTTGACGTCGGCCGCGATGCGGTGGTGCGTCGCGAGCGCGAGTTCGAGGCCGCCGCCGAGCGCGGCGCCGTTGATGGCGGCCACGACCGGCTTGCCCAGCTGCTCGAGCCGGCGCATCTGGCCCTTCATCAGGGAGCTGCTCTGGGTGATCTCGGCGGCGTGCTCCGGCTTGGCCTGGATCAGGTCGTTGAGGTCGCCACCGGCGAAGAAGGTCTTCTTGGCCGAGGTCAGGACGACACCGGTGATGTTGTCCTTCTCCGCCTCCAAGCGGTCGACGACCACGCCGAGCGACTCGCGGAAGTCGGCGTTCATCGTGTTGGCGGACTGCTTCGGGTCGTCCAGGGTGAGCACGACGATGCCGTCGGCGTCCTGCTCCCAGCGGATGGTCTTCGCTTCAGTCATTGTCTCTTCCTCAGACCCGCTCGATGATGGTCGCGACGCCCATGCCGCCGCCGATGCACAGGGTGACCAGGGCGCGGCGCGCCTGACGACGCTCCAGCTCGTCGACGACGGTGCCGACCAGCATCGCGCCGGTGGCGCCCAGCGGGTGCCCCATCGCGATGGCGCCGCCGTTGACGTTGACCTTCTCCTCGTCGAGGTGCAGGTCCTTGATCCACTTGAGGACGACCGAGGCGAAGGCCTCGTTCAGCTCCCACAGGTCGATGTCGTCCGGGGTGAGGCCGGCGATCTTGAGAACCTTCTCGGTGGCCGGGGTCGGGCCGGTGAGCATGATCGTGGGCTCGGAGCCGACGGTCGCGGTCGCCACGATGCGGGCGCGCGGGGTCAGGCCGAAGTCCTTGCCGATCTGCTCGTTGCCGACGAGGACCAGCGCGGCGCCGTCGACGATGCCGGACGAGTTTCCGCCGGTGTGAACGTGGTCGATCTTCTCGACCGAGTGGTACTTCTGCAGCGCGACGGCGTCGAAGCCGCCCAGCTCGCCGATACCGGCGAAGGCGGGCTTGAGCTTGCCGAGGCCCTCGATGGTGCTACCCGGGCGACGGTGCTCGTCGTGGTCGAGGATCGTGACACCGTTGATGTCCTTCACCGGGACGACGGACTTCGCGAAGTAGCCGCCGGACCAGGCCGCTTCGGCCTTCTCCTGCGAACGCACGGCCCACGCGTCGACGTCCTCGCGGGAGAAGCCCTCGATGGTCGCGATCAGGTCGGCGCCGGTGCCCTGCGGGACGATGTAGTTGTCGTAGGCGGTGGCGGGGTCCATGAACAGCGCGCCGCCATCGGAGCCCATCGGCACGCGCGACATCGACTCGACACCACCGGCGATGATCAGCTGGTCCCAGCCGGAGCGCACCTTCTGCGCGGCGGTGTTGGTGGCTTCGAGGCCGGAGGCGCAGAAGCGGTTCAGCTGCACACCGGCTACCGACTCCGGAAGGCCCGCGTTCAAGGCGGCGGTGCGCGCGATCACGGCGCCCTGCTCGCCGACCGGGGACACGACGCCGAGGACGATGTCGTCGATCACGGCGGGGTCGAGGTTCGGGTGCCGGACCTTCAGTTCTTCGATGAGGCCGACCACGAGATCGACCGGCTTGGTGCCGTGGAGGGCACCGCCCTTGTTCTTGCCGCGAGGCGTACGGATCGCCTCGTAGATGTAGGCCTCGCTACTCACAGAAAAACTCCTCCGCGTACGGCGCTGTAACAGGATGAAACGTACCGGCCAGTAGCCATGCTAATGCCGATTAACATAAACCGCGATAACCCCATGGTGTCAATGGGTTGCGATGCACGCAACCGGCGCTATCGTGGGTTCACCTATGGATCACCCGACCGAGCGTTCCCCGCGACCGCGCGACCGCAAGGCCCAGCTGGCCGGCCTCGCCGCGGAGCTCTTTCGCGCCCGCGGGTTCCACGGCGTCGGCATCAACGACATCGCCGCCGCGGCCGGGATCACCGGGCCCGCGCTGTACCGGCATTTCGCGGACAAGCAGGCCGTGCTGTCCTACGTCGTGCTGTCCGGCATCGACGACATGGAGGCGGCCACCACCGAGACGCTCGCCGACGGTCTCCCCGTTCCCGCCCAGGTCAACGCCCTCTTGGGCACCCTCGCCGCGCAGGCGGTGGAGCGGCGCGAGGTCGCCGCGCTGTGGCGCTGGGAGGGCAGGCATCTGCCCCGGGAGGAACGGCGCGAGATCCGCCGCCGGTCCGGCGCGGTACTCGAAGCGTGGTCCAAGGCACTGCGCGCGTTGCGTCCGGAACTGACCGCCGACGACGCCGAGCTGCTGTGCTGGGCGGGGCTGAGCGTGTTCGGCAGCGTCTCCGTGCATCACACGTCCGTGGCGAAGAAACGCTTCGCGCAGATCCTGGTGCAGCTGGCGGAATCGGTGCTGCATGTCACACTCCCCGAACCCGAAGAGACGGCGGAGGAGACACCGTCGATGGCGCTCGGCGAGCCGTCCCGCCGCGAGCAGATCCTCGCCGCGGCGACCGAGCTGTTCGGGCAACGCGGCTTCCGCTCGGTGAGCATGGAGGAGATCGGCGCGGCCGCCGGGATCGCCGGGCCCAGCGTGTACCGGCACTTCCCCAGCAAGGCCGCGCTGATGGTGGCGATCGGGCATCGAGCGGCCGACCGGCTGGCGCTCGCCGCGGAACGCGCGCTGCGGACCGACGACGAACGCGACGCGCTCCGCAGGCTGGCGGCGTCCTATGTGCACACCCTGCTGCGCACGCCCGAACTGCTGGTTTCCTTCTCCGGCAGCCCGATGGAGCTGCCCGAACGCGACAAGGCGGACCTGATCCGGGTCCAGCGTGACTACGTCGCGCGCTGGATCGCGCTGACGTCGGAAGTGCACCCGGAACTGAGCCTGCGCGAAGTGAAGATCACCGTGCACGCGGCGCTGACCATCGCGAACGACCTCGCGCGCACCCGGCGGGTCAACGGCCGCCCGAACATCGAGGCCGAGCTGACCGCGCTGACGCACGCCGTCCTGAAAGTCAGCTCTTAGCAAACTCACGTGTCCCGCGAAGGCCGGCGGTGCACGATATGCGGCGTGCCCACGAAACGCGGCCTGCATCTGGTGACCCGGGACGAAGACCACAAGGTCACCACGCTGGAGCTCTTCTTCGACCTGGTCTTCGTCTACGCCATCACCCAGACCACGCAGCTGATGGCCGATCACCTCAGCCCGCTCGGCATCGGACAGGGCGTGGCGATGATCGCCGTGCTCTGGTGGTGCTGGTGCGCCTACGCCTGGCTGGCCAACACCCTGCACGTCGACCGCGGTATCGCCCAGCTCGCGATGTTCGCCGCGATGGGGACGATGTTCCTGGTCTCGCTGACCATCCCGGAGGCGTTCACCGACCTGCCCGGCGGCCTGTACGCGCCGCTGATGTTCGTCGGCTGCTACTTCCTCGTGCGACTGCTGCATCTCACCGCGTACTTCGGCGCCGCCCGGACCGATCCGGAGCTGCGCAAGGTGGTCCTGAAGATGTTCGTCGGGCTGCTGCCGAGCGTCGCGCTGCTGACCGTCGCGGCGTTCTTCTCGGGCTGGGTGCAGCTCGGCATCTGGGCGGTCGCGCTGCTCGCCGACTACGTCAACGTCTTCCGGACCCGCTCCTCGGACTGGCGGCTGCACCAGCCCGGCCATTTCGCCGAGCGATTCGGGCTGATCGTGATCATCGCGCTCGGCGAGTCCATCGTGGCGATCGGCATCGGGATCAGCTCGTACCCGATGTCCTGGCCGATCACGCTGGCCGCCGTCTTCGGGCTCACGCTCGCTTCGGCGATGTGGTGGATGTACTTCGCCGTCGTCGCGCACGTTTCCGAACACAACCTGAAACGCGCCGAGGGCGTCGAGCGAGTGCAGATCGGGACGGACACCTACACGTTCCTGCACCTTCCGCTCATCGCCGGGATCGTGCTCGTGGCGCTGGGTCTGAAGAAGTCGCTGTTGTACGTGTCCGACACCGACCACCACAGCCTTTCCGACGGTCTGCACGGGACGCCGATATGGGCGCTGACCGGCGGGCTCGCGCTCTATCTGATCGCGTTGAGCGGGCTGCGGAAGCGGAACCTGGGCTCGTGGAACCCGCAACGGCTGGTGCTCGCGGTGGTCCTGCTGGCGGCGACGCCGTTGCTGGAGCTGGTGCCGGCGATCGTGCTGGTCGGCGTGGTGGCATTGGCGGCAGTGGCGCTGGTGCTGTTCGAGAGGCGCAAGCTTGTGAGTAATCCGGGACTCCTCCACCCCCGGAATCACTCATCGGCGTGACGTTCGCCTCCCCCGTGGTAGCGCATCCGCCCGAGGGGAGTTAACCTACTCACGAGTAGGTAAGCGAGGCAGGGAGACTCACCGTGGGTGCGCCTAGGAAACGAGACGCGATGGGCCTTGGCCTGTCCGCGCTCACCCGGCTGGCCGGGAGCAAGGTCATTGAACGGGCCGGACTTCGGAAGCCCGTGCAGAACCTGGTCAGTGCCGGGACGCGCAACGGCTTCCGGGTCGCGGGCGCGGCGGGACGGACCTTCAAATCCGCCAAGAAGCTCGGCAAGCCCGCGCGGCTCGCGCCGGCCGAGGACACGGGACTGTTCGACCTCACCCCGAGTGAGGATCAGCAGCTCATCGTCGAAACCGTGACGGAGTTCGCGGCCGAGCAGCTGCGGCCCGCCGCGGCCGACGCCGACGCGAAGCTCCAGGCCCCCGAGGGGCTGCTGAGCCGCGCCGCCGAACTCGGCATCACGCTCGTCGGCATCCCCGAGGAGCTGGGCGGCGTCGGCACCGAGCGGTCGGTGGTCACGAACGCGCTGGTCGCCGAGGCCCTCGCGCACGGCGACCTGGGACTCGCGGTCGCGGTGCTCGCGCCGTCCGCGGTCAGCACCGCGCTGGTGTCCTACGGCGACGAGCAGCAGCAGGCGGACTACCTGCCCGCGTTCGTCGGCGAGAACGTCCCGGCCGCGGCGCTCGCGCTGCAGGAGCGCACCGCGCTGTTCGACCCGTTCAAGCCCGCCACGAAGGCCCGCCGCACGCCGAAGGGCTACCAGCTCGACGGCGTGAAGTCGCTGGTCCCCCGGGCCGCGGACGCCGAGCTGTTCATCGTGTCGGCCGATCTCGAAGGCCGTGGTCCGGCGCTGTTCCTCGTCGAGTCTTCGAACTCCGGTGTCACCATCGAGTCCGAACCGGCGATGGGCCTGCGCGGCGCGGCGACCGGGAAACTGCACCTGGAGAAGGTCGCCCTGCCCGCCGGAGCGCTGCTCGGCGGCGGCAAGGCCGAGGTCTTCACCGAGGTCGTCCGGCTCTCGCGCCTCGGCTGGGCCGCGCTGGCCGCCGGGACCGCGAAGGCCGTCCTCGACTACGTGGTGCCGTATGTCAACGAGCGCAAGGCGTTCGGCGAACCGGTGAGCCACCGCCAGGCCGTCGCGTTCTCGGTGGCCGACATCGCCATCGAGCTGGAGGGGCTGCGGCTGGTGACGTTGCGCGCCGCTTCTCGCGCCGAACAGGGCAAGCCGTACGCCCGCGAGGTCGCGCTGGCCCGGAAACTGGCCGCCGACAAGGGAATGCAGATCGGCAGCGCCGGGGTGCAGCTGCTCGGCGGACACGGATTCGTCAAGGAGCACCCGGTCGAGCGCTGGTACCGCGACCTCCGGGCCATCGGCGTCATGGAAGGCGCCGTCCTTCTCTAGGACTTTTCGAAAGGCAATCATGATCAACCTTGAGGTTCCGAAGAAGGCCGGCACCCTGATCAACCAGGCGTACCAGGCCGCGGCCGAGGTGTTCCGGCCGATCTCACGCAAGTACGACCGCGCCGAGCACACCTACCCGGCCGAACTCGACATGTTCGCCGCGCTGCTGGACGGGCTGAACTCCTCCGGCGAGGGCGGCGCGGGCGCGGCGGGGGTCCGCCGGTCCGAGAAGAACGAGAAACCGGGCAACCGCAACGGTTCCAACCTCAACATCGTGCTCGGCACGATCGAGATGTGCTGGGGCGACGTCGGTCTGCTGCTGTCCATGCCGCGACAGGGACTCGGCAACGCCGCCATCGGCTCGGTCGCCACCGACGAGCAGCTCAAGAAGTTCTCCGGGCTGTGGGCCGCGATGGCGATCACCGAACCGGACTGCGGCTCGGACTCCGCCGCGATCACCGCGACCGCGCGCCTCGACGGCGACGAGTACGTGATCAACGGCGAGAAGATCTTCGTGACCGCGGGCGAGCGCGCCGACGCCGTCGTCGTCTGGGCCACCCTGGACAAGACGAAGGGCCGCGCGGCGATCAAGTCGTTCGTCGTCGAGAAGGGCACCCCCGGCTTCGAGGTGGTGCGCGTCGAGCACAAACTCGGCATCCGCGCCTCCGACACCGCCGTTCTGCGCTTCGAGAACGTGCGTGTGCCGAAGGAGAATCTCCTCGGCACGCCGGAGATCGACACCGCCAAGGGTTTCGCGGGGGTCATGCAGACCTTCGACAACACCCGCCCGCTGGTCGCCGCGATGGCCATCGGTGTCGCCCGCGCGGCGCTGGAGGAGACCCGGAAGATCCTCACCGACGCCGGGGTGACCATCGACTACGACAAGCCCGTCCACAGTCAGCACGCGGCGGCCGCCACGTTCCTGCAGCTGGAGGCGGACTACGAGTCGGCGTACCTGCTGACCATGGAGTCGGCGTGGATGGCCGACAACCGCAAGCCGAACTCGCTGCAGGCCTCGATGGCCAAGGCGAAGGCGGGCCGGTCGGTCGTCGAGATCACGCTGAAATGCGTCGAGCTGGCCGGAACCCTGGGCTACACCGAGGAATCGCTGCTGGAGAAGTGGAGCCGGGACGCGAAGATCCTGGACATCTTCGAAGGCACGCAACAGATCCAGCAGCTGATCGTGGCGCGCCGGATCCTGGGCAAGACGAGCGCGGAGCTCAAGTAAGGCGCGAGGCTCGTGGGTGGCAACCGTCCGTGCCGCCCACGAGCCCGTTTATTTCCACCATTTCGACAACACCTTCGTGGTGACCTGGCAGAGGTACTCTCGAACTTTCCTTTGCCCGCGAAGGCCGGAGTCGCGATGAGACCGCTTCCCCCTGCGGCACGCTGGTGTCTCATCGTCCTCGGTGTCACGATCTGCTACTTCGCCACCGCCCAGATCGGGATCCAGTGGGCGATCGTGCGGGAACAGATCTCGCCGCTGTGGCCCGCCGCGGGGGTCGCGCTGGCGGTGCCGATGCTGTTGGGCCCGCGGTTCTGGCCGGGCATCTTCCTCGGCTCGCTCCTGACGAACATCGCCCTCGGGCCTTCGCTGGGCACGGTCCTGGTGATCTCCGCAGGCAACACGGCCGGCCCGATGCTGGCGTACGCGGTCATGCGGCGGCTGGGTTTCCGCAACGAGCTCGACCGGCTTCCCGACGCCGTCCTCCTGGTGGTGATCGGAGCGATCGGGGGCACGGCCCTCAGCGCCGCACTGGGCACCGGCGTGCTGGTCCTCGGCGACGCGCTGAGCACCGGCGACTTCTGGGCGACCGCGCTCGTGTGGTGGACCGGCGACGCGATGGGCGTCCTGACGATCACGCCGCTCCTGCTTCTCGCGCCGAGGTTCCGTTTGCCCAAGCGGGTTCCGCTCGTCCGCTGGGGTGAGGCGGCGGCGCTCGCGCTCTTCGGTCTCGGCACGGCCGCCCTCGCGTCCACGACGACGCCGAAGCTGTTCGTGGTCTTCCCCGTGCTCATCTGGGCGGCGCTGCGCTTCCGGCAAGCCGGAGCGCTGCTGTGTTCCTTGTGCGTCTGCACGGTCACGATCTTCGCCGCGATCCGAGGGCTCGGGCCCTACGGTTCCTACGAGCTGGCGACCAGGATGCTGCACGTCCAGGCCTACGACGCCACCGTCGGGCTCACCGCGCTGACGTTGTCCACGATCGTCCTGCAACGCGACCGCGCGACCGCCGAGATCACCGACGCCTGGCGCCAGATCACCGAAATGGTGGACATGATCGCGCCACGCCAGTCGTTGCGCAGCGCCATCACCCAGCACAACGAGGACGAGGCTCAGGCGGCCTGTTCGTCGAGGAAACGGTCGAGGTAGCGCCACGTCGTCCCGCGGGCCTTCCGGCCGGTGAGGACGCCCAGGTGCCCGCCGGGCGCGGTCTCGAAGGTCACCGAAGGCGAGTTGTCCAGCAGTTCGGTGAGCCGTTCGACGGCGGCGCGCGGGGCGATCGTGTCGTTCTGTCCGGCGATGACCAGCGTCGGCACCTTGACCCCGGACAGCGCGATGATGCGGCCGTTGAGGTCGACCGTGCCCTCGGCGAGGTCGTTGGCGCGGAAGAACCGGTGGTAGATCTGGCCGAACGTCCGCCCGGGGTAGGCGATCATGTTGTCCATGAAGTGATCGACGGCCTCGATCTGCGCCAGATAGTCCCGGTCGTCGAGATTCTTCAGGATGGCGAGGGGTTTGGTGATCTCCTTGCTGATCCCGGTCGCCCGGAAGACACGGCTGACCAAATAGGACGGTGCGCCGCCGAGCGCCCGGTAGAACGGGGTCAGCAGGTGGCCGCCGGTGAGATCCACCAACGGGCGGAACGGGGCGATCAGCGGGATCGCGGTGAAGTCGAACGGCGACGCGATGGTCGCGATCGACTCGATCGGCAGATCGGGCTGGTCGGCGGTGGTCAGCAGGGAGAAGATCCCCCCGAGGCACCACGCGACGACGTGCACGCCCTGGCCGCCGGAGTCCTCGCTGACCTTGCGGATCGCACGCGGGAGCACCTCCTCGATCCAGTGCTCGATGCCGAGGCGCCGGTCGGAGAAGGCGACGTTCCCGTAGTCGACGAGGTAGGTGTTGCGGCCGCCCTCGACCAGGTGCTCGGCGAGGCTGCAGCCGCGGCGCAGGTCGAAGCACAGCGCGGGCGCGGCCAGCGGCGGCACCAGCAGCACCGGCGGGCCCTCCTGGGGTCCTTTGCCGTTGGTCAGCCGGTAGAGGGAGCGATTGGGCCCCTGATCGATCAGGACGCGCGGCACCGGGCGAAGATCCGCGACACCACCGTGCAGCACCTTGCCGACGACGTTCGACGCGGCGGCGGCGAGCCGTGCCGGGGGTGTGGCCATGGTGTGCCTCCTGGGGAATCAACGCGGTAAGACGTAATCTTGCCGCTTGGGAGCGCACGACTCAACACCGCCGCCGTCACAGGCCGTCCATTTCGGACAGTCGCTAGGCCGTCCGAGTTAAGAATCGGTGCCCTTTTCCGCCGCCGGCGCACTCCGCGCCGCCCGCGATTCGTACTCCGCGCGGGCGGAGGAATGCGTTGCGGAGGACAGAATCCTGTCTCCGCCGAGCGCACGGAGCAGCCCTTCGCCGAGACGACGCGGAAGCAGTCGTGTGATCCTGCCCATGGCGTCCAACGATGCGGGAACGAAGACGTCGAACTTGGGGCGGCGCAACGCATCGACAATGGCCTGCGCCACATCTTCGGGTTGCACCGATTTGAAGAACTTCGCCTCGCCGAGCCCGCTGGCCAGTTCCGTGCGCACCACCGCCGGCATCACGCAGGAGACGAGCACGCCCGTCCCGTGCAATTCCAGATGCACCGATTCCGACAAACCGACGACGGCGTGTTTCGTCGCGCAGTAGGTCGCCGCGCCGGGGAATCCGGCCTTTCCCGCCATCGAGGCGATGTTGACGATGTGGCCGGTGCCACGTGGGCGCATCCGTTTCACGGCTTCCCTGGTGCCGTGGATGACCGCGTGCAGGTTGATCTCGAGCAGCCTGCGGGTCGCCGCGTCGTCCTCTTCTTCGAGCGGCGCGAGCGGCATGATGCCCGCGTTGTTGATCAGCACGTCGATCGGGCCGACGCGCCGCTCGACCTCGTCGAGGAATTCGGTGAAGCCCTTCGTGTCGGTGACGTCGAGCGGCAGCGCCTCGGCGCCCAGCTCCGCCGCGGTCTTCTCGGCGAGGACCTGGTCCAGGTCGCCGATGACCACCTTCGCGCCGAGCCGGGACAGCGCCGTCGCGGTACTGGCCCCGATGCCCTGCGCCGCTCCGGTGATCACGACGACCTTGCCCGCCAGGGAACGTTCACGCTTGGCCATGCCGGTCTCCTCTGCGACTTCACTGTCCGGGGCACTGTTGGCGATGTGTCAACTATGGTGCACCCGAAGCCGCATCGACGCCAGTCCTACGGACGTTGCTCGAAGACCTGCCCGATCCAGCCCTTGACGTCGAAACGTTCCGTCGGCTTGAAGCCCTGGCTTTCGTAATAGCGCTGCAAGTCGCCGTCGCCGCCGGCCCAGCAGTCGACCCGCACCAGCCCGATGCCGCGTTCCCGCGCCTCCGCCAGCGCGAACTCGATGAGCCGCGAGCCGACCCGGTGCCCGGTGAACCGGCGCGAGGTCAGCAGCAGGCCGATGTAGATCTCCGGCTCGTCGACCGGCGAGACATGCGGGAACCGGTCACCGAGGATGATCGCCCCGGCCACCTCGCCGTCGATCTCGGCGAGGTACAGCCCCGGCCCGTCGGCCATCCCTCGCACCCGCTCGACCCGCTTCGGGATCGTGGACCACGGCTCGCTTCCCCACTGCCCTTCGCTGCCGCGCGAAGCGAGCCACGCGACGACCTCGTCGAACATGTCCAGCAACGTTTGGAAATCCCCAGAACCACCCTGGCGGATGATGAAGTCGCTCATCCTTCCGTTCTACAACATCGTGAGGACACGCGGACCTTCCGTGGTGATCGCGACCGTGTGCTCGACGTGCGCGGCCCTGGCGCCGCGGACGGTGCGCAGCGTCCAGCCGTCGTCGTCGGTCCGGTAGGCGTCGCGGCCGTCGGCGATGAGCATCGGCTCGATCGCCAGCACCAGCCCCGGCTGGAGACGCATGCCGCGACCCGGCTTGCCCTCGTTCGGCAGGTGCGGGTCTTCGTGCATGCTGCGCCCGATCCCGTGGCCGCCGTGATGCGCGAGGAGGCCGTAGCCCGCTTCGCGACCGACAGTGCCGACGGCGTGGGAGATGTCGCCCATCTTGCCGCCCACCTGCGCGGCGGCGATTCCCGCGGCCAGCGCGCGCTCGGTGGTCGCGATGAGTTCGAGGTCGGCGGGGTCGGCCTCGCCGACGACGTAACTGATCGCCGCGTCACCGTGCCAGCCGTCGATGTAGGCGCCGGCGTCGATGCTGACCAGGTCGCCGTCGCGCAGGCGATAGTCCGACGGGATGCCGTGGACCACGGCGTCGTTGACGCTCGCGCAGATCACGGCGGGGAACGGGGTCGGCGCGGAATGCGGGCGATAGTGGAGGAACGACGGCTTCGCGCCGGCGTCCCTGATCACCTGCGCGGCGATCTCGTCCAGCTCCTTCAGGCTCACGCCGATCGCCGACGCCTCTTTCGCCGCTTGCAACGTCTGCGCCACGACACGGCCGGACTCACGCATGGCGTCCAGCTCGGCGGCGGATTTCAACTCGACCATGCCGATAACTATACCGGTATAGTTATCGGCATGGTCAAGGGTGTCAGGCCACGCCGAGGTGCCGCGCGATCAGCATGCGCTGCACCTCCGAGGTTCCCTCCCCGATCTCCAGAATCTTCGCGTCGCGGTAGAAACGGCTGACCGGGAACTCGTTCATGAAGCCGTACCCGCCGAAGATCTGCGTCGCGTCGCGCGAGTTGTCCATGGCGGCGTTCGACGCGACGAGCTTCGCGATCGACGCCTCCTTCTTGAACGGCTCACCGCGCAGCATCTTCGACGCCGCCGCGTAGTACGCCAGCCGCGCCGTGTGCGTGCGCACCTCCATGTCGGCGATCTTGAACTGGATCGCCTGGTACTCGCCGATCTTGTGCCCGAACGCCTCGCGTTCCTTGACGTACCGCAGGCATTCGTCGACGCAGCCCTGTGCGAGCCCGACGCTCAGCGCGGCGATCGCGACCCGGCCTTCGTCCAAAATGGACAGGAACTGGGCGTAGCCGCGGCCGCGTTCACCGACCAGGTTCTCCGCCGGGACACGGACGTCGTCGAACGAGAGCTCGTGCGTGTCCGAGCAGTTCCAGCCGACCTTGGAGTACTTCGGCGCGACGGCGAAGCCCGGCGTGCCGGACGGGACGATGATCGCCGAGATCTCCTTGCGCCCGTTCTCCTTCACGTCGGTGACGGCGGTGACCGTGACCAGTTTCGTGATGTCGGTGCCGGAGTTCGTGATGAACGACTTGCTGCCGTTGATCACCCAGGTGTCGCCGTCCAGTTTCGCGCGCGTGCGGGTGGCGCCCGCGTCCGAGCCGCCGCCCGGTTCGGTGAGCCCGAAGGCGCCGAGCGCGATGCCGGCACACAACTCCGGGAGCCACTTCTCCTTCTGTTCCTCGGTGCCGAACCGGTAGATCGGCATGGCACCCAGGGAAACGCCCGCCTCGACGGTGATCGCGACCGAGGAATCGACGCGCGCCAATTCCTCCAGGGTCAGGCAGAGCGCGAAGTAGTCTCCGCCCATGCCGCCGTACTCCTCGGGGAACGGCAGGCCGAACAGCCCCATCTCGGCCATCTTCGCGACGATCTCGTACGGGAACTCCTCCCGTTCGTAGAGGTCGCCGATGACCGGGGCGACCTCGGAGCGCGCGAACTCCTCGACCGTCTTGCGCAGCGCCTCGTACTCGTCATCCAGCCGAAAGTCGATCATCGCTCATCCTTTTGGGGTGTCACCACGGCTACCGTCTCGTCCAGCGCGACCTGTTGGCCCGCGCGGACGGGGAGTTCGCTGACCACGCCGTCGATCGGCGCGGTGATCGTGTGCTCCATCTTCATCGCCTCGATGACCACGAGCGGGGTCCCGGCGGTCACCACGTCACCGGCGGCGGCCTTGACCACGAGCACGGTCCCGGGCATCGGGCTGGTGACCGGTCCGGCGCCGCCCGCGGCACCGGCGGCCGAACGCAGCCGTTCACGCTCGCCGATGGCGAAGCTGTGCCCGTCACGCGCGAGCCACACCGTCCGCCCGCTCCCGGCCGAGTGCCGGTAACGGTGGAAACCGGTGGGATGCCGGACTTCCAGCAGATCGCCGAGGCGTCGCGCGGAAACCCTCACCGGCTCGGCGCCGTCCACACTGACGAGCGCGTTCGCCGGAGTGCCCTGCACGCGCACCACGGCTTCGGAGCTGCCCGACTTCAACGCGAAGTCGATCCCGCCCGAACCACCGAGCCGCCAGCCGTCCGGGACATCCCACGGATCGACGACGTCTCCCTGCGGCTGCAGGGAAAGCAGCCGGTCGAGCGCCGCCGCCACGAAGAACTCCGGCGGCACCTCTTCGGAGACCAAAGTGGACAGTCGACGGTCGACGAGGCCGGTGTCGAGCTTGCCGTCACGGACGTCATCGTCGGCCAGAAGCCCGCGCAGGAAGGCGACGTTGGTGCCGAGGCCGAGCAGCGCGGTGTCCGCGAGCGCCAGATCGAGCCGGTGCAACGCGGCCGCGCGGTCCGGTCCCCAGGCGATGACCTTGGCCAGCATCGGGTCGTAGTTCGAGCCGATGACGGCGCCCTCGCTCATCCACGAGTCGACGCGCACGCCCTCGCCGGACGGCTCGTGGACCGCGAGCACGGTGCCACCCGTCGGGATGAAACCGCGGGCGGGGTCTTCGGCGTAGACCCGGGCTTCGACGGCGTGGCCGTCCAGCCGGACGTCGTCCTGCGCCACGGTGAGCACGTCGCCGGCGGCGATCTTGACCTGCCACTCCACGAGATCGAGCCCGGTCACCAGCTCGGTCACCGGATGCTCGACCTGCAGCCGGGTGTTCATCTCCATGAAGAAGAACTCGTCGGGCGCGGTGGCCGAAACGATGAACTCGACCGTCCCGGCGCCGACGTACCCGACCGAACGCGCGGCCTCGACGGCGGACGCGCCCATCTTCGCGCGCGTGGCTTCGTCGAGGAGCACGGACGGCGCCTCTTCGATGATCTTCTGGTGCCGTCGCTGCAGGCTGCACTCACGTTCGCCGAGATGGATCACGTTGCCGTGCGTGTCGGCGAGCACCTGGATCTCGATATGGCGCGGTGTGGTGACGAACCGCTCCATGAGCAGGGTGTCGTCCCCGAAGGAACCCTTGGCCTCACGGCGAGCGGACTCGACGGCGGCGTCCAATTCGGACAGTTCGGTGACCAGCCGCATCCCCTTGCCGCCGCCACCGGCGGACGGCTTGAGCAGCAGCGGGAAGCCGACCTTCTCGGCTGCGGCCGAGAAACCACTCTCGGGAATGTCCACATCGGACGCGCCGGGCACGACCGGGACCCCGGCCTTGGAGACCGTGGCCTTGGCGCGGATCTTGTCACCCATCGCGTCGATGGCCGCGACCGGCGGACCGATGAAGACCAGCCCCGCCTCGGCGCACGCACGGGCGAATTCCGCGTTCTCCGCGAGGAAGCCGTAGCCGGGGTGGACCGCCTGCGCGCCCGTGTCGAGCGCCGCCTGGACGATCGCGGGAATGGACAGATAGCTCTTCGCCGCTTCGGCCGGGCCGATGCGGACAGCCGTATGCGCCTCCCGGACGTGCCGGGCGTCGGCGTCCGCGTCGCTGTACACCGCGACCGAACGGATGCCGAGCCCCTGCAGCGAGCGGATCACGCGGACCGCGATCTCCCCGCGGTTGGCGACCAGAACCGTGTCGAACATGCTCACATCCTGTGTTTTCCGGCGGCGCGCGATCGCGAACGCGTAGCCAGGCCGCTCGTTGGCGAGTCGATCTCGATTCGTGTGTCCAGGGCGGCCCGCCTCCACGTTCGCGAGTCCTCCGGACGGCATGCGCGCCGGCTTCGGCCGAGTCGAGCGATCCACTGCATCGTCGCGCTCACATCCTGAAGACGCCGTAGTTGACATCGGACAAAGGCGCGTTGGCCGTCGCGGACAGCGCGAGGCCGAGCACCGTGCGGGTGTCCGCCGGGTCGATCACACCGTCGTCCCAGAGCCGCGCCGTCGAGTAGTACGGGCTCCCCTGCGCCTCGTACTGGTCGCGGATCGGGTCCTTGAAGGCTTCTTCGTCCTCAGTGGACCATTCGCCGCCGCGTGCCTCGATGGCGTCGCGGCGGACCGTGGACAGCACCGACGCCGCCTGTTCGCCACCCATCACCGAGATCCGCGCGTTCGGCCACATCCACAGGAACCGCGGCGAGTACGCGCGGCCGCACATCGAATAGTTGCCGGCGCCGAACGAGCCGCCGATGACGACGGTCAGCTTCGGCACCCGCGCGCAGGCCACCGCGGTGACCATCTTCGCGCCATGCTTGGCGATACCGCCCGCCTCGTAGGCGCGGCCGACCATGAAACCGGTGATGTTCTGCAGGAACAGCAGCGGGATCGAGCGTTTGTCGCACAGTTCGATGAAATGCGCGCCCTTCATCGCGGACTCGGCGAACAGCACGCCGTTGTTCGCGATGATGCCGACGGGGTGGCCGTGGATCCGGGCGAACCCGGTGACCAGCGTCGAGCCGTACTCCTTCTTGAACTCGCCGAACCGGCTGCCGTCGACGATCCGCGCGATGACCTCGCGGACGTCGTAGGGGACGCGCGGGTCGGTCGGGACGACGCCGTACAGCTCGTTCGGGTCGGCGACCGGGGCCTCCGTCGGGAGGACGTCCCACGGCCGCGGCGTACGCGGGCCCAAGGTCGACACGATCGAGCGAACGATGCGCAAGGCGTCGGCGTCGTCTTCGGCCAGATGGTCGGTGACGCCGGACTGACGCGAGTGGACGTCGCCGCCGCCGAGCTCCTCGGCCGTGACGACCTCGCCCGTCGCGGCCTTCACCAGCGGCGGGCCGCCGAGGAAGATGGTGCCCTGGTTCCGCACGATGACCGCTTCGTCGCTCATCGCCGGGACGTACGCGCCGCCCGCCGTGCAGGAGCCGAGCACCGCGGCGATCTGCGGGATGCCCCGCGCGGACATCGTGGCCTGGTTGTAGAAGATCCGGCCGAAATGCTCACGATCCGGGAAGACCTCGTCCTGCCTCGGCAGGAACGCGCCGCCGGAGTCCACCAGGTAGATACACGGCAGGTTGTTGTGCAGCGCGACCTCTTGCGCGCGCAGGTGCTTCTTGACCGTCATCGGGTAGTACGTGCCGCCCTTGACCGTCGCGTCGTTCGCGACGATCACGCATTCGCGACCCGAGACCCGCCCGATCCCGGTGATGATCCCGGCCGAGGGCGCCTCGTCGTCGTACAGTCCGGTGGCGGCCAGCGGGGACAGCTCCAGGAACGGCGAACCCGGGTCGAGGAGGGTGTCGACCCGGTCGCGTGGCAGGAGTTTGCCCCGCTCGACGTGGCGGGTGCGGGATTTCTCCGGGCCCCCGAGCCGGGCGGCGGCGAGCCGCTTGCGCAGGTCTTCGACCAGCTCGGCGTGGGAGGTGACGCTGCGGGCGTACTCGTCGCTGCCCGGATCGGCCGAAGTGCTCAGTACGGGTGTGTCCATGGCTCCTCGTCGCCAAGTTAGCCGTCGTTAACTCGCGCCGTCAGGTTAACGCCCACTAACCCTCTCTGTCCACCGCACCCCCGGAAGCGCGTGAAGGCCCCCTTCCCGCGGCTGAGCCGAGGGAAGGAGGCCTTCACGCGCGAAACGGTCAGCCGATCGCGGAGACCAGCGGGTTGTAGTAGCCGCCCCGCTGGCCGGTGGCCGTCGGGTGGTACGAGTTCACGATCGGCCAGGTGAGGCTGTGCAGATAGTCGTCGGCCGACGAGCAGATGTTGTGCCCGGTGAACGCGCCCCGCACGTCGACGAACTTGGCACCGTTCGCCGAAGCACGAGCCGAGAGCACCGACGCCAGCGCGTCGGAGCCCGAGTTGATCGCGGTGCGCTTCGTGTCGCTCAGTCCGACCGAGCACGAACCCGGCACCGTGTAGAAGCGCGGGTACCCGAGGACGACCAGCTTCGCGCCGGGCGCCTTCGCCTTGATCTTGCTGTAAACGTTGTTCAGCAGCCCGGGAAGCGTGTTGTTCACGTAGGTCTTCGCGGTGTTGACCCGGTTGATGCAGGTCTGGTCGCTGCCGGTGGTGCAGGTGGTCATGACGTCGGCGAAACCGGCGTCGTTGCCGCCGACCGAGACCGTCACCAGCGTCGTGCTGGAGGTGACGTTCGCGATCTGGTTGAGCACGTCGCCGGTGCGCGCCCCCGAGCACGCGACGAACTTGAAGGTGGTCCCGGCGTGGGCGTTGGCCCACAGCTGGGGATAGGCGTTGGCACTGCGCATGCAATCGCCCGAGTTCCCGTAACTGCCGGCACCGACGCCGGACGAGTACGAGTCACCGAGCGCCACGTAGTTGGTCGCCGCTTGGGCGGTGCCCGCGAGACCGAGGGTGGCAAGGACAGCGACCCCCAGGGCCGCACCTAAACGAGTGAAGGAAAGAGCTTTGATCCGAGCAGGGACGGACATGGTCACTCCTTTGTGACAAGTTAACGAGAGACAGCATTACCAGGTGGTAGCCCCACACGACAGGGTCATTTCCCCAGGTAGCCCACTTGGCTCAGGCTGGAAGTACGGCCGCGTGTTAGCGCTCGCTAACACGCGGCCTTAATATGGCCAGATGCCGGCGAACCCCACCCCACTCGTGAACGGCGAGAAGGCGAACAGGCGTGAACAGATCATGGCCGCCGCCGCCGAGCTCTTCGCCCACCACGGTTTCCACGGCGTCGGCATCGACGACATCGGCGCGGCCGTCGGCATCTCCGGCCCGGCGCTGTACCGGCATTT
Source organism: Amycolatopsis sp. WAC 04197 (assembly GCF_003947475.1). Lineage (NCBI taxonomy): Bacteria > Bacillati > Actinomycetota > Actinomycetes > Pseudonocardiales > Pseudonocardiaceae > Amycolatopsis > Amycolatopsis sp. WAC 04197. The sequence goes on along the minus strand of NZ_QHJK01000004.1, from coordinate 23,073 downwards.
CCGCAGCAAGGACGCCATCCTCGGCGAGATGCTGAACTCGATCAGCCGCTACCTCCTCGACGGCGGGACGGCCAGGGCGAGCCAGCGGGACGAGCCGGGTGAGGTCCTCGAAGCACTGGTGGATTTTCACGTCGACTTCGCGCTCACGCATCCCGCGCTGATCACCGTCCAGGAACGCAACCTCGCCAATCTCACCGACAGTGACCGCAAGCAGGTCCGCGCCCTGCAACGCCAGTACGTCGAGGTCTGGGTGCGGGCGATCAGCGACGCCGTCCCCGGGATCGGCGAGCGCCAGGCGCGTTCGGCGGCGCACGCGGTGTTCGGGTTGATCAACTCGACGCCGTACAACCGCCATCTCGGTGACAGCGAACTGGCCGAGATGCTCTGCCGTCTCGCGCTGGGTGCACTGCACTCCGCCAAGTGACCACGACCGGGTTTCGGCCTATCCCCACTTTTCCGTCCTCTGGTGTTTGATAGGCACGTGGAGCCGGACAGGAGCGAGTACGAGCGGAGGCTCGTCGAAAAGGCGCAGCGTGCGCTCGTGGCGATCAGCCTCGGGGAGGACGCCGAGGCGCTCGACGAGCTCATGCCGACCGCCGCCGAGCCGCAGGCCCGCTCCGACGAGACCAAAGAGCTCGTGATGATGCTGTTCGGCGAATGCAGCGCCATGGTGTCGACGCTGGGTGATGGGGGAAGTGCGCCGGTCAAGGTGCAGGTGTTCGACGAGGACGGCGAAGAGGTCTCGATCGACCAGGCGGACCCGCCGGTGCGGACGGCCGTCCGCACGCTGCTGGCGGAGGTACACGGCAACAGCGAGGCCGCGCAGGAACAGGTCGAGATCGCGCTCGCCAACGCCGCACCGGACGAGGTGGACAGTCTTGTGCTGCAGGCGCTGCGGTGGACGATCCGGCTGTCGGCGGAATGCCTGGACCGCGACCTGCCGGTGGCGCCCTGGATCTCGGACGCCGTCGCGGACTAGCCGCCCGCGCTCGTGGCCGCCTCGCGTGACTGGATGGACGACACACGTGTCTGGATGGACGACACGCGTGATCAGCCGGACGTCGCACGTGTCGTCCGTCTGATCACGAGAGTCGGCCGTCTGATCACGTGTGTCGTCCGGCTGGTCACGCGTGTCGTCCGCCTGATCACGAGAGTCGTCCGGCTGGTCATGCAAGTCGTCGCTACGCGGCGACTAGTCCGGCACCCTGCGGCCGCCGGGTGTCGCGAAAGCCACTTTCGCGACGTCTGATGTCCCGAAAGTGGCTTTCGCGACATGCCAAGTCAGCGAATCGAGCCGGTTGGGGAACACTGAGCGGCGGGCGATCCGGCGGAAACCCGTTGCGAAAGCCACTTTCGCAACCTTCAACGTTGCGAAAGTGGCTTTCGCAACGGCATGTCGCGCCGTGCGGCTGGCGCGGCTAACCCAGCAGGAGCTTCACCAGCCGCCCGATCTGCTCGGTCTCGATCAGGAACGAGTCGTGCCCGTAAGGCGACGCGACGACGGCGAAGTCCGCCCCGGCGACCCCGTCCGCGATCGCCCGCGACTGGTACAGCGGGTAGAGCCGGTCGCTGTCCACCCCGGCCGCGACGGTGCGCGCGGTGATCCGGCCGAGCGCGTTCGCGACGCCGCCCCGCCCGCGGCCGACGTCGTGGGTGTTCATCGATTCGGTGAGCACCACGTAGCTGCCCGCGTCGAACCGGCGTGACAGCTTCCCGGCGTGATGGTCCAAATAGGACTCGACGGCGAACCGGCCGCCGCGCAGCGGGTCTTCACCGTCCTGATGGCGACGGCCGAAGCGTTGCGCCAGTTCGGCTTCGCTGCGGTAAGTCGCGTGCGCGATGCGGCGCGCGATGCCGAGCCCGGAGTCCGGACCGCCACCGGGGACGTCGTAGTAGTCGCCGCCGTGCCAGCCCGGATCGGACCGGATGGCGTGCAGTTGCGGTGCGGCCCAGGCGATCTGGTCGGCCGACGCCTGCGCGGTCGACGCGAGGACGAGCAGCGCCGCGACCCGCTCCGGTTCGCTCACCGCCCATTCCAGCGCACGCATCCCGCCCATGGAACCGCCGATCACCGCGGCCCACCGGCCGACGCCGAGCGCGTCGGCGAGGACAACCTCCGCGCCCACCTGGTCCCGGACCGTCACGGCGGGAAACCTGCTGCCCCAAGGCGTTCCGTCCGGGTGCGCCGAGGACGGGCCGGTCGAGCCCTGGCAGCCGCCGAGCACGTTCGGCACCACGACGAAGAACTCGTCCGTGTCGATCGCCTTGCCCGGTCCGATCAGGCCGTCCCACCAGCCGGGGCTGACGTGGCCCTCCTCCACGGGGCCGACGGCGTGACTGTCCCCGGTCAGCGCGTGCTCGACGAGAATCGCGTTGGAGGCGCTGGGATTCAGCGTCCCCCACGTCTCGTAGGCGAGTGTGAAGGGCAGCGTCCCGCCGGTTTCGAGCGCCTGGACGCCGCCGACGAAGCGGCGACGTCCAGGCGGCTCTCCCTCTCGCCAAGCACCGGTCACAGAGCGGCCTTCGCCGCCCGGAATCCGGCCTCGAGGTCGGCCTTGAGGTCCTCGATCCCTTCCAGGCCGACGGCGAGCCGCACGAGGCCCGGCGTGACACCGCTCGACAGCTGCTCCTCCGGCGTGAGCTGGCTGTGCGTCGTCGAGGCCGGGTGCACGATCAGGCTGCGCACGTCGCCGATGTTGACCAGCTGGCTGTGCAGTTCCGTGCCGTCCACGAAGGCCCGTCCGGCTTCGACGCCACCGCGCAGATCGAACGACAGCACCGCGCCGGCGCCCTTCGGCAGGTACTTCTTCGCGGCCTCGTGATACGGGCTCGACGGCAGCCCGGCGTAGTACACCTTCTCGACCTCGTCGCGCTGCTCCAGCCATTCGGCCAGCGCCTGCGCGTTGGACACGTGCCGCTCCAAACGCAGCGAAAGTGTCTCGATCCCTTGTAGGATAAGGAAACTGTTGAGCGGCGCGATCGCGGCGCCCGTGTCCCGCAGGATCTGGACCCGGGCCTTGGCGGCGAACGCGCCCGGGCCGAGCGCCTCCCAGTACTTGAGACCGTGGTAGCTCGGGTCGGCTTCGTTGAATCCGGGGAACCGCGCCGGGTCCTTGCCGAAGTCGAAGGTGCCGCCGTCGACCAGCACCCCGGCGACCGTGGTGCCGTGCCCGCCGAGGTACTTCGTCGCCGAGTGGACCACGATGTCGGCGCCGTGCTCGATCGGGCGGACGAGGTACGGCGTCGGCACGGTGTTGTCCACGACCAGCGGGACACCGGACTCGTGCGCGGCGTCGGCGACCTTGCGGATGTCGAGGACGTTGCTGCCCGGGTTGGCCAGCGTCTCGGCGAAGAACAGCTTGGTGTTGGGCCGGACGGCGGCCTTCCACTGCTCGATGTCGTCCTGGTCTTCGACGAACGACACCTCGATGCCGAGCTTCGGCAGCGTGTAGTGGAAGAGGTTGTACGTGCCGCCGTAAAGCGCCGGGCTGGAGACGAAATGGTCACCGGCGTTCGCGAGGTTGAGGATGGCCGCCGTGGTGGCCGCGGTCCCGGAGGCGAACGCCAGCGCCGCGACCCCGCCTTCGAGCGCGGCGAGCCGCTGCTCCAGCACGTCCTGCGTGGGGTTGTTGATCCGCGTGTAGATGTTGCCGGGCTCGGCGAGGCTGAATAGATCGGCACCGTGCTGGCTGTCGCGGAACACGTACGAGGTGGTCTGGTAGATCGGGGTCGCCCGCGCGCCGGTGGCGGTGTCCGGCGCCGCACCCGCGTGGATCTGCTTGGTCTCGAACGACCATCCGTCCGCGCTCATCGCGATTCTCCTAGCGGCTCAAGGGATTTCGGCTGTTGGCACCGAAGCTAGCTCCGCCGGACGGAGCACCCAACCGCTCTCAGGGGGTGGGATTCCTTTCCTGGAGAGCGAACCTGTTGCCCTCCGAATCGGTGAACATCGCCCACCAGCCCCAGGGCTGCTTCTCCGGCTTGGCCGGGAACTCGACGCCCTTCGCCGAGAGCTCTTCGTACGTCTTTTCGATGTCGTCGGCGTAGAAGAAGAAATTGCCCGTCGGGAGTTCGTCCCGCACCTCGAAGCGCTTGAGGTCCTCCGGCGCGGTGCTCAGGACGAGCGACGTCACCCCATCGGCTGAAGTGACCTCGACCCACCGGTTCCCGTTGTCGTCGTACGGCACGTCGGTGGTGATCTCGAATCCGACGACTTCGGACCAGAACCGCTTCGCGCGCTCCTGATCCCGCACGCCGACCACGATCTTGTGCACGCCTCGAATCGCCACGTCCGGCTCCTTTGTATCCAACATGGATATAACGAGATCGGAGTGTATGCTTCGCGGATGGCCGACGGCAACCCGCAGCTCACCCCCGCGGCGTTCCAGACCCTGCTGGCGCTCGCGAAAGGTCGCGCGCACGGCTACGCGATCATGGGTTTCGTCGACGAGGTGAGCGGCGGCCTCGCTCAGCTCGGCCCGGGCACGCTATACCGGACCCTCGCCAGGCTCGTCGCCGACGGCCTGGTCGAAGAAGCCCCGGACGCGAGCGAGGACCAGCCGCACGACTCCCGCCGCCGCTACTACCGGCTGACCCGCGCCGGCCGCGAAGTCGCCGCCCGCGAGGCGGAGTTCCTGAGCAGGCTCGTCGCGGTCGCCGACCAGGCGGGGCTCCTCAAGCGCGCGGAGTCGGCGTGAGCCGGGCGCTCGGCTTGACGCCGCATCTGTTCGTCAAGGACGTCGACAAGTCGCTTTCCTTCTACGGCAAGGCGTTCGGCGCGGTGGAGCTGTTCCGCAACGTGCTGCCGAACGGCGTCGTGCTGTTCGTCGAGGTCGCCGTCGGCGACGCGCGGCTGCTGGTGAGCCAGGAGATCCCTCAGCTCGACGCGCTCGCGCCGTCGACCCTGGGCGGCACGCCGATGCTCTTGGTGCTGGAGACCGAGGATCCCGACGATCTCGTGCGGCGCGCGGTGTTCGCGGGCGCGAGTGTGGAGGCGCCGGTCGAGGAGATGTTCTTCGGCGAGCGCTACGGCCGGATCGTCGATCCCGACGGTCACCGATGGGCGTTGACGACGAAACGCGAGTGGTTCACGCCCGAGGACATCGACGCGAGGACGCCCCGCGAGGTCTGACGTGTGCGGCGGTCCCACCTGCTGGACAATCACTCCATGGTTTCGGTGCGCACTGTCGTCGACCGGGTGGGGCCGACGCTGCTGCACGCCCTCCAGGTCCCCGAGGAGTCCCCCGCGGTCGGCGACGTCGTCATCGCCGAGCCCGGCCACACCCTCGCCGCGGGGGACCTCGTCCTCGGCGTCGCGATCACCGAGACCCCGGACGCGGCGGAACTCGTCAAGCTCAGCGCGGCCAAAGGCGCCGCCGCCGTCCTGCTGAAACCCCCGCTCGCGGCGAAACCCTCGGTGAAACGGGCGGCGAAATCGGCCGACATCGCGTTGATCGAGGTGCGCTCCGCGACGTCGTGGGCCCAGCTCGTCTGGCTGCTCAGGACGGTTCTCGACGCGCTGGCCGACGAGTCGGACGCGCTGGAGGACGGCGGCGGCCCCGGTTCCGGCGACCTGTTCCGGCTCGCGGACGCGGTCGCCTCGGTGGTCGACGCGCCCGTCACCATCGAAGACACCAACTCGCGGGTGCTCGCGTACTCGGCCCGGCAGGACCTGACCGACTCGGCGCGCGTGTCCACGATCATGGGCCGCCGCATTCCGGACGACGTGCTCGCGCGGTTCCGGTCGCGAGGGGTGTTCCGCGAGCTTTCCCGTGGGCGGCAGACGATCTTCGTGCCCGCGCAACGCGACGGCACCCTGCCGCGGCTCATCGTGCCGATCCGGATGGGCGGCGAACTGCTGGGGTCGATGTGGGCGGTCGTCGCGGGCCCGGTCTCCGACGAACGCGCGGCCGCGTTCGCCGACGCGGCCCCCGTCGTCGCGCTGCATCTGCTGCGCCGCCGCGCGCACACCGATTCGCAGCGCCGGGTCTCGGCCGAGCTCCTGCGCGCGCTCCTCGAAGGGAAGGCCAGCCCGCGCAAGGCGATCGCGGAACTCGACCTGTCCGAGGAGCCGCACCGCGTGGTCGTCATCGAGGTCTCCGGCGGCGACGGCCGCGACGACGAGGGCTTGCGGCTCGCACTCCTCGAACGGATCTCGCAGGGTGTCGGCAGACGGCCGGTGGCCACCGAACTCGGCGGTGTCCTCTACGCCGTCGTCCCGGACGGCGACGGCTGGGACGAACTCCGGGCGGCCCTCGAAGCCCTCCCGTCGTCGCGGAAGGGCGGGACGCCGCGGGCGGCCGCCGGCTCGGCCTGCGAAATCGGCGAGCTCGCGACCTCACGGCTTCAAGCCGACGAGGCGCTGAGCCTGCTTCGCGCGAAGCTCGTCCCCGGCCGCGTCGTGGTCTTCGACGAGGCGTGGACCGCCCTCTCGCTGCATCGCGGCGCGACGGCGGCGAGCACCTCGAAGGTCGCCGAGCTCGGCCCGCTCGGCCTCCTGCGCGCGCACGACGAAGCCCACGAGAGCGGCTACGTCGACACGCTCTACCAGTGGCTGCGGCATCCGGGAGACCCGCGCGCGGCCGCGAAGGAACTCCGGATCCATCCCAACACCCTGCGGTACCGGATGCGGCGGCTGCTCGACCTCGTCCCGCTGGATCTCGACGATCCCGACGTCCGGCTGGCGTTGATCACGCAACTCGTTTCCCTGCGGTGGAGTTGATTCCACTACAAACTGCTCGATGGCGAATACTTTGTAGCGCGACATTCCGCACCCGGACGTCAGGAAAGGGTCTTTCAGGACGGAAAACGTCTTGAAAGACCCTTTCATGACATTCGACGGTTCAGTGCGCGCTGGCGCGATATCCGTCCTCAATGGTCTGCCGTACCGCGGCGAGCAGATCGGCACCGGGGTAAAGCGGCAAAAGAACACCGGGGCCACCGTCGACCCGAAGCGCGGCTTCGTATCCATGCCCGGGGGTTTCGACAAGGCCGACGATGACATCGGCCGGATTGCCTTCGGTGTCGACGGTGCGGACACGCCGCTCCCGCCGCCAGTCCTGATTTGTCATGCGGAACAGAATGGCAGCTTACCGGCCAGTAAGATCAACATCTTGACTCGATCGTGCTGCATTTACCGTTTCGCAGGTTGCACGACCGCGCCCACCCCCAGCGAACGCGGCCGTGCGTCATACCCGATAACCGAGGTCTTCGGCGACGAATCTCTTCGGCACCATCCGGACCCAGACGGTCCCTTTCACCTCGGGATCATCGTGCAGGTAAGAACGAAAACGCGCATCCCATTTGCGCTCGTCGGGACCGAGGTACCGGCTCAGCAGCCGCTGTCCACGAGGGACGTCGAACGGCAGCACCTCGGCCTCACCGCGCGCGAGCACCTGCCGCACCAGACCGGTGCCGACGTCGCACACGTCGACGGTCACCGCGATCGACGGCGACTCACGGACCAGCCCGGCCAGCCGCGCCCACGGTCCGGTGAGGATCCAGAAGGCCTTCTTCTCCCAGAGGTACCAGGCCGGGCGCACGGTCGGCCCGGCCGCGGCGACCCTGGCCGTCAGCGGACCGGCGAGGAATTCGTCGACGTCGAACATCAGACCTCGAGCAACGTCTTGCCGAGCGTGCCCCGCGACTGCATGACCGCGTGCGCGTCCGCTGCCCGCGCGAGCGGGAACCGTTGGCCGATCACGGGTTCCAGCCGTCCGGCGGCGGCTTCGGCGAGCGCGGACTCGGTGAACGCCCGCATCTGTTCGGGCCCACCGAGGCCACGGATCACGTGACCCCGCGCGCGGCGGCGTCCTCTTCGGACACCTCCGTCCACGAACCACTCGACAGGCCGTAGATCAGCATCCGGCCGCCCGGCTTCAGCAAACCGAACGCCGCCGTCCCGATCTCACCGCCGACCCCGTCGAACACGACGTCGACCTCGCCCACCTTCTCCGCCCAGCCCGGCTCGCGGTAGTCGACCGCCAGATCGGCGCCCCGCTCCCGGACGTGCCCGGTCTTCGCGGCACCGCCCGCCGCGCCGACGACCTCGGCACCGGCGGCCTTGGCGAGCTGGACGACCAGCCCGCCGACCCCGCCGGCCGCCGCCTCGACGAGCACGCGCTCCCCCGGCCGGATCCGCGCGGCGGTCACCAGCGCGGTCGCCGTGCGGCCGTCGGCGAGGATCGCCACCGCGGCGTCGAGGGCCAGGCCGTCCGGCACCTCGAAGACCGCCGCGGCGTCGACCGCGACCCGTTCCGCGTAGCCCCCGGAACCGCCGGTGGAGGTCACGACGCGCTTGCCGACCAGGCCGAGGTCCGTCCCTTCGCCGACCGCGCTGATCACGCCGCCGACCCCGTTGCCCGGGATCAACGGCGGCTCGGCGCGGAACGGCCCGCCCCCGCCCGCCCGGAACTGCGTCTCGACGAACGTGATGTTGGCGAAGGCCACCTCGATCAGCACCTGGCCCGCGGCCGGCACCGGATCCGGGGCATCGCCCGCGACGAGCACTTCGGGCCCGCCGAACTCTTTCAACCACACGGCTCTCATGTGACCCAAGGTGCAAGCTCCAGTTGACTGGAGGTCAAGCGATTGTGCCGCGAAAACCATGATCGGTTCTCAACACTGTCTCCAGCGAACGATGACACCGCCGTCCGGGTGGCTCACCGTGAGTGGCAGCACCTTGTTCGCAGAACCGTCGCCAGGAGGCTTTCCGTGCGTATCGCCGTCCCCCGTGAGATCAAGAAGCATGAATACCGGGTGGCGCTCACCCCGGCGGGCGTGCACGAACTGACCGGGCGCGGCCACGACGTCTTCGTCGAGACCGGCGCGGGCGTCGGCTCGTCCATCTCCGACGACGAGTACGTCGCCGCGGGCGCGAAGATCCTCGCCACCGCCGAGGAGACCTGGTCCGAGGGCGAACTCGTGCTCAAGGTCAAGGAGCCGATCGCCGAGGAGTACCCGCGGCTGCGCGCCGACCAGGTGCTGTTCACCTACCTGCACATCGCCGCGGACCGGCCGCTGACCGACGCGCTGCTGGCCGCGGGCACCACCGCGATCGCCTACGAGACGGTGCAGACCCCGAACCGCGCGCTGCCGCTGCTCGCGCCGATGTCCGAGGTCGCCGGACGGCTGGCGCCGCAGGTGGGCGCGTTCTCCCTGATGAAGCCGAGCGGTGGCCGCGGCGTGCTGCCCGGCGGCATCCCCGGCGTCCACCCGGCGCGCGTGGTCGTGATCGGCGGCGGTGTCGCCGGCCTCAACGCGGCGCGGGTCGCCCTCGGCCTCGGCTCGGACGTCGAGATCCTCGACACCAACGTCGACCGCCTCCGCCAGATCGACAACGACTTCGGCGGCCGCATCCGCACGGTGACCTCGAACGCGCTGTCGGTCGAGCAGTCCGTGCTGGAGGCCGACATGGTCATCGGCGCGGTGCTCGTGCCCGGCGCGAAGGCCCCGAAGCTGGTCTCGAACGACCTCGTGTCGCGGATGCGTCCCGGCAGCGTGCTGGTGGACATCGCGATCGACCAGGGCGGCTGCTTCGCCGACTCGCGGCCGACCACGCACGACGAGCCGACCTACAAGGTCCACGAGTCGGTGTTCTACTGCGTCGCGAACATGCCGGGCGCGGTGCCCCGCACCTCGACCTACGGCCTGACCAACGTGACGCTGCCGTACGCCGTCCAGCTGGCGGACCACGGCTGGCAGAAGGCGCTGCAGGCCGACGCTTCGCTCGCGAAGGGTCTCAACACGCACGCGGGCGCGCTGACCAACGCCCCGGTCGCGGCCGCGCACGACCTGCCCGCCACGGAGCTGGCCGCCGTCCTGGCCTGACCCCCACGCCACATTCCCACGCGAGGGACCTTTGCCCGGGAGCAAAGGTCCCTCGCTCCTTTTTGCGCCTTTCCGGCCCTCGGCTCCCCGCGATCGCGGCACACTGTCCGCGGGGAGGTACTCGATGGAATTCGAGGTACTGGGGCCGCTCCGCGTCCGTTCCACCGGCCGTGCCGTCACCGTCACCGGACGTATGCAGAAGCTCCTGCTGGGGACGCTGCTGGCGAACGCCAACCGCGACGTCCCGGCGAACACTCTCGTCGAAGTGTTGTGGCCGGGGGAAACCGGCGACTCCGCGTCGAAGCTGTACCTGCACATCCACAAGCTGAGGCGGCTGCTCGGCGAACCGGATCGGCTGGCGAGCGGGGAGGGCGGCTACCAGCTGCGGGTGCTGCCGGGGGAACTCGACGCCCAGCGGTTCGAGTCGCTCGTGGACGAAGCCGTCGCGAGCGATCCGCGGCGGTGCGCCGAATTGTCGCGTGAGGCGCTCGCACTGTGGCGTGGTGAGCCGTACGACGGGCTCGACTCGCCGGAGCTGGCCGAGCGGGCGCGGCGGCTCACCGAGCGCCGGCTGGCCGCGATCGAAACGCTGTGCCAGGCCGAACTCGCCGATGGCGGGCCTTCGTCCCTGGTGGACGAGCTGACCGAACTGATCCGCCGTCACCCGTTCCGGGAACGTCTGCACGAACTGCTGATGATCGCGCTGTACCGGGTGGGGCGGCGCACGGCGGCCTTGGCCGTCTACCGCGCGGCACGACGGCTGTTCGTCGAAGAACTCGGGATCGAGCCGGGCCCGGAGCTTCGCGAAGCCGAAAGGCGCATCCTCGCCGGGCTACCGATCGAGCCGGCGGGCTCGACGGCACCGGCGGTCGTACCGTCGGAACTGCCCCGCACGGTACGGAACTTCGTCGGCCGGGCGGCGGAACTGTCCGAATTGGACGATCAGCTCGCCCTGTCCGGCCGGGATTCGGCACCGGTGTGCGTCGTGGTGGGTACCGCGGGCGTCGGCAAGACCGCGACGGTGGTCCGCTGGGGCAACCGCGTCCGCCCCCGCTTCCCCGACGGCCAGCTGTACGTCGACCTCCGCGGTTACGGGCCGGAGCAACCGCCTTCGGCCGCGAACGTGCTCGAAGGGTTCCTCCAGGCACTCGGTGTCGAAGGACCGGCGATCCCCCGCGACCTCCCGGCGCGGGCGGCCCGGTTCCGGGCGCTGGCCGCGCGCCGCCGTCTGCTCGTCGTGCTCGACAACGCGCGGACCTGTGAGCAGGTCCGGCCCCTGCTGCCGATGAGTTCGTCCTGCCAGGTCGTCGTGACGAGCCGGGATTCACTCGCCGGGCTGGTGGCCCGCGACGGCGCGAACCGGATCGTCCTGCGACGGCTGCCGTCTTCCGACGCGCGGGAGTTGTTCCGCGGCCTCGCGGGCGAACGGACGGACGACGCCGCCGACGCGATCGACCAGGTGGTGCGGCAGTGCGTCCGGCTGCCGCTCGCCCTGCGGGTCGCCGCGGAGATCTTCCGCGCCCGCGACAACATCAGTGTCGCCGACCTCGCCGCCGAACTGGCGGACGAGCACCGGCGCCTCGACCTGATGGACGCCGACGGCGACGCCCACACCGCGATCCGCTCGGTGTTCTCCCGGTCCCTCCATCACCTGCCGCCGTCGTCCGCGCGGCTCTTCGTCCTGTGGGGGCTCCATCCCGGGCACGATCTCACGGCGTCCGCGTTCGCCGCGGTCTCCGGCGAAGACCTGCGTGCAACGCGAAAGGCTCTCGACGCGCTCACCCGATCCCACCTCGTCGAGGAGGGCTTCGCCGGGCGCTACCGGACACACGATCTGCTCCGCGCCTACGCACGGGAACTCGCCGGCCAGGTCGAGCCCGCCTGCCGTGAGGCGGCCACGCGACGCCTGTTCGTGTGGTTCCTGCGCACAGTGCTCGCGGCCCGCGCACTCGTCGACCCGAAGGCCCGCGTGATCGACCTGACCGGTTTGGAGGAGACGCGGACCGAAGCGCCGTTCCACACCCGCGACGACGCGCTCGCCTGGTTCGCCGCCGAGCGCGCGAACCTGGTGGCGGTGGTGCGGACCGCGGCGGACCAGGGCGCCGACGACATCTGCTGTCTGCTGGCCGCCGCGCTGATGCGGTTGTTCTACCTGACCAAACACTGGGACGACTGGCTGGTCACCCACGAGATCGCGGTGGCCGCGGCCCGGCGGTCGGGAAGGCGCGTCGACGAGGCCTACCTGCTGCTCGGCCTGGGGATCGCCCACGACGACGTCGGCGGCTTCGAGAAGGCGATCGAGTACTTCCGCACCACGGCGGAGGTGTTCCACGAGCTCGGCAACCGGCACGGGCAGGCGTGGACGTTGAACAACCTCGGCGTGACACAGGACAGCATGGGCCGCTTCGCCGAGGCTGCGGCGAGTTACACGGCCGCGCTCGAAATGTTCCAGGCGGACCGCGACCTCAACGGCGAAGGCATCGCGCTGAACAACCTCGGCGATCTTCGCCGTCAGCAGGGCCTCTTCGACGACTCCCTGCGTCATCTGCGGGACGCCGTCGCACTGCAGCGGAGCAGCGGCGATCGCACTTCGCTGCGGTTCACCCTGCGCACGCTCGGCGATCTGTACCGGGACAAGGGACTGCGGGAGCAGGCGAGTGAGGAGTACCGGCACGCGCTCGCGATCACACGTGAACTGGACGACCGGTGGGGCTCCGCCCGGCTGCTCGTCCAGCTCGCCGACCTGTCGGCGGCGGACGGACGCGAAACCGAGGCCCGGGACCATCTCCACGAGGCACTCGGGCTGTGCACGGCCACCGGCGACCCGATCGCCGAGAAGATCCGGGCCCGCCTCGGCGCGTGAGGGTTCACGCGCCGAGGCGGCCGGGATTTCCCCGGGTCAGGCGGGTTCCGCTTCGGCCGTGTCCGGCTCCTCAGGAGTGGTGACGCCGCCTTGCGATTCACCCATCCCGGCTTCGGCAGGCAGCTTCTTGTCCTCCGGCGGGTGTTCGGGTGCCGGTTCGATGACCCATCTGTCGGGGTTGCTCACTTCGCTCGGCAGCGTTCCCGGCGCCGGGAAGCTGAGCGCGGAGATCTCGATGGCCTTCACGTTGGCCGCGAACTCGCCCATCGTCACGAGGGCGCTCTCGAGGAGATCGGCGTAACTGTTCAGCAGGTCCTTGATCGCCTCGTAGGCCGCGAACGGGTTGGCGATATCGAGAAGACTGATACAGCTGGCGGCCGCCCTCGTGATGAACCCGATGGCCATCCCCCACGTCTCGTGCACGAAGGCGATCGCTTCGGCGAGGAGGGTGCCCACTTCCCCCAGTTTCGCGGCCGTCAGGTCGCACTCCACGATGATCCGATCGGTATGGGTCTTGAACGCGTCGAACGCGCCTCCCTGCCAATACGCGTCCAGAGACCCGAGTTTCGTGTTCAGCCCGTCGGCCACGGTGCTCGGCGTCTTCTGCGCTTCGCCCCATTGGGTGGCGCGCGACGAGGGAATCCCGGGATCGCCGAGTAGCTGGAGAATACTGTCGAAGACGGCGGTGACCGCCACCGCGTTCGTGCCCAGGGTCACGGCGTCGATGGCCTTCGCGGCGTCTATCACGGCCGCCGCGTCTTCCTCCGGGAACGGGGCCGGTTCAGTCATCGTCGCTCCCCAGGTAGCCGAACTGCTCGTAGTACTCGGCGTCTTGCGCGGCATACGTGTTGGCGACGGTGACGAGCGCGGACTCGGTGTCCTCGAAGCTCTTGATCGCTTCGCCGAGCTTCTCGACGATGAGCGTGCACGCCGCGTTGTACGCCTCGATGTATCCCACGCTGGTGGCGAGCAGGCCGAGGTCGCCCGGTTGCATCGTCAGTCCGCCGACCGTGTCCTTGAGCGTGGTCCACGAGTCGGCCGCGGTCTGGAACTCCGTCGCCATGTCCGCGAGCGATTCCGGGACGACCTCGTAGCCGGTTCCCTCTGCCATCAGAGCCTTCTCCGTTCGATCCGCTCGGCCCTGGCGGCCTGTTCGGCCCGCTCGATCGCCGCCAAGAGATGGCCGCCGAGCGCGGCCGGGTTCATCGTGCGCAATGCCCGCTCGTCGAGGTCGACGGCGACCAGGTCACCCGCCTCGTCGACGTGGACCCTGCCGAGACCGGCGTCGATGTCCGCACCGGCGAAATGGTCGTCCCGCCGGGAGACCGGCCGCCTGTCGTCTTCCGCGTCAAGGTCGTGAAGCCGCAACAGGCCGTTCATCGGACACCCGCCCGGGCCAGTCGCCGGTATTCGGCGCGGGCCTCTTCACGCGCCTGACCGACCACCTCGACGATGTACGCGCCAAGCTCTCCACCACGGCTGCGGGCCACCGCGGCCCGGTCGATGTGGATCCCGACGAGCCGCGCCCGATGATCCACCTCCGCCCGAACAAGCCCCCCACGCGCCGACGCCGTGTAGCGCCGCCCCGCCAGCTCCCCCTCGGCCCGCACAAGCGCGGCCCCGTCCCTCGCGACTAGTTCCGCGAACTCTCTGATCTTCCGTACCGGATCGGTCTCCACCGGTCACTCTCCCCTCGTCACCTTCTCGACGACAGGATCCGACCCCGACCTTTCCCGAACCTTTCCCGCGCTCCGCGCCCTACGCGCTCTCACCCGGCCACGGCGCTCTGCGCCGTCGGCCACCCCTCGCGAACCGGCGCCGACCGCACCGCGGGGGTCCGGGGGCTCGGCCCCCCGGGTGATACGACGAAGCCCCACCTCGGGGAAGGTGCGCAAGCACCAACCAGGGTGGGGCAAAGGGGCTGAGGGCGGCCCGCTCGACCAGCCTGGGGGTCACTGGGAGCGGGCCGCCTCCTACATCGTAGGTAATAAGTCGCCGTCGCGCTGCATGGGGTTGCCATGTCTTCCGAATTATTTCTTCACGAACCTCTGGCGGGGTCGGTGATTTTCCGCGCTCTGCGTCGTATATCCGGTAGTCAGCGGCCATTCGGCGCAGCGGCGGGTGCCCTGGTGGACGGATTCGTCACCCGGTCGAACGTGACGAAGGTCGCTTTCGGCGGATTGACCCCTTCCTCGGGTGCGGCCTCACCCTGTGAGGCAGGATGTCGCGTGATCGGCCTTCGTCAACAAAAGGGGACGGTATGCACGACGGCAGTGGCCGCATCGCGGTGCAGAACCTGAGCAAGCAGTTCGGTGCGGTCAACGCGGTCCAGAATCTGAGCTTCACGGTGGAGCCCGGTTCGGTGACCGGCTTCCTGGGGCCCAACGGGGCCGGGAAGACGACGACGCTGAGGATGCTGCTCGGGCTGGTGACGCCCACGAACGGCACGGCGACCATCAACGGGCGCCCGCACGACCAGCTGGGGAATCCGGCGCGGGTCGTCGGTTCGGTGCTGGAGAACGAGGGTTTCCACCCGGGTCGCACGGCGCGGAATCATCTGCGCGTGTACTCGGCGGCGATCGGGATGCCGGATCAGCGGGTGGACGAGGTCCTGGGGCTGGTGGGTCTTTCGTCGGCGGCGGACCGCAAGGCGGGCGGGTTCTCGCTCGGTATGCGGCAGCGGCTGGCGCTGGCGACGGCGTTGCTGGGGAATCCGCAGGTGCTGGTGCTGGACGAGCCGACGAACGGGCTCGACCCCGAAGGCATCCTGTGGCTTCGGAACTTCCTGCGCGCGTACGCGCGTGAGGGGCGCACGGTATTGGTCTCGAGCCACCTTCTGAACGAGGTGGAGCAGACGATCGACCAGGTCGTGATCATCAGCCAGGGCATGACGCGCTACAACGGCTCGCTGGACCAGTTGCGCAAGAGCAACCAGTCCCGGGTGCTGGTGCAGTCGGCCGACGCGAGCGGTCTCGTCTCCGCGTTGCAGGAGGCGGGGATCACGCAGGTCTCGCCGATGCCGGACGGCCGGGTCGCGGTCTCGGGCGCGACGGTGCAGCAGATCGGTGACGTCTCCGCGAAGGCGAGTATCGCCGTCTACGGCATGCAGGAGGAGACCGCGGATCTGGAACGCATGTTCTTCCAGCTGACGCAGGGCCAGTACGCGGCGCCGCCGCCCGGTTTCCAGCAGGGCCCGCCGCCGGGCTACCAGGGTCCGCCTCCGGGTTATCAGGGCCCGCCGCCCGGTTATCAGGGGCCGCCGCCCGGCTACGCGCCGCAGAACACTCCGCCGCCCGGTTTCGCGCCGCCGCAGCAGTTCCAGCAGCAGGGTCAGCCGCCGCAGCAACCGCAGTACCAGCAGGCGCCGCCTCAGCAGCAGGCGCAGCAGCAGGGCCAGAACGAGGGCTGGGGAGGCCAGGGCTGATGGGCAACCTGATCAAGGCGGAGTTCCGCAAGACGCTCACGCTCAAGGCGTGGTGGGCGCTGATGATCCCCGCGGTGGTCTTCGCTTTCGCGTTCGCCCTGTTCTGGGGCATGGTCACCAACGACTTCAGCGATTTCCTCGGCCGCTCGGACACCCGTGAGCTGACCGAGGCGCTCGGCATCTCCACCGGTGAGCTGCCGGTCGGTCTGCTCGCCCTCGGGCACGGCATCAACATCGGCACGATGATCCCGATCATCTTCGGTGTCTTCGCCCTCGCCGGCGAGTACACGAAGAAGACGATCACGACGACGTTCCTCACCGCCCCGAACCGGGTTTCGGCGTTGAGCGCGAAGATGATCACCTACATCGTCTGGGGCGCGATCTACGGCGTGATCATCGTGGGCGCGGCGAGCCTCGGCACCGTGATCACGGTCGACAGCCAGCGCCTGCCGACGGCGGGCCAGTGGCTGGGCGTACTGGGCGCGGGTGTCCTCGCGACGATCCTGGCGACCCTGTTCGGCATCGGGGTCGGCGCGGTCTGGCGCAGCGTGGTCGGCAGCATCATCACGCTGACCATCTGGATGCTGGTGGTCGAGAACGTGCTGGTGTTCGTCATGTTCGGGGCCGCGGACATCACCTGGCTGGGCGGCGTCCTGCCGAACGGCACGGTCAACGGCATCGTGGGCGCCATCGGCGCGGAGGCGTTCGGCGCCGCCGGTGTGAAGGTGCCCGGTCTGCAGGACGAGACGGCGTGGGCGCTGCAGTACGCGGCCGGTGCGCCCGGCGCGTTCTCGTGGTGGGCCTCGGCGCTCATCTTCTTCGGCTGGACGATGATCTTCTTCCTCGCCGGCTGGGCCGTGAACCAGAAGAAGGACATCACGTAGGTCACACCCTCCCGCCGCACACACGCTATGAACGGTCCGTTCCTTGCAAAATTTGCAAGGAACGGACCGTTCATAGCATTCGGCCCTGCGCGAACCGGCCGATCATGTCGGTGCGCACGCCTAGGCTTGCGGGGTGACTACTGCTCCACCTCGTCCCCGTCAAGCCAGTCCGGCACGTGAGACGGCCCCGGTGCCCACCGGAGGCTGGATCCGCCGCCTGGCCGCTTCGTGCTGGAAACATCCGTGGCTCGTCGTGCTCTCGCTGGGCGCGGCGATCATCGGCGTCGGGCTCCAGGCCGCCGGTCCGCTGCTGATCCGCGAGGCGCTGGACGACGCCGTCGCGGGCGACACCTCCCGCCTCGGTCTGCTCGCCACCGTGATGGCGGTGCTGCAGGTGCTGACCTTCGGCAACGCGTTCGCCCGCCGGTACGTCGGCGGACGGCTGGCACTCGACGTCCAGCACGACCTGCGCCGCCAGGTGTTCGGCGCGGTCTCGCGGCTCGACGGCGGCAAGCAGGACGCGTTGCGCACCGGCCAGGTCGCCTCGCGCGCGATCTCGGATCTGCAGCTGGTCACTTCGGTCCTGATGCAGGTGCCGCTTTCGGCGGGTTCGGTGATCTTCGCGCTGCTGTCGCTCGGCGCGATGCTGTGGATGTCGCCGACGCTGACCCTGATCGCGATGGTGGTCACCCCGGCGATCGCGATCATCATGGCGGTGAGCCGGAAACGGCTCTTCCCCGCGACCTGGGCGGCCCAGCAGCGCGCGGCCGACGTCGCGCAGCAGGTCGAGGAGACCGTCACCGGCGTACGCGTCGTGAAGGGCTTCGGCCAGGAAGCGCGCGAAGTCGCGAAGCTGGAGAAGACGGCGAAGAAGCTCTTCGCGGAACGTATGCGCGCGGCCCGGCTCTCGTCCTTGCCGACGGCCACGACGGCGGCCCTCCCCGCCGCGGGACAGGTCGCGGTGCTGGCGGTCGGTGGCATCCTGGCGTTGAAGGGCGAGGTCAGCCTCGGCACCTTCCTGGCGTTCGCGACCTATCTGTCCATCCTGATCGGCCCGGCCCGGATGATCTCCAGCCTCGTCGTGCAGGCCCAGCTGACCAGGGCGGGCGCGGAACGGGTCAACGAACTCATCGACGCGCAGCCCGACGTCGTCGACAGCCCGGACGCGCGGCCGTTGCCCGACGGCCCGCTCGGTGTCCGGCTGGAGGACGTCTCCTTCGGCTACACCCGGTCGGATCCCGTGCTCGACGGGCTCACCCTGGAGGCGCGGCCGGGCGAAACACTCGCGCTGGTCGGCACGGCCGGTTCGGGCAAATCGACGATCTCCTTGCTGCTGCCCCGGTTCTACGACGTGCACAGCGGCTCGGTCCAGGTCGGCGACCTCGACGTCCGCGACGTCCGGCAGCACGATCTGCGCGGCGCGATCGGCGTGGTCTTCGAAGAGGCGTTCCTCTTCTCGTCGTCGGTCCGCGACAACATCGCCTACGGCAGGCCGGACGCGAGCGACGAAGAGATCCGCGCGGCCGCACGGGCGGCGGAGGCGGACGAGTTCATCCAGCGCCTCCCCGACGGCTACGACACACTCGTCGGCGAGCGCGGACTCACGTTGTCGGGCGGTCAACGGCAACGGCTCGGCCTCGCCAGGGCGCTGATGACCGATCCGCGCGTGCTGGTCCTCGACGACGCGACCTCCGCCATCGACACGGTCACCGAGGCGGCGATCCACGACACGCTGCGTTCGGTCACCGCGAGCCGGACGACCCTGCTCATCGCGCACCGCCGTTCCACCCTCGCCCTCGCCGACCGGATCGCCGTGCTCGACAAGGGCCGCGTCGTCGACGTCGGCACCGAGGAAGAACTCCTCGCCCGCTGCCCGCTGTTCCGCGAACTCGTCGCGGGTCCGGGTGACGACGTCGAGGAGCCGCATCGCTGCGAGGGTCTCGACTGCGGTCCCGCCGGGATCACCCCCGCGCTGTGGCCGGAGCAGGACAAGGCCGACGAGCTGGCGGGCGAGCGGAAGGGCTCGGGCGGCGAATGGGACGTCGACCTGCCGCCGAGCCAGGAGCTCATCGAAGGCGTCCGGAAACTGCCGCCCGCCACTGATGTCCCGCGGCTGCCGGGCACGGACGTCACCGCGCCCGAACCGAAGTTCCGCCTCGGCCGCCTGCTGAAACCGGTGCGCGGCCCGCTCGCCTTGGTGATCGGTCTGGTCGCGGCGGACGCGCTGGCCACCATCGCGATGCCCGCGCTGTATCAGCACGGCATCGACAACGGGGTGCGCGCCGGCGCGGAGGCGGTGATCTGGCTGGCCGCCGGGATCGGCGCGCTGGTGATCCTCACCGACTGGCTGGTGGTGTACCTCCAGACGAAGATGACGGCGCGGGTCGGCGAGACGGTGCTGTACTCGCTGCGCGTGCGCAGTTACGCCCATCTGCAACGGCTCGGGCTCGACTTCTACGAACGCGAACTGTCCGGGAAGATCATGACCCGGATGACCACCGACGTCGACGCGCTCTCGACGTTCCTGCAGACCGGTGTCGCGCAAGCGGTGGTGAGCGCGCTGACGCTGGTCGGGATCGCGGCGGCGCTGATGATCACCGACATCGGCCTGGCCGTGTACGCGCTCGCGGTGCTGCCGATCCTCGTCGTGGCGACCGTGATCTTCCGCCGCGCGTCGTCCAAGGCGTACACCGAAGCCCGGGAACGGGTCAGCGTCGTCAACGCGGACATGCAGGAGAACGTGAACGGGCTGCGGGTCGCGCAGGCGTACACACGCGAGGAGCGCACTGCCGAGAAGTTCGCGTCCCGAAGCGACGAATACCGACGCTCGCGGCTTCGCGCCCAGCGTCTCGTCGCGACGTACTTCCCTTTCGCGGCAATGCTTTCCGGACTGGCCGAGGTCGTCGTGCTGATCGTCGGCGCGAACCGGGTGGCGGCGGGCACGTTGTCGGCCGGTGTGCTGGTGGCGTTCCTGTTGTACCTGGGGCAGTTCTTCTCGCCGATCCAGCAACTGTCCTCGGTGTTCGACGGCTACCAGCAGGCGCGGGTCGGCCTGACGCGGATCGGCGATCTCCTGCGCACGCCGACTTCCGTTCCGCAGGCGGAAAACCCGGTCGCCATGCCGGAGCGTCTGCGCGGCGAGGTCTCCTTCAAGGACGTGGATTTCGCTTACACAGCAACGGACGAACCAGCCCTTTCGCAGCTCTCACTGGAAGTCGCGCCCGGCGAGACCGTCGCACTGGTCGGTGCGACGGGCGCCGGGAAGTCGACGGCGGTGAAGCTCGTCGCGCGCTTCTACGACGCGACAGGCGGCGTGGTCCGGATCGACGGGACCGACATCCGCGAGTACGACCTCGCCGCCCTGCGCACGCGAATGGGCGTGGTACCGCAGGAAGCGCATCTGTTCTCGGGAACCGTCGCGGACAATGTGCGCTACGGCAGGCCTTCCGCGACGGACGCGGAGGTCGAGGAGGCGGTCCGGTCCGTCGGCGCGCTCGACGGTGTCGCCGCGCTCCCGGCCGGTTTCCACCAGCCCGTCGGTGAACGTGGACGGTCCCTTTCGGCCGGGCAACGGCAACTCGTCGCCCTCGCCCGCGCCGAACTCGTGGACCCGGACGTCCTCCTGCTCGACGAGGCGACCGCGGCACTCGACCCGTCCACCGAAGCCGCCGTCCTGCGCGCGACCGAACAACTCGCGCGCCGCCGCACGACGTTCGTGGTCGCGCACCGGCTCGCCACCGCCGCCAAGGCGGACCGGATCGTCGTGCTGGACCACGGCCGGATCGTCGAACAGGGCACGCACGCGGAACTCGTCGCCGCGGGTGGTCATTACGCCCGCCTTTGGTCCCTGGGCTGACCGTGCCGCGGTCGTGTCGTCCGTCCAATCACGCGTGTCACGCCCCCAATCACGCGAGTCGCGCCTTCAAGCACGTCGAACGCCACTCACGACGCCGTGGCCCCTCACCCAGCCGCGAGGTCGAGCTGGAACTGCGCCCCCGGAGCCTCCGGCTCCCACCCACGCGCCAGCGCCAGCCGGATCGCCCGTTCGACATCCGAAGGCAGCACGGCCTTCGACGGCACCCCCATGAAGTTCAACGGGTGCGCGTGATCCGTCCGCACCACCAGCACCGCACCCCGCGCGTCCTCCGATTCCACCCCGTACGAAAGGAAATACCCGCCGTCCTGTGCGTAGGTGGGCTTCCGCCGGACGATCCACCGGTAAGCGGTGTCATCGACGACGATCCGTCGCGATCCCTTGCGCAGCAATGCCATGCGTTCAGCATGACCCGATGGGCAAGGGAATTTCGGTCGCGCGCGCCCACCCCACCTGTCACGCTGACCGGGAAATGAAAGAAGAGATCCCGGCGCGGCAGATCCGCGCCCTGTACACCGAAACCACGATCCGCGTCTATCAGGCGTACGCCCCGGCCATCGCCGACGCCGCGCTGAAGGCCGGCACTTTCGTGCCGCCGTTCAAACGCGAACGCATGACCTGGATCAAGCCGTCCTTCCGCTGGATGGCGTACCGCTGCGGCTGGGCCGCGAAGCCCGGCCAAGAGCGCGTACTCGCCCTCGACATCACTCGCGAGGGTTTCGCCTGGGCGCTCGACCACGCGGCGCTCAGCCACTACGACCCAGATGTCCATCCCGACCGGAAGACGTGGCAGAACGAGGTCAAGACCAGCCCGGTCCGTATCCAGTGGGATCCGGAACGCAGCATCCGGCTCGGCCCTCTGAAGCACCGTTCGCTCCAGATGGGACTGAGCGGCGAGGCCGTCGATCGCTATGTCGACAAATGGATCACGGCGGTCACCGACGTCACCCCGGTCATGCGCGAGGTCGGCGCCCTGGTCGCGGCGAACCGCATCGAAGACGCCGAAGCGCTGCTACCCGCGGAGCGTCCGTACCCCGGTTAAGGCCGCCACTTGAGGCCGCCCATCCCGGCGACCTCGAGGTCCTGGACCGATGCCCACCGGACGGTCCCCGGCCGGACGTGCACGCCTGCCGCCACCGTCCAGTCCGGCTCGTCGGGCTCGACGTGCTCCATCTCCTTGAAGTCGGCGAGCGTCGGCCAGACCGCCGAGCACGAGTCGCACATCAGGACGACCTTGCCGGACTCGGTGACCAGCGGGCGCACGCGCCCCTCGTCCCAGAACGACGGGCACTCGTCCAGCCACATGGGCCGCCACCACCTCGCGGGGACCGGCGGCCGGCACGACACCGGCCGCATCCTCCACCCAGCGAAGCGCCCCGACGTGAACTCCAGGCTGTCCGGGCACGACGACTCAGCCAACCCTCATCGACGAAACAGTGACCTGACCTGCACGGACGGTGAAAGTGGTAGCAAAGGTCCCTTGCTCCCCCGGGCGGCGGCGGACGAGGGCGGCGGGTGGCCTATTTTCGGTCTCTTGATCGAGACAGTGACCCATCACCTAGTGCGCCACGCCTCACACAGGCCAGTTCCATCACACGGCTGCGACCGAGGGGGTTAGCCTGGTAGGCGCATCAGCGGTGTTCAAGATCTCGAGACGGATAGAGGCGAGTCCAAGCCGTGTCCAGCAGCAGCCCTGCGTCACAATTCGGCCCCAACGAGTGGCTGGTCGAGGAAATGTACGACCAGTTCCTCGCCGACCCCAGCTCAGTCGATGCCGCCTGGCACGACTTCTTCGCGGATTTCAAGCCAACGCAGGACGCGAAGACCAAGGCTGAAGGCGCACGCCCGGCCCCCACGGCTCCCGCCAAGGAGAGCGCGGCCTCCAACGGCCAGGCCACGAAGCCGGCCCCGAAGACCGAGCCCACCGCGAAGCAGACAGCCCCGGCGAAGGCCGCCCCGAAGACCGAGGCGAAGCCCGCCCCGAAGGCGGCGGCGCCCAAGGCTGCGGAGAAGGCCCCCGCCAAGCCGGCCGAGAAGGACGCCGAGGCGGAGTCGAAGCAGCTCCGCGGCGCC
Source organism: Amycolatopsis sp. WAC 04197 (assembly GCF_003947475.1). Classification (NCBI taxonomy): domain Bacteria; kingdom Bacillati; phylum Actinomycetota; class Actinomycetes; order Pseudonocardiales; family Pseudonocardiaceae; genus Amycolatopsis; species Amycolatopsis sp. WAC 04197. The sequence goes on along the minus strand of NZ_QHJK01000004.1, from coordinate 127 downwards.
GCGGCGGCGATCGCGAAGAACATGGACGCCTCGCTGTCCGTGCCGACGGCCACGAGTGTGCGCGCCGTCCCGGCGAAGCTGATGGCCGACAACCGCATCGTCATCAACAACCACCTCAAGCGCACGC